>CAWDDI010000025.1:0-29215 GCA_963800985.1 uncultured Alphaproteobacteria bacterium | reverse complement strand
CCAACCCGGTAAAGCGTGCAACGGCCTCGCCAACACGGCGGTGAAAGGCCCCAAGAACTTCACGGACATCCTCTGGATCATGCCGTGTCGCGAGTATGGTCGAGTTCACGAGGTCGTAGAACATGACGGTGAGGTGCCGGCGCTGGGCGGAAGCTGCTGTCGCGCCGGGGCTTGATGCTGGTGGAGACGATGGTGCGATCGCGGGCTTGAGATGCGCGGCGGCTTTAAGCAGCTTTTTGCGATGTCCTACTGAGACTCCCGATCTTCTCCAGATCCGCTTCGGTGAGCTCAGGCAACAGCTCGTGGTCGATGTCGTTGGCCCGCAACAATGGCGCGAGCTGGTCCAGGCCCACCAAGGTCAGCCAACGCTCCAACTCGTCCACGGCTATCTCCTTTGCCGCTCGGAACGCTCACAGCCTACAATTGAGCAGACTGTACCAGAGCGCTGGCGAACGCTGGAAGGCGCCGTCAGCAGTTTCACGCGCGCGCAGGTGACGCCGAAGTCTCCGGCGGCCAGGTCGGCAGCGCCTGCATCGCGCTTCCGACCGTCCCGGCACCGCCGTCTTCAAGACCTCGCGCGTCCGGATCACTTCTGGCTTCGTGACCCATTCCGTTTTTTGATCGGCACGCTTGCTTTGGCGAGGAGGTTCAGATCGGGTTTTAGCGCTGCCGCTTGGATCCACCGGGCCCAGTACTCATCGGCCGCCCTACGCGCCGCAAGGGCGGTGGTGCGGTGACCGGAGTTGCGCCACCCAGGCGGACGCCCCGCGCCACTTACGTCCCACAGCCATCGAGCAGAGCCGCCCGGCTGTCGCGCTACATTCGCGACGGTCAGCTCGCCGCTGTACCCATACCAGTCACCGGTCTCCTGTTCTTCCCAACGGATCACGTCGGCGGTGCCTCGTTAGATACTGACGTACGACCGCACGTGGGGACACGGGTACGTTGGCGGGGTGTTTTTTGGCGCGAGCGGCACGCTGAGCACCGCAGGCGAAGCGCCACGTTGGGCACCGGGAAGCTATGGGGCAGTGCGTCCCATGTTGCTTGACGCCGGGATTGCGAGGGGCGCGTCATAGCGGTCCGCACCAATACCGCAACCGGGCCTCTCGGGCCTCCGGCCCATCCCGCCAGGGGAGGGCGAGCCCTTCTCCGACGAGGATCGACCCGACATCGAGACCGCCGACAGACACGCGGGCGAGGGTGCGGCGGTAGCGGTCCTCACCGTCTCGGATGATATCGACCGACTCAGCCCGCAGCAAATCGGCCAGCCGCTCCTTGGCCTTGAGCCCGAGCACGAGTTCCCGTTCACAGCGAGAGCCGCGTGTTTCGGGCGCGTCGATGTTCAAGATCCGCACCCGCTCCGATCCAAGGGCGAACGTGTCCCCGTCGATGATGACCGCACGTCCGCCGTTGAACGTCTCGGCAAGGGCAGGGGAGGGGCCAAGGGCGGCGAGAACGAAAAGGAGAACGGCACGGATCATGTCGAACTCCGGCAGAGCGGAAACCCCGTCCGTAAAAGGGCCCAGGGATTGCCCTGGGCCAGGTGTTAAGGACCAAGAGGTGACGGGCCTCTCAAGAGCCAGTCTAGGCGAAGCCACCTCGCGCGCAATGAGAAGGTGAACAAGTGGTTAATCAGATCAGCGAGCGATCCGGATTGTTGAGCATCATCAAGGCGTATCAATCCAGCCTCGTAAAAGATGCACGCCCACCTACGACCCGTTCCGAGCCGCTGTCCTTCGCGCCAATCCGGTTGCCTCTTCACGTTCCGCGAACCGCACGCCGAGCACCGCAGGCGCAGCGCCACGTCAGGTACCGGGGAAGCTAATCCGGCAGGCCTTCCGGTTGACCGAGCCCGAGTGACCGCAGCTCGTCTCCTGGCAGATCGCCGCACCGACCGGACGCCATGCTCGCGCACGTTGCCGAGGCTCATGGGCGGGATCTCACGGCCGTCGGCGTCATAGGCGCGGCGCGGGTTGCGCGGAGGGCGTGTCACCCCCTTGGCTACAGCGTGGTGTCCTTGCGCGCCTTCTCCGCCTTGACAAGTTCCCGGAGCATCGTGCGGGCCGTAATTTCTGGAGGGCTTCCGCCGACCTCCGTAGTTCTCTCCCCGTATGGAGTGGTAACGGCGACGAGCCCACGCTTGGTCTTCATCTGGCCGGTGTAGATACGACCGTCTACCACTACACGGACTTGGCTCATCGGCTGCGCTCCAATTTCAGATTGTCACTGTCGGCGGGATCGATCCTTCCGTTCGCGTAGTGCGCGGGTTGTGGGGAGGCGGGTCAATGAGGGTCAGGCACGGACTTAACAACGGGGTCAGGCCTTGCCCTTAAGACGGTATCACGGCCTTCTCCAGGACATCGACCGCGAACTCGCGATCGTCCCCGCCCGAGGAGACCGTCTTGGCCGATGTCAGTCAGCGCCTTGACAGCTCCCGCCTTCGCCTCCTCGAATTCCGCCAAGTCACACCCCTTATCGTCGGGGACGAACCGCTCGCCGTCGTAGGTGTCAAAGTAGAAGCAGGGCATCACGATCACCATCCGCAACGCCAACCGGTACGGGGTGACGCTGGGGCAAATGGAGGGGCTATTGGTGCGCCCATAGCATCCCGCAGAACAATAGACGGAATCCCGCTCCCACGACGGTGACGGGTGCCTTATGAGCCTGACACGCGCGCGAACGCGATGGCAATAGCGATGTCCCGCAACAGCCGCCTCCCTAATGGCTCATGAGCTATGCGCGGAAGTTGGTGACGGCGTGAGGGTTGAGGCGGCGTATCGTGGGGGTGTTCGAGCCTCCACTTCTCCACCGAAGGAGTGATACGCCATGATCCAGGATAGCGTCCTCAAGCTGGTCCAGCCAGGAGAGTTCTCTGACCCGCTCACCGAGATTCTGCGCAACGGCGCTCGGGCGCTGCTCGTCCAGGCCATTGACGCCGAGGTTGCAGCTTTCCTCGGCAGCCATGCCGACAAGCGCTCTGAGGATGGCCGCCAACGGCTCGTGCGCCATGGACATCTGCCACCCGAGCGCGACACGAGGCCCTCCAGGCTTTGCTTGGCAGCGACGCGGGTGGGCTGTCCGCCGCAACCGTCGCGCGGCTCAAGAACGCCTGGTCAGAGGAGCATGCCCGTTGGTCGAAGCGCGATCTCTCCGCCAAACGCTATGTCTATTTCTGGGCCGATGGCATTCACGTGCAGGCTCGCCTCGAGGATGATCTTCCCCCGTTTCGGTGGACGCGGTTAGCTCGCCATCCTTCGTTCGGCCTGCTCGGGTGAGAGATACCGCGAGAGCCGAGTGCATCCGCTGTCGGTTATAGTAGCCCTCCACGTAAGAGAAGAGGTCGCGCCGGGCTTCCTCGCGCGTGGCCCAGCGGCACTGATGCACGAGTTCAACCTTCAGCGTATGGAAGAAGCTCTCCATCGGGGCGTTATCGTAGCAGTTCCCAGTCCGGCTCATCGAGGCCCTCATGCGGGCTTTGGCGAGGAGCTCGCGGTAGGCGCCCGATGCGTATTGCGATCCACGATCCGAGTGGTGGACGAGCCCGGGACCAGGACGCTGCCGCTGAGTCGCCATGACGAGGGCCGCCGCGGCGAGTTCCGTTCGCAGGTGATCGCGCATCGCCCAGCCCACCACCTTGCGGGTCGCGAGATCGAGGACCGCGGCCAGATACAGCCAGCCCTCGCCGGTGGGCACGTAGGTGAGATCCGCGAGCCAGACCTGGTTCGGGGCCGAGGCTTCGAAGCGCTGCTCAAGCAGATTGGGAGCAACCGGCAGCCCATGGCGGCTGTCCGTGGTCACAGGCCGGAAGCGGCGCGACGCCGCTGCCCGGATGCCGTGCCGACGCATGAGGCGCTCGACCCGGCCCCGGCTGACGCTCCGGCCCTCAGCTCGCAAAGCCGCATGCATCCGGGGCGAGCCATAGCGGCCCCGGTGCTGCGCCTGCAGGCGTCGCACATCCGCCAGCAGGTTCCGATTGGCGAGCGGCTCTCGCGCTCTCGGGCCGGCAGCGCCAAGCAAAATAGCCGGCGGGCGAGACGCCGAGCACATCGCACATCACGCGCACCGGCCATTCCTCCTGGTGATCAGCGATGAACCGGAACTTCATCGCGGCGTCTCCGAGAAGATGCCGATGGCTTTTTTTAAGATGTCACGCTCGGCACGAGCCCGCTCGAGCTCACGTCGCAACCGCGCGTTCTCGGCTGCCAAATCAGCCGGCGCGGGCACCACCGGGGCCGCGCCCGCAGCGGGTGCGGTGGGTCGCTGACTGGTACCGTGAACCGCCTTCTGCCACCGCCGCAGCTGAGAGGGCTGGAGGCCGAGCTCCGCGGCAATCTCCACCTGAGGCGACCGCTTCCTTCCCAAAGCGCCACCGCCTCCTGTTTGAACTCCGGTGTGAACTCGCGTCTCGTCTTCGCCATCAGACACCTTCCTCGCCCCCTCAGGAGCGTATCAAAGGCGTCCACCAATTCGAGGGAAGATCAATTTCGACGCTCCTGTGTACGTGGAAGAGATCGGACCCGAGATCCGCCCGCTTCGCCAGCCTCGCCTCCGACCGCAGCAGCGGCGCGTTTCAACCCAGCGCCCGCGTCCAGTTGTGAGACGTTCGGCAGAGGCGAACCAGCGTCCCAGTTCAGTCGTGAAACGTTCCGCAGAGGCTACGAAGTGTGCCGAGGCAATCGAGAGGCAGGCGCGGCAGTTTGGTGCCGTCGACGTGAAGGTGTCGAGCGCGGGGTCGGAGGTGCGAGGCCGTGATGGTGCGATCGTGCTCCCCGTCAACGCGCGGATTGAGTACGCCCGAAAGGGTCTCAGACAAGTGCGGCAGGCCCGCGTGGGGTGTCGCGTCAATACAGATGGACAGGTTGTAGAGCTTCGATAGCGATGCACCTCTCCGTCCACTCGCCGGATCGTAGGGGCCGCGTCCTGTATGGACAGTCCTGAGGAAGAACTCTTTCTGGCATTCTGCGAGCAGTACGCGGCGCTGTTGGAGGAGCGTCGCGTACTCCGCGCCAGGCTCGCCGAACCCCAGGCGGCGAGCGATCAGGATGTCCGGGACGAGATCGCCGATGCAATCGAGGACAACGAGGCCAAGCGCCGCGTCCTCTTGTGGCGCATCTATGAGAACGCGAACGAGGCTTATTCCTGTGCAACAAGGGGCTCGCTCTGAGCCGTGTGCGCCGCCGCAGGGTGAGCGCAAACTGTTGTAGGACACAGCCGAAAGCAGAGACCAAGGAGCCATCGGCTGCTCCGAAGATGTGGGAGGTCGATGACGAGGATTGATCCTGGCCGGCGCTTCTCTTGCGCATACGGAGTTTTCGTAGGCGCGGCGCGGAACGGGGAGTCTGCGAGACAGTTGTCGTCTGCGCGGGTGGGTATCACCTTCGACCGAGGCCCTCGGCCTCAGAGCCAAGCGAACCTTGGTGAACCCGTTCGGCCCGGGCCGAACGGGTTTTGTTCGCACCCTATACTGGAAGGCACCAGACATCATGAAACAGGAGAATAGCGAGCCCGGTGAGCGGGTCCGGCAGCACGTTCGCAGGGTGCTGGCGCAACTCAGAGCAATGAAGGAACAGCAGGCAGAGAAGCCCACACCGGTTACAGAACGGCTTCGAGAGAACGAGCTAAGCTCAGAACCCAACGAGGTTGTATAGCCCGCCCCGCGACCCACGCCGCGCCTACGATGCCGACGGGCACGAGATCCCGCCGATGACCCTCGGACATGCGCGAGCATGGCGTCCGATCCGTGCGGCCCACTGCCAGGAGTCGGCTCGCCGGCTCTGATTGAAGGGGCCGTTCGAGTGACCTGGAAGAACGGGCGGCAATGTTCAATCGCCCTGCACCACTTCCTGCTGGTGGCGCCGCCGCTGCCTTGCACCGGCAGGTAATCTAAGGCTAAATCACTGTCTAAGCAGTCGGGGGCTAGTCTTGGGTAACCAGACATGCTGGGAGTTAGCCCGTTGCGCCATTCGTTCAAACGAGCCGAGCACGATAACAGCCGGAAAGCGGCCTTTGCTGAGCGGCTGAAAGCTGCCATGGAGCGGAAAGGCTGGGATTTAAGCGAGACGGCGCGACAAACCGCATCTGTGTTGGGTGCGGATGCGAAATTCGGCAGGGCTCACGTCTGGCACTATCTTCATGCGAAATCGATGCCGAGAGCCCGTCAATTGTCCGCCCTGTCCCACGCTCTCGAAGTCCGCCCTGAACGAACTATTGCAGTCGGCGCTCCCGCAGCCAAGTCGAAGTCGTATCCGGCACTCCGACGGGCATCATTCGTGCGGAGGATCAAGGCGATGGCACTGTGATCCTGGAAGTGTCGCAACGGGTTCCCTGGCAGACAGCGCTTGAAGTAATGAGACTCCTCAAGTTGCACGACGATGGTTCCTCGTCTGTCCGCGCTCCGTCCGAGCACCACTGACCGTTTCTGCCGTGCAACGACGACGGCAACCAGATCCCGCCCATGAGCCTCGGCAACATGCGCGAGCATGGCGTCCGGTCGGTGCTGGCGATCTGCCAGGAGCGAGCTGCGGTTACTCGGCCTCGATCAACGTAGACTACGACGACATGACCGAGGAGAGCGGCTGGATCGACCGGTCCGCGCTCCGGCTGCTCAACGACGCGCGCCAGCTTCTCGCGGCACAGGCAGTATAGGGAAGAACCGGACCCCGCCTCCCGCGCATTGTTCTCGCTGACAGGCTTTCGAGACCTTCACATTCCTTTGTGTCCGCCTGTCGGACTGGCCCGGCCTCGCGCCGGGCTTTTGTTTGTGGATGGACGCGGCGGGGGAGTGAACTGAGGCCAGTGGTTGGAGACTCGTTCGCACCGCAGTAAGTAAGCGTCTGCCGCGGTGATGGGCAGAAGCCATGCGAAGAAGTCATAGCTCTTCTTCGCCATGTAGTAGATCGGAACCCCCTTTGAACTTACCCGTTCGCCAGGGAGTGTTCGCCGGTTGACTATTTAATAGGCAATCGTGGGGGAGCTGTGCGTATCTATCTCCATCTGAAACGCTCTGACCTTGTGCTCCTCGATCATGAGGGTGTGGAGGTATGTGACCTGCAAGAGGCTCGTGTTCAGGTACGCCTGGGCAATCGAGGAGCTTCGGCCTCGGGACGGTCAAGATTGGTCAGGATGGACCCTCAACGTCACCGACGCTGCTGGACGGGTCCTCTTTGCGCTCGACCTCGACAGCACTGTCCATTCCTGGGGAGGTTGGTTTCTCGTTGGTCCGCTGCTGTTCTTTTAAGGCTTTGAGGTGCGCAAAGCACCTTACGCACGTGCTGCCGGACATTGTCCCCGGCATCATCGCTCTTCTCGTTTGACATGCGTGCTGCGCCCCAGCGGCTAGAACGGTCCAAAACAACAATCTGAACTCACATGTTCCACCACGATCGGGTAACTTTCGTCGACTATGACCCGCCCCGCGCAACCCGCGCCAAGAAAAAGCGCTCAGGGGTACTGAGCGCTTTTAAGGCGGCCCGTGGGGGCAGAATGAGCCGGTGAGTACTAACAACGCGCAGCCAGCGTGACAGTTCCATTATGGTTAACAGGCCCTGGTCTGGCTATTTCACATCGCCGAGCCGGCTACCTGCGCCGTATGGCGACTAACACCAGATCACGTCGTCTGACAGAACGGCGTGCCGCTCTGGAGACCTATGCGGTGCCAACGCTGCTGCGGCAGAAGCGGCTAGGCTACCTCCGAGGGGTGCTGCAAGCAAACCTAGCAGCAAACTATGCTGGCCGACCAGAGCAGCCGTCGCACCGCCTCCAACGATCGAAGCAACCATATACGCGATTACCATAAAACAACTCCGTTGATCATGAACGATGGTTCGCGATCCGTTCTAGACAACGGGTCAGCTTTAGGTGAAGTTCCGATCTACTACATAGGACCGCCGTGGAGTCGGTGATGATCTTTCCTGCGGTGCTCGGCCTGCGGCTCTCGGAACGTGAAGACACAGCCGGATTGGAGACAGGGCGAGTGGGCGCGGAACTACGGAAAGGGGTTGTAGCGGGGAACGGCCGCAGGGAGGTGCCTGGGCACACCTTAACCTGCGGCCTAACCATCGACCCTACCCAAGGAAAACGAAGCCGATGGTGATCATACCTATACACCAGTATCGTCATTGCAGTTTAGAAGCGGCGCTTAAGAGTTTGCGGCAATCGGGGCGAAGAGGCGAACGGACGGCCAGCGATTCTGCCAGAGGGACCATGACGGAGTGGAATGGGAAGCCAGTGCGCGCCGGCTGGCACTGGCTCGAGAGGCGTAAGGACGGGGCTCTGCGCACGATGGCCACGTAGCTGATGAGCAGCGACCGGCTTCGACAAGACATCCTACGCAGCACTGGTGAACGATAGATCGACGGCTGATAACAAGAGAAACTTAACCAAGACGTATTCTCCTGATGCACCGGTAGCCTGCAGCAAGGCGTGAACCGGTGACAGCAGGACGAGTTCGTGGGCCGCTACCGTCGCGCCGTGTCCGTACTTCGGCCCGACTGGGTTCGGATCCTGGCCTTGTCGGGCTGATCGGCGTGTCCGTCTGCATTTCGCTGCTCGAAGCTTGGCCGATTTCGATCCTCATCGATAAGGTCCTGACCGGAGAAATCCACGGAGGACTGGGTGCACCGGTCTTTCTGGTTCGGTCCTGCCGGAGACCCGACTCGGTCAGATCATCGCGCTGGTCGTCTATCTCGGCGGCACTGCAGGTGACAGGCTTTGCCGTTTGGATGGGACGCGCGTGATCAGCGCCCAACTCAAATTTCGCGGCACGCGCGCGTGCGCTTCGACCTTTCTCGAAGCTTCAAAGCCTGGGCCTGAAATATCACCGCGACATGCTCAAGGAGACGCTACTTACCGGCTGACCTCGGACGTTCATGGTCCGTGGGGGGTGATGGAAGCTCGCAATCGGCACGGCTGTCGCCAGCATCACACTCGTGGTTATGACCGCGATTTTGCTCGCGCGCAAGCAATCCCTCACCCTCGCGGCCTTCGCAGTGGCCCCGCTGATCGTCGCGAGCAACTGGTACTTCGCTCGGCTGATCCACACGCGCAGCCTGACATCCAAGCAGGCGATTCCGATCTGACGAGCCTCATCCAGCAGTCCATCTCGCTGTCGGCCTGGCCCAAGCCTTCCGCCGCGAGAGCGACGAGTTCCGCCGCTTTGAGCATCGGTTGGCGCGCAGCAACGCGCGCGGCACTGCGGCTCACCTGGCAGGAGCAGCTCTATCCTCTTGCCCGAGACACGATTTTGGCTCTGAGCGCGGCATGATCTTCGGCTATGGCGGTTACCTGGTCTATCGCGACCAGTTCCTCGCCCCCGTCGCAGGCGGCATGACCATCGGAGCGCTTCTGATCTTCATCGACTATACTCGCAAGCCTGGGATCCCATGAAGTGGGTCACGGAGTTCGTGGCCAAGGTCCAGTTCCATCTCGCCGCCTCAGAGCGGGTTTTCGAGGTTCTGGATACCCCGACACACCCGCGAACACCCACGCTGGCAGCCCTGCCGCTGCAGCCGCGGCCGCTGACCCTCAAGCGGGTGGGCTTTGGTCGGTCCAGACCAGAGGGTGCTCCACGACGTTTCAGCGCAGGTTCGGCCCGGTGAGATGGTCGCCTTCGTGGGCCCGAGCGGTACGGGCAAGAGCACCCTGCTCAATCTCATGCTGCGCTTCTACGACCCGGGCAGGGCGCTGCATCTGGGCGGATCGACTATCGGGACTTGCGATCGCAGACTTGCGCCGACATATGGCGTTGGTCGGGCAAGACAACGCGATGCTTCCTTGAGCGTTGCGGAGAACATCGCTTACGGCCGACCGGATGCGACGCGAGATGAGATCGTGGCGGCGGCCCAGATGGCGGATGCCGCAGAGTTCGTGGCGGGCTGCCTCCAAGGCTTGATACCGTCCTGCGCGAGGGCGGACGGAACCTATCGGGCGGGCAAGGCAGCGGATTGCGATCGCTCGGGCGCTCTTGAGCGAGGCCCCGTTCCTGATTTTCGACGAGCCCACCAGCGCGCTCGATCCGCACATGAGCAGCGACTTGTGAAAACCCTGCGTTCGCTCAGACGTAGTCGGACCATCGTACTGGTTACCCACCGCCTGAAGTCGACGGTCCACTGTGACCAGGTCTTCGTGATGGAAGCAGGCGGTTGTCGAGCAAGGCTCGCACCGTCGACCTGATTGAGAGGAATACCCGCTACGCGCATGCGTGGGGTGTAACGGGGACGCTCGACATCGTGAAACGACCAGCTGACGGTGTGCCTGCGGCCCCAGGTAGCCGTGAGCCGCGCCTGCGGTTCTAGGAATACGAAGACGCAACCGGACGGGAAGCCAGCGGGTGGACTTGAGCCGTAGTCCATAGGTACAGCATCATCTACTCACGTTCCATGCCTGCCCAAGTCTAATCCCGTCCACCGAGCCCCTCGGCGTGTCCGATCACTCGCGAGATCCTTGCGGGCCATCAACCCATTTCCCGGCCTCGCGCAGTGTCCGCTTGTGGCGAAGAACCCGCCGCCGCGTGGCTGCGCCTCTTCCGCATCGTCGTCCGCGGGCCGCTTCTCGCGCATACGGTGACGACCCGCCCTCCCGTCAACCCGCGCCGCGCCTATCACGGCGACGGCCGCGAGATCCCACCCATGAGCCTCGGAAACATGCGTCAGCATGGCGTCAGGTCCGTCGCGGCGCACTGTCAGGAGGCGAGCTGCGGTCACCGGCGTCGACGATCAGCCCGATGACTTCGCGGTGCCTGGACGTCCCTCCGTTTGCGGTGTTCAGCGTGCGGTTCGCGGAACGTGAAGACGCGGCCAGATTGGAAAGAGGGCAGTGGGGCCCGGAACTACGGGAAGGAGTGGTAGGGTCGTAAAATGATCGGACGAGTACTAGGCGTCGCTGGAACTCCTCGCCATCATTCCGCAGATCACCTACGCCTCCTCGGGCGAGTGCCTGCTTGCAGGTCGGGGGCCAGTTCTATATGAACGGTCCCTGTGACATTGTTCTCCAGCCGGGGGAAGTTTCTCGATTGGTGGAGTGGGTGAGCGTCGCTACGTTGCCTATGTCCAGGTCCAGAGATGCCTCTACCCGTACCGGGCGAGGCTTCGGAGGCTGGAAAGACGGCGGGAGCCATGCTCACGAAGAGCTGGGGTCCTAGCTCCGCGAGGTGCTTGCTGGGCCAACAGCCAAGCGAAGGTCTGTGCCTGGGAAGCCGGGTACACGGCCTCGCGAAGCAAGTGCTGAGGAGCGCCCGGCGACGCCGGCACCGGCACAACCCACGACTTAACTTCGGACGCAACGCCTCGCGTGTCGGGACTGGGAAGATCATGAGGGACACGCTTCGGTATTTCATCCGCCGCAACGACCCTAACGGCGAGAACGATTTCATGGTGGAGATGGATAGCAGGGGCGATGCCTCTTCGTTCCTGGCCGGGACGCCGATCAGTCTGGGATGCCTTTGACACCGACCCCCGCAACTCCTGTGTTCGCATCGACAGGCGAACCCCGGTGTGTATGGTCCGTTGGGGCTGGAGGAGTTTCAGGGTCTTGGCGGCACAATTCGAAGGAGTGTCTAGATGATCGTGCGGTAAGGTCGCACGCGCGAGGCGGGCTTTTGTGCCTAGTGGATAACGCACGTTCCCGTGAAATATTTGAGGCGGTCCGGCAAGTGTCGCAAAACTCCGATTAAACCCCTCCCGCGAGCCCTTCGGCGCGCCCGGAATTAGTCGGACACCTCCAGAAACCCTGTCCTGAGACGGCTGTGGAGAGCGACCGGGGTGGTGTTTTGCCGAGGTGGAAATCAGTGAGCCGCTTGGGCACACCGGGACGCCCGGCCGTTCGGTATCGGCTATGGCATGGCGCGGCGCTCGGTGAGCCAGAGCGCCCGCTTCATGTTGTAGACCAGGTTGGCGAGCCCGATCTTCACCCGGGCTCGGGCCAGACCGATCGTGCGCACGACCAGGCCCATGGCCCCCTTCTCGTGCGCGAACACATGCTCGACGGCAGCCCGCACCCTCGACTTGATCCCATTCGCCCGTGCGATGGGCTTCGGCATCGGCTTGCCCTTCGGCTTCTTGCGGTGAATCTGCGAGCGAAATCCGTTGTCGGCCAGGTGCCTCTCGTTGGCGCGCGAGCGGTAGGCCGTGTCGGCCCATACGTCACTCCCCGTATTCGCCTTCGAGATCAGAGCACGCAACTGTGCCCCGTCGTGGCGGGCTGCATCGGTCACCCCCCACGTGCGGATCAGGCCGTGGCGGCGGTCGATGCCAAGGTGGTTCTTGTACCCGAAGGCGGGCACTGCAAGGTCCATCCGGGGTGAGTCATCATCGGCGGGTTTAGCCTTGGACCACTTGACGGTCCAGCGCGCCTCCCGGTCTTTCTGCGCCAACTTGGCGGGCTTGGCTTTCCACTCGGGCGGGATACGCCCTGCCTTGATCTCCCGCTTCTCGGCGTCGGTGTTGCGCTGCTTCGGAGCAGCGACGATCGAAGCATCGATGATCTGGCCGCCCATGGCGAGAAACCCTGCCCTGGTCAGGACCGCCTCGTAACTCAAGAAAAGCATCTCGATCGCGGCGCGGTCGTTCAGAGTCGCCCGCGTGAGCGTCTCGCGAAAGCTCCAGATCGTGTTCGCATCCGGTACCGGGTCGGCCAGACCCAAGCCCAGAAAGCGCATAAAGGAGAGCCGATCCTTGATCAGGAACTCGGTGCGCTCGTCCGAGAGGCTGTGGCTCGCCTGCAGGATCAGGACCTTGAACATGAAGACGTGATCGAAGGGCGGGCGACCACCACGCGAGCGATCGGCTCGCGGCGCGGCCCTCTCCAGGTCAGGCCGGAACAGCTCGAAGTCCACCAGCCCATTCAGCCGCTCCAGCGTGTCGCCCTTGGCCGAGAGCTCCCTCAGGCGCTCATCGAGATCGAAAAACCCAGCCTGACCCCGCATCCCACGACCCCGTTCGCGACCACCACAAACAGGGAATCATGAAATCGAGCCCAGAGCGATGAGGTTTTTGGAGGTCTCCAGTCGTCCGTGAAGAAGGCTATTCAGGCGGCTTGAAGCCGTGAAGAGCGGCCCGGGGCGGACGCGAGCAGGATCCAGATGAAGGCGCACAAAAGCGCCAGCCACTTGAGCAGGAGCCGAAAGTTGTAAGCCACGGCTGCCAGCACCGCGTTGATGGCGTCCCCTGCCGAGCCGATCAGGTGATTGCGGCCCATGCGGTGCTCGGCCTTGAGATGGCCGATCACGGGCTCCACCGCAGATCGCCTCCTGAACGCCCGCTTGATTGCGGGAGACAGCCCTCGCTTCTGGCCCGCCACGTAGACCCGGAAGCGCTTCTCCCGAGGAGCGTTGTGGCCGCGGTATCCCGCATCCGTGACGATCCGCTCGATCTCAGCCCCAATCGTCTGCTCGAGGTTAGGGATCACGTCAGCCAGTGTGTGCCCATCATAGGGGTTGCCGGGCAGCGCCTGCACATGGGCCACGAACTGCCCACCCTTGCAGCTGTGAAGGGGTGTTGCGACTGACACCTTCACCCCGAACTCATAGGGCCGGTGCGCCTTACCCTTGCCGATGCACTCCACCTCTGGCGCATGCAGGCTGTAGACCTTGCGCCCTCGCTCGCGTTGCCGTTGATCCTTGACCCGCCGGGCCAGAGACAGCGGCAGGGCCAAGATCTCTGCAAGCCCGGGTCGCCCATCGATCCTGCGCGTGATGTCGCGGATCACCCGCCCCAGCATCGTGCGCAAGCGCCGCAGCGCCTTGTTGGCTCGCTTGAACTGCTTGGCATGGGCATAGCGCTGGTGCTGGATGAGGGCGCGTTTGCCCACTCGGGCGTAGGACTGGCGCAAGTTCACGCCATGCTTCTTAGCTAGCCGGACCAGGCGCTCTCTGGCGCGGTGCATGAGCTTTGCGTCGGTCGGAAAGGTGATAGCCTTCTCCTGCACGGTGGTGTCCACGATCACCTGTCGGAAGTCGGCGGGCTTGGCGGCTCCCGTGCGGGTGGCCACCGACAGGCTCTCCTGGAGCAGGGCCATCAGCTTGCTCCTCGCCCATTCTCTGGCGCCAGCGCGTCAGGGAGGAGCGGTCGAAGGGAAGCTGGTGCTGGAAGAACTCCTCGCCGCAGAAGAGCTGCATGTATGGGTTCTCGATCCAGCGCTCGCACAGCACCTCATCGGAGAGGTCGTGCAGGTGCTTGAGGATCGCCAAGCCTGCCATGAGCCGGGTCGGCAGAGGCGGTCGGCCTGGATCGTCGTCGTAAACTGCCCCGAAGCGCTCCTCGAGAAAGCGCCAGTCGATGGCTGCGGCGAGCTTCACGAGGGCATGGGTGGGATCGAGGATCTGGTCGAGCCGGGCTCGGAACAGATCCGTCTGGCCTGTCTCTCGTCGCTCCTTGGGTCGCATGAGAGCCCCCGTCGTCGATCCTCGACGGGAGCAGGGAATCACGCTCAGAAGCGCCGATCAAATTGCCAGAAAAGGAGTCCGACACCCCGCTCAAACCGGCAAACTCGAATACTTGCCAAAGCCAAAACTCTCACGCCATCAGCGGCTTGGGAGTTCTTCACGGACGACTAGGGAGCGGGAATTGATTCAAGACTTAATCAGCGGGTCGAAGTTTCGAATCCTTGCATACCCACCAACAAAATCAAAGATTTAGTCGTCACCGGGCAAAATCAATTTTGCGGCTAGGTAGCATATAGGTAGCCCAACGCTGTATCAACTGGGGTCCAGGCGGGAGCGCAGCCCTCCGCGCAACCTGCCTGCCGCATGCCCTCTCATAGCTCGGTCCGGAAGTGCGCAAATTCCTTTCGCGCGAGGTCGAACTAGGAAGCGCCTCAGCGACCCTGGGGCGGGAGCTAGTGCGTCGGCCGGAGCACGTTCTCCGTCGACCGCCGGCTTCGTTACCCCAAGGAACCCGCCCGTCACCAATCCTGTGACCGACTCGTCGCGGACTGCCATTGTATGGCCGAAGTGCCTGGGAGTAACACGTGGCGCGACGCTCGACGACCTTGGCATGGCCGAGACGACACCGGGACCTCTGGTCACGATTCCGCAGTTCGTCGGCTTTAGAAGCGCGTTTCCGCTCGAGCTACGACACGGCACCAACGACTTGGCGGATCAAGTTGGCGGTCCAATACCGGGGTCGACATGGACGTGCTCTATGGACGCACCAGAAACCCTCCATCCACCAGACCGTCACCCCATATCGGGTGGCGTTATGGACTGTGATGGTGACAAGAACGATCATCAGAATGACGGCGATCGCAAGGCCGACGACGAAGCCCGCCTTCTCGACATTTCTCCGGCTCGCGTCCGACATCTGGGTGGTCCTTGTGTGCCCAGACCCAATGCCAGCAAAAACCGAGATGATGTCGGTAATCAGGCGGGGCACAGGGTCGCCCGGTAGAATGGACAACATGCCTGCGGAGGGTGGGGCGGCCCATGCACTTTCGCGAGGCTTCCTGGTTGAACTGCCCCCCGTTTCGACCGGGGAGTGCTTAACCCACCCAGCTCCCTGCTAGGTTAAACGGTCGTCCGTGAAGAACTTTCAAAGCTCTGAAGGCATGTGAGTTTCAGCCTTCGGCAAGTATTCGGGTTTGCCGGTTTTGATGAGCTGTGGATGCCTTTCCTTGCAAATTGATCGGTGCAGCCGAGCGTGATTCCCTGCTCTTGAGAGGCTCGAAGCGGGGGCTGCCATGCGACCGAAGGAGCGCCGAGAGACGGGTCAGACGGATCTGTTTCGGGCACGGCTCGACCAGATCGTCGATCTGCAGCACCCGCTCGCAAAGCTGGCGCGCACGATCGACTGGGTCTTTCTCGAGACGCGGTTCGGTGCGGTCTACCGCGACGGGCCGGGCCAGCCGCCGCTCGCCACCCGGCTCATGGCCGGGCTGTCCATCCTCAAGCACCTGCACGATCTCTCGGACGAGGCCTTGTGCGAGCGCTGGCTCGAGAACCCCTATTATCAGCTCTTCTGCGGCGAGGAGTTCTTCCGGCACCGCCTGCTGTTCGACCGCTCGTCTCTGACGCGCTGGCGCCAGCGCATGGGCGAGGAGCGGCTGATCGCGCTCTTGCAGGAGAGCCTGTCGATCGCGACCCGCACCGGCGCCGCCACGCCCGCCGACTTCACCCAGGTGATCGTCGACACCACGGTGCAGGAGAAGGCCATTGCCTTTCCGACCGACGCCAAGCTGATCCACCGCGCCAGAGAGCGCCTGGTGCGGCTCGCCAAGGCGACCGGCGTCAGCCTGCGCCAGTCCTATGCCCGGATCGGCAAGCGCGCTCTGATCCAGCACCAGCGCTATGCCCACGCCAAACAGTTCCGGCGGGCGAACCGGGCCTTGAGGCGCCTGCGTACGATGCTCGGGCGGGTCATCCGGGACATCACCCGCAAGACCGCCGCCCGACCCGAGTTCGCCGAGATCTTCGCCCGGCCGCTTGCGCTCGCCCGGCGCGTCAAGGACCAGCGCCAGCGCGAGCGCGGCCGCAAGGTCTACAGCCTGCACGCCCCCGAGGTCGAGTGCATCGGCAAGGGCAAGGCCCACAAGCCCTACGAGTTCGGCGTCAAGGTGAGCGTCGCGACGCCGCTCCACCGCTGCCGGGGCGGGCAGTTCGTGGCGCATGTCAAAGCGCTGCCCGGCAATCCTTATGACGGGCATACGCTGGCCACCGTGATCCCCGCCATCGAGACGACGATTGGAGCCGAGCTCGCCCGGATCGTCACCGATGCCGGCTACAAGGGCCATCATGCCCCGCAGGAGAGCCGGTTCAGGGTCTACGTGGCGGGGAGGAAGCGCGGGCTTTCGACGGCGATCAAGCGCGCCTTCCGGCGCCGCGCGGCGGTCGAGCCGGTCATTGGCCATCTCAAGAGCGAGCACCGCATGGGCCGCAATCACCTCGCCCACAGCACCGGCGACGCCATCAACGCCGTGCTGGCGGCCGTCGGCTACAACTTCCGCATCCTCATCCGCTGGCTGGCGCTTTTGTGGACCATTGTCCGGGTACTCCTCGCACCAGCTCCGGACTGCTCATCACCCCCTCAGCCCGCTTGATCGGCTTTCTTCACGGACGACTAAACGGCGTGCACTCCAACGGGCATGAGACGCCCTCAATCCAAGGGGCGTGCTTGCCCGAGAGAATCTGATCCAAAGCGTGCCTAATTCAGCCGCCGAGCGCGACCGTCAACTCGCTTCGTTCAGAAGAGACGGTGGCCGCCGACAGCCTGTCAGCGGCGTGCTGTGCCATTTCCTGTTTAGCCGCCGGCAGCTGTAACCGGAAGATTGTACCGCGTGGATGAGCTGGCAGGGTAGTAAGCTTTCCTCCGTGCCGATCAACGACAGTTCTGCAGATCGCTAAACCCAGTCCCATTCCCTGAGACTTGGTTGTTACGAATGGGTCAAATACTCTTCCACTGTCGGCCGGAGCGATTCCCGGTCCGGAATCCTCGACCTCAACTACAGCCATGCTGTCATCCGCCGCCGTCCTAATTGTTATTACTCGCGTTCCGTCGGCGACCTCAGCCAAAGCCTCGACTGCATTTGACAGGAGGTTTGCCAAGACCTGCTGTATCTGGCCCTTGTGGCCGTAAATGACCGGAGGGGTAGGGGATAATTCCATTCGCGCATCGATATTGTGGGATCTCAACTCCCCCGCAAAAAGGTGCACCGCCCTCGCGGCTATATCGTTTATGTCGATTACCTCTTGTACCTGAATATGCCTACCGAAAAGATCTCGTATTCCTTCGAGCTGCTCATTCGCGCGCTTCGTCGCGATAATGGATTCGTCCAATACCTCGAGCGTTTGTTGAACGTCGGGCTGTGAAGCTTGAATCAACAGCTTTGCTGTTTCACAATTAAGGGCAATCGAACCCAGGGGCTGCTTGAGCTCGTGAGATATAGAGGCAGCGACGGCCTCGATGTTCATCAGTTTATTCTCGCGCTCGAGCAGCAACATTACATTCGAACGGGCGAGCTCTGCATAGAGGCGCATGGTCTCTTCGAGCAGAAGGATGAGCACGATGCATGAAGTGATTAGAGATAGTACGCGCCCGGCGTAAAATCCTACACTGAATCGTGCGGAGGGGAGCAAGCCGCTAAATACAAGCTCCATAATAAATACAGCAGCAACGACCATCAGCCACAAGTCGAGCACAGACCGGCGGTTAACCGCTAGAACCACGAGTGCTGCCGTCGTAACCGCAATGGTCCCCCAGATAGGATAGCGCACCGTAGGACTCAGAGTGGATTGCGGAGTGATTAACTCCGGGAGCAGCTCGGACCCCGCAGTCGAGAGCCAAGTGAGACCGAGAACCAGGAGGACCGCGCCCCCAACCGTACAGCCAATTGTTGCGCGCGTTGATCCCTTAATCTGCTTACCTGCATCCTCAGTCTTCCTGAGGATCGCATATGCAAGGAGGGCCGCACCGAAGCCAAAATGCCAGAAAATGAACAACCATGATCCCGTTTGGTTGTTCGCGCCCAGGAGCCCGGTTGGCGAAAAGGCCCCGGCGAACGTAAGTGCGTGCGGAATGACAATAAGGGCAGTGAACAAGTAGCCACTCGCCAAGGCCACCAGAGACGGTGATCGAGAGATTGAAAACTGCGTAAAAAGCAACACTGCGGTGATGAGATCAGTGATTAGAACAATGGCGTCTAAGGAGGGGAAGAACGCGTTTAGCTGGGCAGCGGGTGCCGTCGCTACGGGGACTAGCGCTCCGAACACGGCTAGCACAAAGCCCATGAATGCCACGGCTGACCAGTTCTGCTGAGTGGTCGGCGGTAGCTCCGATACCCAAATCTTTGGTTCGGCTACTTGCAGATTATCGTCGCTCACGACGCCCAACACCTTCGCGAATCCGCGGCTCGGGTCCGGGAACGAGGTTGCAGCCGCCAGTGAGAAGCAAGCCAGCTAACGCTCGCGCCGAGCCGTTCCATCGAGGCAAGGTAAGTTAGGCCCAGGCTCGCGTCCACCCCACAGAGACCCGTCAGCGCGTGCCGTGTTGAGACTTCAAACATGAACTGGGCAGCGCTCGGGCCGCATCGAAAATCAGGGAGCAAACTCATCCCCAGCAATTGGCAGCCTGTCCCGTTCCGCCGCGAGGGAGCCTCCGCGTTGATAGCTGGGGCCTCTACCGCAGCAAGTCGACTTGCTGCGTCGCCGGCCTAGTGCAACGCCCACCATTCAGGTAGAACATGAGCGTTCAACCCTTTGCTCGATAGCTTCGACAAAGGTCGCTAAAGTGAATGGCTTCGTAAGACACGCGATGCACCCGGCTCGAATCCGGACGCGTCGCCCAGATCTCGGGTACGAAACGATCTGGGCCGCTAACACTGACGAGGCACTGGCGATCCACTCTGCATCAAACGAATTCGACCCGGTCTTCTCTGATGCAGTCATGCCCGGCATGAGCGGCCTCGGACTGGGCCAAGAAATTTGGCGCCGTCACTCCGGCCTTCCGCCTACAGCGATGTGCTCGCGCAGGGCTGACACGGCTTCGAACTCTTGCGAGCCTACGCGGCTGAGCAGCTCTCGCGAGTACTGCGGGTCGGTCTCCTCACCCGAGGCTCGCGGCCGGAGCGCACTTAAGCTTGCGAAAGAACCGGATGGTGTTCAAAGCCGCGTGTGCCTCTGCCGTGCCACGGCAAGAAAATAATCTGTAGCCGCCCGGGCCTCGTTCAGATCGTGGCAGCCTCGACTGTCGATGCCTCGCCCGACCGTGAGGTCAAAGAGCTCGACCCAAAGAGAGCAGTTATCCGCCCGCCCGGGAAGCGGCACCTCTAAAAGGCGGAGCTCCCAATTTGCGATTTTCGTGATCCATGTCGACCCGGTGCCATCCGCTGGCCTGGGCAACTCGATCAGACGGGCGTAAGCCGCCATCAGCAAGTGCTGGGTGTCATCCGGACCGAGGTCGCGAGGTTGGTCATTGATTCTGGAGGTCATGATCGCGTCTTGCCACCCTGCAGCGTTCGAGCGCCAACTGACAAAGTGAATGCGCTGATCCGAGATGGCTGCCCCGGAGACGCCTGCGGGCAGGTGCATACGTGTGGCGGGGCCAGCTTTACTAGCAGGTCCTGCCCGAGAGGTGCGGTGGATATCCGCGACACGCCGGAGCCGTCTTGCTAGAGTCGGCCAACGCCTTGCGAATCCGGGCCACCAGCAATGGGCGTTTCCGCAATTAAGCCTTCGGGAGGAGCGAGACTTATGCGCCAAGCAGCGC
This sequence comes from uncultured Alphaproteobacteria bacterium, assembly GCA_963800985.1. GTDB lineage: Bacteria > Pseudomonadota > Alphaproteobacteria > Rhizobiales > Beijerinckiaceae > Microvirga. Next base: position 9,026 of record CAWDDI010000025.1, on the reverse strand, counting down.
CAGCGCCTTCGCCGACCGCTACGGGAGGCATTGCCCGGTTGGCGGCAGCTTGCGCTCGGGAGCACGGCATCACCCTTGAGCCGCTCCTGCGCCAAGCTGGTCTTACCTCCGTCGAGATCGAGGACTCGAAGCGCCCGTATTGCGGTCGAGAAGCAGGTCGCTTGGCTGAACTTGGTCGCGGCAGCGCTGAGCGACGATCTGCTCGGGCTCCACCTCGCTCAGGATTTCGATCTGCGGCTAGTCGGGTTACTCTACTTTGTCCTGGCCTCATCGCCGACGCTCGGGGATGCGTTTGCGCGAGCTGAGCGGTACAGCGCAATCACCAACGAGGGCATTGTCGTGCGTTGCATCCGAGATGACGCTTTTCGTGTGCAATTCACGTATGCTCGGCGTGCCGCGGCATTCAGATCGCCACCAGATCGAGTTCTTTGCGATGACGCTGGTCCGGATCGCCAGGGAGCTGACCGGATCCAAACTCCGTCCGCTGCGCGTCACCTTGGTCCACCCGCGCAGCGGTGCTTCCGGCGGGCTTGAAGCGGCTTTCGGATGCCGGGTTGATTTTGGAGAGCGCCAGGATGAGCTCGCCTTCGCGGGTGAGTGCGCAAACCTCACCGTGAGCGGTGCCGACCCCTATCTACAGGAGCTACTGGTCGGATACTGCGAACAGGCGCTCGCCCATCGCAATCGGCGTGCGGAGGCGCTTAGGACGAGCGTTGAGAACGCCATAACCCCGCTGCTGCCGCATGGCCGAGCGCGCGTCGAAGTCGTCGCCCGCGCGCTCGGCATGAGCCAACGCACCCTCGCGCGGCGATTGGCGTCGGAGGGTCTGACCTTCACGATGGTTCTCGACGCGATGCGAACCGATCTCGCTACCCACTACTTGCGCGACGAAACACTCTCTGTATCGCAGGTCGCTTGGCTCCTCGGCTTCCAAGAAGTCGGCGCCTTCACGTACGCCTTCAAGCGGTGGAACGGCCAGACGCCCACCCAATATCGCGCGGTGAGCTAAGGGCTGGAAACTGATCATCGCGAGCGAGGGAATTCCACCAGGACGTTGGATGTCCGCAGTACTTAACGCCTTGTCGCGCCGCCCAGCACGATGATGATAGATGAACGGTAGCCTCTGCTGCCTACGTTCGCAGGAGGTTGCCATGCAAAATGAAGTGCCTGCCGGAAAGGAGGGTCTCACCGGTGTCGGAATCGCTTCCGTTGGGTGCCGATTCGGTGCCAATCTACAAACCTGCCGCGAGGCCGGTTACGACACCATCCCTGAGGGTTTCCAGTCGGTATGGAGAGAACATCATGGGACTGATCAGCAAGTTGCTGGGCCACGCGAGCGACCTTACGCCGGATCAGGCGCGGCAAGAACTCGACGGTGTTCTCTTGCCGGACGAACCCGTGCAGGTTGCTTTCAAGGTCGTCCGAGACCTGTTCGTCTTCACCGATCGGCGTCTCGTGCTTGTCGATAAGCAGAGCCTCACGGGTCGCAAGGTCGAGTACCTCATCATTCCCTACCGAGCCATCACCTCTTACTCGATCGAGAATGCCGGGACCTTCGATATGGACTCGGAACTTAAAATCTGGGTCTCGGGTCGGGCCGATCCAATCCAGAAGGTGCTCAAGAGCGGCGCAAACATTCGTGGCATCCAAGCAGCGATCGCGTCGGCTCTATAACAGCGCGCCGGCGCGTGATGGCGCGGGCGCTCGCAGCACAAATCGACTGCGCCTGTTCATCGGTTCTCCATCGCCGAGGGCCATTTCAGCGGCGCGCACCCTTGCCGGTATGCACAGCGAAAGGCGGAGATGCTATGTGGGTGTTGATGATCGTGACGTTTGCCGCAACCAATCCTCCCAACTTGAACTACAGCCCGACGATTTTCTCCCAAGAGTATTCCTCAAAGGAGAAATGCGAGGCTGCGAGAGCCACGCTCCATGCAGGCTTTCTTGCTCAGGTGGAGGCTCTGAACCGGATGAGTTCTTCGCCTCGTGACGCTCCAGCGTCGCTTGGGCCTCCGCGAGGGCGGTTGGATCATCGCTCAGGTCGCGCACCTCAGCCGCCGGGCCGACGGTGATGTGGACACGGGGTCGACGGTAACGCGTTTCTTCATGGTTGGTCCGGTTCTCTTTTTTCCGCGACGGAAAGACGGCTGTAGTCTGTAGCGTAGCGCGTCCGTAGCACGTACTACGGCGTCTCCAACACCCGCCGTTTCCGGGTCTCGTCGTACCTAATAGTACCGCCGGGGCGTGGTTTCGCTTCACCCCATCATGGGGTGCGCCGCGGCGGGACGTTCAACCGGCATTGCGGGTGTATAGGTGCGATCAGCCATCGGCTTCTCTTCCTTGGGCAGAGTCGATGGTTAGGCCGCGGGTCGAGGTGTGCCCAGGGCGCCTCGCTGCGGCCGTCCCAGCGTCCGCGCCACGATGACATCAGAGCATCGCAGGCACCCGACCTGAACTTGTTTCGTCGCGCTCCGATTTTTGTAGGCAAGATATTCCGGGGAACGAAGCCGAGTGAGATCCCCGTCGAGATGCCGACGGTATTTAGGTCGGGTCAACTTACGGACTGCCAACGCGATCGGTCACCAGATCCCTGCTGGCCTCCTCGCCCGCGCCGTGTTCGAGTGATCCTGCCAACTATTCCAAACAAAAGCCCGGCGCGAGGCCGGGCAGGGAGACAGGCGGACACAAAGGAGTGCGTGGTCTCGAAGGCCTGTCAGGGAGACAATGCGCAGGAGGCAGGGTCAGTTTCCAAGCAGATGCCCACACAAACAGAAGGGCGGCCTCTCGACCGCCCCGCTAAGAAACCTTCAGCGCATGGATCAGTGCAGAAGCAGCAGCCACCCAACAACGGTCACAGGACCGATCACGCCAAGCACGAACGAGATCACGTTCATGGTCACGATACGTCACCTCACGGCCCCCGAATGATCTTCTATGTAGATCAACCGTGACGGTACGACCTTTGGTCCTCTGTGAGTGTGACGGCGCCCACAACAGAAAAAGGGGAGCTCACTTGAGCCGGATCGCATGAGCGGGATCGGTGCCCATCTGCTGGGCCAAAGCATCGGCCAGCTTCCGTCCTGCACGGATCCCATTCGCCTGATTGTAGTGGCGCTCGGTCATCCGCGGCTCATGGCCGAGAAGCCCGCTCACCGCTGCCACCCGAGTGGGATCCTTCAGCGCCCAGAAGGTCGCGGCGCCATCCCGAAACAGGTGCAGGTTGACGGGCTCGCCGAACGCCGTCTTGGTCCTCCGGCAGACGGCATGGTAGATGGCATCGCCGGTGAGCGGCACACCCTTGGCGGAGGCCCACAAGCCTTGATGCGCCGCACTCCCGAACAAAACCGGGCGGAACCGCTCCAGATACCGCTCCAGGGCCGGCCCGAGCATCGCGGGGAGGGCGTACTCGAGCGCCCGCCGGTTCTTGGTCTCGCTGGCCTTCAGCATCACCGTCCAGCTGCCGCCGACACGCTGCAGGCTCTGCCCGAGGGTGAGATCGGCAAGGTTCCGGCGCCGCATCGGCGCCACCGCGAGTAAGGCAATGATCAGCCCGTCGCGGTAGGTGAGAGCAGCCCCCTTGGTGACGCGCCCGCTGTCCTCACGCGCGGCCTCCGCCTCTTGCATCAGCTGGACACCCAGCGCGAACAGCTCGTCGCTGGTGCGCAGGCGATGGCGTTTCGAGCGACGCTCCGCGCGCGCCTCGATCCGCTTCGCGATGGTGAGCAGCCACGCCCAGTCCTGATCGGCGGCCAAGAGGCGCAGGGCGCCGCGCAAGGACCGCAACTGACCGGCCACCGTGCGTGGCGATGTTCGTCTCAGCGAGATGCTGGGCAAAGGCCATGATCCGCTCACGGGTGACGCGAGCTTCCAGAGCCTCATCGAGCCCGTTCGGCTCGGCGCGGGCCAAAAACCCGAGCCAGCGCCCATAAGTGTTCTCGAGGGAGGTCCGGGAGCGGCTGGCCAGGTGAGCGCCTGGACCGCTCTCGTCGAACACATCGCCTGTTGTGAACAGGGCGCGCCACGCCTCCTGATCCGACGCCGGCCAGTGCTCGAGACGTAAGCTCACCCGAATGCGCCGGTTCGCCTTGCGGCAGGGGGGCGGGAGGACAGCGACCATCTCAAGCCCTCCCGCCGATGCGCCGCTGACGCCCGATCGGCGGCGTGACGGCTTGCAGCCGCGCCAGTTCCTTCTCGATCAGGGCTGCGTGGTGGCGCCCGGCACGCTTGGTGTTGAGCCCGGCGTAGTTGTTCACCGTGGTGGCAAGATTGCGGTGCCCGAGAAGCTGACGCACGGACTCGTAGGCCCCAGGATCGGCGTCGAGGATCACCTTGGCGGCGAGATGCCGGAACTGATGCGCCGTCATCTCGATGCCGAGGTGACGCCGGATCGTGCGCTCGACCAGCCAGGAGATCGTGGTCGGCAGCTTTGGTTTGCCCCGACCGTCATCGAACAAGAACCCGGAGTTCCTGCTGGCTTTCGTCAGGATCTGACCGCGATAGGTGCGCAGCATCGCGGTGATCTTGGCCGGCAGAGCAATCGTAAACGGCTCCCGGTTCTTCATCTGCGCGGCCGGGATCTCGATCAGACTCTCCTGGTCGGCCCGCGCCGGCAGAAACAGCGTCCGGTCGAACGCCAGAGCACTCAGGTTAGCGATGCGCAGGGGTGCATAGGTCAGAATGGCAATCGCGAGCGCTGCTTGGGCCTTGGCGAGCTGCCGCTGCGAAGGGGCCTGCTGCAGGGCTTCGCGCCAGAGCCGATCGGGCAGAGCTGATCAGGCGCCGCAGCAGGTCAGGATCGGCGAAGGCGCGCAGCAGCGCATTGTTCTTGTCCGTCAACCCAGGGGTCAGGCGCGGGAGCTTGCTGGCGAGCCGCTTGAGTTCGGTGATGGTTTGGGTCTCCGGCTTGACCCACTCCTTGGCGATCGCGATCAGAGCTTTGGCGAGCCCCTCGTTATAGGCGTTGGCCTTTTGACCCGCCTCGGTATGACGCTGACGTAGGATGCGCTTGAAGCTGTCCGGCGTGACGAGATCGGAAAGGCTGGTGATCTGCGGGACAGGCGTGCCGGCCGCGACCAGCGCCGTCACGGCGGACTGGATAAACTGCCGCCGCAGCCGGACCGAGCCTGGGGAGAGAGGACGCGAGCGCGGGTCCGGGGCAAACGGATCCTCGCCGGCCGCCCAGGCGAGGTGGTCATCGACATCCGAGCGGAAGCTCGCCGGCAGGTCCTGCCAGAGCACCCGCTTCGGCGCCGGGCGGCGGTTCGGCAGATCAAGCCGTGTGAGACCATCGGCGATGCCCCTGTCGACGAGACGGTTCCATAGGGTCGCGACATCCCGCTCCAGCATCGCGGCCTTGCGGGCAAAGGTGCTGCTCCGAACCGCCTCGGCAAAGGCCTGCAGCACGCCACGGTCGACCTGCTCGGGTGCAAGGCCGTTGAGGCTGCAGAAGCGCGCGAAACGGGACAGACCCTCGCGGATGCGTCGGTCGGGGATGCGCGTGTAGAGATCCCGCCAGGGCTCGCGAGCGGGGTCTTGGCGGTCCTGAGCACAGGCTGAAGGCCCGAGACCTCGATGGCGCGGAACAGGTTCGAGCGCAGATTGCTCCAGGTGTGGGCCGAGAGGCCGAAGCTGGCCGGATGAAGGGTCGTGAGCCGGTCCCGCAGGTGTCCGACATCGGCCGGAACAGCCGAGAGATCCTGCTCAAGAAGGTCGGCCACCCGCCGCACGGCGGAGAGGCAGTCGCGCTTACGGATCGGAGACAGGCTGCTGTTGGCGACCTGCTCGGCGACATCGGCGAGGGTGGCGCGAGAGGGCAGCGGGAAGGGGTTGATCAGGGCTGTGGGGGAGAGAGGTGCGTTCATTTGCTTTTATCGGTTTCGGGAGCCGTCGGGAGGGGCTCCAGGGGTCTCGGGAGGACAGGGGAGGACAGGGGGTGACATTCGGGCAGACTACCCTGCTGAAGCTGGAACGTTTGCAGGGAGGGAGTTCGCCCGAGACGGCGCAAGTCGCTGCCAGGACAGGACAATTTTTGACAGCTCTGGGCGCGTCACCGAAGCCTAGACCTGGCCTCGATTGCCTCGATGTCCGCCAGGTCGATGCGCAGCCCGCCGATGTCGTAGGCCGGCACAAATCCGTCATGTATCCAACGGTAGATCGTTCTCTCGGAGCGGTGCCATCGAGTGGCGAGCTGCTGAACGCTGAGCATCCTTCTCGTCGGACGCTCTGCTCGTGGACGCGTGAGTGGTGCTGGTCCAGCGAGCGCCAACTCAGTTGCCACCGTGCCGCGTCGCTCATCCTCAGCGAAGTTCTCGGATCTGAGGGTCCGGGCGGTCCCGCCTCGCTTTTGTTGGGAGGCAGGGTGCTTCCTAAGAGCCGATCCGGAAAGAAATTGAGTCTGTGGAGTCGGTTGTGATTCCCTGTTGGCACCTGAGTCGAGCGAGGTGCCTCATGTGGAACCCGGAGCATCGTGCGGCAGCGGATCGGCGCGGACTGCGCTACGACAGCGATCTGACCGATGCCGAGTGGGCGCTGGTTGCGCCGCTGATCCGGCCCGCCAAACGCGGCGGGCGTCCTCGAACGGTCGACGCGCGAGAGGTCCTGAACGCGATCTTCTATGTGCTCTGGACGGGGTGTCAGTGGAAGGCGCTCCCGAAGGACTTTCCGCCGCGCAGCACAGTCTGGGAGTACCTCGACCTGTGGGACTGGGACGGCACGCTCGGACGCATTCATCACGCCCTGTATGTCGAGGTGCGGGAGAAGGCGGGCCGGGAGGCCAGTCCGACCACGGCCGTCATCGATAGCCAGACCGCGCGGGGTGCTCTCAAAGGGGGGCTTCGCTCGACCCATCGGGGTATGATGCGGGCAAGAAGGTCACTGGCCGCAAGCGCCACATCCTGACCGACACACTGGGTCTCCTGCTGGCCGTCGCCGTGCATCCGGCCCATGTGCAAGACCGGGACGGGGCCGAGGTCCTGCTGAGGGAAGCACGACGGAGCTTCCCCTTTCTGGAGCGGATCATCGCGGATGCGGGCTACCAGGGGCGGAAGATGGAGACGGTTGTCGCCCGGACGGGCGCGTGGGTGCTCGAGATTGTGCGCCGCTGCGATCGGCATCGCTTCGTGGTGCTCCCGAAGCGGTGGATTGTCGAAAGAACGCTGGCCTGGATCAGCCGCTGTCGGCGGTTGGCCCGTGACTACGAGCGGCACGCCCGCAAGGCAGCAGCTTTCGTGCGCCTCGCGATGATCCGCCTCATGTTGCGCCGTCTCGGCGCAACACGCTGATCACGAATCCAAACTTCCCGGATGGGCTCTAACAGTCGGCGTGCCTCGGCCGATACTTGAAACCGGTTTGCGACTTTGGGGTGCTTTACGTTCCGACATTTCTGAATTTCCCTTTCCGTTCAATGCTGGAACGAAGCGAGAAATTGTCGGAATGGTCCTTGATTCTACTACGTTTACCGCAGCCTCTTAATCAGCGGGTCCAAGGTTCGAATCCTTGCACACCCACCAACGTAATCAATCAGTTAGCTTACCTTTCTCGCAAGTTGCCGTCCCGAGCTAGGTAGCATATAGGTAGCCCAATAAAGTATCAGTGTCGGCCTGCTTGGATTACGGGGGCACCGCTACGTCGGACGTATCAGATTCGACGGCGAGTGGAACGAGGACGACAAGGGACCACCATCGATCCGGGAATTTACGTCCCACACGCCCCGCAACCGTAAGAACCGCGAGCACGAAGGCACCACAATAAGGACGATGTCGCGCTGCTTCGGCGCGACCGACTACCGGTTTTCCATCGCCTGGCCGCAAATCTTCCCCAACGGGATTTGGTGAGCCCCAACTCGGAGGGCCTCGACTTTCTACAATCGGCTGGTCGCACGAGCTACCTAGCCAACGGCGTTGAACCCTTCGCCACGCTACAATCACTGGGCGCTCCCACATGCGCGTTCCGGACAAGGGCGGCTAGCAGAACTGCGACACGGTTAAGGCCTTCGCGGACTACGGCTGGCCACTATGGCCGAGAAGCAGAGCGACCGCGTCCACATCGGCCGCATCCTGGCGGCGGAGGATGGGTCTCGAAATCATGCACCTGAGGGGACAAGACGCAGAGGGCTGATCGTGGTGCCGAAGACTGTCACCAGGGTCGTGAGGTAGTCCGCCTCCCAGCGTAGCCTCGAGACGAGGACGCCCGAGGCGAAGTGGTGCCAGTTTGCCCGCACGGCCAAGCATCCAAGGCCACGCTCGCCTTCAACCGGCAATAGGTGTGGGGTAGAGCGCTGGTTTTCCTTGCAGATGACCGTTTCGAACAGCCTCGATCAGGAGACCGGACCGAAATGGTTTCTGGAGGCATGCGACACAACCCGCTTCTAACGCGGCCCCTTTCGTGACTTCGCTCTCCACGGCGGTAATAAATATGACCGGAAGCGCATAGCCAGATCGCGTCAAGTGACGTTTGAGTTCGATCCCAGACTGCCCTGGAGTTGGACATCCAAGACAAGGCACGTGGCCTCGCTTAGGCGAGCGCTCTCGGAAAATTCTTCAACAGTGTTGAAGACCTGAGTATCAAATCCATGAACCTGCAGCACCCTCTGCACCGCCCGGAGGACACTCGGGTCGTTGTCTACAACGATTACGAGTTTTCGCGTGCCCATGGTTGACGATCGCACAGCCGGCTCAGCTAACGCACGGGCCGGACTGAGATGAGAGCGAGTTCACAGGAATTCATACCCCCATTGTGCCGGAACTAGCCGGCCAGTTCTATTGTTCCTGAGGTGAGGATCTCTTTCGGTCCCACGTCTGCTATGCCTAAATCGGGGCGCTGGCCCGGACGGCTTTAGCGTTGCAGGTTCGCTGTCTTCGTCTCATCTCGGCTGGCTGCTCAAACTAGTTTAGGCCCAGGACGCAAAACCAGGCAACTGACGTGCCAGTACGGCCTGAGGATGCGGGTTAACACGTGAGAATGAGAGTGGCGCTGAACTCGCTCGGCGGACGTGGCCTCCAGCCGTTCGCGATAGCACAGTACAAATG
>CAWDDI010000024.1:0-359239 GCA_963800985.1 uncultured Alphaproteobacteria bacterium | reverse complement strand
CCGCCGCCCGACTACGGCGCGCTACGACATCGAGATCCTCGCCGAGATCAACCACGCCCCGCGGCTGTCGCTGGCCGACATCCTGCGGCAGGCCCGCGAACTGCGCGCGCGACGGCGCCGACCTGATCGACGTCGGCTGCGATCCGGGCGAGCCGTGGGCCGGCGTCGGCGAGTGCGTGCGGGCGCTCAAGGCCGAAGGGCATCGCGTCTCGATCGACAGCCTGAATCCCGCGGAGATCGAGCCGGCCGTGCGCGCCGGCGCGGAGCTGGTGCTCAGCGTCAACGCGACCAACCGCGACGCGGCCGCGGACTGGGGCTGCGAAGTCGTCGTCATTCCCGACGATTTCGCCACGCTCGGCGGCCTGGACGAGACGGTCGAGCTGCTCGCCGCCGCCGGCGTGCCGCTGCGGATCGATCCGGTCCTCGAGCCGATCGGCTTCGGCTTCGCCGCCAGCCTGGGCCGCTATCTGGAAGTCCGCCGCCGCTATCCCGACGCCGAAATGCTGATGGGCATCGGCAACCTGACCGAGCTGACCGACGCCGATTCGGCCGGCATCAACGTGCTGCTGCTCGGCTTCTGCCAGGAGCTGGGCATCCGCAGCGTGCTGACGACGCAGGTCATCAACTGGGCCCGCACGTCGCGTCCGCGAATGCGACCTGGCCCGCCGGCTCGTGTATCACGCGGTCCGCCAGCCGCATTCCGCCCAAGCACCTCGAGCCGCGGCTGGTGACGCTGCGCGATCCCGAAGGTCCACGAGTTCGGGCAGCCGACGCTCGACGCAGCTGGCCGCGCAGATCAAGGACCACAACTACCGCATCTTCGCCGAGGACGGCGCAGGTGCACCTGGTCGGCGCGGACCTGCACCTCGCCGACCGCGATCCGTTTCTGCTCTTCGAGCGGCTGCTGCATCCCGGCTTCGGCGGCGCGGCCGACACGCATGCAGCCGCCGACGAACCTCGATCCGTCGCACGCGTTCTATCTGGGCTACGAAATGGCCAAGGCCGCGACCGCGCTGACGCTCGGCAAGGAGTATCGCCAGGACGAGGCGCTCGACTGGGGCTATCTGACCGTGCCCGAGGAGAGCCATCGGCTTGCGGAAGTCGGCCGCAGCCAAGCGGGAGGCGCGGCGCCGATGAGCGCACGATCCGCCGACGCGAACTTGCCGCTGGCGGTCGAGCTGCGTCCGCCGCCCGACGTCGAGTCGGCGCTCGTGCGCGCTGGCCGCGCTGCCGCATTGCCTGTTCCTCGACAGCGCCCTGCGCGATCCGCGGCTGGGCCGCTATTCGTTCCTGACCGCCGATCCGTTCGAGTTCTTCGACGGTCGCCGCCGATGGCAGCGGACGGTCTGGCGCTGCTGGAATCGCGGCTGCAGCCGTGGCCGGCACGCCACGCGGCCGGACCTGCCGCCGTTTCAAGGCGGCGCGGCGGGCTTGCTCGTCGTACGACCTGGCGCGCAGCCTGGAACGCATTGCCGCCGCCGCGGTTCGACGAGTTCAGACTGCCCGCGCTGGCGATCGGCCTGTACGACACGGTGCTGGCCTTCGATCACGTCGAGCATCGGGCCTGGCTCATTTCGCAGGGCTTTCCCGAAACGGAGCCGGCGCGCGCGACTGCGCCGCGCCGAGCAGCGGATCGAGCAGTTTCAGCGCGTGGCTCGCGCGAGCCGCCGCCAGCGCCGGCCGAGCGGCGATCGCCGCACAGCCGCATCGCCGGCCGAGCGAACTCGCCCCGCAGTTCGCCGTGCCCGGTCCGGCCGGCCTGACCAGCAACTTCTCGGCCGACGGCTACCGCGCAGCCGTGCAGCGGGCCATCGACTACATCCACGCCGGCGACATCTTTCAGGTGAACCTCGCCCAGCGGCTGCTGTTTCCCGCCGCAGGCGACTCGCTGGCGCTCTACCTGCGGCTGCGGCAGTGCAACCCGGCGCCGTTCGCCGGCTAGTTCGATCTGGGCGAGTCGCAGATCGTCAGCGCCTCGCCCGAGCGGTTCCTCAGCGTGCGCGACCGGCAGGTCGAAGCCCGGCCGATCAAGGGCACGCGCCGCCGCACCGCCTGGGCCGAGGCCGACCTGTTCGCCGGCGACGAGCTGCTGGCAGAGCGAAAAGGACCGGGCCGAGAACGTGATGATCGTCGATCTGCTGCGGAACGATCTGTCGCGCGTCTGCGAGCCGGACAGCGTCCGCGTCACGCAGCTCTGCGGCCTGGAAATCTATCAGTTCGTGCAGCACCTCGTCTCGGCCGTCGACGGCACGCTGCGCCCGGCAATGATCGGCCGATCGACCTGCTGCGGGCCGCGTTTCCCGGCGGCTCGATCACCGGCGCGCCGAAGGTGCGGGCGATGGAGATCATCGCCGAGCTCGAGCCGACCGCCCGCGGGCCCTACTGCGGCTCGCTCGGCTATTTCGGCTTCGACGGCTCGCTCGACCTGAGCATCCTCATCCGCACGATCACCGCCGGCCGCGGCTGGTGGCAGTTCCCCGTCGGCGGCGGCATCGTCGCCCAGTCGTCGCCCGACCGCGAATACGAAGAAACCTGGCACAAGGCGGCAGGGCCTGCTGCGAGCGACTGCGCTGTACGCATGATCCTGCTCATCGACAACTACGACAGCTTCGTCCACAACCTGGCCCGCTACTTCCAGCGGCTGGGGCAGGAGACGCTCGTCGTCCGCAACGACGCGATCGACTCCGGCGGCGATCGCAGCGCTGCAGCCCGCAGGCGATCGTCCTCTCGCCCGGGCCCTGCACGCCGACCGAAGCCGGCTGCTCGCTGGACGTCGTGCGGCAACTGGCCGGGCGAGTTGCCGATCCTCGGCGTCTGCCTGGGCCATCAGGCCATCGGCGCGGCGCTCGGCGGCCGGATCGTCCGTGCGCCGCGAGCCGATGCACGGCCGCACGAGCCCGATCCAGCACGACGGCAGCGGGCTTTTTCGCGGGTCTGCCGAATCCGCTGACGGTCGGCCGCTATCATTCGCTGGTCGTCGACGAGGCGACGCTGCCCGCGGAGCTGGAAGTCACGGCGCAGAACCGACGACGGCACGATCATGGCGCTGGCCCATCGCCGACTGGCCGGTGTTCGGCGTGCAGTTCCATCCCGAGTCGATCCTGACGAGGGCGGCTTACGAGCTGCTGGCCAATTTCCTGCGGCTGGCCGGATTGCCGATGCGCCGAGTCCGCTCGCCCGACGATCGACCGCCGAGCGGCCGCGTCGCCGACTGCACCGGCAGCCGGCGCTTTGCCGACGCGAGCCCGGTGACGTTTGACCGATGAACCATCCGAATGGCAGCGACGACGAACTGATCCTCGAAGGGATCTCGTCACGTCGCTCAACGCCGACGGCTCGGCGAACATCGCGCCGATGGGGCCGCGCGTCGATCGGGCGATCACGCGGCTCGTGCTGCGGCCGTTTCAGACTTCGCAGACCTATCAGAACCTCAAGCGGCACGGCGAAGGAGTGTTCCACGTCACCGACGACGTGGAGCTGCTCGCCCGCGCCGCGGTCGGGCAGCTCGATCCAGCTGCCGCCGCTGCTCGCTGCGCCAGTCGATTCGCGGCTTCATCGCTGGCCGATGCCTGCCGCTGGTTCGCCTTCCGCGTGCGCGAGCTCGACGACCAGCCGAGCGCACGACGATTCACTGCGATGTGGTCGAGCGCGGCACGATCCGCGACTTCTTCGGCTTCAACCGGGCCAAGCACGCCGTCCTCGAAGCCGCGATCCTCGCCACGCGCGATCGGCATCCTGCCGGCCGAGCAGATTCGCGACGAAATGAAGCGGCTGGCCATCCCCGTCGAAAAAACCGCCGGCGAGCAGGAACGACGGGCGTTCGCATTTCTCAGCGAGTACATCAACGCTAATTGAACCTGAACCCGTCTCGCCTGAACCCTCGCACTCCTGAGCCGCTTCGCGTCGAACGCCGCCCATGCCCCGCACCGTCCATGTCACCGCTCCCAGCCGACTGCATTTCGGCCTGTGGTCGCTGGCGGCGGCGGCCGCCGGGCCGGCAGTTCGGCGGCGTCGGGGCGATGGTCGAGCAGGCCCGGGCTGGCGCTGGCGATTCAGCCGGCCGGCAAGTTTGCAGCGACGCGGCCCGCTGGCCGACGCGGGCTACGCAGTTTGCCCGCCGCTGGGCTGAGTTCCATCGGCGCGAATTGCCGGCCTGCGCGACCTGCGAGATCATCGCCGCTCCGCCGCAGCATGCGGGCCTGGGCACGGGCACGCAGCTCGGCGCTGGCCGTGGCCGCGGGACTGAATGCCTTTGTCGGCCTGCCCAGCCAGTCGCCGCGGAACTGGCCCACAGCGTCGGCCGCGGACTGCGGTCGGCCGTCGGCACCTACGGCTTCGTGCACGGCGGCCTGATCGTCGAGCAGGGCAAGCTGCCGGGCGAGCCGATTTCGCCGCTCGACTGCCGCATCGATCTGCCGGCCGACGTGGCGATTCGTGCTCGTCCGGCCGACGGAGCTGTCGGGCTGGCCGGCGACGACGAAGCCGCCGCGATCGCCGCGCTTGCCCGCCATTCCGCGCCGCGGTGACCGAGCAGCTCATCGCCGAAGTCCGCGACCATCTCGTCCCGGCTGCCGCGACGGGCGACTTCACCGTCTTTGCCGACAGCCTGTATCGCTACGGCCACCAGTCGCGGGCCAGTGCTTCGCGGCGCGGCAAGGCGGACCCTACAACGGCCCGGTGCTGACGCGCCTGGTCGAGCAGATTCGCGACCTGGGCGCGGCGGGAGTCGGCCAAAGCTCCTGGGGGCCGACGCTGTTCGTCGTCCAGCCGAGTCAGGCCGAGCGGATCGCCCGCCTGCGAAACAGACCTCGCTACTCGACGTCGTCATCACGCCGCCGGCCAATCGCGGGCCCAAATCGAAGTGCAAGCAACGTCGCTCGACATCGTCATTCTCCTTAACCGCCGAGCCAACGCAAGGCAAAGCGCCGCGAGTTGCACAGTTCCGCTGTTATCAACGGTGATACGCGACTTCCCGCCTCATCGAGGCCAAATCCATCGACTGTCATGAAAATCACCTCCGTCCGCACGATCGCGCTCGGCGGGGCCACGCACGATCACGGCTGGCCGGGCGGGACCGACCCCAACGTGCAGTACAACACGCTGGTCGAAGTCGTCAGCGAGGACGGCCTCGTCGGCATCGGCAGTTGCTACACGACGCGGGCCCTCGTCGAAGGCTCGCTGCAACTCCTGAAGGAGCACCTGCTCGGCGAATCGGCCCTGGAGCCGGAGCGCGTCAGCGAAAAGCTGCGGCAGAGCATGTTCTGGCTCGGCCGCGGCGGCTCGCGTCGAGCACACGATCAGCGGCATCGACATCGCCCTCTGGGACCTGCTGCGGCAAGGCCCTGAATCAGCCGGTTTCGCGGCTGCTCGGCGGCTGCTACCGCGACCGGATCAAGCCCTATGCCTCGATCCTGTTCGACGAGCCGCCGAAGCTCCGCGAAAAGCTGCAGGAGCAGCTCGGCCGCGGCTTTCAAGGCGATCAAGATGGGCTGGCGGCCGTTCGGCCGCGTCAGCCGGCAGCTCGACGAGCTGCTGATCAAGACGGCCCGCGACACGGTCGGCGACGACGTCGAGCTGATGGTCGATGCCGGCGGCAGCGAGCAGTTCTGGCCGCACAACGTCGGCTGGGCCCGCGAAACGGCCCGGATGCTCGGCGACTACGGCATCACCTGGTTCGAAGAGGCCCTGCAGGCCCGACGACTTCGACGGCTTCGCCGAGCTGAAGGCCAACTCGCCCGTGCTGATCGCCACCGGCGAAGTGCTCACCCGCCGGCAGTCGTTCCAGCCGCTGATCGACCGCCGGGCCGTCGATATCATCCAGCCCGACCTGACCAAGTGCGGCGGCCTCTCCGAAGGCCGCAAGCTCGGCTGGGCGGCCTACGACCACGGCGTGCTGCTCGTCCCGCACGGCTGGAACACGGCCGTCGGCGTCGCCGCCGACCTGGCCCTCTCCGCCGCCCTGCCGGTCGCCCGCTGGGTCGAATACCAAACCGGCGTGCCCTACATCGAAGACATCATCGAGCAGCCCTTCGCGCTCGACGCCGACGGCCTGCTGCAGATGCCGACGGGCCCGGGCCTGGGCATCACGCTCAATCGCGAGGCGATTGAGAGGTTTGCGGCGAAATAGATGGTTTACGGCGAAGGCCGCGAACCTTGAATCGCCGAACTGCCCACTCCGACAACATGCCGGCAATTGCCGTGAGCGTTAACGCAACGGCAACGTTCATCGCAAGTCGGTCATTCAGAAACGAGGGTGGACTCCATTCCGCCTGCCGATTCATGGAAAGTCTCGCAATGAACTGTCTCCGCTTCGTCCCGCATAACCAGAAAACTGGTCCAAGAGTGAGTGACCGGCCATCCAGACAGAAATCGAATCGAAACCAAGCCTGGAAGGCCGAATGCAGAGGGTGAGTTGGATACGACGACCCGCTGCCGCAGGTTCGCCCACAGGAGCAGGCCCGCGACCGTTATCACGACAAACACGTTCGCCAGGTTGAATCGCAGATGCCTCATGCACTGGCCAGTCCTTGCAGCCTGAGCACCTCCACCGCCCATTGCTGATCCTCCGGCGTCAGCGGCGGATGCGGATCGAATTTGTAGATGTAGTCACCGTATCCGGCGGCGTCATAGACGCGATGCAATACCGCCTGCAGATTCAGCGGCACGCTGCCATCTTTCGCCCGCAGCGGAATGGGAATCTTCAGGCAGCGCGTCGCGAAGGCGAATCGGCCAGCAATCTACATTGGGACGCTCTTCGGCCCGGCTGACCATGACGCAATAGTCGCCCTGAGGCGGCGGATGCAGCGGCAATCGCGGGCCACCGCGCAAGAGGTCGATTTCGACCAGGTGGACTCCGGTGTCGAGATACCGATTTCGCCTCCTGCGAGCATACTGATCCCGATCCGACCCATGATCCTTGTTGGCCGGGCTGAGTAGCTCGATCGCTGTGATCAGGCTGCGATCCGCCCCGTCACGAATCTCGATGAACCCCTGACGCTCCGTGATCGTTAAGGGCACCAGTTGTGCCCGGGCCTGGAGCGGCCGGAGCAGCTATCGCCGCCGTCGAGAACGCTGCTGCGCGTCGACGGAGGTCTTCCGTTCCGCCACGTAGATGCTCCGGGCGGCCCAGAAGCGTCCGTTCGTCTTCCGGCAGCTCGTGGACATACACATTCCGGTCAATCTTGACGATGTATGCCGGTCTGCGATTCCTGCTTTCCTAGCTCCTCGGCAGCGTGCTCGGAATGAACCGACCATGGAAACTCGCCTCCACCGCGTCCCTCCTGCTCGAGGTACGGATTGCATGCCGGCGAAAAGGCGAAGGCATCACAGTGTGCTCCGTAGGCTGGCACTCCGTGAATGCCATTCTATCTCGCCAATCGAATCACCGCGATAATCGCTTACCGGCTGCCCCAGAGTTCGAGGCAGCCGCCAAGTTCGCAGGCGAGGCAAGAGCTTTATGAGCCTATGCTGCCATCGGGTCGGGGCCTTTGGCGGCGCGGGCCGCTTCGACGAGGGCCGCCTTCATGTCTTCCAGCGAGACGTTGCGGCAGCTCGATCTGCTGGGAGCGGAACGAATCGAATACCGCCCGCACCAGGTCGTCCTTGGTCAGGGCCCGGCCGGCACGCTGGCGAATGGCTCGCTTGATCTTGTCGCTAAGCTGAGTGAATTTTCTCTTCAGGGATTCTTCCTTGAGCATGGCAAACCTCAAACTTTCTGTGCTCGGCCCAATTCCATTGGGCCAAACTTCACGTGAATCGCACCGCTCCGATGTGGGAGTTGGGCGCTGGGTTACTTTCGGCCACGGCTGACAACCACCGTGGCTCAAGCGAGACGGGGAACATGCCCCGTGGTTCGCAACAATCTTGCGGAACATTAGCAGCCGATTTTTCTGACTTGCTGAGTCGCAGACTGCCGTCTTCCACTGGTCCTATTATCGTTGAAACAACCGAGGCTTTGAGGGAGAAGAGTGGCCACGTGCTTGCGAAGCAATGCATCGCCGGGCGTTCGGCAGCTTGCCAACCGGCGGGCGTGCTAAGGTGGCTCTGGCCGCCATTGCGGGTCGCCGCAGATTCCCGTGGAAACCAAAATCGACGGCTCGACTGTCATTTCCGGCCCAGCCACTGGGCGACCGCACCATCAGGCTGACCAGGATCGTCAGCAAGCAGCGGCCCCGCCAGCACGCCCACCATGCCAATCAGCTTCATGCTCGTGCTGCCCGGTCTCCCAGCCACGGACGAAGTAAAACAGCATGGCGCCGATCATCGAGGCTGCGAGCATTAGCACCATCAGGCCCAGCACGGTGAACTGGAACCTGGGCCGGCGACGGCGGAGCAACGGACGAAGGCGTGGGCAGGCTCACATCAGGCTGGCTTGTGCGTGCAGCGGGGCGAAGGTTGGTGCAGGCTGGTGATGCGGGAAACGATCTCGCCGGTGCGGTCAGCTTCTCGGCCACCGGCAGATCAAATACGCGGCGTGCGAGCAGCAGCCGTCGAGGATGATCTGCCGCGGGTTGGGGGCGCTGAATCCCTCTTCGCACGGCTCGTGGCCGTGGATCAGGATCTCGGCGTCGACCTGGCGGGCGAACGCGTCGGCGTTGGCCGCGCGAAAGTCGCGGCCCCAGACCAGCCGAAACGCCGGGCTGCCGCTCTTGTAGTCGGCACAGCGACAAGGGCCGCTCGAGCACGCTCACGTCGAACGGCTCGCGGTCGCAATGATCGGGCAGGCTATGGCTGATGAACACGCCGTTGGCCAGCCGCACGGCCAGCGGGCACGTCGGCGAGAAACTCGAGATAGGCGTTGCGGACCTGCTCGCCGTGCGTCGCCGTACATTTCGTTGATGCCGCAGCGGAACTGCAGGTTGAGCATCCGCCGCGACTTGCAGATCGGAAAATCGCCCAGCTCGGCCAGCTCGTGATTGCTCAGGAGAAAATGAAACCGCTCGGGATACTCGGTCTTGAGGCGGATGCAGTCTTCGAGCAGCAGGTGCGACATGCAGCCGCCGTCGCCGCCCGGATATTCCGGGCCGCCGTGGCAGACCTCCTGCATGATCAGGTGCCGCCGCGGATGGCCATCCAGATCGGCGATGCCCAGCAGCTTCTCGAAGTTCAGCCGGTTGCCGTGCAGGTCGGCGACGATCATCAAGTCGTCGGCGTTGTCGGGCGTGAGGCAGACGACGTTGCCGCGCCGCGCCGCACAGTCGCGATTGGCCTCGGCCGCCTGGCGGCAGATGTCGATCACTTCGGTGGCGAAATCGAGCGTGGCGGGCATGGAGAGGGCGCGGCGGGGGAGTGCTCGGAATCGGGCGATCGTGGCCATCCTAAATATACGCAGTTCCACGGCTGGGGACCAACCGCTGGGACTAACCACAGCCCGCAGGATCGTCAGAACCGCTATCGCCGGTCTCAGTGCGGGAAAAAGCCAACCGCAAGGGGCCGCGTCAGCTCGCAAGGAATTCGCCAAATGCTGGCCTAAAATTGAACTCAACGTCCCGCGTGACGAGCTCCCTTGCGAGTTGCAACTGCCCAGGCACCGGACGCGATTCGGCCATGCAGGAACGTCGCCAAGCCTTTCGCATGCACGCTGTGCCTGATTTCGATCAGGTCGTGCTGCTAGGTCCGCAGACCGCGAGATCTCGGCCCGGCTGTACGACACTTCGGCCTCTGGTCTGGGCGTCATCTGCGACGCGGACGTCAACATTCAAGTCGGGAGACGAGCTGAAAGTCCGCACCGATGCCGGCTGGTTTTCCGCCAAAGTTGCCCGCGATCGTAGCCACCCCGGAAGGTCCGCTTGCTCGGTTTGGTGCGAGGCGGGGAAAGTGCCGGAGCAAACAGTGCCCGCAAGGACCGAGTCGCGGCTGATTGCGGTCGTCTTCGCTGCGACGGTTCTCGCGATGCCGCTCATTGACCGTGGCTTGGATTTATTGTCGCCCGCAACAAGCCTCCGCCGCAAACTCCCGCAACCGTGCACAGTTTGCCGTCCCTGCCATCGGCAACTGCAGGTGGTGCGCGAGCCGACTCCACCGTCGGTCACGCCGTAAGTGTCGATGGCGCACGGCGTTCCGATCGCTCTCGCATAGACCGCGGATGCCGATTCTTTCAACTTTCGGGGTTGTGCCGCCGATGAGCAGTAGTAAGTGAGGCGCTTCGTCCGCGCCGCTGCCGCTCGCGCCCCGCAGCGCGACGTCGCACTGGCGGGCGGGCGACTCACACACGCCTCCTCCCTCACCCGCCACGGCGGGCCCGACCCAGCTTCTGGAAGGAACCACCAGCCATGCGTGCCTGCTTGTTGGCGATTGTCGCCGCGTTCGTCTGCGCTGCCTCCGGCTGCGCGAATTTCAACCTGGCCAGGCGTGGCGACTGCAATGCCGCCGTGCCGTGCAGCGAACCGGTCGCCTGCGCTGCGCCGATCGGCTGTGCTCAGCCGATTGGCTGTACGGCGGCCGTGTCACCCTACGCTCCTGCCGCCGCCGTCTCGCCCTACGCTCCTGCCGCCGGCGTGTCACCTTACGCTCCGGCTGCGCGGCGCCTCGCCCTACGGCCCGCCGGCATGCTCCCTACGATCCGGCCGCTACGCCGTACGCCCGGCCCGCTCACTTCCCCGTCCACCGCGGCCCGGCCTATGGCGGTCCCGCTGGCCCGCCGACGGCTCAAGTCGCCTATCCCTACTACACGACCCGCGGTCCGCGCGACTTCCTGATCAACAATCCGCCGAGCATCGGCCGCTAGGGCAGCCTTCCGGCAGACCAAGACAAACCAACCCGACCAGCAGCGAGCCGGCTCGCTGGGTCCGGGTTGGGTCATTTACAATCCCTAACTCATCCACCTGCCTTCGACCCAAACACCGGGGAAAACGAGGCTTAGTTCGGTCTTCTTGACTTCCGGCTATTCCGTTCTCCTTCTTGTCGATCTGCGGCGGCTCGGACTTGTCCCACTTGGCGGCCTCCTCTTCCTGCGACGGCGCGGCCAGCGGCCGCACGATCCGAAAGCCGACGTGCAGCGCGTCGGTGAAGTACCAGATGCTCTGCGGAATCTGCGGGTCCTGCTGCTTCCAGTCTTCGTTCGAGCCAACGCGGGCCGCCGACCGCAGCAGGGCCGGATCGTCCTGCCACGAGCCGCCGCGCACGACCCGCGGATACTCCACCAGCGGAATCTCCAGCGGGTCCTTCGTCACCTTGCCGGCCGACTTCGGCGTAAAAGCCCCTCGTGTGCTGATCGAGCACCCACTCGGCCACGTTGCCGTGCATGTCGTGCAGGCCCCACGGATTGGGCTTCTTCTGGCCGACCTTCTGATACTTCTCGCTGCGAGTTGTCGTAGTACCAGGCATAGTCGCCGATCGCTGCCGGATCGTCGCCGAACGAATACGCGCGTCGTCGTCCCGGCCCGGCAGGCATACTCCCATTCGGCCTCGGTCGGCAGGCGATAGTAGCGGCCCGTCTTGGCCGAGAGCCACTTGCAGAACGTCGCGGGCCGCGTGCTGCGTCATGCAGATCGCCGGATAGCCCCGCTTCCCCATGCCGAACGTCATGTCGGTGTAGGGCTTCGTCGGCTGCGAAAGCTGAAACGCGTCGGCCAGCTTGTCGCGGGGCGTCTCCGGAAAGCCCAGCGTCTGCCGCCGCAGAATATCGAGGTCCGACGCCCAGACGTCGTAGGCGTCCCAGGGAATCTCGCACTTGGCCATCCAGAACGGCGAAATCTCCACTTCGTGCTGCGGCCCTTCGTCGGCCTTGCGCCCTTTCTCGCCGTCGGGGCTGCCCATCGAGGAACTTGCCGCCGCGGATCGGCACCATCTCGATCTTCGCGTCGGTATGCTCGACCAGCTCGGCATACGGCTTCATTTCCGCTTCGGTCTTGGCCTCGGCGTCGGCAATCGCCAGCGGCGCGGGATGCTGAGCGTCGCGGCCGGCGATCGGCCAGCCAGCAGACGAGCCAACGACAGAATGATCGGCGTGAACAAACGGCTCGAACATGACGAATCTCGTACGCGCAGAATGGACTTTAGCGCGAATGATGCTCTGGCAGAACATGCCAATCCGTCAGTTTACCTTGGCCCGAGCGCCACGTGCGGCAGGAACCTCGGCGCTGTTTGCATCCCGCCGCACTGGCCGCATATATTCCGCTCATTCGGGCCGCCGACGATCTCGACCCTTCGGCGGCCTACCCTGTCATCGCTTCTGGGAGACTGCTGGCATGAACAAGGAAGAAATCCTGGCCAAGGTTCAGGACGGCGAATTGTCGATCGAAGAGGCCTCGAAGCTGCTGGCCGCCGACCAGCCCAAGCGCGGGCAGCTCTACTGCAAGGTGAGCGAGAAAGGGGGCCTCTCGGTCTATGGCCTCCAGCGAATGCCCGTGACGCTCTATGTCGAACAATGGGAACGGCTGCTGGCCTATGCCGACGAGATCAAGGCCTTCATGAAAGAAAACAACGCCAAGCTCAAGCGGAAGGAAGCGTGAGTCGTTGCCTTAAGCCTATAGTGAACGGCATGCCTCGATGAGCGTAGTAATTGTGTCTAAATCGCTGCGCCACAGTGCTTTACGTCGCCGGACAGCTTGTACCGAGGCCTGTAGTATTACTACAGTTACTGCCATTGGCGTATGTACTACAGCTTGGCCTGCCACGACAGCTACAACCGGGTCGCCTACTATGCCCTCGCCTGCCACACCAAAGGACGAGGCCCTTCACCGTAGTCGCATTGCTCGCTAACCGACCCCTCGACTCCCTTTCCGTTGCTGACCTGACGCTTCGGCTGGTTGCCGGTTTCCACACTGACTGGCAAAGGTTCAATCCTCGTCGCAGGCGTGCCCCATTGGGGCGTTCCATCGGCTGAACTGAGTTCGCGGGCAACCAGCACAACACACCCGGACGAAGGAAGTGCTGCCGCTGTCACCAGCCCAAGAAAAGCCACAAGTCGCGGCGATCGCGCCACTGCACGCTGCAACCTCAAAGCACACAATTGCGATCTCGTGGATTATACACCCACCGGATCTAGCTACCCCCCTTGGCAGTTTGCTAAGCGCCCACACTGGGCGATGATGAACCGACACAACTATTTAAATCCAAATGACTTAAAATCAGTGCGTCCTACTAGCAGATTCCCCCCTGCCAATCAGCAGAAAAACTGGGTCATGGGGTCATGGGCGATTATCTGTTGATGCTCAGCGGACCCCCGATCTAGGGCAGGGGTGATACCGTTTCAGTCCCAAGGCATTAGCCAAGGGCGAAAGTAATAAATGTCCAAAGCCTCAAGGAGCAGTTCGACCCACCACATCGCAGTCAAGATTACCACCGGCCCCACGGCCAGCACGATCAGCAGCGTTCGGAGGCGGTATCGCATCTATGTAAGGGTTGAGGTCAACGGGTGGTTGAAGAAGATGTGAGGTCGTGCCGGGATTGCGGGGCGTCGCGGCCGGAGGCTGTTAGGGCCTCATGACCAGGAGGTTGACGTTTCGTCACGCTCAAGCATCTATTCGGGATCGTCCCAAGGGACGTCGCCATGAAAGGGAATTCAACCAGCGCCACCATTCATGGGGGCGACGGTCGGAAGCAAGTCCGCCGTCAGCGCTACCGTCGGGGTCGCTGGATGGTCGTGACGCACGGCAATCGCCGGCAAGACTTCGTGTTTCGATAAATCCCCCGTGTCGCCACGGGGCCTGGTTGGGTTAACGTATCATACGCCTGGTGAAACGGAGTCGGGCTCTGCTGGGAAGCAACCCGACAAGGGATAACCGGGCCGACGGTGCGCAAAAGCGCTCGGGCCCTGCGAGTGCCGCTCGCGGGGCTCTTTCTTTTCCCTCCCTTTGGACACTGGAGCCATGCCTAAAAAATCCTTGCCGCGAAGCGGCAACAGAATCCAACACTATGCCGCCTCCAGCGCCAGGGAGTACCGCTTTCCCTCCCGCAGCAGCGCGAAGACCATGCCTAACAACCGCCGAGCGATCGCTACGATCGCCTTCTTCGCGCCGATGCGGGCTTCCAAACGGTGGTAGTGTCTTCCCCACCGGCGACTACTGCCGACCATCCGCCAGGCGAACTCGATCATCACCCACCGGAGCAGCCGCGAGCCTTCCTTGGTGATTCCCAGTTGCTTGGCTTTGCCGGCACTTTCGCGGAAACCCGGCGCCAGGCCCGCGTAGCTGGCCACATCGGCCTGGGAAGGGAAGCGGCGCCAGTCCCCCAGTTCGGCCAGGATCACGTCGGTGGTTACCGGTCCCACGTTGGGAATGCTGTCGAGAACGGCTCGCGCTTCACGCTCGGCCAGCGGAGCGGCCGCCGCAAATTCGCGCAGTCGGCGATTGGCGGTGCCCAGCCGCTCCTGGTGTTGCTCCAGTTCCGCCAGGAGTTGCTCCGATACAAAGCGGTCGGATGCTGTGAGTGGCACGGTGGCCAGGTGCACGAGGCCTTCCGCAGTGAATAGATTCGGCACATCCGCGTTGTAGGCAGCCAGAATATGCCGCAGCTTGTTCTTCACACTCGTCAAGCGGCGCTGAATGTAATTGCGCCAGCGGACCAACGTGCGGTGCTCGCGGACCCGCGGGCAGGGACGATAGGCCAGTGGGATCTCATCGCTGGCGAGGAACTCCGCCAACACCTGCGCGTCGAGCTTATCGCTCTTGCGTTTGCTCTCGGCGATGATCCGCAGCTTCTTCGGATGCGCCAGGACCACTCGCTGAGCCAGCGGCTCCACTAACTTCACGAACCATTCGTAGCTGGCCGTGGCTTCCACAACGACCTCGAATTTGCCCAACTCGCTGAACCAGCTCTTAATTCCCGCCTCATCCCGGCATTCCAGCCGCTTGCGGGCCGCGATCTTCTTCTGGCCACGCTCTTTTACCACCACGCAGCCGCTGATAGTCTTCTTGTGGAGGTCGATGCCGACGTACTTCATGGGATTGCTCCTTTTGTGGAAACGTGTGGCTGTCAACAACACCACCCGTTTACCACGTTTTCAAGGTCTATCCCAACGCGGCTCGACCTCCGCTTTCATAGTTTCATGGGGTTAGCCGCCTACCAGATACCGAGCATCCAAAGGGCCGTCCCAAGTGCATCTGGTAACTGCAAGAGCAGCACCAACCCTCCCAACACCCGGATGGCGCCCAAACCCTTCCACATCGCGATTCCAGTTAAAACAGGGCCTATGAGTGCCGCCCAAGCTTGAAACCAAAAATACAAACATAGTGCAACGTACAAGCCGCCGCCTTTTCGGGCAATCATTGGACCGACGGTGGGAAAGAGCGTGGTTGACCACGCCACGAGGCAGCAAACGACCGCCAGCACAAGAAACACGAACGCCGTCCTCGATTGCTTTGGGGGTTCAGTCTGCGGTGACTCGTAGGGATTCGGCTCCATGCCCCTGATTGTAGCCGGCTGGGAGGGGCAGAGCGCATGAAAAGGCCCCGCTACATCCCTATTGCGGGGCCATTTCAATGACGAGCGCCGACTAATAGTCGCCGTTCTGAACGTCGTTCAAGCTGCCGTAATCGAATCCGTCTTTCGGAGTCCGGCCAACCTTAAACCAGATTCCGCGTTTTCGCTTTTCTTCTGCAATCGTCAAGAGGATAAGGCCGGGAATCAGCTTGCCTGTCAGGCGAGTGAACTCGCTCTCTAGGGCCTTCAGGCCGACGAAATTTGGTCGCGGGTTTACTGCTCTGAGAAAATCCGCAAGCGGCTGAGCCTGCCGATGGCGCTCTACGGCGACAAGTATTGCTTCGTCGGCATCGAGCGGCATCACAAGCTGGCGTTGGCTTGGCACGTTGGCCGGCGGGACATTGAGGATGGCCGGGCGTTCGTTATCAAGCTCGCCTGTGCCTGTGCCAACCACGATTTTCAGGTGACGACAGACGGCTGGTCACCCTACAAAAGACTGATTGCCAACTACTTCCCGTGTGCCGACTTGCCGCAACTGCTGAAAATCTACGCGAGCGTCCGCGACGAGGGCCGGTACTCTCCGGGCAAGATAATAGATATCAAGCTCAAGACGATTAAGGGCCGCCGCCCGAAGTGGACCGGGTTTGCACTTCGCATGTCGAGCGCCACAACCTCACGATGCGGCTTTGGAATCGCCGACTGACGCGGCTGACGATGGGCTTTAGCCGCAAGTTGCTCAACCACGAAGCGGCCCTGGGGGTCTATTTCGCGGCCTACAACTTCGTGGCCAAACACTCCACGCTGAAGACGACGCCAGCGGTTGCGGCGGGCATTGCGACCGCCCCTTGGTCGATTGCCGAGCTGATCGACGGCACGGCCGACTACGACCCGCCGCGTCGCACGGCCCTTGACCGGTATCTGGAGAACATGCCGGAAGAATAGGGCGTCGGCTACAATGCCCCGCTGGGAGACTGGCGGGGCTTTTTTATGCGCTTCTCAATTCGTGACGTGCTGTGGCTGACGGCCTTGGCGGCAATTGGATTGGCGTGGCTGGTGGATCATTCCATACAGCGAGCTAGGGCAGACATGCGAGGCAAGGACGCGCACAATTTCGCTACGCGGAGGTGCTTCGCCTTCGCCAACTCCTGAACGAGAAGCTCCCCGGCTGGGAGGAGTCGCCTGAAGCGAACCGTCCTAGCAACAGATAATCGCCCATGACCAAAAACTGCGGATTTCCAATCGGGGGGTGCGATTGCAAGATTTGGCTGTTTTCTGCGAGTTGGCGTCCACTGCAGCCGGCGTTAGGTCAGCTTTCGCTCCGCGTTAGGCACGCCCTTTCTCGGAGCGAGAGGCGATCAAAATGCGATACAATGCCCAACTGATCAAGTGACGGCGCGGGGTGTGGGGCCCCGGCAGTTTCCGTTTCGACTCCAGGAGTTTGTTCCATGAAAACGATCGTGCGACTGTTCGCGTGCGCCGCGCTGCTGGCGGCTGTGGCCCTGGCTGCTGTGGCCGAGGACGAGAAGGTCGAGGCCGACAAGCTGCCGCAGAAGGTGAAGGATACGCTGAAAACAAGGTGGTCCAGCGCCAAGATCACCATCGCCACCAAGACGATGGAAAACGGCGCGGTCGTCTATGACATCGAGATGACTCAGGACGGCAAGAAGCGCGAGGCCGACATCAAGGAAGACGGCACGATCGTCAATTTCGAGAACGAGATCGCGATCAAGGACCTGCCCGCCGCGGTGGCCGCTGCCGTCAAGGCCAAGCACCCCGACGCCACGCTCAAGGAGGCGATGGAAACGCTGGTGATCAAGGACGGGAAGGACACCGTTGACGAATACGAAGTCCTGATCGTGACGGGCGATAACAAGGAGGTCGAGCTGACCGTGTCGCCCGATGGCAAAAAGATCGAGTAAGCGAGGGCCGGCTGGGGGGGCATAATGTGCCCCTGTCCATTGTGCCGGGGGCCGCTAACCACTATGTTGAGACCAGCGCGGTGGCGCCGCTGGAACAATCTGTCTCAGCCGCGACCACCGCCAAAACTCAATTTGAGGAATCGCCAGCCATGCCAGAAGGTACGATCAAGAAGTTGATGGACAAGGGTTTTGGATTCATCAGCACGGGTGAAGCCAAAGACCTGTTTTTCCATTCGAAGAACCTCGAAGGGGTGAGCTTCGAGGAGCTGCGGGAAGGCCAGAAGGTCTCGTTCACCAAGGGACAAGGGCCCAAGGGTCCCCAGGCCGAGCACGTCAAGCCGGTCTGAACATGACGGTCAGAATGCCGGTGTTTCAAAAAGCGCCACAACGAAGCCGACCAGCGTCGGCTTTGTGCGTTTGTGTGGGCAGCGATCGGGGCGAGTCCAAAATTCGCTTGACCAGCCCCCGCACTTTCGTACTCTGATCGACGTGTGCTTATCGGTCGATGGCTCGGCCGCGGCACTCCCGCCGATTGTGACGCTTGCCGACCGACGAGCGTCCCTGCCTCCACCATCCCACCTGGAGCACGCCCGATGCGGTCTGTGTTCCCTCGGCGCTGGCCGACGGCTGGACTCGCAGTCCTGCTGGCGTTGGCAGCGACAGCAGTCGCCGACGAGCCGCCGCTCCACGAGCGGATCGATGCGCTGATCGACGCGGCTGCGGTGGGGCCGCTCGCTCCGCCGGCGTCAGCGATGCCGATTTCGTCCGCCGGGTCTATCTCGACCTGACCGGCGTGATTCCGCACGGCCGACCAGGCGCGGGCTTTCTTCGCCGATACCGCGACCGACAAGCGGCAGCAAGCTGATCGACGCGCTGCTCGCCAGCCCGCAGTTCGCCCGGCACATGACGCTGACCTGGGACGTGATGCTGATGGAGCGCCGCAACGACAAGGCGATCAAGTCGCCCGAGTGGCAGGCGTATCTCTACAAGTCGTTCGCCGACGAACAAGCCGCTCGACCAACTCTGCCGCGAGATTGTCGCGACCGACGGGGCCGACGACGCGCTGCGGCCTGCCGCGCGGTTTCTGCTCGACCGCGACTGCGAGCCGAACCTGCTCACGCGCGACCTCGGCCGGCGTGCTGTTTGGCATGGACCTGCAATGTGCCCAGTGCCACGACCATCCGCTGATCGACGACTATTACCAGGCCGACTATTACGGGCTGTATGCGTTCGTCCATGCGCACGCAGCCTGTTCACCGACGCCAAGGCGAAGAAGTCGCTCGATCGGCGAAAAGGCCGACGGCGAGGCGAGCTACAAGTCGGTCTTTACCGGCGACGCGGCCGACAACGTCTTGCCGCGGCTGCCCAAGGGGGCCGATGGTCGCCATCGAGCCGACTTTCGCCAAGGGGCAGGAATACGTCTCCGCGCCGGCGAAGGACGTGCGCGGCGTGCCCAAGTACAGCCGGCGGCGGCAGCTCGCCGAATCTGCTGCGGGACAGCGACGAATTCCGCCGCAACCTGGCCAATCGGCTGTGGGCCCAGATGTTCGGCCGCGGGCATCGTCCATCCGGTCGATTTTCACCATGCGGCCAATCCGCCGAGCCATCCGGAGCTGTTGACGCTGCTGGCCGACGAGCTGGCCAAGGCCAAGTTCGACGCCAAGGCGCTGCTGCGGCAGATCGCGCTGACGCGCGCGTATCAGCGGTCGTGCGATGCGCCGCAGCCGGCGTCGATGAACTCTGCCGCCTGCCGCCGAATTGATCGCGCAGCTCGAAGCCCGCCGGCCGCCGACTGGCCGCGCGATCGAGGAACTGAAGGTCGCCGTCGAAAGCACGCAGGCCGACCGCAAGGCAGCTCGCCGACGCAGATTGCCGAAGCAGACAGGCCGAGTCGCCGACGCTCGACATGGCGCTGGCCGCGGCCGCGCGAAGTCGCCGGCGAAGGCGGCCGCCGAGCAGAAGCGGCCGACGAGACGCTGGCCAAGAAGAAGCAGAGCAGTCGCAGGCCGTCGTCGACGCGGCAACCAAGGCCAGCGAAGCCGCCGCGAAGATTGCCCGACGACAAGGTACTGGCTGCAGCGGCGGCGACGATCGCTCGAAGCGCGCGCCAAGGCGATCGCTGCGGAAATGGAGGCCGCGCGAAGACAGCGGCCGAGTCGGCCGCCAAGACGAAATCGACCGCCGAGCTGCCGCCATCGGCCGCCCAAGACGTTGGCCAAAGCGACTGACCGCAGCTGCCCGACCGAGCAGTGCGAACACGCTCGAGCGGGCGGTCGCTCGACGCGCAGCGAGCAGCTGGCCGATGCGCAGCTTTGCGGTCGCCGCGCTCGATGGCCAGATTGCCACGGCCAAGGCGATCGGCGATTGCCAGGCCAAAGCAGGCCGATCCGGCCGCAGGCCGCGCCGGCCTGGGACGCGATGATCGAGCGCTGGACCGTTGCCGCGCCAGCTCGCCCCGCTCAAGCCGCTGACGAACGAGCAATTCGTCGTCAGCCTGATGCAGGCGACCGGCGTGCTGGCCAGCCAGCAAGCGGCGGCCGTAGCGGCGCTCGGAAAAGTCGCCGCCCGACGCGCTGAAGAACGCCGCCGAAGCCGAACGCCGCGCATGCTCGCCGAGCTGACCGAGCAGCAAGCCTTCGACCAGCTCGCGGCAACGTCGAAGGCGTTCGAGAATCTCTACGGCACGCTGCCGGGCGACGATTTTCAGGCGACGGTGAACCAGTCGCTCTATTTCGGCAACGGCAGGACCGTGCTGAAGGCTGGCTCAGCGCCGGCGGCAACCGGCTTGACCGACAGGCTGGTGAAACTCGACGATCCGGCTGCCCTGAGCGAAGAGTTGTACCTGGCGGTCCTGACGCGGCTGCCGACGCAGGAAGAAAAGGACGAGGTCGCGAACTACCTGAAAGATCGCACGGCCGACCGCCCCGCGGCGATCGGCGAGATGGTCTGGGCCGTCGTTTCGAGCAACGAGTTTCGGTTCAACCACTAACCGTCCAGACGTCAACCGCACAGGAGCACTGCCATGCGATGCACCTACGCCTGTGGCACGGCGGATCACGCGCTCTCGCGTCGCGTCGTTCGTGGGCGGACTTGGCGGCGGTCTGCGGCGGCTCGGCGGCGGCACTGGGCAGCGTCTGCACCGGCGACGCCGGCGATCGCCGACCAGCTCAAGGCGAAGCACAAGCGGGTGCTCAATATCTTCCTGCACGGCGGCGTCAGCCAGCTCGAAACCTGGGACCCCAAGCCGAACACCGACACCGGCGGCCCGTTCCGGGCGATTCCGACGTCGGTGCCCGGCATGCACATCTGCGAGCTGCTGCCGCACACCGCCAAGCAGATGCACCACCTGGCGCTCGTCCGCAGCCTCAACACCAAGAACGACGACCACGGCAAGGGCACAGGTCGAAATGACCACCGGCCGCAAGCGGATGCCGGGCATCGAGTATCCGCACCTCGGCGCGGTCGCCGCCAAGGCGCTGACGCCCGAGCGATTTCCCGCTGCCGGGCCACATCCTCATTCGCGGCGGCGGCACCGGGCAACAGGCGAGGCGGCCTACCTCGGGCCCGAAGTACGCCAGCGTCGTGCTGGACGACGGCAAGCCGCCGCAGAACACCGAGCGGCCCGCCGCGCTTGACGGCCGAAGCCGACGACCGCCGCAACGCCTTCCGCGCTGCAGGCCAACGACCGCTTCGCCGGCCGCCGCCGCACGGCCGAGACCGACGCCTACACGTTCTCCTACGACCAGGCCCTGCAGCTCATGGCCCGCCGCGAGGTGTTCGACGTGACCAAGGAGCCGGCCGCCGATCACGACCGCTACGGCAAGCACGAATTCGGCCAGCACTGCCTGCTCGCCCGCCGGCTGCTGGAAGCGGGCGTGCCGTTCGTGCAGGTGAACCACTCGAACTACGACACGCACTACGAGAACTTCGATTTCCACATCGAGCAGCTCGGCGAGTTCGACCGGCCGTTCGCGACGCTCGTCGACGACCTGGCCGACCGCGGCCTGCTTGACGGACACGCTGATCTGCGTGATGTCGGAGTTCGGCCGCACGCCGCAAGATCAACGCCAACTACGGCCGCGACCACTGGGGCACCGCCTGGAGCGTCGTCCTCGGCGGCGCCGGCATTCAAGCCCGGCGCGGTCATCGGCAAGACCAACGACAACGGCACCGCGTCACCGACCGCGAAGTCGATCACGGCCACCTGTTCCACACGATCTGCAGGCGGTCGGCGTCGACTCGAAGGGCGAGTTCGACATCGGCGGCCGCAAGTTCCCGCTCGCCGACCCGGCCAAGGACGCGATCACGGAGCTGCTTGCATGAGCGACGAGCCGCAGCCGCCGAAGACTCGAGCCCGACGACAAGACGCACGCCGGCGCCGCGCAGTGGAAGCACGACCGCCCGCTGATCGCCTGCCGCTTCGATCCCAGCGGGCAAGTACGTCTTCACCGGCGCCGAGGACAACCTCGTCACGCGCTGGGACCTCGCCACCGGCACAGCCACGCCGCTCGCCGCGCACGATAGCTGGGTCCGCGCGATCGGCTTCTCGCCCGAGCGGCGACACGCTCTATCACCGGCGGCTACGACGGCCGGCTGATCTGGTGGCCGGCCGCCGCCGAGAAGCCCGAGCCGATCCGCAAGCTCGAGCCGGCCCATCAAGGCTGGGTGCGCGCGCTGGCGGTCAGTCCCGACGGCACGCGGCTGGCCACGCTGCGGCAACGACAACCTCGTCAAGCTCTGGGACGCGGCCGACGGCCGGCTCGTCGCCGAGCTCGCCGGCCACGAGTCGCACGTCTATAACGTCGCCTTCCATCCGACGACGGCACGCTCGTCATCGTGCGACCTGAAGGGCATCCTCAAGCAGTGGGACCTGGCCGCCGGCACGCCGCGCCGCGACCTGGCCGGCCGCCGCCCTCTACAAATACGACACGACCTTCCGGGCCGACATCGGCGGCGCTCGCAGCATCGCCTTCTCGCAGCGACGGCAAGCAGCTCGCCGTCGGCGGCATCACCAACTGTCACCAACGCCTTCGCCGGCATCGGCAACCCGGCCGTCGTGCTGCTCGATTGGGAGACGGCAAGCCGGTCGTGCAGCTACGAAGCCAAGGAGAAGATCAACGGCGCTGGCCTGGGGCGTGCGCCCATCATCCCGACGGCTTCTGGATCGGCCTCTCCGGCGGCGGTGGCGGCGGCTGGCTCTATTTCTGGAAAGACGTCCCGATGGGCGCCGACGACCGCACCGAGTTCTTCAAGTTCAAGCTGCCCGACACGGGCCGCGATCTGGACCTGCACCCCGACAACCTCCGCCTCGCCGTCGCCCATGCCGACGGCAATCTGCGGCTCTATCATCTGCACAAAAAGGCCTAGGCGGCACTCTCTCGACTCGCCGTAAGTCCATTGCTCGGCAAGGCTTATGCGATCTCGCACCTGCCGACTCGTTTGACAATGGCTACCCGCGACCTAGGGTTTCTGTGAGCCATTCGGCTCCACTCCTCTCTGGGCATTCAACCTTGAGCTTGTCAACGGGAGAACCGTCATGTCCGCTCGCCATCTGCGTCGGGTTCCGCGTCTGGAACAGCTTGGAGAGCCGGCAGGTTCTGGCCAATTGGGGCGTCTCGGTTGTCGAGGGTGTGCTCACGATCGAGGGACGAACCAGAACGACCGGATTGTGGTCTGCGTGGCCGATGAACTGGGCACGCTCAGCGTGCAAGTTCAACAGCCAAGACGCCGCAGCTCTTCGACCCGGCCGAGCCTGGACAGCTCGTTCTCGTCGATCGCCATCAACGGCATATGGCGGCAACGACCGGATCATCGTCGGCGAGGGAGTGCTGCTGGGCGTCACGGTCAACGGCGGCAACGGCAACGACTGGGTCTGGGGCGGCGGCGGCGACGACACGATCCACGGCGACCACGGCAACGACCACGTCTATGGCGGGGGCGGCAACGACGTGCTCCACGGCGACGCCGGCAACGACAAAGTGTGGGGCGGCGACGGCAACGACCAATGTACGGCGGCGCCGGCCACGACCACCTGCACGGCTGGTCAGGCGACGACGAAGGCTGGGGCGGCGACGGCCACGACCGCGCTGCACGGCGACGACGGCAACGACGTGCTGCACGGCGAAGGCAGGCAAGGACCTGGTCTATGGCGGCCTCGGCGACGACGAACTGTACGGCGAGGGAGACAAGGACCACGTCTATGGCCAGGCCGGCAACGACTGGATTCACGGCGGCGACGGCCAGGACAAGCTGTGGGGCGGCATCGGCGACGACATGATCAAAGGCGGCTGGGGCAACGACCATCTGAATGGCAACGAAGGAGTCAACCTGCTCGACGGCGATGAAGGGGTCAACAAACTCTGGAACGGCACGCGTGACCGATTTGCCCGAGACCCCGCCGGAGCCTCCGGTCGATCCCGACGTGCCGAGCCGCCGCAGGATCCGCGGTATGTGACCAGTCTCGGCGACAGCACGCACGGCGCCACGCTCGTCTACCAGAATGTGGGCGGCGCCGATCACACGCTGGAAATCACGGGCTAGGGATTCGCTGCCTGGCGAAGACTTCGTTGTGATCATCAACGGCACGGTGCTGGCTATTCTATCAGCCGACGGGAGCGGCAACGTCCACGTGAAATTCTCGTCGGTCGTTGACCAGCCGGGTGAAGTGTCGTTCGAAGGCTTTGATCCCGCACCTGCTCCTGGCGGAAGGCGCCGACGTGGTGGCTCAACGGATTCAATGGCCTGCTGAACATGTCGGTAGCGTCGTAAGCTCGCACGACCAGTCAGTACAACCTCACAGGCCCGCGCACCAGCGCGGGCCTATTTGTTGCGCAGCTTGAGCGTGACGACGACATCCGGCTCGCTGGTGTTCTCGTTCTCCTGGCCCCCATCGTCCTTGCGGTCCTTGCCGACGCTGTAGAACACCAGCCCGTCGCTATCCGCTTTCATCCGCAGCGGCTGGCCGTCGAACGGATCGGTCGGCACAGCCGGACAGAAACTCGGGCACCAGATCCGCCAGCTTCTGCGGCGGCTGGCCGTGCTTCAGCCGATAACGCTCCGCCGCGACGGCACAGAGCGTAGCGTCGCGGATGGCCAGGTTGCGCCCCGTGGCCTGAAAGCTCGTCGCGGTCGCCGGCATGATCAGCAGCGTCATCATCGCGTTGTATCGTTCCAGCGGGTTCTTGCGTGCCGGCGAGCTGCTTGAGCCGCTGCTCGGACCGATTCGCGCCGTCGAGTGCTCCAGGAAACGGCTCGCGCGACGCGGCAATCATTTCCTGCATGAATCCCAAGTAGAGGCGGCAATCGGCCGGCCGCGTCAAGTTGCCGTCTCCCGGATTCGGCTTGGCGGTGACATCACCGAAATTCATCTGTTCCATGTGGTGGAACGCGTGATATCCCATTCCCCGCTCACCCAGGAGCGACTCGCTGAGTCCCTGTTGGAAATCCAGCTCCGCGACCAGCGCTTGCAGGCGGGCAAGCTGTTCGTCGGTCAGCTCGGCCTCGTTCAGGAGAAACTCCACCTCGCGCAGGGCCATCGTGGCCGTTGCCAGCCGCACGAGATGCTCGATCAACAGGAGCTGGTGCGACATGGCTCGCGACGTGCCGAACAGGCGCCTCGACCGACTCGACCGCCTGCTCGGTTTCGCCCTTGGCGACCGCCACCCGCCCGCGCAGCATCATCAGCCGCGCCAGCGGCCGCATCTTCTGGGCATTCGGCAAGAGCGCACTGAAGCCCTGTTCGAACTCCACGGGAAATCGGCATTCTCCCTCTGCGCGGGCCGCCGTCAGCGTAGCCTGCACCGTGGCGTCGTATTTCGCCAAGAGCTCTGCGGCAGCGGCCACGTCGCCGGCCGGCAACGACTTGGGGTCCCCTTCCCCACGATCGGCAGCGGCTTGGCATCGGTATTGAACTGCTGCTCGTCCAGCGAACCCAGTGCCGCCAGCCAGAGGTGCGTGATGTCGTTGGTCCCCGGGGCAACCCGGTGATAGGCATGCATATCCTGGGTCGTGATCGGCTCGCCGGCCGCTTGAATCCGGGCCACCTCGCCTCTGCAACCTCGCGTAGCGCGACGCCGTGCCGAGCAAACAGCCAAACCACCAGTGCCAGTATCGCGGCCACCACCAGCACCAGCGGCGCAATCACCAGCACGCTCGCCAGGAACCACCACCGCCGGTTGGCTGCCCGCTTGGACGCGAGCGAATCAGGATTGAGCAGGTCGGGAAGGGTGTCAGGATACGTCGTCATCGCGGAATTCGCCGAGTCAGCCAGAGGAGTGTAAGACAGAATGTCTAAAACCAGCAGACACCGGCGACAGCGGCAAGTCAAGTCGCGCCGTTGGCGGTCGTACTCGCGGCTTGCAGTTGCGATCGAGCACGCCGGGCGGCATAGGATGGCTGCATACCGCTGGGCTCGGCTTTTAAGGAACTCCGCATGCAACGCTTGCTCGCTCTGATGACTCTTGTTCTCTTGCTCTGGGCTGCCAATGTCTCGGCCCAGGACACGCCCGCCGTGCCCCGGGCGCTCAAGCCGGTCCGCACGCCGCCGGTCCGCACACCGCCGGCTCTCACGGAATACAAAGGCCGCCGCATCGCCCAGACGATGCACTACCTGGGGGCCGAGTGGCTCACCCGCGACAACCGCGAGCAGGAAGAGCGCTGCTCGCTGATGCTGGCCAACCTGGGCGTCAAGCAGGGCATGGCGATCTGCGACATGGGCTGCGGCAACGGCTTTCACACGCTGCAGCTCGCCAAGATGACCGGCGAGGCGGGCCACGTCTATGGCATCGATATCCAGCCCGAAATGCTGAAGATGCTCAACGACCGGGCCGACGCCCAGGGCATCCGCAACATCTCGCCGATCCTGGGCACCTTCACCGACCCGCGGCTGCCCAAGGGCAAGATCGACATGATCCTGCTGGTCGATGTCTATCACGAGTTCTCGCATCCGGAGCAGATGCTCGCCGCGATGCGCGAGTCGCTGTCGCCCGACGGCGTCTGCGTGCTCGTCGAATTCCGCACCGAAGACCCCAAGGTGCCGATCAAGCCCGAGCACAAGATGAGCAAGGACGCAGATCATGAAGGAGTGGCCCGCCAACGGCTTTAAGCTCGTGAAGGAATTCGACGGCCTGCCGTGGCAGCACATGATGTGGTTTGGGCGGGACGAGGATGGGACGCGAGGAGAGACGTGAGAGAATGAGAAACGGAGAGAATGAGAGACGGAGAGAAGTCATGCTGAGGCGGCAAGCTATGTGCAGTCGGTGTTGTATTGTTGGCGGGAGTCGCTGCTGGTCACGATCATCAGCGCTGCGCGGGCCGAATCACCGCCCAAGGCGGCGACCTTCCAGGTCGTGACCTACAACATCCGCTACGACAATCCGGGCGACGGGCCGAACGTCTGGACCAACCGCCGCGAGGCCATGGTGAAATACCTGCGCGAGACGAAGGCCGACTTGATCGGCATGCAGGAGGTCCTGCCGCAGCAACGCGATTATCTGGCGGAGCAGCTCAGCGAATATGCCTGGTACAGCGTGGGTCGCGACGACGGCGTGAAGGGGGAAGCGACCCCTATCTTCTATCGCAAGGATCGCTACGAGCTGCTGGAGAAGGGGACGTTCTGGTTGTCGGACGCACCCGACAAGGCGGGGAGCAAAGGGTGGGACGCCGGTTTGCCGCGGCGTTGTCTCGTGGGTCAAGTTCGCGACAAGCAGGCCGGGAAATCGCTGCTGTTTGTGAACACGCACTTCGACAACCGCGGCGTCGAGGCGCGCTCCAGGCGCGAAACTCCTCGTCCAGAAGATCGACGAGCTCGACGGCGACGGAGCCGATTCGCTCCCCGTCGTGCTGACGGGCGATTTCAACTGCACGGCGAAGCAGGAACCATACAAGGTGCTGGCTGGCCAGCCCGATGACCCCGGCAGGCTGCTCGATGCTCAGCACATCAGCCGCAAACCGCACGAAGGAGGCGACAGCACCTCCAATGGATTCCGAGAAATTCGAGCCGGGGCGAAGATCGATTTCATCTTCGTCCGCGGCCTGGCGGCCCTGTCGCACCGGATCGACGATCCCCGGGTGGAGGGCCGGTTTGTCTCGGACCACCAGCCGGTCGCTGCCGAGTTGCAGTGGTGAGCAGCAACGGCTCGATCGTAAGCCCAATTCTTCATGGCTACGGGCCACCCGTCGTTGGTCGGAGCACCAAATCCGGCACGGCGACTTCCCCCTCCGCCGGGCACTTCGAGCTTCATTTCCGCCCGAAAGGCAGGACCGATGACTCCCGTGCTGACGCCGCTGCTTCCGGAGTCAGCGGCTTGAACGCCTCGGCGACGAGCAGGTAGCTGCCCGGCGCGATCCGCTCGGTCAGGATACGTCCCGTCCGCGGCTGCGTCTTGCGACGCATAGGTTGTTTGCCACTCGTGATCGTCGAAGGGACCCTTCTCGGCCTTTTCGGCCCTGACCGAGACGATGATGCCGGCGAGCACCGTGCCCGCGGGCCACGTGACCTTGCCGCGGAGACGGGCCCCCTTGTCGCGGACCCAGCGAATCGTCTTCGTTTCGCCGGCTTTGACCTCGAAGAATTCGCGGTCGAGCATTGCCCCCGTGCCGAATTCGCCCAGGCGGTGCATCAACTGGCGGCAAATCTGGTACTTGCCCGGCGGAAGGCGGCGAGCGAGAGCTTGCCGCCGTTGGCGATCGGCAGCTCGCGCGACGACTGGAGCCCGGCGAATTCCGGCGTCAGGTGCGAGAGCAGTTGGTAAAAGACCTTGCTCTCCTTCTCAGCACCGTCGATGTCGAGCTCGATATCGACCCGCCCCGGCTGGGGCAGCATGACCTTCATTTCTCCTTCGGCGGGAATCGCCGCGGGCCAGGCATCGAAGCTTGCGTGCGATACGGCCACGACCTTTGACTCGCCCGCGGGAATTCAAATCGGCCCGCGTCATCCGTGACCACGGGTTTCGCCTCGTTGTCCTTTTCGCCCCAACTGGTCCAGGCCTGCCCGGCAGACAAATTGAGACCTGTCGGACCCACGGCAAACACGGCCGCCCCTTTACCGGTTTGCCGGCATGATCGAGCACCACGCCCCGCACCAGCCGGCCGCGCTTCAGGCGAATCGTGACTACGATCTCGTCCTTGTCGGCCGGCGGCGCCGCCGCGATCACCGGCTGCGGAACGTAGCCGTCGGCCAGGATGCGGGCCGTCCAGCCCTCGGCCCAGCGGACCGTCGTCGAAAACGAGCCGTCCTTGGCGCTGCTTCGGCCCTTCGCTATAGCCCCAGGTCACCTTGGTCGGATCGGCCGGCTCGAACTTGCCGGCCTGAGTGATGAGCCGCTCGATCGGCTTGCCCGTTTCGTCATCCACCACTTTGCCACGGATCGTTACGGTCTTGTTCACAGGCACCTCCGCCGCCGGCTTGGGAGCCTCTTTCTCTTTTGCCGCGCCTTCCGCCGGCTTCAGGGCATCGAGCGGCTTCTTGATCGCGATGACACCCAGGTCCTGAGCAGCGGGCGTCTTTGCCCGGAACTTCCGGCTCGACCCGAACCTTCACGTAGGCCGCATGATTCGCGAAACCCAGGCCGACACGAACAGTTGATAGTCGCCCGGCAGCATGTTCTTGATCTCAAACGTGCCGTCGTCCTTGACCGGCTGCTTGTCGCGGAAGAGAGCCGGGCCAATCGGGCTCGCCTTGAGTTGCCCAAAGGCCTTCCAGATTTCGTCGTCCCCGGGGAAGCCGATGTGCGGCGCTTCGGGATGAAAATGGAACGTCACCCCTTTCCACGATTCGAGTCCCACCAGTTTGCCCTTCAGGGTGCGCCCCTGTCCGCCGATCATGCGCCGGCGTCGGGTCGCCGGGCTTCACGACGATGTGAGTGAACATTCCGATCCAGTTGATCGCCGTGAATCCCGCCTTCGATGGCTCCTTCGGCTTGATCGGCCGCGAAATCTGCACGCGGCCCGGCAAGACCCGCTCGAAGACGAACCGGCCGTCCTTGTCGGTTTTGGTCGTGGCATAGCTGGCGATCATGCCCGGATAGCCGTACTCGTCGCGGTGAATCGATAGCGACACCTCTTCCATCGCGCCGGGCTTATCGCCCCACAGCACGCGGCCGTCGATGCTGCCCCAGCGATCGAGCGTTGACTTCGGGCGACTTCTGAAACGCCTCGTACGGCATTTCGCGCACGCCCGATTCATGCACGATCAGCACCGCCGCCGGTTCGAATTCGGTGGGCAGCTTGAAGCGGCCCTCCGCGTCGGTCTTGACCATCGTCGGCCGCCGCCAGCGATCGCCGGGCTTCTCGGCCGGCGGCTCCCCTTCGCCGCGGAGCTTGCCGTTGTCCAGCACTGCGTCCTTTTGCGGGAGAGCCAGAACCACCGTCGCCCCGGCGGCCGGTTTGCCGTCGGGCGACAGCACTCGCCCGGCCACGCCCGTGTCCGGCAGTCAGTTGAAACACGATGTGCTGCACGCCGTCCGCTTTTTCGCCCAGGTCCAGACCTGCCCTCGCTCGACTCAGGTGCCAACAGGGAATCACAACGACTTCACAGACTCAATTTCTTTCCGGATCGGCTCTAAGCGGATGCCAGCCTTCGTCTTAGCCTCCGTTATGTCGAAGCAGTCGTTCACGATTTCCTTTGCGGTTAGCCTCGCAATCTCCTCAACTCGCATCCCCGAGAGTGCAGCAATCGCGATGAAGTCCTTGAGGAGCTGCGAGGGTTTCGCCGCAAAGAGGGTCTTGATCTCGTCGTCTGTGTAGGCCCGCTTCGCCTGATCCTTCGTCGGCTTGGTCTTGGGAAGGGACTGTTCCTTCCAGACGTTGTCCTCGACGTAGCCTCGGCGCTCCATCCACTTCCAAAGGCTCGAAAGGCAGGAGATGTCCTTGTTTGCAGTCCGCGAATGAACGCCTGCGGACACGAACGCATCCCCGATGTGGCGACCAGCGATCTTCCGGGTGACGCCCTCGACGGTATTCGCGAGCCTGTTCGTCGAGAGCCATGCGTCGAACTTGAGGACAGCCCTGCGATAGTCGGTCTGTTGCCGCGGCTTCATAGGTTTCTCAGCGAGCCACTGATCGACAACGGACAGGATCGGGGTCGCCTTGCCTGTAGCGACGGCATGGAACTCCTTCGCCCTGCCAGGACCTTCCCGCTGCTCGATCTCTTCCGCTCTGTCAGCGAGAAGGGAGGCCGTGAGGTCGTAACCGTCCTCGATCACCTCTCCCGTGTGGGGGTCCTTGGCTTGATAGAAGCTCGGGTCCTCCCTCGCGAGTTCAATCTTCTCGCGCCACTCCAGGGCCTCCCTGACAAGGGGATCGGGCTGGAGCCCGGCTTGCCTCCGCTGTTGCCTCTCCGCCTCCTGCAAGCGGGTCTTCATGGCGGCGACGACGCGGAACTTCTCGCGATTTGCTACTGCGAGACTGTCAGTACGAAGCGGGTATTTCAGGTGCGACTTGCCAACAACTGGCCGGAGCCTGTCAGGGACCTTCACCACGACTATCCACTTGTTGCCGTGCTTCGCAAGATACCGCTTGTCGAGAGCCATCCAGGATTACCTTCTATGTGATCGGTATCCCAATGGTACCCCACCGTGGTACCCCAAAGCAAGCCCCTCAATGTGTTGCAATCCAAGGCTTTCAGGGGCTTATAACCAAAGTAGCTGATGGTCCTGGCGCCCCAGCCATTTCCGGGTGAAAACCAAGCATTCCCAAACAGTCAGCCGTTGAGCGCTCAGGGCCGCGCCCAGGGGCGTACCGGGACACGGCGCGCTCGGGGGCCGTGAGGGAGCCGCCGTCGGAGCGCGCCGACCCATCCGAGTCTGGACGAAACGCGCCGATCGACGCACCATGGCTCGGATCGGCGGTGACGACATGGGCGATCAAGGTGCCGGAGCGCGACGCCGGATGGCTGCCATCCTCGCTGCGGACGTGGTGGGGTTCTCCGGTCTCATGGGCCAGGACGAAGAGGGCACCCTCGCGCGGGTGAAACGGCTCCGGCGCGACATCATCGAGCCTCAGGTCCAGAACCATCAAGGTCGCGTGTTCAAGACCACCGGAGACGGGTTCCTGGCCGAGTTCGCGAGCCCCGTGGAGGCGGTCCGGTGCGCCATCGAGGTCCAGGCGCTTCTCGCCGCATCCGCGGAGGAACCCTGCGGGGCCTTCCAGCTCCGGATCGGCATCAACCTCGGTGACGTCATCGTCGAGGAGGACGGAGACGTCTACGGCGACGGGGTGAATGTCGCGGCTCGGCTGGAGCAGCTCGCCGAGCCGGGGAGCATCTGGATCTCCGGAGCCGTTTACGAACACATCGAGAGAAAAATCGACGCGTCGTTCGAAAGCCGGGGGGAGCAGCGGGTCAAGAACATCATGAGGCCCGTAAGGGCCTACCGCATCGGGCCCGACTCTGGTGGGCGTCCGGCAGCTTCCGCGTTGCCGTCGGTCGACAGGTCAGCCGTGGCCGTGCTGCCCTTCGACAACATGAGCGGCGATCCCGAACAGATCTATTTCAGCGACGGCATCTCCGAGGACGTGATCACCGAGCTTTCGCGGTTCCGGGAACTCATGGTGATCGCCCGCAACTCCTCCTTCTCGTTGCGCGGCCGGAGCGTCGATGTGCGCGAGATCGGCCGGCTGCTCGGCGCGGGATACGTGGTCGAGGGTAGCGTCCGCCGGGCCGGAAGCCGGGTGCGCGTCACGGCGCAGCTCGTGGACGCGGTCACCGGCGCTCATCTCTGGGCCGAGAGGTACGACCGTGGTCTCGAGGACGTGTTCGCGATCCAGGAGGAGATCGCGCAGAGCATCGTCGCGACCGTGGCCCAGCGGATCATCCAGGACAGCGAGGTGGCGGCCCGCCGGCGGCAACCCGAGGACATTCGCGCCTACGACCTCTTTCTCCAGGGCAACCGCCTCACGGATGCGTTCACGCCGGAAGCGCAGGCACGAGCGCAGGCGCTGTTCGAGCAGGCGCTCAACATCGACCCCGGCTTCGCCCGGGCCCATACGGGCCTTGCCTGGATCTATCTCAACCGCGCCGTGGACGGTGCGGTCGGAGTTCCGCGCGAGACCGACGAGAACAGGGCGATGGCGCTCCGTCACGCGGAACAGGCACTGGCCTTGGACCCGAACGATGCACGGGTGCACTCCACGCTCGGCTACATGTGCCTGATGTGGCGCAATTTCGAGAGTGCCGAGCGGCACATGGACCTTGCCCGAGCCATGAACCCGAATGATCCGATCATCCAGATGTTCTGGGCATGGGTCCAGTCGTGCATCGGCAACCCGGAGCGCAGCCTGCCCGCGGCCGAGATCGCCTTCCGGCTCAATCCGTGTCGTCCGGGCTGGTACAACTACTTTTTCGCGCACGTCCTTTTCCAGCTCGGACGATACGACGAGGCGAACGCCCGTCTGGAACAGCTCACGTTCGGCACACCCGCTCGCCACCCGCGCTACATGGCTTGGCGTGCGTCCGCCTGCGGTCATTTGGGCCGCATCCAAGAGGCGCAGCAATGCGCTGAAATTTTCATCGAGGGCGTGAGGAGCTGCTGGCGTGGCGATCCCGACGCGGGCCCAAGCCAATTCGTCGACTGGGTCGTCGACGTCTCTTACCTGCGGCGACGGGAGGATGCGGAGCGCCTGCGCGAGGGCTTGCGGCGTGCCGGGCTGCCGGCGTGAGGATTGCGCGCTTGTCGATTTCGCCTCGTCCGGGCCTCGGGGGCGTGCTCGCGCCACAACCGGTCGCGACGGTCGGACCGCCTTTCGGATCGGCTGCGCCGCGACCGGCCGGCCTCGCGAGCGTTCCGGGCGCGGGCCGCCACAACACGCAGCGGGAGGTTTGGTTCCCGTGCGCACCCGGCTACGGGCCGAGGCCGCGCGCTATCCCCAGGAGATTGAGGTCGACTTTCGTTTGATGGGAACAAAGGTCCCGATCCGGACATTCGACTCGTAATCCCACGGGCACGTAATAGACTGTCGTGGGGAATCGAAGATCGATTGCGGCCGCACCACGGCCGTGGCGAATGGATGTCGATGGGCAGAAGGGTCGATCCTACCGTTCAGGATTGCGGAAACCCGCCGCGGCAGCCCACGACTCGGCCCATCCCCGATCGATCCGATCCCGTCCTTAAAGTGAACAGCGCAGTCTCGGCACGTCTCCTGCATCGCCTCCGCAGGAGCGCCGAAGCGTCTCGGGCCTCGGGGCCGAGGCTGCCTGCCGTGCGTCCACTCCAACAGCGGAGTCCCCATGAGCAAGCGCCAGGATAAGTTGAGACGGAAAACTCCCCGGAGTTTCGACGGATCGCAGGTCATCGAGCTTCATGGCGGGAAATTTCACGAGGAGCGCACTCCGCCGCCCATCAAACCCCTCAACCCCACCCAGTCGGACTACCTGGACGCCCTCAAGAAAAGCTCCCAAATCGTCGTTCTCGGCCCCGCGGGCACGGGCAAGACCTGGCTCGCCGCCACGCACGCGGCGGACCTCTACCGGCAGCGCCGGATCGCCAAGATCATCGTGACCCGCCCGACGGTTCCGTGCGGGCGTTCGCTCGGGTACTTCCCCGGCTCGCTCGAGGACAAGTTCGCGCCCTGGACGGCTCCCATCGTCGAGGCCATCAAGGAGCGGATCGGCACCGCGGCGTTCGAGATCGCGCTCAAGAACGGCGACGTCGAGATGGTCCCGTTCGAGGTCATGCGCGGCCGGTCCTGGAAGGACGCCTTCATCCTCCTCGACGAGGCGCAGAACACGACGGCGGCGGAGATGAAGGTCTTTCTCACGCGCATCGGCGAGGACTGCACGGTGGTCGTCAACGGCGACGTGTCGCAGAGCGATCTGCGGGAGACCTCGGGACTGCGCACCGTCATCCACCTCATCAAGTCGCGGCTGCTGCCGGTCCCGGTGATCGAGTTCACGGTCGACGACATCGTCCGCAGCGGCGTCTGCGAGATGTGGGTGCGCGCGTTCGAGGACGCGAAGATCTAAACGCCGGCAGGTCGGCGCGTTCGCCCCGTCCTCGACTCGAGGCGCTCCGCGATCGCGTCCGAGACGAGCCCCACCACGATGCCGGCGACGACGTCGAGCGGGTAATGGGTGCCCCTCGGCACCTGGACGAGGGCGATCGCGGCCGCTCCGGCCCACGCGAGCCGCCGCGCGTTCGGGTACGACCGGACGACGGCCCGTGCGAGCGCGACGCTTCCGGCGACGTGGCCGGACGGAAAGGACTGCCACGGACCTTCGTTCGGCCCGAAGAGCCTCACCTCGTATCGTCCCGAGTCGAGAAGAACGTTGGGTCGCGTACGGGAA
Organism: uncultured Alphaproteobacteria bacterium; assembly: GCA_963800985.1. Lineage (GTDB taxonomy): Bacteria > Pseudomonadota > Alphaproteobacteria > Rhizobiales > Beijerinckiaceae > Microvirga. Next base: position 324,679 of record CAWDDI010000024.1, on the reverse strand, counting down.
ATCGCGGCTTTGAGGGCGGTCTTGATCACGATCGAGATCATCAAGGAGGCGAGCATGCGGCGGCCCGCGCCCGCGGCCCTGCGGTCGCCGCTCAGAAGCCCGAACGCCAGCACCGCCCCGGACAGCGCGAGCAGCGGCGGCTGGTCGCCCGCAGCGTTCACCGCCGCGGCGAGGCGCGCGGCCGGGTGGTGCCGCCGAGAGGCCAACCAAATCGCGAGGGCGATATCGATGCGCTCGACGGAGCCGGGGACGCGGGGAAGAACAGGCGGTGGTTCGTGAAGCATCGACCAACAACGCCTGCCGGCTTGCAGGGGTCCATCGCGGTCGGCGTCGAACACGAGGAGTTCGTTTCGTGAGGGGATTTTGCGCGGGGGACCTGCAGTCTCTGTTCGCTCGAGGCGTCCGGCACACCGGGAACGTGCCGGACCGAACGCGCCTTACGGCGCCGTCACGTAGGTGCCCGGCGCGTCGCACAGAGGCTCGAGCACGCCACCGCCCGGCTCGCGCGCCGGGACGCGGTCGGGCGCCTGGCGTTCGACCCAAAGAAACCAGTACGGCCACCAGGTGCCCGGGTGCTCGGTGGCTCGTCCGATCCAGTCCTCCAGCGTGCCCTCCACGGGCCCGTCGGTCCAGTACTGGTACTTCGGCTTGCTCGGTGGGTTCACGACGCCGGCGATGTGTCCCGATCCCGCGAGCACGTAATCGACCGGCCCGCCGAATGCCTTCGATCCGAGGAAAACCGACTTCGCGGGCGCGATGTGGTCCTCGCGCGCGGCGAGGTTGAAGATCGGGATCGTCACCCGCTTCAGATCGAGCTTCACGCCGCCGACTTCCATCTTGCCCTGAACGAGGTTGTTCTCGAGGTAGCAGTGGCGAAGGTAGAAGCCGTGATTTGCCGCCGGCATCCGCGTCGAGTCGGAGTTCCAGTACAAAAGGTCGAACGGGAAGGGCGCGTGTCCCTTGAGGTACGTGTTCACCACATAGGGCCAGATCAGGTCGTTCGGCCGCAGCATGTTGAAGGCGTTCGCCATCCGTGCGCCGTCGAGATAGCCGCGCAGCCTCATCGATTCCTCGATCGACCGGATCTGGTCCTCGTCGACGAAGACCTTGAGGTCGCCCGCATGGGTGAAATCGACCTGCGTCGTGAAGAACGTGGCGCTCTCGATGCGGCGGTCGTTCTTGGCCGCCATGTAGGCCAGAGCCACTGCGAGCAAGGTGCCGCCGACGCAATACCCGATGCTCGTCACCTGCTTCTCGCCCGTCGCCTGTTCGATCGCTTCGAGCGCCGCGAAGATGCCCTCGCGCATGTAGTGTTCGAAGCTCTTCTGCGCGTGCCGCTCGTCCGGGTTGACCCAGGAGATGCAGAATACCGTCAGCCCCTGCGACACCGCCCAGCGGATGAAGCTCTTCTCCGGGTTGAGGTCGAGCACGTAATACTTGTTGATCCACGGCGGCACGACGAGGAGCGGACGCTTCAGCACCGTCTCGGTCGAGGGAGCATACTGGATCAGCTCGATGAGGTCGTTGCGGAAGACGACCTTTCCAGGGGTGTTGGCGAGGTTGACCCCGACCTTGAACCGGGTCGGGTCCGACTGCCGTATCTTGAGCTCGCCCCGGCCGGCCTCGATGTCTTCCGCGAGCATGCTCATGCCGCGCACGAGATTCGCGCCGTTCTCCTCCAGCGTCGCGCGGATCAGTTCCGGGTTCGTGGCGATGAAGTTGGACGGCGACAGGGCGCTCGAAAGCTGCTTGACGTAGAACCGGGCCTTGTGGCGCGTGTGGTCGTCGAGGTCCTCGGCATCCTCGACCATCTCTTCCGCCCATCGGGTGATGATGAGATAGGCCTGCTTGAGGAAGTCGAACACCGGGTTCTGCGACCATTCCGGATCCGCGAAGCGGCCGTCCTTGGGCTCGGGCTGCGCCACCGGCGCCACGTGGTCGCCCTGCACGCGCTTCAGCGTCGAGGCCCAGAGATCGAAGAACTGCGTGCCGAGCTTGGCCTGCGCCTCGATGGTTTTCTGCGGATCGGCGAGCCAGGCCTCGGCGACGTGGCCGAGCGTCTTCACCATCTGGCCCACTTCGTCCGCAACGCCGCTGTTGGCCTTCTGCTGTTCCAAGGGCTTGAGATAGGCCGCCGTCGCCTTGCCGGCCTCCTCGACGAAACGCGCGATGTTGCGCGACAGCTCCTCGAAATCGGGAGCCTTGGTCGAGATCTCGCCGCTGCTGGGCCTATCCATCAAGAACTCCTTCCGGATTCGTCCGGATTGTCCTACGCCTCATTTCCGGCGATTTGGCGGTGAACTTAGCCATCGGGCCATCGCCTCGTCCGGGAATAAGAACCGCGGCGGGACGATCGGGCCGATTGCCGCCGGGCCGCGTTTCAGACAGTTTAGCCATCGAGCCGCGAAATTAGCTAGGTCTCGCTATCGTCCATGGGCTTCGACATGTGGATTTCTATGACTCCGGGTTCCCGCCGAGCGCTCGGGCGCAGCCTCGCCGTCACGGGGCTGGCGGCGCTATGCGGGTGCATGCCGGACGCCAACCCGGTGCGCGACGCTGCCGTCGCGGCCGGCTTCGGCGCCAAGATCACGCCGGCTCCGGAATTCGTGGCCCAGACGCGTCCCGCAAAGCTCGACTACATTCCGGTCGGAACGGCGGTGTCTGGACGCCCGACCGCGGCGCGCACCGCCGCCGAGGTCAAGGCCGCTGAAGCCGAGCTCGACGCCGTGCGCGCCGCCAACGAAGCCGCCGCGAAGGCGGCTCAGCAGGCGGGCGGCACGCCGGCGCCCGGGCCGGTCCCCGTCAAGCCGAAGCCCGGGGCCGCGAAAACACCCTGATGTCGTCCCCGCCTGTGAGCTGTTCGGCAACCATTTGGGTGGTAGTCGAGCACGCCTGAAGGAGCCCGAATGTCGGATTTTCATCGAATCAAGCGCCTGCCGCCGTACGTGTTCGAGCAGGTGAACCGGATCAAGGCCGCGGCGCGGGCCGGCGGGGCCGACATCATCGATCTCGGCATGGGCAATCCCGACCTGCCGGCCCCCCAGCACGTGATCGACAAGCTCGTCGAGACCGCCGGAAAGCCGCGGACCGACCGGTATTCGGCCTCCAAGGGAATAGCGGGCCTGCGCCGGGCGCAGGCCGCCTACTATGGCCGCCGCTTCGGCGTGAAGCTCAATCCCGACACCCAGGTCGTGGCGACGCTCGGTTCGAAGGAGGGCTTCGCCAACATGGCGCAGGCCATTACCGCGCCGGGCGACGTCGTGCTGGTGCCCAATCCGAGCTATCCGATCCACGCTTTCGGTTTCCTGATGGCCGGCGGCGTCATCCGCTCGGTGCCGGCCGAGCCGACGCCGGACTTCTTCGCCGCAGCCGAGCGGGCGGTGGCGCATTCGATCCCGAAGCCGATCGCGCTGGTGGTCTGCTATCCGTCCAATCCCACGGCCTATGTGGCGTCGCTCGATTTCTACCGGGATCTCGTCGCCTTCGCGAAGAAGCACGAGCTGATCCTGCTCTCCGACCTCGCCTATGCCGAGGTGTATTTCGATCACGAGGCGCCGCCTTCCGTTCTCCAGGTGCCCGGCGCCGTGGAGGTGGCCGTGGAATTCACCTCCATGTCCAAGACCTTTTCGATGGCGGGCTGGCGGATCGGATTCGCGGTCGGCAACGAGCGCCTGCTCGGGGCGCTCGCACGGGTGAAGTCCTACCTCGACTACGGGGCCTTCACGCCCGTTCAGGTTGCCGCCACGGCCGCGCTGAACGGCCCCGAGGAGTGCATCCAGGCGATGCGCGCGACCTACAGGCGCCGTCGCGACGTCCTGGTGGAGTCGTTCGGCAAGGCAGGCTGGACGATACCGCCGCCGACCGCCTCGATGTTCGCCTGGGTGCAGATCCCGGAGCGCTTCCGCTCGCTCGGCAGCCTCGAGTTCTCGAAGCTCCTGGTCGAGAAGGCCGACGTCGCCGTCGCTCCCGGGATCGGCTTCGGGGAGCACGGCGACGACTACGTGCGCATCGCGCTCGTCGAGAACGAGCAGCGCATCCGCCAAGCCGCCCGAAACCTCCGCAAGTTCTTCGAAACCGCCGACGAGCGTCTCCACAACGTGGTGCCGATCGCGCGGGTCGGATAGAGAGCGCCCGCGCATCGATATGGAAGTGCGGCGTGGGGCGTAGGAAAACTCTCCACTGTCATCCCCGGCGAGCCGCAGGCGAGGGAAGGACTGTCTGGTATGTCAAGCCGGTGATGTGGATTTGGCGACGTGCATCGCGGGCGATTGCGTTGAGGCGTACGATGAGCTTTCGGGCGAGCGCGATGCGCACGACCATTTTCGGTTTTCCGGCTGCGCTGAGGTGCTGGTGCATGAGGGGGAAGTCGGGGTCGTGGCGAGCGACCACCGCGGCGACCAGCACGAGCAGCGAGCGCACGCCCGCTCGCCCGCCGCGCACTGGTCTGCCGCGCTGGCGCTGGCCGCTGTCCTTGGCGAGCGGAGCGAGGCCTACGAGCTTGGCGACTGCCTTGTTGGAGAGCGTACCGATCTCCGGCAGGTGCGCCAGCACGGTGGCCACCGTACGGTCCGCCACGCCCTTGATGGAGCGTCGCGCCTGCGTCGAGGGCGCGCCACAGCGGATCGGCGTCGAGCAGCTCCTCGATCTCGCGCTCGATGCTGCGGATCTGCTCTCATCAGGGCGACGCTGATCTCGTCGATGGAGCCCAGCACGGTTGCATCTTCACCAGCCGGCGCTGGTTCATCTGCGCCACGCTGCGCTCGTGAGCTGGCGCAGGCGCACGTCAGCGCTCTCTAGGCATCTTAGGCCGTCGTGCCCTGAGCTTGCGGCGCGAGCGCCTTGACCTCCCCGTAGCAAGCGATGAGCCGGCATCGATGCGCTCGGTCTTCTCCAGGCGGCCCTGGCCTCGGCGAACCGGCGCACCTGCGCGCGGGTTGGCGATCGCGCACGGCAGCCTTACCCCCACAGCAGCGCAACAGCAGCCGCTTACCCGCCCGTGGCCTCCATGATCACGAGCTCGGCCCCCTGCTCGCGGCAGAAGGCCGCCAGCGCCCCATCCCTTCCACGTCTCTCCACCGAGCGCGGCCCATCCCGCCCGATGCGGCGTCCAGTGCGGGAGAGACATCCACTCCACAAATGATCTTCGTCACGTAACCTTCCTTGTGCATGCGATCTCTTGACAAGCGACTGTTCTCGTACGCACAACGCGCTCCCACTCCCTCCCACCCCTCCCCCCACCTCACACCCCTAACTACCCCTCAGACGCCACAATCCATAGGGGATCCATGTCCAGCACGCACCGCCGGACTGGATCCCCTTCCCCTCCGCCCCGGATCAAGTCCGGGGCTCCGGCCGGGGATGACAGTGGTGCCCTGTCCCCATAACCCACTCCCTCCCTCCCACAACCCGCAACCCACAACCCATAACCCGCTCGCCATTCGCCATTCGCCATTCGCCAGGATCCCCTTGCCCTCCGCTTCGCCCCGGGCGTCCCGCCTTGACATCCCCCGGCTCGCATGAATGGTGCGCGCAATCGATCCCTCGAGCAGGCTTTTCATGCACCGCTATCGCACCCATACCTGCGGCGCGCTCCGCGAATCCGAGGTCGGCGAGAGCGCTCGCCTCTCCGGCTGGTGCCATCGCATCCGCGACCACGGCGGCGTGCTGTTCATCGACCTGCGCGACCATTACGGCATGACTCAGTGCGTGGCGGACCCCGATTCCCCCGCGTTCCGGCGCGCCGAGAGCGTGCGCTCGGAATGGGTGATCCGCGTCGACGGAAAGGTGCGCAAGCGCCCCGCAGGAACCGAGAACCCGGATCTCCCGACGGGCCTCGTCGAGCTCTACATCACCGATCTGGAGGTCCTGGGCCCGGCTGCCGAGCTGCCCATGCCCGTCTTCGGCGACCAGGATTACCCGGAGGAGACCCGGCTCACCTACCGGTTCCTCGACCTGCGCCGGGAGCGGCTGCACCAGAACATCATGAAGCGCGGAGCGATCATCGACACGCTCCGCCGGCGCATGAGGGAGAGCGGCTTCTTCGAGTTCCAGACCCCGATCCTGACGGCATCGTCGCCGGAGGGCGCGCGCGACTTCCTCGTCCCGTCGAGGCTGCATCCAGGCAAGTTCTACGCCCTTCCGCAGGCGCCCCAGCAGTTCAAGCAGCTCATCATGGTGGCGGGCTTCGACCGCTATTTCCAGATTGCCCCGTGCTTCCGCGACGAGGATCCGCGCGCCGACCGCCTGCCGGGCGAGTTCTACCAGCTCGACGTCGAAATGAGCTTCGTCACCCAGGAGGACGTTTTCCGCACCATGGAGCCCGTGATCCGCTGCACCTTTGCGGATTTCGCCGAAGGCCGGCCCGTCACGGACACCTTCGCGCGCATCAAGTACGCCGATGCGATGCTGCAGTACGGCTCCGACAAGCCGGACCTGCGCAACCCCCTCGTGATCGCCGACGTGTCGGAGGCGTTTTCGCGCGAGGAGGTGACGTTCAACGCCTTCAAGAACGTCATTCGGGCGGGCGGCGTCGTGCGCGCCGTTCCCGCTCCGGGCGCCGCCGCGCAGCCGCGGTCGTTCTTCGACAAGCTCAACGAATGGGCGCGTTCGGAGGGAGCCCCCGGCCTCGGCTACGTGGTCTTCGACGAGGAGGGGGGCGAACTTGCCGGCAAGGGTCCGATCGCGAAGTTCATTCCTCCGCATGTCCAGGCCGCCATCGCGCGCACGGCCCGGGTGAAGGCCGGCGACGCGGTGTTCTTCTCCGCGGGCGACGAAGCCAAGGCCGCTGCGCTCGCCGGAAAGGCGCGCGTGCGCATTGGCGACGAACTCGGCCTCGTCGACAAGGCCGGGTACGCGTTCGCCTGGATAACGGACTTTCCGCAGTACGAGTGGAACGAGGACGAGAAGAAGATCGACTTCTCGCACAACCCGTTCTCGATGCCCGCGATCGAGCCGGACGAGTTCGTGAAGCTCGACATCGCGGACAAGGAGCGGATTCTGGCTCTGACGGCCTACCAGTACGACGTCGTCTGCAACGGCTACGAGATCGCCTCGGGCGCGATCCGCAACCACCGTCCCGACATCATGCGCAAGGCCTTCGCGATCGCGGGTTACGACGAGCGCGTGCTCGAGGAGAAGTTCGGCGGCATGTACCGGGCCTTCCAGTACGGCGCGCCGCCCCATGGCGGCATGGCGGCCGGGATCGACCGTATCGTGATGCTGCTCTGCGACGCCCAAAACCTGCGCGAGGTCACCATGTTCCCGATGAACCAGCGGGCCGAGGACCTGCTGCTGGGCGCACCCTCCGAGGTGACCCCGAAGCAGCTCCGCGAACTCCACATCCGGCTGAACCTGCCGGAGAAATGAAGCGAGGATCGCCGCAGGCCATCCAACCGTGCAAAGCGAGGTCATCGGGCAGGCGGATGTTTGTACTTGTGCCTGCAGAAGCTGTTTTCTCTCGCATCGAAGGTTCAGATGAACTCGCACCAGGTCGAGGAGCAGCGTCGTAGCTTCGCTTACGGCTCGGCGAAGATCGAGAATGATCGTATCACGCGTCAGATGGTCGATGAGGCCGCGGAAAAGCTGAAGACGCGAACTCGGGATTAGAATGGCTGAACGTTATAGCCAAGCTGACGAGCCTCAGCTTGTAACGGATCCGGACGAAATTGCGCGCGTCTAGTCGGAGAATGCCCTGCCGTCAATTTGATGCCGCGATGGAAGAATACGACGCCTGGATGAATCTTCGAAGTACAGGCTTCGGCTGTCGCTGATCCTGCGGCTGCATCGTGTGTTGATGGAGACCCTCAGCGAGTACGCTGGGATTCCCAGGCCCGCTACGGTGACGATTGAAGGTAGCAGGCACAAGCCTCCAGAGCAGACGAAGTGCCCGCTCTCCTGGAAGAGCTGTGCGATTACATCAACGAGCACTGGACGATCGTTCGGCCGTGCACCTGGCGGCTTCGTTTTGTGGCGAATGAATTGGATCCACCCTTTCTCCGACGGAATGGAGACCGCCCGTATCGTATCGTACCTCGTGTTGTGTGCTCACTCACGCAATCGTTTGCCTGGTGAGTTGACGATCCCGGAGCAGATTGCGCGCAACAAGCACCTTACTACGAGGCTCTAAAGCGGCTGATCGAGCATACTCGAAAGGTACGTCGACGTCACGGAACTCGAGGAGCTTCTGGGCGGGCATCTTGCTAATCAGCTCTATGACTTCTACCGGAAGGCTGCCGGCCGCGCTGATGTATCATTGACCCAGAATCACAGGCAGAACTTGCTAGGGTTTTAGACGAAATAAACGGAGGCGCGATTGACCGGAAAGCCGTATGAACGCAGCGAGGCGCCGCTCGACTGTGATCACATGTCAGAAACATCCAGCTTTGTCGGCCTTATGAACGCTGCTGCGCAGCATGTGTCTTCTTGCTCGATAAATCCAAGACAACGCAGCTTCATGACCGCCATCGTGGTCGCCCACGACAGTGCGCACGCGCTGCCCGGATGCCTTCACGCGCTGAGCGCGGCCGGGGTGCCGACGCTCGTCGTCGACAACGCGTCGCGGGACCGCTCGGACGCGGTCGCGGAGCGTCATGGCGCCCGGGTCGTCCGCAATGCCAGGAACGAGGGTTACGGCCGGGCCAACAACATCGGGGCGAGGGCGGTCGAGAGCGCTTTTCTCCTCGTCTGCAATCCCGATGTGACGGTCGAGCCGGGGTCCGTGGCCGAACTTTTGAACGCCACGCGGCGCTATCCGGACGCGGGTTTCTTCGCGCCGAAGATCGTCGAGCCCTCCGGCCGCGTGTTCTTCCAGCCGCGGTCGCTTCTCGCAACCTATCTCGAGAACCCCTCGGGCCCGCTCGTGCTGCCGGAGGGCGATGCCTGCGTGCCGTCCGCGTCGGGGGCGTGCTTCCTGATCCGGCGCGACCTCTTCCTGCGCCTCGGCGGCTTCGACGAGCGCATTTTCCTGTTCTACGAGGACGACGATCTGTGCCGCCGGCTCACCGACGCGGGCGCCGCCCTGATCTACGTGCCCGCGGCCGTCGTCCGTCACGGGCGCGGACGCTCGAGCACGCCCGATCACGGACGGATCTATAAGTCGCGTTGGCATCAGGCCTGGTCGCGTGCCTATGTGAGCCGCAAGTACCGCCTTCCGAACCCGGCCCTGCGCATGTTGGTCGAAAACGCCCTCAAGACGATGGCCGTGAGCCTGCTGCTGCGCCGCAGCCTCGTCGAGCGCTATGGCGGGTCCGCGGCGGGCGCCTACGCGTTCCTGAGGGGGCGCACGGCCCTGGAGCAGGAAGGCCTGGAGGAGCCCCGATGAGGCCTCGAGGTGTCCGAGCGAGGTCCGTGGCCGATGCCATGGCGCAGCCGCGCAACGGCTTTACGGCGATTCGGCTCGTCCTGGCGCTCGCTGTCGTGGTGTCGCACGCCTTCAGCGTCACCAGCGGGCAGGTCATGGACGAGCCGCTGGCGCGCTCGACGGGCTTTACCCTCGGCGAGCACGCGGTCAATGGCTTCTTCGCGATCTCCGGCTTCCTCGTCGCGATGAGCTTCGACCGGCGCGGATGGCGCGACTACGTGATCGCGCGCGCCCTGCGGATCGGCCCCGGACTCGTCGTGGCGACGCTCGCGGTCGGGCTCCTCCTCGGCGGCGCCATGACGGCGCTGCCCCTGGCCGAGTACCTCTCCGACCGTGGGGTCTGGCGCTTCGTGACGGCGACGCTGACGACCTTCAAGAGCAACATCGGGCTTCCGGGAGTCTTCGAAGCAAACCCGTTCCGATTCCCGATGGGAACCGTATGGACGCTGAAATACGAGGTGTTGTGCTACGGGGGCGTCTTGGTTTGCGGCCTCCTCGGCCTCCTGAGGTCCAAGGCAGCGGCGTTGATCCTGGTGGCCGGGCTCGCGCTCGCGATGGCGGGGCTCGACTTCTTGCGTCCGAATCCCCCGAAAGGAATCGAGACGGCCCTGCGCCTGCCCCTGATCTTCGCCCTCGGGGGCGCGCTGTACGTCTGGCGTGAGGAGGCTCGGCTTTCGGGCTTCGTGGTCGCGCTCCTCGCCGCCGGGACGTGGATGGCCGGCGGCACTTTTCTCTACAAGGCGCTGCTCTTCACGGGCTCCGCCTACGCGATCCTCTGGCTTGCCTTCGCGCCGGTCGTGGTGCGCCTCCTTCCCGACCCGAATGCAGACCTTTCCTATGGGACTTATCTCTACGGCTGGCCCGTACAGCAGGCCCTGCACGCTCTGTTCCCGGGCGCGGCCGCCCTCGTGCTCCTGGTACCGTCGCTGCTCTTGACCCTCGGGATCGCCGCGCTGTCGTGGTTCGTGGTCGAGAAGCCGGCGCTCGCGCTCAAGGCTCACACCCTCGGCCGCCGGACGCTCAAGACGATCGAGCCTGCGGCACCCTGACGGGTCAGAGGACCGCCGCGGTAACCTGAGGGGCAGGCCTCCGCGCGGAATCTTTCATGATCGCCGTGCCCGCAGCTCCCTGACGGCCGCGATGAGTTCGGCGACGCGCCCGCTCTGAAGAACCGGGATCAGCCGCGCGATGTCATGGGGCGGCAAGTCCCACCAGGCGACCTCCAACAGGGCCGCGATCGTCGCTTCGTCGAAGCGGTACCGAATCACGGCGGCGGGGTTGCCGCCCACGATCGCGTAGGGCGGCACATCCTTTGTCACGACCGCGTGGGCGGCGACGACCGCGCCATGGCCGATGCTGACGCCGGAGAGGATGAAGGCCCCGGATGCGAGCCACACGTCGTGCCCGATCGACACGTCGCCGCCGGACCCGTGATAGTCCTGGGTCCGCGGCGCTTTGGGCCACAAGTCGCGCTGAGCCGAGAACGGGTAGGTGCTGACCCAGTCGACCCGGTGGTTGCCGCCGAGTAGGATCTCGACCCGGTCCGCGAAGGAGCAGAAGCGCCCGATCGTGAGGGCCGCGCCGGATTCCGGGAAGCGCACCTTGGGCCGGCCGTAGGAGAACTCGCCGATGTCCCAGCCGAAACGGGCGGCCTCCCGACTGAGGTGGAGTTGCGTCTGATTGTGCGGATTGCGCCAGTTCTTCAGGCGGTGGCGGATCCTCATGGGCATGGACCCGGCGACCCCGCGAGGCGTTGACCGCGATCCCCGGCACCGCGCACAAGGGCCGCGTCCCGGCACTGGCGCCCCGGGGACCGGCCGGAACGAAACCAATCTGGAGTAGAGGGAATGGCGGACAACATCTCGTCGGATCTGAAGGCGGGGGCGTTGTTCTACCACCGCTATCCCCGTCCGGGAAAGCTGGAGATCCAGGCCACCAAGCCGCTCGGCAATCAGCGCGACCTGGCACTCGCCTATTCGCCGGGCGTCGCCGCCGCCTGCGAGGCCATCGCGGCGGATTCCGCCGAAGCCGCGAACCTCACCTCGCGCCAGAACCTCGTCGCGGTGATCTCGAACGGCACCGCCGTGCTGGGTCTCGGCGATATCGGGCCGCTCGCCTCGAAGCCCGTGATGGAGGGCAAGGCCGTCCTGTTCAAGAAGTTCGCCGGCATCGACGTGTTCGACATCGAGGTGGCGGAGAAACAGGTCGACAAGCTCGTCGAGGTGATCGCGGCAATCGAGCCGACTTTCGGGGGCATCAACCTCGAGGACATCAAGGCCCCTGAATGCTTCGAGGTCGAGGAGCAGCTGAAGGCCCGCATGGGCATTCCGGTGTTCCACGACGACCAGCACGGCACGGCGATCATCGTCGGAGCCGCGGTGACGAACGCGCTCGAACTCGCGGGCAAGCGGATCGCCGAGGTCAAGATCGTCACCTCGGGAGCGGGCGCGGCTGCGCTCGCCTGCCTCAATCTCCTGGTGTCGCTCGGCGCCCGGCGCGAGAACATCTGGGTCACGGATATCGAGGGCGTCGTGCACGAAGGGCGCACGAGCCTGATGGACCGTTGGAAATCGGCCTACGCGCAGCCCACGGATGCCCGCACGCTCGCCGACGTGATCGTCGATGCGGACGTTTTTCTCGGCCTGTCCGCCGGCGGGGTCCTGAAGCCCCATCTCCTTGCGACCATGGCCCCGCGCCCGCTCGTCCTGGCGCTCGCCAATCCCTACCCGGAGATCATGCCGGAAGCCGCGGAGGCCGCGCGCCCCGACGCCATGATCTGCACGGGGCGGTCCGACTACCCGAACCAGGTCAACAACGTCCTGTGCTTCCCTTACATCTTTCGAGGGGCGCTCGACGTCGGCGCGACGACCATCAACGAGGCCATGAAGCAAGCCGCCGTGACGGCCATCGCGGCGCTCGCCCGCGAGACGCCCTCCGAGGTCGTCGCCCGGGCCTACGGCGGCGAGGTGCATCCCTTCGGGCGCAAGTCCCTGATCCCGAGCCCCTTCGACCCGCGCTTGATCCTGCGCATTGCGCCAGCCGTCGCGAGGGCCGCGATGGAGAGCGGCGTCGCGACCCGGCCGCTCGACGATCTCGAGGCTTACGCGGACTCGCTGACCCGCTTCGTCTTCCGCTCCGGCTTCATCATGAAGCCGCTCTTCACCCAGGCGAAAGCTCACGCCAAGCGCGTGATCTACGCGGAAGGCGAGGACGAGCGGGTCTTGCGCGCCACGCAGGTGATCCTCGAGGAGGGACTCGCGAAGCCGATCCTCATCGGGCGCCCGAACGTGATCGAAACACGCCTCAAACGCTTCGGCCTGTCGATCGCGCCGGGACGCGATTTCGAGCTCATCAACCCCGAGGACGACCCGCGCTACCGCGACTACGTCGCGACCTACGTGGAGGTCGCGGGCCGCAAGGGCATCACGCCGGACGCGGCCAGGACCCAGGTCCGCACCAACACGACGGTCATCGGGGCGCTCGCGGTGAGGCGCGGGGATGCGGACGCGCTCATCTGCGGGCTCGAAGGACGCTTCCAGTCGCGCCTCAAGAACATCAGCGACATCATCGGCCTGGCGCCCGGCGTGCGCGAGATGGCGGCGCTGTCCCTCGTGATCACCCCGAAGGGCGCCTATTTCCTGGCCGACACGCACGTGCGCGCGGACCCCTCCGCCGCGGAGATCGCCGATGTGACGCTGGCCTGCGCGGACCATGTGCGGCGCTTCGGCCTCGAACCGAAGATCGCGCTCCTGTCGCACGCCGATTTCGGCTCCGCCGACACCCCTTCGGCCTGCAAGATGCGGGACGCGCTGGCGCTGATCCGTGAGCGTTCGCCCGAGCTCGAGGTCGATGGCGAGATGCAGGCCGATACGGCCCTCTCGGAAATGATCCGCGAGCGGGTCTACCCGGCGTCACGGCTCAAGGGCGAAGCCAACGTGCTCATCATGCCGAATCTGGACGCGGCCAACATCGCGTTCCAGTTCACCAAGATTCTCGCCGACGCGCTTCCCGTCGGCCCGATCCTGATCGGCCCCGCCAAGCCGGCGCACATCCTCACGCCCTCGGTCACGGCGCGGGGAATCGTCAACATCACGGCGGTGGCGGCCGTGGAGGCGCAGGCCCTCGAGTCTGCGCCTTCGCGGTTCTGAGCCTACTCCGCGGCCTGCGGGCGGTGCTCGACGCTCTCGCGCCGCCCGTCCGTGTAGGTGCTGCCCTGGAGCCGCTCACCCGGAGCGGGCCTGCCCTCCAGCGGCGGCAGAGCCTTGGCGATCGCGAGATCGATGCCCGCGCCCTCGGCGACGCGGCGGCCGTAATCCTCGTCGCAGTGCCAGAAGTGCCAGACCATCCGAAGCGCGATGTGCTCGGGGCATTCCTTCATGTCGGCGACGAGGTTCGCGATCAGGTCGTCGCGTTCCCAATCCTCGAACGTGCGGTAGCGGTCCCCGGCCTGCTTGTAGTCATCCGTCGTGCGTGTGGTCTGGTAGCGCCCGAGATGGCCCTCGACCCACTGGTGATAGTCCGTCGCGGGCTTCGGGGCCTCCTTGAGGCCGCCCATCGAGCTCGGCTCGTAGTTGACGTGCTTGCTCTGGTCGGCGGCGCGGTCGACATAGTAGGTCATCTGGCCGTCGCGCTGGTTGGTCTGCGCGCGGGCGTTCTGCTGCGGAGCATTCACCGGCAGCTGGAGGTAGTTCGGGCCGACGCGGTAGCGCTGCGTGTCGGAATACGACAGGGTGCGGCCCTGCAGCATCTTGTCGTCCGAGAAGTCGATGCCGTCGACGAGAACGCCCGTCCCGAAGGCCGCCTGTTCCACCTCGGCGAAGAAGTTGTCCGGGTTGCGGTCGAGCACCATGCGGCCGACCGGCAGCAGCGGGAACTGGTCTTCGGGCCACCGCTTGGTGTCGTCCAGCGGGTCGAAGTCGAGCTCCGGGTGCTCGTCGTCGGACATGATCTGGACGCAGAACTCCCACTCGGGATAGTCGCCGCGCTCGATCGCGTCGTAGAGATCGCGGGTCGCGTGGCCGACGTCCTTGGCCTGGATCGCCTCGGCCTGAGCGCTCGTGAGATTCCGGACGCCCTGCTTGGGCTGCCAATGGAACTTGACGAGATGGGCCACGCCCTGATCGTTCACGAGCTTGTAGGTGTTGACGCCCGAGCCCTCCATCTCGCGATAGTTCGCCGGAATCCCCCATGGGCTCTTGAGCCAGGTCACCATGTGCAGGCTCTCCGGGTGGTGCATCACGAAATCGTAGAAGCGCCAGGCTTCCTGCCGGTTCGAGACCGGGTCGGGCTTGAAGGCGTGGATCATGTCGGGGAACTTGATGGCATCCCGAATGAAGAAGACCTTCAGGTTGTTGCCGACGAGGTCCCAGTTCCCGTCGACGGTCTTGAGCTTGACCGCGAAGCCGCGCGGGTCGCGGGCGGTCTCCGGCGACTCCTTGGCTCCGGCGACAGTCGAGAACCGCACGAACACGGGCGTCTTCACGCCCGTCTGCGTGAGCACCTTGGCCCGCGTGTACTTCGACGCCGGCTCCTTGCCGATGGTGCCGTAAGCCTCGAAGTAGCCATGGGCGCCGGTGCCGCGGGCGTGCACGACGCGCTCCGGAATCCGCTCGCGGTCGAAATGCGTGATCTTCTCGATGAACTGGTAGTTCTCGAGGGTCGCGGGGCCCCGCTCGCCGACCGAGCGCAGGCTCTGGTTGTCCGAGACGGGATGGCCTTGGCGAGTCGTGAGAACGGGACGTTTGTCGCTCATGGAGATCACCCTCGGGTGTGATGGAAGGGAGGCCTGATCCCGCCTCGAAGGGATGCAACGTAAGGCAAGGAGTCGCGCCGTCAACGCCGGAGCGGTCCCGTCGTTTCAGCGTGGCTGTCGGCGCAGGCGCCCGACGGGATGATCCTATCGAGCGCGCGCCCGAGGGATGTCTCCGCCGTCGAGAGCCGGCGGGCACGGAACACAGTTTCCTCGGGCTCGACGAGCGAATAAGCTCGTTCGGCGGTTCTGCAGAACCGACGGTTGCGTGCCGGCACGGCGCTCCACGCCGTCGCTGGGCGCGCGGCGAAACAGAAGGGTGTGTCCGATGCCCCGTTTCTTCTTCAACATCCGCGACGGCCACGATCTCGACGAGGACGACGAGGGAGTCGAGCTGCCGGACGTCGAGGCTGCTCGTGCCGAGGCGTTCGCGACCGTCGAGGAGTTGCGCAGCGAGCTCCGGGACGCGGGCAACATCGAACTCGAGATCACCGACGAGACGGGCCGACGCGTCCTGACGGTGCCGTTCTTCCGCGCTCAGCGTGGCGGCAGGCGCGGGTAGGGGGCCGGCCGCTCGGACGCGGCCGCCGCGCTCGTCTCGAGCGCCGCGAACGCCTCGCGCCGCAGGGCGTCCGGGTCGTCGAGATAGCGCGCCGAGTGGTGGAAGACGTGCAGATGTCGCACCTCGGCGAGACCCGCGATGCGACCGGCGTCCGCCGCAGTGAGGTGCCGCGTGAGGTCCGCGAGGGCGCGGTCGCGCTCGAGGAAAACGGCCTCGATGAAGAGCTGGTCGGCGCCGCGGGCCAGCGCGACGATCGCGTTTTGGTTTTCGGGCGTCGCCGCGGCATCCGTGACGTAGGCGACCGCCTGGCCGGGGCCGATCCGCAGCGCCCCGGCGGAGAGCTCGGAGAGTTCAAGGCTGCGGCCGTCGCCAAGGGCGACCCGCGTCTCCCCGGGCAGACCGCGCCGAACCGCCGCCTTGGCGTCCCGGAGCCACGGGCCGACCGGCAGGCCAAGCCGATCGAGGGCGCCGCGCCAGACATTGACCCGCACGGGTTCGCGCAGGCAGAAGGCGAGCGACGGGATGCCGTGATCGAGCTCGACCGCGTCGACCCGGAACGCCTCCTCCTGCAGCACGACGCCGTCGGGCAGGTCGGGGCACGGCGCCTGCGCGAGCGCAAAGGCGTGTCGCGCCGAAAACCGGGCCGCCCGGCGGATCCGCCCCTGCGAAAACTCGTCGACCCGCAGCGAGAAATCCGCCGAGTGGTCGCCGACGAGGTTCCAGGTGTAGCTCCGCATCCGATGCTCGACCCGGTCGATGAAGCCCTCGGGTCCGACGAGATGCAGCGGCGTCGGCCGATGCAGGCACACCCGCGAGAGCCGGTCGAAGCCGGCGAAATGGTCCATGTGGGTGTGCGAGACGAAGACGTGGCTCACCCGCATGAGCTCGCGCGAGGAGAGGGCGCCGAGGTCCCCGCAGTCGAACAGGATCGCCCGGCGGCCGAAGCGGAAATCGAGAAACAGCCCCGGGTCGTCGAAGGGCCCGTTCACCGGCCGGGGCTGCACGAGCCAGCTCATGGGCCGCGCCGGTCTCGTCAGGCGATCCCCCGCCAGGCCTCGGCGAACGCGCGCGCGTTGCGTCCGACCTCTTCGACGCCCATCGCGGGCGTGAACAGGGCCGAACCGAGCCCGAAGCCGCTCGCGCCGGCGTCGCGATAGGCCTTCATGGTGTCCGGCCTGATGCCCCCGACGGGCAGCACGACGGTGTCCGTCGGGAGCACCGCGCGCCAAGCCTTCACGACCGTCGGCGGGATCAGCTCGGCGGGGAAGATCTTCAGCGCGTCGGCGCCCGCCTTGAGGACCGCAAAACCCTCGGTCGGCGTCGCGACGCCGGGCGTGCAGAACATCCGCAGCGCCTTCGCGCGCCGCACCACTTCGACGTCGCCGTGGGGCATGACGATCAAGCGTCCGCCCACGTTGAGCACGCCGTCGACGGCATCGGGCTCGAGCACCGTTCCGGCGCCGACGAGCACGTCGTCGGGCATGGCCCGCGCGAGAACCTCGATGCTGCGGAACGGTTCGGGCGAGTTCAGCGGCACCTCGATGATCCGGAAACCGGCCTCGACGAGGGCATGGCCGACCGACTCGGCCTGCGCGGGCTTCACGCCGCGCAGGATCGCCACGAGGGGGAGGTGGGCGAGATAGTCCCGGAAGGACGTCGTCATGGGGTCTCTCGGGTCTGGGCCGGCGGCGCGCCGGCGGCCTTCGGTCTCAGCTCGCCGGCACGAGGCCGGGGTCGATCGGCGGGCGCCGCTCCATCCAGGCCGGCACGGGCAGGTTCTTGGAGCGCAGAAAGTCCGGGTTGAACAGCTTCGACTGGTAGCGCGTGCCGGAATCGCACAGCATCGTCACGATCGTATGGCCGGGACCGAGATGACGCGCCAGGCGGACCGCGCCCGCGACGTTGATGCCCGACGAACCGCCGAGGCACATCCCTTCGTGCTCGAGAAGGTCGAACACGGTCGGGACCGCCTCCTCGTCGGGGATCTGGAACGAAAGGTCGATCGGCGCCCCCTCGAGGTTCTTCGTGATGCGTCCCTGGCCGATGCCCTCGGTGATCGAGGAGCCCGTCGCCTTGAGTTCGCCCCTCGTGTAGTAGGAATGGAGCGCCGCGCCCATCGGGTCGGCGAGCGCGATGGCGACGCCGGGGTTGCGCTCCTTCAGGGCGATGCCGACGCCCGCGAGCGTGCCGCCGGTCCCGACCGCGCAGGTGAAGCCGTCGACCTTGCCGTCGGTCTGGTCCCAGATCTCCGGGCCGGTGGTCTTCACGTGGCCGTCGCGGTTCGCGACATTGTCGAACTGGTTCGCCCAGATCGCCCCGGCGGGCTCCTCGCGCGCCAGCCGTTCCGCGAGGCGGCCCGACACTTTCACGTAGTTGTTGGGGTTCGCGTAGGGCACCGCGGGCACCTCGACGAGCTCGGCGCCGGCGAGCCGCAGCATGTCCTTCTTCTCCTGCGACTGCGTCTCCGGGATCACGATGACGGTGCGGAACCCCATGGCGTTGCCGACGAGCGCGAGGCCGATGCCGGTGTTGCCCGCGGTGCCCTCGACGATCACGCCGCCCGGGCGCAGCTCCCCGCGCCGCACCGCGTCCTCGACGATGAACAGCGCCGCCCGGTCCTTCACCGACCCGCCCGGGTTCATGAACTCCGCCTTGCCGAGAATCGCGCACCCGGTCGCCTCGGAGGCGCGGCGCAGCCTGATCAGCGGGGTGTTGCCGATGGCGGAGGGGAAATCGGGGACGATGGTCATGACGGGCGGAGCCTTGGGAGCGCCGCATGGTTGTGGGCGCTGGGGGCCGGGGAGGCAAGGGGGAGGGCGATTGCGTCTCTCCCGATGCGGCCGAGAGCACGCCGATCCGGTCTGGCCCTTCACCGTCCCCTCTGTGGAAAGCCTGCCCTCGGACTTCCCGAGGGCCGACGGAGCGCGTCGGTGCGGAGGCTGGCGAGCCGTCAGTGCCGCCCGCCCATGCTGCGCATCGCCTCCTGGCAGGCCTTTTCGCAGCGGCGGCAGGCTGCGGCGCAGACGCGGCAATGCTCGTGCTCCCGGGCATGGCGCTCGCACTCCTCGCTGCACAGGCGGCACGCGATCGCGCAGGTCTCGAGCATGCGCCGGATCACCTCCTCGTTCGACCCGGTGCGCCGCGAGGCGATCGCGCCCGTGGCGGCGCAGACGTCGGCGCAGTCGAGGTCGAGCCGAATGCACTGGGTGAGCCGCGCGACCATCGGCTCGCCGAGGCAGGCGTCGGCGCAGGACGTGCAGGTCTGAGCGCAATCGTAGCACTCCTCGATGCACCAGATCAGCGCGTCGTTGGTGTTGCCCTTCGCGTGCGGATGCGTGCGGACCATCTCGTGCACGTGCATGGCGCTCTCCTCTGGGCTCGGGTGGAGATCCGGACCGCGCGGAGGCCGGGCGTGCCGGACCGCAATGGCAACAGCGGGGGTCCGCGATGGTTCCGGGGGCGTTTTTCGCCCGGGCGGGAGGAGGCCGCAGCGATGGCCGAAGCGTCCCGCCCGTGGCGACCGACGACGTTCGTCGCGAGGCGCACCGGATCCCGTCATGGCCGGGCTCGTCCCGGCCATCCACGTCTTGCCACGCCACGCCGAAGGAAGACGTGGATGCCCGGCCCAAGGCCGGGCATGACGCGGAGGGTGTCAAGCGGGCCGTCCCACTCCGTCATGGCCGGGCCCGTCCCGGCCATCCACGTCTTGCCTCAGCCGTCATGGCCGGGCTTGTCCCGGCCATCTACGTCTTCGAAAGCCAAGCGGAAGGAAGACGTGGATGCCCGGCCCAAACCCGGGCATGACGTCGAGGTGGCCGGAGCGCTCCGGTCGATGCCGCCGAACCGCCAGGCATCGGCTCACGGCGGATCAGCCTCGCGGCGGCAACAGGGACGCTTGCGGGCCGCCGCTCCGGACGAGGTCGAGGGCCGCCTGTCCTCGATCGTCGCCGACCGCGGTCGCCTCGCCCTCGATGCACACCAGCCATCGTCCGTCCGCGTCCTGGACGAGCCCGTACACCAGCCGCGCGCTCGGCGTCCGCCGCCCGAGAGCGCCCATGGCGTGCTTCACGACGTCCGCGACGGACCGAACGGCGCCCAGCGCCACCGCGGCGACCAGCACGAGCCACAGCGCCTGGATCCACGGCGGCGAGGTCTGGAATTTGGACAGAAGATCGGCCCAGGCGCTGCAGGGGTGGTCCATGGCGCAACTCCCGTGATCCGGCGGTCAGCGGTCACCAGCACCGCTGGTGACCGGGGAGTTCAAAAACCGCCGAGAGACGGCCGCACTGGCCTTTAGGCTTTCGCCCTGGACATGCGCCAATGCCTCCCCGGCCATAAGGCTGAGGAGGCACCATTCACGGCTGATGCCAGCCGCTCTCGGAAGGGGTTTTGAAGCCCCGGAGCCGGAATGACCCGGCTCCGCCGCGAGGCTTAGCACGCGCGGCGTGGGAATGAAAGCCGCAGCGGAGGCGCGATCACGTGCGGAACCGCGCGCGGTCATCCGGGCTCGTTGTGGCCCCACCCGCCATGGGCCGATCCGTCCGCGCCATTCACCCACCGTCATGCCCGGACTTGTTCCGGCCACCCACGTCTTCGAAACGCAAGCGGAGCGAAGACGAGGATGCCCGAGCCAAGCCCGGGCATGACGGTGGTGGGTGACACCGGCCATGGGCGCAGCGATCCGCACGCCGCGTTTGACGCGGATCCCGGAGGGGTCGGGTGCGGCGCTTGCTCATGACCTCAGATGGGGGCGGTCAAAGGGGCCGCGGGTCCTGCTCATGGCATCCCCTTCCGCTGGCGCACCGGTTCGCGGCGCGTGCGCGTGCGTCCGTTTTTCCTCAATCGGCGCGGCTTCCATGCAAACGCGTTGCTCGATCGGGCGGCCTTCGCCTCCCTCGAGAGCAGTCGCTCATCTGCCCCGCAGGAGCTCCTTCTGGCGCAGCCACTCGGAGGCGAGGTGGGCGTAGTCGCTGAACGCGAGTTCCGACTCATCGAGAAACGCCGCTCGGCAGAGCTCTGGCAGGATCTCCTGGAAGTCCTGGAATCGGCGGGCGATCATCGCACCTCCCGGCAGGTGGGCCTGTGCCGACGCCGTGCGGAGCCAGTCTCGGACCCGCTTGATCAACGCGACGACATCGCCGGAATGGGATTCGATGTCCTGGCCGGCAACGTCCGACATGAACTTTTGGTAGCGATAGCGTTCCACATCGAGCACAAGGCAGTTCTTGCGCCGGTGGCGGCCCCTGCCGAACCGCTGCGCACCGAGGAAGATGCCCAGTTCGAGAGGCATGTTGAAGCGCGGGAGGGCATTCACAGGATCGAGTTCGGTCCGCGAGATGTCGTGAAGCCCGAAGCGGCACTCCTCGATGATGTTGAAGATCTTCTCGATGCGCACCTGGCCGGAATTGTAGACTTCCAGCGCACAGCGCGGGACGAACCCGCAGTCGAAGACCGTGAAGACGGCGGCTCGAAAGAGCGGCCGGTACCGATCATCGAAGGGGCAGTTGATGAAGACGCTGATCTCGTAAGCCGACGAGGGCCGGCCCTTAATCATCGGGCAGAAGCAGAAACCTGCTTCCGGATCGTCGTACGAACCGCTTTCCTGATCGCCGCCTTCGTAGTCTTCACGGGCTTGGTCGCCGGTTCCTGAATGCGGGTTGAGACCTGTCCGTTCGACGGCTTCTTCAAGGGTTTGGGAGTCGATTTCATCTCAGACTCGGGAAAGTCACCAAAACAACTAAAGCAATATGATCCCATCGGGGTCGTGCCTCAAGAGGGCGCGATTGTTATTCCACCTCACTCCCGTAACTCTGCAACCTTCCCCCTCCAATTCGGCCGCCGCGCCAGCACCTCCCGCAACACCCGCCCGTCTCCCTCCCTCCACGTCCCCGCCACCCGCGCGCCCCCTCAACCCCCCACCACCACCTCGACCCGTGTGCGCGTAGCCCCCTGCCACGGATCCCCGCTGACGATCTCGACGGCGGCGGTGCCGGGGCGCAGGGCGCGGAGGAGGAGGGTGTTGGGCGGGCCTTCGGGCGAGAGGATGCGGCCGTCGTCGGCGAGAACGCTCGACCGGAGCGGACCGAGCAGCTCGAGGACGTCGCCGCCGGACAGGAGGTGGGCCCCGGTCGCGCTGACCAGAAGGACGTCGCCGGCCGCCACGGGCAGGGGCGACGGCAGCGCCCCTGCGTGCTGAACCTCGATCAACCTGGCCATCGGCGCTGAGCTTTCCGTGTCACGCAGCCTCGTCCGCGCGCGGCGGCGGCGGTCCGTCGACCCGCCACCCTCGCGGCGTGGACCCGGTCCACGCTACGCGGCGCTGCGGACGTCCGCCTCCGGGACATCCTCCGACTCGGGCCAGTCGTCGCCCCCATGCGCCGCCTCATGGGACGGCTCCGTGCCTTTGCCGGATTTCGGGTAGACCTGGCCCGCGAAGGCGTAGTCGGTCGGGTTGATGTCGCGCCCGCCCGGGATCGGGCGACCGTCCCGCGTGATCGATCCGGGCAACATGTAGCACATCGAGGAGGTGTCGTCCGCCGGGGTTCCCATGATGGAGCGTTCGTCGAGCGGCGTGAGCACCTGCTGGTCGACCGTCGGCCGGTCCCAGCCCTGCGTCCGGCGGAAGTACTCGTACGCCTTCTCGGGATCGATCCGCGCGACGATGTCGCGGCGCATGTGCTCGTGCGGGAACCCGAGCGTGTGCCCGGCCTCGTGCCGGACGACCCGCACGAACTCCGAGTCGGGCGTGCCCATCGTGAATCCTTCGAGGTTCATGGTCGCGCGATTGCGCGGGATGTGGAGGATGTCCGTCCCGAGATAGGACCAGTAGCCGCCCCCGGCGCGGGCGATCCGGACCTGCCCGACGCCGGATGTCTCGACGAACGAGATGCAGGCCGTGCGCGACCAGGCATTCAGGTGAGCGATGATCCGCGCGCGCAGATCGGCCGCCGGACTGTCGAGGAAGCTGACCGTGAGCACGCGCGGCGTCGGACCCCAATACTTCCCGATCAGGACGGAGAGCTTGGCGGGTTGGGTCACGTCGTCCGCGAACGACATCAACGCCACCGGTCCGAACACCGGAGCGTTGACGGGGTTGATCCGCCGCGCGGTTTCGGCCGCCCTGGCGAGAAGGCGCTTCGGGAGCTGCCTGATCGCGCAGCCGACGTCCGCACCGCCTTCGGCGTCGTTCGCGTGCGAATGACCGTGGCCGTGTCCGTGCGGGTGTCCGCCGGCCGCGGGCTTGCCGGCATTCAGGGCCGCATTGGCGGCCTCCACGATGGTAGCGAGCGCCTTCGTGAGCCCCTGTTCTCTCTGGTCCATGGCGTCCTCCAATCCACAGTCGAGTGAAACGGCGACCGCAACCGAAGGTATACACCACTCCTGCCGCTAGGTCATCACTCCGCGGCCTCCCGGACCTTCCCCCTCCGAATCGGCCGCCGCGCCAGCACCTCGCGCAAGAACCGCCCCGTGTGGCTTCCCTCGGCGCGGGCGATCTCTTCCGGCGTCCCCTGCGCGACGATCGCGCCGCCGGCGTCGCCGCCTTCCGGCCCGAGGTCGATCACCCAGTCCGCCGTCTTGATGACCTCGAGGTTGTGCTCGATCACCACCACGGTGTTGCCCTGCTCGACGAGCTCGTGCAGCACTTCCAGGAGCTTCGCGACGTCGTGGAAGTGGAGACCGGTCGTCGGCTCGTCCAGGATGTAGAGCGTGCGGCCGGTGGCGCGTTTCGAGAGCTCCTTCGAGAGCTTGACGCGCTGC
The DNA here is from genome assembly GCA_963800985.1 of uncultured Alphaproteobacteria bacterium. Lineage (GTDB taxonomy): Bacteria > Pseudomonadota > Alphaproteobacteria > Rhizobiales > Beijerinckiaceae > Microvirga. The sequence continues at coordinate 301,252 of CAWDDI010000024.1, read as the reverse complement.
GCCTCGCCGCCGGAGAGCGTCGTGGCCTGCTGGCCGACGTGGATGTAGTCGAGGCCGACGCGGGCGAGCGTCTCCATCTTCTCGCGGATCGTCGGCACGGCCTTGAAGAGCTCCTTGGCCTCCAGGACCGTCATGTCGAGCACGTCGGAGATCGACTTCTCGCGGTATTTCACCTCCAGGGTCTCGCGGTCGTAGCGCTTGCCCTTGCAGACGTCGCACGTGACGTAGACGTCCGGCAGGAAGTGCATCTCGATCTTGATCACGCCGTCGCCGCAGCAGGCCTCGCAGCGGCCGCCCTTGACGTTGAACGAGAAGCGGCCGGGCTGGTAGCCGCGGGCCTTGGCTTCGGGGAGTCCCGCGAACCATTCGCGGATCGGCGTGAAGGCGCCGATGTAGGTGGCGGGATTGGAGCGCGGCGTGCGGCCGATCGGCGACTGATCGATGTCGATCACCTTGTCGAGGTGCTCGAGCCCCTCGATGCGGTCGAACGGGGCCGGGTGGGTGATCGAGCCGTTGAGCTTGCGCGCCACCGCCTGGTAGAGCGTGTCGATGACGAGCGTCGACTTGCCGCCGCCCGACACGCCCGTGATGCACGTGAAGGTCCCCAAGGGGATCTCGGCGGTGACGTTCTTGAGGTTGTTGCCGCGCGCGCCGACGAGCTTGATCGCCTTGCCCTTGGCGGGCTTGCGGCGCTTTCCCGGCACCTTCACGGCCATCTCGCCGGTGAGATAGCGGCCGGTGAGCGAACGCGGGTCCGCCATGATCTCGGCGGGCGTGCCTTTCGCCACGATCTCGCCGCCGTGGATGCCGGCGCCCGGGCCGATGTCGAACACGTAGTCGGCGTTGAGGATCGCGTCCTCGTCGTGCTCGACGACGATCACCGTGTTGCCGAGGTCGCGCAGGCGCTTCAGCGTGCCGAGCAGGCGCTCGTTGTCGCGCTGGTGCAGGCCGATCGAGGGCTCGTCGAGGACGTAGAGGACGCCCGTCAGGCCGGAGCCGATCTGGCTCGCGAGGCGGATGCGCTGGCTCTCGCCGCCGGAGAGCGTACGGGAGGCGCGCGCGAGGGTGAGGTACTCGAGCCCGACGTCGACCAGGAACGTCAGGCGGTCGCGGATCTCCTTGAGGATGCGGCCGGCGATCTCGTTCTGCTTCTGCGTGAGTTGGTCCGGCAGCGCGCCGAACCAGGCCTTGGCGTCGCGCACCGCGAGGGCGGTCGCATCGCCGATGTCGTAAGCGGCGATCTTCACCGCCAGCGCCTCGGGCTTCAGGCGCTTGCCCCGGCACGCCGCGCAGGGCGTCTCGCCCATGAAGCGGCCGATCTCCTCGCGCGCCCAGTCGCTCTCGGTCTCCTTGTAGCGCCGCTCGAGGTTGGGCACGACGCCCTCGAACGGCTTCTTGACCTCGTAAGCCCTCAAGCCGTCGTCGTAGGCGAAGCGGATCGCCTCGGTGCCCGAGCCGTTGAGGATCACGTCGCGCACCCTCTCGGGCAGCTCGGCCCAGCGCGTGGCGGTCGAGACCTTGTAGTGCCGCGCGATGCTCTCGAGCGTCTGGCCGTAATAGGGCGAGGACGATTTCGCCCACGGCGCGAGGGCGCCGCGCTTCAGCGGCACGGTCTCGTCCGGCACCACCATCGCGGGGTCGATGCGCATCTCGTGGCCGATGCCGCCGCAGGTCGGGCAGGCCCCGAACGGGTTGTTGAACGAGAACAGCCGCGGCTCGATCTCGGAGATCGTGAAGCCCGAGACCGGGCAGGCGAACTTCGACGAGAACGTGATGCGCTTCGGCTGGCCCTTGTCGTCGGTCTCGTCGGCGTATTCGATCACCGCGATCCCGTCGGCGAGCTCGAGCGCGGTCTCGAGCGAGTCCGCCATGCGCGCGGCGATGTCGGGGCGCACCACGATGCGGTCCACGACGACGTCGATATCGTGCTTGAACTTCTTGTCGAGCGCCGGCACCTCGTCGATGGCGTAGTACGCGCCGTCGACCTTGAGGCGCTGGAACCCCTTCTTCTGGAACTCGGCGATCTCCTTGCGGTATTCGCCCTTGCGGCCGCGCACCACGGGCGCGAGCAGGTAGAGCCGCGTCTTCTCGGGCAGCTCGAGCACCCGGTCGACCATCTGCGACACGGTCTGGCTCTCGATCGGCAGGCCGGTGGCCGGCGAATACGGGATGCCGATCCGCGCCCAGAGCAGGCGCATGTAGTCGTAGATCTCGGTGACGGTGCCGACGGTCGAGCGCGGGTTCTTCGAGGTCGTCTTCTGCTCGATCGAGATCGCCGGCGAGAGACCGTCGATCTGGTCCACGTCCGGCTTCTGCATCATCTCGAGGAACTGGCGCGCATAGGCCGAGAGCGACTCGACGTAGCGCCGCTGGCCCTCGGCATAGATCGTGTCGAAGGCGAGCGACGACTTGCCGGAGCCCGAGAGCCCGGTGAACACCACGAGCCGGTCGCGCGGGATCACGAGGTCGACGTTCTTGAGGTTGTGCTCGCGCGCGCCGCGCACCGCGATCACGCGGGCGTCCTTGTCGCCCGCGCTCGCGTCCCCCGCGCTCGCGCGGTCGAACATCTCGTCGATCTTGGCCATCGTCTGCCCAGCGGTGAGGCCCGGTCCAGGTCCGGCCGGGAATTGGAATGTAATGTGCCGCCGCGCGAATGGGAGACTTGAACCCGAACAGCCATTCCGGCACCCGGCAGCCTAGAACAAAATGCGTACGAGGATCAACCGGTCTCGAACGCCGCGGGGCGCGCCGCCAACCGCCCGAAGATGCGCCATGGGCGAAAGCCCGCTTGATTCGCGCTCGGAACAAAGATAGAACGGACGGCGATGGCCCCAAAGCTGGGGACAGGAGAGTAGAGGATGGATCCTCGGCTTGTTCCGGGGCCCGCGAGGGCCCACAACCGGTCGAGGCGCAACGGTGGAGAAGCCCAATGGCGGGCAGCGTGAACAAAGTCATTCTGATCGGCAATCTCGGCAAGGACCCGGAGGTGCGCCGGCTCAACTCGGGCGAGCCGGTCGTCAACCTGCGCATCGCGACGTCGGAGTCCTGGAAGGACAAGGCGAGCGGCGAGCGCAAGGAGAAGACCGAGTGGCATAGCGTCGTGATTTTCAACGAGAATCTGGCCCGCGTCGCGGAGCAGTATCTCAAGAAGGGCTCGAAGGTTTACATCGAGGGTCAGCTGCAGACCCGCAAATGGCAGGACCAGCAGGGCGTCGAGAAGTACACCACCGAAGTCGTGCTGCAGCGCTTCCGCGGCGAACTGACCCTGCTCGACAGTCGCGGCGGAGGCCTCGGGGAATCGGACGAGGAGGCGGGCCAGGTCACCCGCGGCGGCGACTTCGGCCGCTCCTCGCCCATGGAGCGCCGCCCCGCCCCGGCCGGCGCCGGCGCCGGCGGCGGTTCGCGCTACAGCGACCTCGACGACGACATCCCGTTCTAAAGGATCGGGCGCACTCGGTCTCGACGGTTTGCCTTAGACCCGGACGGACGTTGCCCGGGTCTTTCAATGGTTGGCCTCCGCGCCCCTCGCGTGACAGCGCCGTCCGAGAGGCTTATGGCCTTCGGGCCGATCATCGAGACCTTGCGTTCCCGCCCATGCCCGCCACCCCGCCCGCGCGGCTCGACCGTCTTTTCACCTGGATCACGACCGAAAGCCCGACCCACGACCGGGCGGGGGTGAACCTGATGATGGACCACGTCGTGGCCGAGCTCGCGGATACGCCGGTGGCGATCGAGCGTCTTGCGGGCCAGCAGGGGCTCGGCGATGTGCTCGTGCTCCGGGCGGGGCCGCAGCGCGACGACAAACCGGTTCTCGTGATGTCCCACCTCGACACCGTGCACCCGGTGGGCACCCTCGATCGCGACCTGCCGCTGAACGTGGCGGGAGACCGGCTCTATGGTCCCGGCGTCTACGACATGAAGGGCGGCGCCTGGCTCGGGCTCCAGGCCTTCAAGGAAGCCGCCCGGAAAAACACGGCGTCGCGACCGGTCGTTTACCTCGTCACGCCCGACGAGGAGATCGGTTCGCCGACGACGCGCCCGCTCATCGAGGATTTCGGCCGCCGCTCGGCCTTCGCGCTTGTCACGGAGCCGGCCCGCGACGGCGGCAAGGTCGTGACGTCCCGCAAGGGCGTCGGGCGCTTCGACGTCCACGTGGAAGGCCGACCGGCCCACGCGGGCTCCCGCCACCAGGACGGCCGCTCCGCGATCCGCGAGGCGGCGCGGCAGATCCTCGCGGTCGAGGCGATGACGGACTACGAGCGGGGAATCACGACCACCGTCGGGCTCGTGAACGGCGGCTCGGCCATGAACACGATCCCGCAGCACTGCCGGTTCGGCATCGACTTGCGGGTCGCGACCGTCCCGGATGGGGAAGCGTTGGCCCGCCGCATTCTCGACCTCGAGGCCCACGATCCGGACATCGCCGTGACCGTTACCGGCGGGATGAACCGGCCGCCGTTCGAGCGCTCCGAAGGCGTTGCGGCGCTCTTCGAGCATGCCCGCCGCCTTGCCGCCGAGATCGGCTTCGACCTTCGGGACGTACCGCGCACGGGCGGCGCCTCGGACGGCAACTTCACCGCGGCGGTCGGAACGCCGACGCTCGACGGGCTCGGAATCGATGGCGACGGGGCACACACGCTTCAGGAGTACGCTCTGATATCGTCCATCGAACCGCGCCGTAAGTTGATGTTACGGCTTCTCGAGACGTTGTGATCCCATCCGGAGATATACTTAGAGAAGCCACAGTGCCCGGGGCGTTCTTTCAATGTCGAGCTTTCATAAATTGGGCGGGAAACCATTCCGATGCGGAGCGTTGATCTTCCATGCGAGGCGGCAGCACTGGCTGTCTTCGGAACATTGGAGGCATCACATGAAGAAAACTCTTGCTCTCGGACTAGCCGCCGCGGTGGCAGCTGGCGCCGCGCTGCTGGCGTCGCCCCAGCCCGCTCAGGCACAGTTCGGCATTTCGGTCGGCGTCGGATCGGGTTTCGGGGGCGGCTGGGGATACGGTTGGGACGATGACTACGAGCCCGGGTTCGTCGGGATCGGGATCGGCGTGCCCGTCGCCCATTACGGCGGTTGGCCGGACTACGGTCCTGCCCCCGCCTACACGGTGGTGCGCCGTCCCGCCCGGCGGGTCGTCGTGGGCTACGAGCAGCCGACCTACTATGCGCCGCGGCGCGTGGTCCGCACGCGCATCGTGAGGCCGGTCCCGAGGTATGTCGCGCGCGTGCCGGTCCGTCGTTACGTCACGCGCACCCAGGTCCTGGCTCCGGTGCCGCGCTACGTGACTCGGGTCGTGACCACGGCGCCCGAGGTCCGTCGGGCCCGGATCGTCGAACGGCGGGTTTACTACTAGCAGCACCCTCTTAGGGAACCCTGCGGCGCGGGTCTCGGCACCCGCGCCTTTTTTTGCATGCCCGAGGCGCCGCGCTGCGGCGATGCCATTGTCGATGCGGCGCTGCCGCGGTATGGGCTCCCCACCACGCGGGTTGGGGTTCGATGTTCACGGTATTGCACCAGATCAGTTGGCCGGGCTCCGCGGACAGGCCGAACGAGGACGCCTGCGGGGCGGCCGGCGACTGGGCGTGGGTCATCGACACCTCGATCTTTCCCGGCACCCCGTCCTTCATGCACCCGCAAAGCGACGCCGCATGGCTGGCGGGTTTCGCGAACGAGCGTTTCACCGCTCTCGCCCCGGCGGCTCGCGACGGTCCCGAGCTCGTTCGGCGGGCGATGCAGGATTGCCGACAGGCCTTCCTGAGCGAGGCCCCCGAGGATCGGCGGGATGCGGTCACTTGGCCCGTCGCCGCGCTCACGCTCGTGCGCGGCCAGGACGGGAGGCTCGATGTCTGGACGTTCGCGGACACGACGGCGTTCGTGCGCTACCGCGACGGCACGGTCGTGACGCTCGGGGAAGCGTCGGACCTGCGCAGGTCCGAAAGCGACATGGCCGCCGTGTTGCTGCGCGAGGCGGGATGTTCCCCCAAGGACCTCCTCCACGCGCCTGTCTTCCGGGCCTGGCTCGCCGACCGCCGCGAAGTGCAGACGCAGGGCGGGGGCGTCGCGCTCTTCGGACTGCAGCCCGAAACGGCCGGCCGCTTGCGCCACGAGAGCGTCTCCCTGCCACCCGGAACGAACGTGCTGCTGACCTCCGACGGTTTTTCGGCGCTGGTCGATCTCTATCGGCACCTCGATGCGAAGGCGCTCATGGAGGCGGCCCTCGTGTCCGGGCTCGAGCCCTTGGCGGCGGCCGCGCGGCGTATCGAAACCGAGGTGGACCCGGACGCGCAGCGCTTTCCGCGCTTCAAGCTCAGCGACGACGCCACGGCCCTGCTCCTCGTGTGGGAAACACACGGAGGCTCAACGGCTTGACCGTGTGTTATCATGTTGCACCTGAATGCCAGCCGGGTCGCGCAACTGCCCTTCGCGGGGTCCTCGACAGGTTCGGAGGCGATGGCCGTGCGATTGCCATCGGAAAACATGCCAAAATGCTTGAAAAAGAAGGATTTCTCCCCCAACTAGAAGGTTGATTGCACAAGATTCGCGGGAGTGCGCATCCGCATCGCGGAGGACGCGCATTTCGGGGCCGAACGGGCCCATAACCGTTGATCATACCGACTGCGGGAAGACCAGACTTTGACCGATCCGAACGACATCCGCTCCGGCGGGCCCGGCGGCGATCAGCCGGCCAGCGACATCAAGCTGATCTCGATCGTCGACGAGATGAAGCGCTCGTACCTCGATTATGCCATGAGCGTGATCGTGAGCCGCGCGCTGCCCGACGCGCGCGACGGCCTCAAGCCCGTGCATCGGCGCATTCTCTACTCGATGTACGAGAACGGCTATACGCCCGACAAGAAGTACGTGAAGTCCGCGCGCATCGTCGGCGACGTGATGGGCCAGTACCATCCGCACGGGGACAGTGCGATCTACGACGCCCTCGTGCGGATGGCGCAGGATTTTTCGCTGCGCCTCATGCTCATCGACGGGCAGGGCAATTTCGGATCGGTCGACGGCGATCCGCCGGCGGCCATGCGGTACACCGAGTCCCGGCTCGCCAAGCCCGCGATGGCGCTCCTCGAGGACATCGACAAGGACACCGTCGATTTTTCGCCCAACTATGACGAATCGAAGCACGAGCCGTCGGTCCTGCCGGCGCGCTTCCCGAACCTCCTGGTCAACGGGGCGGGCGGCATCGCGGTCGGCATGGCGACCAACATGCCGCCCCATAACCTCGGCGAGGTGATCGACGGCTGCATCGCGTTCATCGACAATCCGGACCTTTCCGCCGAGGACCTGATCGGCATCATTCCCGGGCCGGATTTTCCGACCGGCGCCGCGATCCTCGGCCGCTCCGGCGTCCGTCAGGCCTACACGACGGGCCGCGGCTCGATCATCATGCGCGCCAAGTCGGAGATCGAGGAGCTTCGCAAGGAGCGCGAGGCGATCGTGTTCACCGAGATCCCCTATCAGGTCAACAAGGCGTCGCTCGTCGAGAAGATCGCCGAGCTCGTCCGCGAGAAGAAGGTCGAGGGGATCTCCGACCTGCGCGACGAGTCCGACCGGGACGGCATGCGCATCGTCGTCGAGCTCAAGCGCGACGCGGTCGCCGACGTGGTGCTGAACCAGCTCTACCGCTACACGCCGCTGCAAACGAGCTTCGGCGCCAACATGGTGGCGCTCAACGGCGGCCGGCCCGAGCTCATGACCTTGAAGGACCTCATCCGGGCCTTCGTGGACTTCCGCGAGGAGGTCGTCTCCCGCCGCACCAAGTTCCTGCTCAACAAGGCGCGCGAACGCGCCCACGTGCTGTGCGGCCTCGCGATCGCGGTGGCGAACATCGACGAGGTGATCCGGCTCATCCGCACGTCGCCGGATCCGAACGCCGCCCGCGAGGCCCTCATGGGCCGCGATTGGCCGGCGGCCGACCTCGCGCCGCTCATCGCGCTCGTGGACGATCCGCGCCACACCATCAACGAGGACGGCACCTACCGCCTCTCGGAGACGCAGGCCCGCGCCATCCTCGATCTGCGCCTGCAGCGGCTGACCGCGCTGGGCCGGGACGAAATCGGCGACGAGCTCCAGAAGCTCGCCAACGAGATCTCTGACTATCTCGACATCCTGCGCTCCCGGGCGCGCATCATGGACATCATCAAGACCGAGCTCACGGAGGTTCGCAACGCCTTCGCGACCCCGCGCAGGACCGAGATCCTCGATTGGGATGCCGACGTCGACGACGAGGACCTCATCGCCCGCGAGGACATGGTCGTCACCGTGTCCCACGCCGGCTACATCAAGCGCGTGCCGCTTTCGACCTACCGGGCCCAGCGCCGCGGCGGCAAGGGCCGCGCCGGGATGACGACCCGCGACGAGGACTTCGTGACGCGTCTGTTCGTCGCCAACACCCACACGCCGGTGCTGTTCTTCTCCTCGCTCGGCCAGGCCTACAAGGAGAAGGTCTGGCGCTTGCCGCTCGCGGCGCCGAACGCCCGCGGCAAGGCCCTCGTGAACCTGCTGCCGCTGGACCAGAAGGAGCGCATCACCACGATCATGCCGCTGCCCGAGGACGAGGCGTCCTGGGACACGCTCGACGTGATGTTCGCGACCTCCCGCGGCACCGTCCGGCGCAACAAGCTCTCCGACTTCGTCCAGGTGAATCGGGGCGGCAAGATCGCCATGAAGCTCGACGAGGGAGAACACATCGTCGACGTGCAGATCTGCACCGAAAACGACGACGTGCTGCTCACCACCGCCAAAGGCCAGTGCATCCGCTTTCCGGTGCCGGACGTGCGGGTCTTCAAGGGCCGCGACTCGATGGGCGTGCGCGGCATCAACCTCGCGGACGGGGACTCGATCATCTCGATGGCGATCCTGCGCCACGTGGAGGCGACGGGCGAGGAGCGCGCCGGTTACCTGAAGATGCGCCGCGCCGTGACCGGCGAGCCGACGAACGGCGAAACCGCCCCCGAGGGCGAGGAAGAGGTCACCCCGGCGGTCGCCCTGTCGCCCGAGCGCTACACGGAAATGAGCGCCCAGGAGCAGTTCATCCTGACGCTCTCGGAGCGGGGCTTCGGCAAGCGCACCTCGTCCTACGAATACCGGATCACCGGACGTGGCGGCAAAGGCATCACGGCGATGGCGGTCAACAACCGCAACGGCCTGCTCGTCGCGTCCTTCCCGGTGGAGGAATCGGACCAGATCATGCTGGTGACGAACGGCGGGCAGCTGATCCGCGTCCCGGTCGACGGGATCCGCACGGTCGGCCGCACGTCCCAGGGCGTCACGGTGTTCTCGACCCGCGACGGCGCGCGCGTCGTGTCGGTGGAGCACATCGAGGGCGAGGATGCGGAGTTGGGTGAGGAGGCGGCCGGAGCCGGTGAGGAGTAAGCGACCGCGAGTCTCGCGGGTGAACCTTGCGAGCCCGGCAGAGGTCGTGCCCGGCGCCCGCCGCCACGGCTGCGCTTCAGCTCATCGGCTTCGTTTCGAGCGCAGTCCTCCCGATGTGCCTTGCCGCGCGACCTCACCCGGGCTACGCCATCGGTCCAGATCTGCTGCCTTTCTCCTGCCATGACCCGCACCGCGCTCTATACCGGCACCTTCGACCCGGTCACGAACGGCCACCTCGACGTCGTGCGACACGCCTGCCGGCTCGTCGACCGGCTCGTCATCGCGATCGGCGTCCATTCCTCGAAGACACCGATCTTCACCGCCGAGGAGCGCGCCGACATGCTCCGCGCGGTCTGCGGGCCCGCGGCGGCGGAGCAGGGGACGGTCGCTCGAGGTCGTGACCTTCGACGACCTCGCCGTCGAGGCGGCGCGCCGGCATGGGGCGACGATCATCGTGCGCGGCCTGCGCGACGGCACGGATCTCGACTACGAGATGCAGATGGCCGCCATGAACGCAGACCATGGCGCCGGAGGTCCAGACCGTGTTCCTCCCGGCCTCGCCCCTGGTGCGCCCCATCACCGCCACGCTGGTGCGCCAGATCGCCGGCATGGGCGGCGACGTGTCGGGCTTCGTGCCCCCAATGGTCCTCGACCGCCTGAACGCGAAGTTCGCGCGGCGACTAGGCGCCGCGCCCATCACGGAGAGTTTGCGATGAAGCACTTCCTTGCCGCGCTCGCCCTCGGGCTCCTGTCGGCGACCGCCGCGCCCGCGCAGCAGCCCGCGTCCGACCCGCAGAACACGATCTATCTCGACACCAAGGACGGCCGCGTCACGATCCGCCTGCGGCCCGACCTTGCGCCGAAGCACGTCGGAGCAGATCAAGGCGCTCACCAAGCGCGGCTTCTACGACGGTGTCGCCTTCCACCGGGTCATCGACGGCTTCATGGCCCAGACCGGCGACCCGACCGGCACCGGCACGGGCAAGTCCGACCTGCCGAACCTTCCGGCCGAGTTCACGCCCACGCCCTACAAGCGCGGCACCGTCGGCATGGCGCGCTCGCAGAGCCCGAATTCGGCCAATTCGCAGTTCTTCATCTGCTTCGAGGGCTGCGCTCCGCTCACCGGCCAGTACACGCTCGTTCGGCGAGGTGGTGTCCGGCATGGACGTGGTCGACAAGATCAAGAAGGGCGACCGCAGCCGCGAACGGCGCGGTGCAGAGCCCGGACAAGCATCGTCAAGATGCAGCTCGCGGCGGACGCCCGGTGAGTCGGACGCGCTGAACCGTGGGCACTGGGCTCGGCCCTCGCGAGCGCGGCCGTGGCCGCGGTCCTCGTCCTGGTCTTCGCGCTGGGCGCCGGCGCGGCGCAGGTCGAGGACGAGCGAGGATCCGCTTCGAGCCTGCACCCAGTCTCCCGGAGGGGATCAACGGCACGTGCGGCCCGCGACGCGGCCCGCGGCCGGCGCGGATCGAGCGCATCCGCGACGTCTTCCTGACCGCTCCGGCCTGCTGGCAGCCGCCCCGGGGCAGCGGCGTTCTCCGGCCAGGAGATGACCGTCCGCCTCGCCTTCAAGCGCTCCGGCGAGGTGCTCGGGCAGCCCGCGGATCACCTACTACACGCCCGGCAGCGGGGCGAGCCGACGCGAGGCTTCGCCCGCGCGGTCCGGAGCGCCTTCGAGCGCTGCACGCCGCTGCCGTTCAGCCCCGGTTCGGCGCCGCGGTGGCCGGCCGGCCTTTCACCTTCCGCTTCATCGACAGCCGGCCGCTTTGAACCCCGGCGGCCGCCCGACTCGTTCCGTCTCAGAACTCGCCACACATAGGAGAATCCCATGGCCGACCCCGAGAACACCCTCATCCTCGAAACCACGAAGGGCCGCGTCGTCATCGAGCTGCGGCCGGACCTCGCGCCGGGCCATGTCGAGCGGATCAAGACCCTGGCCCGCCAGGGCTTCTACGACGGCGTCGCGTTCCACCGGGTGATCGAGGGCTTCATGGCCCAGACGGGCTGCCCGAAAGGCACCGGCACCGGCGGCTCCGACCTGCCGGACCTGAAGGCCGAGTTCAACGCCGAGCCGCATGTGCGCGGCACCGTCTCGATGGCGCGCACCAACGAGCCGCACTCGGCGAACAGCCAGTTCTTCATCTGCTTCGACGACGCCCGCTTCCTCGACAAGCAGTACACCGTGTGGGGCAAGGTCATCGAGGGGATGGAGAACGTCGACAAGATCAAGCGCGGCGAGCCCGTGCGCGATCCCGACCGGATCGTGTCCATGAGGCTGATGGCGGACGCGGCCTGAGCGGTGGGGAGGAGGGAGTAGGAAGTCGGGTCTGGGAAGTCCAGTTGACTCGGGAGTCGGGACTCGGCGGGCGCCCGGCTCCCAATCCCCAATCCCCGAATCCCCACTGCAACGAAATTCCCGCTCGGGCCGTTATGCCGCGGACCTCAGGCGTGCCATCAGGCATCTCGGTGCGCGGCTTCTGGGGCACGCTGATCGTAGCGGTCTTCAGCGCGACCCTGCTCATCGTGATATTCCGGGCCGTGGCGGGACGACGTGCGGCCCATTGACGCCGCGTGCGCATTTGCGCGGCGGGCCCGGAACGCTTAAGTCAGCCCTGTGACGGCGGCCCGGCGGCCCGCCGCCCAGGGGTTCTCCATGGCCGTCGTTCTCGACCTTCTGAACAAGGACAATCGTCCCCGCCACCCGGAGAAGGCGCACCGGCCCGACCAGCCGCTCCAGCGCAAGCCCGACTGGATCCGCGTCAAGGCGCCGGGCTCGCCGAAATGGGCCGAGACGAACCGGATCGTGCGCGAAAACAAGCTCGTCACCGTCTGCGAGGAGGCCGGCTGCCCCAATATCGGCGAGTGCTGGGAGAAGAAGCACGCCACCTTCATGATCATGGGCGACACCTGCACGCGGGCCTGCGCGTTCTGCAACGTGAAGACCGGCCTGCCGCAGGCGCTCGACCGATCGAGCCCGAGAGCGTCGCCGATGCGGTCGAGAAGCTCGGGCTCGAGCACGTGGTCGTCACCTCCGTCGACCGCGACGACCTGCCGGACGGCGGCGCGCCAGCATTTCGCCGACGTGATCCATGCGATCCGCGCGCGCTCGCCGAACACCACGATCGAGGTCCTCACGCCCGACTTCCTGCGCAAGGACGGAGCGCTCGAGGTCGGTCGTCGCGCGCGCGGCCGGACGTGTTCAACCACAATCTCGAGACGGTGCCGTCGAAGTACCTCAAGGTCCGCCCCGGCGCGCGCTACTTCCACTCGGTCCGCCTGCTGCAGCGGGTGAAGGAGACTCGACCCGACGCATCTTCACCAAGTCCGGCATCATGGTGGGCCTCGGCGAGGAGCGGAACGAGGTGCTCCAGCTCATGGACGACCTGCGCTCGGCGGAGGTCGACTTCCTCACGATCGGGCAGTACCTGCAGCCGACGCGAAAACACCATCCGGTGATCCGCTTCGTCACGCCCGACGAGTTCAAGGCCTTCGAAACCACCGCCTACGCGAAGGGTTTCCTCCTCGTCTCGGCGACGCCGCTGACCCGCTCGTCGCACCATGCCGGCGACGATTTCGCCAAGCTGAAGGCCGCCCGCCTCGCGTGACGCTCGCGCCCGCGGCCCCGTCGGAAACCGAACGCCGTGAGGCCCTGGTCCGCGTTGTCGAAAGCCTACCCCCTCGCAACCGCTCGATCAGGCCGGCGAAGCGCCGCAGTTCCGGAGCCTTCCTGAATGCCGTCCTTCCGCAGCACCCGGCCGGTCCGGCACTCGCCGGCGCAGATGTTCGACCTCGTCGCCGACGTCGAGACCTATCCGGAGTTCCTGCCGCTCTGCGAGGGCCTGCGCGTGATGCGCCGGACCCAGAGCGGGGAGGGGGTCGAGACGCTCGTCGCCGCCATGGAGCGTCGGCTACAAGGCCATCCGCGAGAGCTTCACGACCCGCGTCACCCTCGACCGCCCGCGCCTGCGCATCCTCGTCGAGTATGTCGACGGCCCGTTCAAGTACCTCGAGAACCGCTGGACCTTCAGGCCGACCCCGACCGGGTGCGAGGTCGAGTTCTACATCGCCTACGAGTTCCGCAGCCTGCACCCTCGGCCTGCTCATGGGCTCCGTGTTCGACAAGGCGTTCCGGCGCTTCGTGGCGGCCTTCGAGGAGCGGGCCGACGAGATCTACGGCCGCCCGGCGGAGGCGCGCGCGTGATGGAGGCGTTCCGGCGCTTCCGGCGGCGATCGAGGGCGGGCTCACGAGATCGACCGTCGCCCCGCGCAGGCGCGTGATCGCGGTCAGGGGAGCGCCCGGCTTCCTCCAGCAACCCGAGCGCATCCGCGACGGCGCTCAGCCGCACGGCCGCGCGGCCGAGATCGCCGTAGCGGCGCTCGACATGGCGCGCCGCGCCTCCGGCGATCGCGACGCCGAAATGGACGAGGCCGACCGGCTTCGTCGCCGTCGCGCCGCCGGGTCCCGCGATGCCCGTGATGGCGACCGCGACCGTCGGCGCGGGAGCGGGCCAACGCCCCCTCCGCCATCGCGCGCGCCACCGCTCGCTCACCGCGCCGTGCGCGGCGATCAGATCGCGGCACCACGCCGAAGAGGTCGGTCTTCGCCTCGTTGGAGTAGGTCACGAACCCGCGCTCGACCACCGCCGACGAGCCGGCGATCTCGGTCAGCAGCGCGGCGACGAGGCCGCCCGTGCAGGACTCGGCGGTGGCGATCATCCAGCCCCGCTCCGCGTAGGCCCGTATCAGGGCGGCGGCGCGGGCCGTGAGCTCAGGACTCATCGGACACGGCGGGCAGACGGACGGTCGCGGCCGCCTGGGCGGCCAAGCCCTCGCGTCGTCCGGTGAAGCCCAGCCGCTCCGTCGTCGTGGCCTTGAGCGAGACCTGGTCGATGCCGATCCCGGCGATCTCCGCGATCCGGGCCCGCATCGCCTCCCGATGCGGGCCGAGGCGCGGCGATTCGCACAGCAGCGTCGCGTCGAGATGGTCGATGAACCCGCCGCGCGAGCGCACCCGGGCGGCCGCGAAGGCGAGGAAACGGTCCGAGGAGGCGCCGCGCCAGCGCGGATCGTCCGGCGGGAAATGGACGCCGATGTCCCCATCCGCGAGAGCGCCGAGGACCGCGTCGGTCAGCGCGTGGAGGATCACGTCGCCGTCGGAATGGGCGCGCGACGCCTCGGCTGTGAGGGATCCGGAGCCCGCCGAGCCAGACATGGTCGCCCGTCCGCGAAGGCATGGACGTCGAAGCCGATCCCGAGCCGAACGACAGGAGCGATTTCCTGGCCGAGCCGCCGCGCGGCCGCCGCGAAGTCGGCCGGCAGCGTCAGCTTGCAGTTGTCCGGATCGCCTTCGAAGACCTCGACGGAAAGCCCCGCCCACTCGGCGAGCGCCCCGTCGTCCGTGAAACCGTCGAGCCCTGCGCCGGCGGCGCGCCGATGGGCGGCGAGGAGGGCGTCGAACCGGAACGCCTGCGGGGTCTGGATGGCGCGGAGGCGGGCCCGATCCGGCGTGGCGACGACCGCATTGCGCTCGTCGACGACCTTGACGGTATCCGTGACGGCGCAGCCCGGCACGGCGGCTCCGGCGCGCCGCGCCGCCGCGATGGCGCCGGCGATCAGGTCGGCGGTCAGGAAAGGCCGGGCGGCATCGTGGACCAGGACGATCTCCGGCGACTGCGGCACCAGCGCCTCGAGCCCGTTCAGGACCGAGACCTGCCGCGTCGGACCGCCATAGGCGGGTGGCTGCAAGGCGCCGCCCTCGGGACCCCCGGAGACCCGATCGTACAGGTCGCGGTCGTCGGCATGGATCACCGGAAGGACGACGTCGACAGCCGGATGGGCCAGAAAGGCGCGGAGCGTACGGGCGATCACGGCCTGTCCCGCGAGACTGCGGTACTGCTTCGAGACGCCCTCGCCGGCCCTCGAACCGCGTCCGGCGGCGACGATGATGGCGGCGACGGACATCGGGCGTGTCTCTGGCGGGCTCCTCGAGGCTCCGGGTCTGCCCGTGCTGATAGGTGACCCGCCCAGCCCTGTCCACCTCGTAAGGCGCCTCCGCGCTTCGGACGGCGGAGGTGCACCTGCGCGGTTGCGGCGCGCTTGCACTCTCGGCCGATTTGGCTAGTTCTTGTGCAGAATGACAAGTGATTACAAAAGAGGCGATTGCTTCGCGATCGGGCCGGTGACGGTCGAAAGCCGAGCGGTCCTGGCGCCGCTGTCCGGCGTCACCGACGTGGTGTTGCGGCGGATCGCGCGGCGGTTCGGCGCCGGGCTCGTCGTGTCCGAGATGGTGGCGTCGGACGAACTCGTCCGAGGTTCGCTCGAGGCGCGGCTGCGGGCCGAAGGGGACGGGATCGCGCCGCATGTGGTCCAGCTCGCCGGCTGCGACCCGCGCTGGATGGCGGAGGCGGTGCGGGTCGCGCAGGGTGCAGGCGCCCGAATCGTCGACATCAACATGGGCTGCCCGGCGAAGCGGGTGATCGGCGGCTATGCGGGCTCGGCCCTCATGCGCGACCTCGACCAGGCCTGCCGGATCATCGAAGCGACGGTGGCGGCGGCGAGCGTGCCGGTCACCGTCAAGATGCGCCTCGGCTGGGACGACGCCAGCCTCAACGCGCCGGATCTCGCCCGCCGCGCCGCATCGCTCGGGGCGGCGGCCGTCACGGTGCACGGGCGCACGCGCCAGCAGTTCTACAAGGGCTAGGCCGACTGGACCGCGATCGCGGCGACCGTAGCAGTCCATCGCGTGCCCCGTGATCGCGAACGGGGATGTCGGTTCCCTGGAGGACGCCCGCCGCTGCCTGTCCGCGTCGGGAGCGGCGGCCGTCATGGTCGGCCGCGCCGCGGTCGGCCGGCCTTGGCTCGTCGGCCGGATCGGCGCGGCGCTGCAGGGGAGGGCCTTCCCGACCCGTCGCCGGACGTCAGGGCCGCCGTGGCGATCGAGCACTATGAGGGTCTGCTCGCCCTCTACGGCAGGCCGACCGGCATCCGCCACGCCCGCAAGCATCTCGCCGCGTATGCCGAGGCGGCCGCGGCCGCGGCTTCGCGATCCGCCCCGAGGACCGCCTGCACGCTCGTGACGAGCGAGGACCCCGCGCGGGTCGTCCGACTTCTGCGCCGGCTCTACGGCGAGCCATGCCGCGAGGCCGCCTGATGACGGAGACGAGCGAACCCGTCATGAATGCCCTGCCGCTCCCCGTCCTCACGGTCGGGCCGGAGGGGCGGATCCTGCCCGCCAATTCCGCCGCGGAGGCGTTCTTCCAGATGAGCCTGCGGGTCATGCAGCGGCAGCGGCTTCCCGATGTCCTCCCCTTCGGCTCTCCGGTGGCGACTCTCGTCGAGGAGGTGCGCCAGCGCGGGTCGAGCGTCAGCGAGTACCGGATCGACATCGGCTCGCCGCGCATCGGCCCGGAGCGGATCGTCGACGTGTTCGCAACCCCGCTCGGCGACGACGGGGACGCGGTCGTGCTGATGCTCCAGGAGCGCACCATCGCGGACAAGATGGACCGTCAGCTCACCCATCGCGGCGCCGCGCGCTCGCTCACGGCGCTCGGCGCCATGCTCGCGCACGAGATCAAGAACCCGCTCTCGGGCATCAAGGGCGCCGCGCAGCTCCTCGAGCAGTCCGCGAACGAGGACGACCGGCTGCTCACGACGCTGATCTGCGACGAGACCGAGCGCATCGTGAAGCTCGTCGAGCGGATGGAGCTGTTCGGCGACGAGCGCCCGGTCGAGCGCGGCCCGGTCAACGTGCACGGGGTGCTCGACCACGTGAAGCGGCTCGGCCAGTCGGGCTTCGCCCGCCACATCCGGTTCGTCGAGAACTACGACCCGTCCCTGCCGCCCGTGCTCGGCAACCGGGATCAGCTCGTGCAGGTGTTCCTCAACCTCGTGAAGAACGCCGCCGAGGCGATCGGCATCGATGCGCTCGAGGGCGAGATCGTGCTCTCGACGGCGTTCCGGACCGGCGTGCGCCTCCAGGTGCCTGGCTCGAAGGAGCGCATCAGCCTGCCGATCGAGGTGACGGTGCGCGACAACGGCCCGGGCATTCCCGCCGATCTCCTGGGCGACCTGTTCGACCCATTTGTCACAACCAAGGCCCAGGGAAGTGGCCTCGGACTTGCCTTGGTGGCGAAGATCGTCGGCGATCACGGGGGCATCGTGGAATGCGATCCGGCCCCGCGGCGCACGACGTTCCGAATCCTTCTGCCGATGCAACGGGCGCGCGACGGACGCGGGCCCGAGACTCAGGAGTGACCATGCCGAGCGGACACATCCTTCTCGCCGACGACGACGCCGCCATCCGGACGGTGCTGAACCAGGCGCTCTCCCGGGCGGGCTACGAGGTGCGCTCGACGTCGAACGCCGCGACCCTGTGGCGCTGGGTCGCCCAGGGCGAGGGCGATCTCGTCATCACCGACGTCGTCATGCCGGACGAGAACGCGTTCGACCTCCTGCCGCGCATGAAGAAGCTGCGGCCCGACCTGCCGATCATCGTCATGAGCGCCCAGAACACGTTCATGACCGCCATCAAGGCGTCCGAGCGCGGCGCCTACGAATACCTTCCGAAGCCCTTCGATCTGAAGGAGCTCGTGGCGGTGGTCGGCCGGGCGCTGTCGCGTCCGCGGGCGCCCGCCGCGGGCGGCACCCCGGCGGAGAGCGAGGACATCCCGCTCGTCGGCCGCTCGCCCGCCATGCAGGAGATCTACCGCGCGCTCGCCCGCCTCATGCCGACGGACCTGACCGTGATGATCATGGGCGAGTCCGGCACCGGCAAGGAGCTCGTGGCGCGCGCCCTGCACGACTACGGCAAGCGCCGGCAGGGGCCGTTCGTCGCCGTCAACATGGCGGCGATCCCGCGCGACCTCATCGAGTCGGAGCTCTTCGGCCACGAGAAGGGCGCCTTCACGGGCGCCACGGCGCGCAGCGCGGGCCGGTTCGAGCAGGCCGAGGGCGGCACGCTGTTCCTCGACGAGATCGGCGACATGCCCATGGAGGCCCAGACCCGCCTGCTGCGCGTGCTCCAGCAGGGCGAGTACACCACGGTCGGCGGGCGCGTGCCGATCCGGACGAACGTGCGCATCATCGCGGCGACCAACAAGGATCTGCGGATCTCGATCCAGCAGGGCCTTTTCCGCGAGGACCTGTTCTTCCGCCTCAACGTCGTGCCCCTGCGGCTGCCGCCGCTGCGCGAGCGGGTCGAGGACATTCCGGATCTCGTGCGCCACTTCTTCGCGCTCGTCGAGAAGGAGGGCCTGTCGCGCAAGCAGCTCGACGTCGAGGCGATGGACCGCGTCAAGCGCTACCGCTGGCCCGGCAACGTGCGCGAGCTCGAGAACCTGGTGCGGCGCCTCGCGGCGCTCTACCCGCAGGACACGATCACCGGCGCGATCATCGACGCCGAGCTCGATTCGCGCCCGTTCGCCTCGCCGGTGCCGACGTCGGCGAGATCGGCGTCGCTGCCCGATCCGGACGAACTGTCCGACGCCGTCGAGCGGCACCTCGCGGGCTACTTCGCGAACTTCAAGGACGGCCTGCCGCCGCCCGGCCTCTACCACCGCATCCTGCGCGAGATCGAGGGCCCGCTGATCGGCGCGGCGCTCGCCGCGACGCGCGGCAACCAGATCCGCGCCGCGGAGCTGCTCGGGGTCAACCGCAACACCCTGCGCAAGAAGGTCCGCGACCTCGACCTGCAGGTGATCCGCACCAGCCGGTGAACGGTCGACGGGTTTGGGGCAGGCAGGAGAGGGTGCGGGCGTGATCGGGGCGCCCCGGCCCTTGTAATCCCACCTCGTCATGCCCGGCCTCGAGCCGGGCATCCACGTCTTCGCTTCTCCCCGTCATGCCCGGCCTCGAGCCGGGCATCCACGTCCCGCCGCCGTTGCGACGTGGAAAGACGTGGATGGCCGGCCCAAGCCCGGCCATGACGGTGGAGGGGCGTGCAACCGTGTTGTAGTCCTGCCGCCATGGCGAAGGGCGGCTGGGTGTACCTCATGACCAACCGGCGCAACGGCACGCTCTATCTCGGCGTGACCGCGAACCTTGCCGCGCGCGCATGGCAGCACCGCGAGGGTGTCGTCGAGGGCTTCACGAAGCGATACGGCCTGACGCGGCTCGTCTGGTACGAGCGCTTCGAGGACATCCGCGATGCGATCCAGCGCGAGAAGACCATGAAGCACTGGCCCCGCGCCTGGAAGGTCCGGCTCATCCACGCCATGAACCCCGAGTGGGAGGATTTGTACGAGGTCCTCAACCAGTAGCGCTCGCCCGCCCGTAACCACGCGCCCGTCATGCCCGGGCTCGGCCCGGGCATCCACGTCTTCGCTCCGCTCCGACATGGCAAGACGTGGATGGCCGGCACAACGCCGGCCATGACCGGGGAGGGAACGGATCATGTGTCCGCGCGACGATTGTGCGACTGGCTCCGCGGTTTCACGTCATGCCCGGGCTCGGCCCGGGCATCCACGTCTTCGCTCCGCTTCCTCCACCGTCATGCCCGGCCTCGTGCCGGGCATCCACGTCTTTCGCCGCTCGCGTTTCCAAGACGTGGATGGCCGGGACTGATCCCCGGATCAAGTCCGGGGACGGCCATGACGGTGGAGGGTGGTCGAGCCGGGCGCGGCTTTCATTCCCACGCCGCGCGTGCTAAGCCTCGCGGCGGAGCCGGACCACCCGGCTCCGGGGCTTAACAACCCCTCTCGCAGCGGCTGGCATCAGCCGTGAATGGTGCCTCCCTAGCCTTATGGCCGGGGAGGCATTGGCGCATGTCCAGGGCGAAAGCCTAAAGGCCAGTGCGGCCGTCTGCGGGCGGTTTCTTAACTCCCCGGTCACCAGCGCTGCTGGTGACCGCTGACCGCCAAGGCACGGGAGTTGCGCCATGGACCACCCCTACAGTTTTTGGGCCGACCTGCTGTCGAAGTTCCAGGGCGCGACGCCGTGGATCCAGGCGCTGTGGCTGGTGTTGGTCGCCGCGGTGGCGATGGGGGTGGTTTGGTGCGTGGCGGATGTGGTGAAGGCGGTGGTGCGGCGGCGGGGGAAGGCGCCGGCGCGGCCGGTGTATGGGCTCGTGCGGGATGAGGAGGGGCGGTGGCTGGTGTGCATCGACGGCGAGCCGAGGCCGGTGGAAGGTACCGGCGCCGGATTCGAGGGCTCCGCAGTCGGTGTGCGGTCGGCCGACCGTTTCAATCCAGCAATTCTGCCACCGGGTATGTGAGCCGGGGAATTAGAAATTATACTATTCGACTTCATGGGTGGGCTTGTCCCGAACATGACACACCTCAACGTCAGCGAGGCATCATTGCATTTCAAATAATTCGCTCAATCGGTGGTATTTGAAATGACTTCTGATTTTAAGCCGCTTCCATTCCACCACCAGCGTACTTTATGGTCCGACTAGATCAGGAATCACTAGCTTTCGCGAGAAGAACATTACCTCGCTGGCGAATCCGGCTTTCGCGGGCAGTGTAGCCAACCTTTTATATGACGTTTTGAAAGCCGGAGTAGAGCGCTTCATACAGGAGTTGCGGTGTCATAGGTTACGATCCAGGGTCGGTCACTCATATTCGCCCGAATGAAAGAGGCGAGATCCTCATGATCTTGTGGCCGATAGTAATCGTAATAGAGCTCTCTTCCTTGCTCGTAGTATGGAGGGTCGAGATAAACGAGGGTCTTGTTAGTCCATTTCGGGTGGCCATAGCGAAGCTTTGCGAGCCCTCCTTGAGCGTCAGTTTGATCCGATGCCGCATCCTAACAATGCACTTAATCGAAAAGATGAGCTCATCGGCGTTGTAGCGAGCATCAATTTTCCATGGTCCAGTTTGTCGCGGCTCGTCGATAATTCCAGCTCTTCAGAATGCCGGAGTGGTTTGTACGGTTTAGAAAGAAGGTAGCAAACCCCAGTTGGACATTGTTGTGATCACGAGGATTAGCGAAAATTCGCTTCTGCCGGTCCCACGATGCTACTGACAATCGGGTATTCCTGATCATTCGGCAGAGTTCATCCGTGTCATCTAGCAGGGTGTTGAAGAAGGGCCTCGTTCGGCTCTGAGGACGGCGTCGTCTCCAAGGTGGAACGAGATCTCGATTTCCAGCGTGCCGTCGTCGAGGAGTTCGGCCGATCCCGGCCCGGTCACCTCGTTGTCCTCATCGCAGCCCTCGAACGTGAAGAATACGATGGTGCGGCTGTAGGATAGGTCGAGCGAGGCAGTCACCACGCCAAACACCAGCTCGCCGCGCCCGCCCTCGCCGATATCGATGGAGGCCGGGTCCACCAGTTCGAGGTAGTCGCGGTCCCACAGATCGGAGCTACGATCCGCCAACGATCGATCCCTACGCACTCCGCCCGCCCCGTCATCGCGTGTTGCCCAGAAGCCGCGGCAGGCACACGAGATTGTAGGCCGCTGCTGCGACTTCCAATTACCCACATCTCTTGTGGGGTATGAATTGGGCATGATTCCTTGTCTGGCACCGAATCGCCAAGGAGCGGTGCCATGGGTGGGACGGAGGCATGGTTTGATCGCGAGCTCACCGACTGTACATTCAGGGACAAACGTTTAGCCGTAAGGCTGCGCCGGCTGATCGAGCAAATGGATGGCGCGATGGGATCCAGTATTCCGTTGGCGTGCCAGGACTGGGCCAATACGAAAGCGGCTTATCGCTTCTTCGCAAATGAACGGGTGGGCGAAGCGGATATCCTCGCCGGACACTTCCGATCGACCCGCAGCCGCTTCGCCGCAACCGCTGGCCCCATTCTGGTCCTCCAGGACACGACCGAGTTCACCTACCAGCGCGAGAAGCCCGACCAGATTGGTGTGATGCACTCGTTGAACTGCGGCAAGGACCGATACGGCGGTCGTGCGATGCGCACCGTGTGCGGTCTTCTGATGCATTCGAGCTTGGTCGTCGCGCTGGACGGGCTGCCTCTTGGGCTTGCTGCAATCAAGTTCTGGACACGGACGAGGTTTAAGGAACAGCGGCCCTCAAGAGGAAAATCAATCCGACGCGGGTCCCTATCGAGCAGAAGGAGAGTGTCCGCTGGCTGGAGAATCTACGCCAGTCTGTGATGCTGTTGGATGATCCCGCCAGATGTATTCATGTTGGTGACCGCGAGAGCGATATCTATGAGCTCTACTGCACTGCCCAGGAGCTTGGCACTCACTTCCTCGTCCGGAGTTGCGTCGATCGACTGGCAGGCGACGGTCAGCACACGATCGTTGATGAGATGGCCGAGGTCGAGGTCCAGGGCGTGCATCGAGTTGAGATCCGCGACGACCAGGGCGGTGTGGGTGCTGCGGATGTGGAGCTTCGATTCCGCCGCGTCCGCGTGCTCCCGCCGATCGGCAAACAGAAGCGCTATCCCGCCCTATCGCTCACCGTCATTCATGCCCGCGAACGCGATGCGCCGGCTGATCGGCCCGCCATCGATTGGAAGCTCATCACCGATCTCCCAGTAACGACTTGCGCGGAGGCTGTCGAAAAACTCCGCTGGTATGCGCTTCGCTGGAAGATCGAGGTCTTCCACAAGATCCTCAAGGCGGGCTGTCGTGCCGAGGAGGCCCGCCTGCGGACAGCCGAACGCTTGGTGAAGCTGATTGCGGTGTTCTGCATCCTGAGCTGGCGCGTGTTCTGGATGACTATGCTCGGCCGTTCCGCGCCAGAGGCAAACCCGTCCCTTGCGTTCACGGACGAGGAGCGTGCGATCTTGGATCGCCTCAGGCCCAACAAAGGACCTCGCGCGCGAACCCTCTCCTCATATGTCACCAAGCTCGCCCGCCTTGGCGGCTATCTGGCACGAACCAGAGACCCGCCACCCGGGACCTTGGTGATGTGGCGCGGCCTCTCTCGGCTCACCGACATCACGCTTGGCGCAACTCTTACGACAGCAACTCCGAGATATGGGTAATTGGAAGCCGCTGCGAGGGTGAACGCAAACCCAACCCGCGCCACACCACGGAACCGGGTCTTCCTCTGGCCAGCGACGATCTTGATCCAGCCGAACGCCTCCTCGATCCGCTTGCGCACGCGCTGGCTCGCGGCATAGCCCGGGTGACGCGTCGTGCGCCGGTCAATCCCCGAGCACCTGGTTGTGCTCTCGGCCACATGGGCGTGACCTTCATCGTGCGCAGCTCGTTCACGAAGTCCTGCGCATCAAAGGCCTTGTCGGCCCCGAGCGTGATCGCGCGGGGGCGCTCGGCATGGGGCTCGATTAAGGCCAGGGCCGCCACGCGCTCGGCCTGCCCGTCGGCCCGGGTCAGACAGGTCCCGACCAGCAGACCCGAGCAATTTTCCATCAGAGCATGGCCCATGAAGCACAGCTTCGCCTCTTTGCCCGCGCCCTTGCGATAGAGCCGTGCATCCGGATCGGTGGTCGAGGCGTGGGTTGCGTTCGAGCGCCTCTCACCCCGGAAGTCCGCCTCTGCGTTCCGTCCCCCGTCTCGCGGCGGCTCGTCCGAGCCATCCTTGGGCTTGAAGCTCTTCATCGAAGCCCAGGCCTCGATCAGGGTGCCGTCGACCGAGAAGTGGTCCGTGGACAACAGCTGCTTGACCCGGGGCTGGGCGAGCACGGCACCGAGGATCTTGGTGGCAATGTCGCCCTCGAGCAGGCGGTCGCGGTTCTTCGAGAAGGTTGAGTGATCCCAGGCTGGATCATCGACCCCGAGCCCGACGAACCAGCGGAAGAGCAGGTCGTATTCGAGGCGCTCCATCAACTGGCGTTCGGAGCGAATAGAGTAGAAGGCCTGCAGGAGCATGGCTCTCAGCAGCTTCTCGGGCGGGATGGAGGGCCGGCCAATGCGGGCGTAGAGCGGCGCGAGCTCCTGCTCCAGAGCCGAGAGGGCCTCGTTGACGATGGCTCGGATGGGCCGCAGCGGGTGGCCGGCCCGCACCCGTGCCTCCAGATCCACATAGGAGAACAGTTCGCCCGTCCGCGCGTCCAAGCCCCGCATCCGTTTTCCCTCCGGCCTGTGCCCGAGAAGGGAATCATGAGCCGGCCCACTGTGCGAGCGCCTTTTTCAACGTCCTGCTAGAGCAATGTACCGCCTTGGCTTTGCACTGACCTGCATTACCATCAGCCGCTCAATAGGGCTTCTGACCATCGTTCGACGAATTCTCTCGCGCTAATGTGCAACTCCAGTTTCGTATTTTAGTCGCTGACAAATTTCTGCAGCGTCTGTTGTTGGCTATCCGAAAGCGTGAATTCGCGGATTATCATTGTCGACGCACGAAGGGTAGCTCGATCCGCAGCATCGATTGGCGCCATAGCAGCTTTCCTCGTTATCTCGGTACCCTGCCTCGCGACGGGTGCTTGCAACGCCAGCAAAGCCGCCGCCAGGTCCTCCTACCCAGAGATCTCAGGGGTACTTGTGCTTGTGAAGTCGCCACCCATGGCACGACTCCTCAAGCGTGATATCTCGACGCCTACGAACACCCCGTCGTGACTTCCGCACGTGTCACACTTCAAGCACGTCCCATTCCGCACCAGCGTGAAATTCGCGCACTCCGGGCACGCCTCGCCCACATACCCCTTCATCTTCGCCTCGGCCCGCTTGTCCGCGAGCGACGGCGCCGCGAACGGCAGGGCGTCGAGCTCCGCCTCGTCCGACCTCCGGCTCCGAAGCCGCCCCCGCGAGCTCCCCCTTCAGCGCCGTCGCGCCCGCCGTCCGCCCCGACCTGCGCCACGCCGCCCCGTCCCGCCGTGGATCAGCATCAGCCGGTCCGCGCTGCCGCGCGTGAATCCCCGCGACACCACCTGCGTCGCCGGCGCCACGTCCGGCGCCTTCGACTGCGACTCGCCCTGGCCGATCGTGGTCGGGCCGGCCTCCGCGGGGTCGACATGGGCGAGGTCGTTGCGGGCGAGGTACGACACCGCGAGCTCGCGGAAGATGTAGTCGAGGATCGAGGTCGCGTTCTTGATGCGCTCGTTGC
The DNA here is from genome assembly GCA_963800985.1 of uncultured Alphaproteobacteria bacterium. GTDB lineage: Bacteria > Pseudomonadota > Alphaproteobacteria > Rhizobiales > Beijerinckiaceae > Microvirga. Next base: position 275,943 of record CAWDDI010000024.1, on the reverse strand, counting down.
CTTGCACGAAGCCCGCGGGCTCGAAGCGCGTGAACGTGAAGGCCTCGACGTATTCCTCGAGCGGCACGCCGTACTGCAGGCCGAGCGAGATCGCGATCGCGAAGTTGTTCATCATCGCCCGGAAGGCCGCGCCCTCCTTGTGCATGTCGATGAAGATCTCGCCGAAGCGCCCGTCGTCGTACTCGCCGGTGCGCAGGTACACCTTGTGGCCGCCGACGACCGCCTTCTGGGTGTAGCCTTTGCGCCGGTCCGGCATCTTTTCGCGCTCGCGGGTCGCGACCACGCGCTCGACGATCCGCTCGACGATCCGCTCCGACAGCTGCGCGGCCTTGGCGGCGGCGGGGAGCTGGCGCAGCGCCTCGACGGCCTCCTCGGCGTCCTCCTCCTCGTCGGCGATGAGCGCGGCGTTCAAGGGCTGCGAGAGCTTCGAGCCGTCGCGGTAGAGCGCGTTGGCCTTCAGCGCGAGCTTCCACGACAGCCGATAGGCGTTCTTGCAGTCCTCGACGGTCGCGTCGTTCGGCATGTTGATGGTCTTGGAGATCGCCCCCGAGATGAAGGGCTGCGCCGCCGCCATCATGCGGATGTGGCTCTCGACCGAGAGATAGCGCTTGCCGATGCGCCCGCACGGATTGGCGCAGTCGAAGACCGGATAGTGCTCCGCCTTGAGGAAGGGCGCGCCCTCGAGGGTCATGGCGCCGCAGACGTGGATGTTGGCGGCCTCGATGTCGGCCTTCGAGAAGTCGAGATGCGTCAGGAGGTCGAACGAGGGGTCGTTCAGGCGCTCGGCCGGGACCTTCAGGGTGCCGGTCAGGAAGTCCTCGCCGAGGGTCCATCTGTTGAAGACGAACCGGATGTCGAAGGCGCTCTTCAGGCCCTTCTCGACGGCCTCGATCTTCTCGTCCGTGAAGCCGCGGCTTTTCAGGCTCGCGGCGTTGATCGCGGGCGCCTGGCCGAGGGAGCCGTGGCCGACCGCATAGGCCTCGATCTCGGCGATCTCGGCCTCGCGGTAGCCGAGCACGCGCAGCGCATCCGGCACGGCGCGGTTGATGATCTTCCAGTAGCCGCCGCCGGCGAGCTTCTTGAACTTCACGAGCGCGAAGTCGGGCTCGATGCCGGTGGTGTCGCAGTCCATCACGAGGCCGATCGTGCCGGTCGGCGCGATGACGGTCGCCTGCGCGTTGCGGTAGCCGTTGCGCTCGCCGAGCGCGAGCGCGCGGTCCCACACCGCCATGGCGTGGTCGACGAGGCGCCGGTCCGGGCAGGAGGCGTGGTCGAGCGGGACGGGCGCGACGCTCAGGCACTCGTAGCCCTCGGCGACGCCGTGCGCCGCGCGGCGGTGGTTGCGGATGACCCGCAGCATGGACGTGGCGTTCGCCTCGTAGGCCGGGAACGGCCCGAGCTCGCCCGCCATCTCGGCCGAGGTCGCATAGGACACGCCCGTCATGATCGCGGTGAGCGCGCCGCAGAGCGCGCGGCCGGCCTCCGAGTCGTAGGGAAGGCCCATGGTCATGAGGAGCCCGCCGATGTTCGCGTAGCCGAGGCCGAGCGTGCGGTACTGGTAGGACAGTTCCGCGATCTCGCGGCTCGGGAACTGCGCCATCATGACCGAGATCTCGAGCACCATGGTCCAGAGCCGGCAGGCATGCTCGAAGCGCTCGACGTCGAAGCTCCCGGCCGCGCGGTCGTAGAACTGGAGCAGGTTCGCGGAGGCGAGATTGCAGGCCGTGTCGTCGAGGAACATGTACTCCGAGCACGGATTCGAGGCGCGGATCCGCCCGCCCGCGGGGCAGGTGTGCCAGTCGTTCATGGTGGTGTTGAAGTGCAGGCCCGGATCCGCGGAGGCCCAGGCCGCGTGGCCGATGCGCTCCCAGAGCTCGCGCGCCTTCACGGTCTTGGCGACCTTGCCGTCCGTGCGCCGGGTGAGCCGCCACTCGCCGTCGCTCTCGACGGCGCGCAGGAACGCGTCGGTGATCGAGACGGAGTTGTTGGAGTTCTGGCCCGAGACCGTGAGATAGGCCTCCGAGTCCCAGTCGGTGTCGTAGACCGGGACGTCGATGTCCGTGTAGCCCTGGCGCGCGAACTGGATCACGCGCTTGATCGAGCTGTCCGGGATCATCGCCCGGCGCGCCGGCTTGATCTCCTTCTTGAGCGCCGGGTTCTTCTCCGGGTCGAAGCAGGCGTCGCCTTCCGCCTCGCAGTTCACGCAGGCCTTCATGATGGCCTTGAGGTGCCGGTGGGCGAGCTTGGAGCCGGCGACGAGAGCCGCGACCTTCTGCTCCTCCTTCACCTTCCAGTCGATGTAGGCCTCGATGTCCGGGTGATCGACGTCGACCACCACCATCTTGGCGGCGCGCCGCGTGGTTCCGCCCGACTTGATCGCGCCGGCGGCGCGGTCGCCGATCTTGAGGAAGGACATGAGACCGGAGGAGCGCCCGCCGCCCGAGAGCCTCTCGCCCTCGCCGCGCAGGCGCGAGAAGTTCGAGCCGGTGCCCGAGCCGTACTTGAACAGGCGCGCCTCGCGCACCCACAGGTCCATGATGCCGCCCTCGTTGACGAGGTCGTCCTCGACGGACTGGATGAAGCAGGCGTGCGGCTGCGGGTGCTCGTAGGCCGACTTCGACTTCACGAGCTCGCCGGTCCGGTGGTCGACATAGAAGTGGCCCTGGCTCGGGCCGTCGATGCCGTAGGCCCAGTGGAGGCCGGTGTTGAACCATTGCGGCGAGTTCGGCGCCACCATCTGGTTCGCGAGCATGAACCGCAGTTCGTCGAAGAAGGCTGCGGCGTCCTCCTCGGTGGAGAAGTAGCCGCCCTTCCAGCCCCAATAGGTCCAGCAGCCCGCGAGCCGGTCGAAGACCTGCTTCGAGGAGATCTCGGAGGTCGATCTGTCATCCTCGGGAAGGTCGGCGAGCGCCGCCTCGTCGGGCACCGAGCGCCACAGAAAGGACGGCACGTCGTTCTCCTCGACGCGCTTCAGGCGCGCCGGCACGCCGGCCTTGCGGAAATACTTCTGGGCCAGCACGTCGCAGGCCACCTGGCTCCACGCCTCCGGCACCTCGATTCCGTCGAGCCGGAACACGACGGAGCCGTCCGGGTTGCGGATCTCGCTCGTGGCGGATCGGAAGGCCATCGTGGCATAGGGTGACTGGCCGGTCTTGGTGTAGTGCCGCTCGATCCGCATGGTGCCCTCCTTGACGACCCAGCCCCCCGCCGGTCGCCGCTCGTGTTAGATCCTCGCTCCCCTCGGCCCAGGCACGCAGCATCGCCTCCGCGCCGAGCGGAAGACTCGGACCGGGCTGCCGTTTCCTGGGTTCGGAGGTGTCGCTCCGGCGGTCGGGACCGCTGAGCAAACGCGACGAAGGGCCGACGCTAGAGCGAGTCTCGGAGAGCCGTCAACGGTGGAGATCGTTCGATGCATTCGACTAAGCCTTGGGGTTAAGAGCCCGCGTGCCTACGATATATAGTGCTTTGCGGACCGTTATGGAATCCTAAACAGAGGGTTTCCGAAATCGTTCCAGGGGCTTGTCGCGGGTCGGCGACTCCCCTGTGGACAACTCGAACCGCCGTAATTCCGTTACGGCGGGGCGGGTGTGAATCACGAGGATTGCAGGGACGGACGGCGCGGAAAGGCAAACGCGGCCAAGCTCGCCGGACCCTGGACACGGCGGCCGCCGATGGCCATAGTCCGCGCGAATTCGGGACCCGGCCTCCTCGTCATGAAGAACTTTCTGCTGCTGCTCTTCACCTGGTGGAACGGCGCCACCGCCGCGACGCGCTTCTACACCTGGCGGTACGGCGGGTTCGTGGGCGAGGACGAGTTCGGCAACCGGTACTACCGGTACACGCAGCGGAACGCGATCGACCCCAATGTCGGCGCCGAGCGCCGGTGGGTGATCTACAACGGCGAGGCGGACGCCTCGAAGGTGCCGCCGCTGTGGCGGGCCTGGCTGTGCCACAACGGCGACGTGCCGCCGACGGAGGAGCCCTATCGCTCCCGCGAGTGGGAAAAGCCGCACGTCCCCAACCTGACCGGCACCCCGCGGGCCTACCGCCCGCGCGGATCCCAACTCGCCACGGGCGAGCGCCCGGCCGCGACCGGCGATTACGTCCCCTGGACGCCCGGGGAGTGAACCGCGGCGTTTCCTCGGCGGGCCTTGGGCGCTCAACAGGACCGGAAAGCCTCGACGTTCTCGGCCAAATGCGCGGCTTTGCCGGTTCCGGTCAGCACGACGCCGCGCTCGACCTCGTCTCTGATGAAGCGGAAGGCGGCGCGGGCCTGGGCGCCGGCGTCCGCGGCGCTCGTCACGAGCCCGCCCATGGCGAACGGCCGGTTGACGATGGCGGTGCCGCGCGCCGCCCGCAACGCCTCGAGCAGCCGGGCGAGGGCCGGGTTGGCGATGTTCAACGGAAACTGCAGCGCCTGGTAGGCGCCGGTCTCGAGAGCGGCCACGCCGGAGCTCACATCCGCGACGCTCGCGCCGAAGGTCGCGATTCCGCACCGGCTGGCGTGATCGAGAGCAGCCATGACGCCCGGATCGCGCACGACGTCGCGGGTCGCCTTGTGGATCTGCAGCACGTCGATCCGACCCAGATGCTCGAGGCTTCGGTCGATGCTGCGGCAAAGCGCGTCGCGGTCATGATCGACGAAGCTCGTGCCGCGCTCGACGTCCCAATGCTCGCCCGCCTTGGTCATCACGACGAGCGTCCTTCGACGCTCGTCGTCGAGTTGGCCGAGGAACCGGCCGAGCCGCGCTTCGCTCGCTGCGTAGGCGGGCGCGGTATCGAAGATCGTGATCCCGAGTTCGAGGGCGCGGCGCAGGAGTTCGTGCGCTTCTTCCTCCCTCGGCGGTTCGCTCGCTCCGATGCCCCACACGCGACCGATGGACAGGAGCCCGAGGCCCAGTTCGAGGCGATCCGGCGGGAAGCCCATAGGGTCACTCCGGCTGCTTGCGATGGAAGAATGACTGGCGCCGTATCGGCGCCTCCGCGAAAATATCGAAGGACTGGATGACGTGGCCCTGCGGGACCTCGATGTCGCGGGCAACGCCGGACCCCTTGAGGACGCCGCCCCGTCGGTCGGGGTCGGGCTCCCTGTGGGTCCCGCCGCCGCCGAGAATGCAAGACCGGCAGCGAATCGGCCCGAGGACCTGGGCTCCGTCCCCCAGGGTGTTCGAACCCGTGAGAGAACCACCTCCGAGAAGGCGGACCCCGCTCCCCAGATGGGTGATCGATCCCCCAACGGCGTGGATCGTGAAGCCGCCCTCCTCGCCGATTTCAGCACCGGGGCCGATCGTCACGCGCCCTCCCTGGGCCACGATGCGAGTGCCGGGATAGATGAACGTGCCGGAACCGATACCGATCGCACCGCCGGCGGAGCACTGCAGGATCGTGTTCGGCCACAGGACGACCCCGCTGCCAAGGCTCACCTCGGCCGAAACGAGAGTCGATCCCGGATCCGGCACGATCACGCCCCGATCCGCCAAGGCCGCGGTCTCCTCGAGCGTCATGAAGCCCAAGGATTTCCGGGCGGCGTCGGCTCGGCTGGCGGGGAGCATCATCGGGAGAACATCGCCGATGAGAGCAATGATGTCACTCCCGTTCCCGCCTCAATGCCCACGCTTCGAGGGAACGTGAAGGTGCGCCCTTTTTCGACCATGGTTCCCATGCTAACCGGGACGCGCAACGGCGCCGATGAGGGCGCGAACGGGGATCAGTCTCGATGAGGGTGTCGATCGGGCGCGCCGCTTTGGTTCTCGCCGGCATGGCCGTGGGCGCGGGTGCCGCACAGGCCGACAAGATCAAGAACCCGACGGCCGTGTTCTCGGGCCTCGATAAGATCACCGGTCGCATCGTCTCCTTCGAGGTGGCGATCGACGAGACCGTGCAGTTCGGCGGGCTGCAGATGACCCCGAAGGTCTGCTACACCCGCCCGCCGACGGAGAACCCCAACACGACCTCCTTCGTGGAGGTCGACGAGGTGACCCTCGAATCCAAGGTGCGGCGCATCTTCACGGGCTGGATGTTCGCGTCGAGCCCGGGCCTCCATGCGGTGGAACACCCCGTCTACGACATCTGGCTCGTGGACTGCAAAGGCGGCACCGAGGTGATCGCCGAGCCTAAGGAACCCATCGAGGAGCCGACGCCATCGGATCGCCAGCGCCGCCAGGCCGAGCAGCTGCCCGGCGACATCATCGCGCCCACGGCGGCCGAGCCCGGGGTCGTGCCTCCCCGGGCTCCGGTTCAGCCGCAGCCCCAGCCGTCGCGCCGATTCTTCCCGACGAACCAGGGGACCGCCATCGGGACCGACCGTTTCAACGATCGCTGAGGGCGGCGAGCACCTCCTCGCCCGAGACGATCCGCTCCCGCGGCCAGACGGTCCAGTCGCCCGCGCGGTCGAGGGCGTCGTGCAGCTTGTGCTTGTAGTCCCGCCGCGGCACCTCGATCGCACCGAACTGGGCGAGGTGATCGGTGACGAACTGCGTGTCGAGGAGCGTGAAACCTCCCGCCTTCAGCCGGGCGACGAGATGGACGAGCGCGACCTTGGAAGCGTCCCGGACGGAATGGAACATGCTCTCGCCGAAGAAGGCGCCGCCGAGCCGCACGCCGTAGAGTCCGCCGACGAGCCGGCCGCGGTCGTAAACCTCCACGGTATGGCAGTGTCCACGGTCGAACAGGGCCCCGTAGAGCTGCCGGATGCGGCCTGAGATCCACGTCTTCTCGCGGTCGGCGCCGACCGCGGCGCAACCCGCGATGACGCCGTCGAAATCGCAGTCGACCCGAACCTGGAAAAGATCCGCGCGCACGGTGCGCGCGAGGCGCTTCGGAACATGGAACCCGCTGATCGGGATGATGCCGCGCTCCCGCGGTTCGACCCAGAACAGGCTCGGGTCGTCGGCATCCTCCGCCATCGGGAAGATCCCGGCAGCGTAGGCCTTGAGCAGGATCTCGGGCGTGATCTCGATGGCCCGGTCGGAAGCGCGGCTCATGGAGCAAGTTGTATCAAGAATGCGCGCGGTCTCCAATCTCGGCCTTGGGAGGCCGCATCCAGGCGCGGCACCTGACGGCGGCTATTCCCCGAGTCCGCCGGTCCTCAGGAACCCCTCCAGCCAGTGAATGTCGTAGAGCCCGTTCTGGATATCGGGATTGCGCACGAGGGTGCGGAACAGCGGCAGGGTGGTGTCGACGCCGTCGACTACGAACTCGTCGAGCGCCCGGCGCAGCCGCATCAGGCACTCGTTGCGCGTCCGGCCGTGAACGATGAGCTTCCCGACGAGGGAATCGTAATGCGGTGGGATCCGGTAGCCCTGGTAGGCCGCGGAATCGACGCGCACGCCGAGACCGCCCGGCGGGTGAAAATACGAGATCGTGCCCGGCGACGGCCGAAAGGTCGTCGGGTGCTCCGCGTTGACGCGGCATTCGATCGCGTGCCCCTCGAAGCGGACGTCCTCCTGTCGCACCGACAGCGCCGCCCCCGCGGCGACGCGGATCTGCTCGTTCACGAGATCGATCCCGGTGATCATCTCCGTGACGGGGTGCTCCACCTGGATGCGGGTGTTCATCTCGATGAAGTAGAACTCGCCTTCCTCGTAGAGGAACTCGACCGTGCCGGCGCCCTCGTAGCCCAATTCCTGCATCGCGCGGGCGACCGTGGTTCCGATGCGCTCGCGCATGGCGGCGTTGAGGGCCGGGGAGGGGCCTTCCTCCCACACCTTCTGGTGCCGTCGCTGGAGCGAGCAGTCGCGCTCGCCGAGATGGATCGCCTGGCCTCGGCCGTCGCCCAGAACCTGGACTTCGATGTGCCGCGGCTTCTCGAGGAACTTCTCGATGTAGACGGCATCGTCGCCGAAGGCCGCCTTGGCTTCCGTCCTCGCCGTCGCGAGCGCATGGGAGAGTTCGGCCTCGCCGCGCGCGACCTTCATGCCGCGCCCGCCGCCGCCGGCCGCCGCCTTGACGAGCACCGGATAGCCGATATCCGCCGCGATACGCTTGGCCTCCCCGTCCTCGGTGACGCCGCCTTCGGATCCGGGGACGCACGGGATGCCGAGGCGCTTCGCGGTGCGCTTCGCCTCGATCTTGTCGCCCATGATGCGGATGTGCTCGGCCTTGGGGCCGATGAACGCGATGTTGTGGTGCGCCAGCACCTCGGCGAAGCGGGCGTTCTCCGAGAGAAATCCATAACCGGGATGAACGGCGTCGGCGCCGGTGATCTCGCAGGCCGCGATGAGCGATGGGATGTTGAGGTAGGAATCGCGAGCCGCCGGAGGGCCGATGCAGACGCTCTCGTCGGCGAGCCGCACATGCATGGCGTCGGCGTCGGCGGTCGAATGCACCGCGACCGTCGCGATCCCGAGTTCCTTCGCGGCGCGTAGGATCCGCAGGGCGATCTCGCCTCGGTTGGCAATCAGAATCTTGTCGAACATCGCGTCTCGCCTCGGTCCTGGTTCGCCCTCGCGGCAGCACTCGCGGGGCCCTCGTGGTCGTCTCCAGGTCTCGCCTGGCGCTCGGCGGTCCCGGGGCGCCTCCTATTCGATCACCAGGAGCGGCTCGCCGTATTCGACCGGCGTGCCATCCTCCACGAAGATCGCCGTCACGGTGCCGGCGCGCGGAGCGACGATCTCGTTGAACGTCTTCATGGCCTCGACGAGCAGAACCTTGTCGCCCGCCGCGACCTTCGACCCGACGTCCACGAACGCCTTGGCGTCCGGCGACGGCTTGCGATACGCGGTGCCCACCATGGGCGAGAGCACCGCGCCGGGATGTGTGGTCGCGGGCTTCGCGGCCCCGGGCATTTCCGCCGCCGGCGGCGGCGCCACGACGGGCGGAGGCCCGGTCACGGGGGCCGCCGGGGCGACAGACGCCGTGACCTGCGTGGTGACGAGACGCGCGACGCGGATCCGCAGGTCGCCTTTCTCCACCTCGATCTCGGTGAGATTCGTGTCGGCGATGAGAGTCGCCAGCTCGCGCACGAGTTCGGGATCGAAAGGGCTGTCCTTGGCCATGGGTTTGGAACCTCTTGTCATGCTCGTGCCTGCGCGTCTCACCTGGACTTCGCTCGTTCCCGCAGCACGGGAAGGAGGGCATCGAGCCCCAGTTGATAGCCCGCCGGGCCGAAGCCGCAGATCACGCCGATGCAGACCGGGGCGATGAAGGAATGATGGCGGAAGGATTCCCGGGCGTAGACGTTGGAGAGGTGGATCTCCACCGCAGCGACGCCGGAACCGGCAATGGCGTCGCGCAGGGCCACCGACGTGTGCGTGTAGGCGGCGGCGTTGATGAGCACGCCCGCCCCCGCGGCGCCCGCTTCCTGAATCCAGCCCACGAGCTCGCCCTCGTGGTTCGACTGGCGGAAGGTGAGGGCGACGCCCACCGTCGCGGCATGCTCGCGCAGCCGCTCCTCGATCTGTGGCAGCGTGACGCTGCCGTAGATCTGCGGCTCGCGGCGTCCGAGGAGGTTGAGGTTCGGACCGTTGAGAACGTAGACGGCGATCATCGTGACCCGGTCGGACTCCGAGAGGTCCCGCTCGCCGGAACCGCTACGGTCTCTTAGCCAAAAGGCTCCCCAGGGGGAAGGGGCCCGCCAGGACGCCTGCCGAGCGGTCTCGTCGCCGAGCCCGAAACGTTCCGATCGGCCCCGGAGGCCCACGCGTCACGTCGTGAGTCGATCCGGCGCCGGGATTGCGGTCCGATCGGATTCGAGGCTTCGGCCGGCCCGCTCGGCGACGTTCAGCAGCTCGCCTTGCCGCATTTTCGGACGCTTGCCACGACCTGCCGGAGCGGCTCGATGCCAACCGCGCCCGGGATGATCTCGTCGCCGATGATGAACGCCGGCGTCCCGGTCAGGCCGAGCTTGTCGCCGAGGCCCACGTTCTCCTGGAGAGCCGCGCGGACGTCCGGGGCCTCCATGTCCTTCTGCACGCGGGCGATGTCGACGCCCATCTCCTTCGCGACCGACAGGGCGCGCTCGCCGTTGACGCGGCCGCGGCTCTCCATGACCTTGATGTGATAGTCGAACAGCTTCTCGCCCTGGAGCTGGTTCTTCACCGCGAGCGAGACCCGGCTCGCCTCGACGGACTCGGGGCCGAGCACGGGAAAATCCTTGAGCACGATCCGCAGCTTCGAATCGCTCTTCGCGAGCGCGCGCACGTCCGCGAGCGCCCGTTTGCAGTACCCGCAGTTGTAGTCGAAGAACTCGATCAGGGTGACGTCTCCCTGCAGGTTCCCGGCCACGATCGAATGGGGAGCGTTGAGCAGCGTCTGCCGTGATTCCTTGAGAGCCCCGGCCTGAGCGACCTTCTGCTGCTCGGCCTGGCGCTTCTCGAGTTCCGCCATGACCTCCTGGAGGAGCTCGGGGTGCTTGAGCAGATAGTCTCTCACGACGGCGCCGATCGCCTGCTTCTGCTCCTCGCTAAAGCCTCCCCCCTGCTGCGCCATCGCCGCCGGGGCGAATGCCAGCAGGCCGGCAAGGGCGGCGGTGCGGAGCCGGGAGAGGAGGGAGATTGACATCGCTTGTCCTTGTTCGAAGTCGAGTCGGCCGTCGTCGAGGCGCTTGCCGTTGCGTTCGCGCACAATGGCGCGATCGACAACCCGGCCGCATCGTCGCATGTGGCATAGCGGCTGGAGCCGAGGAGCGTCAATTCACGGCTTCGTTGGCGCCTTGAGCCTTGCGGCGCGACCGGATACGAGCCGATCATGACGAAATCAGCCGCCAATCCCCAGTCCCCTGGTGTCGCGCGCCGCGTGGAACGGGTGTCGCCGTTTCTCGCGATGGACGTCCTGAGCGCCGCTGCCGCTAAGGAAAGACTCGGAGGAAGCGTGGTCCACATGGAGGTCGGCCAGCCCTCTGCCGCAGCCCCCCGGGCGTCGCGAGAGGCCGCCCGGGCGGCGCTCGACACCGGCAGGATCGGCTACACGGAAGCCCTGGGGCTCGCCGCGCTGAGGGAGCGTATCGCGCGGCATTATCGCGACGCCTACGGCGTGAACCTCGCCCGCGAGCGGATCGTCGTGACGACCGGCTCATCGGCCGGCTTCGTGCTGACTTTCCTGAGCCTGTTCGATCCCGGCCAGCGGGTCGCGATCACGGCTCCCGGCTATCCCGCCTATCGCAACATCCTCGAGGCGTTGGGGCTCGAGCCCGTCGTGATCCCGCTCACGAAGGCCGACGGCTGGAGAATGACCGCGGCGGCGGTCGAGCGGTCTCATGCGCTGCGGCCGCTGCACGGGGTGCTCGCGATGAGCCCCGCGAACCCGTCCGGCACGATGATCGGCCGCGGCGCGCTGGCCGACCTCGGCGAGACGTGCCGGCGTCTCGCGCTCTGGTTCGTGTCGGACGAGATCTATCACGGCCTCACCTACGGCGAGCCCGCCGCGACGGCGCTCTCGTCCGACGACGATGCCGTCGTGATCAACTCGTTCTCGAAGTACTACTGCATGACGGGCTGGCGCGTCGGCTGGATTGTGGTGCCGGAGCGCCTCGTTCGCCCGATCGAGCGCCTGGCGCAGAACCTCTACATCTCGCCGCCCTATCTCTCCCAGGTCGCCGCGCTGGCCGCCTTCGACGCCGCGGACGAGCTCGAAGCCGTGAAGGCGGGATACGCGCGAAACCGCGCGCTGCTTCTCGAAGAACTGCCCCGGATCGGCATCACGGACATGCACCCGGTCGACGGCGCGTTCTACATCTACGCCGACGTCGCGCGCTACACGAACGACTCCGTCGCATTCTGCCGTCGCATGCTGGACGAGGCGGGCGTCGCCGCGACGCCGGGCGTGGATTTCGATGCGACCGAGGGAGCGCACTATCTGCGCCTGTCCTTCGCGGGGTCGGAAGACGACTGTCGCGAGGCGGTTTCCCGCCTCGCGACGTGGTTGCGGTGAACTCAATTCGATCGGCTCGCGCGCCGGCCGCGCCGCGGAGGTCCGGCCCCCGGGCTTCCGCAAGCCCCGCTAGGAGCCGCTCAGCACCGACTTCGCTTTCGACCACCAGCCCGCCCGCTTCGGGCGTTCGGGATCGGGCGGCGTGAGCACGACGGCCACGGGCTCGGGTTCCGGCTCTACCGCAGCCTCGGCGGGCTCCTGCGCGGCTTCCTGGGCGGGTTGTTCGGCGGGCTTGGACGAAAGCGCGACGATGCTGTCCTCCCGGAGGCCGGCCGGGTTCGCCTCGGAGGCGGCCCCGTCTGGAGGGGTGAGGACCGCCGGCGTCACGACCTCCGGAGTCGCGCGGCGTGCCTCGGCGTCAGCCCCGTCCGAAGGACCGCGTGCGCCTTCTCCCCGGACATCGCCGGCATCCTCGCGGTGCCGGCCGCGGCCGCCGCGGCGCCCGCGACGGCGGCGACGCCCGCCGTCGTCGTCCCGGCTCTCGGGGGCCTCTTCCGGCTCCTCGCCGGATTCGCCCGCGGCGGCGATCTCCGCCGCGTCCTCTTCGGCCTCGTCCTCGTCGGATTCCGGCGCACCCTCGGTGTGAAGGCCGGCGGCCTGGTCGCGCTCGCCGCGACCGCGGCGGCGGCGGCGACGGCGGCGGCGGCGGCCGCCGTCTTCCTCGCCCCGCGCCTGCTCGGCCGGCCGCTCGTCGGCCTCGTCCGCCAAAGCCAGATCCTCGTCGCCGTCCTCCTCGACAGCCTCGTCCTCGGTCTCGTCGACCGGAACGATCGCATCGATCTGGACACCCGGGGCGCTCGACTTCTGCTCGAGCTTCAGAGCGGGCTCGCCGCGCTCGATCGCGTAGGTCGCCGTCCCGGTGACGCTCTCGTCCGCCACGACCGTGATCTGCACGCCGAAGCGGGTCTCGAGGTCGCGCAGGTGCACGCGCTTTTGGTTGAGGATGTAGAACGCCGCTTCCACGCGGGTGCGGATGACGAGGTTGTGCGTCGCGCTCTTGATGAGCGTCTCCTCGACCGAGCGAAGCACGTGCAGCGCCACCGAGGGCGTGGCACGGACGGATCCGGTGCCGGCGCAGTGCGGACAGGGCACGGACGAGGATTCGAGCACGCCGGTGCGGATGCGCTGGCGCGACATCTCGAGGAGGCCGAACGGGGAGATGCGGCCGACCTGGATGCGGGCGCGGTCGTTCTTGAGGCAGTCGTTCAGCCGCCGCTCCACCGAGCGGTTGTTGCGGTTCTCCTCCATGTCGATGAAGTCGATGACGATGAGCCCGGCGAGATCGCGCAGCCGGAGCTGGCGGGCGATCTCCTCAGCGGCCTCCAGATTCGTCTTGAGGGCCGTGTCCTCGATGTTGTGCTCCCGGGTCGAACGGCCGGAGTTCACGTCGATCGAGACCAGAGCCTCGGTCGGGTTGATGACGAGATAGCCGCCCGACCGGAGGGTCACGTGGTTGGAGAACATCGCATCGAGCTGAGCCTCGACGCCGTGCTTCGCGAAAAGCGGCACGGGCTCGCGATAGGGCTTCACGAGCTTCGCATGGCTCGGCATGAGCATGCGCATGAATTCCTTGGCCTCGCGGTAGCCCTCGTCGCCCGAGACCACGACGTCCTCGATGTCCTTGTTGTAGAGGTCGCGGATCGCGCGCTTGATGAGCGAGCCTTCCTCGTACACGAGGGCGGGCGCGGAGGACTTGAGCGTCAGCTCGCGGACGCTCTCCCACAGGCGCATCAGGTATTCGTAGTCGCGCTTGATCTCGGCCTTGGTGCGCAACGCGCCGGCCGTGCGCAGGATGATCCCCATGCCTTCCGGAACTTCGAGTTCCTGCGCGATCTCCTTCAGCCGCTTGCGGTCCGCCGCATTGGTGATCTTGCGGGAAATGCCGCCGCCGCGGCCGGTATTGGGCATGAGCACGGAATACCGGCCCGCCAGGGAGAGATAGGTGGTCAGCGCCGCACCCTTGTTGCCGCGCTCCTCCTTGACGACCTGGACGAGCAGGATCTGCCGCCGCTTGATGACCTCCTGGATCTTGTACTGGCGCCGGTGGACGCGCGGGCGCTCGCGCACCTCTTCGAGCGCATCGCCGCCGAGCTGCTCGACGATCTCGTGCTCTTCGCCGGCCTCCTCGCGCTCCTCGTCCTCGTCGTCCGGCCTCTCGCGCGCCTCGAGCCCCGCGTCGGCGGCACTGTCCTCGCGTGTCCCGGGGAAGGTTTCCGCATCCGCGGCACGATCGTCCTCGCCCGCCGGCGCCAAGCCCTCGGCGCCGCCCAAATCGCGCTCTGCGACGTCCCGGGCCTCGGTCACGGCCTCCGCGGCGCTCTCGTCCTCGCCCGCCGGCGTTTCGCGTTCGCCCCGGTCGGCCCCGCGAATCCCGCCTGCCTCGTGCGGGGTCTCGTCCTCGCCCGACCCGTTCTCACCCTCGAAAGCGGTGCGCTCGTCGTCCGACGCGGGATTCCCGCCGTCGCGAGCCGAGCTCTCGTCCTCGGCCGGAGCGTTCTCTCCGTCCGGAGCGGCGCTGACGCTGGCGTGGGTACGCGCCCTCTTGGAAGCGCCCGGGCGGCGGCGGCTGCGACGCCGCTCGTCCTCCTCCTCCTCGTCCCGGGCGGCCTGCGCTTCGGCCTCGAGAAGTGCCTGACGGTCGGCCGTGGGGATCTGGTAGTAGTCGGGATGGATCTCGCTGAAGGCGAGAAAGCCATGCCGGTTGCCGCCGTATTCGACGAAAGCGGCCTGGAGGGACGGTTCGACCCGGGTGACCTTCGCGAGATAGATGTTGCCCCGGAGTTGCCTCCGGCTAGCGGATTCGAAGTCGAATTCCTCGACCTTCTGACCCCTTACCACCACGACCCGGGTCTCTTCCGGGTGGGAGGCATCGATAAGCATTTTGTTGGCCATGATGAACTCTCGACATGGCGATCGAGGGCAAAGCCGTGAGCACGGGCTGCGTGGTGGGCAGCCGGCCGCGCCGCGATAGGTCGCGACGGGCGAAGGTGGCGTTTGGATTGCGGTCGATCGCCGTCGCGCGTCTTAGAGGGACGCGCTCTGGTTTAGCTTGACGCTGGGAGTGGGCCGATCTCCCGCCGCCGGTCGACCGGAGACGGAAGGGGACGCGAAGCTCGCGCACAAGGAACGGCGCCGTCACGAGAGTCAGAACCGACTTCGCTTGCGCAACCATTCGATAACGGCCCTTTCGAAAACGATGGGCCAGCAAAGCTGGTCATCGGCAGTGAGGCGGTGAACGCCTTCGACACCCTCCGGGAGCCTGCCGTGGAGTGAGGGAGAGACCCGGCGGATCGGTCAAGACAACCGGCTCCGCTGGTCCTCCGTCAGATTCGGCCACGCCGGACGGGGTCTGGATCATTACAGATCGATTGGGTCGTTTGGCAAGACAGTGAACAATGTGACTCTCCGGCCACACGTGTGATAGAACGAACGTCCCAGGGTCAGAAAGCGTTAACCTTGGCGTGTCTATCGATTAGGAGGGCCTCATGACCTTCGGCGGTAGGATGGACATCACGCCGTTCATACGCCTCGCGGCGGCCATCGTCCTCCTCGCGACCACGGTCGACGGGGCGGTGGGTGCGTCCACGCCGGCCCGCGAGCCCGCGCCGAGCCCGGGCCCGGCCATCGCCGCTGCGGTCGCGGTGACCACGGAGGGCCCGAAGACTCGCTTCACGGTCATGCTTTCGAAGCCCGTCACCGCCCGCGCCCACCTCATGGAGCGCCCGGATCGGGTGGTCGTGGACCTCGGCGAAGTCACGTTTCACGTCGCCGGCGACACAGGTCGCAAACGGGAGGGCTTGATCGCGTCTTTCCGTTACGGCCTGTTCGCGCCGGGACGCTCCCGCATGGTGATCGACCTCGCCCAGCCCGCCCTGGTGTCGAGGATCGACGTGGAACCGGACCCGCGCAGCGGCTCGGCCCGCCTCGTCGTCGAACTCGTCCGGACCGACCGGGACAGCTTCCACCGGGCGGCTTCGGAACGGGCGAGCGCCGACCCGACTCCCCCCGTGCCCCCGGTCGCCGAGGCGCCGCGGGACGAGCGCCCGCTCGTCATGCTCGATCCGGGTCACGGCGGGGTCGACCCCGGCGCGGCCGCAAGCGGCGGGATCTTCGAGAAGGAGATCGTCTTCGCGTTCGCGCAAAAGCTGAAGAGCAAGCTCGAGGCGGAAGGGCGCTACCGGGTGCTCATGACGCGGGATCAAGACGTCTTCATCCCACTGGGCGAGCGGGTGCGCATGGCGCAGCGGGCCGGCGCCGACCTCTTCATCTCGATCCATGCGGACACGATCTCCGGCGCCGGGGAGGTGAGGGGATTCACGGTCTACACGGGCTCGGAACGCGCGTCGGACGCGGATTCGGCGCGCCTTGCGGATCGCGAGAACCGGGCCGACGCGGTGGCCGGCGTCGAAGCGGGAGAGGCCCCGAACGAGGACGTGTCCGATATCCTCAAGGACCTGACGGCTCGCGAGACCCGCGCCTTTTCGCATCGTTTGGCGACCCGCCTCGTCGGCGAGCTCGACACCGTCGGGCGCCTCAACAAGAACCCGCACCGCCAGGCGGGTTTCCTTGTGCTGCGGGCCCACGACGTGCCGTCCGTGCTGGTCGAACTCGGCTATTTGTCGAGCCGGAAGGATTTCGATCTTCTCACCTCGGAGGAGTGGCGCGACCGTTCCACGAGCGCTATGACCGCTGCCATCGACCGGTTCTTCGCGGCTCGCCTGGCCCGGGAGGGCTCTGCCCCAGTTTCACCATAGAAGCGGTGTCGATAGCCGTGGCGGGGGCGCGATTCCTCGGGTAGGTTGAGCTGGGCCGGGTTGGCGGCGGTCCGCTTCGCTCGAGGATGGACGTTCGCAGATCAATACGCGAGCGCCGCCCGATACGGCGCCGATCAATGGAATAACTGCGGATGCGCATCATCTTACGGTTCTTCGGGTTCCTCTTCAGCGTAGGGGCCATCGTGTTCCTGCTCGGCGCGGGGGCGCTGGCCTATCTCTACTTCCATTATTCCAAGGACTTGCCGAACCACGCGCAGCTCGAGAAATACGAGCCGCCCGTGATGACCCGCGTCCATGCCACGGACGGGAGCCTTCTCGCGGAATATGCGCGCGAGCGGCGCCTCTATCTGCCCATCCAGGCGGTGCCGAAGCTGGTCGTCGGGGCGTTCCTCTCGGCCGAGGACAAGAACTTCTACCGGCACGTCGGCATCGATCCGGAGGGCGTGGTCCGCGCGCTCGTGACCAATTTCCGCAGCGGCCGAAAGCAGGGCGCCTCCACGATCACCCAGCAGGTGGCCAAGAACTTCTTTCTCACGCCGGAACAGACGCTGGAACGCAAGGTCCGCGAAGCGCTCACGGCGCTTCGGATCGAGGCCACCTTCTCGAAGGACAAGATCCTCGAGCTCTACCTCAACCAGATCTTCCTCGGTACGCTGACGCCTGGCCGCAATCTCTTCGGCGTGGCGGCGGCGTCCCTCGACTATTTCGGCAAGTCCGTCCACGAGCTCACGATCGCCGAGGCCGCCTACCTCGCCGCCCTGCCGAAGGCGCCGAACAATTATCACCCCTACCGCAAGACGCAGGACGCGATCTTCCGCCGCAATCAGATCATCGATCTGATGGCCGAGAACCGGTACATCACCCTCGAGGAGGCCGAACGGGCCAAAAATCAGCCGCTCGGGGTCAATCCTCGCTTCGTCTCGCCCAATTCGATCGCGTCCGGCTACTTCGCCGAGGAGGTCCGCCGCGAGATCGGCGAGCGGTACGGCGAGGAGAAGCTCTACGAGGGCGGTCTCTCGATCCGGGCGACCCTCGACCCGAAGATGCAGGCCATGGCCCGCAAGGCCCTGACGGACGGGCTGGTCCGCTTCGACGAGGCGCGCGGCTGGCGCGGCGCGCAGCAGAAGCTCGACCTTGCCGGCCGTGAATGGGGCTTGGCTCTGGCCGACGTGCCGTCGCTCGGCGACGTCCAGCCGTGGCGTCTCGCGACCGTCCTGGAGGTCGGTGGCGGTCAGGCCCGCATCGGTCTGCAACCCCGTAGGGAGTCCTCCGGCCAGGTGGTGCGCGAGCGGGAAACCGGCGCGGTCGCCGCGGACGGCGTGAAGTGGACGCGCCGGACGGTGGAACGGGCCCTCTCGGTCGGCGACGTCGTCTACGTCGAGCCGCTCGAAGGCAAGCCGGGGCAGTTCCGGCTCCGGCAGGTCCCCGACATCTCGGGCGCCATCGTGGCGATGGACCCGTACACGGGCCGCGTCCACGCCATGGTGGGCGGCTTCTCCTATGATCAGAGCGAGTTCAACCGGGCGTCGCAGGCGCTCCGGCAGCCGGGCTCTTCGTTCAAGCCGTTCGTCTATGCGACGGCCCTGGACAACGGCTATACCCCCTCGAGCGTGATCATGGATGCGCCGATCACCATCGACATGGGGCCGGGCCAGGAGGCTTGGTCGCCGTCGAACTACGACGGCAAGTCGGCGGGTCCGCGCACGCTTCGCTACGGCATCGAGCACTCGAAGAACCTCATGACCGTGCGCCTCGCCAAGGACGTCGGCATGCCGCTCGTCGCGGAATATGCCCGCCGCTTCGGCGTCTACGACGACATGCTGCCGGTGCTCTCGATGGCGCTCGGGGCCGGCGAGACGACGGTCATGCGGATGACCGCGGCCTATTCCATGTTCGCCAACGGCGGCCGCCGCATCAGGCCGACGCTGATCGACCGCATCCAGGACCGCAGCGGCCAGACGATCTACCGCCACGACGACCGCAAGTGCGCAGGGTGCACGGCCGAGAAATGGGACGGGCAGGTCGAACCCAAGCTCGTCGACACGCGGGAGCAGGTCCTCGACCCGCTGACCGCCTACCAGGTCACCTCCATGCTCGAAGGCGTCGTCCAGCGCGGCACCGCGCAGGTCGTCAAGGCCGTCGGCAAGCCGCTCGCCGGCAAAACCGGCACCACCAACGACGCCAAGGACGTGTGGTTCGTAGGATTCTCGCCCGATCTCGCCGTCGGCGTCTATCTCGGGTTCGACAAGCCGCAGACTCTCGGCAACTCGGCGACAGCCGGCCAGTACGCCGCACCGGTCTTCCGCGATTTCATGCAGATGGCCTTGAAGGACAAGCCCGCGACACCCTTCCGCGTGCCGCCGGGCCTGAAGCTGATCCGGATCAGCGCGTCGACAGGCATGCGGGCCGGTTCGGGCGAGGGCGCCGGAACGCTCCTGGAGGCCTTCAAACCCGGCACGGCTCCGCCCGACACCTACACGGTCATCGGCGGCGAGGCCATGCAGGCGGGCATAACGCCGGAGGCGGAGCGCGCCGTCGGCGCCGGAACGGGCGGCCTCTACTGACCCGCACGACGCCCGGTTTACAAGGAGCGGCGTCCTCCGTAAGACGCCGCTCCGATTCCCTTGCGATCCCTTCGAGACATCATGCGCGCGGAAATCGAACATCTCCTGGACGAGACGAGGCAGTCGGTCGGGCTGCTGAGGAGGCATCTTTGACTGGGACAACGCCCAGCGCCGCCTCGCCGAACTGAACGCCAACGCCGAAGACCCGAAGCTCTGGAACGACGGCGATGCCGCGCAGAAGATCATGCGCGAACGCACCGCGCTCGAGGAGCAGATCTCGTCCATCCGGCGGCTCGAGCAGGAGCTCGATGACGCCGTCACTCTGATCGAGCTCGGCGAGGCCGAGGGAGATCGAGAGCTCCGTCCGGGAGGGCGAGGAGGCGATCCGCGCCGCGCAAGCCGAGGCCGCTCGCCGGCAGGTCGAAACGCTCCTCTCCGGCGAGGCGGACGAAAACGACACCTATCTCGAGGTCCATTCGGGCGCCGGCGGCACCGAGAGCCAGGACTGGGCCAACATGCTCCAGCGCATGTACGTGCGCTGGGCCGAGCGCCGGAAGTACAAGGTCGACGTGCTCGAAATCACCGATGGCGAGGAGGCGGGGATCAAGAGCGCGACGCTCCTGATCAAGGGCCACAACGCCTACGGCTGGCTCAAGACCGAATCCGGCGTGCACAGGCTCGTCCGCATCTCGCCGTTCGACTCGAACGCCCGCCGCCATACGAGCTTCGCCTCCGTATGGGTCTATCCGGTGGTCGACGACCGCATCAACATCGAGGTCAAGGAATCCGACTGCCGGATCGACACGTTCCGTTCCTCCGGCGCCGGCGGCCAGCACGTGAACACGACCGATTCCGCGGTGCGGATCACCCACATCCCGAGCGGCATCGTGGTCGCCTGCCAGCAGGAACGCTCGCAGCACAAGAACCGGGCCACCGCGTGGAACATGCTGCGCGCCCGCCTCTACGAGGCGGAGCTGAAGAAGCGCGAGGAAAAAGCGAGCGCCGAAGCCGCCGCGAAGACGGATATCGGCTGGGGCCATCAGATCCGCTCCTACGTGCTCCAGCCCTATCAGCTCGTCAAAGACCTGCGCACCGGCGTGCAGTCGACCAGTCCCGGCGACGTGCTCGACGGCGATCTCGATCCGTTCATGGAGGCCGCGCTCGCCCAGCGCGTCTATGGCGGCGAGGCCGAAGTCGAGGACGTCGAGTAGGCCGAGAACACAGCGCGCCCGATCACCGGCTCGCCGTTACGATCGGGGACAGGCTCGCGCCGGCCTTGAGAAACCGATTGGGATCCACGGCCTCGCCTCTGAGCCGCACCTCGTAATGGAGGTGCGGACCCGTCGAGCGGCCGGTCGAGCCGATGCGGCCCAGAACGGCCCCCGCCTTGATTTCCTGACCGACCGTGACCCCGACCGCGGAGAGATGGGCGTAGCGGCTCGTCACGCCCTCGGCGTGCTCGATTTCCACCATGTTGCCGTAGGCGCCGGAGAACTCCGCGACCACCACGCGGCCCGCGCCCGCGGCACGCGCCGGAGCCCCGTGCTCCGCGCGAAAATCGAGGCCCGCATGCATCGCGGGGCCGCGGGTGAAAGGATCGAGGCGGTAGCCGAAACCGCTCGAGAGGTCGATCTCGCCGCGGATCGGCTCGCCGAAGGGGAGGGCGCCCACGGTGCGCCGCAGGCGGTCGAGCCGGCTGAGCTTGATTTCGGCTTCGAGCACGACCGCCTCGAAAGGGTCTCGAGCGGCCGCGGGAACGAGCGGTCCGCCCGTGCCGCCCGTCACGACCTCTGCTGACGCGGGATCGAACCCGGCGTGGCGGAGCGCGCCCTCGAAGCGGCGCGACTCCAGGGCAGCCGCGTGGGCGACGGACTCCAGCGTCAGGCGCTGCGCCGACTCGAGCGCCGCGATCGTGTGCTCGACCGCCGCAAGTTCGTCGCGCAGACGGTCGAGGTCGCTGCGCCGCTCGGGGACGCGGGTGTTCGGATCGCGCACGCGGCGACGAAACGGATCCGCCCGGTCGGGCCGCGGCAGCGAGCCCGAGGAGGTGACGTCCGCGACGCCGGTGGTCGGCTCGTCCGCCGCGCGAGCCGCTCCCGGACCACCGGCGCGTTCGGCAAGCGATTGCACCCGACCGTGCCGGGACTCGAGGGCCGCCTGCCGGGCGATGAGGCTCTGCAGCCGCGTCTCCAGAACCTCCTGCTCGACCATCCGCTGGCTCGACACTTCGTCGAGGCGGGTGCGGAGTGCCAGGAGCTTGTCCTCGTAGGAGCGCTTCTGCTCCGCCTGGAGCTCGAGGAATTTCAGGATGACCTCGTCCTGGGTCACGAAGTACAACGCGCTCGCGGCGGACCAGCTCGAGAGGACGAGAAAAACCGCCGATGCGGCGAGGACGGCTCGCCGCCCGAGCGTGACCGTACGGCAGCCGCGCACGGACCAGCGGCGCTTGGGATGATCGGCAAGGAGAGATGCAGAGCGCATGAGTCGGTTCCGAACGGAGCCGCCCCGCTCCTGCCGGACCGACCCTCGCCATGTTCAGCCGCACCTCCGGCGACGGCCGGGAGGTGCGCGGGAGCTGACGTAAGGACAACCCATTAAGGTTAAGGAAGAGGAAAACTCACAGCGCTTTCGCGGCCTCGAGCACCTCCTGCGCATGGCCGGGGACCTTCACGCTCGGCCAGACCTGGGCGACCGTGCCATCGCGGTCGATGAGAAGCGTGGTCCGCTCGATTCCCATGTACTTCTTCCCGTACATGCTTTTCTCGACCCAGACCCCGTAGGCCTCGAGCATCGATCTGTCCTCGTCGGAGGCGAGGGTGAGATCGAGGCCGTACTTCGTCTGGAATTTCTCGTGGCTCGCGAGAGGATCGGCCGAAACGCCGATGATCTCGGTGTCGGCGGCCGCGAACTCCGGCTTGAGGGCCTGGAACTCCTGCGCCTCCCTCGTGCACCCGCTCGTGTCGTCCTTCGGATAGAAGTAGATCACGGCCTTCCTGCCCCTGAGCCTGTCGAGGTCGACGGGCCCGCCGCCCGTCGCGGGCAGGCTGAACGCCGGCGCTTTTTGACCGATCGTCAATGCCATAACTGCCTTCCTTTCGTCCGAATATAGGTGTTTGGGTGGGAGGGGAACGATGCATAAGGCTGTCGCGACGTTCAGCCAAGCAGGCTACGCTCGTCCTGCTGATTCCTGCCCGCTCAAGGTTCGTTCGGTTCGTCTGGCACTTCGAGGATGACACAACTCGCGAGCACCGTCCTACGCCGGCGTCAATCGCCCCGGTGGCGTAAGCTCGGCCGGATTCTGCGTCGCACGCTTTACGTGAACCTCGCGCTGGTCCTCGTGGCCGTGATCGGCCTCGCTGCCCTCTACCTTCGCCTCAGCATCGGCCCGATGAGCGTCGGCGGACTGCCGGAGCGGGTTGCGACCTCGCTTGCCGCCCGCATCGGTCCCGGTTGGAACGTCGAGGTCCACAGCACCGCGCTCCAGCTCGTGAACCGATCGCTCGCCCTCAATGCAGCCGGCCTCGACATCCGCAACCCGGACGGCGCGCTCGTGCTGCGCGCCCCGCATGCCATCGTCAGCGTCGACGGGCTCTCGCTTTTGTCCGCCAATTTTCAGCCGCGCTCCGTCGAGTTCCGCGATCTCCAATTGCGCGCGGCGCTCAAAAAGGACGGCTCGCTGACCTTCACGCCCGCGGAAGGTGGCGGGGACCCGGCGGCCGCGGCGCCGCCGGCGGAAGCGGCAGCGGTCGTGGTTCCGCCGGCGCGGGCCGCAGACGAGGTCTCGCCCGTGTCCGTCGTGGTCGGGTCGTTGTTCGAGCTGATCGTGGGTCCGGGCGGCGTCATGGGGGCGCTCGACCGCGCCCGCCTGACGAACGCCCGGCTCACGCTCGTCGGGGCCGACCGGCAGGAGCGGACGACGTTCACCCGCCTCGACGCCACCTTCGACCGCACGACCGACGGCGGGCGGCGGTTCGACGCGACCGTCGACGGGCCGCGCGGCGCCTGGCAGCTCAGCGGCGATGCGGCGTCGGACGGCCCCGGGACCTACCGGGCCACGATGATCGCCAAGGACGCGCCGGTCCAGGACCTGGTCCTGCTGTCGGGCGCGTCCGCGGTTCCTGCAACGTCGGATCTGAAACTCACGGGCCGGGTCGATGCCGCCTTCGCGGATGGCCGCGCGACGCAGTTCCGCGCGCAGCTCGCGAGCAACGCGGGCGAGATCCAGATCGATGATCCGGACACCACGCCTCTTCCCGTCGAGAGGCTCGCCATCGAAATGTTCTGGGACGAGAGCCGACGTGCTCTCGTGTTTCCGTCGCTGGAGCTCAAGGGCGGCGCGACCCAGGTGCGGCTCGAGGGCGAAGTGGCGGCACCCAAAGGCGAACCCGGCCTGCGCGCGGCGTTCACCGGGCGAGGCGCGACGCTCGAAGGCGCAAAGCCAGGCGACGCGCCGGTGCGCATCGACGAGATCGAAGCGCAGCTGCGCCTGCACGAGGGATTGAGAATCGAAAAGCTGCGGCTCAAGGGCCCGGCCCTCGAAGCGGAGATGACGGGCCTCCTCGCCGACCCGCAGGACCCCAAGGGGCTCAAGCTCGACGTGCGGGGCAGGGGCACGGCCGTTCGCACGGGATTGCGCCTCTGGCCCCAGGCCGTCGCGCCTCCCGTCCGCAACTTCCTGGTCGACAACCTCAAGGCCGGATCGGTCGATTCCATTTCGATCCACGTCGCGATGACCGGGGCGGATATCACGGCCGCCATCGGAGACGGCCCGATCCCCGACGAGGCTCTCAATCTGAAGTTCGCGCTTTCCAATGCCGTGCTGAGCGCCGCCGAGGGTCTGCCGCCCCTCTCGCACGCGGTCGTGACCGGGGTCGTGACCGGCACCAGGGCGGCGATCACGGCGCCCGGCGGGCGGGTGGAAATGCCGGACGGGCGGACGCTGGCGGCGTCCGAGGGATCGTTCGTCGTCGACAATTTCTGGCCGGACGACGCGGTGGCCCGGATCGACTTCCGGCTGTATGGCGGCGCCGATGGTCTCGGTGCGCTCCTGCATTCGCCGCTCATTCGGGAGATCGCCGCGCTCGATCTCGATCCGGCGACCATGAAGGGACGCGCGGACCTTCGCGTCGCGATCCCGCTTCTCGTCAACGACATCCCGAAGTTCGTCGACCTGCCGCTCGCCGTCACCGGGAGGATCAGCGATCTGTCCGTCGACAGGATCTTCGGCAAGGATCGGCTCGAAGGGGCGAACCTGACCCTGGCCTATGACCGCGGCGACCTCGCGGTCAAGGGCGAAGGCAAGCTCGCGGGCAGCCCGGCGCTGATCGATGTGCGGCAAAGCCGCGACGCCGGGGGCGAGGCCACGGTTTCCTTTGCGCTCGACGACGCGGCGCGGGCCCGCCGGGGCATGGGATTCGGTTCGCAGCTCACCGGTGTCGTGGCCCTCAAGGCCGTGCTGCCGCTCGGCGCGCAGCCGAGTCCCGGCATCCGGGTCGAGGCGGACCTCGCGCGCGCGGCGATCAACGGCCTGATTCCGGGCTGGGTCAAACCGACCGGTCGCCCGGGCAAGATGAACTTCGTCTTGGTCGAGGGCCCGGCGACCGAGATCAAGGACCTGGTTCTCGACTCCGGTCCCGTTCAGCTGCGCGGCACCGCTCTCCTGTCCGACGAAGGAGCGATCGACAAGGCCGACCTCACGACGTTCAGGCTCTCGCCCGGCGACGACATGCGTGCGCAGATCGAGCGGGTGAGCGGCACCTACAAGGTCGTCGTGCGGGGCAATGTCGGCGACGCACGGCCGTTCGCCAAGACCATGGGAACGTCGGGCGCGGCATCGAACGGGCGCGCCGCGCAACCCCAAAAGGACGCCAAGGACGTCGACCTCGACGTCGTCCTCAATATTCTCACCGGCCACAACGACGAGGCGATCACGAATGCCTCGATCAAGGCTTCCCTGCGCAAGGACTCGGTTCGCCAGCTCGACGTCAAGGGGCGGCTCGGCTCCACGAATCTGAGCGCGCAGACGGTGCCGCGACCGGGCACCAACCCTGTGATCCTGGTCCAAGCCGAGGATGCCGGAGCGGCCTTGCGCTTCCTCGACGTCTACCGCCGCATGAACGGCGGCGAACTCGTGATGCAGATGTCGACGGGCGACGGTCCCCAGACGGGCTTCATCACGCTGAACAGCTTCGCCCTGCACAACGAGCCGGCTCTGCGGCGCATCATCCCGACGCAGTCACAAGTGATCGAAGGGCGCGACAAGGCCGGCAATCCGCAGAACATCCGGATCGACGTCAACCAGGTCTCGTTCACGAAGGCACGGGTGGACTTTACCCGCACCGCCGGCCGCCTCGATTTCAAGAACGCGTCGATCTGGGGTCAGCAGATCGGGTTCACGCTCGGGGGCTTCATCGATTACCCCCGCGACCGGGTCGATATCGCGGGCACCTTCGTCCCCGCCTTCGGGCTGAACAACGCCTTCGCCCAGGTGCCGCTCTTCGGACCTTTGCTGGGCGGCGGCCAGTACGAGGGCCTGATCGCGGTCAACTTCCGCATCTCGGGCCAGGCGACCGCGCCGACGCTCACCGTCAACCCGCTTTCGGCGGTCGCTCCGGGCTTCCTGCGAAAGCTCTTCGGAACGGGTGGCGGAGCGCCCGAGACACCGACGGGTTCGCTTCCGCCGATCGAGCCGTCGGAGCGGATGAACAATTGACCATGTTCGACGGCCGATAAAGTCAGCGGCAAGCTCGGCGCATCCTACACGTCTCCCGCGCCGATAGGCGGCCAGCCCGTCGCGCCCATCACCTCTCCCGCACACCGGAGAGGCAGCGCGCAAAGCACCGTCGTGGTACAGGGCGCTTTCGGAACTCGAACTACTAGACCGCCCGCAGCAGGACGTGGCGTTTCTTGCCGAAGGACAATTTGATGACGCCCTCCGGGGTCAAGTCGCTGGGGCGCAGCACCGAGCGTTCGTCCGACACCGCTTCGTCGTTGACCCTCAATCCGCCGCTCTTCACCTGCCGGCGCGCCTCGCTCATGGAGGGCAGCAGCCGGGCGTAGTCGGGTCCGAAGGCGGTGAGGACGCCGAGGCCGGCCTCCAGGACGCCGGCGCTGATCTCCACCGTGGGCAAGGTCTCGGCGAGCGCGCCCTGCTCGAAGGTCTTGCGCGCGGTCTCGGCCGCCCGTTGCGCGGCCTCGCGGCCGTGGAGAAGGGCGGTGGCCTCGGTTGCGAGAACCTTCTTGGCTTCGTTGATCTCGACGCCCTGGAGCGATTCGAGGCGTGCGACCTCATCGAGGGGAAGAACAGTGAAGAGCCTCAAGAAGCGGC
The DNA here is from genome assembly GCA_963800985.1 of uncultured Alphaproteobacteria bacterium. Taxonomy (GTDB): domain Bacteria; phylum Pseudomonadota; class Alphaproteobacteria; order Rhizobiales; family Beijerinckiaceae; genus Microvirga. The sequence goes on along the minus strand of CAWDDI010000024.1, from coordinate 249,409 downwards.
CCACGTCGGCGTCCTCGACATTCCGCCAGAACTGCCAGTAATCGTAGGGGCCCAGCATGTCGGCGTTGAGCCACACCGCGCCTGCGGCGGTCTTGCCCATCTTGGCGCCCGAGGCGAGCGTGATGAGTGGGGTCGTCAGGGCATAGAGCTGCGGCGTGCCCATCCGGCGGCCGAGCTCTAGCCCGTTGACGATGTTGCCCCACTGGTCGGAACCGCCCATCTGCAGGCGGCAGCCGTAGCGGCGCGCAAGCTCCACGAAATCGTAGGCCTGCAGGATCATGTAGTTGAACTCGATGAAGGAGAGCGGCTGTTCGCGGTCGAGGCGCAGGCGCACCGAGTCGAAGGTCAGCATCTGGTTGACCGAGAAGTGTCGGCCGACGTCGCGCAGGAATTCGATGTACCGCAAGCCCAGGAGCCACTCGGCGTTGTCGACCATCACGGCGTCGCTCGGCCCCGGCCCGAAGCGGAGGAACCGGGCGAAGACGGAGCCTATGCCGCGCTTGTTGGCCTCGATGTCCTCATCGGAAAGAAGCCGCCGGCTTTCGTCCCGGCCCGACGGGTCGCCGACCCGCGTCGTGCCGCCGCCCATGAGGACGATCGGCTTGTGGCCGGTCTGCTGGAGCCAGTACAGCATCATGATCTGCACGAGCGATCCGACGTGCAGAGACGGGGCGGTGCAGTCGAAGCCGATGTAGGCCGTGATCCGTCCTTCGCGTGCGGCGGCGTCCAGGCCCTCGAAGTCGGACGCCTGGTGGATGAAGCCTCGTTCGTCGAGGGTTCTGAGGAAGTCGGATCTCGGCGCGCTCATCGCGTCTCTCGTGGGGTGTCGGGCTCGAAACGGAGAGGCGCGTTTACCAGCTTCGCCAGGTCTTTTCACCGAAAAACCCTCGCCGCTCGCCGTGTGAGCCTTCTGCGGGCGCTCATCCTGGGGAGCGGCGGCCTTCGCGGCCGGTTCGTTTCGCGGGGACCGGGAGAAGCGCAGGACGCCGCGGCCCTCGAAGAGCGTAGCGCGCGTCGATCCGGCCGCTCCACGCTCGTCGGGTCCGACGCGGCGGCCGACATCCCGGTGCGTGGGCTCTCCGGGCCGCGAGCCCATGCGCGCGACGTACGCGGGTCAGACTCTCTGCAAGTCCTGAGAGGCAGACACCAGCTGCGCTATCGCCCCGAGGAGCGCCGCCCGGTCGGCGGGTTTGCCGATCCACCGAACCTCGCCGAGTTCCGAGGACGCGGGAGGCGCCGGGAAGCCCGAATAGACCAGGAACGGGACCCGGCGCGCGCGAAGTGCCGAGACGAGAGGGGTGCAGGGGCCGTCCTCGAGCATGTAGTCGAGAATGGCGACCGAAGGGCTGCGGGTTTCAAGCCAAGCGAGCGCCTCGCCGGACGAGCATACGGCTACGCAATCGAACCCCTGGTCCTCCAGGTAGCTCTCCAAAGCCATGCCGATGAGCGCCACGTCCTCGACGATGAGACACACTGGGGCTCGATCGGCTTGGATCGCCGGACCGGACCCGGAGTCTCCGCTTCTGACAGGTGACGAGTGGCTCACGGCGGCTCCGCGTCGGACGAGGACAGGTGATGGAACTCACCATGATGGCGAGTTCGGGCGAGTGCACTAACCTATGCATACGCGATCGGAAATCGCAGGCCGGCAGGTTATCCGCTCCACCGCGATTGGATCAGGGAGCCCGAACTCCAGGCTCGAGCCTGTAAACCCGAAGACGTGCGGATCTGGAACGAGCTCGAGCACTTCCGGAGAGCGAACCACGCCGGGCCCCCCGAACCAGCCATTCTCGTCTCGCCAAGCAGCCCCGGGGCTACATGCCGCAAGAGCCGGCCATCCGGACGAGGCTTCGTCGCCGAGAAGGACCTCAGGCCGCTTTCTTACGCCCGCGCTTCTTCGGAGTCTCGGTCGGCGGCTTCGGCGACGGGGGCGCCTTGGTGGCTCCCTTGCGCTTCTGACCCAGCCCCATGCTCCGGGCGAGCTCGGACCTCTTCGCCGCATAGTTGGGCGCGACCATCGGGTAATCGCGCGGCAAGCCCCACTTCTCGCGATACTGGTCCGGAGTGAGTCCGCGCGAGGTCAGGTGTCGCCGCAACGACTTGTACCGCTTGCCGTCTTCGAGGCTGATCAGGAAATCCGGCGTGACCGATCTCTTGACCGGGACGGCCGGTGTCGGCTTCACCTCCTCCTGCTTTGCGGGCGGGTTCCCGAGGTTCTGGAGGGCAGCGTGCACACTGCCGATCAGGGCAGGCAGATCGGCCGTGGTGACACTGTTGTTGCTTACGAACGCAGACACGATGTCCGCCGCAAGCTCGATGTAGTTCGTGGAAGTAGTCTGGTCGGTCACAGATCGAATCCTATGGGACGGAGTTGTTTGACATCGCAGAACAGCCGAACGTCTAGCTGACGAGGATTACTGGCCGCCATGGCAGCTATAGTGATTTTGCACAATTACAAGAGGAAAATGGCGATTTTCCAGTTGCCCGCCAACAATTCCACAGGGATATTCGGAGCCTGGCGGGGCATCGAAATAGACAAATCAGCTTCGGCCGCGGCGGACGAGAGATGCAGGAAATCGACGCCATGTCGGTCTGCCGCTCGCGGCCGACCCGTCGTCGAGGCGATCTACTTGGGTTTCAGCCGCGGCAGCAAGTAGAATTCCGCAAAGCGAGGAGCTTGCGCTCGGAGGCCCTATGCGGGCGCCGATTGTTCCTCCACCAGCGTTCCGATCAGGCGCAGCAGTTCCTGGTGCTCCGGACCTTGTCCGCTGCCGAGAAAAGCCGCGATCTCGATATGAGCGACATGTCCTCCCGACTCCACATTGGCCTCATGTCGGATGAAAACATGCCCCGATGCATCGCGGATCAAATACCAGCGGTCGCCGTTCGAGCTGGTGTAGATTTTCCGCACCTTCTTCATGGAGCCACCTCCTGCAGGTCAACGATGCGGAACTCGTTTTGCGCGCAACGGGAGGGCCAATGAGCTCGTCCACCTCGACAGCATCGTTCCCGCCGCTCGATCCGGTTCGCCGCCGCTACGATCATAATGGTCCGATCGGCCCGAGCATCCACTTTCGCCCCGCGTCGCATCCGGCCTTAGCGGTTCCCTGATCGCAAACGCGAAGGGCTCCCCGATCCCTCGGCGGAGCCCGCATGACTTGTGGCCAAGTCGGACGTCAAAGACCGTTCATCCGGAGTTTATCCGGCTCAAAGCTGCTCGGATTGTCAGTAACCGGTGTCCACCTCCTCGCATCCGTGGAGGGGGAATTCCTGATGCCTTAGATCAGCCGATCGTCGGTGGAGTCATTGTCTTAGCCTCCATCGTCGTTACACCACGATATTGTTCCAACTTCCGCTGCCGTCAAGAGGTATGTTTTGGGGTTACCAGAGGGGAGCCGAACGTCTCAAGATCGGAACGCATTTGCTCGGCGGGCGTGACGGGTTCCCGCGTTGTCGAAGGATAACGCTTCCGTCGTCAGGGCTCCGGGAAGGACGATTCCGCCCTTCAAGGTCGTCTCTCGCCGGGTTCGGCGGTTTGTTGTCCCCACTTTAGCCTTTTTGTGGCTGTCGCATCGTTCGGCTGGCGCTGTCGAGTCGCGTAAGGCGGCGAAAGCCCTAGCTGAAACTGCGTCCGCGTCGCGGAAACAGCTCTTGCCCTTAAGTCATGCCGCATTTTCCGTGCCGAGCGAATCCGGTTCGCCGGAAAATGCCCACGGGAGACGGATCATGTCGAACCAGAGAAACACGGCGTCGGTCGAGCGCCTCGTGACCAACCTTCGCGACGATGCCCCAAGCCGCGCTCTCATGGCCGGAGCGGAGACCTGGTGGTCCACGATGGCCGAGTCCCAGCGCGAATTCGGACGCTTCATTTCCGACCGCTTGGCCAAGGACGGCGAGGCCATTCGGGAAATCCTGACGTGTCGCAACTTGACCGATGCGCTCGACATTCAAGCCCGGTGGATGGACGAGACGCTTCGCGACTACAACGCCGAGCTGAGCAGACTGACCGGCCTCTACACGAAGATCGCGGTCGCCGGGGTTCACGACGAGCGCCGCCGGTCGTAGACCAAGAAAGCCGCACCGGCACGGTGGCGCGGCCGCCTGGCCGCGCGCTGCGGTCGCGCGGCGGACCGGAGCGATCCCGACCGGCGGATTCATTTGCGCGTCGCTCGGCGCGCCCTCGTCCCGGCCTCGCGGATCGCGGCGATGTTTTCCGCGTATTCGCCGTTCCTGAACACCGCCGAGCCCGCCACGAGCACGTTCGCGCCGGCCGCGGTGACGAGCGGGGCGGTCTCCGGCGTCACGCCTCCGTCGACCTCGAGGTCGATGTCTCGCGCACCCGTCATCTCCTTCAGGCGCCGGAGCTTGTCGCAAACCGAACCGATGAACGCCTGACCCCCGAAGCCGGGGTTCACGGTCATGCACAGGACGAGATCCACCACGTCGAGGACGGGTTCGACCGCACTCGCCGGCGTGCCGGGATTGAGCACGATCCCGGCTTTCTTGCCGAGCGCCCGGATGGTCTGGAGCGAGCGGTGGAGGTGCGGGCCCGATTCCGGGTGGACGCTGATGATGTCCGCGCCGGCTTTCGCGAAGGCCTCGAGATAGGGATCGACGGGCGCGATCATGAGATGCACGTCGAACGTCTTCCGGGAGTGCGGACGGATGGCCCGGACGATGTCCGGCCCGAGCGTGATGTTCGGCACGAAATGTCCGTCCATCACGTCGATATGAATCCAATCGCCCCCGGCCTCGTCCACGGCGCGGACCTCCTCGCCGAGCCGGGCGAAATCGGCGGATAGGATCGATGGGGCGACGAGGAGCGGACGCGACATGGCATGGCGGGTAGCACGCCCGACCGCGACGCCGCAACCGGGCGCCCCGTCGGGGTGGGTTCGACGCGTGACGGCGTGCCGGACCGCGACGCCGCAACCAGCGCCCCGCCAGGGTGGGTTCGACGCGTCAGAGCATGTCCGACCCCGACGCCGCAACCGGCGCCCCGTCGGAGCGGGTTCAGGGTTGCGCCTCGGCGGGCCGGAAGCGGTGGGCGAGCGGCTTTACGATTTGGGGCATGAGATAGATCGGGAACTGGGCGAGGGCGAAGAAGAGGAAGGTGGTGTCGGGCGTCGCGGCGCCGAGCGCGGCGATCAGGAGACCCATGTTGCGTTGGCCCGTGCTATAGCCAAGCACCAGCCGATCGGCGGGAACGAGCGGGCGCAGCAGGAGCATGGCGGCGCCGAATCCCGCTGCCGAAATCACGAACGCGACCGCGAGAAAGCGCGCGACCCGGCCCGGATCGCTGAGCGCGGCAGCCAGGACGCCATCCATCGCGGCGACCGCGAACAGGAAGTACATCACGACCCCGAGCCCGTTGAATTCGGCCGCGCGGGCCGTGATCCTGGCTTCGCCCATGAGAAATCGCAGCACGCCGGCTGCCCCGATCGCCCCGCCGATGAGCATGACGAGGCGCTGGATCAGCACGCTAAGGTCGAGCGGCACGACCGCCCCCGCGATGACCTCGGCGACGACGGGCGAGACCAGCGGTGAAAGAGTCGTGGTCAGCAGCACGGCCGCCATGACGAGAGTCGGCTGAATCCCGAGCAGCATCGCGACGGCCGGGGCGGACATGATCGGTGGCGCGGCCCCGAGCACCGCAAGCCCGAGAACGAGGCCCGGGTCGATGGTCTCCCGTCCGATCAGCGCGAGCGCGCCGGTAACGACGGCCGCGGGGGCGAGCATGAGCCAGACGGTCGCGATCACGAGCGGAGCGGGGCGTCGCATCAAACCTCGGAGAGCCTCCGCGTCCACCCGCGCGAAGGTGATCATCACGAAAACGAAGATCGTGACAGCAAGGAGCGGGCGGGCCGCAGCCGCATACTGGGGAAGGGCCAGCCCGACAAAGATGCTGGCGGCAATGCTCTGCGTGCCGTAACGGCCGATCAGGGCAAGGCCTTTGAGAAGGCCGTCGACGACGAAAGGCATGGACGCTGCGCTTTGATCGGGTCTACGAAACGACCCGACGTGACGAGGTCAGCATCGTTGCCCACGACGAAAGGCATGGACGCTGCGCGTCGATCGGGTCTATGAAACGGCCCGATGTGACGAGGTCAGCATCGTTGCCCATCTGGCGCCGACCCTCACACCCTCGCGACCAAGTGGCAAGACCCAGCAAGGCGGATCATCCATGCGCAAGGAGGTGGTCGTTCTCGGCGCCGGCATCGTCGGTGTGTCCATCGCCTTGCATCTGCAGAAGCGAGGCCGTTCCGTGCTGCTGCTCGACAGGCGCAGGCCTGGGCTCGAGACCTCGTTCGGCAATGCGGGCCTGATCCAGCGCGAGGGCGTCTATCCTTACGGATTCCCGCACGATTTCGGCGCGCTCCTCCGCTATGCGCTCAACAACACCACCGATGCGCATTACCACTGGCGAGCGATCCCGCGGATTGCGCCCTTCCTTTTCCAGTACTGGATGCATTCGCGTCCTGCCCGCCACGAGGAGATCGCGCGCATGTATGCTCCGCTGATCGAGCACTCGATCACGGAGCACATGCGCCTGGCCGAGGAGGCGCAGGCCGCCCACCTGATCCGCCGCACGGGGTGGATCAAGGTTTTCCGCAGCCAGAAGGCGATGGACGAGGCGGTAAAGGACGCGGAGGAGACGCGGCGCAAGTTCGGAGTCGGTTTTGCGGCTCTGGATCGCAATGGCGTGGCCGAGAAGGAGCCCCATCTGCGCGCAGAGCTGGCCGGCGGCCTGCACTGGACCGATCCCGCCTCCGTGTCGGATCCGCACGGGCTGACCCTCGCGTACGTGCGGCTGTTCGAGCGCCTCGGCGGCGAACTCGCCTCAGGGGACGCCAGAACCCTCGAGGAGACCGCGGCCGGTTGGCGCGTCAAGGCCGAGAACGGACCCGTGGACGCCGGCGCGGCCGTAATCGCCCTCGGGGCTTGGTCGGATCTCTTGACCGAGCGGCTCGGCTATCGGCTGCCGCTCGCCGTCAAACGCGGCTACCACATGCATTATCATCCGGACGGCGACGCGGTGCTCAACCACCCCACGCTGGACGCCGAGCGCGGCTATTTTCTCGCGCCGATGGCGGCCGGCGTCCGGCTGACGACCGGGGCCGAGTTCGCGCACCGCGACGCCCCCAAGACCCCGGTGCAGCTCGCGCGCGCCGAACCGGTCGCCAAGGAGCTTTTTCCGCTGGGCGAGCGGGCCGATGCGGAACCCTGGATGGGGGTGCGCCCCTGCACGCCCGACATGATGCCCATCATCGGCCCGGCCCCGAAGCACAAGAACCTGTGGTTCGGCTTCGGCCACGCCCATCACGGCCTGACCCTCGGCCCGGTGACGGGGCGCCTCATCGCCGAAATGATCACGGGGGAGGACACCATGGTGGATCCTCGGCCGTATCGGGCGGAGAGGTTCTAGGCGAAGGAATGACCGCGGGCGCGGCTCCTTCGTGCGCCGGACTCTGCGTTCCGCTTCGCTTCACCTGTCCGGGAAAGGGGTGGCGGGTTCGGCCCAGGTCGGTGTCTCACCCTCCGCGCTGCGCTTCTACTCCGCCGCAAGGCCCCGCAGACCTTCAAGCGCCCTGAGGCGCTCCGGCTCGATGTCCCGGTATCGACGCTGCGTGTCGGTGATGTAGTCCCGCACGATCGGCGCCGCGTCGCGCTTGCGGGCGAGCTGCATGTGGAACACCTCCTGGCTGCCCGTCAGGAACATCGACTCGGCGCTGATGAGGTAGAACTCGAACATACGGCAGAAACGCTCGTCGTACATCGCCTTGATGCGCTCCCGGTTGGCCTCGAACCGGCTCTGCCAGTGGTTCAACGTCTTGGCATAGTGGACGCGCAGGAACTCGCAATCCGTCACCCAGAGCTTGGCGCGCTCGACGACGGGAAATACCTCCGAGAGCGCGGGCGAATAGGCGCCGGGAAAGATGTACTTGCGCAGCCAGGGACTCGCCGTGCCCGGCGGACTCATCTTGCCGATCGAGTGCAGCAGCATGACGCCGTCGTCGTCGAGGAGCTCGTTCACCTTGGCGAAGAACTCGGGGTAGTGCTGCACGCCCACGTGTTCGAACATCCCGACAGAGACGATGCGGTCGAACCGCGAGGCGACCTCGCGGTAATCCTTGAGCTCGAAACGGACCCGATGACTCAAGCCCGCGCGGCGCGCCTTGTCGTTCGCGAGCGCATGCTGCTCCTTGGACAGCGTGACACCCGTGACGTCGACGTCCTCCATGGCGGCGAGATAGAGCGCGAGATCGCCCCAGCCCGAGCCGATGTCGAGCACCCTCTGGCCTGGCTGGAGCAGGAGCTTCGAAGCAATGAGCCTGAGCTTGTTCTGCTGCGCTTCTTCGAGCGTGTCCCGATCGTCCGTGAAGTAGGCGCAGGAATACTGCATGCCGCGGTCGAGGAAGAGGGCGTAGAACGCGTTGCCGAGATCGTAGTGGTGCGCGACGTTCTTCTGCGCCTGCCCGACCGGGTTCGCCTGCTGGAAGCGCTTGAACCCGCGGGAGATCGTCTTGAGGGCGTTCTGCAGCGGGTAGGATGCGAGCGACTGGCGGTTCATCGAGAACAGCGTGATGAAGTCCCGGAGGGTGGATCCCTCCTCGAACGCGATGCGCCCGTCCATATAGGCTTCGCCGGCGTGAAGCTCCGGGTTGAGGACGAGCTTGCGATAGAGCGAGCGGTCGGTGATCCGCATCGTCACCCGGGGCCCTGGCGAACCCCCGAAGGTGTGCTCTCCGCCATCCGCATCGATCACCTTGAGGGTGCCGGTGCGCACGAAGGACTTCATCATGTGGGACAGGGGGAACATGGAGGACCTCTCGACCCGGGGCGGCAGGTTCATTGCGGCTGCGCCGGTGCCGGCACAGGGGTTCCACGGCTTGCGAATCGATCACGCCATGCCGGCCACGCGGGTGCGTAGGGCAGGGCGGTCGCTTCGTAAACGCCGCGGGCGATGGCGCGGGCGAGGCAGTCGGTGGCGAGCGCCGTGATCTCGATGAAGTCGTTCACCTCGTCCGCGAGCGGCTTTCGACCGGTCGCCGCGGCGAAGACGACGTCTCCGTCGGTCAGCGCGTGGGCGAATCGCAGCGCCCGCGCGAGGCCCCCGTGGCTTGCGAGCGCGAGACGCTTCGCCTGGGCCTTCGTGAGGACCGCGTCCGTGGCGATGAGCGCGATGGTCGTCGACGGAGCGCCCTTCCAGGCGAGCTTGCGCATGGCCGGCGTGATCCGGGCCGGCAGGCCGAGCCCGCCGAATTCCTCGCCCTCCTCGAGGGCGCCGGCCCAGAAGTGGGGACCCTCGCCGATGATCGCCGAGGCGATCGCGTTCACGACCACCAGTGCGCCCACCGTGTACCCGGATCGGGTCATGGTGCTTGCGGAACCGAGCCCGCCCTTGAGGTCGACGGTTGTCGCGCCGTAGCCGCCCCCGGCGGTTCCGAGATCGAAGTCGTGGCGGGCCCTGGCCGCGGCCTCGTAGCCGAGTTCGCGATAGGGCGGATATCGGCCCCAGTCCTTGTCGCCGCCGTTGAGGAGATCGAACACGATCGCCTGCGGGACCAGCGGCACGCGGGCGGAGCCGACCTCGAACCCGAGGCCTCGCTCGCGGAGGTAGGCGTGGACGCCGCCTGCGGCGTCGAGCCCGAAGGCGGACCCGCCGGAGAGCACGACGGCGTGAATGCCGGGGGCGATTTTGTCCGGATCGAGCAGGTCCGTCTCCCGGGTCCCCGGCGCTCCGCCGAGCACGGCGCCGGATGCGACGGCAGCCTCGTCGAACAGGGCGACCGTGACGCCGCTGCCGAGGCGCTCGTCGTGGGCGTTGCCGACCCGAATTCCGGGGACGTCGGTGATGAGGTTGCGCGGTCCGATCATGCCTGGAACCCAAGCGCAACGCGCGGAGGATCACAAGCTGGCGAAGCGCCGCCGCGCGAGCTTTCCTGTGCGAAGGGGAGGGGCTAGAACCCCATGATGCTCGACGTGTCCTTCCCGGCAGCCCTGCTCGGCGGTCTCATCAGTTTTCTGAGCCCCTGCGTCCTGCCGCTGGTGCCGCCCTACCTCTCGTTCCTGGCCGGGACGACCTTCGACCGGCTGCAGGCCACCGATGACCGGGCCGTACGAGGGCGGGCCATGCTCGCTGCGCTGCTCTTCGTGGCCGGCTTCACGACGGTGTTCGTCCTTCTTGGCGCCACCGCCTCGGCGCTCGGCCAGGTCGTCCGGCAGTATCTCTCGGTGCTCAGCACGGTTGCCGGCGTCGCCATCATCGCGATGGGACTCCATTTCCTCGGCGTGTTCCGCATTGGGCTCCTTTACCGGGAAGCCCGGTTCCACGTGCCCCGCCCGGTCGGCCTGTGGGGAGCGTACGTGATGGGCCTCGCGTTCGCCTTCGGGTGGACGCCCTGCATCGGCCCGATCCTCGCCGCCATCCTGGCCGTGGCGGGCTCGGAGACGAGCGTCGCCAAGGGAGCGGTCCTCCTCGCGGTCTATTCCGCCGGACTCGGCATCCCGTTCCTCCTCGCGGCCTTCGCGATGAAGCCGTTCGCCGCGTTCATAAAGCGCATGCACGCCCGTTTCGCCCTCGTGGAGCGCACCATGGGCGGGCTTTTGGTCCTGACCGGCATCGCGTTCCTGACGGGCTGGCTGGCGGACGCCTCCTACTGGCTCCTGGAGACTTTTCCGGTCCTCGGCCGCCTGGGCTGATGCGCGGGCGAGAACTTTCATAGCGGCCCATGAGTTGCCGGAACGTGCGGGTCGCTGAAGGTCATGGGTCACGATCACTCGAAGCCGGACACCCACCACGGCCACGGGCATAGCCGCTTCTCGGGCATGAGCCACGGCGGCCAGGGCGATGGGCGAAAACAGGGTGACGAACGCCGCGTGCTGGCGGTGCTCGTGCTCACCGGCGCCTTCATGGTGGCGGAAGTCGTGGGTGGCGTCCTTTCCGGCTCGCTCGCCCTTCTCGCGGATGCGGCCCACATGCTCGCCGACGCGGGAGCGCTCGCCCTGGCGTGGTTCGCGATCCGCGTCTCGAACCGCCCGCCCGACCGGCTGCGCTCGTTCGGGTATCACCGATTCCAGGTGCTGGCCGCCTTCGTGAACGGCTCGACCCTGATCGCCATCGCGGGCTGGATCGTGTTCGAGGCGATCGAACGGCTTCTCGCGCCGGTCGAGGTGCTGGGCGGCACCATGCTGGTCGTCGCCGTTCTCGGCCTCGCGGTCAATGTCGTCGGCTTCGCGGTTCTGCATGGCGGAAACCGGCAGGACATGAACATCCGCGGTGCCGTCCTGCACGTGCTCGGGGATCTCCTGGGCTCCGTCGCGGCGATCCTCGCTGCGGGAATCATTCTGCTGACCGGGTGGACGCCGATCGACCCGATCCTGTCCGTCCTGGTGGCCGTGCTGATCCTGCGCGGCGCCTGGGATCTCGTCAGCCGCGCCTCGCACCTTCTCATGGAGGGCGCCCCCGAAGGTTTCGAGATCGCCGAGCTCAAAGCCGATCTCGAGGCGGCGGTGCCGGGCGTGCTCGACATCCATCACGTCCATGTGTGGGCGCTGACCCCCGAGCGGCCTCTCGTGACCCTTCATGCACGGATCGAAGAGGATGCCGACCACGACGAGGTCCTCAAAGAGGTGCAGGGCAGGCTTGCGGATCGATTCGGCCTCCGGCACGCCACCGTTCAAGTCGAAAGGTCCGGATGCGTCGGGCTCCCCGAGAAGGGGTGTCGGTGAAAGGCCGCCGCCAGCCTCGCGCGCCAGGTTCCGGATTCGGGCGAGGGGCGACACAGGTCGAACGGTATCTTCACCGCTCGGACGTCGATCACGTGGACGCCCACTTCGCCCGCAGGGGCTGCTTCGCGGCGCGATTCGAACGGGCATGAAAAACCCGCCCCGGTGAACCGGGGCGGGCTGCGCTCGTCTCGAGCGGTGAGGACGATTACATCCCCACTTCGTTGCCCGAGTAGTCGATCTTGCCGTCGGCGCCCTTCTTCCAGACGTACATGACGTAGTCCGGACGGGTGATGTCGCCCTTCTTGTCGAAGGAGATGTCGCCGATGACGGTCTTGAAGGGCTTACCCTGCCGCATGGTGTCGGCCATCTTCTTGGGCTCGACGCTGCCCACCTGCTTTGCCGCGTCTGCCAGGATCTGGACCGCGGCATAGGCGTAGAGCGTATAGGCTTCCGGCTCGAAGTTCTTCGCCTTGAACTTGGCGACCGCGTCCTTCGCGTTCGGATTCTTGCGCGGATCCGGCGAGAAGGTCATGAGCGTGCCCTCGGCGCCGGGACCGGCGATCGAGGTGAACTCCGCCGACACGATGCCGTCGCCCGACATCATCGGGGACTGCATGCCCTGGTCACGCATCTGGCGGATGATCAGGCCGGCTTCCGTGTGCAGGCCACCGAAGTACACCACGTCGGCGCCCGTCTGCTTGAGCTTCGACACCAGCGCGGAGTAGTCCTTCTCGCCCGGGTTGATGCCTTCGTACATGGCGGCCTTCAGGCCTTTGGCCTCCATGGCCTTTTGGGTCTCGTCCGCGAGTCCCTTGCCGTACGGGGTCTTGTCGTGGACGATCGCGACCTTCTTGCCCTTGAACTTGTCGGCGAGGTAAGCGCCGGCGACCGCGCCCTGCTGGTCGTCGCGGCCGCAGGTGCGGAAGGTGTTCCACAGGCCGCGGTCCGTGAACCGCGGGTTCGTCGAGGCCGGGGTGACCTGGATGATGCCGGCTTCCTGGTAGACTTCCGAAGACGGGATCGACACGCCCGAGTTGAAGTGGCCGACCACCATCTTGACGCCTTCGGCGGCGAACTTGTTCGCGATCGAGACGCCCTGCTTGGGATCGGACACGTCGTCGCCGATGACGACTTGCAGCTTCTGGCCGTTGATGCCGCCAGCGGCGTTGATATCCTCCACGGCCTGCTCGGCACCGTTCTTGAGCTGCGCGCCGAAAGCGGCGTTCGGGCCCGTGATGGGGCCGGCCACGCCGATCTTGATCTGCGCGTTGGCCACGCCCGAGAAAGCGAGGCCAAGACCGAGCGCGACGCTGGTCAACAGCATTTTCTTCATGAGGTTACTCCTCTGGGTGATTTTCGGGGCCGCCTCAAAACGGCCCGGTTGGCGGGTTGTCCCGCCGTCCGGCGCACATCATGCCGCTTTTTTCGTCGATGTCACGCCGGATTCTGTTGCATCGCATGAGCGGCGGCCGCGTTCGCGGGCGGGATGGTCGCCTCCTCCTGCAAGGCGGACCCGGGCCCCGCCGCATCACCCGTTCGGCGCGGAGGTGCGCTCCCGCCAGCTGAAAGGCCCCGTCCGCTCGTAGAGCCAGCGGTACTGTCGGGTCATCTGGCGAGCCCGATAGTACCGAAAGCCGAGCGAGCCGATGACCAGGAGCACGATGGCGTCCACGATGTAGTAATGGAGCGAGAGGAGGGTGCCGCCGAACAGCGCGTAATGGATGAAGCGCACGAAGCCCGCCAGGATCAGCAGGTAGGGGATGAGGTTCCAGTAGGCCCCCCAGGTGATCGCGACCGCCCGCCCGGTCATCCAGGCCGCCCACCCGCCCATGACGACGGTCACCAGGCCGAACAGCCAGAAAGACGGTTCCTCGTAGAGAATCCCCTGCATCAGTTCATCCCCTCACGTGCCGAGCGCCGGCTCCTGTCCTCGTCGAGAATCCCCTGCATCGGTTCATTCCCTTGCTGCCGAGCGCCGGCTCCTGCCGGAAGCGTCAACCCCCGACGGGTCTCTCCATCAATGCCGCCCGCCCTCGAGGTAGGCGGCCTGCACCTGCGGATCGGCCAGCAAGTCCTTGCCCGTGCCCGACATCGTGATGGTGCCCGTGACCATCACGTAGCCGCGATGGGCCAGTTTGAGAGCGTGGTACGCGTTCTGCTCGACCAGGAACACCGTCATGCCGTCCTTTTCGTTGAGCTCGCGGATCACGCTGAAGATCTGCTTCACGACCAGCGGCGCCAGTCCAAGCGACGGTTCGTCGAGAAGGAGGAGGCGGGGCCGGCTCATGAGCGCGCGGGCGATGGCGAGCATCTGCTGCTCGCCGCCGGACAGCGTGCCGCCGCGCTGATGCAGGCGCTCCTTCAGGCGCGGGAACATCGTCGTGACGCGCTCGAGGTCCTGCTCGAAGTGAGCCTCGCCCGCGACCGCAGCGCCCATCTGGAGGTTCTCGAAGATCGTCATGCGCGGGAAGATGCGCCGCCCTTCCGGGGCTTGCGCGATCGCCATGCGCGCGATCTCGTGCGTCGGCAGGCGGGTGATGTCCCGTCCCGCATAGGTGATCGTACCCTCGCGGGCGCGCGGGTTTCCGAAGATGGTCATCATCAGCGTCGACTTGCCGGCGCCGTTCGATCCGATGAGGGCGACGATCTCGCCCTGGTTGACGTCGATATCGACGCCCTTGAGGGCGATGATGTTGCCGTAGAACGTCTTCACGCCCCGCACGCTCAACAGCGGCTGGCTCGCCGCGGCGGCAGAGCGGGTCTCGTTCACGAGAACATTGACTCCTGCAACGCTCATGCGAGCACCTCCGCGTTCACGGTCGCGACCTTCCCGGCCTGGACATCAAGAGCGGCAGTTCCTTCGGGCCTCATGCGAGAACCTCGGCTTCGACCTTGTCGACCTCCTCGTCCTCGACGCCGAGATAGGCGGCGATCACCCGCGCGTCGTTCTTCACCTCGAGCGGCGTGCCGTCGGAAATCTTGATGCCGTAGTCGAGGACGACCACGTGGTCCGAGATCTCCATGACGACCGACATGTCGTGCTCGATGAGCAGGATCGAGGTGCCGTAATCCTTGCGGATCGCGAGCAGGAGCTGGTTGAGATCGTTCGACTCGCGGGGGTTGAGGCCCGCCGCCGGCTCGTCGAGGCAAAGCAGAACCGGATCCGTGCACATGGCCCGCGCGATCTCGAGCCGACGTTGGTCGCCGTACGGCAGATCGCCCGCAGGATCGTCCGCGCGGTGGATGAGGCGTATCCGCTCGAGCCAGGTCTTCGCGTGTTCGATCGCCGCGCGTTCGGACCGGCGGTAGCCCGGCCATCCGAGCACCCCGAGCAAGGTGAAGCCGGACGCGATCATCAGCGGATTATGCTGCGCCACCAGCAGGTTTTCGAGCACTGTCATCCCTGAGAATAAGCGGATGTTCTGGAACGTGCGCGCGACCTTGGCCTTCCAGTTGATCGAGTGCCCGGGCAGCCGTTCGAGGAGTAAGTACGAGCCGTTCTGCTGGCGCAGGGTGACCATACCTTCGGTCGGCTTGTAGAACCCGGTGATGCAGTTGAAGACGGTGGTCTTTCCGGCGCCGTTCGGGCCGATGAGCGCGGTGATGTCCCCGCGTCCCGCTTGGAAGGACAGGTCGTTCACCGCGATCAGGCCGCCGAACCGCATCGTGAGGTGCTGCACGTCGAGAACCGGATCGGCCTGCCAGCCCATCGCGACGGCCGGATTCTGGATTTGAGCGGATGCGACCATCAGCAGTTCCCCTCCGAGGCCCGGCCACGCACGCGATCGTCCGGACGCGACCTGGTGCCTGTCCAGGCCGAAGTCGCCTCAGCGGAGTCCGACGCCCCGGCGGCGCGCCGGCCGGGCGGGCCGACGCGGAGCATCGCCTTGCCGGAGCACGGCCACGGTCCCGCCTGCGCTCGGACGGTTTCGTGAGCATCAGCCGTGCCCTTCCTTCACGAGCGAGCTGGAGATTGCCCGGCGCTCCTTGAGGAACACCGACGGCTCGCGTTCCGAGATCAGGCCGCGCGGGCGCCACACCATCATCGCGACCATGCCGAGCCCGAAGAGCAGGAGACGGTACTCGTTGGGATCGAAACCCTCGCCGAACACCGCCGAGAGGAAACCGAGGTTGCGCAGGATCTCGGGACCGCCGACCAGCACCACGGCTCCGATGGCCACGCCGATCTGCGAGCCCATGCCGCCGAGCACCACGATCGCGAGGATGATCGCCGATTCGAGGAAGTTGAAGCTCTCGGGGCTGACGAAACCTTGGCGCACCGCGAAGAAGGATCCGGCAAAGCCGCCGAACATCGCGCCGAGCGCGAAGGCCGTAAGCTTCGTGTTCCGTGTGTTGATGCCGAGCGAACGGCACGCGATCTCGTCCTCGCGCAACGCTTCCCATGCACGGCCGACCGGCAGTTTGCGCAGGCGGATGGTCACGAAGTTCGTGAGCAGCGCCAGCGCGAGGATCACGTAATAGAGAAAGACGATCCGATGCATCGAGTTGAACTCGAGCCCGAACAGCGCCGCAAACCCGTCCTCGTCCGAATTGAACGGGATCCCGAAGAAGGAGGCCCGCGGGATCGAGGAGATGCCGGCGGCCCCGCCGGTCAGGTCGACCCAGTTGATGAGGACGAGCCGGATGATCTCGCCGAACGCCAGCGTGACGATCGCGAGGTAATCGCCGCGCAGACGCAGGACCGGGAATCCGAGGATGATTCCCCACAGCGCAGCGAGGATCCCGGCGACCGGCAGGCAGATCCAGAACGACAGCCCGAACGTCGTGGCAAGGAGCGCATAGGCGTAGGCGCCGACCGCGTAGAATGCCACGTAGCCGAGGTCGAGCAGACCCGCGAGGCCGACGACGATGTTGAGGCCCCAACCGAGCATCACGTATGTGAGAATGAGAATGCCGAGGTCGACCCAGTAGCGCGACTCGTTGAGGCCGCCCTGGATGACGTAGATGAGGAACGGGAAGGTGAGGGCGATCGCGAGAAAGAGCGGAACGCCGAAGCGCGAGGCCTTCTGGAACGCGCTCGGCCCGCCGTCCACGATGTCCGTCGCCTGCCGGGGGCTCGCGACAGCCTGGCGGGCGGCGCGGGTCGCGAGGAACGCGTGGATCGCGATCCGCAGGGCGAAGACGAGCGAGCATACGAGAGCGACGAGACCCCAGCGTGGAGTCAGGAAAAGCAGGGCGCCGCTCTGGTCGGTCCGGTAGGAGAGGATCGGAATCGAGAGGCCGAGGGTAAGGAGCGCCGCGATGCCGGCGTCCTTGACGGCCGCCGCGACATCGAAGTGGCTCGGAACGGCCGGCTGCCGCGCCGACGTTGTGGTGATCGCGGGAGCAGTCATGGGGAGGCCCTCAGACCTTCTCGACTTCAGGCCGCCCGAGGATGCCGGACGGCATGAAGATCAGCACGATAGCGAGAATCGAGAACGCCGCGACGTCCTTGTACTCGATGGAGAAGTAGGCGGACCAGAACACCTCGATGAGCCCGATGATGAGCCCTCCGAGCACGGCCCCCGGCAGCGAACCGATGCCGCCCAGAACCGCCGCCGTGAAGGCCTTCACGCCCGGCACGAAGCCGTCCGCGAAGCTCACCACTCCATAGTAGAGAAGGTACAAGGTGCCCGCGACCGCCGCGAGGGCGGCACCGATCACGAACGTGAGCGAGATCGTCCGGTCGACGTCGACGCCGAGCAGCGCCGCCATTCTGCGGTCCTGCTCGCAGGCCCGCTGAGCCCGCCCGAGCGAGGTCTTCTGGACGACATACCAGAAGATCGTCAGCAGCACCGCGGTGACGATCATGATGATGATCTGCTTGTAGGATAGGGCCACCGTGTAGCCGTTGGCTCCGGTCCACAGAGGCACCACGTCCTGGACCATCGGCGGGGTCGGCTTGTTGCGGGCTCCTTGCGCGACCTGCACGAAGTTGGAAAGAGCGATCGAGACCCCGATCGCGGAAATCAGCGGCGCCAGCCGGAACGAGCCGCGTAACGGGCGATAGGCGACCCGCTCGAGGGTCCAGCCCCACAACGAGGTGACCACCATGCCGAGGATCATCACGATGAGCAGCGCCAGGGCGACCGACGAGATGCCGACAACCGTCGTCAGCAGGACGAAGAAGATCAGCGCCACGAACGCCGAGAGCATGAACACGTCGCCGTGCGCGAAGTTCACCATTCCGATGATGCCGAAGACCATCGTGTAGCCAATCGCGATGAGACCATAGATCGAGCCCAGCGTCAGCCCGTTGATCAGCTGCTGTACGAAAACTTCCATGATGCGCCCTGGCCCCCCTGTGTGGAGCTTGCTTTCGGACTGGTCCCAGAAAAGCACGATGCACGGTCCGGGCCAAGCCACGCTTTGGAAGGGGTACCGGCGCAAGCGAAGCGCCGATACCGCAGCAAGGCCCTCAAGCCCTTGTTTGACAATAATTCGTCGGCTACGCAATAGCGTCACGGCCAAGGTCGGCCTTACAAAGAAGCGGTGGACGACCATATTAGCGTGAGCCCCTTGGCTCCGAGCCGCCAAGCCGGAGGTCGGCCCAGATTTGATGTTCGAGCTCTTTCCGCCGCCCCGTTCCGCCAATTCCAGCGCATCGTCGGTCGACGCGGTCCTCTTCCGTAGCGGCATGAGCCGCGTCGCAGGTGCGGTCCACGTGGTGACCACCGACGGGCCGGCGGGGCGGGCGGGATTCACGGCCACCGCGATGACGCCGGTGACGGACAGCCCGGCCTCGCTGCTCGTGTGCGCGAACGCCGGCGGGCGGTCCGCCACCGCCCTCGAAGCCAACGGGGTCTTCTGCGTCAATACTCTGGCGGACGAGGACGTCCCGGTCGCCGAGGCGTTCGCGGGCAGAGCCGAGCTTCCCGGGCAGAACCGTTTCACCGTCGGAGGGTGGGGGACGCTCGTCACCGGCTCGCCGCTCCTCACGACGAGCCTCGTCGCATTCGACTGCCGCGTGACCGACGCGCGGCAGGTCGGCACCCATCACGTGATCATCGGCGAGGTCGTGGCAGTCCACCTCGGCGCCAACCGCCCTGGCCTGGTCTATTGCGGCCGGGGGTACCACCGACTGGGCTGAGTGCGCGCTCGGTCGAAGGTCGAGGTGACGCCGCGGGTCGGCACCCATCACGTGGTCATCGGCGAGGTCGTGGCACTCCACCTCGGCGCCAACCGCCCCGGCCTGGTCTATTGCGGCCGGGGGTACCACCGACTGGGCTGAGTGCGGGCACGGCCGGCCGCACGTCAAGGGTAAGCGCGGCCCCGAGGAAGCGACATAGGGCGTTCGCTGCCGACTTCGGCGTGTGCGCAGGCTCGCAAAAAACGCCGCGCAACGACACGTTTCTGGTGTTCTTGGCTCAGGAATGAACGCTTGACCGCCAATTTCGCCCGGTTCTACACTCGATTCCCATGAGTGCCGCGCGCGAAATCGGCTAACGAGAACTCACCCGCAAGGGCTAACGAAAGGCCGGCCGGCTCAGGACCGGTCTCCAAGGAGGAAACAGGCATGGCCACCGTCTCCATGACGGTGAACGGTCAATCCGTCACCGCCGACATCGATCCGCGCACTTTGCTGGTTCAGTTCCTGCGCGAAAATCTGCGCCTCACCGGGACCCATGTGGGTTGCGACACGAGTCAATGCGGCGCCTGCGTGGTCCATCTCAACGGCGAGGCCGTGAAGGCATGCACACTTCTCGCCGTGCAGGCGGACGCCTGCGTGGTCACGACGATCGAGGGCCTCGCCCGCGGGGGCGAACTCCATCCGATGCAGGCCGCCTTTCGCGAGCACCATGGACTCCAGTGCGGCTACTGCACGCCCGGCATGATCATGGCGGCGGTCGACATCGTGAATCGCAAGGGCTCGAACCTCGACGAGCGCACCATCCGCGCGGAGCTCGACGGCAACCTCTGCCGCTGCACGGGGTACCACAACATCGTGAAGGCGATCGCCGCAGGCGCCGAGGCCATGGCCCAGCCGCCGGTCCGGCAGGCTGCGGAATAGAACGCGCCCGCGTCATCCGCAAACTTCGCGTCGGGACCGGTGCGCCGGAGGGTGCACCAACGATGCGCAAGCCTCGGACCGGCGCCGCGGCGTCGACAAGAAGCCGATCACTCATAAGGGAGGGACCCATGAACGCCACAGGCATCGGCGCCCCGGTGCGTCGCAAGGAGGACCAGCGCTTCGTCATCGGACAGGGGCGCTATGTCGACGATTTCAACCGTCCCGGCCAAGCCTATGCGTATTTCCTGCGATCGCCCCATGCCCACGCGCATATCCGCGGGATCGGGCTCGAGGCCGCCCGGGCCATGCCCGGCGTCGTCGCGATCTTCACGGGCGAAGACCTCGCGGCGGACAAGATCGGCGGGCTCATCTGCGGCTGGATGATTCATTCCAAGGACGGAACGCCCATGAAGGCCGGGCCGCACCCCGCCCTGGCGCAGGGCAAGGTGCGCTACGTGGGTGATCATGTGGCCGTGGTGATCGCCGACACCCTGGCGAGGGCCAGGGATGCCGCGGAGGCGATCGAGGTCGATTACGACGTGCTGCCCGCCGTCGTCGACGTGCGCGAGGCGCAGGGCGCCGGGACGGCCGTGCACGACATCGCCCCGGACAACGTCGTGTTCGAATGGCATCTCGGGGACAAGCAAGCCGTGGACGAGGCGTTCGGGCGAGCCAAGCACGTGACCACGATCGACCTTGTGAACAACCGGCTCGTCCCGAATGCGATCGAGCCGCGCGCGGCGCTCGGCGAGTACGATGCCGGCAGCGACAGCTACACCCTCTACACCACGTCGCAGAATCCGCACCTTGCCCGCCTCGTGCTGTCCGCCTTCATCGGCGTGGCGCCGGAACACAAGCTGCGGGTGATCGCGCCGGACGTGGGCGGCGCCTTCGGGTCCAAGATCTTCATCTATGCCGAGGAGACCGTATGCGTCTGGGCGGCGAAGCGGGTCGGGCGCCCGGTCAAATGGACCGCCGACCGCACCGAAGCCTTCCTCGCGGACGCGCACGGGCGCGACCATGCCACCCATGCCGAGATGGCGCTGGACGAGAGTGGCAGGATCCTCGGCCTGAGGGTCCGCACCAAGGCGAACCTCGGCGCCTATCTCTCGACCTTCTCGTCATGCGTGCCGACCTATCTCTATGCGCCGCTCCTGTCGGGCCAGTACGACATTCCAGCCATCTACTGCGAGGTGGACGCCGTCTACACCAACACCGCGCCGGTCGATGCCTACCGCGGCGCGGGGCGACCGGAGGCCACCTTCGTGATCGAGCGCCTCGTGGAGAAAGCCGCTCGGGAACTCGGCATGGACCCTGCCAAATTCCGCAAGCGGAACTTCATCAGGAAGTTCCCGCACCAGACGCCGGTGATCATGGCCTACGACACCGGGGACTATCAGGCCACCCTCGACAAGGCGCTGGAACTCGCGGACTACAAGGACTTCGGCAAGCGCCGGCGCGAGAGCGCGCGCCGCGGCAAGCTTCGCGGCATCGGCTTCTCGAGCTATATCGAAGCATGCGGCCTCGCGCCCTCTCAGGCCGTCGGATCGCTGGGCGCCGGCGTCGGCCTGTGGGAATCCGCGGAGGTGCGCGTCAATCCGACGGGCTCCATCGAGGTGCTCACCGGCTCGCACAGCCACGGTCAGGGCCACGAGACGACCTTCGCGCAGCTCGTCTCCGACCGGCTCGGCGTGTCGATCGAGCAGGTCGTCATCGTCCACGGCGACACCGACAAGGTGCAGTTCGGGATGGGGTCCTACGGCTCGCGCTCCGGCGCCGTCGGCATGTCGGCGATCGCGAAGGCGATCGACAAGGTGATCGCCAAGGGCAAGAAGGTTGCCGCTCACGTGCTCGAAGCGGCCGAGAGCGATATCGAGTTCAAGGACGGCAAGTTCGCGGTCGCGGGAACCGACAAGGCGCTCGATTTCGCCTCGACGGCGCTCCAGGCCTACGTCGCGCACAAGTTCGCGGGTCACGAGCTGGAGCCCGGGTTGAAGGAGGGGGCGTTCCACGATCCCACCAACTTCACCTTCCCGGCCGGCGTCCACATCTGCGAGGTCGAAATCGACCCCGACACGGGCGTCACCACCATCGAGCGCTGGACCGCGGTGGACGATTTCGGGGTGATCATCAACCCGATGATCGTCGAGGGACAGGTCCACGGCGGCGTCGCCCAGGGAGTCGGGCAGGCGCTGCTGGAGGGTGCCGTTTACGACCGCTCCGGCCAGCTCGTCACGGCGAGCTACAACGACTACTGCATGCCGCGGGCGACCGATCTGCCGTCGTTCCAGGTCGGCATGACGGTGACGCCGTGTCCTTCGAATCCGATCGGCGTCAAGGGCTGCGGAGAGGCCGGAGCGATCGCTGCGCCGCCGGCGGTGATCAACGCCGTCACGGATGCGCTGGGGCACGAGGACATCGCCATGCCCGCGACCCCGCAGGCGGTCTGGCGCGCGGCGCAACGAAGCGTCACCCGGCTGGCGGCGGAATAGGGAGGACCGACGAATGTACGCCTTCGAATATCACCGCCCGACCAGCGTCCGGCAGGCCGCCAACATCGCGGCCAAGATGGAGGACGTGAAGTTCCTCGCCGGCGGCCACACCCTGCTGCCGACCATGAAGCAGCGCCTCGCGGCGCCCGCGAACCTGATCGACCTCGGCCAGGTGGCGGAACTGCGCGGCATCGAGCGCTCTGCGCGATCGATCACGATCGGCGCGATGACCCGGCACGCCGAGGTGGCCGCCTCCGCGGAGGTCCACGAGGCGCTCCCTGCGCTTGCCGAGTTGGCCGAGCTGATCGGCGATCCGCACGTGCGCAGCCGGGGTACCGCCGGCGGCTCGATCGCCAACAACGACCCGGCGGCGGATTACCCGGCGGCCTGTCTGGCGCTCGGCGCGACGATCGTGACCAACAAGCGCAAGCATGCCGCCGACGATTTCTTCAAGGGCCTGTTCGAGACGGCTCTGGAGGAAGGGGAGATCATCACGAAGGTGAACTTCCCGATCGCCCAGAAGGCCGCCTACGCGAAGTTCCGCAATCCGGCCTCGCGCTACGCGCTGGTCGGCGTCTTCGTCGCGAAGCGCGGCAGCGACGTACGGGTGGCGGTCACGGGAGCGGGCGCCAACGGCGTCTTTCGCTGGACGCAGGCCGAGGAGGCGCTCAGGGGCCGGTTCGCAGCGAAGTCCCTCGAAGGGCTCACGGCCTCTCCGGAGGGACTCAACAGCGACATTCATGCCGATGCGGCCTACCGGGCCCACCTCATCGGCGTGATGGCCCGCCGCGCGGTGCAGACCGCGACCTCCCGGTAGAAATGGGGTCGCGCGCCGGGCTCGGTGCGCCGCAATCCTCCGCTCGTGGCCGGGCTTGTCCCGGCCATGAACGTCTTTACCTTCAGCTCGGAGACGACGCTTCGGGAGCGACCGCGCCTTGGCTCAAGCCCCTCGTTCGATCGACGACACGCTGACCCTGCTCAAGGACACGGGCTACGTCGCCGACCGCTCTCTCGCGACGGTCCTTTTTCTCGCCCTGAAGCTTGGACGGCCCCTGTTCCTCGAGGGCGAAGCCGGGGTCGGGAAGACCGAGATCGCGAAGGTGCTTTCGGCGGCGCTCGGCCGGCGGCTGATCCGCCTGCAATGCTACGAGGGGCTCGACGTCGCCTCGGCGGTCTACGAGTGGAACTATGCCGGCCAGATGATGGCGATCCGCCTCGCCGAGGCGGGCGGCCATGTCGACCGGGACCGGCTCGAGGGCGACCTGTTCTCGGAGCGCTATCTCGTCAAGCGCCCGCTTCTGCAGGCGCTTGAGCCCGACGAGGGCGGCGCGCCGGTCCTGCTCATCGACGAGCTCGACCGCACCGACGAGGCCTTCGAGGCCTTCCTGCTCGAGGTGCTGTCCGACTTCCAGGTGACGGTGCCGGAGTTCGGCACCGTCAGGGCCGCCGAGCCGCCGATCGTGATCATCACCTCGAACCGCACGCGCGAGATCCACGACGCGCTGAAGCGCCGCTGCCTCTATCATTGGGTCGACTACCCGGACGCCGCGCGGGAACTCGCGATCCTGAAGGTCGCGGGTGCCGAACGCGCCGCAGAAGCTGTCCCGCGAGATCGTCGCCTTCGTGCAGGCGATCCGCAAGGAGGAGCTGTTCAAGCTGCCGGGCGTCGCCGAGACGCTCGACTGGGCGTCGGCGCTCGTCGAGCTCGACGCCGTGGCGCTCGACCCGTCGCTCGTGTCCGACACGCTCGGCGTGCTGCTCAAGTACCAGGACGACATCCAGAAGATGCAGGGCTCACGCGCGAAGGAGATGCTCGACCGGGTGCGCAGCGAGCTGAGGGCGGCGGAGTGACGTCGATCCCCGGGGAGATGGCGCAGGACCCGCCGGCGGGCGGCCGGGACGAGGGAGTGCCGATCGACCCTCCCTTCGCCGGCGAGGAGCCGGGCCATCTCGCCGACAACATCGCCTATTTCGCCCGCGCGCTGCGGGCGGCCGGCCTACCGGTCGGACCGGGCGCCGTCCTCGACGCGATCGCCGCCGTCGAGGCGGCGCGCATCGGCACCCGCGAGGACTTCTACTGGACGCTGCACGCCGTGTTCGTGAAGCGCCATGAGCAGAGCCTTCTCTTCGACCAGGCGTTCAGGATCTTCTGGCGCCGGCGGGCGCTGATCGAGAAGCTGATCGCGCAGATGTCGCCGATCGCGCCCCGCGCCGCGAAGAAGGACGAGAAGCCGAAGGCCGGGGCGCTGAGGGTCGCCGAGGCGATGGCGCCTCGGCACGCCAATGCTCCCGCACCCCCGAAGGACAAGACCGAGTTTTCCGCCCGGCTCACGGTGTCCGAGCGGGAGGTCCTGAAGTCCAAGGACTTCGCTCAGATGTCCGCCGAGGAGATCGCCAAGGCGAAGCGGCTCATCGCCGAGATGCGCCTGCCCGACGACGAACGTCGTGACCCGGCGCTTTCTCGCCGATGCGCACGGCCGACGCATCGACCCGCGCCGCACCTTTCGGCGCTCGCTCCGGGGCGGCGGGGCGACGATCGACCTCGCCTACCGCTCCCGCGTGACTCGCCACGCGCCGCTCGTCGCGCTCGTCGACATCTCCGGGAGCATGGCGGAATACTCGCGCCTGTTCCTGCACTTCCTGCACGCGGTGGCGGAGAAACGCCGGCGCGTGCACTCCTTCGTGTTCGCGACCCGGCTCACCAACGTCAGCCGCGAGCTCGCGAGCCGCGATCCCGACGAGGCCCTCGCGCGGGCCTCGGCGCGGGTGCAGGACTGGGAGGGCGGCACCCGCATCGCCCATGCGCTGCACGAGTTCAACCGGCTCTGGTCGCGGCGGGTGCTCGGACAAGGGGCGGTGGTGCTGCTGTTCACGGACGGGCTCGAGCGGCAGGTCGGGCCCGACCTGACCTTCGAGATGGACCGGCTCAAGCGCTCCTGCCGCCGCCTCGTCTGGCTCAACCCGCTGCTGCGCTTCGAGGCCTTCGAGGCGCGCGCCTCCGGCATTCGCGCCATGCTGCCGCACGTCCACGACTTCCGGCCGATCCACAGCCTCGACTCCATGACGGAGCTCTGCCAGGCGCTCGCCTCCGACCGGAGACGGAGGCCGACCCGCGGACTTGGCTGCGCGCTTCCTGAGGCGCCGTCCGGACGGTTCCTTGACTTGCCTCAGACCTCCACGTCCTTACCTTGAGAGACCGAACCGCTGATGGCCGGACCGGAGTTCGACCGGCCGGAGGAGGATTAGCGATGCTCTCCACCGACACCGACATCCTCAAAGGAGCCGAGGCCTGGAGCCGGGCCGGCCGGGGCGTGGCGCTCGCCACCGTCGTCGAGACCTGGGGCTCGGCGCCGCGCCCGGTCGGCAGCCACCTCGTCATCGACGAGGACGGCAATTTCCTCGGCTCGGTCTCGGGCGGTTGCGTCGAGGGCGCCGTCATCACCGAGGCCCTGGACGTGATCGACGACGGCAAGCCGCGCATGCTCGAATTCGGCGTCGCCGACGAGACCGCCTGGCAGGTCGGGCTCTCCTGCGGCGGCCGCATCAGGGTCTATGTGGAACGGGTGGACTGATGCCATCGCGTGAACTCTTCCTCGCCGTTGTGGCCGCGGCGAGCGGGCCCGGGGCGCGGCTCGCGCTCGACCGCACGTGAGCCGATGGACCTCGAGCTTCTCTCCGCCCTCAACGCCGAGCGCGCCGCCCGGCGCGCGGCGATTCTCGTCACCGACGTCGCGACCGGCGAGCAGCGTCTCGTGCGCGAGGCCGAGGTCGCGGCCGATCCGCTCGCCGACCTGCTCCGGGACCGGCTGCGGCAGGGCAAGAGCGGACTCGTCGACGCGGCCGGGAGGGCAGCTTTTCCTCACCGTGCAGGTGCCGCCCGTCCGCGTGATGGTCATCGGCGCGGTCCATATCAGCCAGGCGCTCGCGCCGATGGCGCGCGGGCTCGACCTCGACGTGACGATCATCGACCCGCGCACCGCCTTCGCGACGCCCGGAGCGCTTCCCCGACACTGCCGTGCTGGCCGAATGGCCGGACGCGGCGCTTCCGCGGCTCGGGCTCGACCGCTACACGGCGCTCGCCGCGCTGACCCATGACCCGAAGATCGACGATCCGGCGCTCGATGCCGCCCTGCAAGGCGCGAGTGCTTCTACATCGGCGCGCTCGGCTCGAGGAAGACCCATGCCCGCCGGGTCGAGCGCTTGGCGGGAGCCGGCTTCACGCAGGCCGACATCGCGCGCATCCATGCGCCCGATCGGGCTCGACATCGGCGCCGTCTCGCCGGCCGAGATCGCGGTCTCCATCCTCGGCCGAGATCGTCGCCACGCTGCGCCAGGACCGGAGGCGCCGTCCGTGAAGTTCGGACCGGTTCCGGTCGACGAGGCGGTGGGCGCGCTTCGCGGCCCATCGGTGCGTGCCGGGCGAGGCGGTCGTGAAGA
Organism: uncultured Alphaproteobacteria bacterium; assembly: GCA_963800985.1. Lineage (GTDB taxonomy): Bacteria > Pseudomonadota > Alphaproteobacteria > Rhizobiales > Beijerinckiaceae > Microvirga. Next base: position 222,736 of record CAWDDI010000024.1, on the reverse strand, counting down.
AGGGCAGCCTCGTTCACTCGAGGATGCGCTGCCGCCTGAAGCAGGCCGGCGTCGGCAGCATCGTCGCGGTGCGGCTCGAGGACCGGAGACGTCGGCGAGGACGAGGCGGCGCGGCGTCTCGCGCAGGCCGTCGCGGGAGCGCATGTCAGCGTCGAGAGGCCGTTCACCGGCCGCTCGAACCTGTTCGCCGACGACGGCCGGCGTTCTGCTCGTGGATCGAGCCGTCGTCGACACGGTCAACGCGGTCGACGAGGCCATCACGGTGGCGACGCTGCCCGCCTACAAGCCCGTCGTGCGAGGGCGAGATGATCGGCACCGTCAAGATCATTCCCTACGCGGTCCGCGAAGCCCTGCTGCGACGGGCTCTCGGCCGCGCCGAGGGCGCACTCCGCGTGGCACCCTACGCCCGCCGCAAGGTCGGCGTCATCTCGACCACCGTGCCAGGGCTGAAGCCGACGGTCGTCGACAAGACCGTCGCGGTGCTGGGTCGGCGCCTCGAGCCCGCCGGCGCCGCCGTATCCGCGGAGGCTCGCGTCCCGCACGATTCCGCCGCGCTTCGAAAGGCGCTGGCGCGATCAGGCGGCCGGGGACGCGGAACTCATCGTGGTGTTCGGCGCCTCGGCCATCGCGGACCGGCGGGACGTCATTCCGGCGGCGATCGTCGAGGCCGGAGGAACCGTCGAGCACTTCGGCATGCCGGTCGATCCCGGCAACCTCCTGCTCGTCGGTTCGCTCGGGACGAAGCCCGTGATCGGCGCGCCGGGCTGCGCGCGCTCGCCCAAGGAGAACGGCTTCGACTGGGTGCTGCAGCGCCTTCTCGCCGAACGTGCCCGTAACGCGCGCCGACATCACCGGGCTCGGCGTCGGCGGTCTCCTCATGGAGATCGTGTCCCGTCCGCAGCCGCGCGCCGGCGGCTCGAGCGAGGAGGACGAATGAGCGAGGTCGCGGCTATCGTCCTCGCGGCCGGGCAGGGGACACGCTTCGGCGAGGAGCCGAAGCTCCTCGCGAGCTTCCGAGGGACGTCGCTGGTCCGATGGGTCGCGCAGGCTGCTCTCGCGTGCCTGCACAGCGCCCGTCATCGTGGTGACCGGCCATCGCGCCGAGGAGATCGAGGCGGCGCTGGCGGACCTCGCCGTCGAGTTCGCTCGCAATCCCTCGTACGCGGAGGGGCTTTCGACATCGCTCAAGGCCGGCTTCCGGCGCCTTGCCGGAGGGGTCGGAAGCCGCCGTCGTCCTTCTCGGCGACATGCCGCTCGTGGGCTCCGGAGTCGATCGACCGGCTCGTGGACGCATGGCGTGCGAGCGGGCGCCCGAGCGCGCTCGTTCCCGTGTCGAACGGCCGGCGCGGCAACCCGGTGGTGCTTTCGCGCGCACTCGCGCCCGACATCATGGCGCTCGCGGGCGACGTCGGGGCCGGTCCGCTGCTGCGGCGGCGAGACGACGTGGCGGAGTATCCGCTCGAGGACCCGGCGCTGCTGCAGGACGTCGATACGCCCGACGTCCTCGCGGGCCTCGCAGCCAGGATCGAGTGAACCGTTCAGCGGTTCGACTCGCGGGCGCGCTCCGGCGCGAGGGTGCTCCAGCCGGTGAGCAACACGAAGCCGTCACGCGCCGCGACCACGAGGTGGCGGCGGTGCTTGTGGACCAGCGTGCCGGGGCTGTGCCGGTGCGCCTCCTGCCAGCCGCTCGCCTGCCAGACGTAGAGGCGTTTGCCGCCGACCACCGCCATCGTCTCGATCGAACCGAAGGCCCGCACCCTGCGCAGCACGTCGGCGACCCCTTGCGTCGAATCGAGAGTGCGCTTCGCCTCGGTGATCCGCGGCCAGTAGGAGCCGTTCTCCTGCGGGCGTGCCTCGGCCCAGAGCCGGGCCAGGTCCGTGCTCAGCATGGCAGCGAGCCGCTTCGAGGCGATCTGGCATTTGGCGAGCAGCGTATCGTGCGTTTCGTCCGGGCTCACGGGGAACAGGTCTGAGCCAAGATGGCGCCGGTGTCGAAGGCGGGCGCGAGCTCGTGGACGCTCATGCCCCAGTCCGATACGCCCTCGAGGAGGGCCTGGAAAATCGGGTAGGGTCCGCGCCCGTGCGGGAGCGGCGAGGGGTGGAAGTTGACCGCGTAGGGGAGGTGCGCCTCCCAGTCCTTCACGAGCCAGGGATAGCCCGCGACGACGAGAGCCTCGCAGCCCGACGCCTTGAGAGCGGCGAGGTCGGACGGGCGGATGCGCGACATCTGGACCGGAACCCGCAGGGACCGCGCCCGGGCGACCGTCACGTCGTTGAAGTCGTAGACGTTGTCGCACGGCCGGGTGAACAGCTTCACGGGCTGCCAGCCCTTCTCGATGAGGGTCTCGAACACGTCGCCGAGGAAGTCGATGCCCGCGAAGGCGAAGCGCATGGATGGACGGTCTCCGCTCCGGCCGATCGCTGGCCGGCCCGATCGATGCCGCCCCCTTGTAGCCGAACGAGCCTGGGTTCGAAATCACCCGACCGCCGCGCCCTCGGGCGAGTGAAAATGAAAGGGGCGCGGACCTCAGGTCCGCGCCCCGCTAGACGTCGATCCGCGCCGCCTTAGAAGTCCATGCCGCCTCCGGCCGGCGGAGCGGCGGGAGCGGCCTTCTTGGGCAGTTCGGCCACCATCGCCTCGGTGGTGATGAGGAGCCCGGCGACCGAGGCCGCGTCCTGCAGCGCCGCGCGGACGACCTTCGCCGGGTCGATGATGCCGAGCGCGAACATGTCGCCGTACTCGCCGCTCTGGGCGTTGAAGCCGAAGGCGTAGTCGCCCTTCTCGAGGATCTTGCCGACGATCACCGAACCGTCCTCGCCCGCGTTGAGCGCGATCTGGCGGGCCGGAGACTGGATCGCGCGACGCACGATCTCGATGCCGGTCTTCTGGTCGTCATTGGCGGGCTGAAGCTTGGACAGCGCCTTCGACGGCCCGCAGCAGCGCCACGCCGCCGCCGGGCAGAATGCCCTCCTCGACGGCCGCCTTGGTGGCGTGCATGGCGTCGTCGACGCGGTCCTTCTTCTCCTTCACCTCGACCTCGGTCGCGCCGCCGACGCGGATCACCGCGACGCCGCCCGCGAGCTTGGCGAGGCGCTCCTGGAGCTTCTCGCGGTCGTAGTCCGAGGTCGTCTCCTCGATCTGCGCCTTGATCTGGCCGACCCGCGCCTCGATGTCGGCTTTCGACCCGGCGCCGTCGACGATCGTGGTGTTCTCCTTCTCGATCACCACCTTCTTGGCGCGCCCGAGCATGTCGAGGGTCACGTTCTCGAGCTTGATGCCGAGATCCTCGGAGATCGCAGTTCCGCCGGTCAGGATCGCGATGTCCTCGAGCATGGCCTTGCGGCGATCGCCGAAGCCCGGCGCCTTCACGGCGGCGATCTTCAGGCCGCCGCGCAGCTTGTTGACCACGAGGGTCGCGAGCGCCTCGCCCTCCACGTCCTCGGCGATGATGAGCAGCGGCTTGCCGGTCTGCACCACGGCCTCGAGGATCGGCAGCATGGCCTGCAGCGACGAGAGCTTCTTCTCGTGGATGAGGATGTAGGGGTCCTCGAGTTCCGCCCGCATCTTCTCGGCGTTGGTGACGAAGTAGGGCGAGAGATAGCCGCGGTCGAACTGCATGCCCTCGACGACGTCGAGCTCGGTCGCGAGGGACTTCGCCTCCTCGACCGTGATCACGCCCTCGTTGCCGACCTTCTGCATGGCCTCGGCGAGGAAGCGGCCGATCTCCGACATCGCCGTTGGCCGAGATCGTGCCGACCTGGGCGATCTCGTCGTTCGGGTGACCTTGCGGGCGTTCGTCTTGAGGTCCGCCACGATGGCCTCGACGGCCATGTCGATGCCGCGCTTCAGGTCCATCGGGTTCATGCCGGCCGCCACCGCCTTGGCGCCCTCCCGGACGATCGCCTGGGCCAAGACCGTCGCGGTGGTGGTGCCGTCGCCGGCGAGATCGCTGGTCTTCGAGGCGACCTCGCGCACCATCTGGGCGCCCATGTTCTCGAACTTGTCCTCGAGCTCGATCTCCTTGGCGACGGTGACGCCGTCCTTGGTGATGCGCGGCGCGCCGAAGCTCTTCTCGATCACCACGTTGCGGCCCTTCGGACCGAGCGTCACCTTCACGGCGTTGGCCAGGATGTCGACGCCGCGCAGCATCTTGTCGCGCGCGTCGGCTGAAAACTTCACGTCTTTCGCTGCCATAGTTGTCACTCCTTAAGAGACATGACGTAGTGGTAGGCGCCCGTCAGGCGGCCTTCTTGCGGGTCGCGACCTCGTCGAGCACGCCCATGATGTCGGACTCCTTCATGATGAGGAGATCCTCACCGTCGATCCGCACCTCGGTGCCGGACCACTTGCCGAACAGCACGCGATCGCCGGCCTTGACGTCGAGGGGCTGAACCTTGCCGCTCTCGTCGCGGGCGCCGGGGCCCACCGCGATCACTTCGCCCTGCTGGGGCTTTTCCTTTGCGGTGTCGGGAATGATGATCCCGCCGGCCGTCTTCTCTTCCGCCTCCACCCGACGGACAACGACGCGGTCATGCAAGGGACGGAACTTCATCTCGGTCCTCCAATGATCTCGAGACAATTGATGGGATGAAGGGAACGGCCCGCTGAAACAGCACCGTCCCGCTTCGAGCGGCCACGTAATCGGTGCCGCTTCCTTGTTCAAGGGGCCGCGCAAAAATTTTGGCACTCCTACACCGATAGTGCCAAGCGCGGCCTTGGGACGCTGTCAGCACTCCGACCCGGATGCTGCTAAGCATCTGGAACTAAACGGATAATTCAGCATTGAGCTTGAGAATGGGCGGTGGTGCTGTCACCATCGTCTGAGGCGGGACCGGCACGGAGGCTCCCGTCAGCGACGGAAGGAGGTTCCATGGTGTCGAAGGAGTTCATCCGCCAGCTCGAGGGTTACGGGCTGACGACGGCGACGATCCTGTACCGGATGCCCGACCATCCCCACCTGCTGCAGAGCTACATCTGGCAAGAATACGACTTGGCTCCCAAGTTCCCCGTCCTTGTCGACTTCCTGGACTTCTGGACACGTGAGATCGAAGGCCCCCTCCATTCGGTCACGGTATCGCATGCGCGGCTGATCAAGCCCGCCGAATTCCAGACCGTGGACGGGATTCTGACGCTGCATTGACGGCCATGGCCGGGGATGACGAGCGACCGGTTTTCGCGGCGTCCGCCGAGCGCTTGAGACCCGCGCCGGCGTCCGGGAAGGCGTGACACCGGCGGCCTTGGCCGGCCGGCGTATCTCGGGTACAGGATCCGCCCTATTCCTTGAACCCGACTGGGCTCCTTGTCCTCCACAGCGCGTATTTCAGCGATTCTGACGGCGCTCGTCGCGCAGCCGAGCGACCGTCTGACGGTCGGCGACATCCTGGTCGTGCTGCGCGACCGCGCCTTCGCGCTTCTCGTCGTGCTGCTCGGCCTCCCGAACTGCCTGCCGATGCCGCCTCCGATTCCGCTCGTCTCCGGCCTCCTCCTCGCACTGGTGGCGGTTCAAATCATCGCGGGCCGGCCCGCGCCCTGGCTGCCTCGGGCGCTGCTGCACCGCTCGATCGCGCGCGCCGACGTGGAGCGCGCCGTCCTCCGCGCCGCGCCGATCTTCCGCCGCCTGGAGCGGTTTTCCCGGCCGCGCATGACCATGCTGGAAACGGCCGTGTCGATCCGGGTGATCGGCGTCGTCCTGCTGATCCTCGCGGTCGGCATCATCTTCGCCCTTCCCCCGATCGTCGGACAAATTCCGCTCGGGATCGCCGTGTGCCTCCTCGGCCTCGGCCTCGTCGAGCGCGACGGTGTCGTGGTGATCGCAGGCCTCGTCATCGGATCGATCGGGCTGACCCTGAACGTGGGCTTCGTTTATGCCCTTGTCTCGGGCCTGGGCAGCCTGTTCTGACGCTCGACACGAGAACAGCCGACGTCCTCTCGAGCACCCCTTTCCGGTCGGCCTCATGGCCATTCGGTTGGCGGGCCGGCAGCTTGCCGCTGCTTTGGCGCTCTCGCCATGGAACCGCACGCGCCGGCGCGTCTTGCTCTCCGGTGGTCGCGCCTCAAGGGCGTTACGCGACGCGGACGATTTCCTTGGGACCGAGCAGATGATCGATCTGCTCCCGCGGGACGGGCTTCGAGAACAGGAAGCCCTGAAGCTGATGGCAGCCCAGCGCCTGCAGGAACCGGTGCTGCTCGCGGGTCTCGACGCCCTCCGCGGTCACGGTCAAACCGAGGGCGCGGCCCAGGTGCACGATCGAATGGACGAGGATCGCGCTTTCGCCGGTCGCCTCCATGCTCTCCAGGAACGAGCGGTCGATCTTGATCTTGTCGAAGGCGAAGCGGCGCAGGTAGATGAGCGAAGAGTAGCCGGTCCCAAAGTCGTCCAGGGCGAGATTCACGCCGAGCGCGCGCAGCTCCATCATCGCGGCTTCGGCCGCATCCGCATCCTCGACGACGACTCCTTCCGTGAGCTCCAGCTCCAGCCGGGAGGCCTCGAAACCGGTCTCGCGCAAGGTCCGAACCACGCCCTCGACGAAGTCGCGGTGGCGGAACTGCAGCGGCGACACGTTGACGGCGATCCGCAGGCCCGGCCAGCGCTTGCCGTCCTGGCACGCGCGGCGCAGCACCCATTCGCCCAAGGGAATGACGAGACCGCGTTCCTCCGCGATCGAGATGAAGCGCGCCGGGCTGATCATCCCGTGCTTCGCGTGCGGCCAGCGCACCAGGGCTTCGACCGCCACGATGGTCTCGCCGTCCGCTGAGTACAGGGGCTGGTAGTGCAGGGTGAGTTCGTCTCGCTGGATCGCGTGGCGCAGGTCGTCCTCGACGATTTTGCGCATCTGGATCGCCTCGTCCATGGTGCGCTCGAAGAACGAAAAGCGGTTCCGGCCGTCGCTCTTCGCTTGGTAGAGCGCGGTGTCGGCGAGCCGGATCAGAGCTTCGTGGTCGGTCCCGTTTTGGGGGGCGAGCGCTATCCCGATCGACACCCCGATCGAAACCTGGGCGCCCGCGATCTCGAACGGGCCGCCGATCGAATCGAGAATGCGCCGGGCAAGCGCTTCGGAATCGCCGGGCGAGCGGATTCCCGTTTGAATGATCGCGAACTCGTCGCCGCCGAAGCGCGCCAGGGTGTCGGCCCCGCGAAGGAGGTCGGATAGGCGCCGCGCCACCTGCATGATGAGCTCGTCCCCGGCCGGGTGCCCGTAGGTGTCGTTCACGTCCTTGAACCGGTCGAGGTCCAGGAGGAGGACGGCGATGCCGCCCTCGACGCGGCCGAGGCGGTCGATTTCCTCGTCAAGCCGCTCCGTGAAGACCAGACGGTTCGGCAGGCGCGAGAGCGGGTCGCGGCCGACGAGACTCTGGGCCTGCTCCTGGCTGAGGGCGAGATCCCGGGCAAGGCGGCGGACGTAGACGACAAGGAGCACCAGGAGGGTCAGCCCGACCATCGACCCGGACAGGAGGATCGGCATGAGCCTTCTGCGCATCTCGTCGCCGGGACGCTCGGGGACCCAGGTCAGGAACGCGCGGTCTGCGCCGGCGGTATCCTTCACGACCAGGAAGGTCTCGTGGTCCGGACGACTGAACGAGATCCGGACATCCTGGATCCCGAACCGATCCGCCACCCGCTTTGCGTGCGGAGTAAGGGTCTCGATCTCGCGCCCGAGCGCCGCGGCGATTCGCTCGGCGCCCACCGCCGGACCCTCTCGACGCAGTTCCGCCACCGGATCGAACGGCTCTCGCCCCGGGCGCAGCGCCTCGGAGCCGGCCGCCTCGGATCGTGCCTGGAGTCCCCGGAGCTGCGGGGGAGGGTCGGAGAGAACCTGCGCCAGCCCGCTGCGGAGCTGCGCCTTCTGACGTTCCACGGCGCTTTCATTCGCGCTGTCTCTCGTCGACTCGACGGTGACGAAGACGCAGGCGAGGGTCAGCGCGAACAGGACCGCCATCGGCCAAGCGAGCCGGAGCAGATGACCCCCGTGAGCGGGGTGCTGCAGAAGGGACAGGCGAGACATGCGTTATCGACGGGACCGCAGGACAGTCAGCCACTATCGCGGCGCGGGCTTGATAACCGGTTGCAGGAATTGGTTAGCGGTTCGTGATCCCGGGGAGCCCTGTCGCACCCGGGGAGTCGATGAACCCGCGCTGCCGGAGCATTCGGGCACCGTGCCCATCACCGGTCCCCGGAGGACTCCGTCGGGAACGCGACGGCTCTAGATCAACCGCAGCCCTTTGAGGCTCGCGTGACCCTCTCGGCCCACGATGATGTGGTCGTGCACCGCGATCCCCAAGGGCTTCGCGATCTCCATGATCTCGCGCGTCATGGCGACGTCGGCGGAGGACGGGGTGGGGTCGCCGGACGGGTGGTTGTGCACGAGAATCAGCGCCGAGGCGGAGAGTTCGAGTGCCCGCTTCACGACCTCGCGTGGGTAGACCGGCGTATGATCGACGGTGCCCGATTGCTGCACCTCGTCGGCGATGAGGGCATTGCGCTTGTCGAGGAACAGCAGCCGAAACTGCTCCTTGTCCATGAACGCCATCGCGGTGCGGCAGTAATCCAGCACCGCGGTCCACGAGGACAGGACCGGGCGTTTCGCAACGGCACCCCGGGCGAGGCGCCGTGCCGACGCCTGGAGGATCTTGAGGTCCGTGGCGACGTTCTCGCCGATCCCGTCCACCTCCGCGAGCCGGGCCGGCGGCGCAGAGAGCACCTCCGCGAAAGTGCCGAATCGCCTGAGCAGTTCCTTGGCGATCGGCTTGACGTCCCGGCGCGGGATCGAGCGGAACAGAACGAGCTCCAGGAGCTCGTAGTCGGGAAGGGCGTCGCCGCCCAACTCGAGGAAGCGGGCGCGCAGGCGGTCGCGATGGCCGTGATAGTGCGGGGATTCGTCGCTGGTCATGGTCGGCGGCGACGATGCCAGCAGAACAAGGTTGCGGTCAAACGCTCAGGCGGCCGTGGCGGTGTCAGACCGGTGGGCGAGAGCGCGACGACCCCGGCGCCGTCTCGCTCAGGCGGCGGGCGGCCTGTCGAGACCGTTGGGCGAGAGCGTGAGGATCTCGACTCCGGTCTCCGTGACGCCGACCGTGTGCTCGAACTGGGCCGAGAGCGAACGGTCGCGAGTCACCGCGGTCCAGCCGTCGGACAGCACCTTCACGTGCGGGCGGCCGAGGTTCACCATCGGCTCGACCGTGAAGATCATGCCGGGCTTCAACTCCACGTTATAAGCGGGCTCGACGTAGTGCAGGATCGTCGGAGCGTCGTGGAAGACCCGGCCGAGGCCGTGCCCGCAGAAGTCGCGCACCACGGAGCAGCGTTCGGCCTCGACGTAACTCTGGACGGCGACGCCGATGTCGTTGGTCCAGCCTCCGGGGCGGATCGCCGCGATGCCCCGCATCATCGCGTCGTAGGTGACCTCGCACAGCCGCTGCGCCCGGCGGGAGACCTCGCCGACGTAGTACATACGGCTCGAATCACCGTGCCAGCCATCGACGATCAAGGTCACGTCGATGTTGACGATGTCTCCCTCCCGGAGCGGCTTCTCGTTCGGAATGCCGTGGCAGACCACATGATTGATCGAAGTGCAGATCGATTTCGTGTATCCGCGATAGAAGAGGGTTGCCGGATAGGCGCCGTGGTCCATGGCGAACTCGAACAGCAGGCGGTCCAGATGGTCGGTCGGCACGCCAGGCCTGACGAACTCGGTCAGCATGTCGAGGGCCTCGGCGGTGAGCCGGCCCGCGCGGCGCATCGCCGCGAACGCCTCCGGTCCATGCAGCGGAGCCTCGGGCGCGCGCCTGCGCTCGATGACATTGAGGTCGGTCATGAACGAGTCCTGTACGAAGTTCGGAATGTAGGCAACCGTGAGCGGCTCGCCAAGCGCCCTGCGACGCAGCCCTGTCTTGCGGTCCGCCCGCCAGGGTGCCATGAGCAGCTCCATTCGGGCCGGTCTGCCGGCAGCAAGGTTGTGGAATGACTGACTCCCGTCCCTTCGGCCTCCACGCGCCCCAAGGCTTTGCCCGGTGGGCGATCGAGCGCACCCGCCGGATGCCGAACCGCTGGTCCGCGCGCCGCCTCGCGTTCGCGCTGCGCCGGTTGGCGATCAACACGCTTGACGGAGCCCCGGTCGACACGGAGGCGCTCGGTGTCCGCATGCGCCTCTACCCGTACAACAACATCTGCGAGAAGAAGGTGCTCTTCACGCCGCAGTACTTCGACCCGGAGGAACTCGCCGCGCTGGAGAGTCGGATGCGGAACGGGTTCACCTTCGTCGATGTGGGGGCCAACGTAGGTGCCTATTCGTTGTTCGTCGCCGCCAAGGCGGGACCGAAGGCCCGGATCCTGGCGATCGAACCGCAGCCCGACGTCTTCGACCGGCTGACCTACAACATTCGCCAGAATCCCTTCGGCACCATCAAGGCCGTCGCCTGCGCGGTCGCCGACAAGGCCGGGGAGCTCACGCTGTTTCTCGATCCGCGCAACAAGGGGGAGTCGAGCGTCAAGATCGTCGGGCCGAGCCAGGCCGAAACGGTCCGCGTCCCTGCGGTGACGCTTCTCGACCTCCTTCGCGAAGAGGGTTTTACGAAAGTCGACGCCATGAAGCTGGACGTCGAGGGCGCCGAAGACCTGATCCTCGACCCGTTCTTCCGGGATGCTCCGGAGACGCTCTATCCCTCCTTCTTCATTATCGAGGACGGGCGCGGCCAATGGCAGAGCGATCTGCCGCAGCTCCTCGAAGGGAAGGGCTATCGGCTGCTCGTGCACACGCGATTGAACCTGCTCTACGAGCGCGGCGCTTCCCACTGAGGCGGGCTATACCGAGGCCGGAGCTCCAGGTCACACGGGGCCGAAGCCCGATCGAAGATCGGCACGGGCCGGTCGAGGGCGACCTCCTGCGGCGTCAGGCGGCACGCGTAGGCATAGCTTTCGACCCCCGCCGCGAGGGCATGGCGGAAGGCTCGGTCGAAGGCGGGATCGATATCGTGCGCGACGGCGAACCGCTCGGCGTCCATCTGGATCACATAGACGAGAGCGGCCCGGGCGCCCGCCGCCGCCATGTCGGCGAGTTCGTAAAGGTGCTTGGCGCTGCGCGCCGCGACGCAGTCGGGAAATTCCGCCAAGCCGGCGGCGCGCATGAGATGGCAGTTCTTCACCTCGAGGTAGCAAGGCGGGTCGCCCGTCCGCTCCAGCAGGAAGTCGACCCGGCTGTTGCGGCCGTATCTCACCTCCGGCCGGATTCGGTCGTAGCCCGTGAACGGCGCGAGGCGCCCTCCCGCGAGCGCCTCCGCGACGAGGAGATTGGGCCGCGACGTGTTGATCCCGACGAGCTGGGGCGGACCGCCGCCTGCCGCGGCCTCCACGAGCTCCCAGCTATAGCCGAGCTTGCGCTTGGGGTTCTTGGCCCGGGAGAGCAGGACGCGGCATCCCGGCTCGGTCAGTCCCAGCATCGCCCCGGGGTTGGCGCAATGAACCGTGACCCGTTCGCCGGTCGCGAGGTCCACATCCGCGAGGAAGCGCTTGTAGCGCTGGACGAGGCGGCCCTCGATCAGGGGTTCGGCAAATCGCATCCGGTGCGGTCCAGGGCGGGCGCCCTCCGTACCAGGGGCAGGGGGCGTCTTCAACGGAAGGCTTGCTTGAGCATGGCGCCCGCAAGCGCTAAAGGCCCGCGAAAGGATCTCCCATGGCCGCCTCCGTCACCGCCGCTCTTCTCGTCATCGGCGACGAGATTCTCACCGGGCGCACAAAGGACAAGAACATCGGCTATGTCGCCGAATACCTCACCGGGATCGGGATCGACCTGAGGGAGGTGCGCGTCGTGCCCGACGTGGAGGCGGAGATCGTCGCGGCCGTCAACGCGCTGCGGGAGCGATACACCTACCTTTTCACGACCGGCGGCATCGGGCCGACCCATGACGACATCACGGCCGACAGCGTCGCCAAGGCTTTCGGGGTGCCGATCGACCAGGATCCGCGCGCGGTGGCGCTCCTTCTGGAGCGTTACAAACCGGAGGACCTCAACGAGGCCCGGCTTCGCATGGCGCGCATTCCGGCCGGTGCCGAACTGGTCGAGAATCCGATCTCGAAGGCACCCGGATTCAAGCTCGGGAACGTGATCGTCATGGCGGGGGTCCCCTCGATCATGCAGGCGATGCTCGACGTCGTCGCCCCGACGCTGAGTACCGGCACCCGCATGGTGATCGAGACCGTCGAGGCGGAGGGGCTCGCGGAGGGCCTGTACGCCGAGGGCCTGGCCCGCATCGCCGACCTCCACCCCGCGGTTTCGATCGGCTCATACCCCTCATTCACGTCGGCCGGATTTCGCAACCAGATCGTGGTGCGCGGCAAGGACCCCGCCGAGGTGGCGGTTGCCGTCGGCGAGGTGAAGTCTCTTCTCGGGCGCCTCAGGGGCGACCGCATTCCCGCTTGAACGCCCTCAGAAACAGGACTCATCGATGTCGCCGTCGTCGCCGAAAGCATTCCCCGTCTCATGGGACCAGTTTCACCGCGACGCGAGGGCGCTGGCCTGGCGACTTGCTGCCGCCGGCCCATATCAGGCGATCGTTTGCATTACCCGCGGCGGTCTCGTTCCGGCGGCGATCGTCGCGCGGGAACTCGACGTCAGACTGATCGAGAGCGTGTGCATCGCGAGCTACCACGACTACAACAGTCAAGGGGACCTCCATGTCCTGAAGGACATCGCGCCCTCCATCAAGGCGCTCGGCGACGGCACCGGGCGCGGGGTCCTCGTCGTGGACGATCTCACGGACACGGGGAAGACCGCGAAGATCGTCCGCGACATGCTCCCGAACGCGCATTTCGCGACCGTCTACGCCAAGCCTGCCGGTCGGCCGATGGTCGATACCTTCGTGACGGAGGTGAGTCAGGACACCTGGATCTACTTCCCGTGGGATATGGGCCTCACCTATCAGGCGCCCATAAAGGAGGGCGCTTCGGGCTAGGTCCGCGGGCGCTGCCGCCTGGGCCGAACGACGTGGCGTCGTGCTTTGCGCACACGCGGCTTGCCTTGACCCGCGGCCGGCGCAGAATGGGTCCCGATGACGACGGACTTCGATCTTGCGCAGACGCAGACGACGCTTTTCGCGGCGCTTCTCGATGCACGCGACCGCTTCGGGGGCAAGAAGGTGGCACTCGAAGATCCGGAGCGACAGCCGCTGACCTATAGCCGCCTCGTACTCGGCGCCCTCGTGCTCGGGCGGAAGCTCAACGGCCACACCGAGCCGGGCGAGCGGGTCGGCGTGCTGCTGCCCAACGTCCAGGGCCTCGCGGTGGTGCTTTTCGGGCTGAATGCGTTCGGCCGAGTCCCCGCGATGCTCAACTTCACCGCCGGCGTCAAGAATTTGCGCGCTGCCTGCGAGACGGCAGGCATCCGCACCATCGTGACGTCGCGCCGCTTCGTCGAGCAAGCCAAGCTCGACGAGGTCGTCGCCGCGCTCGAGAGACGGAGCCGGCTCCTGTGGATCGAGGACGTGCGCCCGACGATCACGAGCCTCGACAAAGCGCGAGGCCTTCTCGACAGCCTGTTTGCGCGCCGCCTTCATGCCCGCGTCGGCCTTCGACCCGACGACGCGGCCGTGGTGCTCTTCACCTCGGGCTCGGAGGGGGCGCCGAAAGGAGTGGTGCTTTCCAGCGCCAACCTTGTCGGCAACGCGCGGCAGATCAAGGCGCACGCGGGAGCCGCGCTCACCGCCGACGATACCTTCTTCAATCCGCTGCCGATGTTCCACTCCTTCGGTCTCACGGCGGGACTCCTCACCGCCGTCCTCAACGGCATGAAGGCGGTGCTCTACCCCAGTCCGCTCCACTATCGTCAGGTCCCGAAACTCGTTGCCGCAACGGGTGCCACGATCCTGCTCGCCACCGACACTTTCCTTCAGGGCTATGCCAGGGCCGCCGACGAGGGGGATCTCGCGACGGTGCGTTACGTGATTGCCGGCGCGGAGCGCGTGAAGGACGAGACACGCCGGCTGTGGGACACCTACGGGACCACGATCCTCGAGGGCTACGGCGCCACCGAATGCTCGCCCGTGATCGCGTGCAACCTCCCGGACGCCAACCGCCCGGGCAGCGTCGGACCGTTTCTGCCCGGCATCGCGTGGCGGCTGGCGCCCGTGGAAGGCATCCACGAAGGCGGACGACTCGTCGTCCACGGTCCGAACGTCATGAGGGGCTACCTCGAACCGGGGGCACCCGGCGGTCTCGCCCCGCCCAAGGACGGCTGGTACGACACGGGCGACATCGTGACGGTCGAGGAGGGCTTCGTGACGATCCGCGGTCGCGCCAAGCGCTTCGCGAAGATCGGTGGCGAGATGGTGTCGCTCGCCAGCGTCGAGGCGATGGTCCAGGGTCTTTGGCCCGAATTCAATCACGTCGTCGTGACGCTGCCGGACCCACGCAAGGGCGAGCAGATCGTTCTCGTCACCGACAAGCCCGCCGCGGACCGGGGAGCATTGCTCCAGCACGCCAAGGAACACGGCTTTCCCGAGCTTTGGGTCCCGAGGGGCATCCTGGTTGCGGGAATCCCCGTCCTCGGCAACGGCAAGATCGATTATGCCGGAACGGCCGAGATGGTGAAAAATCTGCGTCCAATGCTATAACGGCGCATCCGCAAGCTGCTCCTGGAAGCGCGGCGGTATTCGCACGTTATAACCTTGAGATGATTTCCCCACTCCCGAAGAGTTTCACGGGAACACCAAGGTGCGGTAACGCTTTCTTTCTTCATTGAATTGGATGAGTATGGGCTCGAGATCAGCGCAAGGCTGACGAGAGGAGAGTCGAGGATGGCGCTGACGGGTCGCTTCACGTTCCGCCGCTCCTTCTGGGGGCGCATCGTTCTCCAGGTCGAAGAGGAGAAGCGGTCCTTCTGGGGGCGTTCCAAGCCCTTCAAGAAGAGCTGGCGCGACGCCACCCTCATGGATCTCGCAGCTCCGGAGCTTCGTGCTCTGATCGACCTGCGCTACAAGCCGCAGTTCATGACGCAGCACGAGTATCTCGCGCCCGATACGCCATCGCATGAAGCCGTCCCCACCGAGTCGGGATCCAATGGCGGCATCCCGCTGACCCGGCAGAATCTCGACGGAAATCGGGGCGGCCGACGCTCCTTCCTGAACGCGAAGGACGTCTCGGTCGAGCTCGATCGGGCCCAGCGCTCGTTGGGAATCCAGCCGAATTCGAACCGCTCCGCGTAAGTCACGTCATCGCCAGCGTTTTCGGGTCGGGAAGGCACCCGCCGTGAGACGTCTCGCCTGCGCGCTCGCGCTCGCCCTCGCGGCGACCGCCGCCGTCGGCCAGACGCGCCCCTCGTCGCGATCGATGACATGCCAGGCGGCGCGGCAGCTGGTCGCCTCGCGCGGTGCGGTGGTTCTGAGCACCGGCCCCTACGCGTTCGACCGCTACGTCAGCAGTAGTCTCTTCTGCGTCCTCGGGGAGACCACCGAGCCGGCCTGGATCCCGACGGCGGATACCTCGCAGTGCTTCGTGGGCCATCGCTGTCGCGAAACCGGTCTCGACCTTTACGGGCGCTGACGGCCGCACGTTCCCGTGCCCACCTTTTTCCGACCTCCGATGGAACGCATTCCGGCTCAGACAGTAGTCTCGGGGTACGAGCGCTGCCGTGGTCTGCACGGCGCCGGCGCTCGCGCGGAACGGGAGGTCATGGATGAGGGCTCTCTGCTGGCAGGGTAAGCACGACGTTCGCTGCGAGACAGTGCCCGATCCCAAGATCGAGCATGGTCGGGACGCCGTCATCAAGGTGACGACCTGCGCGATCTGCGGGTCGGACCTCCACCTCTACAACAACTTCATCCCCGGCATGCTGCCCGGAGACATCATCGGCCACGAATTCATGGGCGAGGTGGTCGAGGTCGGAAAGGACAACAAGAAACTGAAGGTGGGCGACCGCGTCGTCGTGCCGTTCACGATCTTTTGCGGCGAGTGCGAGCAGTGCCAACGGGGGAACTTCTCCGTGTGCGAGCGCTCGAACCGCAACGGCAATCTCGCCGCCAAGGCGTTCGGCCACACCACCGCGGGTCTGTTCGGCTACACGCAACTGACGGGCGGCTATCCCGGCGGGCAGGCGGAATACGTGCGGGTCCCCTATGCGGACGGCGCGCCCGTGATCATCCCGGACGGCCTCAGCGACGAGCAGGTCCTGTTTCTCGGCGACATCTTCCCGACGGGCTGGCAGGCCGCGGTGCAATGCGACATCCAGCCGACCGACACCGTCGCGATCTGGGGGTGCGGCCCGGTGGGACAGTTCGCAATCCGGTCCGCGATCCTCCTCGGCGCCAGGCAGGTGATCGCGATCGACCGCGTCCCCGAGCGTCTCGCCATGGCACAGGCCGGCGGAGCGATCACGATCAACTTCGACGAGGAGAGCGTGATCGAGCGGCTCAACGAGCTCACGCAGGGCAGGGGGCCGGAAAAGTGCATCGATTGCGTGGGTCTCGAGTCGCACGTCTCCATGAAGCACCCCGATACGGTGCTCGACCGCGCCAAGCAGGCCGTCATGCTGGAGAGCGACAGGCCCCATGTGCTGCGCGAAATGATCTACGTCTGCCGCCCGGCCGGCGTCATCTCGATTCCGGGCGTGTATGGCGGCCTCGTCGACAAGATCCCGTTCGGCGCAGCGATGAACAAAGGCCTCACCTTCCGGATGGGTCAGACGCACGTCAATCGCTGGACCGATGACCTGCTGCGGCGGATTCAGGAGGGCCAGATCGACCCGAGCTTCGTGATCACGCACACGGTCGGCCTCGAGGACGGTCCCGCGTATTACGACATCTTTGCAGGCAAGCAGGATAGCTGCGTCAAGGTGGTGCTGAAACCGTGAGTAAGATCGGGGCGATCAAGGGCCGGCTGTAACGAACGAGGCATCGAAAGCTGAAGGATGAAACCATGGCACGCGGACAGAGTGGATCACACCGCCACGAGACGGCTGACGCGCTTGCGCGCGGGCTCGGCTGGTTCAGCATCGGGCTTGGGCTCGCGGAAGTTCTAGCGCCCCGTGGACTGACCCGGGCCCTCGGGCTCGATGGCAACGAGCGCCTCGTCCGCGCCTACGGTCTGCGCGAGATCGCGACGGGGATCGCGATCCTCGCCGCGAAGGATCCGACGCCCTGGATCTGGGGCCGCGTCGGCGGCGACGCATTGGATCTCGCGACCCTGGCGGGCGGGTATCACGAAGGCAACCGGCAAAAGGGCAATGTCGCGATGGCGCTCGGCGCCGTCGCCGCGGTGAGCGCCCTCGACGTCTATTGCGCTACCGCCCTGAGCGGAGGATCGCAGCCCGCCCGACCCGTGCGCGACTACAGCGGCCGCAGCGGCTTCCCGCGGGAGCCCCGAGCCATGCGCGGCGCTGCCGGCGACTTCACGGTTCCGCCCGACATGCGCATTCCGGAGCCGATGAGGCCGCACGCCTGAGGCGGGATTCGATCTTGGCCCGTCCCTCCAAGGACCTTGGTACAGGCCGTCTCGGGTCACGAACTCCCGGAAACCTGGTCGGGTCACAAGCCGGGAACTACTTACCAGGCTTGGCTGTTAGGCCCTCGCCATCCCACTCGTCAGGAGTCCTCATGAACCGCCTCATCTACATCATCGGCCTCATCGTCGTCGTGATCGCAATCCTGTCCTTCCTGGGCTTGCGATAGGGTCGCCCAGAATACCCGACGCGCAACGCTGCCGCCGTCGCGTGTCGGCGGCGCAGAACGGCGCAGGGGTTCGGGAGGCGGAGCGTTCGGTACTTCAGGGCAGGGGGGCCCAAGCGCGGCTGGTCTCAGGAACGAGATCGTCGGTCTAACGCGTCTCCGATTCCTCCGCGACTCGTTCGAGCTGCGCGACGAGCGCGCCGAGACGGTCCGGCAGCGGCTCGTTGACGACGGGTTCGTAGCGCTCCCGCAACTGCTGACCGAGGGCGCTGAGAATCTGGGCCTGCCCGAGCGAGGTCGGACTGTTGAGGCTCATACTCCAATCACTTCCTGTGAGAAACGGCATGGCATCACTCTCGGGCGGGCGTTTTCTCGTCATCCCGGCCTTCTCGAATCGCGTCGAACATATTGGTGTGAACTGGTTAACGCATGATAAGTTTCACCTAAGCCGTTATAGAATATCCGCTATTCCCGGCGCTGCCGAACGCGGGCCAAGCTCGAGGGGTGGAGATCGCCCCGTCGACGGCCCCGTCCGGCGGCGGCTCGGGTCCAGCGGCCGGCGATCCCGGTTCGAGGTTCTTGATCAAAGAACCCGCGTCACTTCGGAACCGCGACCCGTCACCGGAGCGTTCCTTCAGGAGAATTCCGGAGCACGTCATGGCAGCCCAGTCTCGCCTCCCGCTCGTAACCGCCGCTCTGGTCGGATCGATCCTGAGCGCCGCGGCGTCGGCCCAAGGCAAGCGCCCCTGGATCGATCCACCCGCAAACGTGGGAGCTCCGTCCGATCCCTCGCCCGCGGACAGGAAGCCCGCCCCCGTTCAGCCGCCGTCCGACAAACCGGCCGCGAGGTCGGAGACGCCCTCGACCCATTCGGTCGAGTCCGCTGCTCCGGTTGCGCCGGAGCGTGCGGCCCCGGCGGCGTCGGCCCCGCGGAGGGTGGCCGCGCCCGCCGCTCGGAGCAGGCCCGTCTCGGCGGCTCGGAAGAGCGCAGCGAAGCGGATGGCAGCCCCCGTTGCGTCGAGGAGCCTTACGACCGGGCGGCGACAGCCGCTTCGCACCGCGACGGCGCGGTCCAACTCGCGCGCTGCGCCCGCAGAGCGTCCGCTCGAGCTCATGACCCTTCAGACGATCGAACTTCCGAACGGACGGCGCTTCAACGTGTTGACCCGCCCGCGGCCGACGATGTTCGAGTCCGTGCTGATCGGTCCATAGATCTCACAAAAGGAGAAACATTATGCCCGGCGAGAAAACCGACCCGAACCGCCCCGCCCAGCCGGAAAGCGAGCTTAAGAAAATGCAGCAGCGGCTCGTCGACGAGGCGGTCGACGAGAGCTTCCCGGCAAGCGATCCGCCGGCCTGGACGACCACCGGTTCGAAGAGCGTCGCGGCACGTTCCGACGCCGGTTCGCCGGAGTCCGATCGGGATGGACGAGCGAGGTCGGCCGAAGGCGGACGCCAAGGCGCCGTCCACGGTCTGACGGAGCAGGCGAGCCATCTCGCGGAGAGTGCGCGCCGGACCGGTGAACGCTACCTGGAGGAAGCTCGGCGGCACTGGCCGGAGGTCGAGCGCTACTACGAGCAGGGCCGGCGCACGGTCGTCAGACCCGTCGAGGCATACCCTCTCGCGGCCGTCATGCTCGCGGCGCTTTTCGGGTACGGGCTCGGATGGCTCGTTTACGGGCGTTCTCGATCGGGCGCTTCGGCCCGCCGCGATTTCCCGGCCTACGGTCGTCGCCCGCAACGGGAGACCCCGGGGAAAGCCATGCCCGGAGAGCCCATGCGGGCACAGCGCGATTTCAGGCCCGCCCGGAACCAGGCCTCAGCGTCGGGTTCCGCGCCAAGCAGCTATTAGGAGTGTTGCAGGTCGAACCCCTTCCACCCGGCACCGACCCCGGCGACGCGCCGGGGCCGGCTCGACTTCAGCGCTCGAGGCGGGGTCGGCACCAGGTCGGGGTCCGCGCGAACAAGCCATGCAGCCGCGAGCGGCCGGGCGGTCCGCCGCGGGCGCCGCCGTCCCGAGCCCTTCGACATGTCAGCAGGGCGACCCGCTCTCAGGGACCTCGGCGACCTTGATCAAGGCCTATCTTTACAATGCCGACGGACATGACCGGCCGGTCGACCTTGACGATCATTGCATGTCGGAGCTCGAGGAGCGCAACCTGCTCTGGGTCGACGTTCTCGGTCGCGATCGGACCGAGCTCGAAAACCTGGCGCGCCTGCTGAATCTCGATCCTGGCTCGCTACGTGCGTTGCTCCGACCCCAGGACGAGCTCTACCTCGACAATTACGGCGAGTACTTCCAGTTCGATGTCGCCGCCCTGTCGCCGGGCGAAAACGGCGAGGCTCTCGCGGTTTTTCGCCAGTTTCACCCGGTGCCTCTGGAGTTTTTGGTCGGCGGGCGCTGGATCGTCACCGTGCACGACGAGGAGCTCCCGTTCCTGGACGCCTTTCGCGAGCAGGACAAGGGCGAGACCTTGATCGGGGCGCTCAGCCCCGCCGCGCTCGTGGCGTCGCTCCTGGATTGGCATCTCACGACGTACTTCGACGCGGTCGGACGGATCGAGACCAGCATCGACCGTCTCGACGAGGCGCTGCTGACCCGTTCGGCCAAGCGCACTCTGCTCGCGGGGGTCGTGGCCCTTCGCCGCCGCGTATCGCACCTGCGGCGGCTGCTCGCGTCGCAGCGGGCCGTGTTCTACGGCTTATCGCGCCCCGACTTTTCCCACGTCGTCGAATCCGAGGCGAGGGAACACTATCGCTCTCTCGAACGGCGGTTCGAGCGGGCCGTGGATTCGGTCGACCATGCGCGCGACCTCGTCAATGGCTCCTTCCAGCTGTTCACGTCCCGGACCGCGCAATCGACGAACGACCTCGTCCGTCGACTGACGTTCATCACGATGCTGGTGGGCGCCGTAGGGGCCGTCGCGGGCATTTTCGGTATGAACTTCGAGGCTCCGTTTTTTCAGAGCGGGGGACTCGGGTTCTGGAGCGTGATCGGCGTGCTGATCCTGTTCACGATCGCCGCCATGGCGATCGCGCGGATGAGGAACTGGATATGAGCGCTCCGGCCGGGCTCCTTCGCGCAATCCGGCCTTCCCGTCACGCGACCAGGAACCCGCCGACTTCGCCGGGGTTTGGCAGTCACCGCTGGTTCACCCGATCGGGCGTGCATTCAGGAGGGTAACTTGACCGATCATCGCGACCTTCCTCCGACCCACACCACCAAGCCCATGGATCCGCCGCCCGCCTCCGACAGGCCCACGACGGCCATGCTGAAGGGCGACATCGACAGCGGCCGCACGGGCGACAAGAATGAGGTTTTCGATCCGGGCCTGTCGCCGCTCGGCACGGACGACGAGGCGGGCGGAACCCCGCCGAGCGCGTTCCGCGTTGCCCTGGCGCGGCGGCTCGAAGCGGTCGAGCGCTGGCGAAGGGGCGCCCGGGCGAGCGGTGCGACACACGACGCACTGGATGGATTCCCGGGCGCGTTCGCAGGATTCATCGTGGCGGTCGGTGTCGTGCTGGTCGTTGGCATATTGAGCGTTTGAGCCGACATGGTCGCGCCAAACCAGCCCGAGGAAGGACGCCCGCGGCGCGTCGAAATGGGGCGCGCGGTCCCCGTGCGGCCTCCAAACGTGTCCGATCCGAAGATCGCTGCTGGCTCGGGCGCAGGTTCGCACGTCGGCGCAGATGATCTCGAGCGACAGCTGGAGCGGGTTCGCGCGTCGGCTGCCGGAGGCGACGAAGGCGTATTCGGACCCGAGTCCCTGATCTGGCGGGTCGATCGCGAGGCGGCGGTTTTCCTAGGCGCCGGCCGGGCGCTCCTGCTGCAGCTCGCCCATCCCTGGGTCGCCGCGGGCATCGCCGAGCACTCCACGACCCTTGCCGATCCCATCGGTCGCTTTCACCGGACGTTCGAGGTCATGTACACCCTCGTCTTCGGCAACCTCGACCAGGCCTTTGCAGCCGCCCGCCGGCTGCACCGCGTCCACGCGAGGGTGCGGGGCAGTTTGCCCGCGACCGCGGGAGGGTTCGCAGAAGGTTCGCCCTATTTCGCGAACGACACCGCCACGCTGCGATGGGTCTACGCAACTCTGGTGGAGACGGCGCTCATCACGCACGATCTCGTGCTGACACCGCTGACCTTCGCCGATCGCGAGGCGTACTACGAAGACTGTCGACGGCTTGGCGCCATGTTCGGGATCGCGCCCGAGTCCCAGCCCGCCGACTGGAACGCGTTCGCGGCCTATAACGAGGCCATGTGGCATTCCGATGCGATCGCCGTCGGCCCTCCGGCAAGACGCATCGCGGAACAGGTTCTCGGCGGAGCGGGTCGCTGGCTGCGCTCGCCGGGCTGGTATCGGGCGCTCACGGCGCACCTGCTGCCCCGGACCATAAGAGAGGCATTCGAGCTGCCCTACGGGAGGGCCGAGAGGCGGACGGCCGAACGGGCGCTCCGGTGGGCGCGCCGAATCTACCCGGTGCTTCCCGAGAAACTGCGCTATGTCGGTCCCTACCAGGAGGCGAGAGGTCGGCTGCGCGGCCGGGCGGCTCCCGGACCCGCGGCCCAGCTCCTCAATCGTGCCTGGATCGGCCGAACGACGATGCCTCGCGCCTGATGGGGCAAGGCCGCTGCCCGGAGCTTCGGTTCAAACCGGGATATCGGAGGGCTCGAATGGCGGATGTCCTTGGATCGTGCCACCTTCTTGACAGGCCCGAGGGTGGTGTTCACGACGCCTTATCCGGCGAAGCCCGGTGCATGCACGTCCGCGGGAAGGTCGATTGCGCCGCCCCGACGGGCATCATCGCTCCGGTCGTAAGGGGTCGATTGCGCGCCCCGAGCCGCACTCCGCGACCGGTGCCCCGGGCGGCTTGAACTGACGATCGAAACGGAGAGCCATCATGGACACCGACATCGGCGAGTTCACCCAGAGGGACCGGAGCATCCATCCGCCGGCTTTCACACCGTCGTACAAGACGAGCGTCCTGCGCTCGCCGCGCATCCCCCTGTGGTCCCTGCAGAACTCGCTGTCCGAAGTTACGGGCCCGACCTTCCGCCGCGAGGAGATCGGTCCCCTCGACAACGACCTCATCCGCAACTACGCCAAGGACGGCGAGCCGGTCGGCGAGCGCATCATCGTGCACGGCCATGTTCTCGACGGGAACGGTCGCGGCGTGCCCGATACGCTCGTGGAGTTCTGGCAGGCCAATGCCGGCGGTCGCTATCGCCATGTGAACGACACGTATCTCGCGCCGATCGATCCGAACTTCGGCGGCTGCGGTCGGACTTTGACCGACGAAACGGGGTACTACTACTTTCGCACCGTGAAGCCCGGCGCCTACCCGTTCCGGAACTTCGTCAACTCATGGCGGCCGGCCCATATCCATTTTTCGGTCTTCGGCTCGGGATTCGCCCAGCGCCTGATCACCCAGATGTATTTCGAGGGCGATCCGCTCATCCGAACCGACACGATCGCGGGAACGATCCCGGACCCTGAGGCCATCCAGCGACTCGTCGCGCCGCTCGACCTCGGCGCCGCGATTCCGCTCGACTGCCTCGCCTACCGCTTCGACATCGTCCTGCGCGGGCGCCGGTCGACCCTGTTCGAGAACAAGCTTCAGGGGAATTGAGCCATGATCCCGTCGCGGCCGACCCTCAAGGAAACCCCGTCGCAGACCGCCGGTCCTTACGTCCACATCGGTCTCATCCCGCACCAGGCCGGGTTCGACATCTTCGAGACCGACTTCTCGAACGTGCTCGTCACCCCCGAGACGAAGGGCGAGCGCATCCGCATCGAAGGCCGGATCTTCGACGGATCGGGCTCGCCGGCCCGGGACATCCTGGTCGAGATCTGGCAGGCGAACGCGGCCGGCCGCTACGATCACCCGGCCGACCGGCAGGACGGCAAGCCGCTCGATCCGGCCTTCCGCGGATGGGGCCGGGCCGGCACGGACTTCAAGACCGGCCTCTACACCTTTGAAACAGTCAAACCCGGTTCCGTGGCTGGGCGCCACGGCCACAAGCCGATGGCGCCGCACGTAAACCTCTGGCTCGCCGCGAGGGGCATCAACATCGGGCTTTCGACCCGCATGTACTTTTCGGACGAAGAGGAGGCCAACAGGGTCGATCCGGTCCTCAACATCATCGAGCAGCCCGCCCGCCGCGAGACCCTGATTGCGCGCCGCGAGGAGCGGGGCGGGGAGGTCGTCTACGTGTTCGACATCCACCTCCAGGGCGACCGCGAGACGGTGTTTTTCGACGTCTGATCAGCTCCGGGAAAACGACATGAACCCTCCAGGTCGACTGAGAGACGGTGTTTTCAGACGCCTGATCAGATCCGGGAGAACGACATGAATCCCGTCGTCATCGCGGTCGCGATCACGGGCTCCGTCCCGCGCAAGAAGGACAACCCGGCGGTTCCGATCACGGTCCCCGAGCAGGTCGAGTCGACGCACGAGGCCTATGAGGCGGGTGCCAGCCTGGTCCACATCCACGTGCGCAACGACGACGAGACGCCGTCGTCGGATCCGGATCGCTTTGCCGCCGTGCAGGAAGGCATCGCGAAGCACTGTCCTGGCATGATCATTCAATTCTCCACCGGGGGGCGCGGACGCGACCCGAGTGCCCGCAGCTCGTCGCTGTACCTCAAGCCCGACATGGCGTCGCTCTCGACGGGTTCGGTGAACTTCCCCACGATCGTCTACGAGAACCCCACGAGCCTGGTGGTCGACCTCGCGGGCAAGATGAAGCAATTCGGCATCAGGCCGGAGATCGAGATCTTCGACCTCTCGCATCTGCACGGAGCGAAGCGCCTCGTCGAGCAAGGCCTCCTCGACGAGACCCCGCACGTGCAGTTCGTCATGGGGGTTCAGAACGCGACCCCCGCGGACGAACATCTCCTCGACATCCTCCTCGGCGAGCTCCGGCGTGTGCTCCCGAAGGCGACCTGGACGGCGGCCGGAATCGGGCGCCACCAGTCCGAGGTCATGGCCTGGGCCCTGGACCGGGGGGCGGATGCTGTCCGCACGGGGCTCGAGGACAACATCCGGGTCGCCAAGGACCGACTCGCGAAGAGCAACGCGGAACTCGTCCGGATCGCCGCCGAGGACATCGAGCGGCACCGCCGCCGCGTTGCTCAACCCGACGAGGCCCGACGGCTGCTGGGGCTCCGGGCAGCGAACGCGGTGCAGAGCGCGGCGCGGCCGAGCTGACGAACCCGTGGCTCGTCCGCGGCGAAACCGTCCCCCGATGGACATGGACGTCGCGGCGACCGCGTCGCCGCAGGCCGGCAGGCGAACGGAACGAGCCGTCCCCGACAATTGTTGACGGCGAAACCGGCGGGATCACCCGCCAGGCGAGCTCCACGACGGGAGGTGCCGGCGAGATGCGCTTGGATGGTCGCTCCCTGTCGCGGGTAATTGGAGATGGATGATCTCCACGTCGAAAGGAGGTTTGGCCAATGGACCTCGACCGTGAGGCACGGATCCGCAAGCGGGCATACGAGATCTGGGAACGGGAAGGCCGCTCGGGCGATCCGGAAGACCATTGGGTTCGCGCGGAGCGTGAGATCGACGCCGAGGTTTCGCAGACCTCCGTCGAAGACGCCCTGCCGAGCGACTCGGCTGCGGCGGCGGACTCGGCCGTCCGATAGGCGTGGGCCTCCGAATCCTCGAGCGAGCTCCGGCGGAGCTCTCGCGGACCGTCGGAAGCTCTATTGGCCACGAAAGCTTCGGCTGCCACGGCGCTCGGAACGCCAGCGGTGACGCCGCGTTGGTCAGGAGCCCACGGCACGCACGGACATGACCAGCGAAATTCGCGACAATGCGGAGAAGGGTCGGTTCGAACTCGAGATCGACGGCCAAGTCGTGTTCGCGAGTTATCGGCGACAGGGTCCGAGGCTCGCGATCTACCACGTCGAGGCTCCGCCTAAGCTTCGCGGAACGGGAGCCGCGGGTCGTCTCATGCAGGGCGTCTGCGATATCGCCCGCAACGAAGGTCGTAAGGTGGTGCCCTTCTGCGGGTACGCCTCCGCGTGGATCCGACGTCACAGGGCCTACAGCGACGTTCTAGGATGAGCGAAGCAGCCGTCCCGTTGAGGCTCGTCCTCGTGTGTCTCGGCGGACGAGAGCGACGCCAAATCGAGGGCGAGGGTCGCGCCGGCGCGAAAACGATGCCGGCACAATAGCTTGTGGAACCGTTCAGCCGGTCCTCGCTGCCCCTTGATCTTGGTCCGCCATGCAAAGATGATGGAACGGACGGACCTGGGACCCGAACGGACGAGCCGAGGGAGCGCACGCCCCGCCACGCGTCCGGAAGGGACCTTATCGTCAGGATCGCGAGCTTGCGATCCAATCCGCCAAGCCGCCCGACGGCGGTTCGGCCGCGACGGCGCAGCCGACTGCGGGCGCACGAGTTCGACGTGCGGCCGCATTCTTTGAGGGAGCAAACCAGCGCGATGGCCTCCGTTGAAATCCGTGACGTACGAAAGGCCTTTGGGGCGACGCAGGTCATCCACGGGGTCTCGGTCGACATCCAGGACGGCGAGTTCGTGATCCTGGTCGGACCATCGGGGTGCGGGAAATCGACCCTCCTGCGGATGATCGCAGGGCTCGAGAACATCTCCGGGGGAGAGATCCGCATCGGCTCGCGCGTGGTCAACAACGTGCCCCCGAAAGAGCGCGACATCGCCATGGTGTTCCAGAACTACGCGCTCTACCCCCACATGAGCGTCGCCGACAACATGGCGTTCTCGCTCAAGCTGAAAGGCGCCCCGAAGGCTGAGATCGCCAGCAAGGTGAACCGCGCCGCGGAGATCCTCGGCCTCACCAAGCTCCTCGACCGCTACCCGCGCCAGCTCTCGGGCGGCCAGCGTCAGCGGGTCGCGATGGGCCGGGCGATCGTGCGCGACCCGCAGGTGTTCCTGTTCGACGAGCCGCTGTCGAACCTCGATGCGAAGCTCAGGGTCGCGATGCGCACCGAGATCAAGGCCCTGCACCAGCGGCTGACGACGACCACGGTCTACGTCACCCACGACCAGATCGAGGCGATGACCATGGCGGACAAGATCGTCGTCATGCACGACGGCAACGTCGAGCAGATCGGTTCCCCGCTCGACCTCTACGACCGGCCCGACAACATATTCGTGGCAGGCTTCATCGGCAGCCCGGCGATGAATTTCATCCATGGCCGAATCGAGGGGTCGGGTTTCCGGACCTCCACGGGCATCGACCTTCCCGTCGCCAAGGCTCCCGCCGCCTCGGATGGGCGCGCCGCAGTCTACGGCGTCCGGCCGGAACACTTCGTTCTGGCGGACCACGGCGTGCCGGTGCAGATCATCGTGATCGAGCCGACCGGGGCGGAGATGCAGATCGTCGCGCACCTCGGCGAGCAGGAAATCGTGTGCGTGTTCCGGGAACGCATCAAGGCCCGGCCGGGCGAAACGATCCGCATCGCGCCCGATCCCGCTCTCGTCCACCTCTTCGACGAAGCGACCGGCGCAAGATTGGTGTGAACAATCCAACGCGTGCGGCTCTCCCGGGACTGGCTCGCGCGCCTCTCCGCCAACGAAAAGTCCCAAGGATCAGAGGAATGCCAATGTCGATTTCAAGGCGCGATCTTCTTCTGGGCACTGCGGGGCTCGCGGCGGGTGCCGCGGGCGCAGGTCTGACGGCCCCCAATCCCGCGTCCGCGCAGGCGAGCATGCCGTCGTTCAAGCCGGAGCCGGGCGCTTCGCTTCGCGTCCTGCGTTGGGCGCCGTTCGTGAAGAGCGAGGAGGATTCCTGGCTCGCCAACACCAAGAAGTTCTCCGATATGACTGGCGTGCAGGTGCGCGTCGACAAGGAAGGCTGGGAGGACATCCGGCCGAAGGCCGCGGTGGCGGCCAATGTCGGCCAGGGGCCGGACGTCATGCTCGTCTGGTTCGACGACGCCCACCAGTATCCCGATAAGCTGCTCGAGGTCACGGACGTCGCGAACGCGTTCGCGAAGAACTACGGCGGTTACTATCCCGGCATCGAGGGCTACGCCAAGCGCGGCGACACCTTCGTGGCCTTGCCGATCGCGTCGATCGGCAACGGCATCATGTACCGCGAGAGCATGGTCAAGCAGGCCGGATTCTCGACGTTCCCGGACAAGACCGATGCCTTCCTGGAGCTCTGCAAGGCCTTGAAAGCCAAGTCGAAGCCGCCGGGCTTCGCGCTCGGCAAGGCGGTCGGCGACGGCAACAACTTCGCGCATTGGCTCCTGTGGAGCCACGGCGGCAAGATGGTCGACGAGAGCGGCAAGGTGGTGATCAACAGCCCCGAGACCATCAAGGCTCTGCAGTACGCCCGCGAGCTCTACCAGACCTTCATCCCGGGAACCGAGAGCTGGCTCGACATCAACAACAACCGCGTCTTCCTTGCCGGCGACATCTCGGTGACGGCGAACGGCGTCTCGCTCTACTACTCCGCCAAGACGGATCCCAAGATGGCCGAGATGGCGGCCGACATCCGCTCGTCGATCCTGCCGGTCGGCCCGGTCGGTCAGCCGGTGGAACTGCATCAGACCACGTCGGGCGTGATCTTCAAGTATACGAAGTTCCCGAACGCCGCGAAGGCCTACCTGCAGTTCATGCTCGACAAGCCGCAGATGGACCAGTGGGTTCTGGCCTCCAGCGCGTATTGCTGTCCGCCGCTGAAGGCAATGATCGACAACCCGGTCTGGGAAGCGGATCCCGTTCACCGGCCCTACAAGCGCGCCTCCGAGACCCTTCGGCCGAACGGCTATGCCGGGCCGCTGGGCTATGCTTCGGCGGCCGTGATGGCGGACTACGTCCTCGTCGACATGATCGCGGAAGCCGCGACCGGGCAGCGGTCGCCCGAGGAGGCCGCGAAGCGCGCCGAAACGCGGGCGAACCGCTACTACCGCGTCTGAGCGGCCGTCGCGGCCCCTCCCGCCCCGCGGGAGGGGCTCGCTTCATGGCTGTGTCGCGGCGAGCGGCGAATGCGGGCGGAGCGTCCGCCGTGCTTCGCGCAGCGCCGAGGGGAGGGATGACTGATGGCCGAAGCCGCCCTGCAGAGCACGATCCTCCCCTCGCGGAGAGCCGCAAGGGGTTCGTTTCTCCGGAGCCGGGGCCTCGCGGGTTTCCTGTTCCTTCTCCCGGCGCTCGCGATTCTCCTGATCTTCCTGACCTATCCGTTGGGCCTCGGCGTCTGGCTCGGATTCACGGATACGCGGATCGGCCGGGCCGGCGTCTGGATCGGCCTCGAGAACTATCAGCTCCTGTGGGACGATTCGCTGTTCTGGCTGTCGGTGTTCAACACGCTGCTTTATACGGTCGTCGCCTCGGTCGTTAAGTTCGCCCTCGGTCTCTGGCTGGCGCTCATCCTGAACGAGCGCCTGCCCTTCAAGTCGTTCTTCCGCGCGGTTCTGCTCCTCCCGTTCGTGGTCCCGACCGTGCTGTCGGCCATCGCCTTCTGGTGGATCTACGACGCGCAGTTCTCGGTGATCTCCTGGGCGCTGATCGAGCTCGGCGTGATCGACAGCCCGATCAATTTCCTCGGCGACGTCGAGAATGCCCGCGCGTCCGTGATCGCCGCAAACATATGGCGCGGCATCCCGTTCGTAGCGATCACGCTCCTCGCTGGCCTGCAGACCATCTCGCCGTCGCTGCACGAGGCCGCGACGCTCGACGGCGCCACCGGCTGGCAGAGGTTCCGTTACGTCACGTTGCCCATGCTCTCGCCGCTCATCGCGGTCGTGATGACGTTCTCGGTCCTGCTGACCTTCACGGATTTCCAGCTCATCTACGTGCTGACCCGCGGCGGCCCGCTCAACGCCACCCACCTCATGGCGACCCTGTCGTTCCAGCGAGCCATTCCCGGCGGTCAGCTCGGAGAGGGCGCGGCGATCGCGGTGGCGATGATTCCCTTCCTCCTCGCGGCCATCCTGTTCAGCTATTTCGGCCTGCAGCGCCGCAAGTGGCAGCAGGGAAGCGCCGATTGAACCACGAGAGGACCCCACCATGGCCGTCGCTGCCGACCTAGGCTCCCGCCAAACCAGCCACGCCGACGAAAGCGTCGGAACGAGCTATCTCGACCGGTTGCCGCGACGGCTCGTGGTTCTCTACCTGCCGCTCGCGCTCTTCGTTTTCGTGCTGCTGTTTCCTTTCTACTGGATGACCGTGACGGCGCTGAAGCCCAACAACGAGCTGACGGACTTCAACAACCATAATCCCTTCTTTCCCTCGAGCCCGACGCTGCAGCACGTCTCCTACCTGCTGTTCGAGACCTCCTACCCGGGGTGGCTTTGGAACACGATGCTGGTTGCGGTCGGCTCGACCGCCCTTTCACTCGTCGCCGCGGTGCTCGCGGCCTATGCGATCGAGAGGATCCGCTTCACGGGCTCGCGCTATGTCGGGCTTGCGATCTTCGGAGCCTACCTCGTGCCACCGTCGATCCTGTTCATTCCGCTCGCCGTCATGGTCTTCGGCTTCGGGATCTACGATTCGAAACTCGCGCTCATCTTGACCTATCCGACTTTCCTGATCCCGTTCTGCACCTGGCTCTTGATGGGATACTTCCGCTCGATCCCCTACGAACTCGAGGAGTGCGCGCTCGTGGACGGCGCGACGCGCTGGCAGATCCTCACACGGATCATGCTGCCGCTGGCCGTGCCAGGCCTGATATCGGCAGGGATCTTCGCCTTCACGCTGTCCTGGAACGAGTTCATCTACGCGCTCACCTTCATCCAGTCCTCGGAGAACAAGACGGTCCCCGTGGGCGTGCTCACCGAACTGGTCCGCGGAGACGTCTACGAATGGGGTGCCTTGATGGCCGGAGCGCTGCTCGGGTCGATCCCGGTGGTGGTGCTGTATTCCTTCTTCGTCGATTACTACGTCTCGTCCATGACGGGCGCGGTGAAGGAGTGAGGATGGAGCCGTGCGGACGCTCACGGTTGCGGGCCTCGACCGCCGTGTGCGCGACGACCCCTTTCGGCTGCAAAGGACATCGGTCGTGATCCTCGGGTACGGTGATCCGCCCACGCGACGGCCGAGTTTGCGCCGTCGGCGCCGCGTGGGCCTTCCATGACTTCGGCCGCTTTCAGGGGTCTCGCAGCGCTCCTTCTCCTGGGAGCTTCGCTGGTCGCCGATCCCGCAACGGCGCAAGGAGCGGCGGCACCCGCGGCGCACGAATTTTCCGATTCGCTGGACCTCGTCCTGCATTGGATCGCGCGGGCCATCGAGATCGCGGGAATCGCGGTCATCGTCATAGGAGCGGTGGCCGCGACCGTCACCTACCTTCGCCAGGGGGGCAGCATCGGAGCGGCGGGCGAGCCCCACGATCAGTACCGGTCGAGCATGGGCCGTTCGATCCTGCTCGGCCTCGAGTTCCTGGTCGCCGCCGACATCATCGGGACCGTCGCGATCGAGCCCAACCTGAACAACCTGGCCGTCCTGGCGGGGATCGTCCTGATCAGAACCTTCCTCAGCATCTCGCTCGAGGTCGAGATCGAGGGTCACTGGCCTTGGCAGAAGCGCCGCCACCGCGCTCGCCCGCCGCCCGGCGACGGCGCCGTTTCCGACCCTGGCACGTAGCCGAGCGACCTCGGCCTTTTCGTCGGGCGGCAATGGTCCGTGGCGCCGAAGGGCCCTGGACGTGGTCGGCGAGCCGCTTCGCCCGTCCCGCCGGCTCCGTGCAATTGCCCGAGCGGGCGCGCTGCAGTATCGTTGGGAGAAAGGGCTTGTCACGGGATGCAGTCAGGATCGCGAGCCACGCACGCCGGCACACCCGCGACGGGGCGTCCTGCGCCGCTTGGCGCGGTGCTCCTCGTCGCCGCTGGGACCGTCCTCGTCGGCGCCGGCGCGCTTCTATCCTGGCGATTTGGCGATGCGGTGCGCATCCGCGACACCGTGTCTGCGGCCCTGGCTTGGTGCTTCTGAGCGTGGTGCCGTGCCCCTCCTACTTGATCCCGGCATGCGGTTCGCATCGAGGATGCTGCGTTGTGAAATACTGTCCACCTTGGATTGACACCTTCGCCGGATTGATCATCATGACCGCGGAACGCGCTTTGCACGGTCGTACTTTGTGATGCTCTTCCGGATGCGAGCCTGGTTTTCGACTGGAGCGATCTTGCAACGTGCCGCCGACGCTGGTCGGAGAGCCCGGGGCACAAACGGCGGGTGGGGAATTTCGGCGTCCTGGGCGACCGCTCCGGACGGTTTTCTCGAGAGATCGACCGGGTTCGGCGGTCCGAGGCGGGTGCGGGAACGATGACGCGATTCCCCACGGCCGACGCAGCGGCTCGTCGTTTCGGGTCCATCGCTTTCGGGCAGGGGTGACGAAGAATGCCTGCAGCCGTCATATTGGTTCTCGTCGCAGTCGGCTCGGTGGTGTTTCACATGGTGAGTCCCTGGTGGTGGACTCCCATCGCGTCGAACTGGGGCTACATCGACTCGACCCTGATCATCACGTTCTGGATCACCGGATTCGCCTTCGTCGCCGTCGTTCTCTTCGTCGCCTACTGCGTGTTCCGGTTCCGCCATGGCAGCGGCCACCCGCCGCTCTACGAGCCGGAGAACAAGCGGCTCGAGTGGTGGCTCACGGTCGTGACGAGTCTGGGCGTCGCTGCGATGCTCGCTCCCGGCTTGTTCGTCTGGCATCAGTTCGTCACCGTCCCGGATGGAGCGACCGAGGTGGAGGTCGTCGGCCGACAGTGGTCCTGGAGCTTCCGGCTCCCCGGGAAGGACGGCCGGCTCGGCACATCCGACGTTCGCAACGTGAGCGCCGAAAATCCCTTGGGCCTCAACCCCGAGGACGCCAACGGCAAAGACGACATCGTGGTCGAGAACGATAATCTGCACCTGCAGATCGACAGGCCCGTGAAGGTCTTGCTTCGCTCCGTGGACGTCCTGCACAATTTCTACGTCCCGGAGTTTCGCGGGAAGATGGACATGGTCCCGGGATCGGTGACCTACTTCTGGATGACGCCGAGCCGCACCGGCACGTTCGACATTCTGTGCGCCGAATTGTGCGGCGTCGGGCACCCCAACATGCGCGGCTCCGTGGTGGTGGCCGAACAAGCGGCCTACCAAGCCTGGCTGGAGAAGCAGCGAACCTTCGCGGAGCTGTCCGGCGTGCCCAAAACCATGAAGGCCAATTACAAGCCCGCCACCGAGTAGGGAAGGCCGAGCGAGGAGGAATTGCGATGGTCGACGCAGCCCTGGGCCGAGACGAACCCATCCCTCCGGCGGAAGTCGCGGATGTCGAGCTGTACCACCCGCACAGCTGGATCACGAAGTACGTTTTCTCGCAGGATGCGAAAGTCATCGCCATCCAGTATTCGGCGACCGCTCTGGCGATCGGTCTCGTGGCGCTGGTGCTGTCGTGGCTGATGCGGCTGCAGCTCGGCTTTCCGGGCACGTTCTCGTTCATCGATCCGAGCCAGTACCTGCAATACATCACCATGCACGGCATGATCATGGTGGTCTATCTCCTCACCGCGCTGTTCCTGGGCGGCTTCGGGAACTACCTGATCCCGCTGATGGTCGGCGCGCGGGACATGGTTTTTCCCTACGTCAACATGCTGAGCTACTGGATCTATCTTCTGGCCGTGCTGGTCCTGGTCGCGAGTTTCTTCGTACCGGGCGGTCCCACGGGCGCCGGCTGGACGCTCTACCCCCCGCAGGCAATCCTGCAAGGCACACCGGGCTACGAGTGGGGCATCATCCTGATGCTCGTCTCGCTGATCATCTTCATCATCGGCTTCACGATGGGCGGCCTCAACTATGTCGTGACCGTGCTTCAGGGTCGGGCGCGCGGGATGACGTTGATGCGCATGCCCCTGACGGTCTGGGGCATCTTCACGGCGACCGTGCTGGCGCTCCTCGCGTTTCCGGCCTTGTTCGTCGGCGCCGTGATGATGCTGTTCGACCGGCTGCTCGGCACGAGCTTCTTCATGCCCGCGCTCGTCTCCATGGGGGAGCAGCTGCAATACGGCGGCGGAAGTCCGATCCTGTTCCAGCACCTGTTCTGGTTCTTCGGGCATCCCGAGGTCTATATCGTCGCGCTGCCCGCCTTCGGCATCGTCTCCGATCTGATCAGCACCCACGCGCGGCGCAACATCTTCGGGTACCGCATGATGGTGTGGGCGATCGTGGCGATCGGAGCGCTGAGCTTCATCGTGTGGGCGCACCACATGTACGTGAGCGGGATGAATCCGTGGTTCGGCTTCTTCTTCGCGACCACCACGCTGATCATCGCGGTTCCGACGGCGATCAAGGTCTACAACTGGGTGCTGACCCTTTGGCGCGGCGACATCCACCTGACGGTTCCGATGCTCTTCGCGCTCGCCTTCATCGTCACGTTCCTGAACGGCGGGCTTACGGGACTGTTCCTCGGCAACGTGGTCGTCGACGTGCCCCTGTCGGACACCATGTTCGTCGTCGCGCATTTCCACATGGTGATGGGCGTCGCCCCGATCATGGTGATCTTGGGCGCGATCTACCATTGGTACCCGAAGGTGACCGGGCGGATGCTCAACGAAACCATGGGCCAGATCCATTTCTGGATCACGTTCGTGGGCGCGTACCTGATCTTCTTCCCGATGCACTATCTCGGGCTCCTCGGGATGCCGCGCCGCTACCACGAGATCGGCCAAACCAGCTTTGTCCCGGAATCGGCGCAAACGCTGAACGCCTTCATCAGCGTGGTCGCCCTGGCGGTCGGCGTTGCCCAGGTCCTGTTCCTGTTCAACCTGTTCTGGAGCTTGCGAAGGGGCAAGGCGGCTGGCGGCAATCCGTGGAGAGCGACCACCCTCGAGTGGCAGACGCCCGAGACTCCGCCGAGCCACGGCAACTGGGGTCCCGAGCTCCCGGTCGTCTACCGCTGGGCCTACGACTACAACGTCCCGGGCGCCGAGCAGGACTTCGTACCCCAAAATCAGCCTCCTACGCTGAAGCCGGCATAGAGCGCGCAAGCGATGGGCATCACCATCCTGTTCTTCTCGGGCCTGGCGGTGATTGCCGTGTGGTGGCTCTCCAAGCACCGCCTGGGGTCCAAGCCGTGGCTCGAGGAGGGCGCCGCCGGCGAGTTCACGGGCTCCGGGGCGTCGTCGGTGCCGGTTGCGAAAATCGGCCTCGGCGTGTTGCTCGCCGCCATCGGCTCGCTCTTTGCGCTGTTCATGAGCGCCTACGCGATGCGGATGCAGATCGCCGATTGGCGCCCGGTGCCGAAGCCGACCCTCCTGTGGGTCAACACCGGCGTGCTGATGCTGAGCAGCGCCGCGCTCCAGTGGACGCGCGTCGCCGCGGATCGCGATGACATCCGGCGCGTCCGCACGGGCCTGCTTGCCGCGGGCGGAGCGGCGCTCGCGTTCGTAGCAGGGCAGCTGCTCGCCTGGGACCAGCTGAACCGGAGCGGCTACGGTCTCACCGCCAACCCGGCGAGCTCGTTCTTCTATCTCATCACCGCGCTGCACGGCGTCCATGTCCTCGGAGGCCTCGTGGCCCTGGGCCGCAGCATCGGGCGGGCATGGGTCGGGAACGACTTGGCCCGGCTGCGCCTCGGCATCGATTTGTGCAGCATGTATTGGGACTTCCTGCTCCTGATGTGGCTCGTCCTGTTCGGTCTATTGTTGCTGAGCTAAGGGGAAACCGATGGCGGCGATCACGCTGAGAGACGTCTGTTGGAATCCGATGGCGGCGATCGCGCTGAGAGACGTCTGTTGTTGCTGAGTTGGGGAACCGATGGCGGAGTTCGCGCTGACAGATGTCTGTTGTTGCTGAGGTAGGGGAAACCGATGGCGGAGATCGCGCTTAAAGATTCCGAGAGGGCGTCCCTGCGTCCCAGCCGCTGGCGCGCGTTGGCGACCGACTGGGCCTCCGACCAGAGGACCTTCAAGCACGTCTCCTGGGGGAAGGCCATGATGTGGATCTTCCTCCTGAGCGATACGTTCGTGTTCAGCTGTTTCCTCCTGTCGTACATGACCGTGCGCATGTCGACGACGGTGCCGTGGCCGAACCCGAGCGAGGTCTTCGCTTTGCATATCGGGGGCCAGAACGTGCCCCTCATCCTGATCGCCATCATGACCTTCGTGCTGATCACGTCGAGCGGGACAATGGCCATGGCGGTCAATTTCGGCTATCGCCGCGACCGCAGGAAAACCGCGATCCTGATGCTGCTTACGGCCATTCTGGGCGCGACCTTCGTCGGGATGCAGGCCTTCGAGTGGACGAAGCTGATCCAGGAGGGCGTCCGGCCGTGGGGCAACCCGTGGGGCGCCCCGCAGTTCGGCTCGTCGTTCTTCATGATCACGGGCTTTCACGGCACTCACGTGACGATCGGCGTGATCTTCTTGATCATCATCGCGCGGAAGGTCTGGAGGGGAGACTTCGACACGGAAAAACGCGGCTTCTTCACGAGCCGCCGGGGCCACTACGAGATCGTCGAAATCACCGGCTTGTACTGGCATTTCGTGGACCTCGTCTGGGTCTTCATCTTCGCGTTCTTCTATCTCTGGTGAGGATACCATGGCTCACGCGACCGCTCACGGTGAACCTGTCGCCCACGCTCCGGCGACGACGCACGAGCACGGACAGCAGCATCCGATCAAGCTCTACCTCGTCGTCTGGGCGTGGCTGTTCGTCCTCAGCACGTTCTCCTACCTCGTCGATTACTTCCACCTGCAAGGCTATCTGCGCTGGACCTTGATCCTGCTCTTCATGATGCTGAAGGCGGGGCTGATCGTCGCCGTCTTCATGCATATGGCATGGGAGCGGCTGACGCTGATCTACGCGATCCTGATCCCGCCGGCGCTGGTCCTCGTGTTCGTCGCCATCATGGTGTTCGAGTCGAACTACACGCTGCTCCAGCGCCTCGTCTTCTTCGCGACGGGCTCCTGAGCCGCTGGACCGACGGTCCGATCGCGGGGCTCGGACGACGCATGCGTCCGCGCACTCGGCGCGGGCTAAGGCGGTCGCGGCCTCGATGCGTCCGCATTGACGAAGTCAAGCGTCGAGGCGGCGCGCACGCCCGTGCGACGTGAATTCTCAAAGCGCAAGCCGGTCTCAATCAAGCGAGAGCCGTTTCCACGAACTTGGAAGCAGTTCCAATCGTTCAGCCCGGGCGACCCGCGCTGGTGCCTGCGGGCGACG
This sequence comes from uncultured Alphaproteobacteria bacterium, assembly GCA_963800985.1. GTDB lineage: Bacteria > Pseudomonadota > Alphaproteobacteria > Rhizobiales > Beijerinckiaceae > Microvirga. Next base: position 185,953 of record CAWDDI010000024.1, on the reverse strand, counting down.
GAGCCTGGTTCGGCGGCGTTGAGCCACCCATCAGCGCGTACGCGACCTGCGCCGTCCCGACCGGGCGCGGATCGCCTTCGGCGAGAAGCGTGACGCGGCCGAACGCCATCGTCTTGCCGAGCCGCAGGACGCGTGCATCGGCGAGGACGTCGGCGTTCACCGCAGGTCGGAGCAGGTGGATCGTCTGGTCGACCGTGGTCATCGGCCGGTACGCGCCGGCGGCTGCGGACACCGCGAAGACCATCGCGGTGTCGGCGAGGCTCATGAGGGCTTGGCCGCAAACGACGCCGTTGTCGCGACACAGGTCCCTCGAAAACCTCATGCGCAACACGGCCCCGTCCGGTTCGATCGCTTCAACCGACAGGCCCAGCGCCTGAACCCAGGGCGCGAAGACCTCGACGAGCATCCGCTCGGCGTCGGCCCGTTCGAACTTCGTCATGCGGACTCCTTCTTCGCATCGGCTCCAGCCGGCTCGGTTCTTCGGCGCCGCGTTCGGCGCGATCTCAGATCGTCTCCAAGGTCAAGGCGATGCCCTGCCCGACGCCGATGCACATGGTCGCGAGCGCCCGTTTGGCGTGGCGGTGCCGCATTTCGAGGGCGGCCGTCAGCGCGAGCCGCGCCCCCGACATGCCGAGCGGGTGGCCGAGCGCGATCGCGCCGCCGTTCGGGTTGACGTGTTCCGCCTCGTCCGCAAGGCCGAGCTGGCGCATGCAGGCGAGAGCCTGCGCGGCAAAGGCCTCGTTGAGCTCGATGAGGTCGATATCGGAGATCTTCAGACCCTGCCGCTCCAGGAGCTTGCGCGTGGCCGGCACGGGGCCGATGCCCATGATGCGCGGTTCGACGCCCGCGGTCGCGAGCCCCGTGATCCTCGCGAGGGGATCGAGCCCGTAGCGCTCGACCGCCGCCTCCGACGCGACCAGGACTGCAGCCGCCCCGTCGTTGACCCCGGAGGCGTTGCCGGCGGTCACGGACCCGCCCTTGCGGAATGGCGTGCCGAGCGAGGCGAGCTTGTCGAGGCTCGTCTCGCGCGGGTGCTCGTCCATCTCCACGACCGTATCGCCCTTCCTCTGGCGGATCGTCACGGGCACGATCTCCTCCGCGAAGCGCCCGTTCTTCTGCGCTGCGGACGCGCGCGTCTGGCTGCGGAGCGCGAACTTGTCCTGGTCCTCCCGCGGGATCTGGAATTCCTCCGCCACGTTCTCCGCGGTCTCGGGCATCGAGTCGATGCCGTACTGCGCCTTCAGGATCGGGTTGACGAAGCGCCAGCCGATCGTGGTGTCGTGGATCTCCGCGGTGCGCTGGAAGGGCTCCGACGCTTTCCCCATCACGAGCGGCGCGCGGGTCATCGACTCGACTCCGCCGGCGATCGCGAGCTCGATTTCGCCCGCCCGGATGGCCCGCGCCGCGCTGCCGATGGCGTCGAGTCCGGAACCGCACAGCCGGTTGATCGTCGTGCCCGGGACGCTCGTCGGGAGGTCGGCGAGCAGCGTGCACATGCGCGCGACGTTCCGGTTGTCCTCGCCGGCCTGATTGGCGCAGCCGAAGATGACTTCGTCCACGGCTGCGGGCGGAACGGACGGGAGCTTCTTGAGGAGCTCCTTGATGGCATGAGCCCCCATGTCGTCCGGCCGGATCGACGAAAGGCTCCCGGCATACCGGCCGATCGGGGTGCGGACTCCGGCGACGAGATAGGCGTTCGACATCATCGGGCTCCTTCGATCGGTCTCGGTCAGGGATAGAAGCGTCCGCCGGTCTCGGCGCGGCGAAGCAGACCCTGCGCGGGCTCCCATCCGGGGCCGTCCCGCTCCGCCATGCGCCTGACCTCCTCGGCGATCGTCTGCAGGCCGATGCGGTCGGCCTCGAAGAGCGGGCCGCCGCGCCACGCCGGATAGCCGTAGCCGTGGATCATCACCACATCGACGTCGAGCGGCCGCTCGACGATCCTCTCCTCGAGGATCTTGGCGGCCTCGTTGACGATCGCCGCCCGAATCCGGGCCTGGATCTCGGCCGCGGAGATCGGACGCCTCTCGAGCCCTCGTCGCCGGGACGCCTCCTCGACGAGCTTCGCGACGAGCGGGTCCGGCTCGCGCCGGGAGCCGTCGTAGCGATACCAGCCGGCGCCCGTCTTGCGCCCGAAGCGACCGGCCTCGCACAGGCGGTCCGCCACGTCGACGTAGCGTTCGCGCGGGTCGCGCATCGGCGCGAGACGCTTGCGCCGCGCCCAGGCGATGTCGAGGCCCGCCAGGTCCGACACCGCGAACGGTCCCATCGGAAACCCGAACGCCTCGAGCGCCGCGTCCACGTCCTGGGGCAGGGCGCCTTCCTCCAGGATGTATTCGGCCTGCTGGCGGTAGCGCGACAGGATGCGGTTGCCCACGAACCCGTCGCAGACGCGGCACACGACGGGGATCTTGCCGAGCCGCTTCGCGACCGCGAGCCCAGCTGCGACGACGTCCGCCGCCGTATCCTCGGTCCGGACGACCTCGACGAGCTTCATCACGTTGGCGGGGCTGAAGAAATGAAGCCCGACCACGTCGGCCGGCCGGCTCGTCGCGGCGGCGATGAGCCCGATGTCGAGATAGCTCGTGTTGGTCGCGAGCACCGCTCCCGGGGCCAGGATGGGGTCGAGATCGCGGAACAGGGATCGCTTGACCTCCAGGTCCTCGTACACCGCCTCGATCACGAGATCCCGGTCGGCGAGCGCCGCGAGCTCGCGGTGGAAGGCGATCGCGTTCCGCCGCTCCGCGGCCGCCGATGCGCCGAGCCGACCGGAGGCGACGAGCCGCTCGTAGATCTCCGCGACCCGCGCCCGACCGGCCGCGAGAGCCTGCTCGCCCGCCTCGACGACGCTCACCGGGAAGCCGGCGTCCGCGAAGGCGACCGCGATACCCGATCCCATCGTGCCCGCGCCCACGATGCCGATCGAGCGCACCGGACGCGGGGCCACGTCCTCGAGCCCGGGGACGCGCCAGACCTCCCGCTCGGCAAAGAAAGCATGGCGCAGAGCGGCGGACTGATCGCTCGCACGAAGTTCCAGGAACGTTTCGCGCTCGCGCGCCAGGCCCTCCGACAGCGGCAGCTCCGCTGCGAGCAGAACGAGCTCCGCGGCCCGCCCCGGCGCTTCGGCGCCGCGGGCCCGCTTGCGGATCTCCGCCACCTTGGCGTCCGCGGAGGGACGGTCGAAGGCCGCGACCGCGAGGTCGCCCGTCCGGCGCAGCGGCTGTCCGACGAGGCTCCGGGCGAACTCGACGGCCGCCCCTCGGAGGTCCGCGGCGGCGGTCCGGTCGGCGATCCCGAGCGCGAGTGCGTCGGGGGCCTTGACGGTTCGGCCGCTCGTCACGAGCTCGAGCGCCTTGTCGATCCCGACGAGGCGCGGCAGGCGCTGCGTGCCGCCCGCCCCTGGGACGAGCCCGAGCTTCACCTCCGGGAGGCCGGCGGACGCCGCACCGTCGAACACCCGCGCGTGGCACGCGAGGGCGACCTCGAGGCCGCCTCCGAGAGCGGTTCCATGGATCGCCGCCACGATGGGCTTGGTGCAGTCCTCGATGGCGTCGAGGACATCGGGCAAATGGGGCTCGCGCGGCGTCTGTCCCATCTCGCGGATGTCGGCTCCGGCGATGAAGGTTCGCCCCGCGCAGGCGATGACCGCGGCGGCGATCCCTGGGTCTTCCTCGATCCGTCGCACCGCCTCCAGAAGACCGGCCCTGACGGCGTGCGAGATCGCATTGACCGGAGGGTTGTCGACTTCGATGACCGCGATCTCACCGGTCCGCGTGATCCGGACCGGGACGTCGGAAGCGGAGTCGGCCGCGGGAGGACCCGGTGCGGTCATGGGCGCACCGCGTTCATGGTCAAAAGGTCGTAGGTCGCGACCGTCTCACCTTGTCCGTTCTGGATCTCCACGTCCCACCGGACCTCCCCGTACTGCTCGTTGCGAGGCGATTTCTCCTTCACGGTGAGCCGGACCTTGACGGTTTCGCCGGGCTGCACGGGCTTGAGGAAGCGCAGCGAGTCGAGGCCGTAGTTGGCGAGGACCGGGCCGGGATCGGGATCGACGAAGAGACCGGCCGCGAAGGAGAGGAGCAGGTAGCCGTGCGCGACCCGGCCGGGGAAGAACGGATGGTTCTTGGTCGCCTCCTCGCTCATGTGCGCGTAGAACGTGTCCCCCGTGAACTCGGCGAAATGCTCGACGTTCTCGAGCGTGACGGGCCGCTCCGCGGAGTGGAACGTGTGCCCGATCTCGAGGTCCTCGAAGTGGTACCGGAACGGGTGCTTGCCCGTATCGAGAGTCGGCGCGCCCTTGATCCATTTCCGCGTGACCTTCGACAGCATGCCGGGCGATCCCTGCAGCGCGGTGCGCTGCATGTAGTGGTGCACCGCGCGGATGCCGCCGAGTTCCTCGCCGCCTCCGGCCCGCCCCGGGCCGCCATGGACGAGGTGCGGCATCGGCGAGCCATGGCCGGTTTGCTCCTTGGCGCAGTCGCGGTCGACGAGCAGCAGACGCCCGTGGAACGCGCCGACCCCGAAGACCAGCTCGGCCGCGGTGGCCGCATCGTAGGTGTAGAGGGATGCCACGAGGCTGCCGTCGCCGCGGTTTGCGAGCGCGACGGCCCCTTCGAGACCGTCGTAGCCCATCACGGTGCAGACCGGACCGAACGCCTCGACGCTGTGCACGTTCCTGGCGCGGATCGGATCGCGGCAGTGGAGGAGGAGGGGCGGCAGGAAGGCGCCGCGCTCGCGGTCCGCACCCTCGACCGCGAAGTTGCCCGGATCGCCGACGACGATCTCGGCCTCGGAGCGCAGCTTCTCGACCTGCGAGAGGACGTCGCGGCGCTGAGTGAGCCCCACGACGGGCCCCATCCTGACCGTCTCGAGCTCCGGATTGCCGATCTTCACCTTCGAGAGGCGCTCCCCGAGAGCGTCGATGACCGCGCTGACGTAGGCATTGGGCGCGATCGCGCGGCGGATCGCGGTGCACTTCTGGCCCGCCTTGGCGGTCATTTCCTTGGCGACTTCCTTCACGAACAGGTCGAACTCGGGCGTGCCCGGACCGGCGTCGGGGGCGAGGATCGCGGAGTTGAGCGAGTCGCGCTCGGCGATGAAGCGCACGGACTCGCGCGCGATCACCGGGTGACGCTGCAGCTTCTGGGCCGTGTCCGCCGAGCCCGTGAAGGACACGATGTCCTGGCAGGTGAGATGGTCGAACAGATCGCCCGTGGGGCCGACGATGCATTGCAGCGCGCCTTCGGGCAGGATGTTCGATTCCGCGATCATGCGAACGAGCGCATGCGCGACATAGGACGTGATGGTCGCGGGCTTGGTGACGACCGGAACGCCGGCGAGGATCGCGGGCGCCATCTTCTCGAGGAGGCCCCAGCACGGGAAGTTGAATGCGTTGATGTGGACCGCGACCCCATGCAGAGGGGTCGCGACGTGCTGGCCCACGAAGCTGCCGCCGCGCGACAGGCGCTCGACGCCGCCGTCGATGAGGAACGTGGAGTTGGGCAGCTCCCGCCGGCCCTTCGAGGCGTAGACGAAGAGGGTCCCGATGCCGCCGTCGATGTCGATCAGGTTGTCCGAGCGCGTCGCGCCGGTCTGGAACGACAGCGTGTAAAGCCGGTCCTTTCGCTCGGACAGATACTGCGCAAGCCGCTTTAAGAGTTCGGCGCGCTGATGGAAGGTGAGGCCGCGGAGGTTCGGTCCGCCGACCGTCCGTCCGTGGGCGAGCACCTCGCCCATGTCGAGCCCGCCGCCGGTCACCTGGGCCACGACGTCACCCGTCACGGCGCTGCGGACGTCGGTCGTGTCTGAGCCGGGCGCAACCCACTGCCCGCGAACGAAGCTCTCGAGTCTCATGGCGCCGTCCTCCGGATGAGTGCGAAAATGTATTTACCTACCGACCGGTTGGTCAAGCAATTTCGGGCCCCGCGCGCGGGTCACTCGACTTGACGGGAAAGCTGTACATATCGTCCACAGTGGCCCCCACGCAGGCGATCGTCCATTCGGGAGGGACTGCACCGATGTCGAGCGCCGCACATCCCAAGGGAACGCGCTCGAGGAGTTGATGCCGACGTGGCTGCATTCGTCGAGAAGCTGCTGGACGGGTTCCATGAGCGGACGCCGATACGGGCGGGCTCGCTCATCATCACGGTTTTCGGAGATGCCGTCGTTCCCCGGGGCGGAGTGCTGTCCGTGGTCACCCTCGTCGAGATCATGCGGGCGTTCCGCATCAACGAGAGCCTCGTGCGGACAGCTCTGTCGAGGCTCGTGAGCGATGGCTGGTTCGAGAGGTGGCGGCTCGGGCGCCGGAGCTATTACCGGCTGGCGCCGCAGGGTTCCCGCGAGTTCGAGCGCGCGACCGAACGCATCTACACGGACACGCCGCACGCGTGGCGAGGATCCTTCGACATCGTCCTCCTCGATGGCCCGGACCGGCAGACGCTTCGCGCCGAGCTGTTCGATCTCGGCTATGGCGTCCTTGGCCCGGAGATGCTGGTGGCGCCCTCGGGAGCGGGCCCCGAGATCGCAGGCTCGCATCTGCGGCTCACCGCGACGGCAAGCGACCGTGGCGCGGCCCGGCGCCTCGCCTCGCGGGCGTGGCCCCTTGCCGACGTCGAGACTCGCTACCACCGGTTCATCGAGACCTATTCCGTTGCGCGCGAAGCCCTCGGGGCCGGTGATCCGTTCAGCGACCTCGAGGCCCTGATGGTGCGAATTCTCCTCATCCACGATTTCCGGCGCGCCGTCCTCAAGGATCCGCTGCTGCCGGCCGAGCTTCTGCCGGAACGCTGGGCGGGCCGGACCGCGCGCGACCTCTGCGGCGAGGTGTACCTCGCACTGGCGCCCTTCGCGGAGCGCTGGCTCGACCAGCACGCCCACAACGACCAAGGGCGTCTACCTCCGGCCGAGCCGGGTTTCGCACGCCGGTTCCAGCCGGCCGCCGCGCCGCGATATGGGGCCGTCTGATCGAAATATTACAGAAAGCGATTGCAAATCGATTTTTCTGTGACATATTGAGCTGCAATTGCCGCGGCGCGGCGAACGCCGATCGTTCGCCCGGCGCGTCTGGTTGCCGGCGCGCGGCGCGCGACTGAACCGCTCGACCCTCGCAGACATTAACCCGTGAGAACGGCGCGACCCGCACATTCGGAGGAATCCCATGTACGCACAGATGGTGAAGACGGGCGTCGACCAGGTGCAAAGCCGCGAGGAGATGTCGCCCGAGGAGCGCCGGTTCCAGGACCGGGTCGACGCCGACATCAAGATCGAGCCCAAGGACTGGATGCCGGAGGCCTACCGCAAGACGCTGGTCCGGCAGATCTCCCAGCACGCGCATTCGGAGATCATCGGCATGCAGCCGGAAGGCAACTGGATCACGCGCGCGCCGACGCTCGAGCGCAAGGCCATCCTGCTCGCCAAGGTGCAGGACGAGGCCGGGCACGGGCTCTACCTCTACTGCGCCGCCGAGACCCTCGGCGTGACCCGCGACGAGCTCCTGGAACAGCTCAACAGCGGCAAGGCCAAGTACTCCAGCATCTTCAACTATCCGACGCTGACCTGGGCCGATATCGGCGCCATCGGCTGGCTCGTCGACGGCGCCGCGATCATGAACCAGGTGCCGCTGCAGCGCTGCTCCTACGGGCCGTACGCGCGCGCCATGATCCGGATCTGCAAGGAAGAGAGTTTTCATCAACGCCAGGGCTACGACCTGCTCACGAAACTCGCCCGCGGCACGCCCGAGCAGCGGCAAATGGCTCAGGATGCGCTGAACCGCTGGTGGTGGCCGTCGCTGATGATGTTCGGGCCGTCCGACGCGAATTCGGTGCACAGCGCGCAGTCGCTGCGCTGGAAGATCAAGATCAACACCAACGACGAGCTGCGCCAGCGCTTCGTCGACCAAACGGTGCCGCAGGCCGAGTACCTCGGCCTGACGATTCCGGATCCCGATCTGAAATGGAACGAGGAGCGCGGCCACTATGATTTCGGCGAGGTCGACTGGGAGGAGTTCTACCAGGTGATCAACGGCAACGGCCCCTGCAACCGCCAGCGCCTGCGCACGCGCGTCAAGGCCTACGAGGACGGCCGCTGGGTGCGCGATGCCGCGGACGCCTACGCCGAGAAGAAGGCGGCCGCCGCCCAGCCGCGCGCGGCTTGAGCCGAGGAGGGCGGGCATGAAAAAGGAATGGCCTCTCTGGGAGGTGTTCATCCGCAGCCAGCACGGGCTCTCGCACCGGCACGTCGGCAGTCTGCACGCCCCTGACGCCGAGATGGCGATCCTGAACGCGCGGGACGTCTATACGCGGCGCAACGAGGGCGTGAGCATCTGGGTCGTGCGCGCCGCCGACATCACGGCGAGCTCGCCCGGCGAAAAGGGACCGCTCTTCGATCCTGCAAACAGCAAGATCTACCGGCACCCGACGTTCTACGACATCCCCGACGAGCTGGGGCATATGTAATGGCCGCCAAGGATGTTCTTTTCGAGTACCTGCTGCGGCTCGGCGACAATTGCCTCGTCCTGGGCCACCGCCTGTCGGAGTGGTGTGGGCACGGGCCGGCCATCGAGGAGGACCTCGCGCTCTCGAATGTCGCCCTCGATCTGATCGGTCAGACGCAGCTTTGGCTCGGCTATGCCGCCGAGGTCGAGGGGAGGGGGCGCGACGCCGACAAGCTCGCCTATCTCAGGGACGCCCGAGAGTTCCGGAACGTGCTCCTCGTCGAGCAGCCGAACGGCGATTTCGCGATGACGATGGCGCGACAGTTCTACTTCGACGCCTGGCATGCGCTGGTCCTGCGCGGGCTCGCGGGCTCGAACGATCCTCGGATTGCCGAAATCGCCGCGAAGGCCGTCAAGGAGGTCACGTATCACCTTGACCGCAGCCGGGAGTGGGTGATCCGGCTCGGGGATGGGACCGAGGAAAGCCACCGCCGCATGCAAACCGGCATCGACGATCTGTGGACCTACACCGGAGAGCTGTTCGAAACGGACGACATCGACCGCGAGATCGCTTCGCTCGGCGCGGGTCCGGATCTCGCCGCCCTGCATGGTCCCTGGCTCGAGCTCATCCGGGCCACCGCCGAGGAGGCGAAGCTGACGCTGCCGCAGCCGGGCTGGATGCAGCGCGGCGGGAAGTGCGGCGTCCACACGGAGCATCTCGGATACGTGCTCGCGGAACTGCAGTTCCTGCAGCGGGCCTATCCGAACGCCACTTGGTAGGGAGCGGGGACGTCATGACGGCCACGTCGACACGGCCGAGTTTGGATACTGCAGTTCCTGCAGCGGGCCTATCCGAACGCCACTTGGTAGGGAGCGGGGACGTCATGGCGACCACGTCGACACGGCCGAATTTGGATCAGGTTCGCGCCTGGCTCGCGGAGGTGCCGGATCCCGAGATTCCTGCCGTCTCGGTGACGGATCTCGGTATCGTCCGGGACGTGCGATGGCAGGACGACGAACTCGTCGTCGCGATCACCCCGACCTATTCGGGATGCCCGGCCACCAGCGTCATCGCCCTCGAGGTCGAGACCGCCCTCCGCGCGCGCGGGATCGACCGTTTGCGCATCGAGCGCCGGCTCTCGCCGCCGTGGACCACCGACTGGATCTCGGACGACGGAAGGCGCCGGCTCGAGGCGTACGGCATCGCGCCGCCGGCCGAGCAGGCGAGCGGACCCTCGCCCGTGGACCGGTTTCTGCGCAGGCCGCCGGTGATCGCCTGCCCGCGCTGCGGTTCGACCGAGACGAAGCGGGTCAGCGAATTCGGCTCGACGCCATGCAAGGCTCAGTATGCCTGCAAGGCATGCCTCGAGCCCTTCGACTACTTCAAGTGCATCTGACCCGAGAGAGCACCAGGATGAGCCGATTCTACCCGCTCACCGTCTCCGAGGTCAGGCGGGAGACCCGTGACGCCATCGTCCTCACCTTGGAGGTCCCGCCCGAGCACGGCGAGGCGTTCCGCTTCGCCCCGGGGCAGTACCTGACGTTCCGAGCGCATATCGACGGCGAGGAGGTTCGGCGGTCCTACTCGATCTGCGCGGCGGCGAGCGAAAGGCATCCGCGCGTCGGGATCAAGAAGACGCCCGGCGGCCTTTTCTCGGGCTGGGCCAACGAGCGGCTCGCGCCCGGCCAGATCCTCGAAGCTATGCCCCCGATGGGCAATTTCGGCGTCGCTCTGGATCCTTCGCGCAGGAGACATTTCGTCGGCTTCGCCGCCGGAAGCGGCATCACGCCTCTCTTGAGCATCGTGAAGAGCACGCTCCACGGCGAACCGCAATCGTCGTTCACGCTCTTCTACGGCAACCGTGCGTCGAGCACGATCATGTTCCGCGAGGAGCTCGAAGATCTCAAGAACGAGCACCTCGACCGATTCAGCCTGATCCATATCCTGAGCCGCGAACAGCAGGACATCGACCTCTTCAACGGCCGACTGGACAAAGCCAAATGCGATCAGCTGCTCGACCGATGGGTTGATGCCGGCTCGATCGATACGGCCTTCATCTGCGGTCCCCAGGACATGATGGTGGCGGTCGCCCAAAGCCTCGAGGAGCATGGGCTCGACAAGCGGCAGATCAAGTTCGAGCTGTTCGCAACGGCGACGCCGGGCCGGCGCCAGCGGCCCCCGCAGGGGATCGAGATCGAGGCCAGGAAGGACCTCTGCGAAGCGACGGTCGTGATCGATGGCCGGGCGCGGAGCTTCGCGTTCGAGAAGGGCACCGCATCGGTGCTCGATGCCGCCATGCAGGAGGGCATCGAACTGCCCTATGCGTGCAAGGGCGGCGTCTGCTCGACATGCCGCGCGATGCTGGTCGAGGGCGAAGTCGACATGGACGCGAACTTCGCCCTCGAGGACTACGAGATCGCGCGAGGCTACATTCTGACGTGCCAGAGCTATCCCGTGACCAACAAGATCCTGGTCGACTACGACAAGTGATGCCAAGGACGTCGCGCCATGCTTGAGGAAGAGAGCCTGATCGGTTTCGTGTCCGGTGGCGGACGTTTGAGCGCGCCCGACAACGCGACGCCGCGCTACCGCGCCGAGCTGATGCGGCTCATGGCCATTTTCGTCGACTCCGAGATGGCCGGCGCGGCCGGGTTCGCGGACTGCATCAATCTCGCGCCCGGGTTGCGGGAACGGATCACCGCCGCCCGGATCGTGCTGGAAAAGCTGGGCCACGCGCAACAGGTGCTGCAGCTCATGGAGCCGTTCGGCGCCAACACCAGCCTCTACGTCGGCGGACATCCCTGGGCCGCCCGCCTCGACCGCAGCGCCGACCTGCGGACCCGGCGCAGCGACGGCGACATGCGCCTGAACGTGTTCCATTATCCGATCTACGGCTGGGTCGATGCGGTCGTCATGAACTTTCTCATGGGACAGGCGACCGTGGTGCAGCTCGAGGAGCTCACCCGGGGATCCTACCAGCCGCTCGCCGACGCCCTCATGGCGATCCTCCCGGTCGAGAAGCGGCATGCCGAGCTCGGCGAAGCCGGACTGCGCTCGGCGCTCCGCCGGGGACACGATCCGGTCGATGCTCAAGCTTCGGTGAACTACTGGTATCCGCGAGTCGCCGACACGTTCGGCCGCAGCGCTTCCGATCACTTCGAGCTCCACCGCCGCTACTGGCTGCGTCGCAGGAACCGCGAAGAGCTTTTGGGCGAATGGCGGGAGCGGGTCGACCCCGTTCTCGGCGAGCTCGCCCTCACGGTGCCGCGGCTGGCGTCCTGACCGTGCTTTCGCTATTCGGCCGCCGTCACCCGGGGTGACCGGCGCGAGTCCTGGGCGACCAGATGGCGGGTCCCGTCCACGATCAGCTGCGTCACGAGTTCGGCGTACTCGCTCCGGCTGATCTGCCCGACCGGGTTGAACCACAGGTAATGCCAGTTGATCATGCCGAAGAGCGACATCGTCACGGGCTTCAGGAGCGTGGTGCCGCGCAGTTGAGGCGCGATGCCGGTGACGGCATCCGCGAAGATTCGGACGAGCTCGCGCTCCATGTCCTTCAGTTCGGCCTGCCGGTTCGGCGGCAGAAGGCCGAGATTGTTGATCTGAACCTTGTGCTGGGCGTCGGCGTCGCGATACGCCTCCAAGAGCGCGCCGACGAGGGACCGCAGCCGATCCTTGGGCGAAAGGCCGGGCGTGTCCGCGGCTTCGACGACTTCGAGGAGTTCCTCGAGGTGGAAGCGGATCACGTCGAAGAGCAGCTCCTCCTTGTCGCTGTAGTAGTGATAGAGGTTGGCTTTCGTGAAGCCGCATGCCGCGGCGATCTTGTTCATGGAAGCGCGGTCGTAGCCGTGCGCGGCAAAGAGCTCGGCCGAGCGGTCGAGGATCGCGCGGCGCTTATCGTCGTAATCGGTTGCACGGGTCCGGGCCATGAAGCTCGTTCATTCCTTCGGTCTGCGGTCGATGACGCGCTTGGCCTTGCCGAGCGACCGCTCGATGGCTTCGGGATCCACGACACTCACCTTGGTCGTGATGCCGATGAGGTCCTTGATGGCCTTGCCGAGGCGGCTCGCGGCAGCCTTCCTGGCCTCCGGGTCGTCGGCGTCCGGCCGGATTTCGACCAGGATCTCCATCTGGTCCATGCGCCCCTCGCGGCTCAGCACAATCTGGTAGTGGGCGGAGAGGACCGGGATCGTGAGAAGCTTCTCTTCGATCTGGCTCGGGAAGACGTTGACCCCGCGGACGATCATCATGTCGTCCGACCGACCCGTGATCCGCTCCATGCGGCGCATCGGGCGAGCCGTTCCGGGCAAGAGCCGCGTGAGATCGCGGGTGCGGTAGCGGACGATCGGCAGCGCTTCCTTCGTCAGGGACGTGAAGACGAGCTCGCCCTTTTCGCCGTCGGGGAGGACCTCGCCCGTGGCCGGGTCGACGATCTCGGGATAGAAGTGGTCCTCCCAGATGTGGAGACCGTCCTTCGTCTCGATGCACTCGTTGGCGACGCCCGGGCCGATCACCTCGGACAGGCCGTAGATGTCGACCGCGTGGATGTCGAAGGCCTCCTCGATTTCCTCCCGCATGGCGTTCGTCCACGGCTCCGCGCCGAAGATGCCGATCTTGAGCGAGGACTTGCGCGGATCGAAACCCTGCTTGCGGAACTCGTCGAGGATCGCGAGCATGTAGGACGGCGTCACCATGATGATGTCCGGCTCGAAATCCTGGATGAGCTGGACCTGCCGCTCCGTCATCCCCCCCGACATCGGGATCACCATGCAGCCGAGGCGTTCGCCGCCGTAGTGCGCGCCGAGGCCGCCGGTGAACAGGCCGTAGCCGTAGGCGTTGTGCAGCCTCATGCCTGGCCTGCCACCCGCGGCGCGGATCGAGCGGGCCATGACGTCGGCCCACATGTCGATATCGCCCCTGGTGTATCCGACCACGGTCGGCTTGCCCGTGGTCCCCGAGGACCCGTGGATCCGCACGACCTGCGACTGCGGCACCGCGAACATCCCGAAGGGATAGTTGTTCCGCAGGTCCGCCTTCGCGGTGAAGGGGAACTTGGCGAGGTCGGACAGGTCCTTGAAGTCGCCGGGGTGCACCCCGGCCGCGTCGAACGCGCTCTTGTAATGCGGCACGTTCTCGTAGGCGTGGCGCAGGGACCAGGCCAGCCTTTCCCGCTGCCAGGCGATCAGCTCGTCCCTCGAGGACCTCTCGAAGCGATCGAGGGAATCCTTCTGTGGCTCAACCTCGCGGAGCTTGCGCAGCGGGACTTGATGCAAGGGATCCTCCCGTCGGTCGGGTTTCAAGGTTGCGCGGTTCCGGAGGACGCTTCGAGGAGCGAGCCCGAGATCGTCCGCGAGTGTCCGCGAAACTCGGCGACGACTTCGCCGGAGCTGCCGCTGACCGTCACGTCGTAGATGCCGGACCGGCCGGTCCGCGACCGCTCGACCGCGCGCGCCGTGAGGCGATCGCCGCGGCGTCCCGGCCGCAGGTACGTCACGGAGCAATGCTGCGCGACGGTGCGCTGGTCGTACGTGTTGCAGGCGAACGCAAAGGCGGAATCCGCAAGGGTGAAGATGTAACCGCCGTGACACATGCCGTGGCCGTTGGTCATGTCGTCCCGGATGGTCATCGACAGGACGGCCTCTCCCGGCGCGACGCGTTCGAGGACCATTCCGAGCGCCTGACTGGCCTGGTCCTCGGCCCACATGGCGGCCGCGCAGGCCTCCGCTTTCGCCTGCGCGCGGTGTTCGGTCCGGGCGTCCATCAGCTCCGCCCCCGGAACTGCGGCTGCCGCTTCTCGAAGAACGCGGTCACGCCTTCGATGTAGTCGGGCGTCCGCCCGGCCTGTCCCTGCAGCTCGCGCTCGAGGTCGAGCTGACGGTCGAGGTCGTTCGATTCGGACGCGTCGAGAGCGCGCTTGATCAGGCCGAGGCCGACCGTCGGCTGGACGGCGAAATGGGCCGCGATCCGGTGCGCCTCGTCCATGAGCGCGCCGTCGTCGACGGCTTTCCAGATCATGCCCCAGGACTCGGCCGTCTCGGCGGAAACCGGCTCGGCGAGCAGCGCAAGAGCCTGCGCCCGGGCCCGTCCGACGAGCCGTGGGAGAAACCACGTCCCGCCGGAGTCGGGAACAAGTCCGAGCTTCGCAAACGCCTGGATGAACTTCGCCGACCGGCCCGCGATGACGATGTCGCACGCGAAGGCGACGTTCGCGCCGGCGCCGGCCGCGACGCCGTTGACGGCGCAGATCACCGGAAGCTCGATCTCACGGAGCCTGCGCACCAGCGGATTGTAGAACCGCTCGATGGTCGACGAGAGATCCGGGACCTGTCCGGGCTCGAAGACGCGGTCCGAGAGATCCTGCCCGGCGCAGAACCCGCGGCCGGATCCCGTCAGCACGAGGGCGCGGCAGCGCGTATCGGATTGCGCATCGGTGAGCGCCGCCTGAAGGGCGGCATGCATGGCTTCGTTGAACGCGTTCAACCGATCCGGTCGATTGAGCGTCAGGACCCGATAGCCTTCGCGCCGGTCGACGAGGACGAGTTCGTGCTCCAAGGGCGCCTCCACGGGTGGGCCGGATCGACCCCTTTTTACTATTGACCAACCGTCCGGTCAATTTTAAGAATTGGGCCGACGAAGCCGCCCGTTGGAAGCCGCGCAGAGGGAACCGAGAATGTCCTTCGTCGAGCCATCGCGACACCGGTCAATCCTTCGCGCGCGCTCACCCGCGCTTCCCCATCGGGCGTCGATCGCGTCGCACCGCATCGGCGCGTGTGGGATCCGAGGAGGCTCGTGAGGACTTGATCCGTCGAGGACGGCCAGCAGAACGACGAACCACTACCGGAGGAAGCTCATGAGATTTCTATCAGGCGCGAAATTCCTGCTCACGGCCGGCGCGGTCGCCTTCGGGTCGTCGCAAGCGGTCCTCGCGCAGGGGACCGTCAAGATCGGTTCGGTCTTGTCGGTGACGGGTCCGTCGTCGTTCCTGGGCGAGCCCGAGGACAAGACGCTGCGGATCTACGTCGAAAAGATCAACGCGGCCGGAGGAGTCGCGGGCAAGAAGATCGAGCTCGTCGTGTACGACGACGGCGGCGACGCCAACAAGGCGCGAACCTTCGCGACCCGCCTCGTCGAGGACGACAAGATCGTCGCCATGGTGGGCGGGACGACGACGGGAACCACCATGGCGATGGTCCCGGTCTTCGAGGACGCGGAGATCCCGTTCATCTCGCTCGCCGGCGGCATCGAGATCGTCGAGCCCGTACGCAAGCACGTGTTCAAGACCCCTCACACCGACAGGATGGCGTGCGAGAAGATCTTCGAGGATCTGAAGCGGCGAAACCTCACCAGGATCGGCATGATCTCGGGCACCGACGGGTTCGGGGCGTCGATGCGCGCGCAATGCCTCAAGGTCGCGCCCACCTACGGGATCCAGGTCGTGGCCGAGGAGAGCTACGGGCCGCGCGACAGCGACATGACGGCCCAGCTCACGAAGATCAAAGGCACGTCCGGCGTCCAGGCCGTGGTCAACCCGGGCTTCGGGCAGGGGCCCGCGATCGTCACGCGCAACTACGCACAGCTCGGCATGACGGCGATCCCGCTCTACCAGAGCCACGGCGTCGCCTCGAAGAGCTTCATCGAACTCGCCGGTCAGGCCGCCGAGGGCGTCCGTCTCCCGGCGGCGGCGCTGCTGGTGGGCGAGAAGCTGCCCGAGAACGATCCGCAGAAGAAGGTCGTCAACGAGTACAAGCAAACCTACGAGAGCACGACGAAGCAGCCGGTCTCGACGTTCGGCGGCCACGCCTACGATGGCCTGTTCATCCTGGTCGAGGCGATGAAGCGCGCGAATTCCACCGACGCCAAGAAGGTTCGCGACGAAATCGAGAAGACGAAGGGCTTCGTGGGCACCGGCGGGATCGTCAACATGTCGGCGACCGATCACCTCGGACTCGATCTCTCCGCTTTCCGGATGCTCGAGATCAAGGGCGGCGACTGGGCGCTTGTGCAACCCGGAACCTGACCTCCTGCGGCGGTTATCTTCTCATGAAGCTTGCTCGGGGCCTTGCCGGCCCCGAGATCGCACGCGTAGGCTGGGAGCCCTGACGGACGGGTCGCGGAGAGCAGCGGATGGCGGAGTTCCTGCAGTTCCTCTTTTCCGGACTGACCGTCGGAGCGGTCTACGCGCTCGTGGCGCTCGGCTTCACGCTCATCTACAACGCTTCGGACGTCGTGAACTTCGCCCAGGGCGAGTTCGTCATGCTCGGGGGCATGGTCACGGTGTTCACCGCGGCGGCAGGCGTACCGCTGCCCCTGGCTGCGCTGATCGCGATCGGCACGGCCATCGTGGTCGGGCTCCTTCTCCACCGGCTCGCGATCGAGCCCGCGCGCGGTGCCTCTGCGGTCACCTTGATCATCATCACGATCGGCGCTTCGATTCTCCTGCGTGGGGTCGCCCAGATCGTCTTCGACAAGCAGTTCCACAAGCTGCCGCCGTTTACCGGCGACACGCCCATCAACGTGTTCGGCGCCGCCGTCCAGCCGCAGAGCTTCTGGGTCATGGGCGGCGCCGCGGTCGTCGTCCTCACGCTGTACCTGTTCCTTGAAAAGACGGTCCTCGGCAAGGCCGTGCTCGCCACCGCCGCGAACCGGCTCGCGGCCCGCCTCGTCGGCATCAACACCTCGACCATCATGGCGCTTGCGTTCGGGGGCTCGGCCGCGATCGGCGCCATCGCGGGCATCCTCATCACCCCGATCACCCTCACGAGCTACGACGTCGGCACGCTTCTGGCGCTCAAGGGCTTCGCGGCCGCGATGCTGGGCGGCATGGGCAATCCGCTCGGGGCCGTCGCGGGCGGCCTTCTCCTCGGCCTTTTGGAAGCGTTCGGCTCCGGCTACATCAGTTCGACCTACAAGGACTCCTTCGCGTTCCTGGTCATTCTCGTCGTGCTCTTCGCCGCCCCGAACGGCCTGTTCGGGCGCCGCATGGTCGAGAGGGTCTAGCGCGATGGCCGCGCACTTGAACTCGCGCCTCGTGACGCTCGTGCTGCTCGTGGCGGTGATCGCGCTGCTGCCGTTGGTCTTTCCCTCGAGCTATTACTTCCGGGTCGCGGCCCTGGTGTGGGTGTCGGCCCTCGCGGCCGTCGGACTCAACATCCTGATGGGGCAGGCCGGACAGGTCAGCCTCGGGCATGCCGCCTTCTTCGGCATCGGCGCCTATGCGGTCGCGGTCGGTCCCGCGCACGTGGGCCTGCCGTCCTGGGCGGCGCTCCTCATCGGCGCGTTCATCTCCGCCGCGCTCGCCTACCTCGTGGGCCGGCCGATCCTGCGCCTCAAAGGCCACTACCTCGCGATCGCCACCCTCGGGCTTGGCGTGCTCGTCGCCCTCATGATCACCACCGAGAGCCGCTGGACCGGGGGGCCGGACGGAATGCCGGTGGAACGACTGACCCTGTTCGGCTGGCGCGTCACCGGCTCCGACGTCTGGTACTGGGTCACGGGCGGGCTGCTCGTTGTCGGGACGTGGATCGCGCTCAACCTCGACGAGACGCCGACCGGCCGGGCGTTCCGCGCGCTCCACGACAGCGAGGTGGCCGCCCAGGTCGTGGGCGTCGACGTGGCGCGCTTCAAGCTGCAGGCCTTCGTGATCGCGGCGGTCTACGCCTCGATCGCGGGCTCCGCGCTCGCGCTGATGAACGGCTTCATCAATCCCGACCAGGCCGGCTTCCTGCACTCCGTCGAGCTCGTCACGATGGTGGTGCTCGGCGGCCTCGGATCGGTCGTCGGCAGCATCGTCGGGGCCGCGGTGCTGATCACCCTTCCGCAGGTGCTGACGATATTCCACGAATACGAGCACCTGATGCTCGGCTTCATCATCATCGTCTCGATGATCTTCATGCGGAGGGGCATCGTTCCGAGCCTGTCGGGCCTCCTCGCCCGCAAGGAGCGCGCATGACGACGAGCCGCTCCGCCCGCCGCGCAGATCCGGGAATGTCGCTGCTGGCACTCTCGGGTGGGAGGGCGCCCGGATGACGATCCTTCGCGCCGAGAATATCGGCATCGCCTTCGGCGGCGTCAAAGCGGTCGATGGCGTGAGCTTTTCGGTGAGCCCCGGGACGATCCTGTCGATCATCGGGCCGAACGGTGCGGGCAAGACCACGCTCTTCAACGTCGTGTCGGGGGTATACGAGGCGAGCAGCGGCAAGGTTTTCCTTTCGGACGAGGACGTGACGGGGCTCGAGCCTCATCGGCTTGCGGCTCGCGGGCTCTCGCGCACCTTCCAGAACTTGCAGATCTTCCAGCGTCTCACCGCCTGCGAGAACGTCATGGTGGGCCGGCATCTGCGCGAGCGCTGCAACCTGCTGAGCGCGCTGTTTCGCACGCCCGCCGTCACTCGGCAGAACCGCGAAACGCGCGACGCCGCGATGGAGCTCCTGACCTATGTCGGGCTCGAAAGGGTCGCGAACACGACGGCGGGCTCGCTTCCCTACGGGGCGTGCAAGCGACTGGAGATCGCGCGCGCTCTCGCGGCCGAACCCAAGGTGCTGCTGCTCGACGAGCCGGCCGCCGGCTGCAATGCCGTCGAGACGGAGGAGATCGATCGCCTGGTCCGCCAAGTCGCGGACCGAGGCGTCGCGGTCGTCCTCGTCGAGCACGACATGAAGCTCGTCATGAAGATCTCGGACCGGATCCTCGTGCTCGAGCGCGGGAAACCCCTCGTCGAAGGGACGCCGCGCGAGGTCCGCAACGATCCCCGCGTCCTCGAGGCATACCTCGGACGGCACGGCGCCGCGGAGGCCTCCCATGCTTGAGGTGCGCGAACCGAGAAGCGCCTACGGCCGCAACGATAACCAGGTTGGCGCCTATCTCGGACGGCACGGCGCCGCGGAGGCCTCCCGTGCTTGAGGTGCGCAAACTGAGGAGCGCCTACGGACGCATCGAGGTCCTGAAGGGCGTCGATTTCGAGGTTCGGTCGGGCGAGGTGGTTGCGCTCGTGGGCTCGAACGGGGCCGGCAAGACGACGCTCCTGCGGACGCTCTCGGGCGTGCAGCCGATCACCGGCGGTGAAATCGACTTCCTGGGGCAACGCATCGAACGGGCGCCCCCGCATCGCCGCGTGCGGCTCGGAATCACGCAGTCCCCGGAGGGGCGGCAGGTCTTCGGACCGCTGACCGTGGAGGACAACCTGCGGCTCGGCGCCTTCGTGCGGCGCGACGGGGAGATCGACGCGGATCGGGATCGTGTCTTCGCGATGTTTCCCGTCCTGGCCGAGAAACGCCACCTGGCCGCCGGCGGGCTTTCCGGCGGCCAGCAGCAGATGCTGGCGATCGGGCGGGCGCTGATGGCCCGGCCGAAACTTCTGCTGCTCGACGAACCCTCGCTCGGCTTGTCGCCGATCCTCGTCGACCAGATCCTGGACGCGATCACGTCGTTGAAGGGGCAGGGCATCACGGTTCTGCTCGTCGAGCAGAACGCGAGCGCGGCGCTCGCCATCGCGGACCGCGGCTACGTTCTCGAAACCGGCAAGATCGTCCACAGCGGCGCGGGAAGAGCGCTCCTCGCCGATCCCTCCATCAAGGCGGCCTATCTGGGCGTCGCGTGACCCCGCCCGCCGGGCATCGGCTGGTTTCCCGGTCGAGAGCACGGCCCCCGCCGGTGAAAGAAAGAGCGCACGTCCCATATCTGGTGGGCGATACTGCCTGATGACGCCAGAGGGCACGCTTCCGAGGTCGAGACCATGGGCAACAGCATCTGCCTCGATTCATATCGGCTGGCTGACCGCTACGGCCGGGAGCACGGGCGCGTCTTCCTGACCGGGACGCAGGCGCTCGTCCGGGTGGTTCTGGATCAGGCCAAGCGGGACCGGGCGGCGGGTCTCGACACCGCCGGCTTCGTGTCCGGCTACCGCGGCTCCCCGCTCGGCGGCTTCGATCTCGAGCTCTGGCGCGCCGGGGAGCTCCTGAAGGAGAACCGGATCGAGTTCCTGCCCGCGGTCAACGAAGACCTCGCGGCCACGGCCGTGCTGGGCTCGCAGCAGGTGGAAACGAATCCCGACCGGACCGTGCAGGGGGTGTTCGGGCTCTGGTACGGCAAGGGCCCGGGCGTCGACCGCTCGGGCGACGCGCTCAAGCACGGCAACGCCTACGGCTCGTCGCCGCACGGGGGCGTGCTCGTGGTCGCGGGCGACGACCACGGCTGCGTCTCCTCGTCGATGCCTCACCAGTCCGACGTCGCCTTCATGAGCTGGTTCATCCCGACGCTCAACCCGGCGAGCGTGAGCGAGTACCTGGCGTTCGGCGAATACGGCTACGCCCTGAGCCGCTTCTCCGGCATGTGGGTCGGCTTCAAGGCGATTTCCGAGACCGTGGAATCCGCCGTGTCGGTCGAACTGCGCCCGTCGCGCCGGTTCAATCCGCCGGACTTCACGGCGCCGCCCGGCGGCCTGCACTACCGCTGGCCGGATCTGCCCGGACCGCAGATCGAGGAGCGCCTGGAGGCGAAGAAGCACGCCGTCTACGCGTTCGCGCGCGCCAATCCGATCGACCGGCACATCTACACCATTCCGAAGGCGACCTACGGAATCGTCACCACCGGCAAGGCCCACCTGGACCTCATGGAGGCGATGCGCCTCCTCGGGCTCGGCGAGGCCGAATGCCGCCGGCTCGGCATCGACATCTACAAGGTCGGAATGGTCTGGCCGCTCCCGCGCCACGACGCCCTCGAATTCGTGCAAGGCAAGCGCGAGATCCTGGTCGTCGAGGAGAAGCGCGCCATCATCGAGAGCCAGTTCAAGGAATATTTCTACGACTATCCCGGCTCCAAACCCGAACGGATGGTCGGCAAGCACGACGAGAACGGCGAGCGCCTGATTCCCTGGACGGGCGAATTGTCCCCGCGCTTTCTCGCCGGGATCATGGCGAAGCGGCTCGACCCGCTGTTCCCCGGCCTCGATCTCGCGAGCCGGGCCGCGGCGCTGGTGCCCGAGGAGGAGCGCGTCATCGCGGTGCCCGGCGCGACCCGCACGCCGTACTTCTGCTCCGGCTGCCCGCACAATACGTCGACCAAGGTCCCCGAGGGGTCGAAGGCGCTCGCCGGCATCGGCTGCCACTTCATGGCGAGCTGGATGGACCGCGAGACCTCCTCGCTCATCCAGATGGGCGGGGAGGGCGTCAACTGGGCGGCCTCCTCCCTGTTCACGGGAAAGGGCCACATCTTCCAGAACCTCGGGGAGGGGACGTACTACCATTCCGGGTCGATGGCGATCCGGCAGGCGATCGCGGCAAAAACGAACATCACCTACAAGATCCTGTTCAACGACGCCGTCGCGATGACGGGCGGGCAGCCCGTCGACGGCCCGGTCAGCGTCCAGGCGATCGCGCACAGCGTCCGCGCGGAGGGCGTGTCGCGGATCGCGCTCGTGTCCGACGATCCCTCGAAATTCTCCTCCGCCGACTTCCCGGCCGGCGTGACGATTCACCCGCGCGAGGATCTCGACGGCGTGCAGAAGGAGCTGCGCGGGGTTCCGGGCGTCTCGGTGCTGATCTACGAGCAGACCTGCGCAACCGAGAAGCGGCGGCGGCGCAAGCGCGGGCAGATGGACGACCCGTCGCGGTTCGCCTACATCAACGACCTCGTCTGCGAGGCGTGCGGCGACTGCTCGGTCGAGTCGAACTGCCTCAGCGTCGAGCCCAAGGAGACGCCCTTCGGCCGCAAGCGCCGGATCAATCTTTCGACCTGCAACAAGGACTTCTCCTGCCTGAACGGCTTCTGTCCGAGCTTCGTCACCGTCGAGGGCGCCCGGCGCCGCGCGAAGACCGGAGTCGGCGTCGATGCGGCTGCGCGGGCGGCGCGGCTGCCGGCGCCGGCTCTTCCCGGCCTCGAGAAGCCGTTCGATCTCCTCGTGACCGGTGTCGGCGGCACCGGGGTGGTCACGGTCGGCGCCCTCATCAGCATGGCGGCTCACCTCGAGGGCCGCGGCGTCTCCGTGCTCGACTTCACGGGCTTCGCCCAGAAGTTCGGGCCGGTGCTCAGCTACATCCGCCTCGCCGCCCATCCGGAACGGCTCAACCAGGTCCGCATCGACCAGGGCGCCGCCGATGCCCTGATCGGGTGCGACCTCGTCGTGAGCTCCTCGCCGAAGGCCTCCGGAACGTACCGGGCCGGCACGCGGGCCGTCGTCAACACGGCCGAGATGCCGACCGGCGACGTGGTTCGCCTGCGCGACGCCGATCTTGCCGTTCGCGTGCGCCTCCGCTCGATCGAGCGCGTGCTCGGAGCCGGCAACATCGCGACGGTGGACGCCAACGCCGCCGCCGAGGCGCTGATCGGCGACACGGTCTACGCCAACGTGATGATGCTGGGTTTCGCGTGGCAGCAGGGTCTCGTGCCGGTGTCCTTCGAGGCCCTCGCGCGGGCGATCGAGCTCAACGGCGTCTCGGTCGAGCGCAACAAGCAGGCCTTCGCGTGGGGACGCCTCGCCAGCGCCGATCCGGACTTCTTCCGGCAGGCCGCCGGCACCCCGCCGGAGCGAACCGAGACCCTCGACGAAGTGATCGCGCGCCGGGTCGCGTTCCTCACCGCCTATCAGGATGCCGCCTACGCGGCCCGTTACGACGCGAAGGTCGCGCGCGTGCGCGCCGCCGAGGCCCGCCTCGGCTCGGAGGCGCTGACGGACGCCGTTGCGCGTTCGCTCTTCAAGCTCATGGCCTACAAGGACGAGTACGAGGTCGCGCGGCTTCACATGGAGACAGGCTTCCTCGACGAGCTCGACCGGGAGTTCGAGGGCGATTTCAAGGTACGGTACCACCTCGCACCGCCGCTCCTGTGGGCCAAGAAGGACGCCCGCGGCCGGCCGCGCAAGCGCGCGTTCGGCCCCTGGATCCAGATGCCGTTCCGGGTGCTCGCGCGCCTCAAACGGCTGCGCGGCACGTCCTTCGACGTGTTCGGCTATACGGCCGAGCGACGCACGGAGCGCGCGCTGATCGCGTGGTACGAAGGGCTGATCGAGGACATCCTCGGGCGGCTCGACGGCGGCCGATTCGACGACCTTCTGGCGCTCGCCAAGGTCCCGATGGAGATCCGCGGTTTCGGTCCCGTGAAGGAGGCCGCAATCCGCAAGGCCAGGGCCGAGGTCGAGCGCCTTTCGTCGCGCCTCGACGCGGATCCGCCGGCGCCCCGACCCGCCGAGACGCGGCCGCTGCCGCTTTCGGCCTGAAGACGTTCGCCGACCTGAACCCGGCGAACCAAGTCCGTGTTTCGAAGTCCGGCTCCGAGCCACGCTCGCGACAGCCGGCTCGTCCATGCCTTCAACAGGAGATCGGGACCATGATGAACGACGAGGTTGCTGGACGCGGTTCGGCCCGGGCCAACGCCTACGGCTTCTCGGGCCAGCGCGCCGTCATCACGGGCGGATCGCAGGGGATCGGGCGCGCCGTCGCGGAGCGCCTCAAGGCCAACGGGGCCGAGGTCGAGCTGTGGGACCTCGCCCCGCCGGACGGCGACGGCTTCGTGTTCCGAAAGGTCGACGTGACGGACTGGAACGTCGTGACCGACGCCGCGCAGCGGGCCCGGCAGGACGGCGGCATCGACGTCCTCGTCTGCTCGGCGGGCATCACGGGCCCCAACCTGAAGACCTGGGAGTACCCGACCGACGCCTGGAGCCAGGTGATGCGCGTCAACGTGGACGGCGTCTTCTACGCCTGCCGCGCCGTGGTGCCCGTCATGCTGGAGCGGGGATACGGTCGGATCGTCAACATCGCGTCGGTGGCGGGCAAGGAGGGTAACCCCAACGCCCCGGCCTATTCGGCATCGAAGGCGGCGGTGATCGGCCTCACGAAGTCCCTCGGCAAGGAACTCGCCGACACCGACATCGCGGTCAACTGCGTCACGCCGGCGGCGGCTCGAACGCGCATCTTCGACCAGATGACGCAGGAGCATATCGCCTACATGCTCTCGAAGATCCCGCGCGGACGCTTCGTCGAGGTCGACGAGATCGCGTCGCTGATCGCATGGCTGGCTTCGCCGGAGAACAGCTTCTCGACCGGGGCGGTCTTCGATATCTCCGGCGGCCGCGCGACCTATTAGAGCAATTCGGCGGAGTGCGTCCGGTTCGCCGTCGAACATCGCGCACAAGAAAGAAGAGAGCCGATCCCAAGTCAAGTGGAAACGGCTCTAAGACTCCCGCTCGCCGAGGAACTCCGCGATCTGCGGCGCGCGTGACGGCGAAAGCACCGCGGCAGGCGGGCCGAGGGCGATGACCCGGCCGTCCGCCACGAACGCGGCCCGATCGGCGACGTCCAGGACGTCCTCCGGCGTATGGATGGTGAGCAACGCAGTGATGCCGCGCCCGCGCCGGATCCGGTCGACGAGCCGGATCATGCTGCGGCGAAGTCCCGGGTCGAGCGCCGCGAACGGCTCGTCGAGGAGGAGAAGGGGCTTTTCGGTCACCAGGGCACGGGCGAGGGCGACCCGCTGGCGCTGTCCGCCGGACATCTCGCCGGGCCGGCGGTCGGCGAGGTCCTTCAGGTCGACCGCCTCGAGCGCCGCGGCGACGCGCGCGCGTTCCGAGTCCGTCAGGCGCAGGGAAGGGCGCACGCCGAGGCCGATGTTCTGCCGCGCGGTGAGGTGCGGGAACAGGTTGTGGTCCTGGAAGAGCATCGCGATCGGGCGCTTCGCCGGCGGAAGCGGCCTCAGATCGCGCCCGTCGAAGCGCAGGACTCCGCTGGCCGGCGTCTCGAACCCTGCGATCATGTGGAGCAGCGTGGTCTTTCCGCCCCCGGAGGGTCCCACGACCGCGCACAGTTCGCCCGATGGGACTTCCAGCGAGTAGGATGCCGAGAAATCCGGATACTCCAGCCGGCAATCGTCAACGAGGAGCATCGGACCACCGGAAGGACGCGTAGGCGAGCGACAGGGCGATCAGGACGAGAACGAGTCCGATCGCGGAGGCCTCCTCGAGGCGGTAGGCTCCGAGCCGTTCATAGAGCAGGTAGGGCAAAGTCCGAAGCTCCCGGCCGCCGAACAACGCGATGACGCCGAAATCCCCGAAGGAGAGCGCGACGCTCATCGCGAAACCGGCGGCAAGGGGCCGCCGCAGCAGGGGCCAGTCCACGATCGCCAGGCGCGCGGTTCCCTTAAGCCCGATCAGGTCGGCGAGGCGCCCGTAGCGCTCGCCGGCGACCATCACGGGCGGCGAGATGAAACGGTACGCGAAGGGCAGGGCGCCGAGCGCGTTGATGAGCGGCAGCAGCACGTATCCCGCGGCAGCGGGGTCCGCGACGCGGCGGATCAGGAGGAACAGGCCAGCGGTCAGCGCGAACGGGGGGAGGGCCAGCACGAGGGCCGGTACGACGTCGTAGACCAGGGCGGTGCCGGGAGACCGGCGGGTGAGGCGCTCGCGGCGGGCCGCGGTCGCGAGCGCGAGGGCCATCCCGCACGCCGCGGTGGCGGAGAGCGTCGCGATCCCGAGGCTCGTCAGGAGCGCCCGCAGGAAGTCGCGGTCGATGACCGCCGGGAGGTGAACGAGGCCCGCGGCGAGGCTCGCCAGGGGCGGGCCGACGAGCCCGGCCGCCGTCGCGAGCACAACCGCGTCGGCGAGCCTCAGGCGCGGGTCCGCGGCGTCGGGGCGGGGGATCGGCGCGCGGATCGTCTGCCCCACCGGCGGTCGCGCGACGATCCCGTGCAGGACGACCGCGACGCCGGCGCAGATCGCGATCTGGACGAGCCCGATCCACGCGGCCCGAGCGAAATCCAGGTCGACCCGCAGGGCCTCGAAGATCGCGACCTCGAGGGTCGCGCGGCCAGACCCGCCGCCCAGCGTGAGCACGATCGCGAAGCTCGTGAAGCAGAGGAGAAACACGAGGCTCGCGAGCCCCGCGAGCTCGGACCTGACGACGGGCCAGTCGAGATGGCGCATGACCTCGCGCGGCGTGAATCCCAACGTCTGCGCGAGGCGCCAATGTTCCGTCGGGACGGCCGCAAGGGCACCGAGATACACGCGGGCGACGAAAGGCGCGTTCAGGAAGACATGCGCGAGCACGATGCCCGGCCAGCCGAAGATCCGGAAGCGGGGATCGACCCCGACGGCTCGCAGCGCCTCGGCGATCCAACCGCCCTGTCCGTAGACGGCGATGACCGCGAACACGACCACGATGGCGGGCATCACCGAAGCCGCCCCGAGGGCGGCGATCAGCCATTCCCGCCCCGGGAAACGCCGGCGCGCGAGCGCCAGCGCCAGCGCTGCCCCGAGGACCAGCGACGCGAGGGTCGAGACCGCCGCCTGCGCGAGCGCGAAACCGAGGATGCGCGTCAGGTAGGGCGTAATCGACGCGAGGTTGGAGGGCTGCCCGGCGGCCGAGAAAAGAGCCGCGAAGCCCCCGGCGACCAGGAGCGCGATCGCGAGGGCCACGACGGCGCCGGCCGACACGGCCCTCACGGGTTCGCTCCAGTCAGCGCGAGGTGGCGTTCAGCCATTCGTCCACGAATGCGCGGCGATTCTGCTGCACCTCCTCGGGCGCGAAGACGAGCGTCCTTGCGGGCTCGATCAGATCGCGGAAGGAGGGCGGCAGGCCGGCTGCTGGCTTCACGGCGGGGAACATCCAATTGCCCTCCGGCATGGCGGACTGGAACGGTTCGGCGAGCACGAAGGCCAGGAAGCGGCGGGCGAGCTCCGGCTCCTTCGTGGTGCGGGTCATGCCGGCGAGCTCCACGTGAAGGTAATGGCCCTCCGCGAAGGCGGCCGCCTTGAAGTTCGTCTTCTTCTCGGCCCCGACGTGATAGGCGGGCGACGTCGAATAGGACAGCACCATGTCGGCTTCGCCCTTCTGGAAGAGTCCGTAGGCCTCCGACCATCCCTTGGTGACGGTGACGATCCGGGGCTTCAGCTTCGCCCATGCCTCACCGGCGCGGTCGCCGTAGACCTGGCGCATCCACAGGAGGAAGCCGAGTCCCGGAGCGCTGGTGCGCGGGTCCTGGAGCACGACCGTCGGTCCGTTGGGGTTCTCGACGAGTTCCTTCAGGCTCGCAGGCGGGCTCTTGAGGCGGTTGCTGTCGTACACGAAGGCGAGATGGCCCCAGTCGAAGGGGATGAAGATGTCGTCCGACCATTTGATCGGAAGCGAGAGATTCTCGGTCGACACGCCGTGTTCGGCGAACAGCCCGAGGGCCTTCGCTTCGGCGGCGAGGTTCATGTCGAGGCCGACCACGACGTCGGCCTTGGTGGTCTCGCCCTCGAGACGCAAGCGCCCCACGAGGCTGCCGGCATCCTCGGCGGCCACGAAGGCGAGCTCGCATCCGCAAACCGCCTCGAAGCGTTCCTTGACGGTCTTGCCGGGTCCGTATTTCCCGACGAAGGACCCGTAGGAGTAGACCGTGAGGACGGGCTTCGACTGCGCGGCCGCGAGGCCGCTCAGGCCGAGCGTCAGCGCGATCGAGAGGGCAATCTTCTTCAATTCATGCATGGCTCCGCTCCCGGCAGGGGGCGTGCCGGACGAGGCGGAGAAAGCCAACGCGCAATGGCAGGTCTGCGTGCATGCTCAATCCCTACGCCGGCATGACCCGGATCAGGTTCATCGGGTTGACGCTGTCGCGCCTCTCAGCTCTGTCGAGCACCCCGTGAGGTCCATGCAAGGTAGGGCTCGGGCCGGCCGAGCGCAAGGTGCGGCTCGGCCGCGAGCCCGATGGGCGTCAGCCGGGAAGGCTGTCCTGCTCCTCGGGCGGATGCGGCGGCCCGGGCCACCGCACGAAACCATTCAGTCGCTGGGACGCCTGGGCCGGCGGCAAGGCTGGCGAGGCGGCGTCGGCCGGAGCCCGAGGAAGCGGCGCGGCATTCGCGTCCGCATGGGTCCTTGCCGGTCCGGCGTGAAGGGGAGCATCGATCGGCGTCTCGCTGCCCGTCGGCGGGGCCGCCGCGGGCCCGGCGCTTGCGGCACGCAACCGTGGATGCCGGAGCGCCTGCCGGCGGAGAACCGTTTCGGGGGTCCTGGTGAACCGCACGTCCGGCGATGGCGCGAACGGCTGAAGCCAGGTCGGGAGGCTCCACGCCGTCGAGGGATCGCCGGCCGGCGGTGCATTCACACGATCCGCCGGCACCTCCGGAAGCCGCGGATCCGCTGCACGGGATGGCCCGCGGCCGCTCGGGAGATCCGCCGCGGCGGCCGCCGCGTCGTCGACGCTCGCTTCGGCGAGCCGCTGGCGGCGCTCGCGGAGCACGCGATCCGGCGTGCGCACGAAGCTCACCTGCGACGGCGGCAACGACGTCGGGGAATGTCCGGCCGCCTGTCTCGCGACAGGTTCGGTCGGCCGCGTCGCACCGGCCGAGGGTTGGCGCTCGACGCGGCCGGACTCGCTGCGAGCCTGCGGGTTCGGATCGACTGCCGAAAACGGGCGTCCGGGAGGGGAGGGCATGTCGGTTCCTTATCGCGGGCCGCCGGGGCCAAACGGGTTCGTCCCTCCACGGATAACCCGCCGCCCTTAACAACCGATTAGGCACGTCCGCCCGGTCCGACCGGCACGCCGTGTCCGAGCGCGAGCCTCGTTCTCCGGCCCGTCGCAAGATCGCGTCAAGGCCTCCGTCGGGCCGTTCTCAAGGCACGCAGGCGACCGGGACGACGCCGGCGCGAAGGCTCTGCGTGATGTCGGCGGCCGAACGGTCAACCAGCGCCGACGGGCGAGCCTCGTTCGCCTGCACGACACCGGCCGCAGCAAGGGCGCCGCTCCCGAGCCTGTAGCGGGCCGGTGGCGCGATCCCGGCCACCATCCTGCGCTCGTCCGGTCCCTCCTGAACGAGGCCGCGCAGCCTGCCGGCCCGGTCGAAGGCGGGCGCTCCGCGCGCGCCGGCCTGCAGCGGCGCCGAGAGGGTGCCGTCCTGGCCCGCGACCGCAGGGATGACGACGAGTTCCTGCCCGGACCCCTGTTGACGGTACGCCAGCACGAGCAGGCGCGTGTCGGAGTCGAGCGGACCCGCGGCGATCCGAACATCCGCCGACGCCAGCGCCTCCTTCATGTCCATGATCGTCAGCCCCTCGACGGTTCGAGTCTGGAGGGGCGCGAGACCGCCCGCGCGCAGGCCGGGACATGCGCCGGGATCGACGGTGGTGACCACCCGTTTCGGTCCGATCACGATGCCCGTGCCGATAAGCCTGGGCGCCGGAGCAGCGTTTGGCGTGACGGGTGGGGAAGGAGCCGGGGCGGCGGCGGCCGGCGGTGCGGTCGCGGCCGATGGAAACGGCGCGAAGCTGTTCGCGATCGCGACCACGAGCCGGTCGACGTCCTTCGCCAAGCCTTTGTCGTAGCCGATCGAGAAGCCGCGCAGGCCGGCCTCCCCGGCGGCGTAGCGGGTGTAGAACTTGCCCGTCGCGGTCTCGCCGGCAATCACGAAGAAATCGGGCCGGATCACCTTGTAGGTCACCTGTCGCCCGGGCGTCTGGATCGCGAGGTTGCGGTCGTAGAGCGCCTGCAGCCCGCCCTCGGGCACGGGGAGGCTCCGGGTATCGAGGGTGACCCTGTCGTCGGCGCTCTGCCAGCGGGTTCCGCCGTTCTGGTTCGCATCACGCTTCGTCAGGAGTTTCGCGGGCACGCCGATCCGCACGCCGCTTCGCGGGTCGTCGACGGCCTCGAACCCGGCCTTCGCGCGCGCCTGCTGCGCGGCGGCGCGCAGATCGGCGCGCGCCTTCGCATCGAGGACCCCGTTCGGGTTCTGCTTCGAACGGCGCTGGTGAGCGGTGATTGCCTCGAAAGTCTGACGCCCGAAACTTCCGTCGGCCATGCCCGCGTAGTCGCCGGCCCATGCAAGCGCATCCTGGACGGCCTTGCGCTCGGGTTCCGGGAGGGACTCGAACGCCGCGCGGGCGGGATCGAGCGCGGAATCGGGCGCGACAACGCGAGGGGTCGCCGCCGGCGGAGTCTGGCCCGATGCGCCGCTCATCAGGCCTGTCGCAAGGGCAATCGCGATGAGGATGCGGCGGGGAGGGCGGGGCGCCGGGGCTCGCATGGTCCAAAAATCCGTGGGGTTGGTCCGAAAAGTCGAGGCATCTTGCAGATCGGTTGTGCTGACGCCATCCGCGCGATTGCGAATAGCAGCAGCGGTGGTACGCTCCAACCGACTTTGTTGCACCGTCGAACGCGATCGGTGCGGGGGCTTTGAGGAGACACCGATGTTCCGTCGTCTCGTGCGCGTGGCCGTCGTCGCCGGCGCGGTCCTTTTGTGCGCCTCGGGCGCCAATGCTCAGAAGAGCTTCGTCGACGACCATCTCGCGAGCGAGGCGGTCCGGCTCGAGGCCCAGCTCAAGACCGAGGCGACGCGCACCGGAGCCGACCGCCCGGGAGCGCAGGCCCGACGCGACGCGGAGGCCGCGCTGGCGCGCGGCAACCCGCGCGGCGCACTCGGTTCGGCTGCCGCGGCCGTCGCCGCGGAGCCGGGCGATGGTCAGACCTGGCTCGTCTATGCGCGGGCCGCCCAGGCGGTGGTTCCGCGCGACTGGAATGAGCGCTATTCCCTGCAGCAGCGGATGACCGCGGCCGCTTTCGCCGCCTACCAGCGCGCAACGACGAAGAAGGACGAGGCGGCGGCCCTGGCGGTGCTCGGGGACGTCGTATGCCGCGCGCGAAATGTGGCGGCCCGCGCTCAACGCCTATCGCGCCAGCCTGCAGCACGGCGACGAGCCGGAGGTTCGCCGCACCTACGACACCCTGCGCGAGACGCACGGCTTCCGGATCACCGACTTCAAGGTCGATTCCGATTCCGCCTCGCCCCGGGTCTGCTTCCAGTTCTCGGATCCGCTCGCCACCGGGAAGGTGGACTTCGCCCCGTTCGTCGCCGTCTCGGGCGCCGCCAACGCCGCGGTCTCCGTCGAGGGCTCCCAGCTCTGCGTCGACGGGCTGAAGCACAGCCAGCGCTACGCCTTCGTGCTGCGCCAGGGGCTGCCGTCCGCCGTCGGCGAGAGCCTGCTCAAGTCGGCGGATTACGAGGTGTACGTCCGGGACCGCTCGCCGCAGGTGCGGTTCACCGGCCGCAACTACGTCCTGCCGCGGACCGGGCAGGAGGGCATCCCGGTCGTTTCCGTCAACACCTCCCAGGTGGAGGTCGAGGTCTTACCGGATCGGCGACCGCAGCCTTGCCCCGACGGTCCGTTCCGAGGATTTCCTGTCGCAGTTGAGCCGCGACTCGGCCGAACAGATCGCGACCGAGAAGGGTTTCAAGGTCTGGACCGGAACGCTCGACACCGCGTCCGACCCCAACCAGGACGTGGTGACGGCCTTTCCCGTGCTCGCGGCCGTCGGAACCCTCGAGCCCGGCGTCTATGTGATGATGGCGCGGCCGCCAGAGCAGCGTGTCCAAGGAGAACGACACCGACTACGAGGCACGAGCGACGCAGTGGTTCGTGGTGTCCGATCTCGGGCTCACGGCCTTCAAGGGCAATGACGGCGTGCATGTCTTCGTGCGTTCGCTCGCCAGCGCGGAGCCGGTGCCGCAGGTCGAGATCCGGCTCGTCGCCCGCAACAACGAGGTCCTGGCCGCGAAATCGACGGATGCGAGCGGCCATGTCGCCTTCGATCCCGGCCTCGCGCGCGGCGAGGGCGGACTGGCGCCCGGCGTCGTGGTCGGCGACGCCGGGATCCGACTACGGCTTCCTCGACCTCGGCCTCTCCGCGTTCGATCTCACCGACCGCGGCGTCAAGGGCCCGCCGGCGGGCGGCGCCGTCGACGCCTACGTGTTCACCGAGCGTGGCGTCTACCGGACGGGCGAGACCGTCTTCGCCACCGCGCTGCTGCGCGAGGCGCTGGGGACGCGCGATCCGCGGTGTGCCCTTGACGCTCGTGGTGCGCCGCCCGGACGGCGTCGAGTACCGCCGCGTGCTGGTCGAGGATCAGGGACTGGGCGGACGCGCGCTCGCGATCCCGATCCTTCCCGGGCCGCCGCGCGGCACCTGGCGGATCGCGGCCTACACGGACCCGAAGGGCGCCGTCGGTCGGCGAAACGAGCTTCCTCGTCGAGGACTACGTGCCCGAGCGGCTCGAGCTGACGCTCACGCCGAAGTCGGTTGCGCTGCGTCCCGGCGAGCCCGCCGAGATCGACCTTTCGGCACGCTATCTCTTCGGCGCACCCGGCGCCGACCTCGACGTGACCGGCGAGGTCGTCGTCGCCGCGGCGGAGACGAACGGCGTCAAGGGGCTCGAGGGATTCTCGGTCGGCCTCGACGACGAGAGCGTCGAATCGTCCACCGCCGAGATCGAGGAGACGCGCGACCACCGACGCGCAGGGCCGTGCCACCTTGCAGGTCCCCGTTCAAGACGTCGCGGCTCCCGCGCCCGACCGAGGCGCGCATCGCGCTGCGCGTCGCCGAGACCGGCGGTCGGGCCGTGGAGCGCAGCGTGACGCTGCCGATCCTGCCGAAGGGTCCGGTGATCGGCGTCGCAAGAACTTCGGGTCGGACCTCGCCGAGGGCGCGACGGCCACCTTCGACGTCGTCCTCGCCACGCCGGAGGGCAGGCGCCTCGCGCGCAAGGGAGTGGCCTGGCAGCCTCTACCGGGTCGAGCGGAACTACCAGTGGTTCAACGCGGACGGGCGCTGGGGTACGAGCCCGTGCAGCTCGACGCGCCGCGTCGCCGATGGGCGGATCGACCTGACCGCCGAACGCCGCGCGCATCGCCGTGCCGGTGGAATGGGGCACCTACCGCCTGGAGGTGAGCGCGCCCGACCTCGGCGAGACGGCGCAGACGAGCGTGTCGTTCACGGTCGGCTGGTCCGGCGACCAGACCGCCGATACGCCGGATCTCCTCGATCTCGACCCTCGACAAAGGCGAGCTACCGCGCCGGCGAGCGCATGAACCTGCGCCTGTCGCCGCGCTTCCCCGGCAAGGCGACGATCGCCGTGGTGAGCGACAAGGTTCACGAGCTGCAGGTCGTCGACGTCTCGCCGGCGGGCACGACCGTGAGCGTCCCCGTGCGTGCCGGAATGGGGCGCCGGCGCCTACGTCGTGGCGCTCGCGCACCGGCCGCTCGACCAGGCGGCGAAGCGCCTGCCGGGACGCGCGCTCGGCGTGGCGTGGTTCGCGATCGACCGCGCGGCGCGCTCGCTGCAGGTCGATCTCCAGGCTCCGGCGCAGATCCGGCCGCGCGGCACCCTGACACTGCCCGTCAAGCTCGGCGGGCTCAGCCCGGGCGAGGAGGCGAGGATCACGGTCGCGGCGGTCGACGTCGGCATCCTCAACCTCACCCGCTACAAGGCTCCGGATCCCCTCGATCATTTCTTCGGCCAGCGGCAGCTCGCGACGGAAATCCGCGACCTCTACGGCTATCTGATCGACGGCATGCAGGGCACCCGCGGCACCATCCGCTCCGGCGGCGACAGCGCCGAGCCCGCGAGCCTCGAGGGCACGCCGCCGACGCAGGAGCCGCTGGCGCGCTTCTCGGGTGTCGTGCAGGTGGCGCCCGACGGGACGGCGAGCGTCGAGTTCGACATCCCGGCCTTCAACGGGACGGCGCGCGTCATGGCGGTCGCCTGGACGAACGACCGGGTCGGGCAGCGCCCAGGCCGACGTGATCATCCGCGATCCCGTCGTCGCTCGCCGGCACCTTGCCGCGCTTCCTCTCGGTCGGGGACCAATCGCGCTTCTTCATGCAGATCGACAACGTCGAGGGCCCGGCCGGCGAGTACGTCGTCGATCTCGACATCAGCGGCCCGGTCGTCGTCGCTGCCGACGCCCTGCGCACGCGCGTGCGGCTCGACGCGAACGGGCGGCGCGGCTCGTGACGTCCCGGTGACCGCTGCGGGTCCCGGCACGGCGACCTTCGACGTCGACGTCTCGGGCGCGGGCTTCGAGGCCGGGCAGCGCTTCGCGCTGCGCGTGCAGCCCGGCACGCTCGTCGCTCGTTCGCCGCACGGTGCGCCCGCTCGCGGCCGGCGAGAGCCTGACGGTGTCGGACGACCTCCTCGCCGACATCCTGCCGGGCACCGGCGCGGTATCGGTCTCGGTGTCGCCGCTCGCGGCCCTCGACGTGCCGGGGCTGCTCCAGGCGCTCGACCGCTACCCCTATGGCTGCACCGAGCAGATCGTCAGCCGCGCCCTGCCGCTGCTCTACGTCAACCGGCTCGCCGTGCAGGAGGCGCTCGCCGTCGACGACTCCATCGACGACCGCGTGCGGCAGAGCATCGAGCGCGTGCTCGCGCGCCAGGATTCGAACGGCTCCTTCGGCCTGTGGTCGCGTCGGCGGCGAGCGATTTCTGGCTCGACGCCTTCGTAACCGATTTTCTCACCCGGGCGCGGGAGCGCGGGTTCGCGGTCCCGCAGGCGTGCGTTCAATCTCGCGCTCGACCGGCTGCGCAACTTCGTCGCCAACACCACGCGACGTCGAGCACAACGCGGGCGAGATCGCCTATGCGGCCTACGTGCTCGCCCGCAACGGCCGGTCCGTCATGGGCGACCTGCGCTATCTCGCCGACACCAAGATCACGGCGTTCGGCACGCCGCTCGCGCGCGGGCAGATCGCGGCGGCGCTCGCGCTTCTGGGCGACAGGGGCCGCTCGCAGACGGCCTTCGGGTCGGCCCTGCAGCGCCTTCGGGAGATCCGGGACGACGCCTCGTACCGACCCGATTACGGGTCGCGCCTGCGCGACGGCGCAGGGCTGCTCGCGCTGGTGGCCGAGACCGAACGCGGGACGGGAGGCGATCCAACCGATCGGGCGCCTGATCGAGGAGGAGAGGGCGCTCGGACGCCGGACGAGCACGCAGGAGAACGCCTGGATGGTGCTCGCCGCGCAGGCGGTCGCGCAGGACGCGGGGGCGATCGCTCTTGCCGTGAACGGCGCCGAACGGAAGGGCGCCTTCTATCGCACCTATCGCGATGCCGCGCTCGCGCGGCAAGCCGATCACGGTCGCCAACACGGGAGCGAACGCCGCGCAGGTCGTGCTGAGCGTCACCGGCAACCCGACCGGGTTCGAGCCCGCGGTCGCTCAAGGCTATGCGGTCGAGCGGAGCTACTACAAACTCGACGGGACTCGCGTCGAAGCCGGCCAGGTGCGCCAGAACGACCGGCTCGTGACGGTGCTGAAGGTGACCGAGTCGCAGGCCCGCGCGGCGCGGCTGCTCCTCGTCGACCGTCTGCCGGCCGGGTTCGAGATCGACAACCCGAAGCTCGTCGACAGCGGATCGGTCGCGGCCCTCGAC
The DNA here is from genome assembly GCA_963800985.1 of uncultured Alphaproteobacteria bacterium. Classification (GTDB taxonomy): domain Bacteria; phylum Pseudomonadota; class Alphaproteobacteria; order Rhizobiales; family Beijerinckiaceae; genus Microvirga. The sequence continues at coordinate 150,356 of CAWDDI010000024.1, read as the reverse complement.
TGGCTCAAGGCCGATGTCGTTCCCGCGCACGAGGAGTATCGCGACGACCGGTTCGTCGCGGCGTTCGACCGAACGCCGAGCCAGCCCGCGATCTTCACGGTCGCCTATGTCGTGCGCGCCGTGGCGCCGGGCCGGTACGTGCACCCGCCGGCGCACGCGGAGGACATGTACGCACCGGAACGGTTCGGACGAACGGCCTTCGGCACCGTCGAGGTCGTGCCGGCGCGGCCCTGAGGGACGCGATGGCGAACCGCGGTCCGAAATCGGCAGCCGCGCTGCCCGCGCGCATCGGCTCCCGTTGGCGCCGACGGGCGATCGTCGCGGCCGCTGCCCTGGCGCTCTGCTGGCTCGGCTCGGCCACGCTTGTCCTGCGCTTTGCGGAGACTCTCGGCCCGCTCGATCTTGCGGCCGCGGGCCAGCGCTCGACCGTGGTGCTCGACCGCGAGGGGCGGCTCCTGCGCCCCTTCGCGACCGCGGACGGGCGCTGGCGGCTGCCGGTCGAACCCGACGAGGTCGATCCGCTGCTTCCTCGCCATGTTGAAGGCGTACGAGGATTCCCGCTTCGAGACCCATCGCGGCGTCGACCCGCTGGCGCTCGCCCGCGCCGGCGCCCAGTTCCTGCGGAAGCGGCGGGTGGTCTCCGGCGGTTCGACCCTCACGATGCAGGTGGCTCGTCTGCTCGAGCCGCGCGCAGAACGGAACCTGGCGGCGAAACTCCGCCAGATCGTCCGCGCGCGTCCAACTGGAGCGCTCTCTCGAAGGGCAGATCCTCCGGCTCTACCTTGCGCTCGCGCCTTATGGCGGCAACCTCGAGGGTGCGCGCGCCGCGAGCCTTGCCTATTTCGGACGCGAGCCGAAGCGCCTCTCCTTCGCCGAGGCGGCGTTGCTCGTGGCGCTGCCCCAGGCCCCGGAGGCTCGCCGCCCCGACCGTTTCCCCGAGTCCGCGCGTCGCGCCCGAAACCGCGTGCTCGACGCCGCGACCGCCAAGGGGGCGATCCCAGCGGCCGAGGCGGAGGCCGCGAAACCCGAGCGCCTGCCGGCCGTCCGCCACGCCTTTCCGATGATCGCGGCGCATGCCGCCGAGGCCGCGGTGGCCGCGCATCCGCAAGAGGTCGTCCATCGCTTGGCGATCGACGCTCGCCTTCAGTCGAGCCTGGAATCGCTCGCCCGCGAACGCCTGGAACGCCTCGATCCGAAGCTGTCCATCGCCATCGTGGCGCTCGACAACGCCACGGGCGAGGTGCGCGCCCAGGTCGGGAGCCCGGACTACATGGCCCGGGATCGCTCGGGCGCCATCGACATGACCCTGGCGGTCCGCTCGCCCGGTTCGGCGCTCAAGCCATTCATCTACGCCTTGGCGTTCGAAAACGGCATCGCCCATCCCGAGACCCTCCTCGACGACCGGCCCGCGCGCTACGGCTTCTATCAGCCGGAGAACTTCGACCTCGCGTTTCAGGGCACCGTCACCGCAAGGCGGGCGCTGCAGATGTCGCTCAACATGCCCGCGGTGGAACTCCTCAACGAGCTCGGGCCGGCCCGATTCCTTGCCCGCTTGCATCAGGCCGGCATCGAGATCGCGGTGCCGAAGGAGAGCGCTCCGGGGCTGGCGGTCGGCTTGGGCGGTCTCGGCATCACCTTGAGCGACCTGACCCGCCTCTATGCGGGCCTGGCGCGGGGCGGCGCAGTGCCGGCCCTGGTCCGGCGCCACGGAGCCCCCGCTCCGGCGCCCGAGGGGCACGTCGCCGATCCGGTCGCGGCGTGGTACGTCACCGACATCCTTAGGGGCGCGCCGCCGCCCGAGAATGCCCTCGCGGGCCGGATCTCGTTCAAGACCGGGACGTCGTACGGCTATCGCGACGCGTGGGCGGTCGGCTACGACCGGCATCTCACCGTCGGGGTGTGGGTCGGGCGTCCCGACGGCGGGCCGGTGCCCGGGCTCGTCGGCCGGCTCGTGGCGGCGCCGATCCTGTTCGATGCCTATGCGCGGATGGGCGTGGAGCCCGAACCGCTCCCGATGCCGCCGCAGACGCTCGTTGCGACCACCGCGAACCTGCCGCCACCTCTGCGCCACGTCCGCAAGGACGTTCCGAAGACGATCGCGTCGACGACGCAAGCCCGGTTGAAGATCACGTTCCCCCTCGACGGCTCGCGGGTGGAACTCGATCCGGCCCGGTCCGCCGGCGAGCCGGGCCTTCTCGCTCTCAAGGCGTCCGGCGGGGTGACGCCGCTCACCTGGCTCGTCAACGGGGTGCCCGTGGGAGCCCCCCAACTTCGGCGCGAGGCGACCTGGAAGCCGGACGGAGCCGGCTTCGTCCGCGTCTCGATCATCGATGCCGGCGGCGCGACCGACAGCGTCGTGGTCCGTCTCGACTGAACGTCGGCCCCTGTGAGGCTCCGCCGCGGGGTGGTCTTGCCGGGCGGGCAGCTTGGCGCGATGATGAGGAATGAAGAACATCCTCGTTCCCATCGAAGAACACAGCCTTCTGCCTCAGGTTCTCGAGACGGCGCTGCTTTTCGGCCGCATGTTCGGAAGCTACATCGAGGGCCTGCCGATCACGCTCGACCTTCCGGTCGCGATGCCCGTGGACATGGCGATCGCGCCGCCATCGGTCCTGGACCCCGGCGTGCGGCGGGAGATGGCGGCAGCCTCCCGACACCACTTCGAGACCTTCATGGCCGGAAAGGGCATCTTCCGCACAGCGGAAGGGGCATCGGGCACAAGCTACGGCTGGCACGAGGGCGAACTCGCGGACGATGCGTTCCTCGGCGCCTATGGGCGCTCGTTCGACATCACGGTCGTCGGCCGGCCGAGCACGAGGGAGAACCACGCCCGGCTCGCGACGGTCGAAGCGGCCCTGTTCGAGAGCGGCCGACCGGTGCTCGTCGTCCCTCCCGCGGTCCCGCAGACGGTTGGCAGAACCGTGATGATCGCCTGGAACCGAAGCACCGAAACGGCGCGCACCGTCGCGATGGCGCTGCCGATCCTTGCCCAGGCGGATAGCATCATCGTTCTCGAGGTGGAGGATTGGGGGGCCGGAGCCGCGACCGGGGACGATCTCGCGAAGGCCCTGCGGCGGCAAGGTTTCAACGTGGCGTCCCAGACCGTCAGAGACAACAGGAGCGGGGCGGGGCCGACGGTCCTGGCAGCGGCGGCGGCGGCCGGCTGCGACCTCCTCGTCAAGGGAGCCTATACCCAGAGCCGCATCCGTCAGATGATCTTCGGCGGTGCGACGAGCCACATCCTGGCGCGCACGGAACTTCCCGTCTTCATGGCCCATTAGCCTCGGCGGGCGCTCGCAGCACGACAGGTCGAGAACCGCAGCCGCATGTCGGTCGCCCGCTTCGCCTTGACCGAGTGACACTTGTCTGCCCGCGGCCCTCCATGGTCCGAAGGGCAATTCGAAGGATCGCCCATGCCTTCCCGCGACGGCATCTTCCCGACCTTCTTCCTGTCGGGCTTCGAGTGTTCGACATTCGTCTGGAAGGATCGGGGCCGGCGGGATCTGGTGGCGGAGACCCGCCACGCCGAGCACGTCGACGGCGACTACGCGTTCCTTCGCGGCCTCGGGATCGCGGTCGCGCGGCAAGGAATTCCCTGGCCGTTCGTCGACACGCGGGGGACGTACGATTTCTCCCGGCTCGATCCGTTCATCGCGGCGATGAACCGGCACCAGATCCTGCCGATCTGGGACCTGTGCCATTACGGCTATCCGGACGACGTCGATCCGTTCGCTCCCGAGTTCGCGGAACGTTTCGCGACCTATGCCAGGGCGGCTGCCGAGTACGTCGTTCCGCGCATGCGCGGTCCGCATTTCTTCACCCCGATCAACGAGATCACCTTCTTCGCCTTCATGGGCGGCGAGTGGGGGTGGACCGCGCCGTTTCGCACGACGGACCGGGAACGGCGGGATCTGCGCCTCGCGCTGTGCAGGGCCGATATCGCTGCGGTCCAAGCGATTCGCGCGGTGGATCCCGACGCGCGGATGGTCCACATCGATCCGCTGATCCTGGTCGTCCCCCCGAAGGATCGGCCGGACCTCGAGGACGAGGCCGAGCACGAGACCTTCGAGGATACGTTCTACGCCTGGGACGTGATCGCGGGTCTGCGCCATCCGGAACTCGGCGGCTCGCCCGAGATCCTCGATATCGTCGGGGTGAATTGCTACTCGTTCGGGCAGATGGAATACCGGGAAAACGGACCGCACGCGTCGCTCGAGCCGCACGACGAACGCATCCGTCCGCTCGGCGAACTCCTGGCCTATGCCTGGGAACGGTACCGCCGCCCCATGGTCATCGGCGAGACCAGCGGCCTCGGAGAGGGACGGGCCGCGTGGCTGTGCGACATCGTGGAGGAGTCGCTCGCGGCGGTGCTGAAGGGGATCGACCTCCACGGGGTCTGTCTGTTCCCGGCCGTGGACATGCCGAACTGGCACACGGGTGAGTGGCTGCACAACGGGATCTGCGACCTCGTCGAGGAGGGCGGCGACCTGCAGCGCCGACCCTTCCAGCCCTACATCGACGAGCTGCGTCGCTGGCAAAAGCGCCTCAACCGGGTGACGGAACTCGACGAGGACCCGTTCAGCGATCCCGTCGACCTGAGCGATATCCGCGCCGCAGCGGAGCGCATGCAGATGAGTTCCGACAAGGACTGGTGCTAGCCGGTTCGAGAACCGCCGGCTCCCGAGGGGCCGCGCCCGCCCGTTTGCGAAATCCGGGAACCCGGAGCCGCCGAACTCGTTGCAGCCGCTATGAAGCCCCGTGGCCCCGTCCTGAGCCGTCCCGTCGTCCTCCTCGTCGAGGACGAACCGCTTGTCGCGCACGCTTCAGGTCGACATTCTGCGCGACGCGGACTTCTGGGTCCTCGAGGCCCAGGACGCCGACGAAGCCTTCGAGGTGCTCAAACGCCGCCCCGACGTCCGGGCGGTGCTCACGGACGTCGACATGCCGGGCTCGCTCGACGGCTTCGAGTTCGCTCGGCTCGTGGCGCAGGGCTGGCCGAAGGTCGGCGTTCTGGTGATTTCCGGCAAAACGGCGCCGGAGCCCGGGGATTTACCGCCTTCCGGGAGGTTTGCGGCCAAGCCTGTGCGGCCCGGTGACCTCGTCGAGATGCTTCGATCCGTCATCGCCGAGGCGGCACCCCTCGAGTAGGTTCTCGCGACGGTCCGTGCAGGTGCCGCCGCGGCGGTTCGAGGGTCGCTGTTCCGAGAACGTCACCCCGGGTTCGACCAGATGTAAGGCGTGGTCACCGCCAATCGTTTGAAACCGCGCCGTTCGAGGATCGGCAGGCTCATCGCGCTGCAGTCCACGGTCAGCCAGCGGCCGCCGCGCTGCCGAGCTTCCTTGACCCTCTCGGCAACCAGGGCGGTGTAGATGCCTCGTCCTCGGTATTCGGCCAAGGTCGCGCCGCCCCACAGGCTCCCGAACGCATCGCCCCGTCGGTAGCGCATCCACCCGACGCTCACGGGAGCCTCGTCCGCGAAGGCGGCGTAGACGCTGATGCCGTCCGGGTCGGCGCGCTTCTCGTCGCGGATGACCCGCGCGAGCCAGGAGGCGTGGTCGGCATCGCCGTAAACGGCCCCGTTCACCGCCGTGATCGCGTCGAAGGCGGCCGGGTCCTCGAGCCGTCGGATTTCGATTCCGTTCGGCTACGGGTGGCACGATCTCCTGGCTCAGATCGAGGGCCACGAAGGACTCCGGCGCGGCGGCCTCGAATCCCGCGGCGGTCAATCGGGCGGGCAGATCGACGGGTCGATCGTGGCTGAAATGCTTCCACTCGAAGGAGCGACCCGCCGTCGCGAAGAACGCGACTTGCCGCGCGATCGCCTCGTCGGCGCTTGCCTCGTCGAGTTGCGCGAACAGAACGGCGTTCGCGGACGGCGTCGCGTCCGGTCCGGTCATCCGAAGGACCGGGCCGTCCCATTCGACATGGAAGCCGGGCGCCATTCCGTCGGTCCGCGTGCGCGCCTCGCGATCGTACCGGCCCAGGATGTCCGTCGGCGTCATGACAGGTCCTACAAGAGATCGTGAACGCGGCGCACGCGCAGGTTTTCCCCGCGATTCCTATATCATGCCGAGAACCGAGGTCATCATGGCGTCCGGGGTGGCCCGGTCTTGCCTCTTTGGAGGTTTCTCGATGCGGTGGTTCGGCGCGGGTTCGCAGGAAAAGACGGACGAGACCTTCGAGGTCGACCTCCCGGAAGAGGAGTGGCGGCGGCGCCTCACGCCGGAGCAGTTCCGCGTCCTGCGCGAGCATGGCACCGAACGGGCCGGCACGAGCCCGCTGACCGGGAGAAGCGCGCCGGCACCTTCCTTTGCGCGGCCTGCGGCCTGCCGCTGTTCAAACCGAGGCAGAAGTTCGATTCCGGCACCGGCTGGCCGAGCTTCTGGCGAGCCGCTCGAGAGCGCGGTCGCGACCGCGCGAGGACCGCAGCCTCTTCATGACCCGCACCGAGGTTCATTGCCGCCGCTGCGGCGGCCATCTCGGCCACGTGTTCGAGGACGGCCCGCCGCCGACGGGGCTGCGCTACTGCATGAACGGCGTCGCCATGACGTTCAAGCCGGCGCCGACGACCGGGCGACGGGCGCCTGATGCGGGTCATCCGGTCGCGGGCGCGCCCGTCTCAGGACGGTCGCGCGCGATATCCACAGGTTGTCCACCGGAACCTGCGGGGTCACGCCGGATCTTGAACTCGCCGGGTTTCCAAATCCCCTGGGGATAGCGGGGATCCATCGCCTCGAGGGTCGCTTTGACGATTCGCGCGATCACCGCATTACGCACCCATTTGCGGTCGGCGGGCACGACGTGCCATGGCGCCCATTGCGTCGAGCAGCGGTGGAGCAAGGTCTCGTAGGCGGCCTGGAACTCGTTCCAGTGGTCGCGGTCCTCGAGGTCGCCGGGGTTGAACTTCCAGTGCTTCTGCGGGTCGTCGAGCCGCTCCTGCAGCCTCTCGGCCTGTTCCTTCTTCGAGATGTGGAGCATGAACTTGAGGATCCTGCGTGCCGTTCTCGACCAGGATCCTCTCGAAGGCGTTGATCTGGTCGTAGCGCTGCTCGATCACCTCGCGCGGGCGCGAACTTGCGCACCTTCGCGACGAGCACGTCCTCGTAATGGGAGCGGTTGAAGATGCCGATCGTCCCACGGCGCGGGCAGGCCCGGTGGACGCGCCAGAGATAGTCGTGCTCCAGCTCCTCCTCGCTCGGCCGCCTGAATGCGGTGACGGAGACGCCGAGCGGCCCGGTGGCGTTGAACACGCCTCGGATCGTGCCGTCCTTGCCGGACGTGTCGGTGCCCTGGAGGATCGACGAGGAGGGCGCGTTTCCCCTCCGCGTACAGGCTGTCCTGCAGCCGGTCGATCTCCTTCGCGATCGCCACGGTCTCGGCCTTGGTGGCGTGCTCGTCTGCAAACCCCGCCTTGTCGCGGGTGTCGTAGGATGCGAGATCCACCCTCGCCCCTGGCTTCAGTCGAAAGCGCTCGATGAAGTCGTCGCCCTTCGCCATGCCCGCTCCTCCCGCCGTGTCGGGGAACGATAGGGCCGAGAGCCCGAAAGAAAAGGCGAGGTCTCTTCATTGGCAGCGCGGCGAATTCCTGGCATGAGCCGACGCGCAGAGGACGGGAGTTGGAGATGACCGTGCGCGGGTTCGGGCGACACGAGGGACGCGACGTCTTCGAAGCGACGATCCGCTCCGCGGATGGTGCGGAGGCGAAGATCATCACCTACGGCGCGGTCGTGCGCGACCTTGTGGTGCCGACCCCTGGCGGTCGGCAGCGGGTGGTGAACGGTCTCGCGACCCTCGAGGATTACGTGAAGCACTCGCCGCACTTCGGAGCGATCGCCGGCCGCTACGCCAACCGCATCGACGGCGGGCGCTTCACGATCGCGGGGCAAAGCTATCAGCTGCCACTCAACCAGGACAACCGACACTCCCTGCACGGCGGAGGCAACGGTCTCGGCAAGCAGGTCTGGCAGCTCGGCAGCGCCGGCGAGGACTTCGTCACGCTCACCCACGTGTCGCCCGACCAGGAGGCCGGATACCCCGGCACGCTCGTCACGACCTGCACCTATCGGCTCGTTGGAACGGCCCTGCGCGTCGAGCTCTCCGCGGTGACCGACAGGGCGACCCCGGTGAATCTGTGCCACCACTCCTATTTCAATCTCGACGGAGGCGAGACCATCCTGGATCACACCCTCGAGCTTGCGGCCGACTTCTACACGCCGGTCGACCGCGACCTGATCCCCACGGGCGAGATCCGCAGCGTCGTGCAGACGCCCTTCGACTTCCGTGCGCCGCGCCCGATCCGGATGGAGAAGCCGGGCGGACCGGGACGCTTCTGGTACGACAACAATTTCGTGCTCAGGCGCGACCGGCTCGAACCCTCCGGCTTCGAGCGTCTCCCGCTTGCCCATGCGGCGACGTTTGCATCGCGCGCGAACGGCCTCGCCCTTCAGGTCTGGACCACCGAGCCGGGCCTTCAGGTCTACGACGGTTTCAAGACCAGCGTGCCGGTCCCCGGCCACGACGGAGCGACCTACGGCGCCAGTTCGGGCCTGTGCCTCGAGCCGCAGCATTTCCCTGACAGTCCGAACCGGCCGCATTTTCCGGACACGATCCTCAATCCCGGTCACGTGTATCGTCAGGTCACGGAATATCGGTTCGGGTGAGGCGAACGCGTTTTCAGCCGCAGGTTCTGCGCGAGAGGCGCGGACATCTCACTTGACCGTCTCAGCCTATATTGACCCGTCAGAGGGTGAAAAGCTCCCGCTCCTCGGCCACGCCGCGCAGCGCATGTTGGCCGAGGCTGCGGGTCGGGTACGGGCAGACCGACGCTACGGCAGCCGACATCAGGAGAGAGCAGTCCAGCGGCATGCAAAGGGCCTCGATCCGGCTCGCCTCGTTCACGGCCGGGCCGATCACCGTGAAGTCCAGGCGGTTCGCCGATCCGATGTTGCCGTAGTACACGTCGCCGCAATGGAGCGCGATATCGAGCGGGAGCGACGGTTCGCCGGGCCTCGATTCGTTCACCGCCTTGTTGCGCAGGAGCGCCTCGCGCGCGGCCTCGATGGCGGCGCAGCACGCCTGCCCCTCGCTCCGCGTCTGAGTGATCGGGAACGCGGCGAGGAGACCGTCGCCGATGAACTTCAGCACCTCCCCGCCGTGCGACGTGATGGGCGACGCCATCGCCTCGAGGTGCTCGTCGAGGCGGGCGATGAGGCCGGCCCCCGCCGTGTCGGCCACGGTCGTGAATCCGCGCAGATCCGCGACGAGGAGCGCGGCCCTCAGGCTCTGGCCCGTACCGCGCCGGATCTCTCCGCTCAAGACTCGCCGGCCGGCGGAAAATCCCACGTAGGTATCGAGCAGGCTGAGCGTGAGATCGAACAGGGCCATGCGGTAGGCCGCGAGGCCGAGCAGAGGAACCAAACTGTCGATGCGCGCGATTTCGGTCTCGCAAAGCCCGCCCGGCCGCCATGACGAGAAGGAGGCCGCCATTCCGCGGAGCGCGGGCGCCTGGGCGGCGTCATAGGAGACGAGGCGGGCCAGGTAATCCGTCGCACCTTGCGCTTTCAGTTCGTTGAAGATGGCGAACGGCGGCTCTGCGTCGCCCTCGAGCAGCCAGTGATGGCCCGTGAGGCCCTCGCGCAGCATGAACCCGAACGGGCTATCTTCGAAAGCCGCCTGTTCACGATCGTGCGAGACGCCTTCGATCCGCGCGCCGGTGGCCGGTGTCCAGGCATGCGTGAAGACCCGGACCGTCGGATTGACGGTCGGCAGGGCGATATAGGCCCGACGCAACGGGACGCCCTCCGAGACGAGGCGCTGTGCGACACCGTCGAGGAGCGAAGCCACGTCCGACCGACCGAGGCCCTGCGCAACGATGAAATTTTCCAGGTCCGTCATGGAGCCATGTGAGCACGACCTCGGAGGCCGCGCCAGTGCGTGCGGGGGCCGCGGCAGGCCGACGCCGTCGGCCGCCCGCGACCCGGTCCCGACCCTCCACGACGGGGTCCGCGACGGACGCCTCGGCTGTTCCAGTGCAACCAGGGTCGAGCTGGTCTTATGTCTTTTAAATGACCTCTGCGTCGTGGTAGACGGGCGGCGTTCCTCGTGGGCGGCGCGCTCCGGCAGCGTTTCGCGACGCGAGGCGAGCCAATCGGGTGGGGGAGGAACACGTGGGGCCCGTTCAGATCGGCATCATCGGCTGCGGCGTGATCAGCGACTCCTATCTTCGGGGCGCCGCCGGCTCGCGGCTCATCAAGGTGAAGGCCGTCGCGGACCTGAAGATCGAGGCCGCTCAGGCGCGGGCCGCGGCCTACGGCGTTGAGGCCGTCTCGGTCGACGCGCTGCTGAACGACCCCGACATCGACATCGTCCTCAACCTGACGGTCCCTCTCGTCCACGCGCAGGTGAGCCGGCAGGTCATTGCGGCCGGCAAGCACGTCTATTCCGAAAAGCCGCTCGCCACCGAGTTCGCCGATGCCCGCGACCTGGTGGACGCCGCCCGGGCCAAAGGCGTACGCATCGGAAGCGCGCCCGATACCTTCCTCGGAGCAGCGCATCAGGCCTGCCGGCGCCTCGTCGACGAGGGTCGCATCGGGAAGGTCGTAGCGGGTTCCGCCGCGTTCATGAACCGCAGCTCCGCGGCCTGGCACACCAACCCCGGATTTTTCGTGTTCAAGAAGGGCGGCGGCCCGATGCTCGACATGGGGCCCTATTACGTGACGCAACTCGTGAATCTTCTCGGCCCGGTCGCGCGGGTCGCCGCCGTGGCGTCGAACGAGCTGCCCGTCCGGGAAGTCGTGACGGGCCCGCTGAAGGGCTCGGTCATCCGGATCGAGGTGCCGGCGACGATCAACGGCGTCATGGAGTTCGTCGGCGGCGCGAACATTGCCATCACGACGTCCTGGGAGGTCCAGAAACACAGCCGCCCGCCGTTCGAGCTCTACGGCGCGGACGGCACGCTCATCGCACCCGACCCGAACTTCTTCGGCGGCACGCCGCGCTTCGCGGTCGAGGGCGGCGATTGGCAGGAACTCGCCATCGCGGATCATCCGTTCGGGATCGCTAACCATACGATCGGGAGCGGTGAGCGAGTCGCGGATTACCGCATCGTCGGCGTCATCGACATGGCGGCGGCCCTGCGCGAGGGCCGGCCGCACCGCGCGAGCGGCGAGCTCGCGCTCCACGTTCTCGAGGTGCTCGAAAGCTTCGGCCGCTCGTCGGTCGAGGGCCGGCACGTCGTCCTGTCGACGCGCTGCGAGCGTCCCGCCGCGGTGCCGCTCGGCGAGGGTGAAGCGGTCTTTGCGCGTTTCATGGGTCAGGCGCGAGAGCAAAGGGCGGTCTGATCATCCCGATCCCGGAACCGCCCGGGCCCGCACCTCGAGCAGCTGAAAGGAAGACAGGTTCAATGACCTCGGAGTCATCACCCCGCATCGTCGACGGCGGTTACAAGCTGGCGCTCAATCCGATCCAATGGTTTGCCTCCGCGGACGGCTACCACGATCGAACGACGGGCCCGACGCTCGAGGACGTGCTGGCTCTCGTGCGACGGGCCGGCTTCCGGGCCGTTCCCGCGGCCGTTCCGGCGGGGATGGATGCAGCCGAGTATCGCCGTCGTCTCGACGACGCCGGCTTGCTGCCGGCGCCCGGCTATTTCGCCGTTTCGAGCCCGGAGCAGAACGTTCCCGCGGCCGAGATCGTCGAGAGTGCCCGCAAGGCGGCGGGGCAGCAGGCCGCTTTCGGGCAGACGCACATGTTCATCGCGTGCGGCATGCCTCCGCCGGACTCCATCCGGCTGCGGAAGCCGGCCGTCGGGTCGGGAGAAGACCGCGGCCGGCTCGACCTTATCACGGACCACATCGGGCGGGCCGCCGAGGTCCTGACCCGCGAGGGCGTGAAGGCGGCGCTTCATCCGCATGTCGGGACATGGATCGAGACGGAGGCCGAAGCACGCCAGGTCCTCGGCGCGGTGGGCGATGGCGTTCTGGCCTTCGGCCCCGACACCGGCCATCTCGCGTGGACGCGCGCGGACGTCCCCGGGATGTTCCGCGATTTCCGGGACAGGATCCCGGTGCTCCACGTCAAGGACATCCAAACCAAGGTCCGGGACGAGTCGCTCGCAGCCGGGCGAACCTATCCGCAGACGGTCCTTGCGGGTTTGTGGGCCGAGCCCGGCGCCGGCGATCTCGACCTCGACGGCCTGATCGCCGGCCTTGGTGAGACGTTCGACGGCTGGATCATCATCGAGGTCGACCGGCCCGCCCTGCCGCCTTTCGACAGCGCGCAAGCGAGTGCGCGCTGGGCGAGAAAGCTCCGGAGGCCCACGTCGACCTGAGGATCCGCGGGGGCGCCATGCGTTTCAACGATTGGGAGAAAGCCGATGCCTCAAAGCTCCGCGATGCGTGCGCTCGGGCGGCGCGTCCGCCTCGGTGTGATCGGCGGCGGAGGCTCCGCCCTGATCGGTCCGGTCCACCGCACCGCCGCCCGTCTCGACGATTGCATCGAGATCGTCGCCGGCGTCCTGTCGTCCGATGCCGAGAAATCGGTCGTTGAAGCCGCGGCGCTTGGAATTCCGCGCGGATACGGAAGCGTTCCGGCCATGCTGAGCGCCGAGGCGCTCCGCCCCGACGGCATCGATGCCGTCGCGATCATGACCCCCAACGACAGCCATTACGCGTTCGCCGTCGAGGCCCTGGAAGCCGGGCTCGACGTCATCTGCGACAAGCCGCTCACCAACGACCTGGCGAGCGGGATCGACCTCGCGGGGAGGGTGCGGGACGTTCAGCGCGTGTTCTGCCTGACCCACAACTACTCCGGCTATCCCATGGTCCGGGAGGCCCGTGCCGCCATTGCGGCGGGGGAACTGGGCACCGTTCACCTGGTGCACGTCGCCTACGTGCAGGGCTCGCTCGGAACCCGCGTCGAGGCGAAGCCCGAGGGCATGCCCGCCCGGCTGAAGTGGCGTCTCGACCCGGCACGCGGCGGCACGAGCCACGTCCTCGGCGATATCGGAACGCACGCGCACCAGCTCGCGACCTACATGACGGGCCGGCGGGTCGAGTCCGTTCTCGCGGACGTCGGCGCCACCCTGCCGGGCCGCACGGCCCACGACACCGCATCCGTGATCCTTCGCCTCGACAACGCGGCGCGCGGGGTCCTCCTTGCGACGAAACTCGCGACGGGCGCCGAGAACGCGCTTTCGATCGAGATCTACGGAGACCTCGGCGGACTCGTTTGGGCGCAATCCTCGCCGAACGAGCTGCGCATCCTCCGCGACCGCCGGCCCGCGGAGGTGCGAACCCGCGGCCTCCCGAGCCTTCACGCGCTGAGCCGGCGGGCGTCACGCCTGCCGCCCGGGCACCCGGAAGCGTTCTTCGAGGCCTTCGCCAACCTCTATGCCGATTTCGCGGAACTTGTGGCGGCGCGCCGGACGGGGATCGCCGCGGACCCGCTCGCAACGCACATCCCGACGATCGACGACGGCGTTGAGGGATTGGCCTTCATCGAAGCCTGTCTCGCCTCCGCGGAGCGGGGCGGCTGGGCGTCCTGCCGATTGCCGTAACGCAGCCGGCCGCGGCCATCGCTTTGGCGGCGCTTCCTCACCCCTTGACGCCGCCCTGCGTGAGTCCGCCGACGACCCGGTCCTGGAACACGGCGATCAGGATCGAGATCGGCACGATCGCGATGATGAGGGCGGCGGAGATGATCGGCCACGGGAATGCGAACTCGCCCTGGTAGAGCGTGATGCCCACCGGCAGCGTCCGGCTCGTCACGCGCGGGCTCAAGGTCAGGGCCAGGAGGAACTCGTCCCACGCGTTGACGAAAGAGAGGATGCCTGCCGTGAACACGCCGGGCGCCGTCAACGGGATCACGACGTGCCAGAGCGCGCCGAGGCGCGTGCAGCCGTCGATCATGGCGGCGTTCTCGAGATCGCGCGGAATGTCCTGAAAGAACGAGATCAGCACCAGAGTGCAGACGGGCAGCGACAGCACCGCGTAGGGGACGACCAGGGACGTCCAGGTATTGAGAAGATCGAGCGCCCGCATGGTCTGGAACAGCGGAACCATCAACGTGATCAACGGGAACATGCCCGCCCCGAGCAGGACCGCCAGGATGAGGTTCGGGGCCGGAATCCGCAGCCGCACCAGGGCGTAGGCCGCACAGGCCGAGACCGTGACGCAGAGAAGCGTCGAGAGCGTCGCGACCGCAAAACTGTTCCACAGGAAGGTGAGGATCGGCTGGTCGACGAAGACTCGGACGTAGTTCGCGAGAGTCGGCGCGGCCGGCCAGATCGTGATCGGGATCCTCATCAGCTCGGTTTCGGTCTTGAGCGAGGTGAAGAGGATCCACACCGCGGGGAAGAAACCGTTGACGGCGACGATCAGCGCCGCAAGCCAGACCATGCGATGGCGGTTCGGAAGCCTCGTCATCACGTCGACCTCGAGGAGGGGCGGTGCGCAACCGCAAGGATCGTCAAAGCGGTCGTGCGACGGTGCTGCGGCAGAGGCGACATGTCAGTGACCCTTCTGGCCCGGGTCGCGCCGGGTGTAGCGGAGATAACCCGCCGTGGCGATCACCGAGACGATGAACATCAGGACCGCCAGGGCCGAGCCGTAGCCCAGGTCGAGGAAGTCGATCGTCGTCTTCTGGATGTACATGGCGAGCGTTTCGGTGGCATTGCCCGGCCCGCCGCCGGTCATCGCGAAGGGGATGTCGAAGGTCTGGATCGCGGTCAGCGTGCGAAACACCAACGCCACCATGATGGCGGGGCGCAGCATCGGCAGCGTGATCTCCCAGAACTGCTGCCAGCGGGAGGCGCCGTCGATCTCGGCCGCCTCGTAGAGCGAGCGCGGGATCGTCTGGAGGCCGGCGAGGAGGACGAGCGCGACGAAGCTCGACGTCTTCCAGATGATCGCGGTGCAGATGGCCGCGAAGGCCAGCGTCGGGTCCGTCAGCCACGACTTGGCGCCAAAGCCCAGGGCGAGCAGCGCGTTGTTCACGAGCCCCTGATTGTACTCGAAGAACCAGCGGAAGATGAGACCCGAGAAGACGAGCGGCAGGGCCCAGGGCAGAAGCAGTCCGAGCCGCACCGGCCACTTGATCTGGAACGGTTGGTTGGCGAGGAGCGCGAGGCCTAAGCCTACCACCACCGCGCCGGGCACCGTCACCACGATGAACAGCGCCGTGTGAACGATCGCTTCCCAGAAACGGTCGTCCCCCAGCGCCCTGGCATAGTTCTCGAACCCCACGAACGGGGTCCCCATCCACGGCTGCGCCAGGTGGTAGAACCTGAAGCTCGTGATGATGAGCTCGACGATCGGATAGAGCACCACCGCGGCGAGGAGAAGGAAGGCCGGGGCGAGCAGGAGAGTTCCGAGCCGGCGCTCGCTGCGCTCCAACGGGCTGAGACGCGGACGCGCGGCCACTTCCGCGGATGCGATCGGGACGAGAGTGGTCTCCGCGGTGGTCATCGCTTGTCCCTGTTCAGGCTCGGAGGCGGATCGGGTCTCGGTCCGGCGGAACGCATGGCGCCCGGCCGCAGCGGCCGGGCACCACCTGCGGCATGCCGCTCAGCGCAGGATGTTGCTGAGGCGGTTCTGCATGTCCGACAGGGCCGCGTCCTGGGTCTTGGTTCCGGCCAGGAACGCGTTCATGTTGGTCCGGATGACCTCCGAGACCTCGTTGTAACGCGCGGTGACGGGCCGGGCACGGGCCGTCTGCACCACCTTGAGCGCATCGCCGAACCAGGGATTCACCTTCAGCACCTCCGGGTCGGTGTAGACCTCCGGGAAGACCGGCATGTGATAGGCGATGACGGCCTGCATCTTCGACACGTCGGGGCTCGACAGGTACTGCGCGAGCTTCGCGGCCTCCGCCTTGTGCTTCGAGAACGCCGACACGGCGACCTGCCAGCCGCCGATGCAGGTGGCGGGCTTGTCGGGGGTGAAGCCGGGCAGGGACGTCACGCCGACCTTGTCCTTCACGGTGCTGTCCGCGTCGTTCTGCGCGCGGCCCCACATGTAGCCCCAGCTCATGCCGAACACCACGTTGCCCGCCGCGAAGTTCTGGCGGATGCGGTCGGTCACGATCTCGGCGATGTTCGCCGGGATGACGTTCGCCTTCTTCCACTCGCCCCAGAGCTCGAACGGCTTCTTGGCCACATCGGGGCTGAGGGTGAGCTTTCCGTTCGGGTCGGTCAGGTTGCCGCCGGCGCCCCACAGCGGGACGAGATAGGTGCACACGGTGCCCTCGATCGGCGCGCCTGCGGTTTCGAACCCGCGCAGGTTCGGATTGTTCTCGCCGGCCTGGATCTTCTGCGCCGCGGTCTTCACCTCGTCCCAGGTCCTCGGCGGCTGAAGCCCGTACTTCTGCAGCAGGTCCTTGCGGTAGAAGAGGAACTGCGCGTCCGCGTAATAGGGCAGGGCCATGACCTTGCCGTTCACGGTGTTCGCCTCCCGATAGGCCGGAAGGTACCGCGCCATGATCTTCTCCTTGTCGGCTCCAAGATAGGAGTCGAGCGGCTCGGCCCATTGCGCGGCCGCCCATTGCGCCGGGCGGATCACGTCGATCAGCATGAGGTCGAGCGTCGAGTCGCGCGATGCGAGAACGGTGTTGAGATACTGCTGCTGCTGCTCCGACGTCGCGCCGCCGACCTCGATCTCGACCTTCACGTTCGGGGTGCGCTTCTGGTACTCGTCGAGGACCTGGCGCATCACGTCCGGCCGCTGTTGGCCGCCGGTGAAGATCCGCAGCGTCGTCTGCGCAGCGGCGATGCCGGACGTGCCGAGCATCGCGAAGGCGACGGCCGAAGCCGTCAGGAGAGTTCTGCGATTCATCTGTTTTTTTCCCTCTTGGTTCCAAAGTCGACTCGACCTTGAATTCGTCAGTGCGCCGCGATGGCCGCACCTGTTTCCGTGTCGAAGAGATGCATGCGGGCGAGCGAAAGCGTGACGCGCACCCGCTCGCCGGGATTGGCGCCGATATCGGGCGGGAAGCGTCCCGTCATGCTCTTGCCGCCGATGGCGAGCCAGGTCAGCGTCTCCGATCCGAGCGGCTCGATGACCTCGACCTGCGCGTCGATCGCGACGTCGCCCGGCTCCCGCGCCTCTCCGGGCCGCACGTGCTCCGGACGAAGGCCGAGTTCGATCGGCCGGCCCGAAGCGGCCCGCGCGACCATGCGCCGGCTCTCCGGGACAGGAAGCGAGGTGCCGTCCGGCAGGTCGATGCGCGAGCCGTCCGCATTCACGGTCGCGGGCACGACCGTCATGGGAGGAGACCCCATGAAGCCGGCGACGAAGCGGGATTCGGGCCGGTTGTAGATCTCGTTCGGGGTGGCGAATTGCTCGAGCCGGCCGCTGCGCAGCACGGCGATGCGGTCGGCGAGCGTCATGGCCTCCACCTGATCGTGGGTCACGTAGACGATCGTCGTGCCGAACCGCTGGTGGAGCTTCTTGATCTCGACGCGCACCTCGCCGCGCAGCTGCGCATCGAGGTTCGAAAGCGGTTCGTCGAACAGGAAGACCTTGGGCCGCCGCACGATGGCGCGTCCCATCGCGACGCGCTGCCGCTGTCCGCCGGAGAGCTGGCCCGGCTTGCGATCGAGAAGATGACCGATCTGCAGGACGTCCGCGGCCTCCTTGACGCGAGCCGCGATCTCCTGCTTCGACGAGCCGCGCATGCGCAGGCCGAACCCCATATTGTCGTATACGCTCTTGTGCGGATAGAGCGCGTAATCCTGGAAGACCATCGCGATGTCGCGCGCCCGCGGCGGCAGGTCGTTGACGACCTTCTCGCCGATCGCGATCTCGCCCCCGGTGATCGACTCGAGGCCGGCGATCATGCGCAGCAGGGTGGACTTGCCGCAGCCGGACGGCCCGACCAGCACGACGAACTCGCCGTCGCGGACATCGAGGTCGATTCCGTGGATCACCGGCACCTTGCCGAAGACCTTCTGTATCCTCCGGATCGCGATGCCCGCCATCCGCTCCTCCCTAGAACCACCGCCGTCTGATGGGCGGTTGGTGCGCCACAGTGCGGCCCCGGACGAATCTTACGTCAATGGCTCAGGACCGCAAGTCTTGTAAAAGACACAAGACCTGCTAGGGTCCGCGGTGCTCGATCGACGGCTTGGACGTCGACGTCCTGTCGCGACGGATTCCATGGCCAGCGTCCTTTGCATCGGCATTGCAGTGCTCGACTTCGTCTTCGCGGTCGATGCCATGCCCGTGCGCGCCGAGAAGTATCGCGCGAAGGATCTCGCCGTCGTCGGGGGCGGGATCGCCGCCAATGCCGCCGTGACCGTGGCGCGCCTCGGCGGCGAAGCTGCGCTGGCGACAAGACTCGGCCTTGACGCGACGGCAGACGCCATCGTGACGGAACTCGAAGGGGAGGGGGTCGATTGCACCCTGTGCCGCCGTTTCGAGGGCCTGCGTTCGCCGACCTCCGCGATCTTCGTCGACGCCGGCGGCGAGCGCCTCCTGATGTCCTACGCGGACCCGAACCTTCCCTCGGACCCCTCGTGGCTGCCGCCGCGTCTGCCCGGAGACGTGACCGCCGTGCTTGGCGACACGCGCTGGCCCGAAGGCGCCATGCACCTGTTCCGCCTCGCCCGCCAGGCGGGCGTACCCGCGGTCCTCGACGGCGATCGGCGGCCGTCGCTGCGTGAGCCGATGGACCTCGCCACCCATGTCGCCTTCAGCGAGCAGGGACTCGCGGAAGTGACGGGGATCGACGATCCGGTCTTTGCCCTCAAGGCGCTGGCGCAGAACGCGAGCAACTGGCTTGCCGTCACGGTCGGCGAGCGGGGCGTGTACTTCCTGGACGACGGCGCAGTCGTCCATGAGCCCGCCTTCCGTGTCGACGCCGTCGATACGCTGGCGGCGGGCGACGTGTGGCATGGCGCCTTCGCGCTCGGCCTCGCGGAGCGCATGGCGGAGCGCGACGCCGTGCGATTCGCCTCGGCGGCATCGGCGCTCAAATGCACCCGGTTCGGCGGTCGTTCGGGGATTCCGAGCCGGGCCGATGTCGATGCCTTCCTGAAGGAGCTCGGATGATGGAGTTGTCGCCCGGAAAACTGTGGGGGATGCGCCGCATGGCCGATGCCGGCGGACGGTTCAAGATGGTGGCGGTGGACCAGCGACCGCCGATCAAAAACCCCATCAAGGAAAAGCGCGGGACCTCGGAAGCGCCGTTCCGGGACGTCGCCGGCTTCAAGCTCATGCTCGTCGAGGAGTTGCAGAACGACGCCTCCGCGATGCTCCTCGACCCGCATTACGCGCTTCCCGGCGGGCTTACCCTGCTCTCGCCCGCGAAGGGCCTCATCGTGACCCTGGAGGATTCCGTTTTCCGCGACACCGATGGCGGGCGACTTTCGGCCGAGATCGACGAGTGGTCGGTGGAAAAGATCAAGCGCGTGGGCGGCGACGCCGTAAAGGTCCTGGCCTGGTACCGGCCGGACGCCGAACGGCAGGTGTGCTTGGCGCAGCAGGATTTCACCGCACGGATCGGCGAGGCCTGCGCGCGCTACGACATCCCCTACGTGTTCGAGCTCCTGGTCTATCCGCTGCCCGGCGAGAAGGACCAGACGACGCAGTACATCGAGATGGCGGACAAGAAGTCCGACCTCGTGCTCGAAAGCGTGCGCGACTTCGCGGACCCGAAATTCGGCGTGGACCTGTTCAAGGTCGAAAGCCCGGTGCCGGCCCGCGAGGTCGCGGATCCGGCCTCGCGCGAGGTCCAGGATGTGTTCGACGCGATGGGCCGCCTCTGCGGCCGGCCATGGGTGATGCTGTCGGCGGGCGCCGGGATGGCGGAGTTCAAGAACATCCTCGTTTGCGCCTACAAGGCGGGTGCCTCGGGCTATCTCGCGGGACGCGCGATCTGGGCCGAGCCCTTCAAGGCCTTCCCGGATTGGGAGACCATCCGCGCCGGGCTGCGCTCGCAGAGCCTCCCCTACATGCGCGAGCTCAATGCCTTGACGGACCGCGCGGCGACGCCCTGGTTCGAGCACGCGGTCTACGGCGGCAAGATCGGCGTTCCCCATCTCGAGGGAGCGTTCCGCCGCACCTACCAGGGATTTTAGGTCATGGCCCGCATCGGTGTCCTGGCGCTCGCGCGCGCCACCTTCGACGTTCCCTTCGCGGAGGAAATTGCCGCCAAGGCCTTCGCGGCGCTCGACCGCACCGGACATACGCCGGTGGGCACCCGCGCGCTCCTTTTCGATGCGGCGGCAGCCGAGTCCGCCATGGAGGCCCTGAAGGGCGAAGCGCTCGACGTGCTCCTTCTGATGCAGGTGACCTTCACGGATGCGTCCATGACGGTGCGGATCGCGGAGAGTGCCGCGGCTCCCCTGGCGATCTGGGCCTTTCCGGAGCCGCGCACCGGCGGCCGGCTGCGCCTCAACTCGTTCTGCGGCCTCAATCTCGCGGCCCATGCGCTGGGCCGGGCCGGAAAACGCTATCGCTGGCTCTATGCCGCGCCGGAGGCGGCCGAGATCGACGGCGGGTTGAACGAACTGGTTGCGGGGCAGGAGCGCAAAGCCGCCGAGCTCCCGACGGCTCCCGCGCCGAGCGATGCCGACCGCGCGGCGGCCGAACGCGTGCTCTCGCGGCTGGCCGGCCGGAGGATCGGCCTCGTGGGTGAGCACCCGGCCGGCTTCGACACCTGTCGCTACGACGACGAGGAGCTCGCGAAACTCGCGGGAGTTCAGGTCGCACGCATCGCGCTCCCGACGTTGTTCGAACGCGCGAGGGCGGTGCCCGCGGACGCGGTCGCGGCGACGCGGCGGTCGGTTGGCGAAGCGCTCGCCGGCCTCGATGGCGTCGACCAGCCGCAGCTCGAGAAGAGCCTTACGATCTTCCGCGCCCTCGAGGGCCTCGCCAAGGACGAGCGCTATGCCGCGATGGCGGTGCGCTGCTGGCCCGAGATGTTCACGGATTACGGCTGCGCGGCCTGCGGGCCGATGGGCCTCATGAACGAGGCCCGGGTGCCTTGCGCGTGCGAGGCCGACATGTACGGCGCGTTGACCGCTCTCGCGCTCCAGGAGATCGCAGGCGAGCCGTCGTTCCTCGCCGACATCGTCGACATGGATGCCGCAACGGACACCAGCGTCCTGTGGCATTGCGGCCTCGCGCCGATGTCGATGGCCGACCGCGCCACGCCTCCGGCGGCGCAGATCCACTCCAACCGCCGGATGCCGCTCCTGCAGGAGTTCGCCCTGAAGCCGGGCCGGGTCACGGCTGCCCGGTTCAGCCAGGCGAAGAACGAGACGAAGCTCGTCCTCGCGGGGGGCGAGATGATCTCGGCCCGCAAAAGCTTTTCCGGCACCTCCGGCGTGATCCGCTTCGATCGTCCTGCCGGAGAGGTCGCGGCGTCCATGATGGAGATGGCGCTCGAACATCATGTGGCGATCGTCTACGGCGACGTGCGCGGGCCCTTGCGCGCGCTCGGGCACGCGATGGGGCTCCAAGTGATTGAACTGGCTTGAGAAAGGAAACCAGATGGTCGAAGTCCTGCGGTACGGACTCGTCGGGGCCGGCATGATGGGACGTGAGCATGCGCGCAACCTCGCGATCATTCCGGGCTCGCGCATCACCGCCCTGTCCGATCCCGAGGAGGGATCGCGAGCGGAGAGTGCACGGGCCATCGGAGGGGACGTGAAGGTCTTTTCCGACCATCGGGCGCTTCTGGAAAGCGGCGAGGTGGACGCGATCGTCATCGCGAGCCCGAACGATACCCACAAGGCGATTCTCGAGGACGTGTTCTCGGCGCCGAAGCCGCTCGCGGTGCTGTGCGAGAAGCCGATCTGCACGCGGATCGAGGACGTCGAGGCGCTGGCTCGGGCCGCCAGGTTCCACAAGGCCCCGATCTGGGTGGGAATGGAGTATCGCTACATGCCGCCGATGGCCGAGCTGATCGGCCATGTCCGCGACGGCACGATCGGCACGCTCCGGATGCTCTCCATGCGCGAGCACCGCTTTCCTTTTCTGCCCAAGGTGGGCGACTGGAACCGCTTTTCGCGGCGCACCGGCGGGACCCTCGTCGAGAAATGCTGCCATTTCTTCGATCTCATGCGCCTGATCGTTCAGGACGAGCCCGTCCGGGTCTACGCTTCGGGCGCCGCGGACGTGAACCATCGCGACGAGTCCTACGGCGGCGAGACGCCGGACATCGTCGACAACGCCTTCGCGGTCGTGGACTTCCGTTCCGGCGCCCGCGCCATGCTCGACCTGTGCATGTTCGCCGACGGCGCCTATTGGCAGGAGGAGATCGCGGCCGTGGGCGACAAGGGCAAGGTCGAGTGCTTCGTGCCGGCCGCGAAGCGCTTCTGGCCCGAAGCGGCGAACCGCCATTCCGAGATCGTCGTCAGCCCGCGCGAGAAGAAGGGGCCGATCCGGCGGCAAGTCGACGTCGACGCGCAGGTCCTCAAGGCCGGCGAGCACCACGGCGCCACCTATTTCCAGCACCAGCGATTCCGCCGCGCGGTTCTCGAAGGCGCTCCCGTCGAGGTCACCCTGGAGGACGGGCTGAAGGCGGTGGTGATCGGGCTCGCGGCCGAGCGTTCGATCCAGGAGAAGCGCGCGATTGCCATCGATGGGCTGAGCTTCCGCTGAAGCGCTCGTCGAGCGCGAGGACTTGCGGCGCAGCCGCTCCTTCTGTTCAGAGAAGAGCATGAGCCGCTTTCGCGCAGCTTCGTGCGCTGGGTCCCGGATCTGCGTTCCGCTTCGCTCCACTTGTCCGGGAAAGGGGGGAGGGTGTGACTCCGGTCGCGTGACGCCCTCCACCGCTTTCCCGGACGGAGAGGAACGGAGCGCAGCGCAGTGGATCGGAGATCCGGGATCCAGCATAACAACTTGCGGCGAAGCCGCTCATCTCTTCCGTAGAAAGCATGAGCCGCTGCGCGGCATCTTCGTGCGCTGGATCCCGGATCTGCGTTCCGCTTCGCTCCACTTGTCCGGGAAAGGGGCGAGGGTGTGACTCCGGTCGCGTGACGCCCTCCGCCCCGATCAGTTCCCCGCGCTCACGCCGGCCTTGCCGATCACGTCCTTCCAGGTCGCCACTTCCCTCTCGAGCCGGGCCCTGTGCGCCTCGGGCGAGCGTTCGTTCGCCGGGAAGGCTTGGGTCCCGACGTCGGCGAACCTCGCCTTCACGTTCGCGTTGTCGAGCGCCACCTGCAGGGCCTTGTTGAGCGCGTCGACCGCCTCCTTGGGCGTGCCTTTCGGGGCATAGAGGCCGTGCCAGATCACGAACTCGAAGTTCGGGAAACCGGCCTCCTGCATGGTGGGCAGGTTCTTGAGCACGTCGAGGCGGTCCTTCGAGGTCACCGCGAACGCCTTGATGGTGCCGCCTTGGACCTGCGGCACGGCGGTGGTGGACTGGTCGCACAGGAGATCGACCTGGCCCGCCATGAGATCGTTCATGGCGGGACCCGTGCCGCGATAGGCGGCCTCGGTGAACTTGACGCCGAGGGTCTGCTGCAGGAGCAGGTCGCACAGATGCGAGTTGGAGCCGACGCCGGCATGCGCGGCGGTGGTCTTCGAGCCGTCCTCCTTCAGCTTGGCGAAAAGCGCCTTGGCGTCCTCGGCGGGGTAATCCTTCCTCGTCGTCACCACCATCGGCCCGTAGTTGACGAGCCCGATCGGCTCGATGTCGCCCAGCGTGTCGTACGGAAGCGTCTTGTACAGGGAGGCGCCGGCCGCGAGCGCGACGTGGTGGATGAGCAGGGTGTAGCCGTCCTTCTGGGCCTTGGCGAGGCGGGCCGCCCCGGTGGTGCCGCCGGCCCCGGCGACGTTCTCGATCACGACCTGCTGCTTCAGCGTTTCCGACATCGACTGGCCGATGAGCCGGGCGATCGCGTCGCTCGGGCCGCCGGCCGCGAAGGGAACGATCAACGTGAGCGGGCGCGTCGGGTAGCCTTGCGCTGCAGCCAGGCCGGCCGAAATCGCGAGGGTGGCCGCAGACAAGGCGGTCCTGATCAGCTTCTTCATGGCGTTCTCCCAGTTGAGCTTCGGTCTCGGTCGGATCCGGATGCGCGTAAAGCCCGGACCGAGGCTGGATGGCCTGATGCGTTCCCTTGCTGCGGCATCCCTCGTCCGCATCTACCTCAGATCGGACCAGTAATGGATGTTCTCGGTATGGCAGAGCGAGACTCGCCATTCCAAGCGGCGGCCGTCGAGATCGAAGGCGAGACGGTCGACCCGAAGCAGCGGCGTTCCTGACGGGAGGCCGAGGATCGACGCTTCCGGCTCGGCGGCGGCGACGGCCTTCAGTTTTTCGCTGGCGCGGCCGACGGTCACGCCGAACTCGAGGGCATAGAGTTCGTAGAGGTTGTTCGGGAGGTCGCGCTTCTCCATTCCGGGAAAAAGCGTGGCCGGCAGATGGATTTGCTCCGTCACGCAGGCTTCGTCCCGGATCAGCCGAACGCGGTCGATCCGCAGCACGGACTCGCGCGGCTTCAGCCCCAGCATCGCGGCGGCGTTCGCGTCGATGTGCCTCCGGACGGCGAGAACTCGGCTGTCCGGAAAGCTGCGCTCGCCTGAATCGGGCACCAGCTTGAAGAACTGGAACAGGATCCTCGCGTCGTCATGCTTGGCCACGAAGGTGCCGCGCCCTTGGCGGCGAACGACGAGGTTCTGGGCCGTCATCTCGTCGAGGGCCTTGCGCACCGTGCCCTGGCTCACGCCGAGATCCAGCGCGATCTCGGGCTCGCTCGGCAGCGCTTGCCCGGCCTGCCACACGCCTTCGGCGATCCGCCTGACGAGCACATCGCGGACCTGCCGGTAGAGCGGCCGGAATCCGAGTGTCTTCTGCGCCTCGCCGCTACTCATCCGCCCCACAACCTCCCGGCGTCCGCCATGGCGTCGTCCGTTGAGCTCGACCGAGGGTGCTCGGCCGATGAAAACCATTGACCTTGGCGTCTTCTATCTTATACAAGACTTTCAGATCAGCAACAGCCATTATCGGAAGGAGGAGACCTTGGGGGCTCCGCATCTCCTGGTTCACGAAGCGAAGGATACGGTCGGCGTCGTGGTCGTCGAGGGCCTCAAGGCCGGCACCGACATGCTCTGCGTCGTGACGCACGACAACTCGTCCTTCAATCTGACTTCGAAGATGGACGTGCCGATCGGTCATAAGGTCGCCCTGGTCGACATCAAGGCCGGGGACACCGTCTGGAAGTACGGGCAGGACATCGGCAAGGCGATCGCCGATATCGGCAAGGGCGAACACGTCCACGTCCATAACGTCAAGACGAAGCGCTGGTGAGCTCCCTCATCCCTTCGGGACAGGGATTGGGACGCGATCGCCGGGCGAAAACTCGATCTCGCTCCCCAGCCGCTGCGCTCACGTGCGGCCCCGGGGCGGGCCGACTCACCGAACACCCATCAAACCCATGAGGCTCCCATGGCTCAACCGAACGGACGCACCAACGGTCACTCCAACCTGAAATTCTGGGGCTGGCGTCGCGAGAACGGCCGCGTCGGCGTGCGCAACCACGTCGCCATCCTTCCTCTCGACGACCTGTCGAACGCCGCCTGCGAGGCGGTGGCGAACAACATCAAGGGCACCCTCGCTCTGCCGCACGCCTACGGGCGCCTGCAGTTCGGCGAGGATCTCGATCTGCACTTCCGCACCCTCATCGGGACCGGCTCAAACCCGAACGTGGCCGCCGTGGTGGTGATCGGCATCGAGGACGGCTGGACCCAGCGCGTCGTCGACGGCATCGCCAAGACCGGCAAGCCCGTCACGGGCTTCGGAATCGAGGGAACGGGCGACATCATGACGGTCGCCAAGGCCTCGCGCGTCGCCAAGGAGTACCTGCAATGGGCCTCGGAACTGCGGCGCGAGGAGTGCGACATCTCGGATCTCTGGGTCTCGACGAAGTGCGGCGAGTCCGACACCACCACGGGCCTGTCCTCCTGTCCGACCGTCGGCAACATGTACGACAAGCTCATCCCCCACGGGATCCACGGCTGCTTCGGCGAAACCTCGGAAATCACGGGCGCGGAGCACCTCGCCAAGGAGCGGGCGGCATCTCCGGAAGTCGGTGAGAAATGGTACCGGATCTGGAAGGCCTATCAGGACGACGTGATCGAGGCGCACAAGACCGACGACCTCTCGGATTCGCAGCCCACGAAGGGCAACATCGCGGGCGGTCTCACGACCATCGAGGAGAAGGCCCTCGGCAACCTCGAGAAGATCGGGCGCGAGTGCCGCTACATCGATGCGCTCGAGCCCGCCGAAGCGCCCGCCAAGGGTCCGGGCCTGTACTTCATGGACACGTCTTCCGCGGCCGCCGAATGCATCACGCTGATGGCGGCCGGCGGCTACGTGGTCCACACCTTCCCGACGGGGCAGGGCAACGTCATCGGCAACCCGATCGTCCCGGTGGTCAAGATCACGGGCAACCCGAAGACGGTGCGCACCATGTCGGAGCACGTCGACCTCGACGTGTCGGGCGTGTTGCGCCGTGACATGACGATCCCCGAAGCGGGCGACGCCCTGATCGAGATGGTGGTGCGCACGGCGAACGGCCGTCTCACGGCCGCGGAGTCCCTCGGCCACCGCGAGTTCGTGATGACGAAGCTGTATCGCAGCGCGTGATCCTTCTCCCGACTTCCTCGGCCCTCCCGGCGAGCGGGGAGGGCCGGGGTCGGGCCGTGGGCACCGACCGTCCGTGGCGCGCCCCTCCCACTGCCACCCGCCGCGCCCGGAGCCCTGACCGGCCGACGGGGGGAGGTAGAAAGCCTTCATGTCCCAGCCTGCCGCAACGACCCTGAGCCCCGCCGAGCGCGCGACGCTGTCGGTCCGCCGCCTCGGGCCCGGAATCGCGCTGTCGGTCGCGGTCGCGGTGGTCGCCTATCTTGCGGAGCCCGTGATCGCGAGCGCCCTCAGTCTCGCGTTCGGCTGGTCCTACAAGCTGCCCGCCATCGTGATCGCCCTCCTGATCGGGATCGCGCTGAACGGCGTCGCGTCCCGCCCGGCTTTCGAGCCGGGCATGACCTGGTGCGTGAAGAAGCTTCTGCGGATCGCGATCGGCCTCCTCGGCATGCGCATCGCGCTGTCCGACATTGTCGATCTCGGCCTCTCGACGGCGCTCCTGGTGATCGCCGCGATGGCGCTGACGCTGGTCTCCGGCGTCTGGCTCGCCCGCGTGTTCGGCGTCGGTGACGGGTACGGCACGCTCGCCGGAGCCGCCACCGCGGTGTGCGGCGCGTCCGCGACGCTCGCCACCGCGTCCGTGGTGCCGCACTACGCCCACAAGGGCGCGGACGTAGCCTTCACGGTCGTGGCCGCGAACGCGGTCTCGACCCTCGTCATGGTGGCGTATCCGCCGCTCTGCGTCCTTCTCGGCCTCGAGCCGCAGACGACCGGCGTCATGCTGGGCGCCACCATTCACGACATGGCCCAGGTCGTCGGCGCCGGCTACGCGGTATCGGAACCCGTCGGCAACACGGCGGTCATCGTGAAGCTTTTCCGGGTCTTCCTGCTGCTGCCCGTGGTTCTCGCGGTCGGCTGGTGGTTCACCCGCACGGGAGCGCAGCACGGCGACGCCAAGGTGCCGGTGCCGGTCTTCGCGCTGGCCTTCCTGGCGCTATGCCTCGTCAACAGCGTGGCGGCGCTCGTCCCCGGCCTTGCGCCGGCCTATGGACCTGTCAAAGCCGGGCTGATCCAGGCCTCGACCTGGGGCCTGCTGATCGCGATCGGGGCGCTCGGCCTCGGAACATCGCTCACCTCGCTCCTGCGCATCGGCTGGCGCCACATCGCGGTGTTCACCGGCACCACGCTCGTTATCCTGATGGTCGTTCTCGCCGGCATACTCGTCCTGCCCTGACGACCCAAGCCTCCGAGGTTGTGCATGCCCGACATCGTGATCACCGAGTTCATGGACGAGGACGCGATCCGCGAGGGGCTGGCGGGCTTCGATGTGCTCTACGATCCGCAGCTCGTCGACCGTCCCGAAAATCTCGCGCGGGTCGTCGCCGAGGCGCGAGGTCTCATCGTTCGGAACCGGACCCAGGTCCGCGCCGCGCTGCTCGACGCGGCGCCGAGGCTCGAGGTCGTCGGCCGGCTCGGCGTCGGGCTCGACAACATCGACGTCGCGGCTTGCGAGGCCCGGAACGTGGCGGTGTTTCCCGCCACCGGCGCGAACGACGTCTCGGTGGCCGAATACGTGATCGGCACCGCGATGATGCTGCTGCGCGGCGCCTACGCGTCGACCGGGGAGGTGGTCGCGGGCGCCTGGCCGCGCAGCAGGCTGATGGGCCGGGAGATCGCCGGCAAGCGTCTCGGCCTCGTGGGCTTCGGCGCGATCGCCCGGGAGACCGCGAAACGGGCGGTGGCGCTCGGCATGAGCGTTTCCGCGTTCGATCCATACGTCACGCCGGACAGCCCGGCCTGGGATCAGCCCTGGGGCCGGATCGAACCGTCCTCGCTCGAGCCCCTGATCGCCGGGTCCGACGTGGTGTCGCTTCACGTGCCGCTGACGCCCGAAACCCGCAATCTCATCGGAACCGCTGCGATCGCGCGCATGAAGCCCGATGCGGTTCTGATCAATGCCGCGCGGGGCGGTGTGGTCGACGAGGCTGCGGTCGCCGAGGCTCTCAGGGCGGGGCGGCTCGGCGGGGCGGCGCTCGACGTGTTCGAGGCGGAACCCGTCACGGCGGAACGAGGAGCGGTCTTCGCGGGCTGTCCCAATCTGGTGCTGACGCCGCATGTGGCCGGTGTCACGGTCGAATCCAATGTGCGAGTCTCGTGGGTGACGGTCGAAAACGTGCGCAAGCACCTCGCGGGAGCGTAGCGATGCCGGTCCTGTCCATCGCCGATGCGGAGGCGCTCGTCGCGGAGGCGCTCGTCCGTTGCCGAACGAGCGAGCGGAATGCGGGAATCGTGGCCCACGCCCTGGTGGCCGCCGAGGCCGATGGCCTGAAGGGTCACGGCCTGTCGCGGGTTCCGAGCTATGCCGCTCAGGCCAAGGTCGGAAAGGTCGACGGCTTCGCCACGCCGACGAGCAGGCGGCCCAAGCCGGCCGTGCTCGCCGTCGATGCGGCCTACGGTTTCGCCTATCCTGCCCTCGATCTCGCGGTTGCCGAACTGCCTGCCATCGCGAGGGCTGAGGGCATCGCCGCGGCGGCGATCCGCCGCTCGCACCATTGCGGAGCGGCCGGGCACCCGGTCGAGCGTCTCGCCGAGGCAGGGCTGGTCGCCATCCTCTTCGCCAATACGCCGGCGGCCATCGCGCCCTGGGGCGGTTCGGTCGGCGTGTTCGGCACGAACCCGATCGCGTTCGCGTGCCCGCTGCCCGGCCGGGCTCCCGTCGTGGTCGACCTTTCCCTTTCGAAAGTGGCTCGCGGCAACATCCTCGCGGCCAAGCAGAAGGGCGAAGCGGTCCCGGAAGGATGGGCGCTCGACGCCTCCGGCGCACCCACGACCGATCCCGATGCGGCGCTCAGCGGTACCATGCTGCCCCTGGGGGATGCGAAAGGCACGGCTCTGGCGCTGATGGTCGAGCTTCTCGCGGCCGGTCTCACCGGCGCGAACTTCGCCGCCGACGCGTCGTCCTTTCTCGACGCCGCGGGCGCTCCGCCGGGAACGGGGCAGCTCATCCTCGTTCTCGACCCGGTGGCGCTGGGAGGGGAGGAGACCTTGAGCCATTGCGGGCGGCTCGCCGCGGCGATCGAGGACCAGCCCGGCGCGCGCCTGCCCGGGGCGCGCCGCATAGCCCTGCGGGAAAAGGCGGCGACGTCCGGGCTGACGATCTCCGACAGGATGATGCAGGACCTTCGGGCGCTCGCCTGAGGATTCGAGACACGTAAAGCGCGGCGCCTCCGGGCGCCGCGCTCGTCGTGGTGATGCTGCGCAGAGATCGACCTGCGCAGAGATTTACTGCTTCGGGGAGGCGCCGCCGGAGTCCTGCCCGCCCGCAGGGCCGCGGGGCAACATGGGCGGCCGCCTTGTCGAGCCCGTCGCTTCCTCGGCGCCGCCGGGTGACCCGCCCGCACCGCCGCCACGCCGCTCTTGGCTCGCTTCGCTGCTCCGAGGGGGCTGGGCCGCATCGCCGCCTTCGCTCCGCCGGTCGCTTCCCGGCGCCGCGCCACCCTCGGAGGGCACCGGAGGACGGCGCCGCCTCGGCTCCTCGGCAGCGCCACCGCTCGACGTCCCGGTCGTCTCCGCATCCGCTGGCCGGCGCTGCTGCGCGCGGCCGGTCGGAGCCGGAGTAGACGGGGTCGTCGCGGCGTCGTCGCCCTCCTGCGTCTTCGGAGCCGAAGCCTGACCAGGGGTTCGAGCCGGGCTGCGCGCCTCGCCGGTCGGCTTCCGCTCGGCCGGCGGTCGGGTGCCCGCGGTCGGGGGGCTCGACTCGGGACTCGTCCCGGTGGCCCCGGTGTCGCCCGGCCGACGCTGCTGCGCGCGCTGGTTCGGCGGCGTGCCGGGAGCAGGCGACGCGCCGGGACCCGTCGTCGCCGTGTCGGCGGTCGGGGTCTGGGCACCCGGAGCCGTCGCGGTGCCGGGCCGCGGCGGCCGGACGCCGGGCCGGGCCGGCGCGTCGGTCGCGGTCGTCGAGCGCGACTGGGACGGCTGCGCCGGCGGCTCTGATCCCGCCGTCGTCGGCGCCGAGGGAGAGCCCGCCGTCGCGGGCGGGGTCGGCGTGCCGGTTGGATTGGTGCGGGTGCCCCTGGGTTGGTCCGGCCGCGTCGCAGCCGTGCCGGCGGGAGGCGAGCCGGGAGGCGGCGGTGGAGGGGCCGCACCGGTCTCGGTGGTGGCGGACGGCTGCGGCGCGCTGGTCGTGCCCGTCTGGGTCGATGTGGTGCCGGACGGCTGCGGCGTGGTGGTCGTCGTCGTGGTGCGCGACTCGGTCGAGATGGTTCGCACCTCCGTGGGGACCGGGGCGGCCTGCGGCTGCGGCAGGTTCTGCGACCGGATCGTGACGCGCGTCTCACGCTCGAGCACCTGCGGCTGGAGCGCGAAGTTCACGGTTATCCGGCCGCGACGCTCGACGCGGCCGATCGGGCGGGTCTCCTCGAAGACCTCCACCACGCGGGTACGCTCGACACGAACGGTACGGATGTCCTCCTCGACGATGCGCTCGGCCGGCACGAACACCCAGGTTTCCTCGACGTCCTCACCGCCTCTGTTTCGCGACGGGGCGGTGCGCGTCGTCGTGCGGGTGGTGGTCCGGGTGCTTGCCCGGCGCGGAGCGTTCTCCGGCGGCAGCGGACGCCAGCCCACATGCTGCTTCGAACGGCGCCACTCGACCCAGGCGGGCGCCCATTCGGTGCCCGCGACCCAGACCCAACCGTGGTCCGGATCGTCGTACCAGCGGCCGTAATGGTAGGTGATCTCGGCCCAGGGTTCGTCCGACTGGAAGTACCAGCCGACCTTCTCGTTGAAGATCCAGCGGCCGACCGCGTATGGCTGCCAGTCCTGGGCGACGTCGCGCGGCTTCCAAGCCTCGCCGAGACCCTGGATCTGGACGTACTCGCCAACCGGCTCCAATCGTTCGCGGAATTGCTCGACCGAGACCGTCGTCGTGGTTTCAGTGACCTGTCCCTGCGCCTGTGCGTCGGCGGGCCCGGCCAGAACGACCGGCGATCCGATGATAAGCGCCGCAATCGCAGCGTTGGCAATCAAGTTCAAGCGTTTCACGGGATGTCTCCCAGTTCAGCCCTCATGTGATGGGAGAGAACGGGTCGGTCTCATTTGTGTTCCGCCGATACGGCCCCATCGGAGCCAAGTCCCTGCGAAACCATCGAATTCTGAATACTTGTTCACGATTCTTTCCGGTTCGGCAGCATCCGAGGATTCCGATGGGGATGCGGAACTAACCCCGGTCCAGCGACGTTTTGACTTGCGCTGACATCCGTGACGACCCGCCGGGCAAGGTCGCTCCACGGCAGTTGCGAAAAAGGGGAGCCGGGACTAAGCACTCGGCATTATCGACGGGGATTCTATGCGACAGATCGAGACCGCCGCTGTGCAGCTTGACCCCAGGCTGCTCCTGAAAACGTTGCGGGCTTTCCGAAAGGGCGATTTCTCCACCCGCCTGCCGTCCGATCTGACCGGAATCGACGGCGACATCGCCGAGGCCTTCAACGACATCGCCGATCTCAATCAGGGCCTCGCGCGGGAGCTTGACCGGGTCGCCAAGGTCGTCGGCAAGGAAGGCCAGATCGGCGAGCGCGGCAAGTTGCCTGCCGCCAAGGGCTGCTGGAGCGATTGCATCGACAGCGTCAACTCGATGATCGGCGACCTCGTTCAGCCGACCGCCGAGGTCGCCCGCGTGATCGGCGCCGTGGCGAAGGGCGACCTCAGCCAAGCGATCGAACTCGAGACGGAGGGCCGGCCGCTTCGGGGCGAGTTCCTGCGCATCGGCAAGGTCGTCAACACCATGGTGGGGCAGCTCGGCAGCTTCGCCTCCGAGGTGACCCGCGTGGCGCGCGAGGTCGGTTCGGAAGGCAAGCTCGGGGGCCAGGCCAAGGTCAAGGGTGTCGCCGGAACCTGGAAGGATCTCACCGACAACGTGAACCTCATGGCGGCCAATCTCACCGGCCAGGTCCGCAATATCGCGGAGGTCACGACGGCGGTTGCGAACGGCGACCTGTCGAAGAAGATCACGGTCGACGTGAAGGGCGAGATCCTGGAGCTCAAGAACACCATCAACACGATGGTGGACCAGCTCAACTCCTTCGCCTCGGAGGTGACGCGCGTCGCGAAGGAAGTGGGTTCCGAGGGCAAGCTCGGCGGTCAGGCGCAGGTCAAAGGCGTCGGCGGCGTCTGGAAGGACCTCACCGACAACGTCAACATGATGGCCGAGAACCTCACCGGCCAGGTGCGCAACATCGCCGAGGTCACGACCGCGGTGGCGCGCGGCGATCTCTCGAAGAAGATCACCGTCGACGTGAAGGGCGAGATCCTGGCGCTGAAGTCGACCATCAACACGATGGTCGACCAGCTGAATTCCTTCGCCTCGGAAGTCACGCGCGTGGCCCGCGAGGTGGGCTCGGAAGGAAAGCTCGGGGGGCAGGCCCAGGTCGAGGGCGTCGGCGGCGTCTGGCGCGACCTGACCGAGAACGTGAACATGATGGCCGCCAACCTGACCGGCCAGGTGCGCAACATCGCGGAGGTCACGACGGCGGTCGCGAACGGCGACCTCTCGAAGAAGATCACCGTCGACGTGAAGGGCGAGATCCTGGAGCTCAAGAACACCATCAACACCATGGTGGACCAGCTCAACTCCTTCGCCTCGGAAGTCACGCGCGTGGCGCGCGAGGTCGGATCGGAGGGCAAGCTCGGCGGTCAGGCCCAGGTGCGCGGCGTGGCGGGCACCTGGAAGGATCTCACCGACAACGTGAACCTCATGGCCGCCAATCTCACCGGCCAGGTGCGCAACATCGCCGAGGTCACCACCGCGGTCGCGAACGGCGACCTCTCGAAGAAGATCACCGTCGAGGTGCGCGGCGAAATCCTCGAGCTCAAGAACACCATCAACGTGATGGTGGACCAGCTCAACTCGTTCGCCTCGGAGGTGACGCGCGTCGCGCGCGAAGTCGGCTCGGAGGGCAAGCTCGGCGGGCAGGCCAAGGTGGAGGGCGTCACCGGAACCTGGAAGGACCTCACCGACAACGTGAATCTCCTGGCCGCCAACCTGACGGGCCAGGTGCGCAACATCGCCGAGGTCACCACCGCGGTCGCCATGGGCGATCTGTCGAAGAAGATCACGGTCGAAGTCAGGGGCGAGATCCTGGAGCTCAAGAACACCATCAACACCATGGTGGACCAGCTCAACTCGTTCGCCGGCGAGGTGACGCGCGTGGCGCGCGAGGTGGGTACCGAAGGCAAGCTCGGCGGACAGGCGCAGGTGCGCGGGGTCGGCGGCGTGTGGAAGGACCTCACCGACAACGTCAACATGATGGCCGCGAACCTGACCGCTCAGGTCCGCAACATCGCCGAGGTCACGACCGCCGTCGCGAACGGCGACCTCTCGAAGAAGATCACCGTCGCGGTCGAGGGCGAGATCCTGGAGCTCAAGTCCACGATCAACACCATGGTGGACCAGCTGAACTCGTTCGCGGGCGAGGTGACGCGCGTCGCGAGAGAGGTCGGCATCGAGGGCAAGCTCGGCGGTCAGGCGCAGGTGCGCGGCGTGGCGGGCACCTGGAAGGACCTCACCGACAACGTCAACATGATGGCGTCGAACCTGACCGGCCAGGTGCGCAACATCGCCGAGGTCACGACGGCGGTCGCGAACGGCGACCTGTCGAAGAAGATCACCGTCGACGTGCGCGGCGAGATCCTCGAGCTCAAGTCCACGATCAACACCATGGTGGACCAGCTCAACTCCTTTGCGTCCGAGGTGACGCGCGTCGCGCGCGAGGTCGGCACGGAGGGCAAGCTCGGCGGTCAGGCGCAGGTGCGCGGCGTCGGCGGAACCTGGAAAGACCTCACCGACAACGTCAACATGATGGCGAACAACCTCACCGGCCAGGTGCGGGGTATCGCCAGCGTCGTGACCGCGGTCGCCGAGGGAGACCTGAAACGCAAGCTCACGGTGGACGCCAAGGGTGAGATCGCGGCGCTCGCCGACACCATCAACGAGATGATCGACACGCTCGCGACCTTCGCGGACCAGGTCACGAACGTGGCGCGCGAGGTCGGCGTCGAGGGCAAGCTCGGCGGGCAGGCCCGCGTTCCCGGAGCGGCGGGCCTCTGGCGCGACCTCACCGACAACGTGAACCAGCTCGCCGCGAACCTCACGACGCAGGTTCGCGCCATCGCGGACGTGGCGACCGCCGTCACGAAGGGCGACCTCACGCGATCGATCTCCGTGGAAGCCTCGGGCGAGCTTGCCTCGCTCAAGGACAACGTCAACGAGATGATCCGCAACCTGCGCGACACGACGCTCAAGAACGCCGAGCAGGATTGGCTCAAGACCAATCTCGCGAAGTTCACGCGCATGCTTCAGGGCGAGCGGGACCTCACGACGGTCTCGAACATGATCCTTTCCGAAATCGCGCCCCTCGTGAATGCTCAGCGCGGTGCGTTCTACACCGTGGACGCGAGCGCCGGCGAGCCGGCCCTCGACATGGTGGCGTCCTACGCGTTTACCGAGCGGAAGCATCTCGCGAGCCGCTTCCGACTGCGCGAGGGCATCGTCGGGCAGGTCGCGTACGAGAAGAAGCGCATCCTGCTCACGAACGTGCCGAACGACTACATCACCATCAGCTCGGGCCTCGGCGAAGCGACGCCGCTCAACATCATCGTGCTCCCGGTGCTCTTCGAGCAGGAGGTGAAGGCGGTGATCGAGCTCGCCTCGTTCAACCGCTTCTCCGAAACCCACCAGGCGTTCCTCGATCAGCTCACCGAGTCGATCGGCATCGTGCTCAACACGATTGCCGCCAACATGCGCACGGAGGGCCTCCTCAAGCAGTCGCAGCTCCTCACCGCCGAGCTGCAGAGCCAGCAGGAAGAGCTCAAGAAGACCAACGAGCGCCTCGAGCAGCAGGCCGCAAGCCTTCGCCAATCGGAGGAGCTCCTGCGCCAGCAGCAGGATGCCTTGCAGAACACCAACGACGAACTCGAGGAGAAGGCGCGCCTGCTCGAGATCCAGAAGAAGGAGGTCGAGGGCAAGAACCGCGAGGTCTCGGTCGCCAAGTCGGCCCTCGAGGAAAAGGCCGAGCAACTGTCGCTGACGTCCCGCTACAAGTCGCAGTTCCTGGCCAACATGAGCCACGAGCTGCGCACCCCGCTGAACTCGCTCCTGATCCTGTCGAAGCTCCTCACCGACAACGCGGACGGCAATCTCACCGACAAGCAGAAGGAGTTCGCGAAGACGATCCACGCGGCGGGATCCGATCTCCTCGCGCTCATCAACGACATTCTCGACCTCTCGAAGATCGAGTCCGGCACGGTCAGCCTCGAGGTATCGGCCGTCGGCTTCAAGGACCTCGTGAACCACATGGACCGTACCTTCCGCCAGGTCGCGGAGGAGCGGCAGCTCGATTTCCACATCGAGGTCGACCCGAAGCTGCCCCCGGCGATGCGCACGGACTCCAAACGGCTCCAGCAGGTGCTGCGCAACCTTCTCTCCAATGCTTTCAAGTTCACGGAAGCGGGCGGCGTGACGCTCAAGCTCGGCTCGGCGGAAGGCTCGCCCCTGCGGGCCGGCAGCGAATGGATCGCGTTCGAGGTCACGGATACCGGCATCGGCATTCCGGACGACAAGCAGCGCATCATCTTCGAGGCGTTCCAGCAGGCGGACGGCACGACGAGCCGCAAGTACGGCGGGACGGGCCTCGGCCTCGCGATCAGCCGCGAAATCGCCCGTCTTCTCGGCGGCGAGATCGTGGTCTCGAGCGCGCCCGGCCGCGGTTCGACGTTCACGCTCTTCCTGCCGCTGGAGCCGCCGGCGACTGCCCAGCTCCACCAGGCCGCGCGGGCGAACGGCAACGGCGCGACCGATTCTCCGGCCG
This sequence comes from uncultured Alphaproteobacteria bacterium, assembly GCA_963800985.1. Classification (GTDB taxonomy): domain Bacteria; phylum Pseudomonadota; class Alphaproteobacteria; order Rhizobiales; family Beijerinckiaceae; genus Microvirga. The sequence goes on along the minus strand of CAWDDI010000024.1, from coordinate 113,900 downwards.
CCGCGCTCCGGCAGCCTTCCGCCGCCATGGCGCTCTCGGCATCGGCCGACGATCGGCACGCAATCAACCCGGGCGATCATGTGGTCCTCATCATCGAGGACGACGCGATGTTCGCGTCGGTCCTCCTGGAACTCGCCCGGGAGCAGGGCTTCAAGGGCCTGATCGCGACCGACGGCGCCGCGGCCCTGGCCTTGGCGCACCGCTACAAGCCGCACGCGATTACGCTCGATATCGGCCTGCCCGACATGGACGGGTGGGCGCTCCTCGATCTTCTCAAGCACGACTCGCGCACGCGGCACGTGCCGATTCACGTGATCTCGGTCGACGATCAGAAGAAGCGGGGCCTGAAGGCTGGCGCCTTCGGCTTCCTCGAGAAGCCCGTCGACCGCGACTCGCTTCTCGACGCGCTTGCCCGCACCAAGGAGTTCATCGATCGTCCGGTGAAAAACCTTCTCGTCGTCGAGGACGATCCCAATCAACGCATGAGCATCGAGCAGCTCGTCGGAGACGGGCAGGTCGACGTCATCGGGGTTGGTTCGGGGGAGGCCGCGCTCGAGGCCATCCAGGCTCGTCGCTTCGACTGCGTCATCGTCGATCTCGGGCTGCCGGATCTGCCGGGTGCCGAACTGATCGAGCGGATGCGCCGGACGAAAGGCGGCGAGGAAGTCCCGATCGTCGTCTATACCGGTCAGGACCTCACGAAGGCGCAGGAGCGCCGTCTCGAACGGATGGCGTCCACCATCATCGTGAAGGGCGCCGGCTCGTCCGAGAGGCTCCTCGACGAGACGGCGCTGTTCCTGCATCGGGCCATCGCGGCGATTCCCCAGGAGCAGCAGATCATCGTCGACCGGCGGGATGACGCGTCGATCGACGGGCGGCGGGTGCTGATCGTCGACGACGACGTCCGTAACATCTTCTCGCTCACGAGCGCGCTCGAACAGCACGGGATGAAGGTCGAGTTCGCCGAGAACGGTCGGGAGGGGATCGAGAAGCTGAAGCGCAATCCCGAAATCGACATCATGCTGATCGACATCATGATGCCCGAGATGGACGGCTATGAGACGATGCGGGAGATACGCAAGCTCCCGCAATATCGAGACCTGCCCCTCGTCGCGGTCACCGCGAAGGCCATGAAAGGCGACCGGGAGAAGTGCCTCGAAGCCGGGGCGACGGACTACGTCTCGAAGCCTGTGGACATCGATCAGCTTCTCGCGGTTCTGCGGGTGCAGCTGGCGCGCAGCACCTATGAGTCAGGCAACTTAGATCCTATGCCCAACGGAGGTGCGGAGAGCGGGTTGCGGCCATGACGGAACATTTCAGACCGGCCGAGCAGTCATCGGACCTCCCGCGTCCGGGGCCGACTCGCGCGGGATCTGATCTCGTCCCCGCCAAGATCCTCGTCGTCGACGACGATGCGCGAAATCTCTTCGCCGTCGAGGAGATGCTACGGGCGCCCGGAATCGAGGTCGTCACCGCCGAATCCGGCGAAGCGGCGCTGCGGCATGTGCTGAAGGAGGACTTCGCGGTCATACTCCTCGACGTACAGATGCCGCGCATCGACGGCTACGAGGTCGCGGGTCTCGTCCGCAGCCGCGCCCGCTCGTCGCGGGTGCCGATCCTGTTCCTCACCGCCTTCAACAAGGACGACATGCACGTGTTCCGCGGCTATTCCGCCGGCGCCGTCGACTACGTGTTCAAGCCGATCGAGCCGTTGATCCTCAAATCGAAGGTCGACATTTTCGTCGATCTCTACCGCAAGACCGAGGAGATCCGCCGCCAGGGCGAGGAGGAGCGTCGGCTCCTCATGGAAAACCTGCGGGTTCGAAGCGAGAAGTTGAGGACCGAGCAGGCGTTGAGAAGGCGCGAGGAGCACCAGTCCATCGTCTTGCAGTCGCTCCCGATCGCGCTGTACACCGCCTCGATCGAAGAGGACCACCGCAAGCTTCACTTCACCAACGAAAGTGTCGAACGCATCACGGGCTTCGGGCCTGAAGCCTTCCTGGATCGGCCGGACTTCTGGGCGTCGCGCCTGAACCCGGAAGATCGCGACCGCGTGCTGGGGCAACTCGCGGCGATCGGCGAAGACGGATCCGTCACCCTGGAATATCGCTGGCGCTGCGCCAACGACACGGACCGTCACTTCCTCGACCAGACGATGCTCGTCAGGGACGACGAGGGCCGCCCGCGCGAATACTTTGGAATGTGGTTCGACATTACCGAGCGTAAGCAGATGGAGCAGAGTCTGCTCCATGCGAGCAAGCTCGAGGCGGTCGGCCGGCTGACGGGCGGCATTGCGCATGATTTCAACAACATGCTGAGCGTCGTCATAGGAAACCTCGACCTTTTGCAGAAAGCGATCGACGGGAACGAAAAGGCGCAACGGCGCGCCCGGATGGCGATGGAAGGCGCGCAGCGCTGCGCCGACTTGACCCACCGCCTGCTGGCGTTCTCGCGCCGTCAGCCGCTCCAGTCCTCGACGATCGACGTCAAGTCTCTGATGCCGGGCCTGCTCGAGTTGATGCGGCGCACCTTGGGCGAGCGCATCAACGTGACGATGCGCGAGGAGGCCGACGTCTGGCCGATCAAGGTGGACCGTGCGCAGTTCGAAGCCGCCCTGCTCAATCTCGCCGTCAACGCACGAGACGCCATGCCGGAGGGCGGCGACCTGACGATCGAACTCGCGAACCGCAGGATCGACGAAGGAGGGCGGGTTCCGGCCGGCGAGTACGTGATGATTTCGGTCACCGATACCGGCATCGGAATGTCCCCGCAGGTGCTCGAGCGGGTCTTCGAGCCATTTTTCACCACCAAGGAGAGCGGGAAGGGGACGGGGCTCGGTCTCAGCATGGTGTACGGCTTCGTTCAGCAGTCGAAGGGCGAGGTCGAGGTCGAAAGCGTCCCCGACGAGGGAACGACCATCCGCATCTACCTGCCGCACGCGAGGGGCGCCGCGCTCGACTTCGAGCCCGACGCGCGCCCCGAGGCAACGCAGCCGTTCGGCGAAGGCCGCACGGTGCTCGTCGTCGAGGACGATCCGGCGGTTCGGCAGGTCGCCGTCTCGACGCTCAAGTCCCTCGGCTTCGACGTGCAGGAGGCCGAAACCGGTGACGAAGCCGCGAACCTCTTGAAGCAGGTCGACCATGTACGGCTCGTGCTGAGCGACGTGCGCATGCCGGGCGAGCTCACCGGAATCGATCTCGCTCGGCTGGTGAAGCAGGAATGGCCCTCCGTGCAGGTGCTCCTCACGACCGGTTATGTCGATGGAGCCGACACGCTCGAAGGGATCGAGCTTCTCTACAAGCCCTATCGTGCGACCGACCTGGCCGAGCGGATTCAGACCCTGCTCCGGGCGGCCTAGAGCCAGGCGAAGTGGATCGGTTTCGCAGTCAACAATTGCGGCACAAGAAAAATGAGAGCCGATTCACGTCTGTGGAATCGGCTCTACGGCCGATCGGGTCCGGTTCGCCGCAGCAATGCGGGAAGACTCGGCAGCGGCGCTGAACGCGGCCACCGGCGAGCGCCATGTTTCAGGCCTCGCGGCGTCCGCCTTAGCGGCGGGTCCCGTCCGGCAGGGCTTGGCGCAGCCGCTCGAACGCCTTCCATGGGTCGGCTTGGAGCGACCGCAGGCGGGCAGGGATGTTCGCCGCCGTGAAGTCGTCCGAGCGGATCGCCCCCGAGAGCTCGTCCCAGGCCAGGGGCGTGGAGACGGGCGCGCCTGTGCGGGCCCGGGTGGAATAGGCGGCGACTGCCGTCGCGCCGCGCGCATTGCGCAAGTAGTCGATGAAGATGCGGCCCTTGCGGTCAGCCTTGCCGGCCTTCGTGAGATAGCGTCCCGGGCTGTCGGCCTCCATGCCCTCGGCAAGAGCTTGGGCGAACGCCTTAACCTCGCTCCAGCCAGCCTTGGGGGACAGCGGAACCACGACGTGCAGTCCCTTGCCGCCCGTCGTCTTGGGAAAGCTCTCGAGCCCGCGCTCCTTCAGCCGGTCCCGCACCTCCCGCGCACCGGCGAGCACGTCCGACCACTGCACGCCCTCGCCGGGATCGAAGTCGAAGATCACACGGTCGGGCCGCTCGATCGATGCCAGGGTGGCTCCCCAGGGATGCATTTCGAGGACGCCCGCTTGCACGAGGCCCACGACGCCGCGGACGTCGCGGACAACCAAGACATCGTCCTCGCCCTTCTCGTGCGGGACGGTCTCTCGCATCACATGCTCGGACAGGCCCGCCCACGAGTGCTTCTGGAAGAAGCAGCCCTTTTCCGCCCCGGATGGGCAACGCACGACGGCAAGGGGTCGTTGGACGACATGGGGCAGAACCCAATCGGCAATCTCAAGGTAATACTCGGCGAGTTGCTGCTTGGTGAGACCCTGCTCCGCCCACATCACTCGATCGGGATGGGTGAGCCGGACACCGGCGACTTCGATCGCCCCCGACCGGTCCTCGGCCGCATCGCGTGAAGGGTCCCGTTCGCTCGCGCCTTTTGGGCGTCCTCGTCGTGCTTTCGACGATTGCGACTGCCCGCCTGCGCGCGCGCCGGGGCCTTTCGCGTCCGAGGTTTTGGTGGCGCCGGCTTTCGCGCCGCGCTCCGAGAGCTTTGCCATGGCGCGGAGTCAATCCACGCCCCGCGGATCGGTTCCCGTAAGGGAGTCAGGAGGCCAAGGCGGCCGCGCGTGCTGCCGCCTCCGCGAGGCGGGCGCGCTCGTGCAGGAACGCGGCCGCGATGAGGTCCCGGGTGTAGTCCTCCTGCGGGCGTTCGAAGATCGAATCGGCCGTGCCGCGTTCCACGACCTTCCCGTTCTTCATCACCAGGATCTCGTCCGATAGGGCGCGCACCACCGCGAGATCATGGCTGATGAACACGTAGGCGAGCGCATGGGCTTTCTGGAGATCGCGCAGGAGATCCACGACCTCCTTCTGCACCGAGCGGTCGAGCGCCGAGGTCGGCTCGTCGAGGATGACGAGCTTCGGATGCAGGATGATCGCCCGGGCAATCGCGATGCGCTGGCGCTGGCCGCCCGAGAACTCGTGCGGAAAGCGGTTGCGCCCCGCCGGATCGAGCCGCACCTCCTCGAACGCCTGGGCCGCGCGTCTGTCGCGCTCCCGCCGTGAGATCGAGGGCTCGTGGACGAGAAGACCCTCCGTCACGATCTCGCCAGCGGTCATTCGGGGAGAGAGCGAGCCGAACGGATCCTGAAAGACGACCTGCAGCTGGCGCCGGAGCGGGCGCATGGCCGAGCGGTCGAGCGGCATCAGGTTGCGATCTTCGAAACGGACGAGACCTGCGGCCGGCTGCAGCCGAAGAATGGCGCGCCCCAGCGTGGATTTGCCGGACCCGGACTCGCCCACGACCCCGACGGTCTCGCCCGCGCGCACCGAAAGACTGACCCCGTCCACGGCGCGCAGCAGGTGGTTTCCGCGGCCGAGGAACCCCTTCGTGAGCGTGAAGGTGACCGCGACGTCCTTGGCTTCGAGCACGACCGGCGCATGGGCGGCAACGGGCTCCTTGCGTCCTCGGGGCTCGGCGTCGATGAGCATCCGGGTATAGGGATGCTTCGGCGCCGAGAAGAGATCGCCGGTGCGCCCGCTCTCGACGACCTCGCCGCTCCTCATCACGTAGGTGCGGTCCGCGAAGCGGCGGACGATGCCGAGATCGTGCGTGATGAACACGATCGACATGCCGAGCCGCTTCTGAAGGTCCGCCAGGAGCTCCAGAATCCGCGCCTGCACGGTCACGTCGAGGGCGGTCGTGGGCTCGTCCGCGATGAGCACGTCCGGGTTGTTGGCGAGCGCCATCGCGATCATCACGCGCTGGCGCTGCCCGCCGGAAAGCTCGTGGGGATAGGAGTCGAGACGGCGCTCCGGGTCCGGGATGCGGACCAGCTCGAGGAGTTCGATCGAGCGCTTTCGGGCCGCAGCCTTGCTGAGCCCCGCGTGCGTCGTGAGCGGCAGCGCGAGCTGGTCGCCGACCCGATAGAGCGGGTCGAGCGAGGTCATCGGCTCCTGGAAGATCATCGTGAGCTTCGAGCCGCGGTAGCGGTTGAGCTTGCCGGGTGAGAGCCCGATGAGTTCCTCGCCCCGGTACTTGACCGAGCCCTCGGCCCAGCCGTTGGAGGCCAGGAGACCCATGACGGACATCATGGTCTGGCTCTTGCCCGACCCCGATTCGCCGACGATCGCGACGGTCTCTCCGCGCGCCACGTCGAGGTCGATGCCCTTCACGGCGTGGAGAATGCCGTCGCCGGTGCGGAAGCGGACGTGGAGATCGCGGACGGCGAGAACGGGATCGGCGATGACGGGATCGGCCATTTCAGCGATCTTTCCAAACGGACGCCGTCGGCGCTGGCCTCAGGACGGAGCGCTCCACCGGCTTCGCGAAACTCCCGCGCGGCGACCTGCGTGCCGACATCCTAACGGTCCTTCGGATCGAGCGCGTCGCGCAGGCCATCGCCGATGAAGTTGAGACAGAACAGCGTCGCGACCAGGAACATGGACGGGAAGATCAGCATCCAGGTCGAGCCCTGGATGTTGCGGGCGCCCTCCGAGATGAGCACGCCCCAGCTCGTCATCGGCTCCTGGACACCGAGGCCGAGGAACGACAGGAAGCTCTCGAGCAGAATGACCTTCGGCACCAGAAGCGTCATGTAGACCACGACCGGTCCCAGCGTGTTCGGGATCACGTGGCGCTTGAGGATGCCGTTGGTCCCGACCCCGAGGGCCTCGGCGGCCTGGACGAACTCCTGTCGCTTGATCGACAGGGTCTGGCCCCGCACGATGCGGGCCATGTCGAGCCATTCGACGGCTCCGACCGCAATGAACATCAGGATGAAATTGCGCCCGAAGAACACCACCAGCATGATCACGAAGAACATGAAGGGAAGGGAATAGAGGACATCGACGACCCGCATCATCAAGAGGTCGACCCGTCCGCCGAGATAGCCCGAGGCCGCGCCGTAAAGGACGCCGATGACGATCGCGACGAACGTTGCGAGCAGTCCGATGGCGAGCGAGACCCGGCCGGCGATCAGGGTCCGGGTCAGGAGATCGCGCCCGTTGGGGTCGGTGCCGAAGAAGAAGTGCCTGCGCTCGACCGGCACGTCGACCACGAGCTGCCGGCCCTCGTCGGCGCGCTCGACCACGCTCGCCGGGCCGAACAGGTCCGAGCGCTCGAAATAGGCGAGAAGGCGTTCGTCGATCGGGCGGCTCGTCGTGCTCGTCAGGGTGACCCGGGCGGTGTCGCCGTCGACCGTCACCTCGGACGCCCGGGCGCGAACCCGCGAACTGATGCGCTCGACCGCAGGCGCGATCTGATCGTCGGGCGGATAGGCGCTCAGGCTTGCCGGAACGCGCACGTAATCGGGATAAACGGTATCGTAGGGATGACCCGTCAGGGCCGGTCCGAACAGGCAGGCCACGGCAATGAGGCCGAGCAGGATCATCCCGGTCACGGCCGCCCTGTTGCGGACGAGGCGGGCCCCCGCGTCGGCCCAGAGCGAGCGTCCCGTGAAAACGGGTTCGGTGAGGGGGCCGGGAAGAACTGCGCCTTCAGCCATGGCGGGCCTCAATCGTAGCGCACGCGCGGATCGATGAGCGCGTACAGGATGTCGACGAGAAGATTGAAGAACAGCACGAAGACGGAGACCAGGACCACCGTCCCCATGACGAGGGTGTAGTCCCGGTTGAGCGCGCCGTCGACGAAGTAGCGGCCGACGCCGGGTAGGCTGAAGATGGTTTCGACCACCACCGATCCGGTGAGCAGGGCGGCGGCGGCCGGGCCGAGATAGGAGACCACCGGCAGGGCAGCCCCCCGAAGGGCGTGCCGCACAATGATGGACTGCGGCAGCCCGAGAGAGCGCAAGGTCCGGATGTGGTTCGAGCGCAGGGTCTCGATCATCGAGGCACGGATCATGCGCGCAACGACCGCGATCTGCGGCAGCGCGAGCGCGATCACCGGCAGGATCAGGTTGCGCGGCGAGCCGTTGTTCCAGCCAGCCACCGGGAGCCAAGCCAGCATGAGGGCGAAGACGATCTGCAGGATCGGCGCGACCACGAAGTTGGGGATCGTCAGGCCCATCGCGCCGACGCCCGTCACCGCGTAATCGACGGCGCTGTTCTGCCGGAACGCCGCGATGGTGCCGAGCGTCCCTCCGACCAGGATCGCGAGGCCGATCGCGAGCGAACCCAGCATGGCCGACACCGGCACGCTCCTGGCGAAGAGCTCGTTGATCGAAAAGTCCCTGAAAAAAAAGGACGGGCCGAAGTCGCCGCGCAGGAGCGCCTCGATGTAGAGCCAGTATTGCTCAATCAGGGGACGGTCGAGCTTGAAGATCCGGTTCAGGTTCTCCATCACCTTGGCTTCGAGGGGCCGTTCGAGGTTGAACGGGCCGCCGGGAGCGACGCGGATGAGAAAGAACGAGATCGTGACGATGACGAAGAGCGTCGGGACGGCCGAGATCAGGCGACGGACAATGAAGGAGAGCACGGCAGGATCTCCGCAGCTCGGCAGGGCCTCAGGCGCGAGGCCCGCCGCAGTATACCATCGAGCGCGAGGTTTGGAGCAAGGCCGGGGCGGCCCCGACTAGGGTGGGACCGCCCGGACCGGTGAGCACCGTTACTGCTTGAGCGACAGATAGCGGGACGGATAGACGCCGCGCGTGTTCTGGTGATAGCCCTCAAGCTTGGACGAGATGAGATGCTTGGTCCCGTAGTGCATGAGCGGGATCCACGGCAGGTCCTTCAGGAAGATCTGCTCGGCCTGGGCGAGGATCTCGGCCCGCTTGCGCAGGTCGATCTCGTTGACGGCCTTATTCTTCATGAGGTCATCGAACTGCGGGTTGTTGTACTTGCCGTAGTTGAAGCCCTTGTTGTCGCTCTCAACCAGGAACAGGAAGTTCTGCGGATCGGAATAGTCGCCGATCCAGCCGTAGCGCGCGATATCGAAGTCGCCGCCGTCGCGCAGGTAGGCGAAGTGCACCGCCCCATCCGTGTTGATGAAGGACGTCTCGACGCCGAGGGTCCGCTTCCACATGTCCGCGACCGCGACGACCGTGTTGCGGTTGTTGTCGGTCGTATTGTAGCGGATCTCGACCTTCAGCGGCTTGCCACCGGGACCGAAGCCGGCCTCCTTGAGGAGGGCTTTGGCCTTCTCTTCGCGGTCGATCGGCGACATGTCCTTGTAGTCGAGCGCCGGGGCCTTCGCGACGTAATTGTTGACGCCTGGGGGAACGAGGGCGTACGCCGGCTGCATGGTCTCGCCCCAGATCTGCTCGGCGATGAACTCGCGGTCGATTACCATCGAGAGGGCCTGGCGGACCCGGACGTCGTTGAACGGCGGCTTGGACGAGTTCACGACGAGAGCCCACACGCCGAGATACGGGCCGAGCACCACCTGCTTGCCGAACCGCTCCTTGAGCGACTTCATCTGGTCAGCCGGAAGATCGTCCAAGGAGTGGAACTCGCCCGCCTGGAACCGCCGTACGCCGGCAGCGAGATCCTGGTGCGGGTAGAAGTTCACCACGTCGATCTTGACGTTCTGCGCATCGTGGAACTGCGGGTTCTTGGTGACCCTCACATACGAGTTCGGCGCGAACTCGGTGAGCACGTAGGCCCCGTTCGAGACGTAGCTGCCGGGCTTCACGAAGTCCTTGCCGTGTTTTTGCACCGAGGCGGGATGGACCGGTAAGCTCGTCTGGTGCGTGAGAAGCTCGATGAAATAGGGCGTCGGCTTCTCGAGCCTGATCTCGAGCGTCCGGTCGTCGACCGCCTTGACGCCGAGCTCCTCGACCTTCGCCTGCCCTTTGGCGATCTTCTCGGCGTTCAAAATTGGGAAGAGGATGTTGACGTACTTCGCCCCGGTCTCCGGGTTCACGATGCGGCGATACGAGAACTCGAAGTCGGAGGCCTTCACGGGGTCGCCGTTCGACCATTTGGCGTTGGAGCGGATCGTGAAGCGGTAGAGCTTGCCGTCGTCGCTGACCTCCCACTTCTCCGCCGCTCCCGGGACGACCTCGGCCTTGGCGTTGTAGGTGACGAGACCCTCGAGCAGATCCCGGAGGATATGAGACTCGGAGATGGTCGACGTCTTGTGGGGATCGAGGGTCTCCGGATCCGAGATATTTCCGCGGTGGTAGACCACTTGCGCCGCTGCGGCGCCCATGAAGGCGGCGGTGGCGACGGCCGCGATGGCCGTTCGTTTGAGCCAGGATGACATGGTCTTGGCGTCCCTCTTTTGGCTGTTCGCACGTTGCAGAGCGTCGGCCTGATACAAAGTACGGCCTTGCCCCATTTGTGGTGCAGATTGCCCCCTCCTGTCCAGTCCCTCTCGACCCGCCGGTTCGCCGGACCTGCGTCTCCCGGGGAAATCAGCGCAGCGCCCGGTCGCGCAAGGCGAGCCAGGCCGCCACCGCCCGGCGCTCCTCGAGGCTCATCTCCGTGATGTTGTTGGGAGGCATGGCATGCGTGAGCACGCTCTGGATCCGGATGGCCTCGGCGTGGCGGGCAATCTCTTCCGGAGTGTCGAGCCGGATGCCTTTCGGGGCGATCGCGATTCCGCCCCACACCGGCTCTCCGGCGTGGCACATCGAGCAGCGGGATTGGATCGCCAGCACCGCCTCCTCGGTCGGCGTCGCCGTCGCGGCCGCGCCTCGCCCGCGGCTTCGGCGAGGTTGGCGTTCCCGGGCTTGCCGGCGATCGACAGGTAGACGGCCGCGCCAAGACAGGCGGCCGCCGCTCCCCAGGTCCACCAGGGCGAGCCCTTGCCGGCATGCTGCGCATTGAAGAAATGCCGGATCACCGCGCCCGCCAGGACGACGAGGCCGACGATCGCGACGGCGTAGCGCGACGACCAGGCGAGCGGGTAATGGTTCGACAGCATCAGGAAAATGACCGGCAAGGTCAGGTAGTTGTTGTGGGTCGAGCGCTGCTTCGCCTGTTGGCCGAGCGCGGGATCCGGCGTCCGCCCGGCAATGAGAGCCGCCACCACCTTCTTCTGGTTCGGGATGATGACCAGGAACACGCTCGCCGTCATCCAGGTGGCGATCATCGCTCCGGCATGGAGGAAGGCCGCGCGACCATTGAACACGAGCGTAAACAGCCAGGTGGCCGCAAGGATGTAGAGGAAGAGCACGACCCCGAGCGCGAGGTCGTTGCGTCCGAGGCGCGATCGGCACAAGGCATCGTAGACGAGCCAGCCGACCATGAGCCCGCCGATGCCGATCGAGGCCGCCTGCCAGGGCTGAAGGGCCAGCACGGCGGGGTCGATCGTGTAGAGGTCGGCCTGGAGGTAGTAGACCCAGACGAGCAGGAAGAAGCCGGAGATCCAGGTGGAATAGCTCTCCCATTTGAACCACGTCAGCTCGCTCGGGAGTTCGGCGGGTGCGACGAGGTACTTCCGCATGTTGTAGAAGCCGCCGCCGTGGACCTGCCAGGCTTCGCCTCCGACGCCAGCGGGGAGTCCCTCGCGCTTTTTCAGGCTGAGATCGAGATGGATGAAGTAGAACGACGAGCCGATCCACGCGATGGCGGTGATGACGTGGATCCATCGCAGGATCTGGCTGATCCACTCGGAGATCTGAGGGTCGAGCATGCTAAAGCGCGGGAAGGGCCTGACTTTGCAGCCGGCTTAAGGTCTTACGGCCGAACCGTCCAGCGTCTTCCTCGCGCGGATCGCCCTACGCGCGGAACTCGCATGCGCATCCGGGCGCCGGCATGGCATTGAAGCGTCGGGCCGGTGATGCAGATAGTCCCGTGTCGCAGCCGGAGTTCGTTCGTGCAGGATCGCGCCATCCGCATCGCCGTTTTCGTCGCTCTGCTCCTCATGGCGGCCTTCGTGGCCGAGCCCTACATCGCGCGTCTCCTCTACGCCGAAACCACGCCGCGCGCGATCGCCGCGCGGGGCGATCTCGCCGCGGGCGAGAAATCCGTCGTCGAGCTGTTCCAGCAGAGTTCGCCCTCGGTGGTCCACGTCTTCGCTCAACCCGACCCGCGCCGGCTTGCGGAGATCGACCCGGAGTTTCCCGGCGGGCCGGGAGGACCGCGGGGGCCCGGCGGTCCGGGCGGCAGCGGCGTGCAGTCGGGCACCGGGTTCCTGTGGGACGCGGCCGGGCACGTGGTCACGAACAATCACGTCGTGGAAGGCGCGCGCGCGGTCCGGATCCGCCTCGCGTCCGGCGAAATCGTCCCCGCGGAGGTGGTCGGAACGGCGCCGAACTACGACCTCGCCGTGCTGCGCCTCGGGCGCGCCCAACGGCCGCCGCCCGCGCTCCCGGTCGGCACCTCCGCGGACCTGAAGGTCGGGCAGTCCGCCTTCGCGATCGGCAATCCCTTCGGGCTCGACCAGACCCTCACCACCGGCGTGATCAGCGCGTTGCAGCGGCGCCTGCCCACGAGCGAAGGACGGGAAATCGCCGACGTCATCCAGACGGACGCCGCGATCAATCCCGGCAATTCCGGCGGTCCTCTGCTCGATTCCGCAGGGCGCCTGATCGGGGTCAACACGGCGATCTTCTCGCCTTCGGGCGCCTACGCGGGCATCGGGTTCGCGATCCCGGTCGATGTGGTGAACCGGGTCGTACCTGAACTGATCCGAACCGGGCGCGTGCCGACGCCGGGGATCGGCATCATGCCGAGCCAGGAGGCGGTCGCGGCGCAGCTCGGGATCGAAGGAGTCGTGGTGGTGCGCACGCTGCCCGGCTCACCGGCCGAAGAGGCCGGTCTGAGGGGCGTCAATCCCCGGACGGGCGAGATCGGCGACATCATCGTCGGCGCCAACGGCCAGCCCGTCCGGCGGCTGTCGGATCTCACGGCCATCCTCGAAAAGTCGGGAGTTGGACAGCCGGTCGAGCTGACCGTGGAGCGAGAGGGCCGCACCACGACGGTTCGCGTGACCGTTGCCGACGTCGGGCAACAAGCCCGGCGCTGAGCGCCCCGGGCGCCCGACGTGGCCCCGCGGCTTGACGGCGGAGCGCGCGGTCCGGACATTCATCTCACCTTAGAGGAGCTTCCATGGGCCGCCTGTCCACCCACGTGCTCGACACCGCGAACGGCACACCGGCCCGAGGCGTGCGGATCGAGCTGTTCGCGCTCCAAGACGGAGAGCGCCGCAAGATCGCCGACGTGGTCACGAATCCCGACGGCCGGACGGACGCGCCGCTGATGAGCGGAGACCGCTACCACCCGGGGAGCTACGAACTCCTGTTCCACGCCGGCGAGTACTTCCGCGGTCTCGGCGCCGCGACCGCGGACCCGCCCTTCCTCGACGTCGTGCCGATCCGCGTCCATCTCGCCGAACCGGACGGCCACTACCACGTTCCGCTCCTCGTCTCGCCGTGGAGCTATTCCACCTATCGGGGAAGCTGAGGATGGGAGACCTGACCCTGCGGGCCCACCGAACGGCCGACCTCGAGGCGCTGGCGGCGATGAACCGGGCGCTGATCGAGGACCAGGGCTCCCGCGACATCATGGATGTCGAGGCGTTGCGCCGGCGCTTCGACCGTTTCATCGAAGAAGGACGCCGCATCGACGTGTTCGAGCGCGACGGCGCGCTCGTCGGCTTCGCTTCGCATGCCGAGGAGGACACCCAGGCCGCTCCCGAGGGACGCCACGTGCACCTGCATCAGTTCTACATCGAGCGGGCCCATCGCCGGCGGGGTATCGGGCGCGAGGCGTTCCAACTCCTCGCCGCCCATCGCTGGCCTCCCGGGGCCCGGGTCGTGATCAGCGTGCTCGAATCGAACCCGGCCGGCCGCCGCTTCTGGTCCGACCTCGGCTTCGAGCCCTACGCCGTCACCATGGAGACCTTCCTGCCCGCGGAGCGCGCCGGTGCCTGACCGCCCTTATCCCCGCGACCTCGTCGGCTACGGCCGCAATCCGCCTCACCCGCGCTGGCCGGACGAGGCGCGGGTCTGCGTCCAGTTCGTGATCAACTACGAGGAGGGCGGCGAGAACAGCATCCTGCACGGGGACCGCGCCTCGGAGGCGTTCCTGTCCGAGATCGTCGGCGCGGCGCCCTGGCCAGGGCAGCGCCACATGAACATGGAGTCGGTCTACGAATATGGCTCGCGCGCCGGTTTCTGGCGCCTGTGGCGGATGTTCACGCAGCGCGGGATGCCCGTGACCGTCTACGGCGTCGCGACGGCGCTGATGCGCAACCGCGAGGCCGTCGCCGCCATGAAGGAGGCCGATTGGGAGATCGCGAGCCATGGGCTCAAGTGGATCGACTACAAGGATTTCTCCTCCGACGAGGAGCGGGCGCACCTGAGAGAGGCAATCCGCATCCACACCGAAGTCACAGGCGAGCGGCCGCTCGGCTGGTACACGGGCCGGACCTCCGAGCACACGCTGCGCCTCGTCACGGAGGAGGGCGGCTTCCTGTACTCGGCGGATTCCTATGCCGATGAACTGCCGTACTGGGTCGACGGCGCGCACGGGCCCCACCTCATCGTGCCCTACACGCTCGACGCCAACGACATGCGCTTCGCGACCCCGCAGGGGTTCAATTCGGGCGATCAGTTCTTCACCTATCTCAAGGACACGTTCGACGTACTCTACGCGGAGGGCGAAACCGCGCCGAGGATGATGTCGGTCGGGCTGCATTGCCGATTGGCGGGGCGCCCCGGCCGGGCCGCGGCGCTGGCGCGCTTCCTGGACTATGTCGCCTCCCACGGAAACGTCTGGGTCGCGAGGCGCATCGACATCGCCCGGCACTGGATCCGGCATCACCGTCCCGCGGACCTGAAGCCCAGCACGATGTCGCGCGGACTCTTCATGGAGTTGTACGGCGACGTGTTCGAGCACTCGGCGTGGATCGCGGAGACGGCGCACCACGGTGGCCTCACGACCGCGCAGGACACCGCCGACGGGCTGCACGCCGCCATGGTCCAGGTGCTGGCAGGGGCGACGCGCGAGCAGAAGCTCGCGCTCGTCCGCGCCCATCCGGATCTCGCAGGCCGGCTCGAGCTTGCGGACCTCACGGACGATTCGCAGCGCGAGCAGGCGTCCGCCGGGCTCGACAGCCTGTCCGAGGAGGAACGCGATCGCTTCCTCGAACTCAACGATAGCCTATCGGCAGAAATTCGGCTTCCCCTTCATCATGGCCGTCAAGGGCCGCTCGAAGGAGGACATCCTGGCGGCCTTCGAGGAGCGCCTGAACCACGATCCCGAGCAGGAATTCGACACCGCGATGGCCGAGATCGAGACCATTGCCGCTCCTGCGGCTGAGGGACCGGCTGCCGTCTCTGGCGGACGTGTTTTCTAACGTCGGGTGAGCGGGAACCCGATGGACGGTCGGGCGTCTTCTCCGGCAGCCTGGCTGCCCCGCGAGGGCTTGCCAAAGGAGGAGGTCGGCATGGGACTGTTCAAGTTCATCAAGGACGCGGGCGCCAAGCTGTTCGGCGGCAGCGCCGCGGCAGCCACTCCCGACGCGCTCAAGCAGACCGTGGAAGGCCACGGATTCGATGCGAGCAAGCTCAACATCGATGTCCAGGGCGACAAGGTCAAGCTGTCCGGACAGGCGATGTCGCAGGAGGAGGCCGAGAAAGTCATCCTCTCGCTCGGGAACACGGTCGGGGTCGCCGAGGTCGACACCAGCGATCTCACGGTGCAGCAGCCGGCGGCCGAGTCCACCATGTATACGGTTCAAAAGGGCGATACCCTGTGGGCCATCGCGGAAAAGCACTACGGCAAGGGCAAGGGCGCCAAGTACACGGAGATCGTGAAGGCGAATTCCCCGCCCGTGAAGGAC
The DNA here is from genome assembly GCA_963800985.1 of uncultured Alphaproteobacteria bacterium. Classification (GTDB taxonomy): domain Bacteria; phylum Pseudomonadota; class Alphaproteobacteria; order Rhizobiales; family Beijerinckiaceae; genus Microvirga. The sequence continues at coordinate 98,164 of CAWDDI010000024.1, read as the reverse complement.
CCGGACTTGATCAAGCCCGGCTGGGTTCTTCGCATCCCCAGGCTCAAGGGTTGAGACGTGGCCCGCAGGCGCGGACGGCTGGCGGGACGGAATCGGTAAGCCGCGGGGGCGGAAAGGCGATTGCGCCTCTCGGGGGAGCCGCTATGGTCCCGCGAAGCAAGGAGGGCCGAGATGCCGGACGTGCCAGGGCGAGTGATCGATCTCGACCGCGAAACCGTGAAACGCGGTCTCGCGGACGGCACCATCACCCTCGTCGACGTACGCGAGCCGCACGAATTCGCCGCCGGTCATATTCCGGGCTCGATGTCCCTGCCGCTCTCGCGGTTCGATCCCGCCGCGATTCCGGAGGGCGGTCGCATCGTGTTCTCCTGCGCGGCAGGCGTTCGCTCGGCCCGCGCGGTCGAGTTCGCGCAGGCGTTCGGGCTCGACGTGCGCGAGCACTACAAGGGTGGCTTCAAGGATTGGCTCGCCGCCGGAGAGCCGATCGAGTGACGCCGGCCTGGCGCCCATCTCGAGCGCACCTGCCGGGCCTGATGACCCCCTCCCATTGAAGTTTTCCTGAGCGATCCATCGGAGTCCCCATGCGACCTGCGAAATTCGGCGTCGGCCAGTCGATCCGGCGCGTCGAGGATGCCCGTCTGATCACCGGAGCCGGGCGCTACACCGACGATCACCAGCCGCACGGCCTCGCGCACGCGGTCATGGTGCGCAGCCCGCACGCCCATGCCGGGTTCACGATCGGCGGACTCGACGCCGCCCGCGCGATGCCGGGCGCGCTCCTCGTCCTGACCCATGCCGACGTGGCGCATCTCGGCGGGCTGCCCTGCCTTGGACCCGTGCGCAACGCGGACGGTTCGCGCATGACGTTGCCGCCATATCCGGTGCTGTGCCAGGACACGGTCCGCCATGTGGGCGATGCGGTGGCGTTCGTCGTTGCCGAGACGGAGGATCAGGCCCGCGCGGCCGCGGAGGCGCTCGAGATCGACTGGGAGCCGCTCGACGCGACGGTCGGGATCGTCGGCGCCGAGGAACCCGGCGCGGCGCTCGTCTGGCCGAACATTGCGGGCAATCTCGCCTTCGACACCGAGGTCGGCAACCGGGAAAAAACCGACGCCGCCTTCGCGGGCGCGCACCGGACCGTGCGGTTGTCGGTCGTGAACAACCGGCTTGTGACGAACTACCTCGAGCCGCGTGCCTGCGTCGCCGAATACGACACCGGCACCGCGCGGTGGACGCTGACGCTCGGAAGCCAGGGCAGCCACGACATTCGCGACGTGCTTGCGAGCAAAATCCTGAAGGTCGAAGCCGAGCGCATTCGCGTCGTCACCCCGGACGTCGGTGGAGGATTCGGGACCAAGATCTTCGTGTACCGGGAATACCCGCTCTGCGCCGTCGCGGCCGAGCGGCTCGGACGGCCGGTCAAATGGGCTGCGGACCGCACCGAGCACTTCTTGGGGGATTGTCAGGGCCGGGACAATCTTACCACGGTGGAGATGGCTCTTAGTCCGGAAGGACGGTTTCTCGGCTTGCGCGTCGATCTCAGGGCCGATCTCGGGGCCTATCTGTCCCAGTTCGGCCCATTCGTCCCGGCGAACGGGGCGCGCATGTCCCCGGGCTGCTACGACATTCCGGCCGTCCATGTCCGGGTGCGGGGCTACTACACCCACACGCTGCCCGTCGACGCCTATCGCGGTGCCGGTCGCCCCGAGGCGGCCTATGTGATCGAGCGCTTTGTCGATCACATCGCGCGCGAACTCCGAATGCCGCGAGACGCCATCCGCGCGCTCAACTTCATCAAGCCGGAGGCGATGCCGCACGAGACCGCGACCGGGCGTACCTACGACACCGGCGAGTTCGAGGGCCATATGCGGCGCGCCATGGAGGTTGCCGCCTGGGACGACTTCGACGCGCGCCTCGAGGAGGCGCGCGGGCGGGGTCGCGTCAGGGGCATCGGGCTTGCCTCCTATATCGAGGCCTGCGCCGGCGGATCCGCCGAGGATGCCCACGTGACGCTCGAGAGCGACGGGACGGTCACCGTGCGGATCGGGACCCAGTCGACCGGGCAGGGGCATTTGACCGCCTATTCCCAGCTCGTGTCGCACCATCTCGACCTTCCCGTGGAGCGGATCCGGGTGCTCCAGGGCGACACCGACGCGGTCGCGACCGGCGGCGGAACGGGCGGCTCGCGATCGATCCCCGTCGGGGGCGCGTCGGTGGCGGGAGCATCGCAGCGTCTCGCCGAGACCTTGAAGCAGCTCGCCGCCGATGCCCTCGAAGCCGGAACCGCGGATCTCGAGATCGCCGACGGGCACGTGCGGATCGCGGGCACCGATCGCGCCGTGCCCTTTGCGGATCTCGCCGCCCATCCGAAGGCGACTCCCGAGATGCTCTCCGCCTCGCACAGCTGGAAGCCGCCGGAGGCCACCTATCCCAACGGCACTCACGTGTGCGAGGTCGAGATCGATCCGGAGACCGGCGAAACCGAGGTGGTCCGCTACACCATCGTCGACGATTTCGGCGTCACGCTGAACCCGCTCCTGCTGATGGGACAGATCCATGGCGGCGTGGTGCAAGGGATCGGGCAGGCTCTCCACGAGCGGACGGTCTACGATGCGGGCGGGCAGCTCGTGACGGCGTCGCTGATGGATTATCGACTGCCGCGCGCCGAGGACGTACCGAACTTCCACTTCGAGACGCGCAACGTGCCTTCGACCACGAATATCATGGGCATGAAGGGAGCCGGGGAGGCCGGGGCGATCGGGGCCTGCCCCGCGGTGATGAACGCCGTGGCCGACGCGCTCCATCGGGGTTTCGGGATCGGCGAGGTCGATATGCCGGCGACCCCGGACCGCGTCTTCGCCCTGATCCGCGCCGCCCGGTCCGAATGCCCTGCGTGAGGCCTTTTCGCTCACAGACACGTGTTGAGGCCCGGCACGATCGGAGCTTTGCAATTACATTCAGGCCCGCTACCCCTTGAGTTCGGTCGAGCGGGGCGTACCCGCCGACGCGAAACGAGGGAGAGCCTTTTATGGTGCGTAGGATTTTCGTCGCCGGCGCTCTGGCGCTCGGGGTCACCGCGGCCCTGGCGCAGGCGAACGTCATCGAGCAACGGCAGAACCTGATGAAGCAGAACAATTCGCACGCGCGGACGGTCGCCGGCATGCTGCGCGGACAAGCCCCGTTCAACCTGGCCCAGGCCCAGGCGGCTTTGCAGAACTACGTGGTGGTCGGCCAGCAGTTTCCGACCCTCTTTCCGGACAACTCCAAGACCGGCGGCGACACCAAGGCTCTCCCCGCCATCTGGGAGAACAAGTCGGATTTCACCGCCCACTCCACGAAGTTCTCCCAGGACGCCCAGGCGGCGCTCACGACCGTGCGGGACGAGGCCACCTTTAAGACCGAGCTCCCGAAGGTGCTGCAGAACTGCGACGCCTGCCACGACAAATACCGGCGTCGGACCTGACGCTCGTCTCATGACTTTGAAGCGGGCGGCGGGCGCTGCCCGCTTTTCTCGTGGAGAACGCATGCGGAAGGCGCTCGCAATCCTGCTCGGCCTCGTGGTGCTCGGAGCCCTCGCGTTCGCCGTGTCGACCGAGCCCGCCGTCTACCGGCTCGTCCGCGGCGAGAGCGCGACCCCGACCGATCATGTCGCGAACCTCGAGAACGGGCGCGTGATGTTCCTGGCCGGCGGCTGCTCGCAATGTCACGCCACACCCGGCCAGGACGATCAGACTCGCCTCGGCGGCGGCTATGCGCTGAAATCCCCTTTCGGGACATTCCACGTCCCGAACATCTCGCCGCATCCGCGCGACGGTCTCGGCGCGTGGAGCCCCGCGGATTTCGTACGCGCCATGCGGGAGGGTACGGCGCCGGACGGGCGGCACTATTACCCGGCCTTCCCTTACACGTCCTACCAGCGGATGACGCCGGCGGATCTCCTCGACCTGTTCGCGTTCCTGAAAACGCTGCCGGCGCTGGAGGGTCGCACGCCGGACCACGATCTCCGGTTCCCCTATAACGTTCGCCGCGGCGTCGGCCTGTGGAAGCTCGCCTTCCTGGACGGCCGCGTCTTCGCGCCGGACCCCGGCAAGCCGGCCTCGTGGAACCGGGGCGCCTACCTCGTCGAGGGCCCGGGACACTGTGGCGAATGCCATAGCGAGCGCAACGCCGTCGGCGCCATCATCGAGGAGCGCCGGTTCGCGGGCGGCCCCGATCCGGAGGGGCGCGACTGGGTGCCGAACATCACGCCCCACCCGACCGGCATCGGAGGCTGGACGCTCGAGGAGGTCGCGCAGACGCTGAAGACGGGCGAAACACCGAACTTCGTCAAGGTCACCGGCCCCATGGTCTCGGTCGTGCGCCATACGGCCCAACTTCCGGATTCCGACCGGGCCGCCATGGCGGAATTCATCCTCTCGCTGCCGCCGCGGGAGGGCCGCAAGCCTCCGGAGTAGATCCGAACCCCGATCGCCATCGTATCCGGCGGGCACCGATCCCGCGGCGATCCGGCCGTCAGTCCATCACGGCCGCCTTGAGGATGCAGACCATGGTGGCGCGGCCGGGCGTGTCCCCGATGCAGCGCACCAGATGCGCGCGGTCGCAGCGGTAGCGGAGCGTCTCGCCGGCCTTCGCGTGGTGCACGACCCCGCTCACCTCGACCTCGAACTCGCCGTCGATCACGGAGAGGCACTCCACGGAGCCGCGCTGGTGAGCGTCCGAATCGAGCACGCCGCCCGGCTCCGCCTGCACGTCGTACCATTGCAGCCACTCGACGGTCTTGATCCACCCGATGATCGCGAGCCGCACCTTGCCGTCGTCGGAGACGAGGATCGGGGTGTCGGCCTTGGACGATTTCTGGATGAAGGGTTCCTCGTCCCCGGTCGCGAGAACGCGCTCGATCGAGACGTCGAGCGCCTGCGAGAGCCGCCAGATGGTGGCGAGCGTCGGATTGGTCTCGTTCCGCTCGATCTGGCTGATGATCGACTTCGCCACGCCGGACTGCTCGGCGAGCTCCGACAGGGACAGGTTATAGGCCTTCCGCAGGCGCTGCACCGTCTTCCCGAGCTGGCCCGACAGAACCTGCGCGCCCAGTTGAAGCTCGCGCTGCCGCTCGCGACCCTCGATCGCCATGACGTTCACCCGAAATCCGTCAAACCGAACAACCGTTTGTTCATCGGAACGGTTTTGCGGGAACGGTACCCGTGGGTCAAGGGGTGGAGGCCGATCCGGAGAGGTCCCGGAAGGCTGGTCGACCTCCTACTCCTCCGCCCGAGTGCCCCGGAGCCCACTCAGCCGCCCACGGGACGCTGCGCGACGGTTTCGATTCCCTTGCGGCGCTCGAGACCGAGCTGGTGCTCGCGCCACAGCACGAAGATGCCCGCCGCGGCGACGATCGAGCCGCCGCCCACCACCGCTCGGGTCGGCAGCTCCCCGAATACGAACCAGCCGAACAGGAGCGCCCAGATCATGGTGGTGTATTCGAAGGGCGCGATGATCGAAGTGTCGGCATGGCGGTAGCAGCTCGTGAGCAGGATCTGTCCGATCCCGCCGAGCACGCCGATCAGGACGAGGAGCACGAGGTCGTCGAGAGGCGGCAAGCGCCAGCCGAGCACGACCGTCGCGAGGCCGAGCACGGTCGTGAGAAGCGAAAAGTAGAGCACGATCGCTCCGGTCTTCTCGGTCGCCGTCAGGCGGCGCACCTGGATCGTCGCTCCCGCCGAGCAGCAGGCTGCGACGAGGGCGAACATGGCGCCGAACGCCGATGCGCCCTCCATGGTCCTCGGCCCCCGAGGATGGGGCGAGAGCATGATGAGCACTCCGAGGAACCCGAGGGCGACGGCCGACCAGCGATAGGCCCGCACGGTTTCCTTCAGGACGAGCGCCGCGAGCACGACGACGATCAGCGGTGTCGCGTAGCCGATCGCGATGGCGTCGTGGAGCGGCAGGTAGGTGAGCGCAACGAACCCGCAGAACATGCCGGCGCTGCCGAAAGCCCCGCGCATCAGGTGCCCGCGCATGTCGTTCGTCCGCACCGCGTCGACGAGGTCGCCCTGCCAGGTGAGCCACGCGAGGAGCGGGATGAGAGCGAAAAAGGAGCGGAAGAAGACCAGCTCGCCCGTCGGATAGCCGGTGCTGACGAGCTTCAAGCTCGCCGCCATGACCGTGAAGGCGAGCGCGGAGAGGACTTTGAGGAGGATGCCGAGGAAAGGTTTCACGAGGCGCGGTTCGAAAGGGCCGCCACACAATCACGTTCGGTCAAGCGCGTGAAGGGGCGAAAGAGGGCGCCGGGCCTGCGCCGAGCGCATGTCCGAGGCGCTCGCGGCGTCCGGCCGGCATTCCTAGAGGGACGTCAGCCCCAGAGGGCGGGTGAGGGCGGGTGGACGATGCTGCCCTCGAAGGTGAGGCCCGGCTCCCGGTCGCGGGCGAGAAGAAGCGGCCCGTCGAGGTCGACGAAACGGCAGCGCGGCGCGAGCACCATGGCGGGTGCCATGGCGAGCGAGGTCCCGACCATGCAGCCGATCATGAGCGAGAGGCCGCGGGCCTGCGCGGCATCCGCAAGCGCCAGCGCTTCCGTCAGGCCGCCCGTCTTGTCGAGCTTCACGTTGATGGCGTCGTAGAGTCCGAGGAGCCGCTCGAGGCCGGCCCGATCGTGAACGCTCTCGTCGGCGCAGATCGGGACCGGGCGGGGGAGGGCGGCGAGGACGGCATCCCGCGCGGCGGGCAGCGGCTGCTCCACGAGGGCGAACCCGGCGTCGGCGCACGCGGCCAAATGGTCCGCGAGGTTGTCCTCGGTCCAGCCCTCGTTGGCGTCGGCGATGAGCGTCGCGTCCGGCGCCGCCCGGCGGACCGCGGCGATGCGTTCGAGATCGCCGCCCGGGGCGCCGAACTTGACCTTGAGGATCGGCCGGTGGGCGGCCCGCTCCGCCGCCTCCGCCATCGCCTCCGGGGTATCGAGATTGATCGTGTAGGCGGTGGTGGCCGGACGCCAGCGGTCGACGCCGGCCGTCACATGGGCGCGCACGCCCGACCGTTTGGCGTCGAGGTCCCAGAGCGCGCAGTCGACCGCGTTCCGCGCGGCGCCGGCGGGCAGGAGGTCCTGCAAGGCTTCCCGGGCGAGGCCCGCCTCGATGCGCGGGCGCAGGGCCTCGATGGCGGTCGCGACGCCCTCGACGGTCTCGCCGTAGCGTGCGTAGGGCACGCATTCGCCGCGGCCCACCGCCCCGTCCTCTCCGATCGTGGCCGTCACGACCACGGCCTCGGTCCGCGAGCCACGCGAAATCGTGAACTTGCCGGCAATCGGGAAACGCTCGATCGATACGGTCAAGCTCCGCGACATTTGAGGCTTCTCCGAAGGATGGTTCGGGAATCGGCTCGACTTCCGAACCGGCGACACGGTATCACCAACCAGGAATCACGACCGAGGGAAAGAGCGGAACGGTGGCGCACGGGACCCTGGCGCACGAGCCTCTGGCCCGGATCGACCGGGCCGGCGACGAGGTACGCGCGACCCTGGCCGGCCGGTGGACGGCGGAGCATGCCGCGACGGTCGAGACGCTCGCGGCCGACGTCCTCGCTGCGGCGGACCGCCGGCGGGTGATCATCGACCTCTCGCGGGTGACCCGCCTCGATACCCTCGGGGCCTGGGTGCTCGATCGGACCCGCCACGAACTCGGGGGAAGGGGTTTCTCCGCAGACTTCGTCAATGCCAGCCCCGAGCAGCGGATCCTGCTCGACGAGGTCGCCTATCGCGGCTTTCAGGAACGCCGGCCGGTTCGGCATACGCCGTTCACGGATTTTCTGGTCGATATCGGCCGGACCGTCGCCGGCGCGAGCCGCGATCTCTTCGGAGGCATCAGCTTCCTGGGCGAGCTCGTCTCCGCCCTCTTGCGCGTCGTCACGCATCCGAGGCGCTTTCGCATCACGGCGGTCGTCAACCAGCTCGAGCAGATCGCCTATCGGGGCGTGCCGATCATCGTCCTGATCTCGTTCCTCGTCGGCTGCATCGTGGCCCAGCAGGGCATCTTCCAGCTCGTGAAGTTCGGCGCGACCGCGTTCGTGATCGACCTCATCGGGATCCTGGTCCTGCGCGAGCTCGCGGTGCTCTTGACCTCGATCATGGTCGCGGGCCGCTCCGGCTCCGCGTTCACGGCGGAGATCGGGTCCATGAAGATGCGCGAGGAGATCGACGCGCTCAGGGTCATGGGTCTCGATCCCATGGAGGTGCTGATCATCCCGCGCATCCTCGCGCTGGTGATCGGGCTCCCGATCCTCACCTTCATTTCCGCCATCGCCGCGCTGGCCGGGGGCGGGGTCACGGCCTGGCTCTATGGCGACATCAGCATCGATGTGTTCCTGTCGCGCCTGAAGGGCGCCGTCAGCATCAACACCTTCCTCGTCGGCCTCATCAAGGCTCCGTTCATGGCTCTCGTGATCGGCATCATCGCGACCATCGAAGGCCTGGCGGTCGAGGGCTCGGCCGAGTCGCTCGGCCGGCATGTGACCTCGTCGGTCGTTAAGGCAATCTTCATGGTGATCGTGCTCGACGGTCTCTTCGCGGTCTTCTTCGCGGCGATCCGGTACTGATCCATGCCGACTCCACACGACCCCAGCGCACGGAATCGCCGCGGCGATCGCGAGGCCTACGCCTCGTCCGGAGAGTGCTGAGCGATGCTGAAGCGCCATCCCCTTCGGGAACGAGACCGCGAGGTCGTCATTCGGGTCCGCGCCTTGCGGGTCGGCTTCGGCGAGCGGACCGTGATCAACGGGCTCGATCTCGACGTGTACCAGGGCGAGATCCTCGGCTTCGTGGGCGCGTCGGGCCAGGGAAAATCGGTTCTCACGCGCGCCATCCTGGGTCTCGTGCCCAAACGGGCCGGAACCATCGAGGTGTTCGGGGAGAACCTCGACGAACTCGCCCCCAACGCCCGCCGGGCCACCGAGCGCCGTTGGGGCGTGCTGTTCCAGCAGGGCGCGCTGTTCTCCGCGCTCACCGTCAAGCAGAACGTCCAGGTGCCCATGCGGGAGTACCTGACCCTGTCCGACCGGCTCCTCGACGAACTCGCCATGCTGAAGATCGAGATGGTGGGCCTCAGCCCGGATGCCGCCGACAAGCTGCCCTCCGAGCTCTCGGGCGGGATGATCAAGCGGGCGGCGCTTGCCCGGGCTCTCGCGCTCGATCCGGAAATCCTCTTCCTCGACGAGCCGACATCCGGCCTCGACCCGATCGGCGCAGGCGACTTCGACGACCTGATTGCGACATTGCAGCGGACTTTAGGCCTGACGGTATTCATGGTAACCCATGATCTGGACAGCCTTTACACGGTCTGCGACAGGATCGCGGCCCTGGGAGAGGGCAAGATACTGGCGGCGGGGACCATCGAGACGATGCTGGTATCGGATCACCCGTGGCTCCGCTCCTATTTTCACGGGAAGCGGGCGCGGGCCGTTACGGCCCAGGGGGCCTGAGGATTTTCATGGAAACGCGTGCGAATTACGCGGTGATCGGCCTCTTCACACTGCTCGTGGTGGCCTCCGCGTTCGGCTTTGTGTACTGGTTCTCGGGCGGCGATCGCGGCCAGGCGCGGCAGGCGGTCAGGATCGTGTTCTCAGGCTCGGTCGCTGGCTTGTCGCGGGGCTCCGCGGTGCTTTTCAACGGCCTGCGCGTTGGCGAAGTCACGGACATCAGCCTTTTGCCGGAGGACCCGAGGCGCGTCGTCTCCGTGGTCGAGGTCGACCGCAGCACCCCGGTGCGCACGGACACCCGGGCACGCCTGGAGTACCAGGGCCTCACGGGCGTCGCCCAGATCGCGCTGGTGGGTGGCGAGCCGGCGGCCCCGGTGCTGACGGCCGGCCCGGGCCAGCCGCTCCCGACGATCTTCGCGGAGCGGTCCGACTTCCAGGATCTCGTCGAAACCGCCCGCACGCTCGCGCGCCGGGCCGACGACGTGCTCGAGAAGGTCGGCCGGGTGGTCTCGGACAACGAGGGCTCGATCAACCGGACGGTTCAGAACGTGGAGCGTTTCTCCCAGGCGCTCGGCGACAATGCCGGTGGGATCGACCGATTCCTCGCGCAGGTCGGCCAGGCGGCCGAGCGGATCGGCCCGCTCGCCGAGAAGCTCGAGGTGCTCGCCACGAACGTCGACGAAGTGGTGCGCGCCGTCGACAAGCAGCGGGTCGCGCGGATCGTCGAGAACGTGGACGCCTTCGCGCAGTCGCTCGGCGACAGCCGGCAGGCGATCAGGGAAGCGCTGAACGAGGCGAACAGCCTCATGAGGCAGCTGAACGCCGCGGCTCCGAAGCTCGACGCGGCCCTCGGAGACGTGAGCCGGGTCGCGAGAGCTTTCGATCCCGAAAAGATCGGCCGTACGGTCGACAACGTCGATCGCTTCACGCAGGCGCTCGGGCGCTCGGGCGAGGACGTCGCCCGCATCATCACCAACGTCGATGCGTTCACCCAGACGCTCGGCGAAAACCGGCAGGTGATCGGCGACGCTCTCAAGGACGCCGGAAGCCTCGTGAAGCAGCTGAACGCGAGCGCACCGAAGCTCGATTCCGCGCTGAACGACGTCAGTCGGGCGGCCAGAGCCTTCGATCCCGAGAAGATCGGCCGTACCGTGGACAACGTCGATCGCTTCACGCAGGCGCTCGGGCAGTCGGGCGACGACGTCTCGCGCATCATCGCCAATTTCGATGGGTTCTCCCAGACTCTCGGCGAGAACCGGCAGGTCATCGGCGAGACCCTCAAGGACGCGGGCAGCCTCATGAAGCAGCTGAGCGCTTCGGCGCCGAAGCTCGATGCGGCCTTGGGCGACGTGAGCCGGGTGGCCCGCGCTTTCGATCCCGAGAAGGTCGGCCGCACGGTCGACAATGTCGATCGCTTCGCGCAGGCCCTCGGCCGTTCGGACGCCAACGTCGAGAAGGCGATCGCGGACGCTCGCTCGCTCGCCGAGAAGCTCAACAAGTCCGCGGATCGGGTCGACGGGGTGCTGAAGGCTGCCGAGAACTTCCTCGGTTCGGCGTCCGGAAACGGCGGCAGGGGCATGTTCGATGACGTTCGGGAAGCGGCGCGCTCGATTCGCGCGCTGGCGGACAACCTCGACAAGCGCACCGCGGAGATCTCGGCCGGTATCAACAGGTTTACGGGATCGGGTCTGCGCGAGTACGAAGCCCTGGCCGTGGAGGGCCGCAGGGCCGTCAACGACATCAGCCGAGCGGTTCGCAGCCTCGAGCGCAACCCGCAGCAGGTGATTTTCGGTGGTCAACCGTCGCTGCCGCAGTACAATGGCCGCCGCTAAGCTTGCAATCCCGCCCGTTGTCGGTTGCCCACTCCCGTGGGCGCCTGCGAGACTCCTGAACCTGAATGTGCCGGTCCGTGCTCTCCCGTCCGCTTCGTGCCCAAACCGCTGCCGCGCTGAAGCGCCGGGGCATCGCGGCGCTCCTGGCAGTGCTGGCCGCAGGCTGCTCCTCGGGTCCGGCGCCGACGACCTATGACCTTTCGGCGCCGACAGGTCGCGTCAGAGGTGCGATCGCCGGCCAGCTCGTGGTGGCCGAGCCCGCTGCCGTGCAGGTCCTGGCCAGCCAGCAGCTGATCGTCAAGGACGCCACGGGCTCGATCTCGTTTCTCGGCGCGGGCCAGTGGGCCGACAACCTGCCCCGCTTGGTGCAGGCCCGCCTGATCCACACGTTCGAGAACTCGTCGCAGCTTCGGGCTGTCGCCCGGCCGAGCAGCGGCGCCGCCGCGGACGTCCAACTCATGTCCGAGATCCGCTCCTTCGAGATCCAGACGCCGGCCACGGAGGCCGTGGTGCAGATCTCCGCGAAGCTCGTCAGCGACCAGAGCGGCCGCATTCTCAACGGACGCATCTTCACGAGCCGGGTGCCGCTTGCCGCGATCGACGCAGCCCATGCGGCCCGAGCGCTGGACCAGGCGCTCTCGATCGTCATGCTGGATGTGGTTCGCTGGGTGACCGGATCGCGTTTTCCACCGCGGACCGACGAGAGCACCGCCAGCTGATTCCTCCGGAAAGCTCGCCCGAAGCGTCGGGGCCGCCGGCACCGCGAATGCCCAGGGGCGCTGGGCCTCGAGCCGACCTTCGGCTCACAAACGAAGGCGCTCGACGCCCGTCCGAGTCACCCGTCTTCGGCTCGCGGCGCTCGCCGAAAGCAAGCCCCGGTCAGTCGAACCGTCCGGCCGCATGCGCAAGCATGGTGTAGACCTTGCCGGTTTCCGAGGTCAGGTAGCTCGTCCTAAGCTTCGAGTCGCGATCGTCGCGGGAGACCTCCCCGAGCAGGCGTTCGAACTCTTCGACGTAGCGGTCGACCGTCTGCTTGAACTCCTGATCGCGCCGGTACCGGCGGCGAATTTCCTCGAAGGTCTGCTGTCCCTGACTTCGTGTAGAGCCGGCGGGTCGCGAGGTTGCGCTCGCCGCTCTTGTGACGATCCCAAAGCTCGACCGCCGCGTCATGATCGATCATCCGCGCGATGTCGACGGAGATGGAGTCGAGGGACTCGAGGCCCTTCGCGTGCAACCGGTCGGGCCGCTGCGGTCCCGAGCGCGCCGTCTCCACGGGTTCGTCGTCGCGCGAGGCGCGATGGAGCAGGTCGGAGAGCCAGCCACCGCGGGTGCCGGCTTCGCGCGGAGCGGGTCCGTCCTCCCGCCGGCCGGTGTGCCGCTCCGGCGCAGGCTGCACGGGACGGGCCGGAGGAACGGGCAGGGGGCTCGTATCGGTCCCCTGGAACTTCGGCTGCGGAGCCCGTGTGGGCTCGATGAACCGGGCCGCCGCCGGCTGAGCCGCCGTCATGGAGCGGGACTCCGGCTGAGAACCGGGCGTGGCGGCGCCGGCGGGGCTCGACCTCGGTCCCAAATTTTGCGCTGCGGCGGCAGGGGCCGCAGGCCTGGGTTCCGGGGCCAACGCGGCGGCGGCCGGCGAGGGCTCGTTGACCCGGCGCGGCGGGACGGAAGGCGCCGCATCGACGACGCGGTTCGAACGCGAGACCAGGCTTGCGAGCTCGTTGAGGGCCTTGATCTGGTCCGCGACCACCCGGCGCATGTTCGCCGTGGTCTCCTGGGTCTCCTGCGGGATCTCGACGATGCCGCGGCGCAGCTCGGACCGGGTCGCATCGAGTTCCCGCTGGATCTGAGCCGTCATGCCGCGCAGCTCGCCCATGGTGTCGCGGAACCTCGCCGTCGCCTCGCCGAGCGCCTTCGTCATCTCGCCAGCCGCCTCCTCGTAGGCGGTGCGCAGAGCGGCGGCGGTCCGTTCGCTCTCCTCTCCGGTCGACGACCGGATCCGGTCGAACTGTTCGCCGATGGCGCGGTTCGCGGACTCCGCGGTGTCGGCCAGGACCGATCCGATCCGGCGAGCCTTGGTCTCGGCGTTCTGCAGCGAGCCCTCCACGAGCACCGTGAACGAGCGAGTGACCGATTCGAGCTCCTGCGAGCGCTCGCCGATCCGGCCAAGGAGCCCCTCCAGCGCATCCTGCCGCTGGTTCAGAGCGCCCGCGACCTGCAATCTCGACCCGCTCGAGCGCCGCCGCCGCTTCGGTAAGAGCGCGCAGCTGCTCCTGAGTGTTCTCGGCCAGCGACCGGCTCTGCTCGCCCAGCGCATGCGCGAGGTCGCTCGCCTGCTGCATGGCGCCCGTCGATGCGGAGCGAAGCGCCTCGACTTGATCGGCGATCTGTTCCGAGGCGCGGCCCGTCTGGTTCGCGACCTCGGCGAGCAGACCTTCGAGCTGCTGCGCCCGGTGGGCGAGGCCCTCCTCCACGGCTCCGAGATCGCCACTGGCGCTCGCCACGTCCTGCTGGAGCAGACGATTGAGGCCCTGAAGCCGGTCGAGCACGCCCGTGAGCTCGCCGCGGAGTTGTTCATTGGTGGCCACCAGCGTCGCGACGGCCCGTTCGGCGCCCTCGTCGATCACGCCGCGCAGCGCTTCGGTCGACTGCGTGTAGGCCGAGGCGAGCTCGGTCGTGCGTTGGTCGAGCGAGCCCAGCATGGAGGCGCTGCGCTCGTCGAGAAGGTTCAGCACGATGCTGCTGCGGTCCTCGAGGACGTCCACCATGTTCACCGTACGGTCGTGGAACGCGTCCACGACCTGCGAGCCGCGGTCCTCGAGCATGCGCAGAGCCGTCTCGCTCACCAAGCCCACCTCGCGGGTGATCGCCTCGCCGCGTTCGCCGAGGTTGGCGAGGAGCGTCGCGCCGCGGCGATCGAACAGATCGCCGATTTCCGCAAGGCGGTTGCCGAGCGCGCCGTAAACCGAGCGGCTCCTCTCGTCGAGTTTCGACGTGAACCCTTCGAGCGGTCTCACCACGCGCTCGTCGAACATCGTGACCCGCTGTTCGAGCGTCGAAGCGATCTCTTCGGCTCGCGTGCCGAGAACGTGCTCGATCTCTCCGACGCGGGACCCGAGGCTGACGGAAATCGCGTCCGCGCGGTCGGCAAGAAGGCGGTTGATCTCGTCGAGCCTCGATCCGAGGACGTGGCTGATCTCCCGGGCGCGGCCGTCGAGCGCTCGCTCGATCTCCTGAGCGCGGGAGCCGAGCACGTGGTTGATCTCCTCCGCGCGCGCCGAAAGCGTCTCGCTGATGCCGCCCGTCCTGGCGGCCACGGCCTCGCTGATTTCGTCGACGCGAGCCTGAAGCGCATTGGCGACTTCCCGGCCGCCCTCCGCCATGAGGCGCGCCATCTCGCCGGTGCGGACCACGAGCGCCTCGTTGAGGGCCGTGGCGCGCGCCCCGAGCGCCTGATCGACGCGAGAGACGAGATTGTCGAACGTCGCCGTGACCTCCGTGCTGCGTCGTGTCGCGAGATCCTCGAGCGCGCCGAGGTGTGCCTCGACGGTCGTGGTGGCGTCGCGGGTGCGCTCGCCGAGAGCCTCGACCAGCGATCGGCCCTGGATCGTGAGCAGCCGGTCCATCTCGCCGAGACGTCCGCTGATCGTGTCGGTGAGCGACCCCACCTCCCGCGAGATCCGGTCCGCCACGGTGCCGCCCCGGTTCACCACGTCTTCGAAGGCCGCGAGGCGCGTGGTGAGCGTCTCTTCCATCGTGCGGCCGCGTGAGTCGACCGTGGTCGAGAGCGTCTCCGCCGTCCGGTTGAGCGCTTCGTTGACGCGCGCTCCCTGCGTCGCGATCGCGAGCACGATCTCCTTTCCCGTGCCGGCAAGCCGCGCATGAGCTTCTCCCGCGTGGCGCGACAGCGCTTCCGCGAATTCCTTGCTGCGGTTGTCGATGACGGCTTCGAACTGCTCGACGCCGCCGCCCATGAGAGTGGCGATCCGGCCGCTGGTTTCCGACAGGCGCTCCTCGAGGGCCGTGCCCTGCACCGTGACGGTCTCGGTGATGCGCAGGCTTGCCGATTCGAGGCGGCGGGTGAGATCGTCGACCTTCGTGCCGATGGAGGAATCCGCGAGACGGACGGCCTCTTCGAGTCCTTCGCGAACTTCGGCACCGCGGTGCGTGATCTCCCGCGCGACTTCGGAGCCCACCGACGCGAGGCGCTCGCGGAGCTCACCGCTCCGCAGGGCGATGGCGTCCACGACTTCCGTGCCCGTCGCAGCGAGCTGATCCCGCAGCGTGGAACCCCGGTCGGAGATCTCGTCCATCATGGACGCGGCGGCTGCGCCAAGCGCATCGCGGATCGAGAGACCCTGAGCGGCGAGCTGCGACACGACCGACGAGCCGGTCTCGGCGAACTCGCTGCGGAGCGCGCCGCCCCGGGTCACGACTTCGTCGAGGATCGACTCGTTCGTCGCGACGAGCTCTTCCCGCAGGCGGGCTCCGCGGGTGCTGATCTCCTCCGCGAGGGTCATACCGGTCGCGGCGATTTCCTCCTTCACGGTGGCGCCCCGGGCGGCGATCTCCTGGCTCACGGCGCTGCCCGCGCTGGCGATCTGGTCGCGCAGTTCGCCGGTTCGCGCGGAAATGTCGTCGGCGACGACGCCGCCGGTCGCCGCGAGCTTCTCGGTGATTTCGGTTCCGCGCTGGACGAAGCTCTGCTCGAGGGTTTGCGCCGTGCGCTCGAAAGCCTCCCGCACATCGGTGCCCTGCTGGGCGAGCGCATCGATGACCCCGCGTCCCGTCTCGGCAAGAGTGCGGGTCAGCTGCGCCGCGCCCTCCTGGAGATGGCGGGTGAGAAGACCGCCGGTCCGCTCGAAGGCTCCCGTGATGTCGTGCGCCTTCCCTTGAAGGGCCGCGGTGATCGTGGTGCCGACCTCGGCCACACCGGCTTTGATCTCCTCGGTCGTGCCCGAGATCCGGTCCACGAGCTCGATCCCGCGCGTCGAGAGTTCCTCGATCACCCGCTCGCCGGCGCGCCCAAGGGCCTCGGTGATGTGCTCGCCCTTCTGTTCGAGCGAGCCCGCGACCCGATCGCCCGCGCCGTTGACAGCGGTGACGACCCGTTGAGAAGCATTCTCGAGTTCCGCGGTCAGGTTCTGGTGCGTGCCGCTGATCGCCGCGCGGACGCGCTCCGCATTGCCCACGATGGCCTCACGCTGCGCGACGAGTTCGTCGACGAGCGAGCGAATTCGGATCTCGTTGTCTGAATAGGCGCGCTCCAGGGTCGAGATCTCGCTGCGGACGAGCGTCTCGAGCTCTCCGGCGCGCGCGAGTGCGCGCTCGACGCCGTCGCCGACGGCCGCGACTTCGCGGCGGACCGCCTGCGAGACGGACAGGACGGCTTCGGTGGAGAAACTCTCGGGCTGGGCGAGCCGGACGGCAACCTCTCCGACCGCGCGGGCGACGAGCCGCATCTCCTGGGATCGAACCGCGAGCATGGCGGCGATGAAGAACAGCACCACCGGGGCGAACAGAAGAAGGCTGCCGACCGCAAGCTGAACCGGCGAATAGCTCGCGAATATCGTCTGCGAAGTCGTCACGCCCTGCGAGAGGAGCAGGGCCGCGAGGCCGCCGGCCCAGAGGAGCGAAAGCACGCCGGCGACAAGGTAGGGACTGCGCGAGGGGCGAACTTGCAGGGCCTGGAGCATGAGCCCGACGTCCTGCCGGTCATCGTTCGCGACGGCGGCTCGATCGGGGGCCACGAGCGTCGGCCGTGCCGCCGAAGGCGCGTCCGGTTCCGCGGGGCGATCCTTGCGCAGGGTCGAAGGAGGCGCCTCGTCGGCTGCGTGGAACGGGCCGCTCGTGAAGTCGTGCTCCTCGACGTCGGGCAATTTCGGTTGGCTTTCGCCCCGCGCCTGCGCCCGCTCCCCCGGCTCCCCTACGGTGAAGGCTTCATCGAGATTGAGCGCCTGCTCAATTGCCGACAGAGCCGCTTCCGCGGGGTCCTTCATCTTCTTTTCGGTCGCCATGATCCGCCCTCAATGACGCAGCGTCAGGCAGGTGCAATCCCAGAATGACAGCGCTTTGTGCTAGTCAGCCATCCGCAACGCAACCCTCGAGGGCAGCCTCCAGCCCTCGCGGTCGCACCCCGCCGTTTACCAAACGAGTGTACCTGCCGGGGTGGGGGATGGAAACCCGATCTCCCACCTCCTTGGGAACGTCGTTAACGCCTTAGTAACCATTTGTCTTCTGAAGACTTTGACTTTTTCAGGCGACTGCCTTCCTTAACGGTCGCTGAGGCGGGAAAGCCACTGTTCCTAACGTCACCTGAAGGAGACGGAGAGCGGTTTCGGCGGCGCGACGTGCGTCTCACTGGATCAGCCGACCAGGCCGGCCGGGAATCCGGCGCAAATCCCGTCCCAGCTTGCTTCGAGCATCCGTGAGCGATAGGGCTCCCTTTCTCGCCCGGACGGTGCAGGCGAGCGGTCCATGCATGGCGTCGACGCGAGAGTCCGGAGGTTCGTTGGGGTACCATGGTCAAGATCACCTACATCGATCCGCAAGGCACCGCACGCTCCGTCGACGCCGAGGAAGGCTCGACCGTCATGGAGAACGCCGTCCGCAACGGCATACCCGGCATCGAGGCCGAGTGCGGCGGAGCCTGCGCGTGCGCGACCTGCCACGTCTACGTCGCGGAGGAATGGCGCGAGGCGACGGGAGAGCCTCAGCCCATGGAAGAGGACATGCTGGACTTCGCCTTCGATGTCCGGCCGAATTCGCGCCTGTCCTGCCAGATCCGCGTGAAGCCGGAACTCGACGGGCTCGTGGTCCACACCCCGCCGCGGCAGGCATGAGGGGCGCGGCTCGAGTCCCGGCGGCCGAACGGTCCGGGAGCAGCCTTCCGGACCGAACCGGCGGCGCTACTCCGCAGGGACGACTCGCCCGGGAGCGCCGAAGACCGTCTCCTGTCCGGGTTCGGGATCGCGAGGCACCAGGAACGCCAGGCCGAGCGACGCCGTCGCGATCAGCGCCCCGATCGTGAAAACGAGGGTCGGGTCCTGGATCCACAGGCGCCCGAACAGGATCGGAATCGCCACAGCGGCGATATGATTGATCGTGAAGGCGACGCTCGCGGTCGGAGCGATATCGGCCGGATCCGAGATCTTTTGGAAATACGTGCGCTGCGCGATCGTAAGCGTGAAGAAGACCCCGTCGATCACGAACAGCGTTCCGGCCACGATCCCGCTTTGCGTGAATGCATAGCCCAGGAAGACGACGATGAGCGATACGTTTTCCAGGATGATCGTGGCGCGCTCGCCGATGCGGCCGATCAAACGGCCGAAGAGCGGGCCCGCCACAAGGTTGATCGAACAGAAGATGAACAGCAGCGCCGAGAACGCGGCCAGGTCGTAGTCGAAGCGCTCGACGAGGAGCCATCCCCCGAACGCCATGAAGAGCTGTCGCCGGGCGCCACTAAGGAAGGTGAGGGCATAGTAGAGCCAATAGCGACGCCGCAGGACGATGCCTTTGTTCTGAGGCACATCGCCCTCGAACCGACGGAACAGCACGGCCGCGATGCCGATCAGCACCAATGTCCCGATCCCGAAGCCGAGATAGAGCGTCTGATAGGAGGGCTGCAGACTCCACGAGAGGAGGGCGATGAGGCTGTACGCCACGAGCTGGGCCGCGGCGACGGCGCTCGCCACCTTTCCGAGCACCTTGGGGGCTTCGCTCTTCGGGAGCAGCTGCAGCGCGAGGGCTTGGTTCGCGGTCTCGAAATAGTGGAAGCCGACCGACATCACGAAGGTGGTGAAGACGAGGCCCTGATAGGTCGGCAAGTATCCCGCGGCGGCCGTTCCGACGGCCAGAATCGCGACGCTTACATAGGCGAGCGTCTGCTCGCGCATGATCATGAACCAAAACACGGCCGTGAAGGCGAGAAAGCCCGGAATTTCGCGAACGGACTGCAGCACGCCCACTTCCCAGCCCGTGAACTGGGCGGACTCCTTCGCGAAGTTGTTGAAAAGGGCCTGCCAGCTCGCGAATCCGAGGTAATTGATGAACGCGACCGTCATCAGGAACGCCGTCGGGGAGGCAAGAAGGCGGGCGCGGGCAGGGAGGCGGTCCATCGGGCGATCCTGGGCGGGCGCGTGGCCCCAACGACGGCGGGACATCGGCAGCCAAGCTGCGCCCGTCCCGTTTATTTCATCGCCCCTCGGGCCGCACCGTGCAAGCCGTGCGCGCGCAGGGGAGCCGTGACCTGCGTACAGGACGGGTGCCGAACGCCGCGCGGCGCGCTAAGCTTGGCCGTAACACCAGGGAGGATGATCGATGTACAAGACGCTTCTCGTTCCGATCGACATTGCCGAGGTCGACACGGCCCGCCCGGCCCTCGAACGGGCCGTCGCCCTGGCGCAGGCTTCGAACGGCACGGTGCGGCTGATCCATGTTCGGTCGCTGATGCCGGTCGCCTACATGGAATTCGTCCCGGCCACCTTCGACATCGATCAGCAGCGCAACGCCGAGACGAGGCTCGCGGAAATCGCGGCGTCCGTCCCGCTTCCCGCCGAACGGGTCTCGGCCACGGTCCGAATGGGGGCGATCTACAACGAGATCCTCGAGGAGGCGGAGACCACGGGCGCCGACCTCATCGTGGTGGGGTCCCATCGTCCCACCATGGCGACCTACCTCCTGGGCTCCAACGCCGCCACCATCGTGCGGCATGCCGCCTGCTCGGTTCTGGTCGTGAGGCCGTAGCGGCCGGGACCGCAGCTTTGCGGCCACCCGTGCGGCCGTTTCACGGCAGCAGCTCGGCCGGGGGAGCGTCGGGTGCGAACCTGCGCGGCTTGTTGCGGCGGATCATCGGTTCGAGCTGCCAGATCCCGAGACCAAGGAACGCCGCCCCGATCAGCGCGGCGCCGGTATGGCCGCTCCGGACGGCGCCGAAGACGAACAGGGCCATCCCCGCGAGGGCGGCGCCTCCGAGGAGAGCGGTAGCCCCCCACATCCATCGGGATCGACCGGCGAGAAAGCGGGCCTCCGGGTTGGACGCCGCGATCGCTTCGAGCAGCGCCCGCGTGAAAGCCCGGTACGGGCCGTCGAGGCGCTCGGCCTCGACGACGCTCTTCCAGTGGAGCGAGGAGAAGCGGAAGCTCTTGCCGTCCTTCATTCTGACCTCGGTCTGAAAGGCCCTCCGCGAAAAGCCGCGAGACTCGTAGGTCATCCGCACCTGTTCCACGGCGCCGAGCCGTACGTCCTGGACCTTGCGGCCGGAGTCCACCGTCAAGCGGTCGCCGTCGAGCGCGAAGGTGACGGGTCCGCCGACCGGACGGGGAGCGTGGCTGTAGGTCAGGGGCATGGGCGTCTATAACCCGCATCGGCGAGCCCGGGGAGGGGCGGCGCTCCCCGCGCTCCGCTCGCGGCGGCGAGCGCTCAGCGCACCAGCTCGCGCATCGCGTGATCGATGCCCTCGAGCGTCAGGGGATACATGCGGCCGTGGAGGAGCTTGCGGATCAACGCGATCGAATGGGTGTAGTCCCAGTGCTTTGCGGGGATCGGATTGAGCCAAACCGCCTTGGAAAAATGGGCGAGGAGGCGCTCCATCCAGGCCTGCCCCGCCTCCTCGTTCCAATGCTCGACGGAGCCCCCCGGCATGGTGATCTCGTAGGGCGACATCGATGCGTCGCCCACGAAGACCACGCGGTAATCGGACGGGTAGGTGCGGATGAGGTCGAGCGTCGGGGTCACCTGGTCGAAGCGGCGGCGGTTCTCCTTCCACACGCGCTCGTAGAGGCAGTTGTGGAAATAGAAGTGCTCGAAGTGCTTGAACTCGAGCCGGGCGGCGGAAAACAGCTCCTCCGCGATCTCGACGTGCCAGTCCATGGATCCGCCGACGTCGAGGAAAAGCAGGACCTTGACGGCGTTCCGGCGCTCCGGGCGCAGCTTCACGTCGAGGTAGCCCTTGTGGGCGGTTTCGTGGATGGTGCCGTCGAGGTCGAGCTCCTCGGCGGCGCCGGTGCGCGCGAACCGGCGCAACCGCCGCAGCGCGATTCGCATGTTGCGGACGCCGAGCTCCACGCCGTCGTCGAAGTCCTTGAACTCGCGCTGATCCCACACCTTCACGGCGCGGAAATTGCGGTTGCCGTCCTGGCCGATGCGGATGCCTTCCGGGTTGTAGCCATAGGCTCCGAACGGCGACGTGCCCGCCGTACCGATCCACTTGCCGCCGCCCTGATGCCGTCCCCGCTGCTCCTTGAGACGTTGCTTCAGGGTCTCGAGCAGCTTGTCCCAGCCCATGGCCTCGATCTGCTGCTTCTCCTCGTCGGTCAGGTACCGCTCGGCGAGCTTCCTCAGCCACTCCTCGGGAATTTGCGCGGTTTCGAGCGCTTGGCCCAAGGTCTCCAGGCCCTTGAAGACGTGTCCGAACACCCGATCGAACTTGTCGAGGTTGCGCTCGTCCTTCACGAGGCAGGCGCGCGAAAGGAAGTAGAAGTCCTCCACCCGCTTGTCGGCCAGATCCCGATCGAGCGCCTCCATGAGCGTGAGGTATTCGCGCAGCGTCACGGGAACCTTGGCGGCGCGCAGCTCGGTGAAGAAGGTCAGGAACATGGGGCCAATGTCGGGGAGGGGGACGAAAGGTCAAGCGTGCGGGGTGGGACGACGTGAGAGCGAACACAGCCTGAAGTTTGCGAGATCGCGCAAGCTTGACGGTCAAAAGGGGATAAGATAGCACGACTTATAGTAGAAGCCGGTAACGGACAAAAAGAGCGACCGTCGCTGTCTCCACGGGCGAACGGCATTCTTGGGTACAAGGAACATGAGCCGTGTCCTTCTCCGCGCTGGCGCCGGACTAAGGCAGGGGTTTGAGGCACCGGCGCAGGCGTGCGCAATGAAAGCTTCGTTTGTAGCACGAAGGATTCTCAAGTGACGGATCATCTCGCTCCGCATTACCCGGTCTCGGTCAAGGCGGTGCTGTTCGTCGATGGGCTTTGCGTCCTCCTCAGGAACGACCGCGGCGAATGGGAACTCCCCGGCGGCAAGCTCGAACGGGGCGATACGATGGAGGATACCATCGTCCGTGAGATCGAGGAGGAACTCGGGATTCGCGCGACCGTGGAGCGCATCGTCGACAGCTGGGTTTATAGCGTCAATGGAGTCGACGTCGTCATTATCACCTATCTGCTCGCGAGCACGGCTGCTGCAGCGGATCTCAGGTTAAGCGCCGAACACCAGTCGATCGGACGGTTCGCCGTATCTGCGATCGAGGAGATCGACCTCCCGCAGGGCTACCGCGACTCGATCCGGCGAGCCGTCGCGGCATGAGCTTCTTGTCCATTCTTGCCGGAAACCTTTGTTATCTTGCGTCCGAGGTCATCGCCAAGCGGTGTCTCAGCGAGTGTTCCGTCGTTCCGCCGTCAGCTTCGGGGTGAATCCGAGCTGTTTCACTTTCGTTGAACCGGATCGCGTCGAATCTAGGCAACAGTTCAACGGCAACCGGACTACTTCCCCCAAAACAATCTCAGTGTCCGCCCTACGACTCCAAACGACTTTCCGCTGCCCGTCTCCCTACCGTTTCCCGCTCGTCCGCCGCGCCCGGAACTCGGTACGCGGCGCGTCGGGGGACCCGCTGCGCGGCTTCAAGGAGGTTCGGAATTCCTCGCGGCGCTCGTGGATCGATGCGATCACGAGGCCCATGGGGACGCCGATGTCCACCAGCACGGCCTCGCTCAATTGAAGCGACGCCTCGATGGTCTCGGGCACGGCGTCGTCGACGCCGAGCTCGTAGAGCGCGGTGGCGTGGCGCGCGTCGCGTGCGCGGGCCACGATCGTGAGGTCAGGGCGCACGGCGCGGGCGGCAGCGACCACGGCCTCGGTGGCGCTTGGCGTATCGAGCGTGACGACGAGCCCCCGCGCCCGCTCGATGCCGCACGCGCGCAGGAACTCGGGCACGGAGCTGTCGCCGAAATAGACCGTCTTGCCGGCACGGCGCTCCGAGGCGACTCCGGCCGGGTTCATGTCCATCGCGAGATACGGCACCTTGTGGCGCTCCAGCATCTCGGCGACGAGCCGGCCGACGCGGCCGAACCCCGCGACGAGGACGTGCCCCGCCTCGTCGGGCGGTGGCGGAACCATCGCTTCGGGCTCGACCGGGCGGCGTTCCTCCAGCCGCTTGCCTGCGATTCGGGCGACCCGGGCGAGACCTGGTATGGCGAGCATCGTCAGCGTGGCGACGAGGAGCACGTCCTGGGCGACGCCGAAGGGCAGCAGTCCCGCGACCATCGCGCTGCCCAGAATCACGAAGGCGAATTCGCCGCCCGGTCCGAGGAGGAGCGCCGTCTCGACCGCGGTCGCGTTGGGCAGCCGGAAGACCCGGGCGAGGGCGAACACGATGGCGAACTTGAGGGCGATCAGCGCCGTCGCGACGAGAAGGATCGGGGCCGGCGCTTCGAGCAGGCGCGAGCCGTCGAGACCCATTCCGACGGTGACGAAGAACACGCCGAGGAGCAGGCCTTTGAACGGGTCGATCGTCGCCTCGACGGCGCGGCGGTACTCGGTCTCCGCGAGCAGAAGCCCGGCGATGAAGGCGCCGAGCGCCATCGACAGGCCGCTCAGCGCCGCGACGAGTCCCGTGCCGACGACGACGAGCAGGCATGCCGCCATGAAGAGCTCCCCGGAGCGGGTCGCCGCGACGAGCTGAAACATCGGCCGCAGGAGCGTGCGCCCGATGCCGACGATCAGCACCAGCGCGAGTGCGGCCTGGACGAGGGCGGTCGCGAAGGAGGCGAAAATGTTTCCGTGTTCGCGGGCCCCGAGCATCGCGATCGTGAAGAGGATCGGCGCCACGGCGAGGTCCTGGAACAGCAGCACGGAGAAGGTCCCCCGTCCGGCCGGCGAGTTCAGTCGGCGCTGGTTCGCCAGAACCGGAATCACGATGGCCGTGGAGGAGAGGGCGAGCGCGAGGCCGATGAGCGCCGCCGCGGTGACGGTGCCCGTGACGGCATAGGCGAGAGCCGCGATCGCCAGGGCGCAGGTTGCGACCTGGAGGGAACCCAGGCCGAAAACGAGGCGGCGCAGCACGCGCAGGCGCTCCCAGGAGAGTTCGAGGCCGATCGTGAAGAGGAGGAACACCACCCCGAGTTCGGCGAGATGCGAGGTCTCGTCCCGGGTCGCGATCGTGAACGTCGAGAGCCATGGGTAGTCGGGCACCAGCCGGCCCAGACCATAGGGTCCGAGGAGCGCGCCCGCGCCCAGGAACCCGAGCACCGGGCTGACGCGCAGCCGGTGGAACAGCGGCACCACGACGCCGGCGGTCGTGAGGAAGACGATCAGTTCCTTGTAGGTGCTCGCCTCGATCGTGGCTGCCATGCCGCTCCTTTCAGCTTACCTCATGTTGGCCACCCGGGTCGGTGACGCAAGCACCAATGTCACGCGACGGCGACCGCGCCCGACGGGTTCGACCGGCTCCGCTGCGGTCGGGAGGGGCGCCCCGCGACGGTCCAGCGCAGACGCGCGACGCCTCGACAGCGCCGTCCGGCCCCTCTAAAACCGCCGCGATCATACGTGCTGGCGTTCCAGATCCCGATCCCATCATCCGAGAAGCCAAGAGTCCCTGAATCCCATGAGCGGCGTCAACGAAATCCGGTCGGCCTTCCTCGATTACTTCGGCAAGAACGGCCATGAGGTGGTGGCCTCGAGCCCGCTCGTGCCGCGCAACGACCCGACCCTGATGTTCACCAACGCCGGCATGGTGCAGTTCAAGAACGTCTTCACGGGCATCGAGAAGCGGCCCTACAGCCGGGCCGCGACCGCGCAGAAATGCGTACGCGCCGGGGGCAAGCACAACGACCTCGACAACGTCGGCTACACCGCGCGGCACCACACCTTCTTCGAGATGCTGGGAAACTTCTCGTTCGGAGACTACTTCAAGCCGCTCGCGATCGAACTCGCCTGGAACCTGATCACCAAGGAGTTCGGCCTCGCCAAGGACAGGCTCCTCGTCACCGTCTATCACGACGATGACGATGCCGCCGATCTCTGGAGGAAGATCGCGGGCTTTCCGGATTCCAGGATCATCCGGATCTCGACCTCCGACAACTTCTGGCAGATGGGCGATACGGGCCCCTGCGGTCCCTGCTCGGAGATCTTCATCGACCAGGGCGAGGCGCTGCAGGGCGGGCCGCCCGGCTCGCCCGACGAGGACGGCGATCGGTTCCTGGAATTCTGGAACCTCGTCTTCATGCAGTTCGAGCAGGTCGAGCCCGGCAAGCTGGTGCCGCTGCCGAAGCCCTCGATCGACACCGGCATGGGCCTCGAACGTATGGCGGCGATCCTCCAGGGCGTGCATTCGAACTACGACACGGACCTTTTCCGCACCCTGATCGAGGCCGTCGCCCACGCGACCGGCGTCGCGCCGGAGGGTGACCGCAAGGCGTCCCACCGGGTGATCGCGGATCATCTGCGCGCGTCGTCGTTTCTCGTCGCCGACGGCGTGCTGCCGTCGAACGAGGGCCGCGGCTACGTGCTCCGCCGCATCATGCGCCGTGCGATGCGCCATGCCGAGCTCCTCGGATCCAAGGATCCCTTGATGTACCGCTTGGTTCCGGCGCTGGTCCGCGAGATGGGGCAGGCCTACCCCGAGCTCGTACGCGCGGAGCCTCTCATCACGGAGACGCTGCGGCTCGAGGAGACCCGTTTCCGCAAGACCCTGGAACGCGGGCTTTCGATTCTCGCCGAGGAGAGCCGCTCGCTGGTGCAGGGCCAGAAGCTCCCGGGAGAGGTGGCTTTCACCCTCTACGACACCTATGGGTTCCCGCTCGACCTCACGCAGGACGCCCTGAAGCCGCGCGGCATCGGGGTCGATACCGACGCCTTCGGCGCCGCGATGCAGCGCCAGCGCGAGAAGGCGCGTGCGGCGTGGTCGGGCTCCGGGGAAGCCGCGACCGAGAACGTCTGGTTCGGAATCCGCGAGCGCGCCGGCGCGACCGAGTTCCTCGGCTACGACACCGAGGTGGCCGAAGGCGTCGTGCTCGCCCTCGTGAAGGACGGCGTCGAGGTCGATGAACTCCGCCAGGGCGACACCGGACTGGTCGTCCTCAACCAGACCCCGTTCTACGGCGAATCCGGCGGTCAGGTCGGCGACACCGGCGCCATGCGGGGTGAGGGCGCGCACGTGCGCATCACCGGCACGGAGAAGAAGCTCGGGGATGTCTTCGTCCACCACGTGACCGTCGAGAAGGGGACGCTCAAGCTCGACCAGTCGCTCGAACTCGCGGTCGACCATGCGCGCCGCTCGGCCGTCCGGGCCAACCATTCCGCCACGCACCTTCTGCACGAGGCTCTGCGCCAGGTGCTCGGCGACCACGTCGCCCAGAAGGGCTCGCTCGTGGCGCCCGACCGCCTGCGCTTCGACTTCAGCCACCCGAAGCCGATCGACGAGGGCGAGCTTCGGACCGTGGAGGACATCGCGAACCGCGTGCTGCTCCAGAACGAGCCGGTGGTCACCAAGCTCATGGCGGTGGACGAGGCCATCGAGTCCGGTGCGCGCGCCCTGTTCGGGGAGAAGTACGGCGACGAGGTCCGCGTCGTCGCGATGGGCAGGGGCGAAGGCAACCGAGCGTTTTCGGTGGAGCTGTGCGGCGGCACGCATGTGCAGCGCACCGGCGACATCGGACTGATCACAGTGGTGTCCGAGGGTGCGGTCGCCGCCGGCGTGCGGCGTCTCGAAGCCATGACGGGCGATGCGGCCCGGCACTATCTCGCGGAGCAGAGCCGCAAGCTCCAGGCGGTCGCGGGCCTGCTCAAGACCCCCGCCGACGAAGCCGAGGACCGGCTCGCCGCCCTGATGGAGGACCGGCGCCGGCTCGAGCGCGAGCTCCAGGAGGCGCGCCGCAAACTCGCCATGGGGGGCGGTGGCGGCAGCGGCGATCCGGTCCGCGACGTCGCGGGCATCAAGCTCATGGCGCGGTCCGTTTCGGGCGTCGAAATGAAGGACCTCAAGAGCCTCGCGGACGAGGGCAAGAAGCGCCTCGGTTCGGGCGTCGTCGCGATCGTGGGCGTCGCGGAGGACGGCAAGGCCGGGATCGTGGTCGGCGTCACCGAGGACCTGACCGCCAAGATCGATGCCGTGAGCCTCGTGCGGGCCGGCGCGGAAAAGCTCGGCGGAAAGGGCGGGGGCGGACGGCGCGACATGGCGCAGGCCGGCGGCCCCGACGGCGCCCAGGCCGAGGCGGCGCTGGCGGCCGTGGAAGCCGCGCTGGCAGCCGCGTGAGCGGCCGCGGCACGGCGAACCCCAACTGGCGCCGCTGGCGCCGGCGCACCTACGAACTGCTCGACCCAACCCTCGAGACCCCTTGGGACCGGATCGTCCATCATGGGCTGATCGCCCTCGTCCTGATCAACGTCGTCGCGGTGATTCTCGACTCGGTGCCCTCGGTCGCGGCGCGCTACCAGCCGATCCTCACCGGCATCGAGATCGTCTCGGTGGTGGTGTTCACACTGGAGTATGGCCTCCGGCTGTGGTCCTGCGTGGAGCACATCCCCTACGCGGGCCGCTCGCCGTGGAAGATGCGGCTCGCCTGGGCACGGACCCCGGCGGCGGTGATCGATCTGCTCGCGATCGTGCCGTTCTATGTTGCGATCGGGTCGACGGCCGACCTTCGCGTCCTGGCCTTGTTCCGCCTCGTGCGCTTCTTCAAGCTCGCCCGCTATTCCTCCGGGCTCGCGTCCCTCGCCGACGCCCTTTATGCGGAGCGCCGGTCGCTCCTCGCGACCCTGCTCATTCTCGGCGGGCTGGTGCTTACCACGGCGACGTTGATGCACCTCGCGGAGCGCGAAGCGCAGCCGGACCGCTTCGGCACCATCCCGGACGCCATGTGGTGGGCGGTCGTGACCCTCACGACGGTCGGCTACGGGGACGTGGTGCCGGTCACGCCGACCGGCCGGCTCATCGCGGGTCTCACCGCGATTCTCGGCATCGCGATGCTGGCCCTTCCGGTCGGCATCATCGCGACCGCCTTTTCGGAGGTCATCCATCGGCGCGAGTTCGTGGTCACCTGGAGCATGGTCGCTCGGGTCCCGGTCTTCGCCGACCTCGGGGCGGCAGCCATCGCGGAGATCATGGACCTGCTTCATTCGCGCACCGTGCCGAGGGGCGAGGTGATCGTGCGGCGCGGCGAGGCGGCGGATGCGATGTACTTCATCGTCACCGGCGAGGTGGAGATCGAAATCAAGGACGGGCACCACCCCCGCCTCGGCGCGGGGGAGTTCTTCGGCGAGATCGCGGTCCTCAACGAGGAGCCGCGGACCGCCACGGTCCGCGCCTGCGAGGAAACGCGACTGCTCGTGCTGCAGGCCCACGATCTCGAACGGCTCATGGACCGCGTCCCTGAGATCGGGCGGCGTATTCAGGAGCGCGCCAGCGAGCGCGCGCCCGAGCGGGTCGCCGATGCGAGCGTCGCCAAACCGAAGCGCCAGGGTCGGTCGCGCAGGAGTCCCGCGCGCGGACGGTGAGGGGCGCCGATCGGCGCCGTCGCGGCCCGGGTTCGCGGATCGGCGCCCGCTCGGGTCCGTGCACGCGATCGGCTCGGTCGTGACCGGGAGCTGGCGAGTGGCCAACCTCGCAAGGCGCTCCGGCGCCTCGACGTCGTTGCCTTGGACAGGAATCGACCATCGGCGCGCGTTTTGCCCCGTGTTCTGGCCGACGAGCCCGCCCGCCGCCCGATTACGGACATCATCTCGGTTATTGCTGACCTCGGGGCCTGGGCACAAAAGGACCGCCCGGATGTCGGACGCGAGCCGGAGGAATGCCGAGAAGGCGGGCTTTCTCGTCGCCCTCACGATTGCCGTCATTCTGATGACCGCGCTTATCGCCATCACGATCCGCAACGCCAACCGCTACGGAGTGACGGTTTGGCAGATGGAGGCGCTCTTGGTGCGTCCATAGCGTCCAGCGGAACGGGGACGGGTGCCCGTCGATTCGATCGTGGTCCGGCGGAAACGCTCCGTCGGAGCACATCACGGCGGTCGCGGGCCCGTTCTGCTTGCCTGAAACCGCGCCCGTGCGGCGGCCGGGCGCATCCCAGGGGCGAGCCGCACGCTTGACCCGTGAGGCATGGTTCGGATCGGGGCGCTGGGACAGCGCGCCCGGGCCGTCGGATGATCCGAGGCCCGGACGGGTCCCGAAGGGGAACGAAGACTACCGGATTCCCGCCTCGATCAAAGGAACGAGCGCGTCGATCGTCTTGGGCGTGACGACGCCCGCTCCCGTGTTCACGCTGACCCCCGGCATCTTGTACTTGGCGGACATCACGCACTGCGTGACGGGGATGAAGCCCTGCAGGTAGAGCAGCTGGTCCAGAGTGACGGAGACGTAGCCCGACTTCAGGCCGTCGATGGTCGCCGGAGCGAGATCGATACCGCCGACGGTGACTTCGCCCGGCTTCTTCCCGGCGCGCTTCAGCACGTCCCCGAGCACGCTCGTGATGCCGCCGTGCTGGGTGCCGATCGCCTTGAGGTCCGGGTTGCGCTGGACGTAGGCCGCGAGGACCGGCACCGCGAGCGACGCGTCGGAGTTCGCTTCCTGCGTGATCTCCAGACGATCGACTTTGAGGCCGGCCTTCTCGAGAGTGTCGGCGAGCCCCTTCTCGGACTGGCCGCGCTCCGCCTGGCTGAACACCCCGTAGACCATCGCCTTGTCGCCGTTCTTCAGATTGCCGGCCTTGATCATCTCCTCGGCGGTCCGCTTGCCGCCTTCGTAGAGGTCGACGCCGGCGTAACCGAAGCCCTGCGGGCCATAGGTCTTCTGCAGTTCGGACAGGGGCGCATTGCCGTGGGTGACGACGATTCCCTGGTCGACGGCCTGCTTGACGAGATCCGCGAAGGCTTCGTTACCGGGGTGACCCATGATGACGATGCAGCTCGGCTTGGCGGCCAGGGCCTGCTTGAACTGCTCGATCATCTTCTCCGGCGCCCAGGCGGAGAACTGCTCGTTGAGGCGATCGACCCCGAGCCCTTTCGCTGCGGCGGTCGCGCCGGTCTGGCGGGCGAGCGTCGCCCCGTCGCCCGGGTTGCCTCCCATCTGCATGTAGATCGTCACGCCCTTGCCGGGCGCCTCCTGCGAGAGGGCTTCGGTCGCCGCCGCAGGCATGGCGATCAGCAGGGTTCCAGCAAGAAGCCGTGCTTTCCACATCATATCCTCCCTCGTCTGAGTTCCCTCCATCACCGGCTCTGCACGGCTTTTGCGGAGGGTTCGTCGGCCCTCGGCCGGCGCGGCGTGTCCTCCTGCCGCCGGAACCGCGCCAAGAAGGCCTTTCGCCGCTGCGGCTCGTCGACATAGAGGTAAAACACGATGGCGATGAGGAACACGAGGCCCTGGACGGTCCGCACCCAGGCCCCGGTCAGCCCGGAGGCCACGAGACCGGCCTCGATCATTCCGATCACGAAGCACCCGAAGACCGTCCCGATCAGGGTGGCGCGGCCGCCGAAGATCGATGTCCCGCCGATCAGCACGGAGGCGATCGCGGTGAGAAGATAGCCTTGGCCTTGGTTGCCGAAGTAATTGCGGTTCTCCAGGGTGAGGAACATGGCCGCGACGGCGGCAAGGCCGCCCATCAGGGTGAAGATCCGGATCTTCTCCCGCGCCACGTCGATCCCGACCACCCGCGATACGTCGTTCGAGTCGCCGATGAACAGGACGTGCTCGCCGAAGCGGTGCCGGTTCAGGATCAGCCAGAGCAGCACCAGGGCGCAGGTGGTCCAGAGTGCCTGGATCGAGACCTCGTTGAGCCAGCCGAAGGAGACCGACAGGCGGCCGACCGTCCACTGCCACACGCTCGACTGCTCGGCCCCGCGCAGCGCGTAGGACTTGCCGCCGGACAGGACCGTCGCCATCCCGGCCCAGAAGAACTGCGTCGCGAGCGTCGCGATAAAGGACGGAATGCCGACCTTGGCGACGAGAAGCCCGTTGGTGAAGCCGACGACCAAGCCGGAGGCGAGACCCGCCAGCGCCGCCCACCAGCCGAGGTCGTAATCCTTGAAGAGCACCGCGAACACGAAGCCCGAGAACGCGATCACGGATGGAAAGGACAGGTCGATCTCGCCGGCCCCGATCACGAAGGTCAGTCCGATCGCAAGCAGAATCAGCGGCGGGAGCGTGGACAGGAACGTCGTGTAGATGTTGTGCGAACGGAAGACTTCCGGGGCCGTATACATGAACAGGCACAGGAGGAGACCGAAGACCAGGATGATCGGCAGCCCCTCCGTCCTGGCGATCGCGGCAAGATAGCGGTTCGGCGCCATGGAGCTCCCCTCAGCGCTTCTGCTGCAGTTCGACCAGGTATTCGGTCAGCGCCGCGACCGACATGTCGCGGGGCGAGATCTCGGTCACGATCTCACCGCGGTCGAGCACGACCAGGCGATCCGCGACTTCGTGCACATGCGCGAGGTTGTGCTCGATATACACGCAGGCGCGGCCCGACTCCCGGATCCGCCGGACGAAGTCGAGCACCTTGCGGACCTCCTTGACCCCGAGCGCCGCGGTCGGTTCGTCGAGCACGATCAGGTCGGCCTTGAAATGCATCGCACGCCCGATCGCGATCCCCTGCCGCTCGCCGCCGGAGAGTTCCTTGACCATCGAGTCGACGCTGATCCCGGCCCCCCGGAACCCGATCGTGTTCAAGAGGATCTCCCGTGCGATCTCCTTTTCGCGCTTGATGTCGATAAACCCGAAGCGGTTCGTGATCTGGCGGCCGACGAAGAAGTTGCGCCACAGCGGCTGCTTCTCGCCGAGCGACTTGTCCTGGTAGACCGTCTCGATGGACAATTGGTGAGCCAAGCGGACGGAGTATTCCGAGAGGTCGATGGCTTGGTCCCGGACGTAGATCCGACCGGAGCTCGGCTTCATCACCCCGGTCATGATCTTGATCAGCGTGGACTTTCCGGCGCCGTTGTCGCCGATCAGACCCACGATCTCGTTGCGCCCGATCGCGAGATTGATGTTGCGCAGCGCATGAATCGGCCCGAAGAATTTTTGGACGGCTTGCAGACGGACGATGGCGTCGAAGTCCGCAGCCGGGGCCACCGTCTCAGGCATGAGTGCCGCCTCCGTTGAAGGGCAACGCGGCCGATCCGAGGTCGTGTGAACGCCTCACCGGAGTCCTCCCTCGCCTGTCCCTCGGTCCGTTGTTTTCATGCTCGTGCGTGAGAGCGGCTGCGATTCATTCAGGGCGGAAGCCTGGTACTCGATCGTCGATGGGCCCGAGCACCCAGGTCCTCAGTCTTCCACGATATGAGCGCCGATTCCATCCCGGCTCTTCGGCCGGCACGAGCATACCCCGCGAGGTCCGGGGACGACTATACTCGTCTTCCTCTCCGCCTCCTACGACGTCGAGCGGCCGCCCTTAGGTCGCTCCGGGTGGAGCAAAGAAGCAGATGATCGCCCTTGTCGTCGGTTCTTCGCAAATGTGAAACTTCTTGTCCGGCGAAGGCTTGGCGATCCCCCGGCCCACCAGACGGCCATCCCACAAGTGCCATCCGTCCTGAGCTTCCGAGACCGTCTCGCCCTTCTCCTCCGAGAGCTCGCGGCAATCCCGCTCGCTGCAGCACCAAACCGGATACCAGCTGTGAGCCGCCGGCGAGGATGGACCGAGGAGCCCGATGAGCGCCGCGTGAAGAGCGAGCGCCCTGCGGCATCGCCTTTCGGCCAGCAACCTGAAAGGGTTCCTCCTCACCGGCGCCGAGCGCCCTTGGCTCAGCTGTTCGACGCGCGGGCTAGCGTAACCTGGTGTCACGCGCCCGGACGAACGCCGAAACTCGAAGGGCAACCCCATGCCATGACACCTCGCGAGCGCAGCTTCGGGGCTGCGGCCGCAGCCGCGGTTGACCACTTCCGATCCCGCCTCGGGGCCGCTCCCGTTCAGGCCCCAGAATGCAGTCGCGGCCGTCGCACGCCCGGCTTGCGAGAGGCTAGCACTCGGTTTTCTGCTGCGTCGTGGTGGTGCTGCCCGTCACGTCGGTGCGCTGCGTCGTGGTCGTCGAGCAATCGGTCCGCTTCTCGATGACGACGTTCTTCTGCTCCGGCTTCGAGGCCGCATTGCCGGCAGCCGCCCCGGCCCCGGCGCCCACCGCCGCACCGACGGGACCTCCGACCGCTGCGCCGGCCGCGCCGCCGACCGCCGCGCCCGCGGCAGCGCCCTCCTGTGCCCATGCGCCGCCAGCGGGGAGAACAAGCGCTGCGAAGAGAGCGAGGGTTGCTGATCGGATCATGACAGTCTCTCCTGAGGTGGGTAAGCCAGGACCAACGTCGGAGAGATCCCCGGGGTTGCAGCGCCGGCGGCTTCGGCCGAGGTGGCTTGCCGCCTGACGGAAGGCTTTCTGCTCGCGGAGACGCGTGCGGCGGGCATGGCCTTATCTCTTCGAACCGAGGTCGGCCCTACGATAGGCGGAGTGCGCAGGGCGTATCGTGCTGCGCCGCGACTCCGCTTCCCTGAACCGGCGCAGGTCGCGGGCCATCCGCGCCGAATCGCCCCCGGTCGAGAGCCAAATCAGGCCATCCGTGACGCCGCCGATCACCCGGCGCAGAAGGCGCTGGAACGCCGTCGGGACGGCGAGCTGTGCCTCAGCGTGGCGCAGGTGGTCCAGTTCCTCGTCCCGGATCGACAGGATCAACTCGTGCAGCCCGAAGTCGCGCGACGCCAGAAAGTGGAGCTGGTCGTCGAGGTGGCGGTGCACGGCGGCCTCCACGGCGGCCGTGCAGGCCCATATTCCCTGGCGGCCGA
Source organism: uncultured Alphaproteobacteria bacterium (assembly GCA_963800985.1). Lineage (GTDB taxonomy): Bacteria > Pseudomonadota > Alphaproteobacteria > Rhizobiales > Beijerinckiaceae > Microvirga. The sequence continues at coordinate 64,113 of CAWDDI010000024.1, read as the reverse complement.
GCAGGGCGGTCGTGAATCCGAGATGCCACCCGCCCCGGCTCCACAGGGCCATGACGCGGCACGGTCGCGACCGCCGCGCCGGCATCGCGTCGCGGAAGGCGGCGCAGTGCCGCTTCTCGTGCTCGCGCATCTCCGCGAGCGCCGGGATCTCGACCGGGTAGAGCCTCCGCGCAACCGCGATCTGGGCGGCGTAGATGCGGATCGCGCCGTATTCGCCGGCGTGGTTGACCTTCACGATCCGGGCGATCGTGAGCGCCTCGCGCGGGGAGACGAGGCGGTCGGCAGAGGACATGGCCCGTGCCTCAGCCAGCCATGGCGCGTTTGAGGTTCTCGTCGATCTTGTCGAGGAAGCCGGTGGTCGAGAGCCATTTCTGGTCGGCGCCGACGAGGAGCGCGAGGTCCTTCGTCATGAAGCCGGCTTCCACGGTGTCGATGCAGACCTTCTCGAGCGTTCCGGCGAAACGGGCGAGTTCCTGGTTGTCGTCGAGCTTGGCGCGGTGCGCGAGGCCGCGGGTCCAGGCGAAGATCGACGCGATGGAGTTGGTCGAGGTCTCCTTGCCCTTCTGGTGCTCGCGGTAGTGGCGGGTCACGGTGCCGTGGGCCGCCTCGGCCTCGACGGTCCGCCCGTCCGGCGTCATGAGCACGGAGGTCATGAGGCCGAGCGAGCCGAAGCCTTGCGCGACGGTGTCGGACTGCACGTCGCCGTCGTAGTTCTTGCACGCCCACACGTAGCCGCCCGACCACTTCAGGGCCGAGGCCACCATGTCGTCGATGAGGCGGTGCTCGTAGGTGATGCCGGCGGCCTCGAACTGGGGCTTGAACTCGGCGTCGTACACCTCCTGGAAGATGTCCTTGAACCGCCCGTCGTAGATCTTCAGGATGGTGTTCTTCGTCGAGAGATAGACCGGGAACCGGCGGTTGAGGCCGTAGTTGAACGACGCGCGCGCGAAGTCGCGGATCGAGTTGTCGAGGTTGTACATCGCCATCGCGACGCCGCCGCCGGGAAATTTGAAGACTTCCTTCTCGATGACCGCGCCGTCCTCGCCCTCGAACCGGATGGTGAGCCGGCCCTTGCCGGGCGCCTTGAAGTCGGTCGCGCGGTACTGGTCCCCGAAGGCGTGGCGGCCGACGACGATCGGCTGCGTCCAGCCGGGCACGAGGCGCGGGACGTTCTTGCAGATGATCGGCTCGCGGAAGATCACGCCGCCCAGGATGTTGCGGATGGTGCCGTTCGGCGACCTCCACATCTCCTTGAGGCCGAACTCCTTCACCCGCGCCTCGTCCGGGGTGATGGTCGCACACTTCACGCCCACCCCGTGGCGCTTGATGGCCTCCGCGGCATCGACCGTCACCTGGTCGTTGGTGGCGTCGCGGTGCTCGATCCCGAGGTCGTAGTACTCGAGGTCGACGTCGAGATAGGGGTGGATCAGCTTGTCCTTGATGGATTGCCAGATGATCCGGGTCATCTCGTCGCCGTCGAGCTCGACGACCGGGTTGGCGACCTTGATCTTGGCCATGATCTCACCTTGCGCTGGTAATCGGGGGAGGCGCCTGCCGAGCGGCGGGCGCGTTCGCGGGGCTATAGCGCGGGTCTCACGCTAGGGGAAGCAGGGGTTTCGGCGGGGCGGTCGGGCTCCACGGCTCGAACCGGACCCGACGAGAGCCGGCGGATCGGGCAAGCTTGACAGTGTTCATGTTTTGTTCTAGGGAAGCTGTCCTTCTTTGCCGGATTGCCTGAATGGTCCCTGTCGCATGCTGTCTTCCCCCAGACCCTCCTGGAAATCCGCTTCTGCCTCTCCCGCGCCCAGCTCGAGGTTCGCCGCTTACGCCTCGCCCGGGCGCTCAAGCGCTGCAACCCCCATCAGCCGCGCGTGCCCGCCAGTCACCCCGACGGCGGCCAGTGGACCGATGCGGGCCGGGGCGGTGGCACGCCCCGCGCCAGGGTTGTCACGCTGCGTCCGCGAGACCGGACCACCGGGTCATCGGCGGGCGCGTCCATGAGGTCACGCCGGCCCAGGAGGCCCGGCTCGACATCTCCGCAGCGCACTCCCGGGCGCTCGTGCGCGAGGTGCAGCGGCACGATCCGACCTGGCGGCCGCAGCCCAGCCTCCACGAGGGGGTCGAGGGACCGATGCGGGCCAATGAGTGGCAAGCCGGACCGGCCGCGCGGCTGCTCGAACGGAGCGCCGCAGCCTGGGTCGCGGCCACTACAAGAGGTTCTGAAGCCTGAAGGGCGTTCGATTATTCCGGCACAAGGGAGCTTCCACAGTATAAAGGGGACACCATGAGCGACTTCATCGTGCAGGTTGCGAACGAACTGCCGGTGGACGAGGTCGGCAGGCTCTTGTGGATTGCGTGACACAACACCCCGTCATCATCCTCGTCGAGCCCCAACTCGCCGAAAACATCGGCATGGTCGCGCGGGCGATGGCGAACTTCGGGCTGTCGGAGCTGCGGCTCGTTGCGCCGAAGAACGGCTGGCCCAAGAAGGGCGCGCATTCGGCGGCGTCCGGCGCGACGCATGTTCTCGAGGCGGCAAAGCTCTACCCCACCACCCGCGAGGCGATCGCCGACCTCCATTTCGTCTTCGCGACCACGGCCCGCGAGCGCGGGCAGATGAAGCGCGTGTTCGGGCCGGAGGACGCGATGCGCGAAACGCGGGAGCGGCTCGGCGCCGGGCAGGGGGTCGGGATCCTGTTCGGCCGCGAGCGCACCGGGCTCGAGAACGACGAGGTGTCGCTCGCCGACGCGATCGTCACGTTCCCGGTCGATCCGCGCTTTTCCTCGCTCAACCTCGCCCAGGCGGTCCTGCTCGTCGCCTACGAGTGGCACAAGCTCGCCTCCGGCGGCGCCCTGCCGTTTTCGGGCGACCGGCGCTCGCCGCCCGCCTCGCGCGAGACGGTGGTGTCGTTCTTCGACTACCTCGAAGCCGAGCTCGACGCCGTCAACTTCTATCCGCCCGACAAGCGCCCGACCATGACGCGGAACATGCGCGACATCTTCCACCGGCTGGAGTTGACCGAGCAGGACGTGCGCACCTTACGTGGGGCAATCCGGGCTCTTGCGGAGGGACGGCGATTGAGAAAGCCTTAATTTAGTCGTGTTGTAACCACGTTCAGCCAGCGCCGCAGGCGCGTTACCCCTTTGCCATGAGGCCGCGATGCGCCGCCCCCTGATTCCCTTTTTCCTCGCCGCGCTGCTGGCGGCTCCCCCGGCGCTCGCTGCGACGCCCCCAAGCCAACCCGAGAAGGGTCCGGGAGGGACCGACTACGAGGCGAAGGACGTGGTGAAACGGGCCGTCGGGCGTGCCGGCGCCGCGACGTTCGTGTTCCATGCCGCCGGCCCGGCGCCCGCGCCGCGGCCCGTCGTGGTCCTGTTCCATTCCTGGGGCGCCACCAATCCGATGCTCTACGGCGGCTGGATCGAACACCTCGCGCGGCGCGGCCATCTCGTCCTGTTGCCGCGGTACCAGGAGGTGAACCGGACGCGGCCTGCGGATGCGACCGCGACGGCGACGGAACTCCTCAAGGATGCTCTGGCGGCGCTCGCTGACGACGCCGAGGCCCGCCCGGACCTGAAGCGGGTCGCCTACCTCGGCCACCTCGCGGGAGTGCCGATCGCCCTCAATCTCGCCGCGGGAGCCGAGAGCGACGGCCTGCCCGAGCCGAGGCTCGTCTTTGCGGTGATGCCCGGCGGGATCGCATCGGACGCCAAGTCGCGGGGGATTCCGCTCGACGATCTGTCCGACATCCGGGCTTCGACCCTCCTCGTCACGATGAGCGGCGATCGCGACTACCTTCCGACCGATCGCGCCGGGCGCCGCATCTTCAAGGAGGCGAGCGCGGTCCCGACGACCCGCAAGCTGTTCCTGCGCGCCGGCTCGGACTCGCACGGTTTTCCCGCGATCACCGCCTCGCTCGCCGCGCCGGGCTCGCCGAAGACCGAGTACGATGCCGCCGCCATCAAGGTGACCCCGGACCCGCCGCGCGATCCCAAGCAGAAGTCGCCGGCCTGGCGCTGGAGCGCCGACATGGCGCTCACCGGCGAGCAGACGATCCTCGCCGCGCAGCTCGCGAACAATGGAACCGACACGCTCGATTATCTCGCCTTCTGGAAGACCCTGGACCTCGCGCTCGACGCGGCCTTCGCGGGCAAGGACGCGGCGGCGCTCAAGGCCGATCCGCGCCTCGTCGACATGGGCACCTGGAGCGACGGCTGGCCGGTGCGGCGCCTCTCCGCCGAACACCCGAAAGCCGAGGGCGCGGCGGATCAGAAGCCGCAGGCCGGCGTGCGCGGGAAGCTGTGATTTCCGAAAGATCGAGGGCGAAGAGCGGCGCGGGGCGTGGGCTCCGACATCCCAGAACATCGGCGCTCGCCCCTCCACGCCTCGTTCCCTCCTCAAAGGAGGGAGAGGAGCGTTCGCCGTTGCGGCCGCGCCACAGGGCGGCAAGGTTCGGGAAAGCCCGGTGCCGTAGTGTCCCTCGGTTCTCCCCGACGGGGACGAGCGGAGCCGTGAAATGCGCGTCGATCTTCTGGCCGGAACCGCCTATACCCCTGCCGCCATGCCGGCTCCCGTGCCCACCATCCTCGTGTTCGATTCCGGTCTCGGCGGCCTGACGGTCTTCGCCGAGGCCCTGAATGCGCGACCCGACGCCCGTTTCGTCTATGCCGCGGACGATGCGGGCTTTCCGTACGGGCGGCTGACGCCCGAAGACGCTCGTGGCGCGGGTCCTCGCGGTTATGGGCCGGCTGATCGAGACGTATGCCCCGGATCTCGTCGTCGTCGCCTGCAACACGGCGTCGACCCTGGTCCTGCCGCATCTGCGGGAGCGGTTCCGGATCCCGTTCGTCGGCACTGTGCCGGCGATCAAGCCGGCGGCGCAGCTTTCGCGTTCGAAGCGCATCACGGTTCTGGCCACCCCCGGCACCGTGGCGCGGGACTACACCCGCGACCTCGTCGAGACCTACGCCGCCGGTTGCCGGGTGACCCTCGTCGGATCCCGGCACCTCGCCGGCTACGCGGAGGCGGAGCTTGCGGGCGCCCCGGTCGCGGACACGGCGATCGCGGCGGAGCTCGCGCCGTGTTTCGTGACCGAGCGAGCGGAGCGCACGGACGTGATCGCGCTCGCCTGCACGCATTATCCGCTGCTCCTTCCCCGCCTGCGACGGCTCGCCCCCTGGCCCGTGACCTGGGTCGACCCGGCCCCCGCGATCGCGCGCCGAGTCGTGCAGCTCATCGGGTCGCCGATCCCCGGCCGGCGGCCGAACGGGGCCGATGCCGTCGCGGTTTTCACGAGCGCCGCAACGCTGACCCCCGCCCTGCGCGAAGCGCTCCGTCGATGGGCCCTGCACGACATCACCGTCGAAGCGATGCCGTTCGCCATCGGCTAAGCATCGTCGCCCGGAGCCGGGCGGCAGTCGATGTCCGCCCATCGCTCCGCTCAGGCCCTGAATGCGGGTTTCCCGTTGACTTTCCTGCCTCTTCCCCATACATCCCGAGCGTTCGCGCGGTCCTTTAAAGGCCGCGCGAGCTTTTTTACGCACCCGTGCCCTGGATCCGAGTCCCGGGCTGTCGTCCCGAGAGGGAAGAGGAGGGCGCGTTCCTCGAAAGCCGTTCGACCACAAGAGGAACCGCGATGTCGAAGCGCATCCAGGCCAAGCACAAGCTTGACCGCCGCATGGGCCAGAATATCTGGGGCCGCCCGAAGAGCCCCGTGAACCGCCGCGAATACGGACCCGGCCAGCACGGCCAGCGCCGCAAAGGCAAGATGACCGACTTCGGCACGCAGCTGCGCGCCAAGCAGAAGCTCAAGGGCTACTACGCCAACATCACCGAGAAGCAGTTCCGCCGCTACTACGCGGAGGCGATCCGCATGAAGGGCGACTCGGGCGAGAACCTGGTCGGCCTGCTCGAGCGCCGGCTCGACGCGGTCGTCTACCGGTCCAAGTTCGTCGCGACCCCGTTCGCCGCGCGCCAGTTCGTCAATCACGGCCACGTCAAGGTGAATGGCCGCCGGGTGAACATCCCGAGCTTCCTCGTGAAGCCCGGGGACGTGATCGAGGTGAAGGACGCCTCGAAGCAGCTCGAAGTGGTGGTCGTCGCGTCCCAGCTCGCCGAGCGCGACGTGCCGGACTACATCGAGGTCGACCACTCCAAGATGACGGCCCGCATGACCCGCATCCCCGGCCTCTCGGAGGTTCCCTACGCGGTCCAGATGGAGCCGAACCTGGTGATCGAGTTCTACTCGCGTTAACGGGCGCGACCGGGCGCCTCGCGCCTCTCCGACAAAAAAGGCCGCCCCTGGGGCGGCCTTCGTCGTTTCGAGCGCCGAAAACGTCAGTGGTAGCGTTGAGGACCGCGGTCCATCATGCCGCCGCGTCCCATCATGCCACCCCGGTCCATACCGCGCCTGCCGTCCGAGTCGCGATCCATGTCCGCACCGCCGTGATGACGCATGCCCATGCGCCGGCCCCGGTCGCCCCGCTCGCGCATCAGCGCCGGGAGGAGCCGCTTCTGGTTCTCGTCGAGGGACGCGTAGAAGGGCTTCATGGCGGTCGAGAGGGCGGTCAGGCGTTCGGCGCGCTCGGTTACCGCGCGGGCGCGTTGCGTGGCCTGTTCGGCCTGGCGTTCCAGGCGCTGCGTGATGTCGAGGTCCCGGTCGGGTCGCCCGCGCTGCTCCCCTCGCTCACGCATCATGCGCCGACGCTCCTCGAAACGGTCGGCGCGCTCGGCCGCTCTGGCGCGCAGTGCCTGCTCCACGGGGGGCCAAAGCCGCTGCTGCTCCTGAGTCAGCTTGAGGCCGGCCAGAATACCGGCGATTCGCGCATCCGTGAGGGCGTCGAAGTCGGCCCGTCCCATGCCGCCGCGGGGCGCCTGGTCCGAGGTCTGCGGCGCCGGCGCTGGCGCGGCGCCCGGGGGCGGCGTCGGCGCTGACGTCTGCGCCACCGCCGCGGCGCCGGCGAGCGCCAGCAGCGAGGCTGCGGCGAAGGTCGCGAGGGTCTTCATACGGGGTCTCCTCAGAAAAATCGTTCCAACCAGGGTCGCGCACTCCGACTCTCGAACGGGTGAAGAGACCATGAACTTTTTGTCATGTGGCCGGCCTTCGAGCGCGACCGCCCGCCGATCACAGCCGCTTCAGGAATCCCGCGAACCGCATCAGGCCTTCCGGCCACGGGCCGTGGCCGCTCGCCGTGTTGAGATGGCCCGACGCTCCGGCGTCCACGATCGCGGCCCCCCAGGCGTAGGAGATGTCCTCCGCCTTTTCGTAGGAGCAGTAAGGATCTGTGCGGCTCGCAACGAGAACCGAGGGAAAGGGCAGCGGATCGCGCGGGATCGGCGCGAAGGGCGTCTCGGCAGGGACCGGGAAGCCGGGGTCCTCGACGTCGGGCAGCCCGACGAGAAAGGCGCCCTTCACCTGCCCGCGGGTGAGGCGTGAGGCCGCATGGGCGACGGCGACGACACCGAGGCTGTGGGCGACGAGCACGACCGGGCGCTTCGCCCGTCCCACCTCCTCGACGATCCGGGCCGCCCAGGCCTCCCGCTCCGGCTCAAGCCAGCTCGCCTGCTCGACGCGTCGCGCCGTCGAGAGCTGCCGCTCCCATCGGGTCTGCCAGTGGTCGGGACCGGAATTTTCGTAGCCGGGAACGATGAGGATGTCGCAATCGGAGGTCCGCATGATCTCAGGAAACCCCGAACACCCGCCGGAAGATCGTGTCCACGTGCTTGAAATGGTAGCCGAGGTCGAAGCAGGCCTCGATCTCGGCCTCCGACAGCACCGCCGTGACCTCCGGATCGGCGTTCAGGAGCGAGAGGAAATCTCCCTCTCCGCGCCACACCGGCATGGCGTTGCGCTGGACCAGGCGGTAGGCCTCCTCGCGGGAGACGCCCTTCTGGGTGAGAGCCAGCATCACGCGCTGGGAATGGACGAGACCGCCGAGCCGGTCGAGGTTCCCGCGCATGTTTTCGGGATAGACGACGAGCTTGTCGACGACGCTCGTCAGACGCGCGAGGGCGAAATCCAAGGTGACGGTCGCGTCGGGGCCGATCATCCGCTCGACGGAGGAATGCGAGATGTCCCGCTCATGCCAGAGCGCGACGTTCTCCATCGCGGGCAGGGCGTAGGCGCGCACCATGCGCGCGAGGCCGGTCAGGTTCTCGGTGAGGACCGGGTTGCGCTTGTGCGGCATCGCCGAGGAGCCCTTCTGGCCCTCGGAAAAATGCTCCTCCGCCTCGAGCACCTCGGAACGCTGCAGATGCCGGATCTCGATCGCGAGGCGTTCGACCGAGGACGCGATGACGGCGAGCGTCGCGAAGAACATCGCGTGACGGTCGCGGGGAATCACCTGCGTCGAGACGGGTTCGATCGAAAGGCCCATCCGCTCGGCGACGTACTCCTCGACCCTCGGGTCGATGTTCGCGAAGGTGCCGACGGCGCCCGAGATCGCGCAGGTCGAGATCTCCCGCTGCGCTTCGATGAGCCGGACTTTCGCGCGTTCGAACTCGGCATAGGCCTGGGCGAGCTTGACGCCGAACGTCGTCGGTTCCGCGTGTATCCCATGGGAGCGCCCGATCGTCGGCGTCGTTTTGTGCTCGAACGCCCGCCGCTTGAGTGCGGCGAGGAGCTCGTCGAGGTCGCGCAGCAGCAGGTCCGAGGCGCGAGCGAGCTGGACGCTCAAGCAGGTGTCGAGCACGTCGGAGGACGTCATGCCCTGATGGACGAAGCGGCCCTCCGGACCGACGATTTCCGAAAGGTGGGTCAGAAACGCGATGACGTCGTGCTTCACCTCGCGCTCGATGGCGTCGATCCGCTCGACGTCGAAGGTTGCCTTCGAGCCCGTCTCCCACACGCGTTCCGCCGCCTCCCGCGGGACGACGCCGAGGCTCGCCAGGGCCGTGGTGGCGTGAGCCTCGATTTCGAACCAGATGCGGAATTTCGTCTCGGGCGACCAGATCGCCACCATCTCGGAGCGGCTGTAGCGCGGGATCATTCCTCGTCCCTCCTTGGCGCAGGCGCGAGCTCTTCCTGACCGGGCGCCGGACGCACGGCCGACCCGGCTGCCTCGCGCTCCGATCCGCCGCGCCGGCGCGGATCATCCGGAGGCGAGCGAACCGATCGTCGACGGGTACGATGGGGCGGCTCGGTCAGGCCGCCTTTTCGCTCTTGCCGAGGCGTTTCGTGAGATATTCGTCGACGGCGTGCATCAGCTCGTCCACCTTGCCGTCGAAGAAGTGGTTCGCGCCTTCGACGACCGCGTGCTCGATCTTGACGCCCTTCTGGGTCTTCACCTTCTCGATCACGCTGACGACGTCCTTCACGGGCGCGACCCGGTCCTCGGAACCATGCACGAACAGTCCGGAGGAAGGGCAGGGGGCAAGGAACGAGAAATCGTAGCGGTTCGCCATGGCCGCGATCGAGATGAAGCCTTCGATCTCCGGCCGGCGCATCAGGAGCTGCATGCCGATCCACGCCCCGAACGACACTCCGGCGATCCAGCACGCGCGGGCGTCCGGGTTCACGGACTGCGCCCAGTCCAGTGCCGCGGCGGCGTCCGAGAGTTCGCCCTGGCCGTGATCGAACCCGCCCTGGCTGCGCCCGATGCCGCGGAAGTTGAACCGCAGGACCGAAAAGCCGCGATTCACGAAGTTGTAGAAGAGGTTGTAGACGATCTGGTTGTTCATCGTCCCGCCGAATTGCGGGTGCGGATGCAGGATGATGGCGATCGGAGCGCCCTTCTGCTTCGCGGGCTGATAACGCCCCTCGATGCGACCGGCGGGACCCGTGAAGATGACCTCGGGCATGGGCGGAAAACCTCTCGTGCGGGCCGCTTCCCTCGGCTCGAAAACCCCGGCGCAGCCCAATGAAAACGTCAAACCGGTGAGGTGCCTTGACTCAGGGCCCGACCGGTCCCTAAATCCGTCTTAGAATTGTTCTAAAGACGGTGACTCTCGGATGCCGCTGCGGCAGCGGACCCCGCAGGCGGTGCCACCCGACTGGAATGGGGGTGGCGTGCTTTAGCATGGCAACCCGGGTCGATTGCAAGACATTCGTGCGGTTTGGACGAAGGGCATGGCGGACGGTCAGCGCAGCTACCTCGATCATAACGCCACCTCGCCCCTGCGGCCCGAGGCGGCGGACGCGGTCGCGCGCGCCCTTGCGCTGCCCGGCAACCCGTCGTCCGTCCACGCGGAGGGCCGCGCGGCCCGCGCCGTCGTCGAGAGGGCGCGCGAGCAGGTCGCGGCTCTCGTGGGAGCAAGCGCCAGCAACGTGGTGTTCACGAGCGGCGGAACCGAGGCCAACAACACGGTGCTGAGCCCGGCCTTCGGCCGCATCGGGGAGGGGGCCGCCACGCTCCTTCTTCTCGGCGCGACGGAGCACCCGAGCGTGCTGGAAGGGCATCGGTTCTCGGCGGAACGGGTCGAGCGTATCCCGGTCGGTCCCGAGGGCCGCATCGATCTCGCCTGGCTCAGGGACCGGCTCGAGCGCGCCGTCGGCGCGCGCCCGCTGGTTTCGATCCAGGCCGCCAACAACGAGACCGGCGTCCTGCAACCCGTCGCCGAGGCGGCCCGGCTGGTCCACGCGGCGGGCGGGCTGATCCACACGGACGCCGTGCAGGCCGGGGGCAAGGTGCCGCTCGATCTCGCCACGCTTGGAGTCGACGCGCTGACCCTTTCGGCCCACAAGCTCGGCGGGCCGAAGGGGGTCGGGGCGCTGGTGCTGGCGACCAATGCGGTCCAGGTGGCCGATCGCCTGATCCGGGGCGGCGGGCAGGAGCGGGGGCATCGCGCGGGGACCGAAAACGTCGCGGCGGTCGCGGGGTTCGGGGCGGCGGCCGAAACCGCGCGCTCGCGGCTCCGGGAGGAGGGGACCCGGATCCGGGCGTTGCGCGACCTCGCCGAGGCCGAGCTGAGGCGGATCGTTCCGCGGGCGGTGGTCTTCGGGGCGGCGGCCGAGCGCCTGCCGAACACGATGGCTTTCGCCGTGCCGGGTCTCAAGGCCGAGACGGCGCTGATCGCCTTCGATCTTAAGGGCGTCGCTCTCTCCTCGGGCTCCGCCTGCTCATCGGGCAAGGTCAGACGTTCCCATGTGCTCGAGGCCATGGGCGCGCCGCCGGGGCTGTCCGAGGGCGCCATCCGCGTCAGTTTGGGGTGGAATTCGACGAAAGAGGACGTAAACCGCTTCGCGGCCACGTGCGAAAGAGTGGTCGCGACCCTATATAAACGAGGGGCCGACGCGGCCTGAACGGCCCCGTCCCGTCAAATCCGTATACCCGCGGCCCTTGAAGCCGTGCGAGGTGAGGAGAATAGCCGATGCCTGCGGTGCAGGAGACGATCGAGCAGGTCAAGCTCATCGACGTCGATCAGTACAAGTACGGTTTCGAGACCCACGTCGAGATGGAGAAGGCCCCGAAGGGCCTCTCCGAGGACGTGATCCGCTTCATTTCGGCCAAGAAGGGCGAGCCGGAGTGGATGCTCGAGTGGCGACTCGAGGCCTACAAGCGCTGGCTCACGATGTCGGAGCCGCGCTGGGCGCGGGTGTCCTATGGGCCGATCGACTACAACGACATCTACTACTACGCCGCGCCGAAGAAGAACCAGGCGCCGAAGTCTCTGGACGAGGTCGATCCCGAGATCCTCAAGACCTACGAGAAGCTCGGCATTCCGCTGCGCGAGCAGGAACTCCTCGCCGGGGTCGAGCCCACGAGCCGGGTCGCCGTCGATGCGGTGTTCGACAGCGTTTCGGTGGTCACGACCTTCAAGGAGGAGCTCAAGAAGTCCGGCGTGATCTTCATGCCGATCTCCGAGGCCATCCGCGAGCATCCGGACCTGGTGCGCCAGTACATCGGCTCGGTCGTGCCGATCACCGACAACTTCTACGCGACGCTGAATTCCGCGGTCTTCACGGACGGCTCGTTCGTCTACATTCCGCCGGGCGTTCGCTGCCCGATGGAGCTGTCGACCTACTTCCGAATCAACGAGAAGAACACCGGCCAGTTCGAGCGCACTCTCATTATCGCCGACAAGGGCTCCTACGTCTCGTATCTCGAGGGCTGCACGGCTCCCAAGCGCGACGAGAACCAGCTCCACGCCGCCGTGGTCGAGCTCGTCGCGCTCGACGACGCCGAGATCAAGTACTCGACCGTGCAGAACTGGTACCCGGGCGACGCCGAAGGGCGGGGCGGCATCTACAATTTCGTGACGAAGCGCGGCGATTGCCGAGGCCGGAACTCGGTCATCACCTGGACGCAGGTCGAGACCGGTTCCGCGATCACCTGGAAGTACCCGTCGTGCATCCTGCGCGGCGACAACTCTCGCGGCGAGTTCTACTCGATCGCGGTGTCGAACGGGCGGCAGCAGGTCGATTCCGGCACCAAGATGATCCATCTCGGGAAGAACACCACGAGCCGGATCATCTCGAAGGGCATCTCGGCGGGCCGCTCGCAGAACACCTATCGCGGGCTCGTCTCCGCCCACCGCCGGGCCTCGGGCGCGCGCAACTTCACGAACTGCGACTCCTTGCTGATCGGGAACAAATGCGGCGCGCACACGGTGCCGTACATCGAGTCCAAGAACGCCTCGGCGGTGTTCGAGCACGAGGCCACGACCTCCAAGATTTCCGAGGACCAGCTGTTCTATTGCCAGCAGCGCGGCCTCTCGGAAGAGGAGGCGACCGCGCTGATCGTGAACGGCTTCGTCAAGGACGTGCTGCAGAAGCTCCCGATGGAATTCGCCGTCGAGGCGCAGAAGCTCATCGCGATCTCCCTCGAGGGGAGCGTCGGATGAGCCCGGATCCCGATAGCCTTGTCCTCGAGCATCTGCGCGCCATCCGGGCGGACATGACCCGTCTCGCCGACGACATGCGGACGATGCGCTCGGAGATGACGGCCCTCAGGCATCAGGTCGCGGCTGTGGTCACGCTCCGGGAGCACGATCGTTTGGATGGGGCGCGACATGGGTCCGCGGCCCGCCCTTGAACCATTCCTTGAGCGGATGCCTTGGCTAGCGGAGGTCGGCCGGGCGCGGCTGGAGCAGATCGACCGGAGAGAATGGCACATGCCGTCGGAGGCTCTTCTCGCTCGCTTGCACTGCATAGGAGAATTGGCTGGTGCCAATCTGATGTTCTACCGACGGGAGGTCGAGGCCATTTCTGGAAGGCTCTGCACGATGATCGCGGCAGCCGTTCTTACCGCCGAGCGGATAGATCAGATTATGACCGCCGAGGCCGAGAATCCCGAATGTTTCGTGGTCGCGTACGCGCGGCCTGTGCGATGGCTGCCCGCGGTCGCGGAAGCTGCAGCACGATAGTCGCAGATTTTCCAGGGGCACGGGACGCGCTCCGAGAAAGATACGGAAACGGACGAAGATCATGCTCGAAATCAAGAACCTCGTCGTTCAGATCGACGACAAGCGCATTCTCAACGGCCTGAACCTGACCGTGAACAAGGGTGAGGTCGCGGCCATCATGGGCCCGAACGGATCGGGCAAATCGACCTTGTCCTACGTGATCGCCGGCAAGGAGGACTACGAGGTCCTCGAAGGCGAGATCCTGCTCGACGGCGAGAACGTCCTCGAAATGGAGCCGGATCAGCGGGCTGCGGCCGGCCTCTTCCTCGCCTTCCAGTACCCGCTCGAGATCCCGGGCGTCGCCACGATGTCGTTCCTCAAGGCGGCGCTCAATGCGCAGCGTCGGGCGCGCGGCGAGGCGGAACTCACCACGCCGGAGTTCATCAAGCGTGTGAATGCGGCCGCGCAAAAGCTTGAAATGCCGAAGGATATGCTCAAACGCGCCCTCAACGTCGGCTTCTCGGGCGGCGAGAAGAAGCGCATGGAGATCGTCCAGATGGCGCTCCTGGAACCGAGCTTCTGCATCCTCGACGAGACCGACTCCGGGCTCGACATCGACGCCCTGCGCGTCGTCGCCGACGGCGTGAACGCGCTGCGCTCGCCCGATCGCTCCTTCCTGGTCATCACGCACTACCAGCGGCTTCTGAACCATATCGTGCCCGACAGCGTGCACGTGTTGGCGAACGGGCGGGTCGTGCGCTCGGGCGGCAAGGAACTCGCGCTCGAGCTCGAAGCGAACGGCTATGCGGATTACCGCCAGCAGGCGGCCGAGTAAGGGCCGGCCATGGGTGCGATCACGATGATGAAGACGCCCGGCGAGACGGGCCTTGCCGAGGCTTTCGACGCCCGGAAGGGCAGGCTGCCGGGCGATCCCGCCGCGCGCGAGCAGGCGTTCCAGACCTTTGCCGAGCGCGGACTTCCGCACCGCCGCGTCGAGGACTTCAAGTACACCGATTTGCGCGCCGTCATCCGCGAAGCGGCGCCGTTCGCGGATCGGCCCGCGGCCGGCGACGCGAGGGCCGCTGCGGCGGCCGCGACGGCGTTCACGGGCACCGACGCGCTCGTCGTCACGATCGTCAACGGGCATCTGGCGCGCGAGGCGTCGCGTCTCGACGGACTCCCGGAGGGCGTCGAGGTCACGTCGCTCAGCGACGCTCTTGCCGCGCGGGAAGCGCTGCTCGGGCGGATGGCCCCGGTCCGGGCGGCTGTGGAGAACCCGGTCTATCAGCTCAACGCGGCCTTCATGACCGACGGCGCGGTGATCCGCATCGCCGCCAATGTCGCGCTCGAGCGGCCGATCCACCTTCGTTTCGTCACGACGGGCGACCAAGCGGTTGCGACCGCGACTCGGACCCTGATCGTGGTCGAGGAGGCCGCTTCGGTGACCGTGCTCGAAAGCCACGAGGGCCCGGACGGCGTCGCCTCGCAGCTCAACGACGTCGTCGAATTCGCGGTGGCCGACCGGGCCAAGGTCAGCCACGTTCGGCTGAACGCGGAAGGGCGCGAGGCCGTCGCGCTTTCGACGCTGACCGCCCACCTCGGCGAGGCCGTTTCCTTCGACACCCTCAACGTGGTCGTCGGGGCGACCGTCTCCCGCCACCAGGTCTATCTCGTCTTCGCGGGCCAGCGCTCGCTCGCCAATATCAACGGCGCAACCATGATCAACGGCCGCCAGCATGCGGACCACACGCTGGTCGTGACCCACGCCGCCCTTCATTGCACCAGCCGCGAGCTGTTCAA
Source organism: uncultured Alphaproteobacteria bacterium (assembly GCA_963800985.1). Lineage (GTDB taxonomy): Bacteria > Pseudomonadota > Alphaproteobacteria > Rhizobiales > Beijerinckiaceae > Microvirga. Next base: position 49,031 of record CAWDDI010000024.1, on the reverse strand, counting down.
GACGGTGATCGACGACGACGCCACCGGCGTGTTCCAGGGCAAGATCATCGTGGAGCCGCATGCCCAGAAGACCGATGGCCGCATGATGTCGGCGGCGCTCCTCCTGTCGGAGGGCGGCACGATGAACAACAAGCCGGAGCTCGAGATCTTCGCCGACGACGTGCTGTGCGCGCACGGGGCGACCAGCGGAGCGCTCGACGAGGACCTTCTGTTCTACATCATGGCCCGAGGCATTCCGAAAGCCGAAGCCGAGAGCCTGCTCGTCCAGGCCTTCCTCGGCGAGGCGGTCGAAACGGTCGCACACGAGGGCGTCCGCGACGCGCTCGTCGGGATCGTCGAGGCCTGGCTGAAGGCGAGGGGGTAACCGCCGTCACGGCCGTACCCGTCATGGCCGGACTTGGTCCGGCCGTCCACGTCTTGAAAACGCATCGGCGCAAAGACGTGGGTGCCCGGCTCAAGGCCGGGCATGACGATGGAGGGAGCGGTGCGGAAGGCATGGATGCCCGGCGCGAAGCCGGCCATGACGGGGAGGGAAAGTGGGACGATGAACGCACCTTTCACACCCTACGACCTCGAGGCGATCCGGGCCGAGTTCCCGATCCTGTCGCAGCAGGTCTACGGCAAGCCCCTGGTCTATCTCGACAACGCGGCTTCGGCCCAGAAGCCGCGGGTGGTGATCGACGCCATGGTGAGCACCATGGAGACCGGATACTCCAACGTCCACCGCGGCCTCCACTACATGGCCAATGCCGCCACCGAAGCGTTCGAGGGCGCCCGCGAGAGCGTGCGCGAGTTCCTGAACGCCGGCTCCGTCGACGAGATCGTCTTCACGAAATCGGCGACCGAGGCCTACAACCTCGTCGCGAACGCGTTCGGCACCATGGGGCTCGGCGAAGGGGACGAGATCATCCTCTCGATCATGGAGCACCACTCCAACATCGTGCCCTGGCACTTCCTGCGGGAGCGCAAGGGCGCCGTGATCAAGTGGGTGCCCGTGGACGACGAGGGCAACTTCCTCTTCGAGGAGTACGAGAAGCTGTTCACGCCGCGCACCCGCTTCGTCTCGATCACGCATATGTCGAACGTGCTCGGCACCGTCACCCCGATGAAGGAGATCGTCCGCATCGCCCATGCGCACGGGGTGCCGGTCCTGGCGGACGGGGCGCAAGGCGCGGTGCACCTGAACGTCGACGTGCGCGACCTCGACGTCGACTTCTACGTCTTCACCGGCCACAAGGTCTATGGGCCGACCGGCATCGGCGTGCTGTACGGCAAGCGCGAGTGGCTCGAGCGGATGCCGCCCTATCAGGGCGGCGGCGAGATGATCGAGACGGTGTCCTGCGATACCGTCACGTACAACGTGCCGCCGCACCGCTTCGAGGCCGGCACGCCGCCGATCGTGGAAGCGATCGGGCTCGGCGCCGCGGTCCGCTACATGATGAAGCTCGGGCGGGAGAACATCCAGGCGCACGAGGCGGCCCTCTCGGAGTACGCGCACCAGCGGCTGCAGGCGATCAACGCCCTGCGCATCCTCGGCCGAGCCGAGGGCAAAGGGGCGATCATCGCCTTCGAGATGCGGGGCGCCCATGCGCATGACGTCGCGACCGTGATCGACCGCCAAGGCGTGGCGGTGCGGGCCGGCACCCATTGCGCCATGCCGCTGCTCGCGCGGTTCGGCGCCACCTCGACCTGCCGTGCGTCCTTCGGGCTCTACAATTCGATGGCGGAAGTCGATAAGCTCGCCGAGGCCCTCCAGAAGGCCGAGGCCCTTTTCGGATAAAAAGGCCGTCGCCGGCGTTGAGGAAGAGAAGACCCCGTTCCCGTGAGGATCGCAGCCGTGACCGTTGCCACACCGCCCGAGGGCGCCGCGCCGAACACGCCGGAGGTCTCGCTCGGCCAGGCCATTCCGCCGGAGGAGCTCGACCGCCTGACCGACGACATCATCGCCGCGCTGAAGACCGTGTACGACCCGGAGATCCCTTCCGACATCTATGAGCTCGGCCTGATCTACCGTGTCGATATCGACGACAACCGCACCGTCACGATCGACATGACCCTCACGGCCCCGGGCTGCCCGGTGGCCGGCGAAATGCCCGGCTGGGTCGAGAACGCCGTGGCGAGCGTGCCGGGCGTGCAGGACGTCAGGGTCAACATGGTGTTCGACCCGCCGTGGGATCAAAGCCGGATGTCCGACGAGGCGCGGGTGGCGCTCGACATGTGGTGAGGCTCAGTCCCGTCGGTGCGGCCGAGCCCGCAGGATCGAGGCAGAGGTCCCGGGTCGCAGGAACTCGACGAACGACCGCCGGATGATTACATAGGTCGGGAACCCTCGTTTTGGCCCGGGCCTTGAACCCGGCCGCCAGGAGAGACGATATGGCTCTGCCAAGCTTCAAGGTCATGACCTTGACGGACGCGGCTGCGAACCGCGTCAAGGACATCATCGACAGGTCCGACCGCCCGATCGTCGGCGTGCGCATCGGCGTGAAGAACGGCGGCTGCGCCGGCATGTCGTACACGATGGAATATGCGACGGGCGTCGATCCGCTCGATGAAGTCATCGAGGACAAGGGCGTGAAGGTCCTTATCGATCCCAAGGCCGTGCTCTTCCTCCTTGGGACGGAAATGGACTTCCAGACCACGAAGCTCGCCTCGCAGTTCGTGTTCAACAATCCGAACCAAACCTCCGCGTGCGGCTGCGGCGAGTCGGTCGCGATCACGCCCGCGACGCCCGAGCGGCTGCAGCCGGCCGAGTGACCCCAGGCGCAAAGACGCCGAGGACCTCGGCGCTCTCTGCCGCGGAACCCCACCCAGGTGCCCGCGATCCCTTTGGCGATCGGGCTCGTTCTTTCCGCTACCGCGGCCGAGATCCGCTCGCGAGCGGTGGTCCTTGGCAACCCGCCCGGATTCCCGTACACACGTCTGCAACAAGATTTCAGCTCATAGGGGGTCCGAGGCCTGCGCCGCCCCGGGCTGCCGCGGGGGCACGGGAATGACGTTAGCCGCAGGATCGATCGCGTTCGTCGCCCTCAGCATCGACGACGGCTTCGAGAGCTTCACCTTCGTGCTTCTCGAGAACGCGGCCGCCGGCGAGTCGATCACCTTCCACGCCCGGATCTGGAACGGGACGAGCTTCGAACCCGGGGGAGCCTACGCCGGGGCGTCGATCCGGTGGACCGCACCGCCCGGGGGTCTCGCGGCGGGGACTCTCGTCCAGATCGATGCGCGGTATGGTTCTGCCGCGCCGACCACCTATGAGGGCATGGGGAGCGTCGCGAAGTCCGGCTTCTGGGATGTAGCCTGGGGGGCGCCGGGGCTCAATTCGGCCATCTATGCGACCGCAGGAGACAGTCTCGCCGATCCCAACGGGCACGGGCCGTTCCTCACGGCCATCGGCCTCAGGCACTCCGCCGACGACGGGTGGCTGAACGGCACGGGGTTGGCCGATTGGGGGACCGAAAGGAATGCGCTGGCGCTCTACCCCGACCCGGACGGTCACGTGCTGTTCCAGACGGTTTTCTCGATCAATCGCCAGCTGGTCGAATCCGGGTTCGCGGATCCCGCCGAGGCGCGGTTGCGCTACAATTCCAATGGATGGTGGACACGCGATGGTGGGACGAACGATGGTCTGAATGACGGCAGCGGCAATCCAATCGAGACAGGCGATCCGGAAGGCGACGCGCTGCACGATCCGAACTCGCCTCTTTACGGAGCGTCGAGACTACCGGTCTGCTTTATGCCAGGTACCCTGATCCGCACCCCCTCGGGCGAGGCCGCGGTGGAGCGCCTGAGCATCGGCGACGAGGTGCTCACGAGCGATGGTGAGATTCGACGTGTGAAGTGGATCGGACGCCAGACGGTTTCGAGGCGCTTCGCGGATCCCCTCCGGGTGCTGCCGGTCCGGCTCAAAGCCGGCGCGCTCGCCCATGGTGTCCCGTGCCGCGACCTCTGCGTCTCGCCCGATCACGGCCTGCTCGTCGACGGCATGCTCGTCAATGCCGGAGCGCTCGTCAACGGCACCACGATCACACGCGCGAGCGATGTGCCCGAGATCTTCACGTACTACCACGTGGAGCTGCGCGACCATTGCCTGATCCTCGCCGAGAACACGCCGGCCGAGACCTTCATCGACAATGTCGACCGGATGGCCTTCGACAACTGGGCCGAGCATGAGGCGCTCTATCCGGACGTGGGCCCGATCGCCGAGATGGCGTGCGCGCGTGCAAAGGCCGCGAGACAGGTGCCGCTGTCCACGCGCGAGCGCATCGCAACCGGCGCCGCGACTCCGGCAGCGCCTGCGTGTGAGGCGGCTTGAAACCTCTCGCGGAGCGGCGCTGAAACGGGTGCGATGCTGACGAATCCCGCGGTCGTGCCGGGCGCCTGCCCTGCGCGACGCCCGAGTCGATTCCGCGAGGCGGCTGGGCTAAACTGCCGCGCTCCCATCAGCGCCGGAGGTCGAGGCTCGTGGATCCGGAGAGTATCGAGGACCTGTTTCAGGAGATCGGGCCGATCCGCCTGCGAAGAATGTTCGGAGGTCGCGGCCTCTATCGTGGCGACCAGATCTTCGGGATCGAGGTCGGCGGCGAGATCTACCTCAAATCCGATGAGGTGACGCGAAAAGCCTTCAAGGAGGCCGGCTCGCGCCCATTCACCTACGAGAAGGTCGACGGCGTATCGGTCGCCACGAGTTATTGGCTCCTCCCCAGCGAAGCGGCCGACGATCCCGCCGAAGCGGCGCGCTGGGCACGGCTCGCGCTGGAGGCGGGCCATCGTGCCGCTGCGAGCAAGGCTTCGAAGAAACGAAGAAAACCGGTGCCCGGACCACGGTGAGAGGCCCCCCGGCTGCGCAGGACGCGCTGAGGGAAGACGGTTGCGCAGCCGCCAGGGGACGGTGGGCGCCTGCGCGATAAGTCCCTCGGTCGTCCGGCGCCGCTGCGCCGATCGTCGCCCCAGGGAGGCTACTTCGAACGCTTTCCGCCGCTCGGCAGGAGGAAGGCCGGCACGTGATCTCCGAAGCCGATCACGTCGTCCTCACCCGCGCGATCGCCCTGCGATCGTGGCGCGCCGCGCTCGCGATCCGAACGGGCTCGTCGTTCCTGTCGGTGGTCCCGGTCGGGGCGGCGCTCGCGCTCGGCACGCGAGACCGGCTGGGAGCGCTCCCGAGGCTCGCCTTGCGGCGGTTCGCGTTCCCGGTCCTCTCGAGGCGACCTTCGGGCCGGTCGCGGCTCCCGCGGCGTTTCGGGATCGGCGCTCGCTTCGGCGCGGGCGCCTCTCTCGCCGCGGCGAACGCGGGCGCGGGGTTTGTCGTCGCTGCGCCCGACCCGACGACGAGACGGTGACCTGCCCTCGGAGGGCGGGCGCTCGGCAAGCGTCGGTCCCTCCCATGCAATCGGCTGGCCGATGAGCTTCTCGATCGCCGAGAGCGACCGGTCGTCGCCAGGGGCGACAAGCGTAAAAGCCGCGCCCGCGCGACCCGCGCGGCCCGTGCGGCCGATGCGATGCACGTAGTCCTCGGCATGGTGCGGCACGTCGTAGTTGAAGACGTGACTCACCGCCGGAATATCGAGTCCGCGGGCCGCCACGTCGCTCGCCACGAGCACGGTCGTCTCGCCGGTCCGGAAGCCTTCCAAAGCCGCCATCCGCGCGCGTTGGTCCATGTCCCCATGCAGGGCCGCCGCGTTGAAGCCGTGCCTCTGCAGGGACCGGTGCAGCACCGCGACGTCCCGCTTGCGATTGCAGAAGACGATCGCGTTTCTGAGGTCCTGCGCTCCCCGTATGAGGTCCCGCAGGGTCTCGCGCTTTTCGTGCGGCTCGCGACCCGTCGCGACGAGGCGCTGGCTGGTCGTCGCGACCGTCGAGGCGGGCCGCGCCACCTCCACCCTCACGGGGTTGTGGAGGAAAGCGTCGGCGAGCCGGTGGATCTCCGGAGGCATGGTCGCGGAGAAGAAAAGCGTCTGGCGCGTGAACGGTACGAGCTTGACGATCCGCTCGATGTCCGGGATGAAGCCCATGTCGAGCATTCGGTCGGCCTCGTCGATGACGAGGAGTTCGACGCCCGACAACAGGAGCTTGCCGCGCTCGAAATGATCGAGCAGCCGGCCCGGCGTGCAGATGAGCACGTCGACGCCGCGCGTGATCTTGGCATCCTGGTCGCCGAACGAGACGCCGCCGATCAGGAGCGCGACCGACAGTCGATGATTGATGCCGTACTTGTCGAAGCTCTCTTCCACTTGCGCCGCGAGTTCGCGCGTCGGCTCGAGGATGAGCGTGCGGGGCATGCGGGCCCTGGCGCGACCGCTTTCGAGCTTTGTGAGCATGGGAAGCACGAACGCAGCCGTCTTGCCCGTTCCGGTCTGCGCGATGCCGAGAACGTCGCGGCGAGCGAGCACGTGCGGAATGGCCTGAGCCTGAATCGGCGTCGGCTCGGTGTAACCGGCCGCCGTGACAGCTTGTTGAACTTTCTCGCTTAATCCGAGTTCGGCGAACGACATGAAGGTGATGAACCGTTGAGGAGCAAGGCGCTCTGCCTGTCGCTCACTACGGCAACGAACGGGGGCAGGACTGGTTTCGCCCCCAGCGCGACGAACCGGTCGGAAGCAGGGCCGGACCATAGGACAAGCTGTCGGCTTGTCAATAACGACACCCGCGCGGGTGCGCGCGAAGCGCGGACGGGACCGCGAACGCCACCCGCGCGGGTGCGCGCGAAGCGCGAAGGGGACCGCGTCGGGATTCCTCACCGCGCGATCGGGTCCGGACGGTGGCCCCCTTCCGAGCCGCCCGAGGCCCTAACGGAGGCCGCAGCAGCCTTGATTTCGACGACCGTATGCAGCGGGGCGAGGCGCGCTCATCGATGTTGTTTCATAGTCAACGGGCCGTGAACGGCGCGATTTACGTTTTAACCATCCGCGAAAACCTTGATGCACCTTCGATTTTTGCGAGGATGCGATCCGCGCACTTCAGCGACGCACGGAGTGTTTCGTCCTCGCAACTTCTGAAAGCTTGGCCGTCAGGAGGGGGTTGTGGCAGGAAAGTAACAGACCTTCGGGCCAAGCTGGGCTATGAGCGTAGCCGGATCCTCACCACGAACGGACCGACACAGATGAAAAAAATTCTTCTCTCTTCCGTCGCGCTTCTCGGCCTCACGGCCGGTGCGATGGCTGCCGACCTTCCCATGCGTTCCGCCCCGATGGCCCCGGCGCCGATGTTCGCCCCGGTTCCTGTCTTCACCTGGACGGGCTTCTATGTGGGTGCCCAGGTCGGGTACGGCTGGGCCGACAATGGAAACGACTTCGTCCCGGAAGCGTTCGTGTGGATCCCGACGGGCGCTCTCGTTCCCTTCACGGGCGCGTTCAACCGCGGCGACAGCGACGGCTTCCTGGCCGGCGTCCACGTCGGCTACAACATGCAGTTCGGCGGGTTCGTCGTGGGTGTCGAGGGCGATGTCGAAGGCGTGTTCGCCGACGACGACGACGAGGATCCGTTCCGCGGCGTCGTCCTGTTCGACCGTTCGGGCCAGCCGATCGTCTATCGGTTCGGTGCCCAACGGTCTCGACTGGTCAGGATCGCTCCGCGCGCGCGCCGGTTTCGCGTTCGACCGCATGCTCGTCTACGCCACCGGCGGTTGGGCGTTCGGCGGCGTCTCCGGCGGTTTCGGCAACCGGTTCGACTTCTTCGACGACAATGGCGACGACACCATCGACGGCTGGACCCTCGGCGCCGGCGTGGAATGGGCCATCACCAACAACCTGACGACCCGGCTCGAGTACCGCTTCACGAGCTTCGATCGCGACCACGACGTCTTCAACAACGTCAACATCGGGGACGACTCCTTCGACTTCCACACCATCCGCGCCGGTCTGAGCTTCAAGTTCTGACCGCTCATCGCCGACACGACACGAGGCCCGGTGGCGACACCGGGCCTTTGTCGTTTCACGCCTTCATGCGTGAGCTTCAAGTTCTGACCGCAGGCCGCCGACGCGACACGAGGCCCGGTGCGACACCGGGCCTTTTTTCGTTGGAACGCCGCCATGAACGCCTCAGCGGCGCCGGACGACCCGGCGGCGGACGGGTGCGGCCTGAACCTGGTCGACGGCTCCTCCGGGCGCCGTCGCGACGGCACCGACACCGGCACCCACGACCGCCCCCACAGGACCGCCCACCAGGGCACCCGCTCCAGCACCGACCGCGGTGCCGGCCGCCTGTTGCTGGGTGGCGCAGGCGCCGGCGAGCAAGCAGAGAGAGGCAACGAATACGAGTTTCTGCATGGGTCTTCCTCCGTGCGTCCGCTGAAGCGGGACGGTGGGTCAACTCCGGCTTGACCGATCGGTTCAGCCCGGGAGAATCCCCTCACCGTGGCTTCCGCCCCGGGACCGCCAGGCCGGAATGAACCCGACCGGGTTCCTGCTCCGTTCTAGCGCCTGGGGGCACCGGCGCTTGTTGTGCGCCGCCGCCTCCGTGGAGAAATGTTCCGTCGAAGTCGTACACGGAAATCAGCCCGGGGCGCCGGCCGCCGTGTGCGGACACGGTCGGAGCCTGCAAGGGGGCGCCTGCCGACGAAGCGTGCCGCCCCGCCGACGGGTCAGATGTCGAGCTGGGCCTCGTCGGCGAAGGCGGCGCGCTCCTGGATGAAGACGAAGCGGGCCTCGGGCTTGTTGCCCATCAGGCGCTCGACGGTGTCGCTCGTGTCCGGCCGCTCGTCCGTCTCGACGACGACCTTCAGAAGCGTGCGCTTCTTCGGGTCCATGGTGGTCTCCTTGAGCTGGCTCGGCATCATCTCGCCGAGGCCCTTGAAGCGGCCGATCTCGACCTTGCCGTTGCCCTTGAACGCCGTCTTGAGGAGCTTCTCCTTGTGGGCGTCGTCGCGCGCGTAGACGGTCTTCGCGCCCTGCGTCAGGCGGTAGAGCGGCGGCACGGCGAGATAGAGGTGCCCGCCGTCGATGAGGCGCGGCATCTGCCGATAGAAGAAGGTGATCAGGAGCGAGGCGATGTGCGCGCCGTCCACGTCCGCGTCGGTCATGATGATGACCTTCTCGTAGCGCAGCTCGCCGTCGCGGTAATGCGAGCCGGTGCCGCAGCCGAGCGCCTGGACGAGATCGGAGAGCTGCTGGTTCTGGTGCAGCTTGTCCTTGCCCGCCGAGGCCACGTTGAGGATCTTGCCGCGCAGCGGCAGCACCGCCTGGCGTGGCCCGGTCGCGCGCCTGCTTCGCCGAGCCGCCGGCCGAGTCGCCCTCGACGATGAACAGCTCGGAGCCCGCGGCGCCGGCATTGGTGCAGTCGGCGAGCTTGCCGGGCAGGCGCAGCTTGCGGGTCGCGGTCTTGCGCGCGACCTCCTTCTCCTGGCGGCGGCGCAGACGCTCCTCGGCGCGGTCGATCACCCAGTCGAGCAGCTTGTTGGCCTGCTGCGGCGAGGCGGCGAGCCAGTGGTCGAAAGCGTCGCGCACGGCCGTCTCGACGATGCGGCCGGCCTCGACGGTTGCGAGCTTGTCCTTGGTCTGGCCCTGGAACTCGGGCTCGCGGATGAACACCGAGAGCATCGCGGCGCAGGTCGCCATGACGTCGTCGGTCGTGACCGCCTGCCATCCGCTTCTGCTGGCCGACCCGCTCCGCGTGCTCGCGCAGTCCGCGCAGGAGCGCGATGCGCAGCCCGTTCTCGTGCGTGCCGCCGTCCGGCGTCGGAATCGTGTTGCAGTACGACGACGAGAAGCCGTCCTCGTCCGCCATCCAGGCGACGGCCCATTCGAGCGAGCCGTGCCCGCCGGGCTTCGTGATCTTGCCGGAGAAGACCTGGTCGGCGACGAGTTCCTTCCCCTCGATGTCGCGCGCGAGATAGTCCTTCAGCCCGTTCGGAAAGCGGAAGGTCGCCTCGGCGGGCACGTTGTCGGAACTCGCGAGGAGGGCAGGGGCGCAGCGCCAGCGGATCTCGACCCCGCCGAAGAGATAGGCTTTCGAGCGCGCCATCTTGAACAGGCGCCGCGGCTGGAAATGCGCCTCCTTGCCGAAGATCTGGTGATCGGGCCTGAACCGGACCTTGGTGCCGCGCCGGTTGAGCACGCGCCCGACGGTTTCGAGCTTGCCCTTCGGGACGCCGCGCGAAAACACCTGGCGGTAGAGGGTCTGCCCGCGCGCGACCTCGACCTCCAGCGTCTCCGCCAGGGCATTGACGACCGACACGCCGACGCCGTGCAGGCCGCCCGAGGTCTCGTAGACCTTCGAGTTCGAACTTACCGCCCGCATGAAGCGTGGTCATGATGACTTCGAGCGCGGACTTCTTGGGGAACTTCGGGTGCGGGTCGACCGGGATGCCGCGGCCGTTGTCGGTGACCGAGAGCCAGCCGCCTTCCTCGAACTCGACCTCGATGAAGGTCGCGTGGCCGGCCACCGCCTCGTCCATGGCGTTGTCGATCACCTCGGCGAAGAGGTGGTGCAGAGCCTTCTCGTCCGTGCCGCCGATATACATGCCGGGCCGCCGGCGGACGGGCTCGAGCCCCTCCAGCACCTCGATCGTCGAGGCGTCGTAGCCGGCCTCGCGCGGGCGTGCCGGGCGGCCGGGCGGGAAACCTTCACCGCGGCATTACGGGCCGCGGCCGCCGCAGCCCGCTTCGACGGAGCGCCCCCGAGGCCCCCGAATAGATCGTTGTCGTCGGTCATTTTCGACCTTGTCCGTGATGATTCGGGTCTGTCGTGCACTATAGCTGATTCGCCGGTCTTACGAGAACAAATCGTAAACGATAGGAGCGGCGTCCAGTCGCGAGCCCGGAGTCTCGAAACGTCTCGGGCAATCTCGGCCTAAAAAGAAACCATGTCGCTCATCGCTGCGCACGACGTCATGGTTCTGCAATCGTCCTCGGATATCATGTCTCTGTGGACAGGCCGCGTAAACCGCGGGCTCCGCCCAGATCTTACCGGCCCGGGGCGTCATGATAGCCTTCGCGATGAGGGGCCTGGCGCAATCTTCGGCGAAGTGGGATCCGGTTCGCCGTCAAGAATTGCGGCACGCGAAAGAAGAGAGCGGATTCCACGGAAGTGGAAGCGAGCTCTAGGAACTGTTCAGGAGCCATTCACGTTGAATGGCCAGGCTTGATCCTAAAGGGAGCACGGCACGTGACGACGCGATCGACGGCAGGAACGATGCGGCACATGCATCTGACGCGCACCGCGCGGGTGGCCGGCGAAGCCTTCGCGTTCGCGGATCCGGAGGCCGACGCGGCTCCGGTACGGCGCCTGCCTCTCGGGGGCCTCGCTTGGATCTTCCTGGCCGTCGCGGCCATGACCGGCCTCTACCTCGGGTTCTGATCGTTCTGCCTCTCTCCGGGGGAGGCCTCGCGCCGCCGGATGAGGCGCTCGAGCCCGCGCTCGAGCGGTCCGCCGAACACGAGCAGCGCCAGCGTGAGCGCGCTCCCGATGATCGTCACCAGCCACGCGCCGACGCCCGATGTGATGCCGAGAACCGCGGCGATCCAAACGGTGCTCGCGGTCGTGAGGCCATGGATTTTCTTCTGTGAAGCATCGTGCAGGATCACGCCGGCGCCCAGGAACCCGACCCCGGTGAGGATGCCCTGAATGATGCGGCTTGCCGCATCCTCGCCGTAGTGCAGGCTGCCGTACCCGGTCGCCGAGAGGACCACGAGGGCAGAGCCGAGCGACACGAGGCCGAGGGTGCGCATACCGACCGGCTTGTCGTGCAGGTCGCGATTGAGCCCGATCGCCATGCCCGCGAGCGTTGCGACCAGGAGCCGAAAGGCGGTCTCGAGCAACTCCCGGTCGGCCAGATCGGTCATGCTGCGTCAGCCCGCCTTGGAGCCCGCGGCTTTCCCCATGGCCCGCTCCTTGGCGGTGGCGGGCGGCTTCTTGGCCGCCGATTTCTTGGCAGCGGAGTTCTTGGCAGCCGAGTTCTTGGCAGAAAGCTTTTCGGCCGCCTTCTGGACGCCCGGCTTCTTGGCGGCAGGCTTCCGCGAGGGCGCCTTCTTGCTCGACCGCGTCTCCGCCGGACTTCTTCGCGGACGACTTGCGACCCGCAAGCCTTCTTGCGGCCCGCCCGCTTCACGTCGGCTCGCCAGAAGCGAGAGCGCCTCGTCGAGCGTCACGGCCTCCTGCGACAGGTTCCTTGGCAGCGTGGCGTTGGTCGTGCCGTCCGTGACGTAGGGGCCGTAGCGGCCGGCCTTGACGACGATGGTCTTGCCGCCCGCCGGATCCTCGCCGAGCGTGCGGCCCGGATCGGCGGCGCCGCGGCGGAACCCGCCGCCGCTTTCCTTGGCGACGATGAGGTCGATCGCCCGGTTGCCGCCGATCTCGAGCACGTCGTCCTCGCGTCCGAGATTGGCGTAGGTCTTGCCGTGCTGCACGTAAGGCCCGTAGCGCCCGATGCCGGCGAGGATCGGCTCGCCCGCTCTCGGGATGCCGCGCGACCTCGCGCGGCAGGGCCAGGAGCTTCAGGGCCGTCGCGAGGTCGACCGCCGCCGGCGTCATGCCCTTCGGCAGGGACGAGCGCTTCGGCTTCTCGCCCGTCGCCGAGCTGGACGAAGGGGCCGAAGCGGCCGTCGCGCAGGGTCACCGGCAGGCCGGTCTCGGGATCGTCGCCCGAGCACCCGCACGCCCGGCTGGCCCGCCGTCCTCGACGGAGCCCTCGCCGTCGCCGTCGCCGCCGGCGGCGGCGAGCTGGCGGGTGTACTTGCATTCCGGATAGTTCGAGCAGCCGATGAAGGCGCCGAACTTGCCGAGCTTCAGCGAGAGCTGGCCCGCGCCGCAGCTCGGGCAGGCGCGCGGATTCGAGCCGTCGCCCCTGTCGGGGAAGATGTGCGGGCCGAGAAGCTCGTTGAGCGCGTCGAGGACCTCGGTCGTGCGCAGCTCCTTGGTCTCGCCGATCGCGGCCGAGAAGTCGCGCCAGAACTCGCGCATGACCTGCTTCCAGTCGATCTCGTGGTTCGAGACGCGGTCGAGCTGCTCCTCGAGATCGGCCGTGAAGTCGTACTCGACGTAGCGTCGGAAGAACGCCTCCAGGAAGGCGATGACGATGCGGCCCTTGTCCTCGGGAACGAGGCGCTTCTTCTCGATGCGCACGTAGTCGCGGTCGCGCAGCGTCTGCAGGATCGCCGCGTAGGTCGAGGGGCGGCCGATGCCGAGCTCCTCCATGCGCTTGACGAGGCTCGCCTCCGAATAGCGCGGCGGCGGCTCGGTGAAGTGCTGGGTCGCGGCGATGCGCCGGCGCTCGAGCGGGTCGCCCGGCTTCATCGGCGGCAGGCGGCCCTTCGTCCTCGTCGGCGTCGTCGTCCTTGCCCTCCTGGTAGAGGGTGAGGAAGCCGTCGAACTTCACGACCTGGCCGGTGGCGCGCAGGTCGAGCCGGCGCGGTCCGACCGTCGCCGCGATGTCGACGGTGGTGCGCTCGAGCTCGGCCGATTCCATCTGGCTCGCGACGGTCCGGATCCAGATCAGCTCGTAGAGGCGGGCCTGCTCGGGATCGAGATGACGCTGCACCTGCGCGGGCAGGCGGCCCATGTCGGTCGGGCGGATCGCCTCGTGCGCCTCCTGGGCGTTCTTCGCCTTGGTGGTGTAGCGGCGCGGCGCGCCCGGCACGTAGCGGTCGCCGTATTCCTTGCGCGATCACCCGGCGCGCCGACTGGATCGCCTCCGGCGCCATGTCGACGCCGTCGGTCCGCATATAGGTGATGAGGCCGACCGTCTCGCCGCCGATGTCGACGCCCTCGTAGAGGCGCTGGGCGATGCGCATGGTCTGCGCCGGCGCGAGGCCGAGCTTGCGCGAGGCCTCCTGCTGCAGGGTCGAGGTCATGAAGGGCGGCGACGGGTGGCGCTTGGCGGGCTTCGCCTCGACGCCGGCGACCTTGAAGGTCGCGAGCTCGAGGTCGCGCTTGAAGGCCTCCGCCTCCTCGCCCTTGCCGATGTCGAGGCGGGCTGATCTTCTTGCCGTCGGCGCCGACGAGCCGCGCGTCGAAGACGCCGCCGTCCTGCGTCGCGAGCGTCGCGACGATCGACCAGTATTCCTGCGGCTTGAAGGTCTCGATCTCGAGCTCGCGGTCGCAGACGAGACGCAGCGCCACCGACTGCACGCGGCCCGCCGAGCGCGCGCCCGGCAGCTTGCGCCAGAGCACCGGCGAGAGCGTGAAGCCGACGAGATAGTCGAGCGCGCGGCGCGCGAGATAGGCGTCGACCAGCGCCTGGTCGATCTCGCGCGGCTGGCGCAGGGCGGTCTGCACGGCATCCTTGGTGATGGCGTTGAAGGTGACGCGCTCGACCGGCACGCCCTTCAGCACCCGCTTCTCGTTCAGCGCCTCGAGCACGTGCCAGGAGATCGCCTCGCCCTCGCGGTCCGGGTCGGTGGCGAGGATGAGCTTTTCGGCGCCCTTCACCGCCCGGGCGATCTCGGAGACGCGCTTGGCGCCGCGGCTCTCGAGCTCCCAGATCATGCGGAAATCGTCCTCCGGATCGACCGAGCCGTCCTTCGGCGGGCAGGTCGCGGATATGCCCGAAGGAGGCCAGGACCTCGTAGCCCTTGCCGAGATACTTGTTGATCGTCTTGGCCTTGGCGGGCGACTCGACGACGACGACCTTCATGGGGCGACAGCCTGGGAGTGCAAGGAAGAAGGGGAACGCAACCCGCGGTCCGGGAGCCCGGTGCAAGGCGCGCTCACATGGTGCGGAAACGAGAGGGAGTCAATTTCGCCCTTCGTCACCCCCAATATGGGAACGGCCTCCCGCGACCGAAAGGGACGATCCCGACGCGCCCTGCGCCCGGTCGCGAGGCTCCGGAACGAGCCTCAGCCCGGCCCGGCACGGCCGAACAGCGCTCTCGAGCCGAGCGCGACAACCATGGAACCGCGAGCGCCCCTTGATTTTTGAAGCCAAAGCCGTAGGGCTCTCAGCCATGGCGAGCGCACCCTATCCCCACCGGCACCTGCTCGGGATCGAGGGCCTCTCGCCGTTCGACATCGCGGCCCTGCTCGACCGCGCCGACGGGCAGGTGGAGGTCAGCCGGCAGATCGAGAAGAAGAAGTCGACGCTGCGCGGCCGCACCCAGATCAACCTGTTCTTCGAGCCGTCGACCCGGACGCAATCCTCCTTCGAGATCGCGGGCAAGCGGCTCGGCGCCGACGTGATGAACATGTCGGTGGCCTCCTCCTCGGTGAAGAAGGGCGAGACCCTGATCGACACGGCCGCGACGCTCAACGCCATGCGGCCCGACATCATCATCGTGCGCCACCACGCCGCCGGCGCCGTGAATCTCCTCGCCCAGAAGGTCGACTGCTCGGTCGTGAACGCGGGCGACGGAGCGCACGAGCACCCGACGCAGGCGCTCCTCGACGCGCTCACGATCCGCCGCAACAAGGGCCGCATCGAGGGCCTCGCGGTCGCGATCTGCGGCGACATCCTGCATTCGCGCGTCGCGCGCTCGAACATCATCCTGTTGTCCGCGATGGGCGCGCGTCTGCGCCTCGTCGCGCCCTCGACGCTGCTGCCGCCCGGCATCGAGCGCTTCAAGGTCGAGACCTTCACGGACATGCGCCAAGGTTTGAAGGACGCCGACATCGTGATGATGCTCCGCCTCCAGCGCGAGCGCATGAACGGCTCCTTCGTGCCGAGCGTGAAGGAGTATTTCCGCTTCTACGGCCTCGATCAGGAAAAGCTCTCGCTCGCGAAGCCGGACGCGCTCGTCATGCATCCGGGGCCGATGAACCGGGGCGTCGAGATCTCCTCCGAGGTCGCGGACGGGGCGCAGTCGCTGATCCGCGAGCAGGTCGAGATGGGCGTCGCGGTTCGCATGGCGGTGCTGGAGGCCCTGGCGAGTCATTTGCCGAACCGATGAGCCGTCCCATGTCGCAACCTCTGATGATTCTCATTGCGGGACCCTACCGCTCCGGAACCGACGATGATCCCGTCAAGATCGAGGCGAATGTGGACGCCATGACGGAGATGGCGCTACGGCTCTTCCGGGCGGGACACCTTCCCGTCCTGGGGGAATGGTACGCGCTGCCGCTCATCGCGTTCGCGGGTTCGCAACGAATCGGCGATTCCGCATTCAACGAAATCTTCCATCCGATCGCGCGGCGGCTCGTCGCCAAGTGCGACGGAGTCCTTCGCATCGGCGGACCCTCGGCGGGCGCCGACGACATGGTCGAGACCGCGCGGGCCCATGGCAAGCCGATCTTCCGCCGCTTCGAAGACGTCCCGGGATGCGGCTGATGTCGTCCGGTCGCCCCATCCTGTTCGCCAATGCGCGCGTCGTCGATCCGGCGACCGGTCATGACGAACGCGGAAGCGTTCTCGTGCGCGACGGCATCATCGATGACGTCGGCGCCATCCCGGGCGCAGCGGAGGCGGAGACCATCGACTGCGACGGACAGGTTCTCGCTCCCGGCCTGATCGACATGCGCGCCTTCATCGGCGAGCCCGGCGCGGAACATCGCGAAACGTTGCGGACCGCGAGCGCAGCCGCGGCGGCGGGCGGAGTCACGACCGTAGTGTCGATGCCCGACACCAACCCGGTGCTCGACGATCCCGCGATCGTCGACTTCGTACGTCGCCGGGCGCGCGACACGGCGCTCGTCAACATCCGTCCCGCAGCAGCGCTCACCAAGGGTCTCGCCGGCCGCGAGATGACCGAGATCGGCCTTCTGATCGAAGCCGGCGCCGTGGCCTTCACGGATGGCGCGCGCTCCGTCACGAGCGCCCAGGTGATGCGCCGTGCGCTCGCCTATGCACGGGATTTCGGTGCGCTCATCGTCCACCACGTCGAGGATCCGGATCTCGTCGGCGACGGCGTGATGAACGAAGGCGAGTTCGCGACGCGGCTCGGGCTCCAGGGCATCCCGCGCGAGGCCGAGACCGTGATCCTCGAGCGCGACGTGCGTCTCGCACGCCTCACGGGCGCGCGCTACCATGCGGCGATGATCTCCTGCGCGGATTCGGTCGAGATCGTCCGCGCCGCGAAGGGCAGGGGAGTACCCGTGACCTGCGGCGTCTCGATCAACAACCTGACGCTGAACGAGAACGACATCGGCGAGTACCGCACGTTCCTGAAGCTCGCGCCGCCGCTGCGGCACGAGGATGATCGGCAGGCCGTCATCGGTGCTCTCGCCGACGGCGTGATCGACGTGATCGTGTCGGATCACAACCCGCAGGATGTCGAGACCAAGCGCGTGCCCTTCGCGGAGGCCGCCGATGGGGCGGTCGGCCTCGAGACCCTGCTCTCGGCGGCGCTGCGCCTCGTCCACTCAGGCGACATCGGTCTGCCGAGGCTTCTGCGCGCGCTCTCGACCCGTCCGGCGGAGATCCTCGGTCTGCCGGGCGGCCGACTGCGGAAGGGCGCGCCCGCGGACCTGATCGTGTTCGATCCGGAGACTCCCTACGTGCTCGACAAACGCAAGCTCCGCTCGCGGTCGAAGAACACCCCGTTCGACGAAGCCCGACTCGACGGGCAGGTGACGATCACGTGCGTTGCCGGCAAGATCGTGTTCGATCGACGGGGGGAGGCCTGATGCTCGCGTCCGTGAACGGGTCGCTCGACGCGCCGTCCTTCGTGGCCGCCCTGGCGGTCGGCTATCTGTTCGGCTCGATTCCCTTCGGCGTGATCCTCACGCGGGTGGCCGGGCTCGGCGACATCCGGCAGGTGGGCTCGGGCAACATCGGCGCGACCAACGTGCTGCGCACCGGCCACAAGGGCCTTGCCGCCGCGACGCTCCTCGGCGACGCGCTCAAGGGAACGGCGGCGGTCCTGATCGGCTGGACCTTGGGCCCGAACGAGGCGCTGCTGGCGGCGCTCGGGGCGTTTCTGGGGCATCTTTTCCCGGTTTGGCTCCGGTTCAAGGGCGGCAAGGGGGTGGCGACCTTCCTGGGCTGCCTGCTCGGCCTGCAACCGCTTGCGAGCCTTGCCTTCGCGGCCGTGTGGATCGCCGTGGCATTCGTGAGCCGGTACTCGTCCCTCTCGGCCCTGGTCGCGAGCGCGGTCGCGCCGCTGGTGCTGTGGCTGCTCGGAGAAAGCGGCATGGCCGCGACGACGGCCGTTCTCGCGGCGCTGCTGTGGTGGCGGCATGCGGAAAACATCCGGCGCCTGCTGGCCGGGACCGAGGGCAGGATCGGCCAGAAGAACTCGAAGGCCGTTCCCGATGGTGGATCGGTCGGCGCGAGCGGAATCGGACACAAGCCATGATTCTCACCGACGAACAGCGGCTCGACTGGCTGCGCCTGATCCGTTCCGAGAGCGTCGGGCCGCGGACGTTCCGGGCGCTGGTGAACCAGTTCGGCGGCGCCGCCGCGGCGCTCGCCGCGCTGCCGGACCTGGCGCGCCGCGGCGGACGCCCGGCCCTGAAGGTGACGACGCGCGCCGAGGCCGAGAAGGAGCTCGCGGCGGCCGCCCGCCTCGGTGTCCGTTTCATCGCTCTCGGCGAGCCCGACTATCCGAAAACGCTGCAGGCGATCGACACCGCGCCGCCCCTCGTCGCCGTCCGCGGCGAGGCCGCGCTCCTCGCCAAGCCGGCGGTCGCGATCGTGGGCTCGCGCAACGCCTCGGCGGCGGGGCTCACCTTCGCGGAACGGCTCGCCCGGCAACTGGGCGACGCGGGCTACGTGGTCGTGTCGGGGCTCGCCCGGGGCATCGATACGCGCGCGCATCGCGCGACCCTCGAGACGGGCACGGCAGCGGTGCTCGCGGGCGGTCAGGATCGGGTCTATCCCGCCGAAAACGAGGCGCTGCTGCAGGCCATCGTGGAACGGGGCGGGACCGTGGTTTCCGAGATGCCGCTCGGCTGGGAGCCCCGGGGGCGCGACTTTCCGCGCCGGAACCGGATCGTCTCGGGTTTGTCCTACGGGGTCGTGGTCGTCGAGGCGGCGCGGCGCTCCGGGTCGCTCATCACCGCCCGCTTCGCCCTCGAACAGGGCCGGGAGGTTTTCGCCGTGCCGGGCTCGCCGCTCGATCCCCGCGCGGAGGGCACGAACGATCTCATCCGATCGGGCGCCACGCTGTGCACGTCCGCGGAACACGTGGTCGCGGTTCTCGACCCGCTCATCGCCACCGGGCCGAGGCTGGACCGGAGCGCCGAGGAGCCGAACGCGGAGAACACAACCGAGCCTCTCTGGGACGAACTCGATCTTCCGGACCTCCCAGACCTCGGGTCTGCGCCGATTCGCGTGACGCCGGCGCTCTCGGAGACCGTGCCCGACGCATACCGGTCCGCGGAGGCGCCGTCCGTCATCGACCTGCTCGGGCCATCCCCGGTCGCGGTCGACGATCTCGTGCGTCAATCGGGCCTGCCGATCCGGGTCGTGCAGACGACGCTGCTCGAACTAGAGATCGCCGGCCGGCTGGAGCGGCACGGCGGCAATGCCGTATCCCTGATCGCCGACCGCTGAAAAGGCGGCTGGCCGGCGCGGAATCAGTCGGGCCGGTCGCGGCTGCCGACGCGCTCGGCTTCGATCCGCGCCATGTCGAGGAGATACGCCAGGAAATCGAGCCGGGAGCGCTTGGCCAGCGAGGAGAGTTCGAGGGCGAAAGCCTCGATGTAACGCGCTGCTTCGGCCGGATCGGTCGCGGCCGCGGAAGGCACCGGCCCTGGCCCGCCCAAGCCCTCTCTCTTGTTCGGCTGTTGTGCGGGAACAGACGTCTTCGGCGGCCGGGAAGGATCTTTCGACATGGGTCTCGGGGACTGCTCCAAACGTGGTTCCAAACGTGACAATATCAGCGCAACCAAAGATAATACAAGATGATTGTTATGACTCTTGGTTGTAAAATGCTGTTACAACTCTCCGGCCTACACGCACGGGGGAAGCCGATGGGACAGCAACGCGAGCTTTCCAGCCGCGCCGATCAGCGCTCCTTAACCGTTCGGAGCAGAAAGCCGACGATGGCGTGGTGAGCTATTGCAATAATGGAACGGTTCAGCCTTCATTCAATGACGCTCTCTATCGTGGCAGTATCGATTCGCGGCGGCGCTCCTCGGCGCTGGGAGAAAAAAACAATGTTGAAGACATGGATGACCGGCGTTGCGGCTCTTACGCTCACGATGGCAGCGACTGCCGTTGGAGCCGCACCGATACGGAGCGGAACTGCCGTCGGAGCTCTGGTTTCGCAGGTGGAAGCCGTGCAGTTCTTCGAGAGTTACGATGAGGACTACGACCGACCGGCACCGGTTTACCGCCCGCGTGAGCGCCTCTACCGTGAGCCGCCCGTCCAGGAGTACTACGCTCGCCGTCCGATTTACCGTGAGCCGCCGGTCGAGGAATACTACGCTCGCCGTCCCGTTTACCGCGCGCCGAATCAGCAGTTCTATGACAAGGAAGCCGCGAAGGATTACGTGAAGAGCTACCGCCGCGCGCAGAAGGAAATCTTCAAGGAGCAGGTGCGCGGCTGGAACCGGGCGCACGGGTACTAGAGCATTCTCAGGCGACGTGGATCCGGTTCACCGTCGAAGACGCGGTCCGAAATTGGGCGGGAGCTGATTCCCCGAAAGTGGGAACAGCTCCAGCTTCTTCGGACGCGAAGGCGGCTCTCGTCCGCGATCGTCAACCGGCACGATCCTTTGTTTGCCGCGAGGTCCTCGAAGAGCAGCGCCGCCCTCGCCGAGGCGGTGCTTTCCGTTCAGAGATCCTCCTCGAACGCCTGGTCTTCGTCCGGTCTCAGCCGGTCCCGGAGCAGGCGGGCATGCCGGTCGAGCGCGCCCTGCAGGATGTAGGCCGCCGCCATCTTGTCGACGTGCGCGGCACGCCTCGCGCGGGAGGCGTCGAAGTCGAGCAGGGCCCGGGTCACCGCGACCGTCGAGAGCCGCTCGTCCCAAAACAGCACCGGCAAGCGCACCAGCGGCGTCAGGTTGCGCACGAAGGCCCGCGTGGCTTGCGCCCGAGGACCCTCGGTGCCGTCCATGTTGAGCGGAAGGCCGACCACGAAGCCGCCGACGTCGTGATTGGCCGCCAATGTCTTGATCCGCCCCGCGTCCGGCGTGAACTTCACCCGCTTGATGGTCTCCAGCGGGGTCGCGATGCGCCGCTCGACGTCCGAGAGCGCAAGGCCGATGGTCTTGGTGCCGAGATCGACGCCGATCAGCCGGGCGCGCGGCCTGAGGCTGTCCATCAGCGCCAGCAGCTCTTCGTCCTTGGCGGTCACCACCCCGTTTCTCCTCGCCCGCGCAGCGGCAACGGCGCGGCGCCTCGTCGACACGCATGCCGGGTCATCCTCGCTACGCTCCTATAGCCATTCCGCGGGCGCCGCCCTAGCTCGCGAGGGCGCACCACGCGGGAGGCTCCCATGAAGATTACCTGGTTCGGACACTCGGCGTTCCGGCTCGATTTCAGCGACAAGGCAGTCCTGATCGATCCATTCTTCACGGGCAATCCCGGCTTTGAAGGGCGCCACGACGACATCGTCCGCGGCGTCAGTCATATCCTCATCACCCATGGCCATGGCGACCATGTGGGCGACTCCGTTCGGATCTCCAAGGAAACCGGAGCCAAGATCGTCACGAACTTCGATCTGTGCATGTATCTCGCCAAGCATGGCCTCGAGAATCTTCGACCCCATGAATACCGGCGGGACCACGGATCAGGGCGGTTTCTCGGTCACCCTGGTGCGCGCGGACCATTCCGCCGGGCTCGTCGAGACGGATGTGAACTTCCCGCTCGGCAGCGCCAACGGGATCATCGTGAAGGCGCCCGGCGAGCCGGCCGTCTACCATATGGGCGACACGGACATCTTCGGCGATATGGGCCTGATTGCCGAAATCCATCAGCCCGACGTCGCCATCGTACCGATCGGCGACCGCTTCACCATGGGGCCGGAGGTGGCCGCGCTCGCCGTGCGGCGGTTCTTCAAGCTCAAGGCTGCGATTCCGTGTCACTACGGCTCGTTCCCGCCGCTGATGCCGAACGCGGATCGTTTCGTCGCCGCGCTCGACGGGAGCGGCACGCAGGTGATCGTGCCGCAAAAGACCGTGGGGGTGCGGATCTGATCAGGACCCCGCGACACCGACGAGGAGCGCCCCGCCGCGCGATCCGACGTTGCGGCTGCAACGGAGCGGGTGCTATAGCCCGCTCCACTTCAGGAAATCCCGAGGGTTCAGCCCATGTCGGTCGATCAGCATACGGTTCGGCGCATCGCGCGGCTCGCCCGCATCGCCGTCACGGACGAGGAGGTGCCCCATCTCCAGGGCGAACTCAACGCGATCCTCGCCTTCGTGGAGCAGTTGAACGAAGTGAACGTGGACGGCGTCGAGCCGATGACGTCCGTGACGCCCATGGTGATGAAGAAGCGCACCGACAGCGTCACCGATGGCGGCTACCCGGAAAAGATCGTCCGCAACGCACCCGCGACGGAGGACAACTTCTTCCTCGTCCCGAAGGTCGTGGAATAATCGGGAGAGCACAGCAGCCCTTCGCGCAGCGTGCCGACCGAGGAGCATCCCGCGACCGAGTGTGCAAGGCCCGGTTCGACCCTGGCCCAACGCCTGCGAGAGATATCGACCCGTGACCGAACTCACCCACCTCACCCTGGCCGAAGCCCGCGACGGTCTCGTCCGGAAGTCCTTCTCCGCGATCGAGCTCGCGCAAGGCCCATATCGACGCGATCGAGAAGGCGAGGGCGCTCAACGCCTATGTGCTCGAGACGCCGGAGCGCGCCCTCGCCATGGCCAAGGCCGCGGACGAGAGGATCGCGAAGGGCGAGGCCGCGACCGCTCGAGGGCATTCCGCTCGGCATCAAGGACCTGTTCTGCACCGAAGGCGTGGTCTCGACCGCGGGTTCCAACATTCTCAAGACCTTCGAGCCGCCCTACGAATCCACGATCACGCGCAATCTCTGGGCCGACGGCGCCGTGATGCTCGGCAAGCTCAACATGGACGAGTTCGCGATGGGTTCGTCGAACGAGACCAGCGCGTTCGGACCGGTGGTTTCGCCGTGGCGCCGCCGGGGCTCGAACGTGCACGCGGGCGGTAAGGCAGGGGCCATCGAGGGAGCCCATCTGGTGCCCGGAGGCTCGTCGGGCGGCTCGGCCGCGGCGGTCGCCGCGCGGCTGTGCCTCGGAGCGACCGCCACCGACACCGGCGGCTCGATCCGCCAGCCCGCGGCATTCACGGGCACCGTGGGAATCAAGCCGACCTACGGACGCTGCTCGCGCTGGGGCACGGTGGCATTCGCGTCGTCTCTCGACCAGGCGGGACCGATCACGCGGACGGTGCGCGACGCCGCCATCATGCTGCGCTCCATGGCGGGTCCGGATCCGCGCGACACCACCTGCGCGGACCTCCCGGTGCCGGACTACGAGGCGGCCGCGGCTCGCGGCGTCAGGGGTCTGACGATCGGCATTCCGAAGGAGTATCGCCTGAACGGCATGCCCGAGGAGATCGAAGCCCTGTGGCACCGGGGTGCGGAATGGCTGCGCCGGGCCGGAGCAAAGATCGTCGACGTGTCGCTGCCGCACACCCGATATGCGCTACCCGCGTACTACATCGTGGCGCCCGCGGAGGCGTCCTCGAACCTCGCCCGCTACGACGGCGTCCGCTACGGCCTGCGGGTGCCGGGCCGTGATATCCTCGACATGTACGAGAAATCGCGCGCAGCCGGCTTCGGCCGCGAGGTGAAGCGCCGAATCATGATCGGCACCTACGTCCTTTCTGCCGGGTACTACGACGCCTACTACGTCCGTGCGCAAAAAATCCGCACGCTGATCAAGCGCGACTTCGAGGAGGTCTACGCCCAGGGCGTCGATGCGATCCTCACGCCCGCGACCCCCTCCGCGGCGTTCGCGATCGGCGAGAAGGGATCGGCGGATCCGGTCGAGATGTACCTGAACGACATTTTCACCGTCACCGTGAACATGGCGGGCCTCCCCGGGATCGCGGTGCCGGCGGGCCTCGACGGGCAGGGACTTCCGCTCGGACTGCAGTTGATCGGTCGGGCTTTCGATGAGGAAACGCTGTTCGCGGCCGGACAGTGATCGAGGAAGCCTCAGGAGCGTTATCGCAGCCCCAGCCGTGGTGGACGGATTGACGCCTCCGGACGTCCCCCCGTCGGTCTGGATGGCAGCGGCTTTCGACCCGGTCCTGATCCTGGTCGCGGTCTCCTCGGGTGGCGGGCCGACCAGTTCGGCAAGGTCTTCGTGGTGGCGATCGCCGCATTCGGCCTATCGGTCCTTGTCGCCTGGCTCGTCACCGCCCTCGGTCTGCCTTGGGTCGCCCCGATCGCGCGCGAGTCGCCGACGCTGTACCCGGTTCGGGCGATCGCGGCCCTGCTGTGGGCGGTCGCAGCTTTCGCGCGCGCGTCGGGTGACCGCGCGCTTGACGTCCGTTCGAGCGATGCAGGCCGCCGCTCTTCATGAAAAAGGGGCCTGACGCACGTCAGGCCCCGACCGATGCATGAGATACGTGTTACAACTTAGCTCAGCCGTAAGATAAATTACGGACGGGCCGGGGCGGCCGGTGCCGGAGCGGCCGGGGTCGTCGGCGCCGCCGGTTGAGCTGGCGCCGTCGATCCGGTCGAACCCATCGGTCGTTCGGTCTGAGTACCCGTGGATGCGGTCG
Organism: uncultured Alphaproteobacteria bacterium; assembly: GCA_963800985.1. Taxonomy (GTDB): domain Bacteria; phylum Pseudomonadota; class Alphaproteobacteria; order Rhizobiales; family Beijerinckiaceae; genus Microvirga. Next base: position 24,523 of record CAWDDI010000024.1, on the reverse strand, counting down.
TGTTCACGTCGCCGGGGCCGCTGTCATAGAAGAGGAAGGCAAGCAAACCGAGGGCGAGAACAAGACCGCCGATCAGATAGGCTAGAGTATTGGATCCCCGTCTATCGGTATCGTAGACACGGGTCTCACGATCGTAGACGTTCGGGTCTCGATCCATCGACATAGTATGAACTCCTTGACCGTTTAGACGAGGGTTCAACGCCCGACCTTCCATCGGGTTTCATTATTGCTCGGCTTATCCACGAGACCCTGTGACAACCGCATGGCGCAAGCCTCGTACTGCCGACCGGCGGGAACCAAGGCGCACGCTCGGGACCGCACTGGCCCCGCTTGGGGGCTCGCGACAGAGATCAAGAGGCAAGCATGAACGCTCCGGTCAATCCGAAGAAGCTCATCAAGAGCGCGACGGGAGACTGGGAAATCGTCGTCGGCATGGAGATCCATGCCCAGGTGACGAGCCAGGCCAAGCTGTTCTCCGGCGCCTCCACGGCTTTCGGCGCCGAGCCGAACGCGAACGTTTCCCTGGTCGATGCCGCCATGCCCGGCATGCTGCCCGTCATCAACGAGGAATGCGTCCGCCAAGCGATCCGCACGGGACTCGGCCTGAAGGCGCAGATCAACCTCAAGAGCGTGTTCGACCGCAAGAACTACTTCTATCCCGACCTGCCCCAGGGCTACCAGATCAGCCAGTACAAGAGCCCGATCGTGGGCGAGGGCGAGGTCATCGTCGACGTCACCCCCGAGGAGACGATCACCGTCGGCATCGAGCGCCTCCATCTCGAGCAGGATGCCGGCAAGTCGATCCACGACCTCCACCCGACCATGAGCTTCGTCGACCTCAACCGCTCCGGGGTCGCGCTGATGGAGATCGTCTCGAAGCCCGACATGCGCTCCGCCGACGAGGCCAAGGCCTACGTGTCGAAGCTGCGCACCATCCTGCGCTATCTCGGCACCTGCGACGGCGACATGGAGAAGGGCAACCTGCGCGCCGACGTGAACGTGTCGGTGCGCCGCCCGGGCGAGCCGCTCGGGACGCGCTGCGAGATCAAGAACGTCAACTCGATCCGCTTCATCGGCCAGGCGATCGAGTACGAGGCCCGCCGCCAGATCGGCATCATCGAGGACGGCGGCACGATCGACCAGGAGACCCGCCTCTTCGATCCCGGGCGGGGCGAGACCCGCTCGATGCGCTCCAAGGAGGAGGCGCACGACTACCGCTACTTCCCGGATCCGGACCTGCTGCCGCTGGAATTCGACCAGGCCTATGTCGACGAGCTCGCCAAGGGACTGCCGGAGCTGCCGGATGAGCAAGAAGGCGCGCTTCATCCGCGATTACGGGCTCTCCGCCTACGACGCCGGCGTCCTCGTCGCCGAGCGCGCGTCCGCCGACTTCTTCGAGGAGGTCGCGAAGGGGCCGGGACGGCAAGGCCGCGGCGAACTGGGTCATCAACGAGCTCTTCGGCCGCCTCAACCGGGAAGGCCAGGACATCGCGTCCTCTCCGGTCTCCGCCGCTCAGCTCGGCGCCATCATCGACCTGATCGGCGAGGGCGTGATCTCGGGCAAGATCGCCAAGGATCTTTTCGAGATCGTGTTCACCGAGGGCGGCGACCCGCGCGCGGATCGTCGAGACGCGCGGCATGAAGCAGGTCACCGATACGGGCGCCATCGAGAAGGCGATCGACGCCATCATCGCGGCCAATCCCGACAAGGTCGAGCAGGCGAAGGCGAAGCCGACCCTGCTCGGCTGGTTCGTCGGCCAGACCATGAAGGCGACCGGGCGGCAAGGCCAATCCGCAGGCCGTCAACGACCTCCTGCGGACGAAGCTCGGAATCGAGTGATGCCGCAGGCGGCGGCTCCTGCGACCTCGGCGGTGGCCCGGATCCGCCCGGCGCGCGACGACGATGCGCAGGATCTGTTCGGTCTGCTCGCCCTGTGCTTTGCGGATTATCCCGGCTGTTATGTCGACCCGCACGAGGACCTGCGGATCTTCGCGCACCGGGGGCGGCCTTTTCCGAAAAGGGCGGCGCGTTCTGCGTCGTGGAGGACGAGCGCGGCCGCGTATGCGCCTGCATCGCGATCGATTGCCCGGAGCCCGGCGTCGGGGAGCTGCACCGCCTCTATGTCCGCCCGGACCGGAGGGGTAAGGGCATCGGCGGCATGCTCATTGCGCGTGCCGAGGATCATGCCCGCCGACTGCGGGCCACGCAGATGGTCTTCTGGTCGGACACGCGTTTCACGACCGCTCACCGCCTGTACGAGCGCCTCGGCTACAAGCGGGTCGGCGCCACGCGCGAGCTCGGGGATTCTCGAACTCGGTGGAATACCGGTTCGAGAAGCAATTCTGAACGCACCGCCGGGCCGGCGAGCGTCATTCCACCGCCGCGACCCCGAACTCCTCCGCGTGCCGGTTCGCGACCCTGGTTTGCCAGAGGCACATCAAGGGCGTGACGAATAGCTCCATGAGGAGGCCGCCGAGCATCAGGAACGACGGAACGCCGGTGAGAAAAAGCCCGAGCAGGCGGCTCAAGCCGCCGATGAACACGAGGACCGTGAGCAGGCGGAAGCGCCCGGTTTTGGCTTCGACCTCCGGGATGGTGCTCCAGAAGCATAGACCGACCGCGAGCAGCAATCCCGACAGAAAGCGAAAATGGCTGTCGCCGGAGACGCTTACGATCTCGTTCGTGAGCGCCGGGCCAAAAAGGACGCCGAAAAGGCCGGCGGCGAACGGAGCGATGCTCAAAACGCCGACCGTCTGCTGGAGCAGTCGCTTCTCGCGGGCGAGGGTTGGCATGGGCTCTCCTTCGGGGCCATTGTCGCGCTTCCAGGCACGGAGGCAATTCGCTACCGTCGCGGCCGCGCGGCATCATCAACAGATATTCGAAGGACTTCCATGTCTTCTCGCCTTGCGCCCAGCGGCATCCGTCCGGTTCAGCGGAGGGACGGGGTCGGCCCGTTCCGGGCCGGCGCGGGTGTCTCGCGGAAGCGCCGGTTCGGTCCTGCGCCTTCCCGCAGGATCGCGGTTCCATGGAGCGGCGTGGAAACACGCCAGCGCCGCGGCGGTGCGGGGATCCTGCTCGCCGACGCGGCCGTGGTCGCGGCATGAGTCCGAGCATCCGCGAGGCGCGTGCGGACGACCTCGAAGCGATCGTCCGCCTGCACGAGGAGGACGCACTCGGGACGCACGGCGATGCGTGGGTTCCTGAGAATCGCGATGCCTACGAGGCGGCTTTCGCGGCGATTGCCGGAAGCCGGGACAACACCCTGTATGTCGCCGAATGGGACGGCAGGGTCGTGGGCACCTTTCAGCTGACCTTCATCCCGAACCTCACCGGACGCGGCGCGCTGCGCGTCAAGATCGAGAGCGTGAAGGTCAAGGCGGACCTGAGATCACGCGGGATCGGCGCGCGCATGATGGCTTTTGCCGAGGCGCAGGCCCGATCGAGAGGCGCGCGCCTTCTCGAGCTCTCCTCCAACAAGACCCGAGGCGACGCACACCGGTTTTACGAGCGGTTGGGCTTCGCGCGCAGCCACGAGGGCTTCAAGAAGAAGCTGTGATTCGCCGACCTCCGGGCGGCTCCGCATCAGCCATCCGGCCGAGGCGCCCACCACCTCTCCCCGAACGGCGGGGAGAGTGGAGCGCGCATACCGCAGTGCCGCCTGGTCTTCGGGACGGGACCGACTCGTCGAACCTTCGGCGGAGAACCGGACTTTTTGGACGGAAACCCCCTAGACGTGCTGACCCTTCAGTCGCGCGTTGCAGGTACTCCAGAATTTCGGCCATTTCATTCCAGGCTCGAGCTTCCCTTCGGACTTGGCGAGTTTCCACTCGGCGCTGCATTTGGCCTGGCGCTCGCGGGCGGCGAGCTGGCGCGCGGTCGGCTCCTTCTTGGGCGTGGTCTGCGCGAGGACCGGCAGGGTGCAGGCGACAGACAGCACGGCGGCCACGGCGAGGGGTCGTGCGAACTTGAGCATAAGGTCCTCTTCATGCATCGAGCGGCTTCCCCTGTTTTGAAAGTGTTATAGTGTGTCATGCAAGCCCTTGTGCGCTTCAACACCTCGTCTTCGGCGCGTTGTCCACCACATTTCCGTGAACGGGTCGTATCCGCGCTTTACCGTCCCTCGTAGCTGCGCGCGTCCACGCTGACGCCTCATCAGGAAAGGCTCGCCATGGCGGCTCAACCCATCGATCTCTATTACTGGCCCACGCCCAACGGCTGGAAGATCAGCATCATGCTCGAGGAGTGCGGGCTGCCGTACACCGTACATCCCGTGAACATCGGCAAGGGCGACCAGTTCAAGCCCGCGTTCCTGGCGATTTCGCCCAACAACAAGATGCCGGCCATCGTCGACCCCGAGGGGCCGGACGGCCGCCCGATCTCGGTGTTCGAGTCCGGAGCCATCCTGCAATACCTCGGCCGCAAGACCGGCCAGTTCTATCCCCTCGACGAGCGGCAGCGGGTCGAGGTGGATCAGTGGCTCTTCTGGCAGATGGGCGGCTTCGGCCCGATGCTCGGCCAGACGCACCACTTCCGGATCTACGCGCCGGAAAAGATCCCCTACGCGATCGATCGCTACACGAACGAGGCGAACCGCCTCTACGGCGTCCTCGACAAGCGGCTCGCCGACCGGGAATTCGTGGCCGGCGACTACTCGATCGCCGACATGGCGATCGCGTCGTGGGCGAAGCTCTGGGAGCGCCAGGGCCAGAACATCCAGGATTTTCCCCACGCCAAACGCTGGCTGGAGGCGGTGCTCGCGCGCCCCGCCGTCCAGCGCGGCCTCGCCGTGCGGTCGGCGGATCGCGGCGCGACGGATCTGCGGGATCCCGCGGTCCAGGCGGTTCTGTTCGGGCAAAGGGCCCGGTGAGGGCAGGGCGAAGGCGAATGGGAAATTGGGGATTGGGGATTGGGGTTGGGGTAGTTTAGGTGGCGCCCACGCCGGCAACCCTCATCCTGAGGAGGGCGCACAGCGCCGTCTCGAAGAATGAGGGTTGCGGATCCAGAGAGCCCTGGAGACGCCCTCTCCTTCGAGACGGTCCCTGAGGGACCTCCTCAGGATGAGGGCTGTGGGCGCTACGCCCGATCGCACCTCCCGCCGCCCATTAGTCACTTCCCAATTCCCAATCCCCATTCGCCTTCTCAGTTGACCCTCGTCCAGGTCTGCGTCCGGCAGATCAGGCCTCCGAGGACGCAGCCGGACAGCTGCATGGCGTTGCCGCCGCTGAAGTTCATGCGGCCGGAATAGGTCCTTCCGTCCTTGTAGTTGTAGAGCGATCCCTCGAAACCGGCGCCCGAGGGCCTGATGTTCGAGATCATCTGGACCCCGACGAGGCCCCGGCTCCTGAGACCGGCGTCCGGATTGTTGACGTCCTTGGTCTCGCCGCGGACGGCCACGATGGTCCCGCAATACGCGCCGCCGCAACGCGCGATGCGAACGCGCGTATCGCCGCTTTCGCTCAGATAGGTGCCGCTGGGGTCCTGACCCTGAGCGAGGACGGGCGCCGCGAGCGCCAGCGCGGCCACGAAACTGAGAAGGACAGGCTTCATACGGTTCTCCCATGAGGTCGAGCTTGTCGATGGGAAATGGTACGGGGCCTGTTACATTATTCCAAGCCGATTTCCGCGTACCCGATTTCAACGGCGCGGCGGCGGGAGCCTTGAGGGGCCGGGGGCGCATCGCTATAAGCGCGCCACTTCCCGAAAATCTTGCAGATCGGATTGCCTATGGCTCTCGAGCGCACTTTCTCCATCATCAAGCCCGACGCGACGGAACGGAATCTCACCGGGGCGGTGAACGCCGTCATCGAGGGCGCGGGGCTCCGCATCGTCGCGCAAAAGCGGATCCGCATGACCCGCCGGGAGGCCGAAACCTTCTACGCGATTCACAAGGAGCGGCCCTTTTTCGGAGAACTCGTCGAGTTCATGACCTCCGGGCCGGTCGTCGTGCAGGTGCTCGAAGGCGAGAACGCGGTCGCGCGCTACCGCGAGATCATGGGAGCGACGAACCCGGAGAACGCCGCTCCCGGCACGATCCGCAAGCAGTTCGCCAAGTCCGTCGGCGAGAACTCGGTCCACGGCTCCGACAGCGTCGACAACGCACGAATCGAGATCGCGCAGTTCTTCTCGGGCAACGAGATCGTTGGATGACGCCCACTCCTCCCGGCGGGGAGGGTATGGCCCTTGGGAACGTTCCAGACGCGAGCCGGCCCTTTCTGTCTCGCGTTGGTCCGCTATGATGGTCTCATGAACCTCACGCCCCTCATCGACCGCCGCACCTCGGTGTGCCCGCACGATTGCCCCTCGGCATGTTCCCTCGATGTCGAGGTGATCGACGGGCGGACCATCGGGCGTGTGCACGGGGCGCAGACCAACCGCTACACCGCGGGCGTGATCTGCGCCAAGGTGGCGCGCTACGCGGAGCGCATCCATCATCCGGATCGGCTGCTCTACCCGCTGAGGCGCACGGGCCGCAAGGGCGCGGGCCTTTTCGACCGGATTTCCTGGGACGAAGCGCTCGACGTCGTGGCCGCCAAGTTCCTCGAAGCGGAGCGCGCCCACGGCAGCGAAGCGGTGTGGCCCTACTACTATGCCGGCACCATGGGCCTCGTGATGCGCGACGGCATCAACCGGCTGCGGCACGTGAAGAAGTATTCCGGCCAGTACTCCACGATCTGCACCAACATGGCCTGGACGGGCTACATCGCGGGCACGGGCAAGCTCGCCGGACCCGATCCGCGCGAGATGGCCCAATCGGACTGCGTCGTGATCTGGGGCACGAACCCGGTCCACACGCAGGTCAACGTGATGACCCACGCCATGCGGGCCCGCAAGGAGCGCGGCGCCAAGATCGTGGCGGTCGACGTCTACATGAACGCGACCATGAAGCAGGCCGACATGGCGCTGCTCGTGCGGCCCGGCACGGACGGGGCGCTCGCCTGCGCGGTCATGCACGTCCTCTTCCGGGACGGCTACGCGGATTGGGATTACCTCGAGCGCTACACCGACGCGCCCGCATGAGCTCGCGGATCATCTCAGGAGCCGCGATCCCGCGTGGGCCTCGGCGATCACGGGTCTGCCGGCGAGTGAGATCGAGGCGTTCGCGCGCCTTGTCGGAGAGCGAAAGCGCACGTTCTTCCGCCTCGGCTACGGCTTCGGGCGCCAGCGCAACGGCGCCGTGAACATGCACGCGGCCTCGTGCATCGCGGCGGTGACCGGCGCGTGGCTCCACGAGGGAGGCGGCGCCTTCCACAACAACGGCGCGATCTATCATTGGCGCAAGACGCTGATCGAAGGGCTCGACGCCCGCGATTCGACCATCCGCCAGCTCGACCAGTCCCAGATCGGCCGCATCCTCACCGGCGACGCACAGGCGCTCCACCACGGTCCGCCGGTGACCGCCATGCTGATCCAGAACACGAATCCGGTGTCGGTTGCGCCGGAGCAGGACCTCGTGAAACGGGGCTTCGCCCGGGAGGATCTGTTCGTCTGCGTGCACGAGCAGTTCATGACCGAGACCGCGCTCATGGCCGACATCGTGCTGCCCGCGACCATGTTCATGGAGCACGACGACCTCTACCAGGGCGGCGGACATCAGTACTTCCAGCTCGGGCCGAAGCTCGTCGACGCCGCCGGGCGAGTGCCGGTCGAACCATGACGTTCTGCGCGGCATTGCGGCCCGCGTCGGCGCGGAGCACCGCGGGTTCGGCATGGAGCCGCGGGAGATCGTCGACTGGACGCTGCAGCATTCGGGCTGGGGCACGATCGAGGATCTCGAAGACCAGGTCCACATCGATGCCCAGCCCTCGTTCCGCAAGGCTCACTACCTCGACGGGTTCGGTTATCGCGACGGCAAGTTCCGATTCAAGCCGGACTGGACCAAGGTGCCCAATGCCAACGCGGGTCCGATGGGCCCCTGGGCGTCCATGCCGTCGCTTCCGGACCATTGGGGCGTGATCGAGGAGGCGACCGCGGAGCATCCGTTCCGTCTCGCGACGAGCCCGGCGCGCCAGTTCCTCAACTCGACCTTCACGGAGACTCCGACCTCCCGCGCCAAGGAGCGCCGGCCCGAGGTCATGATCCATCCGCTCGATGCCGCCGCGCACGGGATCGCGGACGGCGATTGGGTCAGGCTCGCGAACGCGCGAGGGGAGGTTTTTCTGCGTGCCCGCCTGTTCGAGGGCGTCCGACGCGGGGTGCTCATCGCCGAAGGGATCTGGCCCAACGCCGCGCACCCGCACGGGAAGGGCATCAACACGCTCACCGGCGCCGATCAGGTCGCACCCTACGGCGGAGCCGCGTTCCACGACAACCGGGTGGCGCTCGTGAAGGCGGAGCCCGACGTGGAGCTCGCGCTCGTGGCGCGGACGGCGGCGACGGAACCCGCGTTGACGTAGGCGTAGCGCTCTCCCTTGCGCCGCCGAGCGCTCGCTCAGAACCTTTCATCTTCCCCTTGTGGAAAGCCTGCCCTCGGACTTGATCCGAGGGTCGACCCCCGCAGGGCGGCGGGTGAGGGTGTGGGCGCCAGCATCTCAGAACGAATCGCTCGCACCCCCACCCCCAACCCCTCCCGCACAACGGGAGGGGAGCGGGTCGGCGCCAATCCTCCTACCGCTTCAGCTTCCTACTTCCTACTTCCGCTCCAGGCCTGCGCCTCATGCCTACCGCTACCGCCACGTTCAGCCATCCGCCACTCGCCCGCCATCGACATTCGCCACGCCTCGATCGCCTGCAGCAGCTCAATCCGGCGAGCGCAGCGCCGCGCGGGCGTCCCAGCTCGCCGCGAAGACCACGCGGCCGCCCTCGAGGCGCGCCTCGCCGGAGCAGATCATCCGCACGGCCCGCGGATAGACGGCGTGTTCCTGCGCGAGCACGCGGTCCGCCAGGCTTTGCGCCGTATCGCCTGGGACGACGGGCACCGCGGCCTGGGCGACGATCGGTCCGGCGTCGAGGTCCGGCACCACGAAGTGCACGGTGCACCCGTGCACGAGGACGCCCTCCGCGAGGGCTCGCTCGTGCGTGCGGGTGCCGCGGAAGAGGGGCAGGAGGGAGGGATGGATGTTGAGCATCACGCCCGGCCCAGCGCTCCACGAACCAGGGCGTCAGCACCCGCATGAAGCCGGCGAGGCAGACGAGATCGATGGACCGCTCGGAGAGCGCGGCGTCGAGCGCCTGCTCGAACCCCTCGCGGGTGGAAAAGGCCTTGTGGTCGATGACGATGGCGTCGAGTCCCGCCGTGCGCGCCCGCTCGAGGCCGGCGGCGTCGGGGCGGTTCGCGACCACGAGGGCGATGGTGGCGGGATAGTCGGGTGCGTTCGCGGCCTCGATCAGGGAGACCATATTGGACCCGCGGCCGGAGATCAGCACGCCGATGCGACGACGGGTCATCCGAGGTCGAGCCGCCCGGTCGTGCGCACGCGCTCCCCGTCCGACGCAGCAATCACCTCGCCGATGCGCAGCGGGGTCTCGCCCTCCTCGCGCAGCCGCGCCATCACGGCGTCCGCGTAGTCGGGCGGCGACACGGCGATCATGCCGATGCCGCAGTTGAAGGTCCGCAGCATCTCGGTTTCGCGCGACGCCGCCGACGCCGGACAGCCAGCCGAAGACCGGCGGGACGGGGATCGAGTCGAGGTCGAGGCGGACGCCCGTGCCGTCCGGCAGAACGCGCGGAAGGTTGTCGGGAAAACCGCCTCCCGTGATGTGGCAGAGCGCGTTGATGCCGCTCGCCCGCCCGCAGGGCGGCGAGGAGCGGCTTGACGTAGATCCGCGTCGGCTCGAGGAGCGCCTCGCCGAGGCTCCGGTCCGGGGCGAAGGGCGCGGGGGCATCCCACGGGAGGCCGGCTGCGCTCGACGATCCGGCGCACCAGCGAAAATCCGTTGGAATGGACCCCGGAGGAAGGCAGGCCGACGAGCACGTCGCCGGGTCGCACCGCCTTCGGGAGGAGGGTCCCGCGCTCCGCGGCGCCGACCGCGAACCCCGCGAGGTCGTAGTCGCCCGCGGCGTAGAGCCCCGGCATCTCCGCCGTCTCGCCGCCGATCAGGGCGCAGCCGGCGCGGCGGCAGCCCTCGGCGATCCCTTTGACGACCGCGACGCCGAGTTCGGGCGAGAGCTTGCCGGCCGCAAAGTAGTCGAGGAAGAACAGCGGCTCGGCGCCCTGGACGACGATGTCGTTCACGCACATGGCGACGAGATCGATCCCGATCGTGTCATGAATGCCGGTCTCGATGGCGATCTTCACCTTCGTGCCGACGCCGTCGTTCGCGGCCACCAGGATCGGATCGCGAAATCCCGCCGCCTTGAGGTCGAAGAGACCGCCGAAGCCGCCGATCTCGGCATCCGCGCCCGCCCGGCGGGTCGCGCGCACCAGGGGTTTGATGGCATCGACCATGGCGTTGCCGGCGTCGATGTCGACGCCGGCGTCGGCATAGGTCAGGCCGTTGCGGCGGGTCTCGGTCATGCTCTGCCTCCGGCCCGCCGGAGTAAGACGCGCCTTCCGGGATGGCAAGGGCGGTCGCGCGGGTGCGGGAAGCGATGCCCTCGCGTTGTCGTCGGTCGGCTTCTACACTCCGAACCGGGAGCTTGCGCGTGACCATTCCGAACCTGATCACCATCTTCCGGCTGATCCTCGTGCCCGTCGTGATCGTGGTGATCATGCAGGGACGCTGGTCGGCGGCCTTCATTCTGTTCGTGGTGGCCGGCGTCTCTGACGGGGTCGACGGGTTCATCGCCAAGCGCTTCGACATGAGGAGCGAGTTCGGCGCCTACATCGACCCGCTTGCCGACAAGGCGCTCCTGGTCTCGATCTATGTCACCCTCGCGATCGTCGGCGTGCTGCCGAGCTGGCTCGCCATCGTGGTCGTGTCCCGGGACATCATGATCGTCGCGGCCGTGCTCCTGTCATGGGTCATGGCCCGGCCCGTGAAGATCCGCCCGCTCCTGATCTCGAAGCTCAACACGGTCGCGCAGATCGGGTTCGCGACCCTGGTGCTGTCCACGAAGGCCTTCGGGATCGATGCGGGCCCGTTCGTCGACGTCGCCATGGTCGCCGTCGCCGGGTTGACCATCGCTTCGACCGGCGCCTATCTCGCCGGGTGGCTGCGCCACATGACCGGCGAGCCGATCGGCTGAGGGGTTTTCAGGAGTTCCGATGACGGTCCAGCGGCAGATCGGGTTTTGGGTCGATCGCGCTCGTCGTCACCGCGCTCGTTGCTCTTCGTCCTGCGCGACATCCTCCTGCCCTTCGTCGCGGGCTTCGCGGTCGCCTACCTTCTCGATCCGATGGCGGACCGCCTGGAACGATTGGGCATCGGCCGCCTTGCGGCGACCTTGATCATCCTGATCCTCTTCATCCTCGTGTTCCTCGTCGCGCTGGTTCTGATCCTGCCGTTCCTGGCCCATCAGCTCGGCGCCTTCATCGACCGGCTGCCGTCCTATGTCGCCCGTCTGCAGGAACTGGCGGCGCGGCAGGGCGGCCCCCTGGTCGAGCGTCTCGGCGGGTCGGAGGCTCTCGCCGACATCCAGAACTCGATCGGAAACCTCGTCGGACAGGGGGCGGCCTGGCTCGGCGCCTTCGTGGGCCGCCTGTGGTCGGGCGGGCAGGCGATCCTGAGCGTGTTCGCGCTCCTCGTCGTCACGCCCGTCGTGGCGTTCTACCTCCTGGTCGATTGGGACCGCATGGTCGCCACGGTGGATTCCTGGCTGCCGCTGAGCCAGCGCGACACGATCCGCCACATTGCCCGCGATATCGACGCGGCGATCGCCGGGTTTATCCGCGGGCAGGCGATGGTGTGCCTGATCCTCGGGGCCTTCTACGCCGTCGGCTTGAGCCTGATCGGCCTCAATTTCGGGGCCCTGATCGGGATGACGGCCGGGATGTTGAGCTTCATCCCCTATGTCGGCTCGATCACCGGCCTCATCCTCTCGGTCGGGGTCGCGATCGTGCAGTTCTGGCCGGATTGGACCTGGATCGCCGTAACGCTCGGGGTGTTCGCCTTCGGCCAATTCGTCGAGGGCAACATTCTCTCCCCGAAGCTCGTTGGCGCCTCGGTGGGCCTGCATCCCGTCTGGCTCATGTTCGCGCTCCTAGCCTTCAGCTCCCTTTTCGGGTTCGTGGGGCTCCTGCTCGCGGTTCCGCTGGCCGCCGCGGTGGGGGTGATCGCCCGCTATGCGCTCGCCCGCTACATGGACAGCCCGCTCTACCGCGGGAGCCGAATCGTCGAACCGCGGGCCGAGACCGATGCGTGAGGGTCGCAGGATCGGCGTGCGCGCGAGGCGGAAAGGCTGACCCGGATGCGCGAGAGCCCGAAGCAACTCGCCTTCGATCTGCCGCTGGATCCGCGCTACGGCCGGGAGGACTTTCTCGTCAGCCCCTCGAACGAGGCCGCCTATAGCCTGATCGAGCGCTGGCCGGACTGGCCGGACACGACCCTCCTGCTCCGCGGCCCGCGCGGCAGCGGGAAAAGCCACCTGGCTTGCATCTGGGCCACCGCCGCGAAGGCCTGGACCGTGCAGTCGACCGAGGTGCGAACCGATGACGTGCCGCATCTCGTCTCGAACGGCGCGCTGGCGATCGAGGATGCCGACCGCGGCGAGCGCGACGAGGCGGCCCTGTTCCACCTCCTCAATCTCGCCCGCGAGCGCAACGCGTCGCTGCTGATCACCTGCCAGACGTCGCCGGACCGTTGGGGATTGGGCACCGCCGATCTGCTCTCGCGGCTGCGCCTGGCGCCGAGCGTCAGCCTCGAGCCCCCCGACGACGCGCTCCTCAAGGCGGTGCTGGTCAAACTCTTCGTCGACCGCCAGCTTGTGGTCGATACGAGCGTGGTAGACTACATAGCCGTGAGGATCGAACGATCGCTGCGTCGGGCCGCCGAGGTGGTGGCGGAGCTTGACCGGGAGGCCCTCAGCCGGGGACGGCGGATCTCCCGCCCGATTGCGGCCGCGGTGCTGGGATCCGCCGGGGGCGACGAGCAGGAAGGGGATGAGACCGAGTGACACAGACCGCTGCCAAACGTCGTGACCACCTCGCCAAGGCCGGGGCGCTGCGGGCGCGGCGCGACTTCGAATCAGGCGAGACGGAGGTCCGGGCGACTCTGGTCGAAGCAGATCTCGACGTCACGACGGAGGTGCCGCGCCCGAAGGCGCCCGCGGACATCGATCTCGACGGGGCGGCGCTGCGAAAATTTCCGCAGCGCTTCGTGAACCGGGAACTGTCCTGGCTCCAATTCAACCGGCGCGTCCTCGAGGAGGCGTCGAACAGGAACCATCCGGTTCTGGAGCAGCTCCGCTTCCTCTCGATCTCGGCGAACAACCTCGACGAGTTCTTCATGGTCCGCGTCGCCGGCCTGCGCGGACAGGTGCGCTCCGGCGTCTCGACGCCTTCGCAGGACGGGCTTACGCCGCAGGAACAGCTCGCCAAGATCGGCGCCGAGGTCTCGTCGCTCGCGTCGGATCAGCAGCGACGCTGGCGCGAACTCCGGGAGGCTCTGTTCAACGAGGCCATCATTCTGGTCGAGAACGCGGACCTGACGAAGAACGAGGCGGCATGGCTCGAGGACTATTTCCTTCACCACATCTTCCCCGTGCTGACCCCGCTCGCGGTGGATCCGGCCCATCCGTTCCCGTTCATCCCGAATCTCGGCTCCTCGATCGCGCTGAAACTGACGCGGCAGAGCGACGCCAAGGTGCTCAATGCCCTCATCCGGCTCCCCAATAAGGTGGACCGGTTCGTGCGCCTGCCGGACTTCGCGGAAACCGGCGCGACCCGCTTCATCGCCCTCGAGCAGGTGATCATGCGCCACACGTCGCGCCTGTTCCCGGGCTACAAGGGCGAGGGGCAGGGCGCGTTCCGGGTCATCCGCGACAGCGACATCGAGGTCGAGGAGGAGGCGGAGGACCTGGTGCGGCTCTTCGAGTCCGCCCTGAAGCAGCGCCGCCGCGGCACGGTGATCCGGCTCGAGCTCGAAGCCGCGATGCCCGAGGACCTCCGCGCCTTCGTGGCCGAGGAGCTGGAGATCGGCACCGACGAGGTGTTCGTCGTGGAGGGCATGCTGGCGCTCAACGAGCTTTCCCAGCTCGTCAACCTCGATCGGCCCGATCTCAAGTTCAAGCCCTACAATCCCCGCTTTCCCGAACGCATCCGCGAGCACGGCGGCGACTGCTTCGCGGCGATCCGCCAGAAGGACATCGTCGTCCACCACCCCTACGAGTCCTTCGATGTGGTGGTGCAGTTCCTCCACCAGGCGGCGCGCGATCCGAACGTCGTCGCGATCAAGCAGACGCTCTATCGCACCTCGTTGAACTCGCCCATCGTGGCGGCGCTCGCGGAGGCCGCGGAGGCCGGAAAGTCGGTCACGGCGCTGGTCGAGCTCAAGGCGCGCTTCGACGAAGAAGCCAACATCCGCTGGGCCCGCGACCTGGAGCGCGCAGGCGCGCAGGTGGTCTTCGGATTCATCGAGCTCAAGACCCACGCGAAGCTCTCCCTGGTGGTGCGGCGGGAGGGCGGCCAGCTCATCACCTACTGCCATGTGGGAACCGGGAACTACCATCCGATCACCGCGCGCAGCTACACCGACTTGTCGTTCTTCACGGCCGATCCGGTGATCGCGCGCGACGTCTCGCGCATCTTCAACTTCATCACCGGCTACGCGGAGCCCGCCGAATTGGAGCGCATCGCGGTCTCGCCCGTCACGCTCAAGAAGCGCCTGCTCCAGCACATCGACGAGGAAATCGGGCACGCGAAGGCCGGCCGGCCGGCGGCGATCTGGGGCAAGTGCAACTCGCTCGTCGATCCCGTGATCATCGACGCCCTTTACGACGCCAGCGCGGCGGGCGTGCAGGTCGACCTCATCGTGCGCGGCATCTGCTGTCTGCGTCCGGGGATCAGGGGATTGTCCGACAACATCCGCGTCAAGTCGATCGTCGGGCGTTTCCTGGAGCACACCCGCATCTACGCCTTCGGCAACGGTCACGGGCTGCCGAGCCCGCGGGCGCACGTGTACATCTCCTCCGCGGATCTCATGCAGCGCAACCTCGATCGGCGCGTGGAGGCGCTGCTCCCGATCCTGAACGCGACCGTTCACCGGCAGGTGCTCGATCAGATCATGCTCGCGAACCTGCTCGACAACGAGCAGAGCTGGACGGTCCTGCCGACCGGCGCGAGCCAGCGCATTCTGCCCGGCCCCGGTGAGGAACCCTTCAACGCCCATAAGTATTTCATGACCAACCCCAGTCTGTCAGGCCGTGGAAAATCCGTTAAGAACTCAAGCCCCAAGGCTCTCGCGAAACGTGGACAGCGTTAGCGCCATCTCGCGCGAGGCACAGGGACGGCTCTCCGTGGGCCGGCCGGTGGCGATCATCGACATCGGCTCGAATTCCGTGCGCCTCGTGGCCTACGAGGGCCTGACCCGCGCCCCGACGCCGCTCTACAACGAGAAGCTCCTGTGCGGACTGGGCCGCCACGTCGCGACGACGGGACGGCTCGACGAGGATGCGGTCGAGCGGGCGATCCAGGCGCTCGCCCGATTCCGCGTCCTCTGCGAGACGATGGGCGTGGCGGACATGTTCGTCCTCGCCACCGCGGCGGCCCGAGATGCCTCCAACGGCCCGGAGTTCCTCCGCCGCGCCGAGGAAGCGTGCGGCTGCGCGGTCGAGCTCATCTCCGGCCCGCGCGAGGCGCAGCTCTCGGCCTACGGCGTGATCTCCGGCTTCAACGCGCCGGATGGCATCGTGGGCGACATGGGCGGCGGTTCTCTCGAACTTGTCGAGGTGCGCGGGACGCAGATCGGGGAGGGCACGACGATGCCGCTCGGCGGCCTCGTTCTCCAGGATCTGAGCGGCGGGTCGTTCAAGAAGGCCCAGAAGATCGTGCGCGAGCGCCTGAACCGGGCCGAGGCCCAGATGGCGCGTCTCGAGCGGCGAACCTTCTACGCCGTCGGCGGCACCTGGCGTGCCTTGGCGAAGCTCCATCAGGCGGCGCGCGACTATCCCCTCCACATGATGCACGGCTACGTCATCGCGCCACAGGACGGGCTCGACTTCCTGCAGCTCGTCGAGCGCGTCGACGCCAAGTCCCTCAAGGACATCGAGATCATCTCCGAGCCCCGCCGGCCGCTCTTGGCCTACGGCGCGATCGTTCTCGAGGAGATCATCCGCCTGGGACGTCCTCGCGACGTGGTGGTGTCCGCCCTCGGGGTGCGCGAGGGACTCCTGTTCGACCGGCTCGACGACGAGGTTCGTTCGGCCGACCCCCTGATCGCGGCCGCGAGCGATCTCAACCTCCTGCGCTCGCGCTCGCCGCGCCACGGCGAGGAGCTTCTGGAGTGGACCGACCGCTTCGTCGAAAGCGTCGGCCTGCCCGAGACCGTCGACGAGCGGCGCTACCGCCATGCCGCCTGCCTTCTCGCCGACATCGGGTGGCGGGCGCACCCGGATTACCGGGGCGAGCAGAGCGTCAACCTCATCGCCCATGCGGCCTTCGTCGGCATCGACCATCCGGGACGAGCCTATCTGGCGCTGTCGGTCTTCTTCCGCCACGAGGGGATCTCGCCCGAGAAGGCCAGCGGCCGCCTCAAGGCGCTCGCCGGTCCGCGGCTGATGGAGCGCGCCCGGCTGCTCGGGGCCCTGATGCGCGTGGCCTACCCGATCTCGGTCGCCATGGAGGGCGTGCTCCCGGAAACGCCCTTGGTGGCGCGCGGCGGAACGGTCGTCCTCCAGCTCCCGCCCTCGCGGGCGGCCCTCGCCAGCGATCGGCTGATGGGCCGCGTTCGCGCCCTCGGCAAGCTGATCAACCTCGAGCCTCGCATCGAGGTGGTTGGGTAGCATTCCCAGCGGTCGGCGGTTTGCCGTATCAGGATCGATCGGCCTCGACCCGGGTCTCCGGCGGGTCACGATCCGGGGTCCAATCGGGCGATCCCGGCACGTCCCGCACCACGACGCGCCCCCGATCCATGGCGAGCCCGAGCCGGCCGTTCTTCAACGCCAGGGCCTTGTCGCCGAAGAGCGAGCGCCGCCAACCGTGGAGGACGGGCACGTCGGCTCCGTCGTCGTCGGCGATGGCTTCGAGATCCTCGACCGTGGCGATGATCTTCGGCGCCACGCCCTCCTGCTCGGCCACCGCCTTCAGGAGCACCTTCAAGAGCTCGACGACCGCGCCGGCCGCAGCGCCGCGGCGGGTTCTCTCCGGGACGGGCACGGTCTTGGGGTCGCGCAGCAGGCCGCGCTGGACGGCCTCCAGGATGTCGACCGCCGTTCGCGAGCGCTCGAAGCCGTTCGGGATCGAGCGCAGCCGCCCCATAGCCTCGACGGTGCGCGGGGCCGTCGTGGCGATGTCGATGAGGGCGTCGTCCTTGAAGATTCGGCCCCGCGGCACGTCCCGGGCCTGTGCCTCGCGCTCGCGCCAGGCCGCGACTTCCATGAGCACGGCGATTTCGCGGGCCTTGCGCAAGCGGCCGCCAAGCCGCCTCCAGGCGTTTTCGGGGTTGGCCCGATAGGTCTCGGGCGAGGTGAGGACCGCCATCTCCTCGTCGAGCCAAGCCAGACGGCCGTTCGCCTTCAGCTGGGCGATCAAGACTTCGTAGACCTTCACGAGGTGCGTGACGTCGGAGAGCGCGTAGGCGAGCTGAGCCTCCGAGAGGGGGCGGCGGGACCAATCGGTAAAGCGGGAGGACTTGTCGATGCGCGCCTTCGCGAGGTCGTTGGCGAGCTGTTCGTAGGAAACGCTGTCGCCATAGCCGCAGACCATGGCGGCGACTTGGCTGTCGAAGAGCGGTTCCGGAAGCAGGCCGCCGAGATTCCAGACGATTTCCAGATCCTGGCGGGCGGAATGGAAGACCTTCACGACCCCCTTGTCGGCCATGAGCGCAAGGAACGGCTCGAGGCTCAGGCCCTCCGCCAGGGGATCGACGAGGACAGCCTCCTCGCTCGAGGCCATCTGGATCAAGCAGAGCTTGGGATAGTAGGTGGTCTCCCGGAGAAATTCCGTGTCGACGGTCACGAACGGGTGGGCGGCAAGGCGGGAGCAGGCGGCGGCGAGCGCCTCGGTCGAAGCAATCAGGTCCATGCCGAGCGTTCTAGCCGAACCTTTGCGGGGTTGCCATTCCCGTCCCGCGCTGCGCTTCAAGCCCTCCGGAGATGCGCCCTGCGGCGCTCCCGGTCCTGGGCGATCGCGAGGCCGATGAGCCAATCGAGGACGTTCCGGTCGATCGTCCGTCCCGACTCGGCATCGACGATCCGGTCGATCCGGTCGGCCCGGAAACCACGATAGCCGTCGGCGGCCATGTCGATGCCGCCGAGCAGGGTCTTGCCCGGCCCGACCTTCAATTCGCGCGCCAGGACCCGCCGGCGGCTCGGATTGCCGGCCGCGTCGCGGTAATGGAGCTCCAGCGCCCCTTCCAGGGGGTACACCCGCCACGCCCCCTCGGTCCGCACCGCGGCCGCGGCGAAGCCCGCATCCGGCGCCGCCGGACTTGCCGTTATGGACATCGTGTTCATGATCGGGATGTAGGTGTTCTTCCTTTGTTCTTCAAGGGCTTGGGCAGCGCCGCCGGGTGTCCTCCCCCGCCGCACGGAGCCTTGCACACGGCGGCCCCGCATGGCCCTGCCGCCCGCATGGACAGCGGGGCGTCGCTTCCGTAAACAGCCTCAAGGTTCGCTTTCGGGGACTGCTTCTTGGCTCAGCCTCTTCGGGTCGGCGTCGCCGGCCTCGGCACGGTAGGTGCTTCGGTCGTCCGCATCCTGGCGCGGCAGGATAACGCGCTGGCGCAACGCTGCGGGCGATCCGTCCGGGTCACGGCGGTGTCGTCCCGGAACCGGTCGAAGGACCGCGGCCTCGATCTCTCGCGCTACGCGTGGTTCGAAGATCCGGTCGAACTCGCCCGTTCCAGGGACGTCGACTGCGTCGTCGAGCTCATCGGCGGCGCCGACGGGGTCGCGAAAGCGACGGTCGAGTCCGCGATCGCGGCCGGCAAACACGTCGTGACGGCGAACAAGGCCCTCCTCGCCAGGCATGGCTTGGCCCTGGCCAGGGCCGCGGAGGAACGCGGCGTGGCGCTTGCGTTCGAAGCCTCCTCCGCGGGCGGCATCCCTGTCATCAAGACCTTGCGCGAGGCGCTGCCGGGAAACACCATTTCGCGCCTCTACGGGATCCTCAACGGCACCTGCAACTACATCCTGTCGCGCATGGAGCTCGAGGGGCTCACCTTCGAGGCCTGCCTCGCCGATGCCCAACGGCTCGGCTACGCGGAGGCCGACCCGTCCTTCGACGTCGACGGGTTCGACACCGCGCACAAGCTCGCGATTCTGACCAGCCTCGCGTTCGGCACGCAGATCGATGCCGACGCGATCTACGTCGAGGGCATTTCCAAGATCGCGCCCCTCGATCTCGCCATGGCGAGGGAGCTCGGCTACCGCGTCAAGCTGCTCGGGGTGGCCGAGCGCACCGACACCGGGATCGAGCAGCGCGTGCACCCCACCATGGTGCCGCGCACCTCCTCGATCGCGCAGGTGATGGGAGTGACGAACGCGGTCACGATCGATGCGGACGCCGTCAAGGAACTGACGCTGATCGGCCCGGGCGCCGGTGGCGAAGCGACCGCGTCGGCGGTGGTGGCCGACATCACGGACGTGGCCTTCGGCCGAGCGCAGGCGCCGTTCGGCCGGCCCGTCGACCGTCTCGAGAGGGCGCGCCGGGCGCCGATGCAGCGTCACGAGGGCGGCTACTACATCCGCCTCACGGTCCACGACCGTCCGGGCGTGGCGGCCGGCGTCGCGACCCGCATGGCGCAAGCCGACATCTCTCTCGAGAGCATCCTGCAGAAGCGCTCGGAGATCGCCGCCACGAAGGACCCGCACGGCCGGTCCGGCGCGCCGGTGGCGCTCGTTCTGATCACCTATGCCGCCACCGAGGCGGCGATTCGCTCGGCGCTCGACAAGATCGCCGGGGATGGCCTTGTCGCCGAGCCGCCCCAGGTGATCCGCATCGAAAGGGAATAGCTCCTCGCCCGAAGGCGGCTGCGCCCAGCCGCCTCGGGTGACCGGCAAGGGACGCTCATGACCTCAGCAACAGAACACCAACAGGGAGCCGACACGTCCATGTCGCAGGACATCACCGTCCAACCGGGCCAACTCATCGAGCGCATCCTCACGCTGGAACTCGTGCGCGTGACCGAGCGCGCTGCCGTGGCGTCCGCGCGCCTGCGCGGTCGGGCCAGGAAAAGGCCGCCGATCAGGCCGCGGTCGACGCCATGCGGCGCGAGCTCAACAGGCTGCCGATCGATGGCACCGTGGTGATCGGCGAAGGCGAGCGCGACGAGGCGCCGATGCTCTTCATCGGCGAACGGGTCGGGAATCGGAACGGCCCCAGGGTCGACATCGCGGTCGACCCCCTCGAGGGCACCACGCTCTGCGCCAAGGACATGCCGGGCTCGATCGCCGTCATGGCCATGGCGGAAGCCGGCACGCTGCTCGCGGCTCCGGACGTCTATATGCACAAGATCGCGGTGGGGCCCGGCTATCCCAAGGGCGTCGTGGATCTCGACGCATCGCCGGAAGAGAACATCCAGAGCCTGGCAAAGGCCAAGGGCGTGAAGCCGAACGAGCTGACGGCGCTCGTCCTCGACCGCCCGCGGCATGTGGATCTCATCGCCGCGATCCGCAGGACGGGAGCGGCCGTGCGGCTGATCAGCGACGGCGACGTCGCCGGCGTCATCTTCACCACGAAGCCCGACGAGACCGGCATCGACATCTATCTTGGGATCGGCGCCGCCCCCGAGGGCGTGCTCGCCGCCGGCGCGTTGCGCTGCATCGGAGGCCAGATGCAGGGGCGACTCATCCTCGACACGGAGGAGAAGCGCTCGCGCGCTGCCGGGATGGGCGTTACGGATCCGAACCGCAAATACGACATGACCGACCTCGCCCGCGGCGACGTGATCGTGGCGGCGACCGGGGTCACGGACGGCGCTCTTCTCAAGGGCGTGAAGTTCGGCAAGGAGGTGATCGAGACCGAAACCGTCGTCTACCGCTCGGCCACGGGCACGGTGCGCCGCATCTACGGCGAGCACCGGGAGCTCGCGAAGTTCCACCTGGATTGAGCGCACCGGAAGCCGCCCTCCCGATGCGGAGCCGCCGTGTCTCAGACGTCGGCAGCGTCTCCCTTGCTCCACAATCCGCGCTAACGTGCAAGGGTGACCGAATCAGCTCTTCATAACGAGGCAAGCCCCTATCTCGGCGTCGCGCGATCGGTGCTCGGGCGCGCCTGGAACGAACGCTGCGATGCCGGGCGCTCCACGATTGCACTCGCGATCGCGCAGACACATGGGCTGCCGGATGTTCTCGCCCGCGTGCTGGCGGGGCGCGGGGTGAGCGTTCAGGACGCTCCGGGGTTCCTCAGTCCTCGGCTGCGGGACCTGCTCCCCGACCCGCATTGTCTGACCGGCATGGAAGCCGCGGCCGCGCGTCTCGCCGATGCCGTGCAGCGCGGCGAGACGGTAGCGATTTTCGGCGACTACGACGTCGATGGCGCTTGCAGCGCCGCTCTCCTCGCGGAGTATTTGCGCCGATGCGGCGTGCCGTCCCTCGTTCACATTCCCGACCGCATCACGGAAGGGTACGGCCCCAACGCGGAGGCGATCCGTTCGCTGAAAGGGCAGGGGGCCGGGCTCCTGGTCACGGTGGATTGCGGCACCGCGAGCCACGAGCCGCTCGCGGAAGCGGGACGGCTCGGCCTCGACGTGGTCGTGCTCGACCATCATCAGGCGCCGGAAAGGCTGCCGCCCGCGCTGGCGCTCGTGAACCCGAACCGGCAGGACGACCTCTCGGGCCTCGGCCAGCTCTGCGCCGCGGGCGTGGTGTTCCTGGCGCTCGTCGCCCTCAACCGGACGCTCCGCAACCGCGGCTTCTTCGCGGGCCGCGTGGAGCCCGATCTTCTTGCGAGCCTCGATCTGGTGGCGCTCGCGACGGTCGCCGACGTGGTGCCGCTGACAGGCCTCAACCGGGCCTTCGTGCGACAGGGCCTTCAGGTCATGCGCGCCCGCCGCCGAGCGGGCCTTGCGGCGCTCATCGACGTTGCGGCCTCTCGGGCACGCCCGAGTGCTGGCACCTCGGATACCTCATCGGACCGCGCATCAACGCCGGCGGGCGCATCGGCGATGCGGCGCTCGGCTCGAAGCTCCTCCTCACGGAGGACCCGTTCCAGGCCGGCCGGCTCGCGACGGAACTCGACCGTCTCAATCGCGAGCGGCAGGCCATCGAGCAGGACGCGGTTGCCGATGCCGAGGCGCAGGCCCTCCACGCGTTCATCGAGCGGGGCGATAGGCCCGTCCTCGTGACGTCCTCCGCGGATTGGCACCCCGGCATCGTCGGCCTCATCGCCGCGCGCCTCAAGGAGCGCTTCCGCCGCCCCGCCTTCGCCTTCACCTCGGAACCGGGACGGCAGCGCCACGGGCTCCGGACGCTCCGTCACCGGGGGTCGATCTCGGCCGCGCCGTCCGCGCCGCCCTCGAAGCGGCTCTCGCCACCAAGGGCGGCGGCCACGCCATGGCGGCAGGCGTCACGATCAGCGGCGAGGACATGGGGCGTTTCGAGGCTTTCATGGCCCAGCGCCTTGCGGAAGCCGTCGGGGATACGCGGGTCCTCGACACGCTGCTGGTCGACGCGGGCCTGACGGCCGCGGGCGCGCTCCCGAGCCTCGTTGCGGCGCTCGAACGGGCAGGGCCTTACGGGTCCGGTCAGCCGGAGCCGGTCTTTGTCTTCGCCCACCATCGGCTCGTCGAAGCGCGGGAAGTCGGCTCCGGCGGACATGTGCGCGTCGAAGTTGCGTGGCGGCGACGGCACCATCATCGGCGCGATCGCCTTCCGCGCCGCGGGCCAGCCGCTTGGGCAGTCGCTGATCCGAGCGCTCGGCCATCACGTCCACGTTGCGGGAACCCTGTGTCTCAATCAATGGGGCGGGCATGACCGAGTCGAGATCGCGGGTCACGATCTCGCGATGCCCGCCTAGCACCCTTAGCCGGGGAGACGGCCCGCGCAACTTGCCCGCCTCGGCGGAACCCCTCTATATGTCCGCCCGCCTCGGCGGAATCGCCCGTCAGCGCCCATCGTCTAGCGGTCTAGGACGTTGCCCTTTCACGGCAAAAACACGGGTTCGAGTCCCGTTGGGCGCGCCAGACTTTTCAAGCATTTAGACGGAATTGGCCCAAGCCTCGCGCAGGCGGTGGGAAAAGGATGGGAAGTAAGCAGTCGAACTGCCGTGCTCATCGAGGGAAACGTGACGAGTGCCGGCGCACTTTCGGGGTTTGTCAAATCTCGATGCGAGCAGCTCTCTTTTAATCAGATGGTCCCCGGTTAAGCCCCGGCGCCGGCTGCACCAGATATATCAATAACTTAAGGAGTCCTACCCGCAGGCCGATGGCTCTGTCACGGAGATTAGCAATCGCCCGGTACGCCCCAGGACCGAGGTCGTCCGCACCTCTCGCGATGTTTCATACCGCTGCCTCTTAATCGGCTGGTCTAACTTTGAGTCCTTGCACATCCAGCAACGAAATCAAATACTTTGCCCAGATTTGATAAAGCCATGCTTCCCAGAAATGCCGATTGGGAAGCATATAAGGGGAAGCCAGCTCGAGTGTTTTGGCGTTTCACCGGGACCTTCATCAGCGCCCGCGTCCGGATCGAGCCAACCAGTGCGCGCAGTGAAAATCCGGAAGCACGCTGTGAGCGGACCTCCGCACCAACCCGCTTATGGACTGAGTTTGACCCTCAGCGGTCGTCCCCAATCCGCTCATAGGCGGCGGTGAAGTCCTGAGGAGGAGAAGTCACGGCGAGGTAGACGAACGGGCGATCCCCGGTGTTGGCCACCCCGTGCACGTCGCCCTGTGGCGTCCGGATGATGTCGCCCGCTTGTAGCGGCTAGTCTGATCGTCGGCCAAGAGCAGCGTGGCCTCTCCCCTCTCGATCAGCCACGTCTGTTCGGATGCCGCATGTGAATGCCGTGGGGAGATCGCCCCGGGCTGCATGGTGACCCGAGTGATTGTTAAGTGAGCGTCCGGCGCATTCTGGGGCCAAACGATTGTTCCGAGCCCGTGCCCGCATTCTCCAGCCGAACGATATCGGCGGACGTAAGCCGCTGGATGATTGCCTTCCCCATGATGTCCTAGCCAGCCTATCGAGGGTCGCATCGCTGCGTCGAGCCGTTGGTCCGCTCATGGCACTAGGCTGACCTTGGTGTGGTTTCCGCATTTGGCCGAGGTGAATGGACCTTCACCAGCTCCGCTCACGTTCGCACATTCACCGGAAGCTGCCCATTCCGAGGCCATGAGAGGGTGCCGCCTACCAGCGGGACGGCATCGCAGGCCGTTGTTGCTAAATGCGAAGGGCACATGACCAACGCGGGCGAGAGCCTAAAGCAGCCGCGGCAGAAGTGATGCTGGCCGCGCGGATTGCAGGACCCATCCGCTCTCAGGGGCGTGAGCAGTCGTTCGCGCGGGCGGGCCGACGGATGCTGTCGGCGGGTACGCAGAAACGGCTCACAG
>CAWDDI010000023.1:457500-597880 GCA_963800985.1 uncultured Alphaproteobacteria bacterium | reverse complement strand
TTTGACCGCGTGTTCTTCCGCTTTTCTTTTCGTCGCGAAACTTACGTTGGCGCTTTCTACTCTTTTCATCTCTGTCACCTTATCTTCGGAATCGAATATCAAGCCCCTGCAATACCATGTTTTTCCAGGCCCACGAAATCCGATGCCATAAATGGGATGACTCTTGTATTGGTGCATAAAACCGCCTTTCGCTAATTGACTGATGGTGACCATGGCGCACTCCAGGTCGACAATACTGCATTGCAGCACTTCTATAACGCCCGGATCGAGTAGAATACCACGTCGTAGACACTACTGTTAGAATGCATCCTACCCACGACTGCAAACGGTGAAGTCTACCTGTTTACGCAAGGTCGGCAGCACGGGACGAACAGTTTCTTACTTCCGCCGGTAGGCACTCCATTTTGCCAGCTTGAAAACAAGAAATAGGATCAGAATCATTACAAAAACGGGCGCAATGGCTGCCATGCGAGACCTCCACGTTGATTTTGCCATCTTGGCATCACTAAAACTATAGGCCGACTCGGGAGACACTGTCTATCTAATTTTTGGCGATTTCGGAAGTTTCGGCGGAGCCATCTTAAGGCGTGTCCGCGACGAGACTAACTCTCCGTCCCAAACATCGGTTTGCTTCGATACTTCGGTACGATCACGCCATATCGGCAGTCCCGCTTCACGTGAGCATGGCTTCGCCATTTTATCATTTTGAGCTCCGCGCGCCCCGCTCTGTCGGCAGCAACCCTCTGCGGATTGGATTCAAGCGATCGAATTAAGCTTCGAAATAACCGACACTCATCTCATGCCCAGCGAAACTAAAGACCTCAAGTTCCTCGTGCGCGCATTAGCCTCGCGAAAATTTCCGCCTGTTTTTCTTCGGCCAAGCCGTGTCGTTGATCGGCACCTGGATGCAACTGATCGCCATGCGCTGGCTGGTCTATCGATTGACGAAGTCCGAACTGATGTTGGGCGTGGTCGGTTTTGTCAGCGACATCCCGCTTTTTCTTTCTCGTGCCCTTTGCCGGCGCCCCGCGCGGATCGGCTCAAACGTCACCGCATTATGGTCGTCACCCAGGCGCTCTCGGCGCTCCAGGCCGCGCTGTTGGCGGTGCTCGTCCTCACCGATCAAGTCGAGGTCTGGCATGTGCTAGTGCTTGGCGGGCTGCTCGGGGTCGTCGGCGCTTTCGATATCACGGCTCGCCAAGCCTTCATCGTGGATATCATCGAGGCGAGAGAAGAGCATGCCCAACGCGATCGCCTTAAACTCTTTCATTTTCAACGGCGCGCTGCTGATCGGACCAGGAGTGGCGGGAATCCTCATCGCCCTGGTCGGCGAAGGACCTTGTTTCGCCCTCAACAGCCTGAGCTATCTTGCGGTCTTGGGCGCGCTCTTCCTGATGGAAATTCCGGAAAAGAAATTCTCCTCCAGCCCGCTCAATGTCAAGGCCGCGATCCTGGAAGGCGCCGCGTACACGTTCGCTTCGGTGCCGATTCGATCCATTTTGATGCTCGTCGCCGTGGTCAGTTTTATCGCCTCGTCCTACACGCTGCTCATGCCGGTATTCGCCGAAGACATCCTGCACGGCGGTCCGCGCGTCTACGGTTACCTCATGTCCGCCACCGGCGTGGGAGCGCTAGTGGGCGCGATCTATCTCGCCTTGCGCAGCCGCCTCGAAGGGCTGGCTGAGATGATTGTCGCTCGCCGGCATTCCTCTACGGCATCGGCCTGTTCGCCCTGTCGCTCTCGCGCTCACTGGCGATCGCTTTGATCATCGCCCTGGTGCTCGGGCTTCTCGTTGATGATGCAGATGGCGTCAAGCAATACCATCGTGCAGAGTCTGGTCGACGACCAGAAACGCGGCCGCGTACTGAGCCTCTTCGTGATGGCGCGCCGCGGCGTCGAATCGTTGGGCAGCCTCATGCTCGGCGCCATCGCCCATTGGGTCGGGACCCCCGGGACTCTGATGATCGGCGGCATCGTTTGCCTGCTTGCTGTGGCAGCTTTTGCCACCAAACTTCCAATCCATACGGCAAGCCAGCCGCTCCATCGACGAGGGATAGGAAACAGGCACAGCGTGAAAATTCACGAGCGTGCCCTCCTTTACCTTTCCGATTCCCCGCCTGATAGAGTGGTGAAGGGTTAACTGAAAACCATGCCTGGAAGATGCGCGCAATGTCGATCGCGGACCTACCTTGGCCGGACCACGATACAAACCGATCTGCTCGAGATCCGTAACGTCCCCTGTACGATTTGCCAGGAATGCGGCCACGAGCAGATCGGCCAGCAGACCCAGCGTAAAATCGATAAACTGTTAGAACGAGCAGCCAAAAGGGAAACTTCAAGAGGGGGTGGTGACCCTGTGAGAGGGTGACGTAATCCAAGGAAAGAGGGCTGCTTGGTCTAGGACAACGATCCATCCTGTTTTCTTTGCTTACGCTCACATCAAAGTTCCAACCTATTAAGTCTAAGTGCATTACTAATCACGGAGACCGAACTGAAGGTCATGGCGACACTGGCGATCACAGGGCTTAGCAGTAGACCGAAAAAAGGATAGAGCAGTCCCGCTGCGATGGGAATTCCCAATACGTTGTAGATGAACGCAAAGAAAAGATTCTGCCGGATGTTCCGCATCGTTCCTCGGCTGAGATGCCGCGCCTTGGCTATGCCGCGCAGATCGCCCTTGACAAGAGTCACTCCGGCGCTTTCCATCGCCACGTCAGTGCCCGTGCCCATGGCGATTCCTACATGAGCCAGAGCCAGAGCGGGAGCATCATTGACTCCGTCCCCCGCCATCGCCACCATCCGACCCTCCGCCTGCAGCCGTTTCACCACCGCGCCCTTTTGCTGGGGCAATACTCGGCTTGAATTTCATCAATGCTTAGCTTTTTCGCAACTGCTTCGGCGGTCGTTCGATTATCCCCCGTGAGCATGACGATCCTTATTCCGTCCTGATGCAGCATCTGGATCGCTTCTGCGGTGGACTGCTTGACTGGGTCTGCGACACCGACCAGTCCGGCGACAGCTCCATCCACGACGATATACATGACCGTCTGGCCGTCTTTTCTGAGTTTTTCCGACTGATTCAAAAACTCACCCGGTTCGACTTTCACTTCCTCCAAAAGTTTGCGATTGCCCAGCGCGACGTGCTTTTCGTCGACTAGTCCAACGACACCTTTTCCCGTGATCGAGCGAAAATCGCGTGTTTCGGAGAGCTTCAATCCTTTCTGCTCCGCGCCGCCGACAATCGCCGCGGCGAGCGGATGCTCACTGCCACGCTCCAAGCTGGCCGCGAGACGAAGAATTTCATTCTCGCTTTGTCCCGACGCCGGAACCAACGCCGCCAAGTGCGGTTTGCCTTCGGTAAGGGTTCCGGTCTTATCGACCACCAACGTGTCGATTTTTTCCAGAACCTCCAGTGCTTCGGCATTCTTGATCAACACACCGGCCGTTGCGCCCCGTCCCACCCCGACCATGATCGACATCGGCGTCGCCAATCCGAGCGCGCAGGGACAAGCAATGATCAGTACACCCACCGCGTTGAGCAGTCCGTAAGCCAATGAAGGTTGCGGTCCGAACAAAGCCCAAACTACAAAAGTTATGATCGCGATCAGAACCACCGCTGGAACAAAATAACCGGAGACAATATCGGCGAGTTTCTGAATCGGCGCCCGGCTGCGCTGAGCTTCCGAAACCATGCGGACAATCTGCGCCAAAAGCGTATCGCTGCCGACCCGCTCGGCCCTAATGACGACACTTCCGGTTCCGTTAACCGTCCCGCCGGTAACTCTGCCGTCTTTTGTCTTCTCAACCGGAATCGGCTCGCCGGTGATCATCGACTCATCGACTGATGTCGTACCTGCCAAAACGATTCCATCAACGGGAATCTTCTCGCCGGGCGGACGCGCAGACGATCGCCGACTTGAACGCGCTCGAGAGCTACGTCCGTTTCCGTGCCGTCGTCGCGCAGCAGACGCGCGCTCTTGGGCGCAAGCCCCAACAACGCTTTGATCGCTTTGCCGGTGTTGCTGCGGGCGCGCAGCTCCAATACCTGACCGAGCAAAACAAATGTGGTGATCACCGCCGCGGCGTCGAAGTAAACGCCCACCGCGCCGCCGTGGCCGCGGAACGATTGCGGAAAAGCGTCGGGGAAAAGCGTGGCGGCCAGACTGTAAACGAACGCAGTGCCGACTCCGATGGCGATCAGCGTGAACATGTTTAGACTGCGATTGACGATGGACGCCCAGCCGCGCTGAAAGAACGGCCATCCGCCCCAGAGCACCACTGGAGTGGTAAGAACGAGCTGAAACCAATTGAGTAGCTGCGGCGATAAACCGCGCTGCACGGGCTGCCCCGGAATCATATCGGACATGGCGAGAAAAAAAATTGGCGCGCTCAAAACAACGCCAGCCCAAAATCGCCGCGTCATGTCGAGTAGTTCGGAATTGGCTTCTTCCGCTAAGGTTACGGTTCTCGGTTCCAGAGCCATGCCGCAAATGGGACAGGCTCCCGGCTCGGGACGGACGATCTCCGGATGCATGGGACAAATAAATTCTGTCTTCAGCGAAGGAGCTGCGGGAGCTGCCGGCTCCAGCGCCATGCCGCATTTCGGGCACGCGCCGGGTTTGGACTCGCGCACCTCGGGATCCATCGGACAGACATAAATGGCATCCTCCGCGCTATCCTTTTTTGGCGCCCGCGCCGAGTCCGCGGGAGATTGTCCGTGACCATGCGCGGCATGTTCCGTAGCGGGCGATTTCAAAAACCGCTCGGGGTCTTCTTTAAATTTCGCCAGGCAGTGCTGGCTGCAGAAATAATAGGTTTGGCCATTGTGAACGTGACTGCCCGCAGCGCTATTGGGCTCCACGTTCATGCCGCAAATTGGATCCAGTCATCTCATTACATCCCTGTCGGAAAAACCTGGTTGGCTTTCTTAAGCTAGGATCTCATATCGTTTTGCGTCTTAGGGTCCGAACGTGTGGCAGGAACGCAGGGGTCCTGGCAGCATAGCGGGGATACTGATCGCCAAATTCCTCCGTAACCTCCTGCTCTTCTCTCCGGGCTAGCCGCACATACATCGTCACCAAGATCGGAAACATAATCAATGTAACCAATGTCGGCCACTGGAGCAAAAAGCCGAACATGATGAGAATAAAGCCGCTGTACTGCGGGTGGCGCACGTAGGCATAGGGACCACTTACGGCAAGCGTACCCGTGCGTTGCGCCTCGTAGAGCACTTTCCACGCTGCGGAAAGCAGAATGAAACCGCAAAGGATAAGTATGTTGCTTATTATATGCAGCGGGTCGAAGTGTGCATTTATTTTCCATCCGACCAGGGTATTCCACAAATGGCCGGCGTCCCGACAATAATTAAGGACCGTCTTAACGCTCGATATCGGGCTTCTTCTGGGTGCATCTTGGGCTTGCGGGGTCTATCTCCGGAGACACGAGGCAGGTCTGATTTAGCCTTCACGGCCTCTTAGCGCTGCTGCTCACGGTCCTCAGTCTCTCACGCCGCACATTGTTCGGCTGACATATGTTCCACAATGTATATTCGATTCGTTTGTATACCCACGCCTGCGGCCCCGGGCCTCCGTTTCAAGATCGTAGGAGCTTCAGAGCCTCCCTCATCATATTGTGGGTTTGGTCACGCTCAGCGTATTTGGCTTGCGCGTAGGATTTCGTTGGATCTGTTCCGTGCCGACGGCGAAGGCCTTAGGATACTTCGATTAAAAACGAGACGAGCTATACAATGAAACCCAACTTTTTCAGTTCCCTGCAAACTCCTTGCAAAATGGGAGTGGGGGGGGGAGGGGGTGTCGGAGGGGGGGGGATTAGAGTCATGATTCATTGGGAGGAGGGGGGGGAGGTAGGGAGGCAGAGAGCGGGGGGGGGGGGGAGGAAGGGGGGGAGGGGGGAAGGGGGGGGGGAAGGAAGGAGAGGGAGGGGGGGGGGAGAGGGGAGGAGAAGAAGACAATTGGCTTAACGTTGGTGTCCCGAAGAAGACAGCGAAGCGCGGTTTGGGCGGCCGCGAAATCCTTGAACCGGTGAGAAGCGGGGAGCGGGGAGGGGAGGGGGGGGGGGGGGGGGGGGGGGGGGGAAGGGAGGGGAGGGGGGGGACAAGCTGGCCCATGAGTGGAATTGAGGCGGGATCGTGGCGAGCAGAATCCTTCGGGCCGAGTCGAGCTTTCTCGAGGAGCGCTTGAGCCAACGAAAGGGGGGAGGGGGGGGGGAGTTCGACCATGCAGCAAAACGATGGTGAACGAGACGTTTCACGGACACATCAGCTTCTGAAGCGCGTTTCAGTCGGGGGGGGGGGGGGAGGGGGAGGGGAGGGAAGGTTCACGGGAGAGGGAGAGCGGTGATGGGGGGGGGCGGGAGTTGGTGCGGGTATAGGGGGAAGGGGGAAAACAATAGGATGAGGGGAGGGTGGGGTGTAGAAACGATTCACTACCCTGTACTGCTGGAGCTAAAGCGAAATACACGCTACTTCGACTTTGCCTTTTCAAGAGAACCACGGTTCGCCGGGTGGACAAGCAGCAACATTCCCACGGCCATCAGAGCAACGCTAAACAACTGCGCTTCGCTCAGGCCGAATCCGAGCGGCGGATTGATGCGCCAGAATTCGACGACAAAACGCGCGATCCCGCCGAGAATTAAATAGAGCCACGCCATCGTTCCCGGCGCATAGCCGCGTTTGCGCAAGGACCAAAGAATGCCGAACACGATTACGGCTTCGATGAACTCGTAAATCGGCGTCGGGTGCACGCGTGTGCCCGGCGGATAAGGAATTCCTGTATTGGGATCGGCCCAACCGACGATGGCGTTAGTATAGGCAACGCCCCAGGGAACGTCCGTAACCGTGCCCCAATCTCCGTCACCCGCTACGTGACAACCGATGCGGCCGACGCCGTAGGCGAGCGCCAAGGCCGGCGCGCCGATGTCCGCGCCGACCAGCCATGGGATCTTGTGCTTTCTTAAGCACCCACGAGACCGCGGCGACGCCGCCGAAAAAACCGCCATACCACGTGAATCCCGCACCCGTGAAGATGAAATTCATCGGCGCGGCGAGAAAGTTGTCCCACTCTTCGACAATGAACAGAAGCCGCGCGCCGACCAATCCACCGACGGCCGCCGCGAAAACCATCGTCGAGGCAAGCTCCGGGTTGTAGCCGTAGCGCTTGAGCTCGGCATGAACGACCCACGCGGCGGTGAGCGCCGCCAGCGCCATGAAGGCGCCGAAGCTGTAAATCGTTATCGGGCCGAATTGGAAGAGAATCGGATACATCGCTTAACTCAAGTTAACAGAACCTTTGACGGAATAAAGCATCAGCTCGGTTTTTCCTGGGTATAGATTACCTCGATGTGCGCGATCCCATTGGCGCTCACGGCGAGTCGCTGGCGTCGTGATCCCAAGCGTTCATGCCACACTTCCATGTCGTATGCGCCGGTCGGCAAATGATCGACCTTGAAGTCGCCGGTGGCGTCAGTCAACGCAAAGAAAGGCGATTCTGTAATCACGATGGCCGCGCTCATCCAGGTATGCAGCACATCACAATTGATCCTGATTACGCCGGCGCGTTCGAGCCGTTTGCTGACCCGGCGCCACGTTCGGCAGACCCGACGTTAAACAAGGTTTCGTTGCCCATGCGGGCATGCACCGTGTGCAGAATCGGGTCGCTGTTTTTTAGTAGCAACTCGCTGCCGACGACAGCCACCTGGACATGAGGCGTAAACGCGCACTTCTATTGTCCAGTGCCAGCGCGGCCGGGATGAACAGATACCGGTCTTTCGAGCGAATGAAAAATCACGACCGCATTCGCGAGTCCACCGTCGGGACCAATGAGCAGTGTCTCGTCACGCACCGTCGCACCGCAGAAGGAACGGTTCTTGAATACCGGCAAAGGTTTAGGCTTTTGACGGCGTCCGGCGACGCTGACTTTGCCGAAGACTCGTTCCCATCTCGATGCCAACGGCGGCTTCGCTGCCCGCCTCTCGGCGATGTTCGACCAGGGCGAGTCCGCACGACCTGCGAACACGACCGTCGCCAACGCCACACTGACAACTGACAGTGAGAGTTTCGCCGCGTGCATGAGAATGGATCCATAGCCGCTTGAATATAAATAGTTCACGGCTTATTGTCACTCGCATCAATCTCTGTTAACAGTTCGGAAGATCGACCAACATGAGAAAACAGCTTCGCGCAGTTGTTCGCTCGCCCGTGTTGAGCCGCCCCTGATCTTAAGAGTCCATTGATCGAATCGTGCGTGCCGTCATTCAAAGAGTCTCAGAAGCGCGCGTCTCGGTGGACTCGGTCCTTGTCGGGAAGATCGGTGCCGGACTTTGCGTGCTTTTGGGCGTCGGCAAGCAAGACGGGGACACCGACGCCGACTTTCTGGCCGAGAAGATCAGTAACCTGCGGGTCTTCGAAGACGATCAAGGGAAAATGAACCGATCGATCCTCGAAGCCGGCGGCGAGCTGCTTGTGGTGTCGCAATTTACGCTTTACGGCGACTGCCGCAAAGGCAATCGGCCTTCATTTACCGAGGCCGCGCCGGCCGCCGAAGCCGAGCGATTGTATCAACACTTCGTGCGGCGCTTGAGTGACGCCGGCATGAGGGTGGCCACCGGCCGTTTTCAAGCCCGTATGAAAGTATCGTTGGTGAACGACGGACCGGTCACTTTCATCTTGGATAGTTGACCGTGCACGTTGTTCTGCTTGAACCGGAGATTCCGCCCAACACCGGGAGCGTGGCGCGACTGTGCGCCGCGACTTTGACGCCGCTGCACTTGATCGAGCCGTTGGGTTTTAAGATCGATGACAAACATCTCAAACGAGCGGGCCTTGATTATTGGGAGTTCGTCGACTTGCGCGTGCACGAATCCTGGGATGATTTCCTGTCGGCGATGCGGCCAATGAACCTGTGGTTTTTTTCCAAGCGCGCAGCCAAGTCTTACACAGCGGCGCGCTACAACGATGATGATTTTCTCATATTCGGGCCCGAAACGCGCGGCTTGCCGCAAGAATTGCTGGATGCAAACCCCGCGCGCGCGTTGCGCATTCCGATGATGGGCACTGGCGTGCGGAGCTTGAATCTCTCCAATGCGGTTTCGATTGTTCTTTATGAAGGACTGCGCCAATTGGGAAAGACATAATTTCCCGAAGGGCCTTGACGGTAAAGTCTTTTATGTTATGTATCACCATCAAATTCTGCCTATGAGGGGGTTGATATATATGAGGGTCGGGGTTATCAAACATCGCCTGCGGGTGTTGACCTATCTGGTTTTACTATCGCTAAGCCCGTCTGCCGGTTTTGTCGTCAACGGTTTTGCAGCGGAAGCTGTAACGACAACTCCTGCGTCGAAGGAATCGTTTAATCTGATTCTTCCGTTCAAGGATCTCACCGTGGGTCAGGGACAAGAGGCCACGATGGATGCAGAGGTCGTCAATCGAACCAAGGACCCGGTGGAAGTAAGTCTGGCGATTGAAGGCACTCCCGCCGGATGGGACGCTAATTTTAATTCGCGGTACCCGAGCTTTCCGGTGCGCTCTGTCATGGTCCAAGGCGGCGATCAAAACTCGAATAAATCTACGACCCTTGAGTTCAAAGTTAAAGTTCCGGAAAAGACCAAGCCGGGAACTTACCCCATTAAAGTAACCGCCAAAGACTCGAAGGGAGCGACACAGTACGTCGAAACGATCAACTATCGTGTGACTTCCAAGAAGATCGAGACGGGCGGTATCAAGGTTAGCAGTCAATATCCCGTCCTTAGCTCGGCGACTGGTCAGACGTTAAAATTTACTGTTGATCTCAAAAATGAAACGAACAAAGCGCTGCCGACGAATATCGTCGCCCAAGCGCCGCAGGGCTGGACGGTTCGTTTTAAGCCGCAATTCGGCGACCAGCAGATTTCCTCGATTCAAATCAAGGAAAACGGTTCGGAAACGCTCAGCGTCGAGATCGACACGCCGGCAACTGCGGAAGCGAAGGAATATCCCGTAACCATCCAGGCGCGGGCAGGAGCTTACGAGGCCTCGACCAGCCTCAAGGTCTCGCTCAAGGGCACGCAGGATCTCAAGATGGGATCGTTGGCGGGTACACTCAATACATCGGTCACCGCCGGGACGAAGACGCCCATCGACTTTGTCGTGGGCAACGCCGGCACAGCGCCGGTCCGCAACCTCAATTTTGTCACCAAGAAGCCGAGTGAGAAGTGGACGGTGGAGTTCAAGCCGGATAAGATCGATGCGTTGGGTCCCGGCGAAGTGCGACAAATAAAAATGGAAATCTTGGCGCCGGATCGAACCATCGCCGGGGACTACATGCTGACGCTCACCGCCAATTCCCCGGAGGCCAACAAGTCGTCGGAGTTTCGGGTGACGGTTTCAACGCCAACGATCTGGGGCTGGATCGGCTTCGGCATCGTCGGCCTGGTTGTGCTGGGTCTGGCAGCCGTATTTTTCCGTCTAGGTCGTCGATGAGCGTAGTTGTCGAGACTAAAAATCTAACCAAGCGCTATCGCGAGAAGCTCGCGGTGAACGCGCTCAATCTCACTGTCGAGCAAGGCGAAGTGTTCGGATTTCTCGGTCCGAACGGGGCCGGCAAAACGACGACGATTTTGATGCTGCTGGGTCTCACCGAACCGACATCGGGCAATGTCTCAGTGTGCGGCTTCAACCCAACCCATCAATCCATCGAGGTCAAAAAACGGGTTGGCTACTTGCCGGAAAATCCCGGTTTTTACGACGATATCAGCGCGCGGGAAAATTTGCTTTACATGGCGCGGCTAAACCGCATACCCGAAGACGAAGCGCGCCGGCGCACCACGGAAGTATTGGACCAAGTACAACTCGCTGACGATGGCCGGCGTTTAGTCAGAGAGTATTCCCGCGGCATGAAGCAACGGTTGGGCATCGCTGAAGTGCTGGTGAAAAAACCTCAAGCCATCATTCTCGACGAACCGACCTTGGGGATCGACCCGGATGGCGCGATTCGCATCCTGGAGCTGATCCAGGACTTGAATCGGCAACATAACATCACTGTCATGCTGTCATCGCACCAACTTCAGCAAGTCCAGCAAATCTGTAGTCGCGTCGGCATCATCGTCAAAGGCAAGCTGATCGTGCAAGGCGCGATGGACGCGCTCGGCAGAGCGATCTTGAAAGGCCGAGAATGGAACTTCCTGCTCGAGGTGAGCGGCCAGGCCGATGGCATCGATCGCGACCTGCAAAATATCAACGGCGTCGATGAGGTCGAAAAGCGCAGCCATGGTTGGTTTCTCCGCTGCACCGAAGACGTTCGCCGCGAAGTCCTATCTGTGGTTTCACGGCGGGGATTGAGCTTGTTGCAGCTCCGTTCCGAAGACCCGACTTTGGAAGAGATCTATCTGAAATATTTTCGCGAGGCCTAACCCAAATGAACGTTGTATTCTGGAAAGAGCTGGCCGATCACTTCAGCAGTCGCCGTTTCATGATCCTTTTGATCATCGTTCTGCTATTCGGTCTTTGGGGCAGCTATTCGACCGGCCAGGCGATCCGCCAGAATTCGGAAATGGTACCGCCACAGTTTGTTTTTTTACTGCTCGTGACGTCCAGCGGTGACAGCATTTTTTCCCTCGCCACGTTACTGGGGTTCTTCGGCCCGCTGGTGGGTATCACTCTCGGCTTCGATTCCATTAGCGGCGAATACGCACGCGGTACATTGAGCCGTGTGCTCTCGCAGCCGATTTACCGCGATAGCTTGATTAACGGTAAGTTTTTTGCCGGCCTCACTACCATCGCAGTGCTGTGGAGTTCGATCCTTCTGCTGGTGATCGGCTTGGGAATTACACTGCTGGGTTTTCCTCCCAACACTGAAGAGCTGTGGCGTATGCTGATCTTCACCATGGTGGGCATTTTTTACGTTGGATTTTGGCTGGCCCTGGGGATGCTCTTTTCTCTGCTTTTTCAAAAAACCGTAACTGCCGCTCTCGCGTCCATGGCTGTGTGGCTGTTTATGCTGCTGTTTATTCCAGTTCTGACTTTAGCCATAGCCAACATCGCCGTCCCTGACGCCGCCACCCCAGAGGCCGTCTCGCGCCAAATGGACATCGCCAATGCCGTGGGACGTATCTCGCCAAGCACTCTTTTTCAGGAAAGCGTTCAAATTCTCCTCAACCCGACAACCGGTCGGACCTTTGGTGGGGTTCTTCCGGGCCAAGCCGAAGGAATCCTGGCATCGCCGTTGGCGATCGACCAGAGCCTCGGGTTGATCTGGCCACACATCACAACGCTGTTTGGGCTCGTCGCGGTTTGTTTCGGCATCTCCTACATTATATTCATGCGCGCCGAGATCAGAGCCTGATAACGCCCGGCGACCGCCGCTTCACAATTCTCACTCATCACAAGGTTTTCAATCACTACGGGTTTGATCACCCGCAGCTTGCTTCGTAAAGCGCTATTCCAACCCTCTTAGAGTCCGTCATTCCCGAATGCTTTTATCGGGAATCCAGACTAGATCGGAATTGGACCACGAATAAAACTTTCGTAGTTCACATGTTTGGGATAAATTCTCATCGCTATGTTCTGATACCTCGTCGGTTGCTGCGCGATAGTTCAATGGGGTCGCTCCCACCTCCGCCAGGCATCTTCGCCGTATTTAACGTCGCGATAGTTGATATATAAACAATTTGTGTTTAGGATACGAAAAATTTACTCGACGGCACCGGTCCTGGGGAGGAGTCATGGCCTATCGCGATCTGAGGGAATATGTCACGACGCTGGAGAAACACGGCAAACTCAAACGCGTCACCAAGGAAGTAGACAAAGACTGGGAAATTGCGGCGGTATGCCGGCAGCTTTTTAAAAAAATTCCGCCTCAGCAACGCCCTGCTCTTGTTTTCGAAAACGTCAAAGGCTTCAACATCCCCGTCGTCGCCGGTGTCCTCGGCGCGTCACGGGAAATTTATGCCCTCGGACTGCAAACCGAAACCGTCGAGGGCATCAATCGTAAGTGGGATCACGCCCTCGGTCATCCCATCGAACCACGCATGGTGTCGGCCAAAGACGCGCCTTGTAAAGAAAACATTCTTCACGGCAAAGACGTCGACATCACAAAACTGCCTGTACCGACTTGGACCGTCGGTGAAGATCCCGCGCCATTTTTCACTTCGCCGTATCTCATCACTAAAGATCCCGAGACCGGCGTGCGCAACGTCGGCACCTATCGCATGGAAATTAAAGGGCCGAATAAGACCGGCCTTTTAATCGGCAAGCGCCAAGACATGGCGTGGCACATGTATAAAAACAATGCGCAAAACAAGCCTACTCCGGTGGCGGTCGTCATCGGCGCTGATCCAACCATCGGCTATGTTTCGGTTTCGAAAATGTCCGACGCGCTCGATGAATTTGCCGTCGCCGGCGCGTTGCGCGGTGCGCCGGTCGATTTGGTGGCCTGTGAAACCGTGCCGTTGGAAGTGCCCGCCACCGCCGAAATCGTCCTCGAAGGCGAGATTCCGCCCAATGCTTCCGAGCATGAAGGTCCTTTCGGCGAATACACCGGCTACATGGGCCCGGCGGGCAACGAACCGTTCTTCAACATCAAATGCATGACCTATCGCAACAAGCCGCTCTATCAAGCATTCATCAGCCAGATGCCGCCGTCGGAGTCGAGTTGTATTCGCGGCATCGGCCGTGAGTGGCCGCTGTTCAAGCATCTAAAAGATGTGTTGCGCATTCCGATCAAGGACCTGCGCTTGAAGGAAGCTGGCGGCAGCGGCGCGTACCTTGTCATCTCGTTGAAAAAAGAATTCGTCGGCCAGGTGCGCCAACTCATGTACGGCGCATGGTCGCAGCGCACCGGCTTCGGAAAAATTACCGTAGTTGTCGACGACGATATCGATGTCTGGGATGACTTTGCCGTGGACTGGGCGCTTAGCTGGCACGTCCGGCCGGATAAAGATATCTATATCGAACGAGATGTCCAAGCGGTGGGTCTGGATCCGTCGCAAGCTCCGGCTGACGTGCTGCAGCATCACCCCAGCCGTTACGTCGGTTCTCGCGTGGCGATCGATGCCACCCGAAAGCACAAATATCCGGCAATCTCGCTACCGCCGAAGGAACACCTGGATTTGGTCGCCAGTCGGTGGAAGGAATACGGAATAGAAGATTAAGAAAGTTCCAATCGTTTCAATCGATTAAAACGTTGCCGCTCCGAAAAGACGAATGGAACGATTGGGATCTGGGACTATTTATTGGAACGCTTAAGTCTTCACCCGCATCTTTTTCGCGGCTGCCATGATCGACTCGATGATCTTCTTGTAGCCGGTGCAACGGCAGATATTGCCATGCATGAAGTGTTTCAGCTCCGCCTCGCTCGGATTGGGATTCTCATCCAATAACGCTTTTGCCGCCAAAATCATCCCTGGGGTGCAGAACCCGCACTGAAATCCGCCGTGCTCGATGAACGCCTGCTGCAAAGGGTGGAGCTTTCCGTCCTCGGCCAAGCCTTCGATCGTTAGCACCGAACGACCGCGAACCTCGAAGGCGAGCGTGGTGCAGGCGCTTACCGGACGACCGTCGACCAGCAGCGTGCAGGCACCGCAAACTTGCACGTCGCACGAGCGTTTGGCGCCGGTGAGTCCCAGTTCGTCGCGAACGACGTCGAGCAGCAGTTCGTGCGGTTCTACTTCGATTTCATGCAGCCGCCCGTTTAACGTAAAAGACACGGGAATTGACTGCGTGTCAGAATGTCTCATCATCGGTCTGGCCATGAATTATTCCTCGGCAAGTCTACCGCCGCCTCAAGACAGCGCGCTCTGAAAAGCCCTTTTCAAGAGCACTCCCACGATATGTTCTTTGTACTCTTGCGAGCCATGCAGATCGCTGATGGCCTGAGCCGCGCGCCCCGCGACCGCGCCCGCTTGAGTGAGATTACGCTCCGCTTCGTCCTTGCCTTTGCCTTCCAGCAGCGCCTCGGCTTCCGGAACTCGCCGCGGCGCCGGCCCGGCACAACCCACGGCGACTTTCACTCCCGTCACCCCACCGTTGAAGTTAAATGCAACCGCCACACCTACGCTCGGCCTTTCCAGATAGCCGAATTTTAAATAGGCGCTGCGCCCGTTCGCCACCGCCACTGGAACTTGAATTTTCGTCAGCACTTCGTCCTCTTCGAGCGCCGTTTCGTAAGCATCGACAAAGAAATCCTCTGCGGCAATCGCCCGCTTCGTTGCCGATTTCTCGGCAATCATTTTGGCGCCGAGAGCGATTAGAAGTGTTCCGGGATCGGCATGGGGTTCGGCAAAACAAAGATTGCCGCCGATCGTGCCGACCTGTCGAACCCGGACATTGGCGACGTTTTCTTCGAGCTTCAATAACGACGGCAATGTATCCCTGATTACCGTCGATATCTCCAGCTGGTGATGCGTACACAAGGCGCCGATCGTTACCGAGCTGTCGGCGAGTGCAACCTCGTTTAACCCCGCGACGTTTTTTACGTTGACTAGGCGCTCGTACTGGACCAAGCCTTCTTTCATCGCCAGAAGCAGTTCCGTGCCGCCCGCGTATACTTTGGCGCTGTCGCCGAACCTGCCCAGCAGCTCGGAGACTTCCGCCACGCTTTGCGGTTCTTCCAAGCGAAATCTTCTGAGCATTTTATCCGTCTCCTTCTAATTTCTTTTTGACGGCCTGGGCAAACTCGTCCAACACCTGATCCGCTTTGCGTTTGATGATGCCGTGCCCCAATGCCGCCAGCTTGCCCAAGATATCGACACCGGCGACAAATCCGAGAATCGTTTTGTCCCCTTGCTCACGCAGATTGACATCTAAGTCGAGCTTCATGCGGCTGCCGATTTTGTTGTCGGCGCCGGATGCTTGTGCCTTGATGTGAGTCAATTCCTCGCGCTCGAGAACTTCAATGGTCGTCGGAAATTCGACTTTGAACGGACCGACTTTTTCCACCATAGTCGCGGAGTATCGCTTCCCCTCTTCGATCGTTTTGGCCTCCTTGCAACCCGGCACGCAGGCGATGAAACGGTCGACATCCCAAATGAATTGCCAAACTTTTTCCCGCGGCGCTAAAATCTCGACTTCCTTTTGAAATTGCAAGAACGTTCCTCCGAAATAAATTCCTTTTTTGCTATCAGAAGCGCGTACAACTCGCAAGTAAAGCGCGCTGTCGGTCTAGATTCGATTCAATTGCATCGAGCTACCGCTGGAGATCCAAGCCGTGTGGCTCGCGCCGTGCTAGTCCCCCCTGGCGAATCCCTAAAGTCGTGTGATGAACCGAATCATAACCACATCGGTTCGGATGGAGGAGCACACG
Organism: uncultured Alphaproteobacteria bacterium; assembly: GCA_963800985.1. GTDB lineage: Bacteria > Pseudomonadota > Alphaproteobacteria > Rhizobiales > Beijerinckiaceae > Microvirga. The sequence continues at coordinate 581,584 of CAWDDI010000023.1, read as the reverse complement.
ACGCCAGCGCCGTCGCTGCGCCTGGCCGTAATTGACCATTACCTTAAGAAGCGTCGAAAAAGCAGCGGCTGGGATCGCCCTGACAGAGCTCGCGAAATTAGCCTGGCCGCGAGCTGTCGTTCATCTCCTTGATGTCTTTCAGATAACTCTTGAGCTTCTTCTTCACCCTTTCCTCGATCTGCCGGACGCGTTCCCGGCTGATGCCATACTTTTCACCGATCTCACGCAGTGTCACAGGCTCTTCATTGAGAAGTCGCTCCCGGTAAATCACGAGTTCCTTATCCTTGAGGGTTTTCGCGAATTCGTCCATTTTATCGCGCAACAATTCTCGATACTGAGTCTCGGCGAATTGTTCTTCCGGCGTTTGCTTATTATCCGGCAGAAAATTGAGCATCGTCGCTTCATCTTCGTCCCCGATTGGCACGTCGACGGAGAGATCCCGGCTGGCGAGCCGTTGTTCCATTTCCACGACTTCGTCTTCCTTGACGTTTAATCGTTGGGCGAGCAACTTCGGGCCCGGCATCAACCCTTCCGCCTCGATCCGGTCTTTTTCTTTCTGCAAGTTGAAAAATAGCTTTCGCTGCGCTTGGGTCGTGCCGATCTTGACCATGCGCCAATCGTTCATGATATATCGGATCATGTACGCGCGAATCCACCATACGGCGTAGGAGGGAAAGCGGACACCGCGGTAAGGATCGAAATTTTTCACCGCCTCCATTAACCCCATGTTTCCTTCTTGAATGAGATCGAGAAGATTCTTAAAAGCTTTCTGATATTCCCGAGCGATCATCACAACCAGTCGGAGATTCGCCGTCACCAACTTGTAGGCCGCTTCAAGGTCGCCCAATTCTTTGTATTGAACAGCCAGGCGATGCTCTTCCTCTCGGCTGAGCAGCTTGAAGCGGCGGATTTCTGCGAGATATCGCTGGAGCGGATCGAACGGGACGAGGGCCTTGCCCTTCGGGCTGCCCGCACCATCCTCTCCTTGGACCAGTTCAGGGAGATTATTAATGTCGGGAAAAGGAAACGCGAGCTCGGTGTTCTTGTCGTCTTCGGCCATGAGCGGTATCTACACCCTCACTACCAAAGATTGGTGGTGCGAGCGAGGATCGGCGGTCTCTCTAAAATGATCGAGGCTAAGTTAACTTTTTCTTGAAATGGTGAGCAACCTACGGTCGATGAGCGAGATAAAATGGACGTTAAGACTGACCCGGAACCCGTCTGACCTTACCATCCGCGATCTCTCGCAACGCCACCACGACCTCGCGGTTATCGGATTCGATCAAAGGCTTCGCGCCTCTGAAAAGCTGTCTAGCCCGTAAGGACGCCAGCATGACCAGCTCAAACCGGTTATCAACTCGTTGAAGACAATCCTCGACCGTGATGCGTGACATGCAATCCTCTAAATAATGACAGACCCGATTCAATCAAATTTCTTCCGGCGAGTCAACGTAGCGCTGTCGCAACGACAACGGGAAAGACGAACTCACCGCGCCGGGCGGCTTCAACGGATATTGAGAGAAGGAAGCAGAAGATGGAGTTCAGGGGACGGCTAAGCCGCCTCCTGACGAGCTCATTTTAATTAATGTTCGATCTGTTTGCAGGTTTTGGTCTTAGCAAAAGCCATATCGAGGGCAATTCCGGTAACAACCGCTTGCCAGGCCTCATCTTCGGAAAGGCCTCGGCCTTTGATTGAACGCCAAAGGTAAATGATCTCTTCCTCCGTTACGCTTTCGAAGAGATCCTGATCTCGTTCCATATCTAGCGAAGTCATTGGGTTCATTGGCATCATCGTCGGTTATTCTAACCGCCTTTTCTTTTGATGACAGAAAACTATAGCAATCCAAATGCCATCAGCGTAACTAATCGAAATTACACGGAGTCGAGAGCATGAAGAAGAATGATGTGACGGTAATTTGTGCAAAGATTGTCTAGTTCGACGCAAATCGTGGCGCAGTGAGCAGGGATTTTCCTACAAAAATACATTCGTGTCCTTTAGTCCAGAACGGCAATGCCGGAGATTTCGACCATGCAATCCGGATTATAGAGGCGTTTCACTTCGACCAGCGTGATTGCTGGAAAATATTTCCCAAAAACTTCCCGGTAGGCAGAACCCAGCGGCTTCCTGCCAGCCCAATAAGCCTCCAAATCTGTAACATAGATCGTCAGGACCGAATACTGTTCCGGCCGTCCTCCGACCGATTCGATGGCAGTCTTAAGGTTACGAACAACTTGAGTGAACTGGGCGACAAAATCACCTTTGCCAACAACTCGGCCTTGATCATCAAAGGGCGCTTGACCAGCTACGTGAACGACCGTACCGCTGGTAATTTTCGCGACATGCGCATAGCCCAGCGGAGGCTCCAAGCCCTTCGGGTTTATCAACTCAAACGACATCATTCCTCACTTTCATTCAATCAAACCGGTCGTCGTCGGACTCCAATAATCGATAAAGTTTTTCATTTCACCAACGATGTCCTCGGATGCGGCCACGTAAGGCAAAATGATCCTGGTCGCTCCCGCATCAATATAAGGTTTGATCTGCTCGACAACTTCAGGCGCGGAGGTCGCAGCGACCAAAGGAAGCGAACTGAACATCCGATCCGTGACCAACTTGCGCGCGGCGTGAAAACCGCCCGCCCTCCACGCGGAACGCATCGCTTCGACGTCTTCGGCGAATCCCATCCGGCCTAACAGATCGCGGTAGTAATCAGCTAGCGCGTAATAGGTCAGTGCGTGGCTCAAAGCCTCACGCGCCACATCGTATTTCGGTGCAATCGAGCAGCGGATCTTGCAGATAATTTCCATCTTCGACGGATCTTTGCCGGCTTCCAGTGCCCCCGAGCAAACTTCTTCGCGTATACGGCAAATTTCAGCTGGGTTCGCCATATTGATCAATACGCCGTCAGAGATGCGCCCTGCCAAGCGGGTCATTTTCGGACCGAACGCGGCGAGGTAAATGGGAACGGATCGACCCGATGGTTTGAATGCCATCTTGAAATTATGCGCGGAAAAAAATTCTCCTTGAAAGTTCAGCTTCTCGCCGCGCATCGCCGCACGGGTAATTTCAATATACTCGTGTACCCGCGCCAGCGGCCGGTCAAGGCTCTGTCCATGCCACTTGGCGATCGTTGGATTGGACGACCCAATGCCGAGCAGAAACCTCCCGCCTGACAGTTCATCGAGACCTGCTGCTTGCAACGCCAACGTCGCGGGCGTGCGCCCGAGAATATGGTAAATGGCCGAGCCGACTTTGAGTCGCGTGGTGACGGCGGCAATGGCCGACAGCATGACCGTCGGATCCTTATTGTTCGCTTCACCACCCCACGCGCAGTCGAAGCCATGGGTTTCAGCCGAGCGAGCAAGTTCCGGAATCGCATCCATCGGCAACTGTGCGCCCGAGTTGAATTCAATGTCGATTTTCATAATCTGCGGCGAACTTTCCGTGTTTGTGTTTAGTTGTAACTGGCCGGCAAATTGGATTTTAGAATCTCGATACCTTCGGTTTTTTCGACGTAGCGGATAAATCGATATTTGTTTTCAACCTCGTCGATCGGATAGGGCGGCACCGCGACGCGATCAGTGCTCGTTTTCGCGCCGATGAAACATAACTCGTTTTTGCTGAAAGCAGAGCGGACGAGCCTTCTCGAACTCTCCGAGCGAATTCGCCCAATGAGCATTTCCGATGCCCGCCGCGCGTGCCAGAGCCACGAGATCCGTTCCCGCACCGGTTGCGGTCTTTTTACTGCCGGAAGCTTCGTACACCTCGTTGTCGAAGACGATGTGAATCAAGTTTTTCGGCTGCATTCGAGCGATGGTCGGCAGCGAACTTAAATTCATTAACAACGAACCGTCGCCATCCAACGCGATGATCTTGCGGTGCGGTAGACCGAGCGCCATGCCAAGAGCGATCGAGGAGCAAAGGCCGAGCGTGCGCACGCGAAAGTTGCCGTCCGAAGGCCGCAAGGTGTGCCATTCCAATGTGACCGCGCCCGCAGAGCTCACGACCAAAGCGTCCTGGGCCGCCGTCGCAACCACTTGCAAGCAATCAAACCGCTTCATCGAGTTCACTCAACATTATCTACAATCGAATTCATTGCCGGCGGCCGTTTTCAAAGCGACTTCAGTTGCGCACGTAAGCCGAGAGTTTCCTTGGTGAGCAAAAGCGCCACCGGCCGCTTGGAATCTTCGCTTAGTATTTGCGCTCGGCGGATTAATTCTTGAGCGTCGTCTGAATCACGCATTACGTACGCGCGGATTCCTAAAGCCTGCAATACGGGTTCGGTAAGGCCACCCGTCGTGCTGAAGCTGCGATCACCGATATCTCCCGCGTAATAGATTAACAGCAACAGCGGAATTTGGTATTGCAGTAACGTGCTGACGATTGCGTTATTGCTATTGAAAAATCCTCCGTTTTGCATGATCGCGGCACACTTCCTACCGACCAAATAGGCACCCGCGCAAATACCGATCCCTTCTTCTTCTCGACACAGCGGCACATGGAGAATTTCTCCGTCGACCTCGACTTCGTGGAGTAAGCTCGCGAGGTTGATATCCGGCAGCGTCGCGACGAGATTGATTCCCGCGCCTTTTAATCCGCGCACGATGGAACGCGCGGCGTCCTGCGCGTTCAAGCTAGGTGACCAATGTTTTTCATGGGTTTGTTTCCCGCTTAACATCAAAATACCGGCAGATCAAGATGGAAATTTGCGCCCAATCTGCTTTTCCTTTCACTAGATTCTTAGTATAAGGACCGCAGGAGAATGACCTAGCGGAAAGGAGTGCTGCCGTGATTAAACTCTATGATTTCAAATCTTCCCCCAACTGTCAGCGCGTGAAAGTGGTATTGGCGGAAAAGAATTTGCCCTATGAGCTCGTGCCTATCGACTTGCGCAATCACGAACAAAAAACACCCGAGTATCTTAAATTGAACCCCTACGGCAAAGTTCCCGTGCTCACGGACGATGCCACGGTGCTTTACGAATCCTTAATCATCAACGAGTATCTCGACGAAAAATATCCCAACCCGTCGCTCATGCCGAAGGAGCCGGGGAAAAAAGCCAGGGCGCGGATCCTGATCGATTATGGCATGGCGCACTTTGACAGCCCCTATCAAAAACTCCGCATGGAACTCATGAAAGAGCAAAAGGAACAGAATCAGCAGGTCATCGACAGCGCCAAAAGCGATTTGAAAAAGCTCTTGCAGCGCTTGGAAGATGAACTCGGAGATCAACAATATCTCCTGGGCGATTTCTCTTTGGTCGATGCCGATCTCTTGCCGCGCTTCACCCGGCTCGAAGGATTCGGCGTGCTTCCTGACCCGTCACTGCCCCGCCTGGGCAGGTACATGGAAAGAATGAAAGCTCGGCCTTCGGTTAAAGCGATTCTTTAGAATCGTGCGATCTTTTCCTTCCTCGAACCGCTAGTCTCGATGGAGCTGCCGAAGAACGGTTTTTTTTCAACCGTGCTCGCGGCGCTCCTTCGTCCGGTCATCCGCACTCTCGATCGCGGCTCTCTGCCAACCCACAGCGGGGAATTGACCCTCGCCGGCCTGAATAAGCCCGTCGAAGTACGCTGGGATCACCACGCCATCCCGCGCGTCTCGGCGCATGGCGAAGACGATCTATTTTTCGCTCAAGGATACCTTCACGCGCAGGAGAGACTATGGCAAATGGAAATGAGCCGGCGCTTCTTGTCCGGTCGCATGGCGGAAGTCTTCGGCGATTTCTCTCTTGCCTGGCGCGAGCTGTCGAGCCAGTTTCGCGGACGAAGCTGCGCTGACTTTGACTACTTTGTCAGGCTCCTAGGGATTCGCGCCGCCGCCGTGGCTTCCCTCGACGTCTTGTTCGAAGCAGATCGCTGCCGGTTGCGCTCGTATTGCGACGGCGTCAACCGCTATATCGAACGCTGCGGCCGAAAGTTGCCGTGGGAGTTTCGTTTACTGCGCCACGAACCGGAACCGTGGCTGCCTGAGGATACCCTGACTATCGGCAAAGGTTATGCGTTTCTGCTTTCGACCGCGTTGTATACGCGCCTCAATTTCATCGCCGTCGCTGCCAAGCTGGCCGACGAGCCCGATAAATTGCGCGCGCTTTTTCCGACCTATCCTGATGACGCGCCCGTGACTGCTCGCTGTGCCTGGGACGAGGTTCGCGGTCTATGGCAATTTTCCAGCGGAATTCTTTCGGGCGGTGAGTGGCCTCCTTTCGCCGGGGGCAGCAATTGCTGGGCGATCGCGCCGCATCGTTCGGCGATGGGCAGGGCCGTCCTCTGCAACGATCCTCATTTGAGAATGACACTGCCGTCGGCATGGTATCTCATACACTTGAGAGCCGACGACGGTCCTGATGGCTACGAAGTCTGGGGCGCATCGATTCCCGGCGCTCCGTGTATTCAAATCGGACATAACCGTCGCATTGCCTGGGGAATTACCGCCGCGGTGTGTGACGAGGTAGAAATTTACCGGGAGAAATTGCACCCGCTCGATCCGGACCTTTATCTAGCTGGGCAACGGTGGGAGAAACTTGAAACGCGCAAGGAACTGATCGCGATCCGGGGAGCCCCGCCGAGGGAAAAAATTGTTCGCAAGAGCCGCCACGGTCCGGCTATCAGTGATTTTAGTGAAGCGCGCGCCGGCAAAGAAATTTTAACGGTGCGCTGGACCGCGCATGAACCCAGCCGTGAATTGCACAGCCTTTACGGCATAAATCGCGCGCACGACTGGCGGCAATTTCAGGAGAGTCTTCGCCACCACGCGGCGCCGAGCTTGAATTTCATCTACGCCGATCGCGAAGGTAATATCGGTTACACACTTGCCGGAAACATTCCCCGGCGCGCGAAAATCCCCTCATTGCTGCCGCTGCCAGGCTGGGACGAAAAAGACGAATGGCTTGGTTACATTCCCTTCGAGGAGCTGCCGCGTATCTATAATCCGCCCGAAGGCTTTGTCGCTAGCGCCAATAACCGCATTGCGGATACCTCGTATCCTTACTACCTCTCCCATTTTTTTGAACCGCCCCACCGATTTCGGCGGATTCTAGAACTGCTGGGGCGGCGTGAAAAGTTCACGGTCGAAGATATGGCGGCGGTACAACTCGACGATGTTTCGCTGCACGCGAAAGAACTGATCAGTTCACTCGAAAATGATTTGGCGCAAATCCCGGATGGTAACCGCTCCGTCAAGATCGCTGCTCTGCGACTGCTTTCGTGGGATGGAAGTTGCAGCGAGTCGAGCATCGAGGCGGCAATCTTTCACACGTTCCATCACCGGCTCCTGTACAACCTGCTTGCTCCGGCACTGGGAGACGATCTCTTCCCAACCTACGTTGAGATTTTAAACCAATGCATTGCGCCGACCGATCGGATTCTGCGCGAGTCAAGCCCTGCCTGGTTTACCGGCCGGTCGCGCATCGGGCTCGTCGCGCTGTCGATGCGCGAGGCGTGCGCCGAGCTCAATGAGCAATTCGGTTCAAACCTTGACGGATGGCGTTGGGGCAGAATCCATCAACTGCACCTTAATCACGCGCTCGGACGAATTAATATCCTTAAACCGGCGCTGGGTATCGGCCCCGTCGCAACCCCGGGTGACGGCATGACCATCAACCAGGGTTTTTATCGTCACTCCAATCCGTACATGCAAACCGTCGGTGCATCCTTGCGATACATCGCCGAACTCGACGATCCAATTCGCTCCAGCGCCGTCTTGGCCGCGGGACAGTCCGGTCACCCTTCTTCAATCCACTATGCGGACCAGGCAGAGCTTTGGATGCGCGGCGAACGTATTCCGCTTGGCGGGATCGATGCAGGGGTGAAGCGCTCCGACAAGCGCTTGCTGCTCAAGCCGGCGCAGCCGACTGTTGCGCCGAAAGGCGCTTCGAGTTAAAAATCTCCCGACTCGCGCGATCTCCGATACGCTTACGAGACGAAGCAGGCCGATGCCGATCAAACTGCTCATCGCCGACGATGAACGACTGTTCCGTCAGAGTCTAAAGATTCTGCTCGAGACCGGCACCGACATTAAAGTTGTCGCCGATGCCGCCAACGGTCAAGAAGCGGTCACAGGCGCGCGAGAGACCACGCCGGACTTGGCGCTGCTGGACGTCGATATGCCGAAAATGGATGGGATAAAGGCCGCTCGTCTTATCGCTGCGGTCTCCCCACGCACGAAAATCTTGATGCTCTCGGTGCACCACGAAGACGAAAAAATCAACGCCGCCACTCGCGCCGGCGCCATTGGTTACATTTTGAAGGATACCGATCGCGCCGAATTCATCAACATCATCCGGCAAACCCATGCCGGAAAAATTGCTCATTCGCCTTACCTCGCGCACCTCGCCGTGGAACAAACCTCTAATCGCCAGCCAGCCGCGAGCCAAGCGCGAATCACGCAATTCTGCCAGAGATTCGGCCTGACCGAGCTGGAGCTCAAGATCCTTCGCTTGATGTCCGAAGGGCTCAGTAACGAGGAGATCAGCGAGATTACCGCCCTCGCACGCGAAACCATCAAAGGTCACCTAAAATCGCTTTTCCGCAAGCTCGACGTTAAAAACCGTACCGAAGCTGCCGTCCTCGCAGTCCGCGAAGGACTTGACTAACCCCCATTCGGGGGACGAATAAATTACCGATACGGGGGATTGACACTGCACGACTTCTACGAGATAAAACATCACACTTAGAAGATTTTCACCCAATATTCGTCTAAAGGGGGAGAAGATGATGGAAACGAGCGGAAAAACCATTTCGGTGCTGCTGGTCGCTTTTGCTCTGATTTTTGCCTCATCTGGACTTGCCCGGGCACTTCAGGTCGGCGAGAAGGCGCCGGACTTCGAACTGGACAGCACCAAGGGCGGCAAACTAAACCTGAGTAGCCTCAAAGGCAAGAACGTTCTAATCAATTTCTACGTACTCGACTTTAGCCCCACTTGAATCAAGGACTTGCAGGCGTCCGGTTCGGACAATTACGCCGCGTTCCAAGCCGAAAACACCGAAGTCTTAGGGATCAGCGCCAACATGCCATTTTCTCAAAAAGCTTTTGCCGACTTTGCCAAGATTAATTACCCATTACTGAGCGACAGAGACGGCAAGATGATGCAAGCGTACGGTGTTTACGACGAGCCACGCCGCCTTGCCAAACGGTCCTACGTCATCATCGATAAAGAGGGAGTGATTCGCTATTTGAATATTCGTCCAAGCAATTCCGAAAAGGATTTGCTGACGACAGAGCAACTGTTGAACGAGATTAAGAAAGTCAACAAAGGTAGCTAAAAATCGGCAGAAGAAAGGAGAAAATAACTAATGGTAATAGTCCGAAAACTTTTAGCAGGTGCGCTGTTCGGTTTCATGACTTTGGCAGTATCCGCTCAGGTCTTTGCGCAGGCCGACGTTAATGAAAAACGGCAAAACGCCATGAAAGGAAACAGCGCCGATGCCAAAGCGATTAAAGCCGCCGTCGAAGCCAAGGATTACGCCACAGTAGAGGCCAAGGCCAAAGACATCATGGGCACGGCGGATAAAATAGTCAGCCTCTTCCCCAAAGGCAGCACGACGGGAAAAACTAAAGCGAAACCGGAGATTTGGGAAAAGCCGGATGACTTCGCCAAAGGCGCAAAGACCTTGAGTAAGGCGGCAGGCGAACTGGCGGCGGCCGCGAAGTCGGGCAACGACGCTGAAGTCGGCGTGAAAGTAAAAGCACTGGGTGATGCCTGCGGTGCCTGTCACAAGCAGTTCCGAGCCGAAAAATACCCCGAATAGAATTAAATAAACTATTCACATTGATTTCCGTTAGAAAGCCCCGACCTTGTTCGGGGCTTTCTTGTTTCCGCGCCTTTCCTCTTATAGTATTTTCGCCATACCGAGGTTAAGTTGATGAAAATCAAGAAGAGTTGTTACGTCGTCACGGCAATTTTGCTGTTCCTGATGCCACTGAGCACGCGGTCTGGCGCTCAAGTTAGCCGGCTCAATGTTGGTTACAGCGCGGCGAGCGCCGATCAATTGCCGGCATGGGTGGCAAAAGAAAGCGGTATCTTCGCCAAAAACGGTCTCGACATCCAGTTAATATTTTTCACCGGCGGTACTACGGCGATCCTTGCTCTCGTGTCCGGCGACGTTCCCATCACCCAAGTTTCCGGACCTGGCTTGGTTAACAGCGCCTTTGCGGGATCGGACGCAGTTTTTGTCGCGGCCGGAATAACGTCGTTAAATTACGTCCTGATGGGAAAACCGGGAATCAAGAACGCTGAACAACTCAAAGGCGGTACAGTGGCGATCAGTCGATTCGGTTCAGCGACCGATACGATCGCCCGATTTGCGCTGCGAAAAATTGGCTTGAATCCAGGAAAAGATGTAACCCTCGTGCAAGTTGGCAGCGGTCCTGAGCGGCTGAGTGCCGCCCTGACGGGTCGAGTCACCGCTTCGGTAATAAATCCCCCTTCCAGTTTTGTTGCCGAGAAGCGGGGACTAGCGGTGATCGCGGACGTCGCCCAGATGGGGATGGTGTTCCAGCACACCGGCGCGGCGACAACCCGGAAATTCATCAAGGAACACCCTGATACTGTGCGCCGCTATGTACGGTCTCATGTCGAAGCGGTTCACAAAATGTGGACCGATAAAGAATCTACGATCAAGGCTTTAAGCCGGTATATGGGCAGCGGGCTGGATCGCGAGACTTTAGAGAGAAGCTACGAGAACGTGATGACCGAAGCGTTTTATCCGAAAAAACAGTATCCGAGCCTTGAGGGCCTCAAGACCGTTCTTGACGATATTGCCGAGCGTGATCCCCGGGCCAAGACAGCCAAGCCCGAACAGTTTGTCGATATGAGTTTTATCCGCGAGCTAGATCAAAGCGGCTTTATCGACGGGCTCTATAAAAAGAAATAGCTCCTCGCCCTGCTCTATTTATGTTGAGCGCGCGACGAGGCGCCGAAGCGTCTCCCGAACTCGAATCTTGGGCGAATGAAGTCGCCAAGCGCGTCGATTCCGCGGTTGCAGTCACAGTCGAATTCGACGGCGACTCGAACACTTTTATTTTGCGATTGGTCAAAGCTTCCCGCGTTCTGATCTTTCGCTTCTCCGAATCCCAAGTCCACACCGATGGACGCGAAACCGAGTGCGAACGGACTCTGAACCGAAAAATAAAGGATTTATGGAATCTGATCTGAATGACCTGCCGCGTTCACGTGGTTCCAACGGATAAATCCGTCCAAATTGACTCGGCTCCTTTACCCATTGAACGGCTTGAACGACTGGAACCGTTATTGTCCGTGTAGTAACCGCGCCGCATCCTTGGCGAAGTAACTGATGATCATGTCAGCTCCGGCGCGACGAATGGCGAACAGGACTTCCATCATAATCCTTGGCTCGTCGATCCAACCGTTTTGACCCGCTGCTTTTATCATGGAGTACTCACCGCTCACGTTGTAGGCGGCGAGCGGATAACCGAACTTCTGTTTCACTCGGTAGATTACATCGAGATAAGCCAGCGCGGGTTTGACCATGACAATATCCGCGCCCTCGCGGATATCGAGCTCGACCTCGCGCAGTGCTTCCTCTGCATTCGCCGGGTCCATCTGATACGATCGTCGGTCGCCAAACTGCGGCGTCGAGTCGGCCGCTTCGCGAAACGGACCGTAAAACCCGGACGCATATTTCGCCGCGTAAGCCATGATCGGCGTCTGCGCAAAGCCATTTTCGTCGAGCATTTTGCGGATCGCGCCGACCCGCCCGTCCATCATGTCCGACGGCGCGATGATATCCGCACCCGCCCGGGCGTGCGATAACGATTCCTTAGCTAGCAATTCGAGCGTACTATCATTATCGACGTCACCGTTTTTGATCACGCCGCAATGACCGTGATCCGTGTACTCGCACAGACAGACGTCCGTGATTATCAGCAACTCAGGAAGCCTGTCTTTAATAGCGCGAATCGCCTGCTGGACGACGCCATCGTCCGCATAGGCTTCACTACCCACGGCGTCTTTCATTTCCGGAATGCCGAAAAGAATAACCGCGGGAATGCCGAGCGCGCTGACGTCTTGGCATTCGCGCACCGCGCGATCGACGGTGAGCTGAGCGACGCCGGGCATCGAAGAAACCGGCTGAGCGTTGTCCTTTCCCGGACCGACGAACAGCGGATAAATAAAATTTCGCGGCTCCAGCGACGTCTCGCGAATCAACTGCCGGAGTTTTTCGTTGCGGCGCAATCGTCTCGGCCGGTAAGTTGGAAAATTCATGCCACGCTCCAAGCTTAGTTTTTTCGCTCGCCGGAAAAACGATTCTCTACGGCCGCCCTCGATGCGAAATATCCGACGATCGCCCGCATCATGCCTGGGATCGTAAACTCCTCCGCGACGATATCCGGATGGCCGCCAAATTGCTCCACGGTGCGAGAGGTAATCGGGCCAATGCAAGCGAGCGCGCTGCCCGAGGCCAGCGCGCCGAGGTTTTTGTTGTCGAATAGCCGCGTAAAGTTTCTTACCGTGCTCGAACTCGTGAACGTGATCACATCGACTTTGCGCAGCCGCAACAGCTCGGCCAGCGGCGCCACATCGATCACCGGCAGCATCGTGCGGTACGCGACCACGACGTCCACCGACGCGCCCCACTGTCGCAACGTTTCCGGCAAAATCTGCCGCGCCTCGGCGGCGCGTGGGATCAAGATACGCTTTCCCCGCATCGTCTCTGGCTCCACGGCGTCAAGTATTCCCTCGGCTTGATAACGCTCCGGCACAAGACTGGCGTGGATGCCGAATTCTTCCAACCGCTTGGCCGTTTCCGGTCCAATGGCGCCGACTTTGAGCCGCGCGAGCGCTTCCGCCGTTTTGCCTCTTTGTTTTAGCCGGGACAAAAACGGCTCGATGCTATTGACGCTGGTAAAAATCAGCCAATCGTAATCGTCGATCCTTGCCACCGCATCATCGAGTGCTGCGAAGCTCTCCGGCGGGCATATTTCAATCGTCGGAAACTCGATGACTTCGCCGCCAGATTCTTCGATGCGCCGCGCCAGACTTTCCGCCTGCGCCCGCGCGCGGGTTACGACGATTCGTCGACCCGCCAGCGGCATTTGTGCTGAATCGTCTTGTCCTATGGCTTTGCTCATGATCTTAGCTGCTCGCCAACAATTTGTCGGCGCCCTGGTTTAGCAGTTGTTCCGCGAGTCGCTTGCCCAAGGCTGCGGCTTCGGATGCAAGTCCAAAAATTTCCCCGCGACACAATTTCGTGCCGTCCGGACTGGCAACGACGCCGGTCAATCGGAGCTCGTCGCCCGTAAGTCGCGCCCGGGCGCCGATTGGCACGTGACAGCCACCGCCGAGACGATCCAATAGCGCGCGTTCCGCCGAGACCTCGGTAAAGCTATCCGCATCGTGAAGAACCACGAGGCGCTCGCACAGCGTTGCGTCGTCCCGCGACTCTATGCCCAGCGCGCCCTGCGCCACCGCGCTCACACACACGTCGTCGTCCAAAAATTCGCTGATGCGATCTTCCCGCCCGATCCGCTTGAGACCCGCAGCCGCCATGATCAGCGCGTCGATTTGACCCTCATCGAGTTTTCTAAGCCGGGTATCGATATTGCCACGCACCGGCACAACCGTCAGATCGGATCGTTGACTGAGCACTTGCGCCCGGCGGCGCAGGCTGCCAGTGCCCACCTTGGCACCCGATGCCAATTCCGCGAGCTTGCCTTTTGCGCGGGTGATCAGCACATCTCGCGCATCTTCGCGCTTGGGAACGGCAGCGATCACCAGCCCCTGTGGCAATTCGGTCGGCAAATCCTTCAACGAATGGACGGCCAAGTCGATGTCGCGCCGCAGCAACGCATCCTCGATCTCTTTGGTGAAAACTCCCTTGCCGCCAAGATTTTGGATCGGCGTGTCGACAAAGCGGTCGCCGCTGGTTTTGATAATGCACAGCTCCACTTGGAGCTGCGCGTCATGATCTTCGAGTTGCCGCATAACCCAGGCGGATTGAGCCAGCGCGAGGGTGCTGCCGCGCGTGCCGATGCGCAGCCGGCTCATTTGTCCTCCAGACCGAAGAGCTTCTTCAAAGCCGCGACGTAAAGCGTGCCGTCTCCATCGTCTTCCGGCGAGCTTTTTTTCAAGTTGGAGATCGGGCCGTGCAACATCTTATTGACCATGGCCGTGGTCATGTCCTGCAACGCCGCCCGTTGCGTTTCGGACAGGTCTTTGAGTGCGCCACCCAATGACTTTTCTATCTCGTGCTGGCGGATCTCGTCGAAACGTTGGCGCAGCGCGGTGATCGTCGGCACTTGCTCCAACGATCCCATCCAACGAACGAAACTCTGCACCTCCTCAGCCACGATCGATTCCGCCTTTTCGGCTTCGTTGGAGCGCTCCTTTAAATTTTGTTCGGCGACGCTTTTCAGGTCGTCGATATTGTAAAGATAGACGTTGTCGAGATCGTTGATTTTGGCGTCGAAGTTTCGCCGGTCGCCGATATCGATGAAGAACATCGCCTTTTGCTTTCGTTCGCGCAAAACCTTATCCACGGTCGCCGCCTCGACCAAGATCTCCGGCGTTCCCGCGCAACCGATGACGAGATCGGCCATTTTGAGATAGCGAGGAAAATCTTCGAACCGAATCGGATTACCGTGAATCTTCTCCGCCAGCGCGACCGCGCGCTCGAAAGTGCGATTGGTGACCATCAGTGTCTGCACGCCGTGATTTTGCAGATGGCGCGCCATGAGATCGCCGATCTTGCCCGCCCCGATCAGCATAACCGTCTTGTCGTCGAAGCGATCGAAGATTCGTTTGGCCAAATCCACCGCGATCGAGCTCACCGACACGGCGCCGCTGCCGATGCCGGTTTCGCTGCGCACCCGTTTCGCCACCGAGAAGGAACGATGGAACAGCCGGTGCAGGATCGCGCCGACGGTTCCGGCTTGCTGCGCCGCGTCGTAATACTGCTTGAGCTGGCCGAGGATTTGCGGCTCGCCGACGACCATCGAGTCGAGGCTGGCGGCGACGCGAAAGAGATGGCGCACCGCATCGGCGCCTTGGTACGTGTAAATATGATCGTCCAGCGATCCAGTGTGACGCTGCGCTTTTTGTTCAGCGAGGAATCCGCTGATGTCGATGAAAGCCGCGGCGACCATCGCCGGCCGCCGCGACCACCTCGACACGGTTACAAGTGGACAAAATCACCCCTTCATGGATTGATGGATAGGCGCGTAGGCGGGCCAGCGCGTCGCGCACATAAACATGCTCGAACGCCACGCTCTCGCGCACCTCGATCGGCGCGCTGCGATGGTTCAACCCGACGATGACAATGTGCAGCTGCACGATTATTCGAATCGGCCTCCATGCCGGCTGGGAAATATCGCATCTCCCCAGAGAAAGTAGCCGAGAACCACGCAGAAACCGACCATCGTTAACAGCGCCGCTTTCTTGCCACACAACCCGGCGGTGATGCGCCCGTGCAAAAGCGCTCCGTAAAACAGCCAGGCGATACCCGAAGAGATTTGCCGCGGGTCCCACGACCAATAATCGCCCCAGTGAATCCCCGCCCACAAACTTCCCGTGAGTATCCCCAGCGTCATCAACGGAAAGCCCCACATCAAGAGCTTGTAATTGAGCCGGTCCAACGACTCCAAAGACGGAAAGCGCTTCATCAAGACCGTGAGTTTCTTATGCTTCAAGTCGCGTTCTTGGGCCAAATAGATCAAACTCACGGCAAACGCGAGAGCGAATACGGCGTTGCCGAGAAAGGCCAAGGTCACGTGCAGCGGCAGCCAGAATGTCTGCAATCCCGGCGGAATCTCACCCGCCGAACCGCCGACGGCCAGCGCCGCAAACGTCATGAGAAACGCTAACGGCGCAATGATGCCGCCCAGCACCGTGAGGCGATACTTGAGTTGGACCAGCAAATAAACGCCGACCATCAACCCGCTGTTGAAAAGCAGCGCATCGCCCATGACGGCTACCGTGGCGAAGCCTTCGCGAAAAAATAGACTCGCGAGCGCAAATGAATGAAGCACGAAGCCGCAAAGCAGCAGCGTCGTCGGGAAACGCGAAGCCGAAGGACCGCGAAACAGATCAAGGAAAAAACCTGCTGCTGCAAGCAGATAAGCAGCGGCAGTCACCTTGATGAGAATCGCGTCCATAGGGCAGTGGTCATTATAAGCTAAGGCGAACCGCCTTCAAGCCCGCCGATGTTAGCTCGCTCACGAGAAAATGGCAGCTTGTTGCATGAGACTTAAGGTTAAACTTTATGATAAGGAATCGCCGGCCGAGAAATCATTGGCCGGCTAACGTAACCCGTGTGCGCACTTTGGCGGGTGCCGTCTCAGCGGACTGACTAGGCTTGCGTGCCCGCAGACTGTCGCCCGACGATCGGACCATAGTTTTAGCAGAGGTTTTTCCTTTCGTTGTACGAGCCGGAGTGCCGGCTTTGCCATCGCGAACCTTGACCGTTGCGGTGGTTTTGCTAAACGCCGGGCTGGCGCTGGGCCGTCGTTGCGCGGCAAGAAAGTCGTCGACCTTTTCCGGTGGCAGCTTCACTCGATAACCGAGTGGAATAAATTTCGCGGTCGGTTCGAGAGCAGGGTTCCATTCGAAAAACTCATTGTGTGAAATCGCCGCCGGCTTGAGCAGCGCGCTCAGGGGCGCTTGCCGCTTCAGGATTACTTCCTGCAGCCGGAATGGACGGTGCATCCGCAGGTAAGGGAAAAATGCCTCGCTGTTGGTCGCGATTTCCACAACAGCAAGAAATTCCGCGTAGAAATTCTTCGACGCAAAACCGAACGTCGGCGACTGATAGCGCCGAATCAAATCCACAAGATTGTCGGATTCCACTGCCTTAATGCCGCGGAATATCCCTTCGGTCCCATGATTGTAGGCGGTGATCGCCAGGGGCCAGTTTCCCAATAGGCGGTAGTTTTCTTTGAGCAAACGCGCCGCCGCTTTGGTCGATGCGAACGGATCACGGCGCTCGTCGATCTTCGCATCGATGCGCATAAATTTTTTTCCGGTATCCGGCATGAACTGCCACATGCCCACTGCGCCGGCACTCGAGCGTGCGCGGATATTGAACGACGATTCGACCAGGGGCAGATAGACCAATTCCGCCGGCACGCCCTCGGTACGAAATATTTTTTTCATCTCCTGAATGTACCGCCCGGCGATTTTAAGTCCCTCGAGGAAATGTTCCTTGGCACCGCGCTGGCTCCTGATGCGACTTTCGTCCTCAGCGAGGTCGTAGTCGATGACCACGCGCGACCGCTCCTTGTCGATCAGTGCTCGTCCCGCCTCATTGTCCGACGCCCGCAGCACGCTATAGATCGTGCCCGGATCGACGGGATCGAACAGCACCACTTCAGTGAAACTGTGCCGGGTAAAAATCTTCTTCCAAAATTCAACAGCGCCCTCGAGTCCGACCAGCACGGGGAACCGCGATTCGTCCGCAAACACCTGGGTCGGTCGAGGCGACATCAGGGCGAGGGCGACAATTATCAATAACCAGCGAAGCGCATTACACATAAAAATCTTCGGAACAGGGTAAAATTTGCTTGATATTAGCAAACAGGCTATGGTCAGTCAAAATTCTTCGGCGAGAATGCCTTGCCCTGCCGCCGTCTTTTTAATTTTTTTAGCGCTAATGTCTGCATCCTGCTGATCTTTACGGCTTGTCGCGCCCCTTCGACCGACCGACCCCCCGGTTACTTAATCGCCGCCATCGAAAGTTATCCGCTCCAGCTTGATCCGCGCTACGCGACCGATGCGAATGCCGTACGCGTCGGCAATCTGATTTACAACTCGCTCTTGCGCGCCGACGACCGATCACGATTGCAAGCCGAACTCGCGGATAGTTGGCGCATGGTCGACGCAACGACTTACGTCTTCAATCTGCGCCGCGACGTGAAATTTCATAACGGCCGCCCGTTGACCGCTGCCGATATAAAATTCACCTACGAATCGATCCTTGATCCCGGCAACCGCTCGCCAAAACGCGGGCTGTTAAAGCCACTCCGCGCGATCGAGCAGACCGGTGCCTATCAAATGCAATTTCACCTTTCTGCGCCGCACGCACCTTTCGTCGAGCAGTTCACCTTCGGCATCGTTCCTGCCAAATCGCCAAGCGAATCCGATGCCGTGCATCAACCGCCGCCCGGCTCCGGACCGTTCATGCTCGAGTCCATGGAATCCGGCGAAAAGATCACGCTGCGACGCAATCCAACTTATTGGGAGGAAAAACCGCAGCTGCCCGGTGTGATTTTTAAAATCGTGCCCGACGCTTTGGTGCGCGTGCTCGAATTCAAGAAAGGCAACATCGATTTCATGCAGAACGATCTTGAGCCCGACATGATTCCCTGGCTCAGAAGCAATTCTAACGCAACCGTCGATGCCTATCTGGGCACCACGTTTCAGTATATCGGCATCAATCTCCGCCATCCGATTTTAGGAAACGTCAAAGTTCGCCAAGCGCTGGCCTATGCCATCGATCGCGACAGCCTGGTTCGTCATCTTCTGAAAGGCACTGGAACGGTCGCCGGCGGTCTGCTGTCGCCGCTCAATTGGGCCTACGACGCGAATGTTCGGCGCTGGCCGCACGATCCCAATCGTGCCAAGCAGCTCCTCGACGAAGCAGGCTATCCCGATGCTGATGGCGACGGCCCTTTGCCGCGTTTTCATCTGTCGTTCAAAACCACGAACATCGATTTGCGGCGGCGCATCGCCGAAGCAATTAAAGAACAGCTGCAGCAAGTGGGCATCGAGATCGACGTCCGCAGCTATGAATGGGCAACGTTTTACGGCGATATCAAAAACGGCAACTTCCATCTTTATTCGCTCGCGTGGGTCGGTATCATGGATCCGGACATTTTGTATCAAATATTTCACTCGTCGAGTGTTCCGCCCAACGGCGACAATCGCGGCCGCTATAGCAATCCCGCCGTCGATCGCTTGCTCGAGCAAGGACGATCGACAAATGAACCAACGGAGCGAAAGCGCATTTACGGCCAGGTTCAGCGCATACTGGCGGAAGATCTTCCCTACGTGCCGCTATGGTGGTGGAACAATGTCGTCGTGAAAAAGCCGGCGCTGGAAAATTTCACGCCCTATCCCGACGGCGATCTGATCTCGCTAAAACATGTCGCATTGCGCTAGCGCCATCCCGTGAAGCGTTACGCTCTTTATCGCCTGCTCTTCTTGCTTCCGACATTGCTCGGCGCGCTGACGTTGGTATTCCTGCTGATCCATTTGATACCCGGCGATCCCGTCGAGGTCATGCTCGGCGAAACCGCTAGCGCGGCAGACAAAGAAGGGCTGCGCGAAAGCTTGGGACTCAATCGACCGTTGTCCACGCAATATCGAACTTTCCTGATCGATCTCGCCGCCGGTGATCTCGGTCGATCGCTTTATGAGCGCGCCAGCGTGACGGAGATCGTACGCGCGCGTTTTCCGGCGACCCTGGAACTGGCGTTGTGCGCTATGCTCGTGGCGATCGCGATTTCGTTTCCTCTCGCCGTCCTTGCCGCGGTGAGGCACGGCAGCTGGACCGACCGCTCGGCCTTGACGGTTTCCTTGCTCGGATTGTCCATGCCGAATTTTTGGCTGGGCCCGCTGCTGATGATAATTTTTTCCATCCACCTCGGCTGGACACCGGTGTCCGGCCGCGGCGGATTCAGCCATTTGATTTTGCCGGCTCTCACGCTCGGACTCGGCATGGCGGCGATCCTGATTCGTATACAGCGCGCCAGCCTGCTCCGTGCGATGCATGAAGACTACGTGCGAACCGCACGGGCCAAAGGTTTGAGCGAGCGGCGCGTGTGGCTCAAACACACTCTGCGCAATGCTTTGACTTCGGTCGTGACGATCATGAGCCTGCAATTCGGCAACCTCCTCGCCGGGTCGTTGATCACCGAGACCATTTTCAGCTGGCCCGGCATCGGCCGTTTGACGGTGCAAGCCATTCAGACGCGCGACTATCCGCTCGTGCAGGGCTGCGTATTGGTCATCGCGGTCTCCTATGTTCTGGTCAACTTCGCCACCGATCTCCTCTATAAACTCGTCGATCCGCGGATTACCTATGGCGAATAAATTTATGTTTTGTGGCGGTGTATTTTTGCTTTTGGTGCTTGTGGCGACCGCGTTGTTCGCCCCGCTGCTGGCACCGTATAACCCGCTCGGCCAGAACCTCGAGCATGATCTGATCGCCGGCTCACGCGAGCATCCGTTGGGCACGGACAAGCTCGGACGCGACATCTTGAGCCGGATGATTTACGGCGCCCGAATTTCTTTACTCGTCGGTGTAGCAACCGTCGCGCTCTCCCTGGCGATCGGTTTTGTGATTGGCTCTTGCTCCGGCTATTTCGGCGGCTTGGTCGATCAACTGCTGATGCGCTTGATCGACATTCTGATGGCCTTTCCGGGTATCTTGCTTGCGATCGCATTCACGGCCGTCCTCGGCCCCGGTCTCGAGCACGTCATACTCGCATTGTGTTTGATCGGCTGGACCGGTTACGCACGCCTAGTGCGCGGCGAAATCCTTTCTCTGCGCGAGCGCGACTTCGTCCAGGCCGCCCGCGCCCTCGGTGGCAAGCCGAAGCGAATTATCCTGCGCCATCTTCTGCCCAATCTGCTGCCGCCGCTACTGATTCAAGCGACCTTCGGCCTAGCGGCTGCAGTCGTTGCCGAGGGCAGTTTGAGTTTTCTCGGACTCGGCGTCGAGCCGCCGACACCGTCATGGGGTTCGATGCTGAACGACGGCCGGCAGTTCCTGTTGGTCGCGCCGCACCTCACCACCTACCCCGGCCTCGCGCTCATGATCACCGTGCTCGCGTTGAATCTCGTCGGTGACGCGCTGCAAGATCGGCTCGAAACTCGGAACCGTTGAGCGAAACCGCGGTTCCAAACGTTTCAGACGTTCCAATCGTTCCAATCCGGAAATTCGCGGATGATCTGCCCTAACTTTTGGAACGATTGGAACCGCTGGAACCATTGGAACTCCAGTTATCGACGTTGCCTAAATCGCATTGCGGTGATAATTAAGCTGGGAGCAAGGAGGACATCTAATGAGACTCTACTCCAGCCATGGTTGACCCTACGCACACAGGACAAGGATTGTCCTGGCCGAAAAGAAAATTTCTTATGAGTTGATCGAAGTCGATCTCAAACATAAGCCCGAAGATCTGCTGCAGCGCAATCCCTACGGCAAAGTGCCCGTGCTTGAAGACGATACGGGCGTGATCTACGAGTCGGCGATTATTAATGAATACCTGGAAGAAAAATTTCCGCAGATCAGCCTCTTGCCGGCTGACCTTTTGCTCCGATCGAAAGTGCGGATCTGGATCGATTTCTTGAACAGCCGCATCCACCCCGCCGCTTCCGACCTGACGCATAATAGAGAGCCGGACAAAGCCGGAGAACGCATGAAACAACACCTGCAAA
Organism: uncultured Alphaproteobacteria bacterium; assembly: GCA_963800985.1. GTDB lineage: Bacteria > Pseudomonadota > Alphaproteobacteria > Rhizobiales > Beijerinckiaceae > Microvirga. The sequence continues at coordinate 560,186 of CAWDDI010000023.1, read as the reverse complement.
CTCTGGAAAACGAAATGGCGGGCAAGAAATATTTGGTCGGCGATCAGTACTCGCTCGCCGATATTACGTATATCCCGTTTTACACTCGACGCGAGCGCTATAAGGTAGCGATCGACGACAATTATCCGAATCTCAAACGCTGGAGCGAAGCGCTGATCGCGCGACCGCAAGTCGCGCCGACGATCTAACGAAACAAGCTAGAGTATGGAGTAATGGAGTGGTGGAGTACTGGGATTCGGAATTCCCAACACTCCGCTACTCTATCACTCATCAGCCCATATATATTGAAGTGCTAAAATCTCTGTGTCACGACTAGCACATGCAGCCTCTTCTAATCAGCCCGCAGGAGATTCGCGGCATCGTCACCATGGCGGAGGCCGTCGAAGCCGTACGTTTGGGCTTTCGCGAGTGGGGCGAAAACCCGCAACTCAATGCGCCGCGCCGCCGCATTCACATACCGTCCGGCGTGCGCGTCAGCGTGCATCAGGGCGGCGTGCCGGCAGCCAAAGCGACGGGCTTGATGACGCACTGCGAATGGGTCAAGCCGATGGCCAACGAGCAAGTCTATCCGCGGCTCAATCATCCCGTGATCGTGCTCTACGACTCTGCCGAAGGCGAGCTCAAAGGCATCATCGTCGGCGAGATCACCTGCGCGGAGTTGCCCAACAATATCGCCGTGACCGGTCTTCGCACCGCCGCCACCAGCGCAATCGGGACTGACCTGCTCGCCCGACCGGACGCGACCAGTCTGGGCCTGTTCGGCGCCGCCGGCCAGGCGAAAAATCATCTGCTCGCGCTCATGCAGGTGCGCCAGCTCAAAAAAGTGAAGGTCTACAGCCGCAACGCCGAAAACAGAAAAAAGTTCGCTGAAGAAATGGGGCCGGTAACCAATCTCGACATCGTCCCCGTGGCGTCGCCCGAGGAAGCGGTGCGCGGCGTCGATATTATCTTGACGGCGACCAATTCCAGCGTGCCGGTTTTCGATGGCAACTGGCTCGAGCCTGGCCAGCATGTGACGACGATCGTCGGCAGCAACGTTGGTTTAGTCAAAGGCGGATTCACCGCCGCCAAACGGCGCGAAATCGACGACGCGACCTTGGCGCGCAGCCACGTGCACGGCATCGTGTCGATCCAACAGGCAATCCAGGACGAACAAGCGGACGTTTACGATCCGGTGGAGCGTGGTGTCATTCGATGGGATCAGCTGATCGAGATCGGCGAGATTCTCGCCGGTAAAAAAGACGGCCGGACCAAAGCCGATCAGATCACATTCTATAAAAATAACGCCGGCCAAGGCGTCGCCGATGTCGCCCTCGGCGCGGCGGTGTTGGAAAAGGTCAAAGCAAAAAGCGCCGGCCAGCAGCTCAGAGTGGAGTGATGGAGTATTGGAACGGTGGAGTAATGGGGCTTGACCCAACACTCCAATTACTCCATCACTCCATTACCCCAACCTTCTTCCTCTCATCCGGGCCGCGCATCGCCGACGTTATGATCGCAATCGATGCTAAGCCGGCGACCACCAGCCATGAGCTTTGAAAAGATTTGATGAAGATATCCGGCGTTTGGCTCCATTGCGTGTAGGGGGGCACCGCCGCGCCGGCCAGCCCGTAATAATTGAGCCAGCGTAGAAACAGCACGCTGCCGGCGGCCACACCCATGGCGTTGGCGACGTTCGCCGAGGTCAGCGACAAGCCGCTCACCGCGCCGACGTAGCGCGGCTCTACCGCGTTGAACATGCCGCTCAGGTTAGGCGACTGGAAAAGCGACCAGCCCAACCCCAACAGTATCAGCGGCATCATCACCGCAACCTGACCGCTGTTGGCGCCCAATCGGGAAAATCCCAGCATACTCACAACCGTCAGTATAGAACCGATCGTGCAGAGCATGCGCGATCCCAGCCGATCGGCCAGCCAGCCGCCGACGGGCGCGAGAAAGACGATCACGAGGGAGAAAAATATGATCGTTAAGCCGACCTCGGTCGGAGTGAACCGCAATATGCCCTGCAAATAAAACGGCAGAAGAAAAAACGTCGAGGTGTGCGACAGTGACACAAAAAAATGGCTTAGAACACCGGCGGTCAGAAGTCGCACCTTGAACAGCGACAGGTCGAGCAACGGCGCTGGATCTTTGCGTTCGAAGTAAAGCAACAGGACAAGAAATATCGCGGATGCGGCGAACGCACCGACGGAAAACAGGCCGAAGCCAGACTTGGCGACCTGTTGCAGGCCAAGGATCACAGAGACCACCGTCAGCAGCAAGGTGATCATTCCCACGGGATCGAGCGAATAATCGCGCTTCTCCGTCACCGCCTCGGGCAGAACCTTCCACGCCATCGACGCGGCCACGACGGCAACCGGCAGATTCATGAAAAATATCCAGCGCCAGCCGACGGTGTCGACGAGAAAACCGCCCACCGACGGTCCGGTGATATAACCCAAATGAAATGACATCGACATCATTCCCAGCGCGCGGCCGCGGCCCTCGCGCGCGTACAGCGTGGAGGCAATGGCGCGCCCGTTGGCCAGAACCAAGGCGCCACCGACCGCTTCGAGCACGCGAAAGCCGATGATCTGCCAAAGCTGGCTGCTCAAGCCGCAACTCGCCGACCCGACACCGAGCAGCACAAATCCCAGAGCATAAATCTTTTTCCGGCCCAATTTGTCGCCCAGACGTGCCATACTCAGAACCAGTCCGACGATCGTCAGCTGGTAAGCCAAGGGAACCCACTGGACGACCGCCAGAGAAACGTCGAAATAGACCGATAACGTCGGTAGCGCGACCGTCACCGAGCGCGAGCCGAGCGCGCTCATGAATTGACCCAGACAAACGTTGATCAACGCCAGACGTTGCAATTTAGGCGTGAGAACCGGTTGCGGCATAAGATGTCGTATCGCGCAGAAGGATGAATTCGGTCTTGCAGCGCTTGTGATTCCGAACGAAGTGAGGAATCTATTCCTTTTTGCTTGACGAGTCCTGCATGCTTGGATAGCGTGAATGAGAATATTATTCCATACACAAGCGAATCATGAGTAAAATTGCCATCGCCCAAATCCAATCGTCCACCGACAAAAAAGACAATCTCCGCACCGCGCTCGCGTTGATCAGAACCGCGCGCGCCAGCGGCGCGGAGCTCATCGCCTTTCCGGAGTTCTTGATGGCTTTTTCTCCCGGCAGTCAAACCGCCGAAGAGCTGACGCAAGTCGCCGAGACCACCGACGGACCTTTTGTCGCCGATTTGCGCGCCGCCGCCAAAGGCGCCAGCATCGCCGTCCTGGCGACGATCTACGAAACGTTTGCTGGAGCGAACCGGGTTTTCGACAGCGCGGTATGGATCGACGCGCAGGGAAACGTCCCGTCGGTGTACCGCAAACTGCATCTTTACGATGCCTTCGGCTTCAAGGAGTCCGACAAGTTTCATCCCGGCGCCGACGTCGCGCCCCTCGTGCAGTCGGGCGAAAGTCGATTCGGCACGATGATCTGCTACGACCTGCGATTCCCGGAAATGGCGCGCTTGCTCGCGCTCCAAGGCGCCAATGTTTTGACCGCGCCGTCAGGCTGGGTCCAAGGCGAATTGAAAGTGGATCACTGGCAGACAATGATCAAAGCCAGAGCTTTGGAAAACGGCTGCTATGTCGTCGCGCCCGACCAGGTCGGCAATATTTATATCGGCCACAGCATGATCGTCGATCCACTCGGACGAACCCTTATCGATCTCGGCGACGAAAAAGAGGGACTGGAAGTCATTCAGCTGGATTTGGATTTGGTGCGCGAGACCCGCGCGAAGCTACCGCTCCTCGAAAACCGCCGCGCCGATGTCTACGCCCAGTACGCTGGCGCGAAACTCCCGTGACGCCGAGTAGTATTGATTGAGAAGCGCAACTTTTGGACAGGGGTCAAAAAGCTCTAAGCTTCTGCAGATCAGCTAGACGCCCATGCCAACCTTCGCGACTTTTCGCACAAAGCTTGATTAACGCAGGCGGACGACAGATTGTCACGCGACGCAAAAGTAGGTCTGGAGAAGTATTGCTCGATCCGAAAATGTCCCCAGCTGAAAAGTCTTCCTGCACTCCCAAAACTAGGTTGAACTTCACCGTGGAAAGAGAGTCCAGCGGGACAAATGCGCGCGCCGCGAGTTTTCGCACCCTCCACGGCGACGTCGAAACTCCGATCTTCATGCCGGTCGGTACCCAGGCGACGGTGAAGGGACAAACCGTCGATAGCTTAAAAGCAGCGGGGACACGCATTCTCCTGGCCAACACCTATCATCTGATGCTTCGTCCCGGACCCGAGGTCTTCAAACGATTCGGCGGCATCCACCGTTTCATGAATTGGGACGGTCCGGTGCTCACGGACTCCGGCGGTTTTCAGATTTTTTCTCTGCCGCATTCGAGGGAAATCAACGAAGAAGGCGCGCGCTTTCAAAGCTACGTGGATGGAAAGCCCTATCTCCTCTCCCCCGAATCCAGCATCGAGATGCAGCAGGTGATCGGCAGCGACATCATGATGGCCCTGGATCAGTGCATCCTTTCCACCGCCTCTTTCGCTCAAGCCGGGGCTGCCGTGGAGCTCACCCATCGTTGGGCCGAGCGCTGCCTGCGGGCCCGAGACGACTCGCCGCAAGCTCTATTCGGCATCGTTCAGGGCGCCTGCCATCGCGATCTGAGAAAAAGGAGCGCCGAGTTTTTACGCGAGCGCCCTTTCGATGGCTTGGCCATCGGCGGGCTGGCTGTCGGTGAAACTCAGCGTGAGCGTTACGAGATCACGACACTCGTAACGGAACAACTGCCAAAATCTCTCCCCCGTTATCTGATGGGTGTGGGTACGCCGCTCGATCTGCTCGAGGGCGTTTACCGCGGCATCGATATGTTCGACTGCATCATCCCCTCGCAACTGGCCCAGCGCGGCGTGGCCTACACTTCACATGGTAAACTGAAGTTGCGCCGCTCCGTGTATAAATTTATCGAAGAACCCGTCGACGCCGGTTGTGATTGCCGGACCTGCCGGCACTACTCGCGCGCCTACGTGCACCACCTCGTCAAATCGGATGAGTTCCTAGGCTGGCACCTTTTAGGACTTCACAACATGACCTTCTATCATCGCCTCATGCGCGAGATGAGGGAAAGCATTTTGCGCGATGATTTTCTCGCTTACTATGAGAAAAAACGAATCGAGCTGGCGCGAACCGACGAAGACAATCCGCGCCGGCCGCCGAAAAAAGCCCGGACCACCCAGCCAGTGCGGTTGGGCAATTATGAGATCCACAAGTCGCCTAAAGGGTTTTTTAGCATTCGCCAAATCAGCTCCGGCGAAGTGATGCACTCGGTCAATGCGCCGAGCAACGAAGCCAATAAACTCTACATAGAGCAGTCGTGTCTCGCCGCTCGCCTGTCAAGGCAAAAGACCGTGGCGGAAGAATTGGTGATCTGGGATGTTGGGCTCGGCGCGGCGTCCAACGCCATGGCGACCATTTACTGTTTTGAAAAATGTTACGCAGAAGAGGGTGCAAACACCCTGCGCCCGCTGCGCTTGGTGAGTTTCGAATGGGATCTCGATCCGCTTGTTCTCGCCGCGCAACATGCCGGCCGTTTTCCGCACCTGCGGCACGGAGCGCCTTTCAAGATTCTTCAAGACGGACAATGGCAACACGCATCAACCTTGCTGCAATGGCAGCTGTTGCGAGGAGATTTCCGTCGATCGATCGACTCGGCGCCGACTCCTGATCTTATTTTTTACGACCCGTTCTCCGCGAAAATCGACGCCGCGCTTTGGACCGGCGAAATCTTTGCGCGCCTCCTTGAGCACTGCCTAACGAAATCGGCTGAGCTCTACACCTACTCCGCTGCCACCGCGGTGCGAGTCGCGCTTTTGTCGGCGGGTTTTTTTATCGCTCCAGGCGTCGGCACGGGCCCCAAGGCCGACACCACCATCGCGTTCACGCGAGCGAATGGAGCGAAAGATCATCCCCTATCGCCACGACTGTTGGGCCAGGAGTGGCTCATGCGCTGGCGCCGCAGCGGCGCAAAATTTCCCATGACCCTTGCGAATGAAGAGAGAGCGAATTTTGAGAATCTAATTGAATCTCACCCGCAGTTTAAACAAGATTCGCAAAAACTAGGTTGATCGTACGATGGCCGATCATCATTGAAGAATCCCTCAGAAAAATTCCTGTCGCGTTGGTGTTACTTTTTTCGATTCTCCCCGTCGCCTCGGGCGTTCTAGGGATCATCTTTCATCCATCGTGTTTTCTCGCGTATCACCTCCTACTCGGTCAAATCGATCGGGCAAAAACTCGATGCATCATGAGGCGCACTATACCACGGGCATGCCCGCTATCGCGTTGACACCATGCCGCAGTTTCTAATACTCTAACTGCAAAGCGTTGCGCTCGCGCTAATTTGTCTTTACGTCGATCAACGAAAGGGAGCTCATGACATGCTCAGTCAAGAAGAAAACGATTTATTGACGCGCGTCGCGCCGGGAACTCCGGCAGGGCAACTGCTTAGACGCTACTGGCACGTGGTCGCGGCAGCATCCGAGCTGAGCGAAGAAAAGCCCAAAAAGCGGGTACGTATCCTGGGCGAGAATTTACTGCTCTACCGCAATCGACGCGGCGGCTATGGCCTCGTCGCCGAACGCTGCTCGCATCGCGGCGCGTCGCTTTACTACGGTTTCACCGAGGACGACGGCATCCGCTGCGCCTATCACGGCTGGAAATACGATGCTTACGGCAAGTGCGTCGAACAGCCCTTTGAAAACCCGGAGAGCGGGTTCAAAGACAAGATCCAGCATCCCGCCTATCCCGTTGAAAAGTTGGGCGGTTTGCTCTTCGCCTACATGGGACCGGCGGACAAGAAACCGCTTTTGCCGAAATGGGACGTGTTGGTGCGCCTGGACGGCGTGAAGAAAGTCGATGTTTGCGAAGTGCTTCAGTGCAATTGGCTGCAAGCGATGGAAAACTCCGTCGATCCGACCCACACATATTATCTTCACTCGCACACGCTCAAGCTCAAGGGCGACAAGGACTACGTGCCGTTCCATTATCAGCAGCTGAGCAAGATCGATTTTGAGTTGGTGGTTCAGCCCTCCTGGGCCGGCATTCAAAAACAGCGGATTTTTGCCGGCGATGACGTTCCCGCCGAGGCACCTCACCCGCTCATATTCCCGAATATTCTCTTCGTGCCGGTGCGCACGGGATACGCGATGCATTTCCGCACGCCGATCGACGACGCGAACACGCAGGTCATTCAATTCCGCTTTAGCCCGACGAAAGACGGCAGTGTCGCCGAACAGCCGGAGGATCCGCCATTCGAATTCATCGCGACCAAGAATGAAGACGGCGAGTTTCATCTGGATCACTTCGCCAGCCAGGACCACATGGCTTGGGAAACCCAAGGACCGATCGCCGACCGCACCGGCGAACACCTGGGTGAAAGCGACCGCGGCGTCATCATGTTCCGCAAATTGCTGCGCGAGCAAATCAGCGCGCTGCAAAACGGCGAAAATCTTATTGGCGTCAATTTTGATCCAGCGCAGGACGAGATGATTCAACTCATTCACGAAGGCTATGACGCTTATTCTTTCGCGGCGGCGCGGCAAAGAGAAGCAAATCTCGCCTGAAGTATAAAAAGTGGCAGTCGTACTCCGGCCCTCGTCTAAGCGCAGACGGCAAGGGTAATACTCGTTTAGCTAAGGCCGCATCGAGCCACTCGAGTGCGAGGCGCCGAGATTTCCCGCGCAAAACAAAGCGGAATCACGTCACACCTGTAGCGCGCCGACAACGCATGAACTGATGCACGGGGCAGCCGCTCGCCGCATTATTGCGAGCCACAAACGTCTTTGACAACAACAGGCGATGGTTGGCGCGGGGGACCGTGCGTTCTGTGGTAAGCGCAGCCGAATATTGATACAGATAAATGCATTCATCAGCATCGCGGCCACGGGAAACAAATTAATTGGACGAAGAAAGTTCTCAGCCTATCAAAGCGCGGATTGCATCGACCTCAAAACGATTTCGTTTCAAGATTTTTACTTCCCTGCAGCATCTGGATTACCGCTATCTGTGGACCGGCACGTTGATGATGAGCGCCGGTCAATGGGTCCAGCAAGTGACGCTGGGCTGGCTCCTCTATGACCTCACCGGGAATTCGATGCTGCTCGGCGCCCTCAATGGCCTGCGCGCCGCTCCTTTCCTAGTGACGGGCCCGATGGCGGGCGTAGCCGCTGATCGTATGGATCGGCGCAAATTGCTCCTCTACACCCAATGGGTGTTAATCCTCACCGCGGTCGCCATGGGCGCGCTCGTCGCCTCGCCATACTTACATGTCTGGCATATTTTTCTTTTCACTCTGATCACCGGCATCGCCTGGACGATCACCGAGCCCGTGCGCATGAGCATGATCCCCAACGTGGTGCCGAAAGAGGATCTGGCCAACGCCGTCGCGCTCAACTCCGGCGGTTTTAACTTGATGAAAGTCATCGGTCCGGCGCTTGGCGGCGGGCTGATTGCCTGGTTCGGCGCGGCGGACAATTTCTTTGTCCAAGCCATCGCGTACTCGGGCGTTCTGGTGATGATCTATCTCATGCATGTCCCGACCCATCGCGCCGAGGCCAAGCAGGCCACGGCGCTCGCCAACCTCAAGGAAGGCTTCGCCTACGTCTGGTCTACGCCGGCGGTACTGGCGCTGCTGACGCTCGCCTATGTGCCGCGTGTTTTCGCCGTGCCGTATCAAACGCTGATGCCGGTGTTTCAGAAAGACGTGCTCAAGATCGGTCCCGAAGGATTGGGCCTACTGATGGCCGCCCCTGGCATCGGCGCCGTGATTGCCGTGCTGACGATGGCGTCTTTCGGACATCGCATCAGACGTCAAGGTGTGCTGCTGGTCGGCAGCATCGTCGTTCTCGGCGCGTTTCTCATTTTCTTTTCCCAAATCACTTGGTTTCCCCTGGCACTGGTCACTTTGGTAATCGTCGGGGCGTTTCAAATGTTCTTTCTCGCCAGCACGGCGACGATACTTCAGATGATCGTACCTGACCACCTGCGCGGCCGCGTTTTGAGTCTTTACATGCTCGATCGCGGCTTCATGCCGTTGGGCGCCATGTTCGCCGGGACAACGGCTCACTTTATCGGCGCCCCGCTCACCGTAGCGGTGATGGGCGGCATCGTCATCGTTTTGGTTCTACTGGTCGCCTGGCGAGTACCCGCGATCCGGTCGTTGGAAACTTAGGATATTGATCTTACCGCCTCCGAGGTCTTAGCGTGGATTAAGAGTTTCGGTGCCGACGTCGATTGGAATGGTTGGATTCTGAAAATGTACATGGAACTCAAGGGGTTGAGTCGCGCAGATGGGCGGGATCATTATTGACGAACCGACCCACGGAAGAGATTGCCGTTCAAGGATCCTATGCAAAACTGATGAATATTTCTCTGGCCGGGGTCAGGCAAGTCCGGCTATGGTGTCAACGTGAGGTGAATGGGAACTGCTCTTCACTGCTCTCGCTTGATTTTTGATCGTCAGCCGATTTGGAAAAATGACTGCTAAGCTTTCCGAGTCGTCGCCTCAAGCTATTTCGCCAGCCGATTGCCTGCCACTCATCTTTTTCTTGTTTGGCGAGAATCAGCTTTTTTTCTTTGAGCTCGGCATTTATTCGCGCGATCTCCGAGATCATCCGATCTTTATCCCTGCCGACCTGACTCAACTGTTCGTCAAGAGAATCTGCGCGGAAATTGATCGCCCGCAATTCGCCGTCGCGGCGGAGCAAGAGCTCTTCCCGTTCCTGAAGCCTATTTTCCAGCTCACTAAGCTGCGCTGCATAGCGTCCTTCCATCTCTCGCCGCGCGGTCTCGCTTGCCTGAAGAAGAATTTCCTTTTCCTTCAGTGAGTCAAGCAGCTCCGCGACTGCGATTTCGGATTGCTTCTTCGAGCGCGCGCGGTTAACGCGCTTGGTGTTGGGTTCTTGACTGATACTGTTTTCCTATCCATTTCGACCTCGGTTGACGTCAACAAAGCCAGAACCATGCCACCCAAAAACTCTCGCTGACATTGGCGAAGTCGGACAGTTGGCCGCGCTTTTGGTGACTTGGTGGCGTGCTCTTACCTTTTAGCCGGTGACAGCATCTGCCATCCTAGACATCCACGATGTCATCGCGGGCAACTTATCGTTCACCCATCAATACCGATGTACACATGAACGCGGTTCCCGCCGCGCGAAGGTCCCGGACCCACGGAGGAGCATTTTGGTCGCTTTTGAATCGACGCTGCGTTCAATAGGGCAAGCTGAACTGGACAGCCACGTACTACGCACCACTTGATCCAACTGTATCGACATAATTACGTTCGATTGACGGCGCTTCCTAGACATTTTTCTCGCCGTGGAGTATTCAGGATGGCATTCATTTCTGTTGAAGTCGTTCGGACTACAACTTTCGGAGGATAAAGCATGATCAAATTGAAATTCACCCATTTGTCCTTACTTGTGGCGTGTCTATCATTCCTCGGTGCATTCGCTCACGCTCAACCCGCAAAGGAGTTTCAACCTCAAGTCGGACAGGAAGGCAAAGACGTTATCTGGGTACCGACGCCGCAGGGGTTGGTCGACAAAATGCTCGACATGGCAAAACTTACAGCCAAAGATTACCTCATCGATCTCGGCTCGGGGGACGGCCGCACCGTCATCACCGCGGCCAAGCGCGGCTCGAAGGCGCTCGGCATCGAATATAACCCAGACATGGTGGAGCTATCGAAGCGCAGCGCGGCCAAAGAAGGCGTGAGCGACAAGGCGAGCTTTGTAAAAGCGGATCTCTTCGAAAGCGACTTCTCGCAAGCTCAAGTGATCACCATGTTTTTGCTTTCAAGCATCAACTTGAACCTGCGTCCGAAAATTCTTGACCTCAAACCGGGCACGCGCATCGTGTCGAACACTTTCGATATGGGCGAATGGAAACCGGACGAGACCGCTACGATTCCCGGCTGCAATTCCTGGTGCACGGCACACCTTTGGATCGTCCCGGCTAAAGTCGATGGCGCTTGGCACACCGCGCAAGGCGAGCTTGAGCTCAAACAATCCTTCCAGACAATCTTCGGAACGCTTAAGTCAGGCAACTCCGTCACGCCATTCAACGGCAAGGTCAATGGCGATCAGATTTCTTTTACCGCCGGTAATCTGTCTTACTCGGCGCGCGTCAGCGGCAATTCGATGGAAGGCAGCTCTGGCAGTTCCAAGTGGAGCGCAACCAGAGTCGGAAAATAATCAGCTAAGTCAAGAGTCTGAGAATCAAAAGACGTAGGCAGCACACTCAAACCTCTACTTTAAAAAAATCCACGACAAAACTTTGGACAGCCTCTCCCCTCAGCCACCCGGGCTTGCTATAACGATATTCAATCAACTATCGGAGGAAACCTATGAATAGACTCTTAAATCGCCGAATATTTTTTCTGCCGCTGGCACTATGCCTTGTCTTCACCAACGGTTATGCACAGGCCCAGCCCGCCAAGGATTACCAACCCGAGGTCGGCCAGGCCGGTAAGGACGTCGTGTGGGTACCGACGCCTCAGGCGTTGGTCGACAAGATGCTCGACATGGCAAAACTCACGCCCAAAGATTACCTCATCGATCTAGGTTCCGGGGATGGACGCACCGTCATCACTGCGGCCAAGCGTGGCTCGAAGGCACTCGGGATCGAATATAACCCAGACATGGTGGAGCTATCGAAGCGTAGCGCGGCCACAGAAGGCGTGAGCGACCGAGCGAGTTTTGTAAAAGCGGACCTCTTCGAAAGCGACTTCTCACAGGCCCAGGTCATTACGATGTTCTTGCTACCGAGCATCAACGTAAAATTGCGCCCGAAGATCCTCAATCTTAAACCCGGTACGCGCATCGTGTCGAACACCTTCGACATGGAAGAGTGGAAAGCCGACGAAACGGCTCAGGTCGAAGGTTGCACAAACTGGTGCACGGCGCATCTGTGGATCGTGCCGGCGAAAGTCGGCGGTACCTGGAAACTGCCGCAAGGAGAGCTGACGATCAAACAAACATTTCAAGCGATTAGCGGCACGCTCAAGAACGGCACCGCGGTTACGCCGATCAACGGCAAGCTCAATGGCAATCAGATCAGCTTCGCCGCCGGGGGCGCCCAGTACACCGGTCAGGTCAACGGCAATTCGATGGACGGAACCGCCGGCGGTTCGAAGTGGAGCGCAACACGGGCGAAGTGAAATCGAGTGAAGCGCGGGCGTCTGGCAAACTGCGCCTGCCGAATCGTCCGCACCGACGCCAATCCGGCATCCAGCACACCAAACTACTTAAAGCGGCGGCCTCTCCCACTGGAGAGGCCGCCGCGCAGCACCGGTGATGGATAAAGCACACTGAAATCTGAATGTTTCAATAGTCGTTGCGACGTGATAGCTCGGAAGCCTTTCAATCTCTCTTCGCTCCCGGCCCCGCGTAAATTTCCAACTTATTGCCGTCCGGATCTAAAAAATACGCCTGAGGTCCCCAGAAAACTCCCTGATTGCGATCTTCGATATTGAAGACTTCAACGCCGTTCCGACGCAAAAAATCGATCGACGGCTCGAAGTCCTCGGGTTTAATCTTGAAGGCGTGATGCACCGGCGTGCTTTGCGGCGAGTCGTATTTTAGCGGCTCATTTCCTTTTGCCAAAATGATGTAATCATCCCCGGTCAGCAAAAACACCATGCGCGAAGATTGTTCGACAACTTTCATGCCGAGCAACCCTTCGTAAAATTTCCGGCTGCGATCGAGATCCGTCACCGGCAAACTGAAATGCAATACACCATGAGTCTTTAACATTCGAACCTCCTTCGCCGCGATGAAGGCACGGCGATTCTGGTCACTTCATTTAGCATATAGGCTGTGTCTCGCAAGCGGTCAACAGAATCATGGTAACACTGAGGCCGACGCTCTGCTTCGCTAACTTAACGGCCGCATCTCGCTGCAACAATACTGGAATGACATTACGTCGCGGGAAGTTCAGGATCGGATAGTTTGCTGCACCTAACCAGCGTTCCAACATTTTTTCCCGCCTTGGCCGCATGAAATACTGGACATCTACGCTCACCTAGGATAAGACGCTTGCAATTAACCGGCTATAGGAAGTCCTATGGGAATCGTTCCGATCTACGTGTGGAATCATTTGCTAAGTGCCGACAATAGAGACGGACTCGTTGCCCGGTCAGAGCAACCTGTCCTGCCGGAAGAGATGGAGAAACGCAAGATGCAGTTCCAGCGGCTGCAAGAGCAAGATCCTTACCTTCTGGAGAGGCTCGTCAGACTGTTTCGCATCTTTAAGGCTGTCTATTGCCCATCAAGCCCGCGACATATGGAATCAGCCACGATGATCTCTGAGTTCTTCAAACTGCCGGTGCCCATTTCGGATGGGCGTTTGGACGCTGTTGACTATGGAAATTTCAAGGGCCAACCGCTATCGAGCATGAAACCACCACATAACTATGTCGAGATCACATACCCCGGTGGAGAGAGCTGGCTCCAGTGTCTCGCGCGTTGGCAGTCGTTTTTCGAGGAAGTCCTCCGAAAACACGATGGCCAACCGATACTGCTGGCTGGACAGACGCGAGCAGCCATCCGAATGTGCGCGCATTTATGCGATGGGATTAATATCAGCGACGCAGTCGACCTTGAAGTAACCGACCCTAACGTTCCTTGGGTTTATTTCTACAAGTTTTAAGCGCGTGATCGGCTAACGAGGCTATGGCATGCAGGTTGGTATTTAGGACCCATGTATAGACTTAGCTTACTCTTTCACAGACCCATCGATATTCCGCTTTTAGGAAAAACGGACCTCTTCGAAACATGGTTCAATTATCGCGAGCATATGTCGAGTCAGCTCGGGCGCGTTTGATAGATCAACCATCCTTCACAGTTGCAACGCACCCCCTGCTCACCCATGGCCTCCTGCCAAAGCTAACGCCAAAACTGTCTACGATTGTCTATGTTTGACAAATGTTATCATTTATGACGTATTAGAGCCCGCTGAATTGTTACAGGGCTGTTACGGACGACTAAAATGTATCTGGGTTTCAGACGTTTGCTACCGAATACGCACCCCAAATTAAAAACTAATCCTAAGAATCGCCGCAACGATCGGGCTGAGAATTGTCAATCTGTCATTAATTTTGCGTCAATTTTAGCAGGATTGACAAATTTGGCCACCTTTAGATTTTGTTCTCTACTGTAAGCTCCTAAAAATACGTGAAAATCTCCTCGACTTACCATCCGGTCCCAATATTGCTTCTACGCTCTGCTAACAAAAACCAAGATCGTTCCAAGTGCTATGGATAAATAAGGATTCTGCAGTAAAGATGCTTGTCACTGATAAGTTTGTATTTCTTCATTTTCCGCGGGCTGGCGGTACCTTCGTGTACGATGTTGTCAGGAGATTCTTCCCATCGGCTCGTGAGATTGGCTATCATTTTCCGCGAGAGCTTCTGCCCCGAGAATATTCCCACCTCCCCGTACTCGGCGTAATCCGCAATCCATGGGAGTTTTATGTCTCATGGTATGAACACGTCCGACCCAGAAATACATCGAGTATCATGTTTTCCTGGCTGAGCGACAACGGAAAACTCGGTTTCGTCGAGACCACGCGCAACGCCCTTAACCTCGGCGTCAACAATGAAAGATTGGACGTTCTCATCAACATGCTGTCTGAACATGTCGATTACGGGAAGCGAAACATTCCTAACATTACCAAAGACGCAATGCGCACAGTCCGAGGCACTGGAGTTGGTTACTACACCTTCCGCTTCAATCAACTATTCGGAAATCCGGACGACGTGTTTTTCTGCCGACTTGATTCTTTGCGACAAGATCTCGTCGACTTTTTCGACAGGATCGGTGTAACAACCAGTGAATTGCGAGACTATGTCCTCCATCTGGACAAGAAGAATACTTCCGAACACAATCACGAGTCGATCTACTATCCGGCTGAGCTTGCAGAGTTAGTACGGCTTAGGGATCGCGAGTTGGTCGAACGGTTCGGATTCACGTTCAATGGTCACGCTTCGGAAAACAATCGCGACGCAGCTGCTTGAGAAATCCAGTGAGGAATCCGGAGACGAGTTGTAAGCGGTATCGTTGAGGGGAGACGCTATTATTATGACACAAAAACTAGCCAATGCGTGTGGCAAGATCATCGTCAGCGGCAACATGGCAAACACGTTCGGCAAACGCGCCCTTGCGGTCCCCGTGGATATGCACATAACCGCCACGTGGGATAGAAGTGATGATGCTCAAGAGGGCCTTAGCATAGTCTGGGATGGCCAAAGCGAAAGTGGCGTCTGGATTAACACTGCCCGAAAGATTAGCGAGCTGATCGAGTTGCGCGTCGGACATCTCGCAGGAACACTAACAATTCATAACACACTCCCCCTAGGGAAAGGGATGGGAAGTTCTACATCAATCGTCGCTGCGCTCTCACGCTGTTTTTTGGGAAAGAATTGCAGAGATGAGGCACTCGCGATTGAAGATATTATCAATAAAGGTCACAGCGGCATCGATTTTGCCGTCATTTGGGAGGAGCGTCCGATCGTTATTAGAAAAGACAAGTACGAATTCATTGACCTGCCGGCGCAATTGCAAAATGCCTTTCTCGTTGACACAGGTCTTCCTGCTGAACCGACATCTTTAATTATTCAGCGGCTTAAGGAACAGGCCGTAAAAGAAAAGATTCTCATGGAGGCCGTCGAGACAATAGGAAATTGCACGGAGCGATTGTTATCCGGCGAAGACCCTCTTACTGTCCTGCCCGATCACCACAGAGGACAGGTGAATTTGGGTGTCGTGCCCCGGCGAGTACGGTCACTGATCGAAAAGATTGAGCAATTAGGCGGTGCAGCCAAAGCGGCGCGTGCAGGGACCGACAAGGGCGGGGTAGGAATGGTGTTCGGAGTACATCCAAAGGTCGAAGTACTCAAAAGTGCGCTTCGCAGCGCACCGCTCTCGATTGCCTACGATCCATTGCTCCGCCGTTTCTGTGGCCGAGCTGCATAACGCTCCATGGAACATGATCCAATCGATTGATATAGAAAAAATTGAGAATTTGACCTATGAATTGCGACCACGTTATATCTGCGAAGGGCGGACGACAGCGCACTACTTTTTAATAGACGGTCGGCATACGCCTAACGTCGATTATATTTAAATTCTATTTCATCCGACCCGCAAAAAGTCTGACGAACGAGGAGAAGGTTCCGGTGAAAAAGTCCGTAGAAAAGCGTGAACGACGACATTCGCTCGTGCAGAAACCATATACTCCGCCGCATGATTTGGACGAATCGAGCCAGCAAGTGAAAACGGTTCAGCGTGTTCGTCACGATGATTTAAGAAAAGTTACGGACTTCCTAAAACAGCAAAGGGTACCTAGAACTGCGCGTCCATCGCGCGCTACTGCCGGGGTAACCGCGGGGTTCACTTCCGAACCGCTAATCGCCTATAAGTACGATCCCGGACTCGCGCAACACGAAGAGATCATGCTCACAGTCAAGACGATATTGCAGTTGGATAAGAACGATCATCAGGAAGACCTCATGAGAAGACCGAATGGGAGTATTCGGAAGGGAAACGGCCCGTCCATATGTCCTGGGAATCGTAGCGTCGTTCTCTCTGGCCTATGACCGGTTCGATTGGAGCTTGGCTGAGTCGACATGGGCTTTTTCTGCCGTTGAGCCTTATGGGATGCACGCTAGGGGAAACAAATTGGCGTTGGCCACAGCTAACTCCGTTCAGTTGATCAATATGGATACCGGTGAAGCGAGATTGTGTCACGATCCTTGGATCAATCAGGGACACACAGTCGAGTTCTCGCCGGATGGAAAGAGACTATTGGTCGGCTCGTCGGGTTTCGATGCCGTCTTTGAATTTGATACCGAGAGTGGCGAAGTCGTTTGGCAATGGTTCGCGTGGGACCATGGTTTCGACCGATCAAAGCTGGGTCACTATGTCGTTCGTTCGGAAGCCAGACGCAAAGCGCTGGCCGCCATGGGTCACGAAGTGTTGTTGGTAGAAGATCCTGAAAAGTACCCGTTCGGCATTCCTACGCGGCAAAAGCCGGCCCATCTCAACAGCGCCTGCTACGACTCGGAAGGAAGGATTCTTGTCACTTTGTTCCACCAGGGAGCTGGCTATGTAGTCGACCGCAAAACAGGTGAGGCCAAAGAAGTGATCTCCGGTCTCTCAAACCCCCATAAGCTCTCAAGGCGAAAGCGCGGAGGATATTTCATCTCCGACACCAAGCGGGGCAAACTGATTTTTTTGGACGAAAAATATCGTCCTGAATATGAAGTCGCCCTTACAGGCACGCCGGGGGTCGCTCGGTCGCCACACTTGTCGGAGTTTTTACAAAATACGACCGAGTTGCGGGAAGACCTGTTCGCGTGCATCGATATCCATCGAAGCTCTCTCTGGCTCATTGATGTGAAACGTCGCAGATATCGCGGCATCAAATTCCCCGCAGAGTGGTCGGTGCACGATGTCGCAAGCGTTGGACGCAACCTGGATCAGCGGATAGGCAGCCTTGCCAATACACAGTTCGGCAAAGTTGCGGCGTTCACTCGGCAACTGAAAACCATACATCATTTCAGCGTGGACGGCCGGGAAATCTCGGCTTTGGCTCTTGGTTCCGAAGTCCGGCATAACGAGGCGAACGCTTAAACAAGGCCTATTAATAGATACTTTTCAAGAGAAGCTTACCCACCCTAGTTCACATTTAATTTGCACAGTCTCAGCCTCATAGCGTAAAATCGTAAGAAACTAGCCGTAATTGCGCATGCCAATCAATCACATGGGGTTGATCGGGCAAACAAATCGTGTGGGCGCAATTTCGCTGCGATCCCTGGTTTGCTTCGATAAAACGTCGAAATTATACCAGTGATAAAATTGCAGAGTAATGGGGCATCGTAGCTGTGAAAGAAAGAATCTTCGTTTTAGCAATCAGTAGTTTTCTTCTTGGTGCTGTCAGTTCCGCTAGCCCTCAACAGACGACGAAGACCATACCTCGGATAGGATTCATATCCTCCACCACTCGGCGACTCTACCATGTTCAACGCATTCCGGCACGGATTGCGGATCTCGGTTATGTGGAAGGCAAAAACATCCTGATCGAACACCGCTATGCGGAGGGCAGATTGGATCGGCTGCCTACGTTCGTGCACGAGTTCGTACAGCAGAAAGTCGATGTCATCGTAGCAGCTAATAATGTCGTGATCCGCGCCGCTAAAGAAGCGACCAAAACAATCCCTATTGTTATGCTGACTTCTATCGATCCTGTTGCCGCTGGGTATGTGGAGAGCTTCGCACGTCCAGGTGGAAATATTACTGGGCTTACCCATCTCTCTCGCGATATAAGCGCGAAGCGAGTGGAGCTGCTCAAAGAGCTGCTGCCCAGGCTGTCGCGGGTCGGTATTCTCCGGGACGCGGATGGTCCAGGGGCAGCCGTCGCTTTCAAAGAATACGAGGCCGTGGCGCGGGCTTTTAAATTGGAGCTACGCTCTCTTGAAGCACGCGGCCCTAACCCTGATTTCGCGGGAGCATTCCAAGCTGCGAAAACGGCGCGTCTGGATGCGCTGATCGTGGTCGCGAATCCTCTAATGGGTCAGCACGCGAAACAAGTTTTCGAGCTCGCCACAAGAAATCGCCTGCCGTCTTTGACCGAGGGAACCCGATATGTAGAGGCTGGTGGTCTTATATCCTACGGGACGAACTTAGCCGATTTATACCGCCGTGCCGCCGAGTACGTTGTCGACATTCTGAAGGGGGCTAATCCTGGCGATCTGCCGGTGAAGCTGCCGTCAAAGTTCGAGATTTTCATAAACCTCAACACCGCCAAGCAAATCGGCGTTGTGATACCACAGCGCGTTCTAGTCCAGGCGGACAAGGTGATTCAGTAACCTGATGTTATTCTAACGTTCTAACGGCTGGCTTTGTCGCGGTCGCAACCAGTTTTCTCGACCCAACCGCGTCGAGCATTTGGCCTTTCTCACGCCTCAAAAAACCCAGCTGTTGGAATATTGACAGTGTAGATCGTCCACGTGGGTCCGGTATCGCTGGGCAGGACAAGTCTGTTCATTTTCGACAGAATTGACGTTTTCGGTATCACCACCGTTAAATCGGCCTAACGCGACCGCAATAATCCCCTCAAAATCAGACACTTGAGTCGGACGGCTCATCTGCCAAGCGTGGCATAATTTCTGCTCTAAGGAATTTCCTTAGAACTACGGGAAGACGCATTAGCAGCCATCCTAGTTATGCGGGATTTTTGGAACAACATAACTCGTTCTCTTCGTGGCGGCGGCATCCGGCGTCGCCTTCTCATCTGGGGCCTCAGCCTTTTTGGGATTGCGCTGTTGCTGGTCGTTGTCGCCGGATACTTTTATATGGTACGGCAGATTCGGCAAGACGCCGCCTCGTTGCAGTCGGAACTCGCCTCGGTCACTGCCGAGCAAATTCGCAACTTTGTTCGACGTAAGATCGAGCGATTTTCGGATAACGCAGATGCCTTAAGTCTTTATGAATTGGGGAGCAAGGAGCAACAGTTACTCCTGGGTCTCCTGGCCAAAAACGACAGTAGCTTCACCGACACTTCCATTATCAACTCGCAGGGCATGGAGGTCGTGAAGGTATCGGACAGAAAAGTTTATTTTCCCTCCGATCTAACCGACCAGAGTAAATCGCCCAAATTCATCAAAGGCCTCAAGGGTGAGGATTATATAAGCCCGGTCTACACTTCGACCCGGGCGCAGCCGTACATCACATTGGCGATCCCGCTTTGGGGCGCCGCACAGAGTATCGTCGGCGTGGTTTCGGCCGAAGCCGATCTTTCGTTCCTCTGGGAGGCGATAGGAAAGATTCGCTTCGGCACTGCGGGCTACGCCTACTTGGTAGACGGGCATGGAAATCTAATCGCCCATAAAGATCCCGACGCTGGTATTAAAGCGGATGAGCCTCCGACAAGTTGATGGAGTCAAGAAATTTTTGCGCAACCCTAAGCATTGCAGATTCCACTCCCGCAGACGAAGGGAGGGGGCTAACGGGCGGCCCCGTATTAGTCACGTATGCGCCGGTCCCTGAATTAGGCTGGTCGGTTGTCCTGGAGGAGCCCCTCGATGCAGCGTTGGCCAACGTGGAAATATTGAAGCGCTCAGCGCTGGTGTTCTTGGTAGTGGGTCTGTTCGTCGGAGCCGCTATCATTGCTTGGGTCAGCCAAAAAATCACTAGACCGATACAAGAACTACGGGCGGGATGTGGCGACGATTGGCGGCGGCAATCTCGAACACAGAACCAATATTCGAACCGGCGACGAAATCGAGGAGTTAGCGGCTGAATTTAACAAGATGACCGACGCTCTTCAAAACTCCTATGACACTTTGGAACAAAAGGTCGACCAGAGGACCAAGGAAATATCCGCGCTCTATAGCGTCACGACCACGGTAAACCAATCCTTGTCTCTGAAGCACATCTTGGACGCGGTAATTGCCAAGATCGCGGAGATATTCCGTTTTGAGAGCACGCGGGTTTATCTATTTGACAACGAGATGAACGAATTAGAGTTGGGGGCGTCTTTTGAAGGCGACCTGAAACATTCAACCACGAGACGCACGTTCAAACGCGGGGAAGGCATCGTCGGCCGGGTTGCCGAGTCCGGCGAGCCAATGATTTTCGAAGACACCCGCACGGACCCACGATATGCGGCACTGAGCGCGACTAAAGCAAAGTACAGCGTCAAGCAGAGCTTTTTTGCGGTCTTTCCGATAAAAACCCAATCTCGAGTCTTTGGCGCAATACTTTTTAACGCGCGCTCTCCCCGAAAACTGACGAGCGATGAAACGCGGTTGCTCACGTCGATGTCCGAACAACTTGCCGTGGCCGTTGAAAAGGCGAGTTTGTTCCGCCAATCGGAGAACAGAGCCCAGCAGCTCTCCGTGCTCAACACAATTGGCGCGGCGGTTAGCCAGTCGTTGGATCTTGAAATGGTCCTGAAAGAGGCCATCGAAAAAATGATCGAAACGCTCAATTTCGACGCGTCCTGGATTTACATCAAAGACCCGTCTGAAGAGGAACTGCGTCTCAAGGCGCACAAAGGCCTGAGCGAAGATGTCGTTCGCCCGATGAATCGACGAAATCTATCGGCCGGGAGTCAGCGGCAAAGTTTTTCGAGACGGGCAGGCGATTGGTGTTTGAGGATGTGCAAAATGACATGGGATACAAGCAGCTTAGTCCGCGAAATATGGTAGGCCGCTTGGGATTTGCCAGTTCGGCCGGTTTCCCGATTAAGGCGAAAGAAAAAGTCATCGGCGTACTGCACCTGGCCACCAAAGAAAAACGTCACTTCGCTCCCGATGAATTGCAGCTCATCGAGTCCATCGCCCAGGAAATCGGTGTCGCCGCAGAAAATGCCCGACTTTTCGAGCAAGTAAATCAAAAGACCGCGGAGCTTGGGAAGATGAACCAGGAGCTACATGAGGCTAACCGAGCAAAGTCGGAGTTCATTGCAGCGATGTCCCATGAACTTCGAACGCCGCTAAATGTGATCATGGGTAATGCGGAGCTCCTGGGTGAAGGGTTCTTCGGAGAGGTTAACCCTGAACAAAAAAAATCCACGACGCAAATTCGCCATCATTCTCAGTTTCTGCTCAAACTCGTCAACGATGTTTTGGCTTTGTCGCGGCTGGATGCAAAAAAGATGTCGATGGAACTGGCCACCGTCGACATCGATGAAGTCGTCGCTCACGCCCAAAGCCAGATCGAACAACTAAACCGGCTCAATCGTTTACAGGTTTTCTGGGACGTGGAACATGACCTTCCACCGATTGTCACCGACGTGACAAAGCTCGAGGAAATTTTGCAGAATCTTATCGGCAATGCTTTTAAATTTACTCCACGGGGTCGAGATTCACCTGAGGATTAGAAGTCTCCGCGACGTCAATCGCATTGAATTTAGCATTGCGGATACAGGGATCGGAATCGAGCCGCAGGATATGGAAAGAATCTTCAGCGCCTTCGAGCAAATCCGGGAGGCGCATACCGGAGATTTTAATGGTGTCGGTCTCGGATTGAACATCGTGAAGAAATATCTTGAGCTGATGGACGGGGAAATTCGCGTCGAAAGTCACCCCGGGGAAGGCTCGACGTTTACTTTTTCAGTTCCTCATTCAATGCCGCTCGATTCGTGAGGTGTCTTTAACGAAAGCACTTCCGCTCGACTCGCCCTGCGGCAATCCTTTACTTGTACATTTTGAGCCGTTCATGCGTCTCAGCGCGGCGGCAGCGGTCCGGCGCCGACGAGTTTTTTGAAAAGCTCGATGACTTCTCGGTCGCGCGGGATCTCCTTGATCGCCTTATCGTGAAGTTCCGGGAGGAGCGGCGTCGGTTCATCGCCGGTTAGTTTCTTATATTCACGGAAGAACTCCGGATCTTGAAAGGTCTTGCGAAACGCTGCTTGAATTACTTCAACACGATCTTTGGGCGTTCCAGGAGGGAGCACAAAGGGCGTACCGGCGATCCTGAAAGCGCGCGCCATGTGGATGAGCTTGCGTTCCAGATCCGACTTCGCAAAGTTCTCGATTTCAGGGACTTTGGGGAAATCCGGATGCTTTTCTCCTTTTGGAACCTCTAGGATCGCGTGAAAATCTACTGGTGAGCCTTTCTCCAGCCAATCCTTGTTTCGCCCGACGACCGTGTCGGCGCCGGTCGCGCGCGCGTCGATCTCCCCACGCATGAGCGCCGGGTCTATTTCCGCCCCGCCATACGCAGCGACGAATCTCGGCTCCTTAAGACCCAGAATGAAAGCAAAGAGACGACCTTCGTTGTAAGTGACGAATCCCACCGATTGCGCTCCGATCCGGATGCCGGGGGTGGATTGAAGCTTCTCGATGCTGCTAACGCCGGCCTGTTTCCTGCTCACGAAGACCGCATGATAAGTGCTATACGGCGAGCCGAGATAAAAAAACTTATCGATATCGTACTGGACCCCCGACTCTCCGAGTACGGCGCTGGAAATCATGCCGATGCTCGGATTCCCGATGATGAGCCCGTCGCGCCGGGCAGTGCTAAATAGGTGATTCGCCGCCTTTCGGCCTCCCGCGCCGGGCATGTATTCCATGATCACGGTTGGATTTCCCGGAATATATTTCTGCAGAAACGGCACCAACGCCTTCGTTCGAAGGTCTCCGGATCCACCAGGATCGCGGCCCTGTATTATCGTAACGGTCTTTCCCTGGAAGAAAGGCGCTTGCGCGTGCACGGCCGCTACCGTCGCGCAAAGGAAAACGATGGCCGCGGTCGCGCACGCGCTTGGTTTAACCGAAGGCACGAATTTCACCTGAACCGGTCGCATGCCTTCAAACCCGTGTCGTCGATCTTCCTGTCGTCGGGAAATTAGTTGCATTGAAATCCCTCTTGAAACAAGAAGGCCCGAATCACGATGATCCGGGCCTTCTTTTCTATGCGTTTGGCGCCATGTTCCTTCGCTTGCGACTACGCCCCCAAACCGAATGCTTTCGTCGGATTGTCCCAAAGAATCTTTGTGCGTGAACCACGCGAGATTTTGTCGTTGCTGCTGATCGCGCCGACGGTCTTGTCGGGAAACTTGTCGATGGCGTCGCTGTGCGGATAGTCGGTAGCAATCATCAGATATTCGTCGCCGACATGCTCGATGAACGCCGGCGCCAGCTCTTCGCCCGCTTCGCAGCTCACCCAGCAGTTGCGTTTGAAGTAGTAGCTCGGTTTCTCCTTCGTGATCTTTGCCGAACCGTGGGACTCGTGCTCCCAGTGCTCGTCCATCCGCTCGAGCCAAAACGGCACCCAGCCGCAGCCCGACTCGAGGTGAGCAACCTTGAGCTTGGGGAACTTTTCGAGGACACCGTCGGCAGAGAAGTTCAAGCAAGCGAGCATCTGTTCCAACGGATGGCACGCCACGTGGCGGCCGAATTCGCTGTAGCGGTCGGAGCCCGCCTGCGGCAGGACCGTGCGCGCGCCTTCATGAACACAGATCGTCACTCCCATTTCCGCCGCGACGTCGTAGATAGGATAATAATCTGGACTGGAAAACGTGCGGCCGCAGAACTTATTGGGTCGCCAAAAAATGCCCACCAAGCCGAGCTTTTCACGGGCGTATTTCAATTCTTCAACCGCTCGCGCCGGGTCCTGCAACGGCAGCAACATCACGCCGTAGAGCCGTTTGCGATCGTGATCGCAATAGTCCGCCAACCACGTGTTGTAAGCCCGGCAGATCGCCGCGCTCAATTCCGGATCGATATCGTCGCGCCACATAATGTACAGACCGATTGTCGGAAACAGCACCGACACATCGATACCTTCGCGATCCATGTCGCGCAGGTTCGAGGCCGGGTCGAACTTATTGGCATAAGCGTCGGCGAAACATTCGCGCCAGCGCTTCGAAGAAGAAAAGATATAACCAAAGTCTTCCACGGCTCGGCCAGGCCGCAGTGCCGAATCGGACACCGGCTTACCGTCGACTTCGCGCACGGTTTGGTTGGGCCCGGCAAGACGGACCCGTTGTCTAAACTTTTCCGGCAGGTAATTCTGATATAGGTCCGATGGTTCCAAAATATGCCGGTCGGCATCAATCACTTTAAATCCGTCTTTCATGCTGATCTCCTCCTCAAATCAATTCGCGATCTGCGCCACGTTCAATTTCGACTATCCAACTCATAATTCAAACCGCTTCCGGCGGCAAGTCCCATTTGAGCGGTGGACGTCGCGGCGCTCCCCTGGAGGTGCCGCTTAAGCTCGAGTGCCATCCACGCTCCATATTCCCGCACCACGCGTCGCTAGGTAGAGAAACACGAAACAATAAAACACCGATTCTTCGCCGCCATTTGTAATCGGCCAGAATCCCCTGGGCAAATGAGCGATGAAAAACGCGACCGCCATCTGCCCGCTGGCGATGAAAGCTGCGATCACCGTGCGGAAACCAACTACGATCAGGGCGCCTGTAACGAGCTCGATCAAACCGGCGATGCCGAAGAGCGACAAGAGCGGCGCTGCCGCGCCGTTGATGCCGCCGAACAGGCCAAACACTTTCTGTAGTCCGTGGCAAAAAAATAACGAGCCGACGACGATCCTCATCGCGGCGTAAGCATGAGCTGAATAGCTAGCCAGAATCTTGTCCATCCGGTCCCCTCCCCTCTCTCGGCTTCATTCCTATCTGGCATGCTCTTAAAGTCAATGCAGCATGACGACGACGAGAGCAAAAAGTTGGAATCCTTCGCATTCCTCGCACCTCGTCGTGCGTCTACTCTTCTGCGGATGAACCAAATGAGTGAATCTTCGTGAAACGCACGTGGACGGTCGTGGATCGCGCCCCGTTGATCAATTGGTTTCCCAGCCCCCGCCCAAGGCCTTGTACAGCGCAACTAAATTGGATGCCATACCGGCTTCGCTCTGCGCGAGATCGCTTTCCGATGAATAAAGCGTCCGCTGAGCGTCGAGGACGTTGAGGAATGGAACTAGCCCCTGCGTATACAAATCGTTGGCCAACTGCACGGCGCGGCGATTGGCTGCCGTCGCCTCCAGAAGCGACCGATATCTGATTTGTTCGTTGCCGTAATTGACCAGCGCATTTTCGACGTCTTGAAACGCCGTCAATACCGATTTCTCGTAGAACCTGAGCGCTCGCTCCTGCTGTGCGTTGCGCACTTCGATATTCGCGCGAATCCGGCCGGCATCGAACACCGGCCAAGTGATCGTCGGACCGATCGACCAAAACCGGCTTTGTGCCGTGAACCAATCGCTTGCGTTGACGCTCTGCAAACCGATGGTACCGGTCAGCGAGAACTTCGGATAAAGATCCGCCGTTGCCGCGCCCACCTGAGCTGTCGATGCTGCCAATTGGCGCTCGGCGCTGCGAATATCCGGCCGGCGGCGCAGCAGATCCACCGGCAGGCCGACGTGCGCCTCGGGCGGGAGCGCTGGGATGGCTGCGTCCTTGGCTAGCTCGTCCCGGGATGATCCCGGCTGCGCTCCAAGCAAAACATCGATGGCATAGCCGGTTTGTTTCACTGCGGTCCGCAGCGTGGGAATCTGTGCGGCCGTCGTCTTGACCTGCCCCTCAGCTTGCGCGACTTCGAAATCACTGGCAAGTCCCGCGTCAAACCGGACCTTGGTGAGATCCAAAGTTTCCTGCTGCGCCTTCAGATTGGCCTCGGCTACTGCGAGGCGCCGCTGAAAACCGCGCAGGTCAATATAATTTTTCGCCACGTCGCCAAGCAGCGTGACCAGCACGCTACGGCGCTCTTCCACGGTGGCCTCGAGGGTCGCGCGCGCGGCCTCGACTGCACGCCGCGTGCCCCCGAAGATGTCGATTTCCCAGCTTGAGTCAAAGGCGTTCCTGAATAGATTTTGCTCCACATTGCCGCCGCCTTGGGGCGCCAAGCTTCCCAGCGCAAAAGCATTTTCACTGGTCCTGTTGAGACTGAACGATCCTGATATGTCGAGCGTGGGCCACAGACCCGCCGCCGTCACGTCGACCAAGGCGCGAGCTTCACGAACCCTGGCTTCGGCGACGCGCAGATCGAGGTTCGACTTCACAGCGCGTTCGACCAGGGAATCGAGCAAGGGATCGTTAAAGGCTTTCCACCATTGCGCCAAATCAGCCGCTCGCGTGTCCACGCCGGACTGCTTTCCTTCTTGCCACGCCGCCGGCGCCGCGGTATCCGGTCGCTGGTAGTTCGGACCCACCGTGCAGCCGGGGTTAATTAGAATGATCCCGGCAATGGCTAAATAAAATTTTTGCTTTATTTCAGTGCGCTCCATTGCTATTTCCTCTTTCTAACAACTGCAGCCGATCTTGTAGATACCTACGTCAGCCGATGGCGAAACATCCAAGACGCCCCGCTCAGAGTCACAAAAGCGATCAGCGCCAAAGGCCACAGCTGCGGAAATAATAGATTCAGACCGACTCCCTCTAGATAAACCCGATGTGCCATGTCGATGGCATAGCGTAGCGGATTGATCAGTGTCACATACTGAAGGGCTACCGGCATGCTGCTGATCGGGGTGGTGAGCCCCGATAACAAGGCGAATGGCATCATCAAGAGAAAAGAAAAAAGCATCGCCTGCTGCATGGTCGCCGAGGTCGCCGACAACAGCAATCCCATGCCGACGGCTGCGAGCAGAAACACGATCAAGCCGGCGTAGAGCGTTATGAACGATCCGGCAAATGGGATGCGAAACCAAAGTTGCGCCACGAGCAAAACCAAGGTCGCCTGAACGATGCCGACGAACATACCCGGGAGGGCCTTACCCGCCATGATTTCGACGGGACTAAACGGTGTAACCAGCAACTGGTCGAATGTTCCCTGCTCGCGCTCACGGGCCACGGACAAACCGGTCAGCAGCAGGGTCTGAATAAACGTCAGAGTTCCGATCAAAGCGGGAATCATATGCCAGCGGGTTTCCAAGTTTGGATTGTACCATGCGCGCATAGTGAGCCGGATCGGCGGGTTGGACTCACCCTGCTCCTTGCGCCAACTGGCATTGAACGACTCGACGATGCTGTTGATATACCCCGTCGCGGTCCCGGCGGTGTTGGAGTTCCTGCCGTCGGCGATCACCTGCACGTCAGCCGGTCGGCCGGAGAGGAGCCGGCGTTCGAAATCCGGCTGGATCTGGATCACCAGCAGGGCGCGCCGTTCGTTAATCGTCTTTTTCACATCCCCCGACCGGTTAAGATTGGCCACCCGGTGAAACACACCGGAGCCGTCCAAGGTCGCCAGAAATTTCTGCGACGCCGCGCTCCGGTCTTGATCCAAGACCGCGTAGGGCACATCGTTCAAATCATAGGTCGCGACGTAACCGTAGATCAGACACTGGAGAATCGGCGGAATCAATAGGCTGTAGCGGCTGCGCGGTTCTTTGAGGATCTGCAGCAGTTCCTTGCGCGTCAGCGCGAGCACGCGAAAAAATGCTTCGACCATATCTTATCTCAAGCCAAGCTCTTGCGCGTCGCCCGATAGCTCAACACGAGCAACGTGGCCGCCATGGCCGCCAGCACCGCCATGTTCGGCAAAATCACGGCCCAGATGTCGCCGGCCAAAAAAATCGTCTGCAGTAACGCAACGTAATAGCGCGCCGGCAATCCATAGGTGATCACCCGCACCAGCGCCGGCATGCTGTGCAGATCGAAAAGAAAGCCAGACAGCATCACCGCTGGCAAAAAAGTGACCAGCACTGTGATTTGGATCGCCACGAACTGGCTCTTAAAAGCGGACGAAATCAGGAGCCCGATGCCTAGGGCGACCAGCAGGTAAAGCATGGACGCGGCGATCAGCACCGTCAATGAACCGCGAAACGGCACGTAAAAGAGAAATTTAGCGGCAAGCAGACATAATACCAAGCCAATCACACCGAGGATGAAGTAGGGAATGGTCTTACCGAGGAGAATTTCATCCGTGCGCACCGGCGTGACGAACAACGCCTCGAGCGTGCCGCGCTCCCATTCGCGCGCCATCACCAGCGCCGTCAGGAGTGCGCCGATCAAGGTCATGATCAAGACGATTAAGCCCGGCACTAAAAAATAGCGGCTTTCGTTGGCTTCGTTGAACCACAAGCGGCTTTGTACGACCACCGGTCCAATCGCCACTGTCGATCCTTCGGCGGCGCGGCGTCCCGCCCACTGACCGATCGCGCCCTGCGCGTAGCCTTGAATGATGCGCGCATGATTCGCGTCAACCCCATGCACGAGCACTTGCACTTCCGCGTTGCCAAGACTCAAGGAGCGCGAAAAGTCGGGCCGAATGCGCACGATGCCGTCTACTTGTCGAGACAGCATGAGTTCCTGCGCGCGCGCCATGGAAGTTGTCAGCCGAGCGTCGAAGTAAGGCGAGAGGCGAAAACTCGCCGCTACGTCCATCGCCGATGGCGACGGGTCCTCGACGACGACGGCAACCGGCACCTCGGTTACATCTAACGACAATCCGTAGCCGAACAATAGAATCAAGATCACGGGCAATACGATGCCGATGGCAATGCTGCTCGGATCGCGCACAATTTGTCGCGCTTCCTTGCGTATAAGACACCCCGTGCGATGCAATTTTGCGCGCAGCAGTCGTTCCTGCGAGACGGATACCGGCGTCATGCCGCCCCCCGCGGCTCCGCGCCGTTCTCGCGCGCCGCTTCCACGATCGAGATAAATGCGTCCTCCATGGTCGGCTCCTTAATCTCAGCAGAGATGGCGCGCTGGCGAATTTCGGCTGGCGTGCCTTCAGCCAGGACCCGACCGGCGTCCATGATGGCCACGCGATCGCAGTATTCCGCCTCTTCCATAAAGTGTGTCGTCACCACCACGGTGACTCCTTGTAGTGCGAGAGCGGTGATGCGGCGCCAGAACTCGCGCCGCGCTAATGGATCGGCGCCGCTCGTCGGCTCATCGAGAAAGAGCAGCTCCGGCTCATGCAGCAGCGCTGCCGCCATCGCCAAGCGTTGCTTAAACCCGCCGGGCAGGTCACCGCTGGCCAAATCGACAAACTCGCCGAGGTCGAATTGGCCGATCGCCCAGTCGGTGCGCGCTTTTCTAGTGGCGCCGCGCAGGTTATACGCGCTGGCGAAGAACTCCAAATTCTCTGCCACTGTCAGTTGGCCGTAGAGAGAAAACTTCTGCGCCACGTAGCCGATCCGCTGTCGTGCCGAGGCGCGCGCCCGGCGCAAGTCCATACCCGCCACTCGCAGCGTTCCGCTGCTGGCCGGCAGCAAGCCGCACAGCATGCGAAACGTCGTGGTCTTGCCCGCGCCGTTGGGACCGAGCAAGCCGAAAATCTCGCCGCGTGCAACTTCAAAATTAATGTGATCGACAGCGGTAAATGTGCCGAATTGGCGGACCAGGTCGCGCACCTGCACGGCGACGCCGTCGCCGTTTCGCTTAGGCGTAGTCGTGAGAGTCAGCGCGCCGACGGATTCGCGCGGCGTGCTGATGCGGTGCAGCAACACCATAAACCCGTCTTCGAATCGCGGCGCAACAGCGCTAACCGTTGCGCCCAGGAGCACGTCATCGTGTGGCGCGTACCGTGCTTCGTCTTCGGACGCTGGTTCGCCGTTTTCCTCGCGCACGAAACGCACCTGGCCGCCTACCGGCACGGCATCGATGAAAAGTGGGGTATCGAGCAATTGTGCTTGAAAATCCCTGGCCTTTCGGCCCGCGGGCGGATCGGCGAGAAACGCACGACCGGTGGCCAGTCGGCTGACGTCGCTGGGGCTTCCCGCTGCCAACACTTTACCGCGGTGCATGACGATAACCTGGCCGCAGCGCTCCGCTTCATCGAGATAGGAAGTGCTCAGCAGCACAGTCAGTCCTTGCTGGCCGACGAGCTGCATAATAATTTCCCAGAGTTCGCGACGCGAGAGCGGATCGACGCCGACGGTCGGCTCATCAAGCAGCAGCAGATCCGGGCGAGAAACGAGCGTGCAAGCGAGTCCGAGTTTCTGTTTCATCCCGCCCGACAACCGACCGGCCAGTCGTTGCGTAAATGGACCAAGCGCCGTCATCTCCATCAGCCGCGGATAAGCCTGCGCCCGATCCTCGACACTGATGCCGTGCAAATCCGCGTAGAGGTCCAGGTTTTCTTGAACGCTCAAGTCTTCGTACAAGCCAAATTTCTGCGGCATGTAGCCGATCCGATCTTGGACGCGCTGCGGCGCCACGCTTACGTCAATCCCCAACACGCTCAATTCGCCCGCGTCGGCAGTCATCAACCCGGTGGCGATACGAATCAGCGTGGTCTTCCCTGCGCCGTCCGGCCCCACGAGCGCCGTCAACGTGCCGGCTTGAACCTCAAACGAAACATTGTCGAGTGCCCGAACGATCTCATCGCCGTTGCGTTGAAAAATTTTCTCGATGCCGCAACCGCGGAGAGCGATCGGATTGTCAGCACCGTTCACGATTGAACCTCGTTATCCAGACAGGGAGAAAGGGAGACACGGAGACATGGATAAAGACGTGACATGATTTGTCCCCGAAACATCATCGCGCGATCACCCACGAGTGATGCCGATTAATCATGGCTACGGTCATCCTCAGAATCTCGTCGTATGTTCTATTTAAAGATAGGCCGCGATCCTGTCTGAGATATGAGCACTCCATCGCAAATTTGATCCACACCTGCGTTTCCGCGGCTTCACTTTCAGCGTCGGAGAGTTTAGCAATAAAAGCGGCCTTATAGCGGCGTTTGCGCCATGCTTCCGCCAGATTTGCGCAAACCGAGCGCGACGAACGCCGAATTTGATCCGTGAGCGAATAAATTTCCTCTTTCGGAAACTCCTTCGAAGCGTGAAATATCAGCATCGCCGCATCGAACGCCTTTTTGTAAACTTCCAAATCGGTATGCTCCTGTATCTTCATCGCCATGTCTCCCTTGCTCCCATTCCCCTTATCTTCTTGTCTCCCAAGTCTCCTTGTCTATCTTTACTTCCCCGTCTCCTTGCCTGTAGAATTCGGAAAATATACGCTGGCGGGCATCCCCAGACGCAGTTCGTCCTTAGGGTCCTTGACGAACACGCGGACTTCGTAGACTAAACTCGTGCGCAGTTCTTCGGTTTGCACCGCCTTAGGCGTGAACTCGGCGACCGGCGAGATGAAGCCGACCCAACCATCGAAGCCGCGTTTGGGAAAGCTATCGACGGCAATTGTCGCCGCCATGCCGGGATGGATTTTGCCGAGGTCCGGTTCGGAAACATAGGCTCGCACCCACTTCGGGTCGATGATGGCCAGCGAGAAAACCGGATTTTGCGGCGACGCCATCTCCCCCGGCTCCATGATGCGCGTGCGCACGACGGCATTCGTCGGCGCGAGCAGTTGCGAGTCGGCCATTTGTTGGCGCAGCAGCGCCGCCTGCGCTTCATTGGCGCGCAACCGCGCTTCGTTTTCGGCGATGTCTTCCTTGCGCGGGCCGAGCACGGCCAGATCTAAAGTCTTTTGGTTCACTGCAAGTTTTGCTTCAGCCATTTCTAAAGTCGCCTTGGCGGCGTCAACGTCCTGCTGGCGCACGGCCCGGCCGGCGGACATTTCCGCGGCGTTTTTAAGCCGCTCATACTGGCGTTGCGCATTGGTGAGGTCGGCCTTGGCAGATTCGACATTGGCGCGCCCCTGGGCGATTTCCTCCGGTCGGCTACCGTTTCTGAGACGGGTTACCACCTGGCGCTGGGCCGCGGCTTGCGCCACAGCTTGCGCGACCTGTGGCTCGAGCCGGCTGGTATCCAGCCGAGCCAACACCTGCCCCTGTTTGACGTGGTCTCCCTCTTGGACCAAGACCGCGGCGATGCGCTCGCTGTTGTTGAACGCGAGCTGAACTTGCCGCAGATCGAGATTGCCGTAGAGCACCAACTGGCGCTCCGCGTCCTCTCGCTCCACTAACCACCACGTGACAGCGCCCACCACCACCACCGCGCCCAACAAAAAGATCAGTCGCTTTCTATTCATGGTTCACCTGAGCGTAATTCCCGATGCGCGCCCACATACCGTCATTTTGACCTCCTCTTCTTGCTCATCACGCCGTCAAGAATCACCGTGATGATGGCCGAATATCCGGTTTTAGGCTCGAGACCGAGCGCCTCCATTTTGGCCGGATTCATGATCGCCTGGACGGCGCCGAGCAAAATCTCGATGATCAATGCGCCGGAGATATCTTTGCGAATGATTCCAGCCTTGCGTCCTTCATCGAAAATTCTCCCGAAATAGCGCTGAATCATCTCCCGCCGGCGTTCTTCCACCAACTTGAACAGCTCCGGCGCCTCGCGCCGGATGTCGCGCACAAACGGAGGCTGAATCTCCTCGGTGTGGCGCTGCATGCAGGCGAGCAACTGCTGCAGTGCGGCCATTGCATCACCGGAACAACTGACGGCGTCCAGGTCTTTTTCCACGCTGGCAAACTTATCCAACAGCACGGCCCGTAGGAGCGCCGTTTTACTCGAGAACTCGGCGTAGAGCGTCTTTTTGCTCATGCCCAGCTCAGCAGCTAAGTCGTCCATGGTGACGCTGCGAAAGCCATGAGCAAAAAAATGCGCGCGCGCCGCCGCGACGATGCGCTGCGCCGTAGGACCCCCAAGGGGTCCCGACGTCGCCCTTCGGGAAAGCGGTTTTGAGGGTTGCGCGTTCATAAACGTGGGAAACTATCTTAGTATTTATAGTTTCCGCCAATAAAGCAAGAAGGGTTTGGATACCGTGCAGCGAACGGGTGGTTGCTCGGCAAAAAGTATCGCCAATGTCAGTTGGCGCATTATTTTTCGGAAGCGGAAAATCGCGTCCTTTCGCGGACGTAAAGTATGAAAATACGGCGCGGCATTGACACCATTCACATCATTAATAGTTTTGTCATCGTCCAGTGTTGTAGTATAAGTGCGCAGTGGACATCTTCATTCGAAATCTCGACGAGGAAATTCACCGAGCCGCCAAGGTGGTCGCGGTGAAACCATGAATGAATTGATCGTGCGCGCGATAAAGGCAGCCGTGATAAAAGACCCTCTCCGCCAAAATTCTCCGCGTTGTTCGTAACAGGACGAAGCGCCTCGGTGCGTGCCGAAAAACGATTCCAGAGAGAAAAGGCCAAGCCCGCTTCCTAACCCTCCTGTTTGTTTTGCCTTCGCCTTAATCGACGAGACCCGAAGATTGAGCGGCTATTCAAGGAAACTTGCGCCATGCCGATGCTTTTATTTGTTAGTCCCTGGATCATCCACGCACACATGAGAACGCAAAAGATACTGCCGCCCCTGCCCGTGAAATCGCAGTCCGAAATCTACGGCCGCGTGAACGATCTCGCGCGCGATCTCCTGCGGACCCGCGCAGGCGATCCAAGCAAGGGCGATATCTTCAAGGACTTGGCCGACTTAGTTCCGCCGGAGCACACCGACCAAAAGAAAACCCTAATTCGGTAGGTACGTCGATGCTGTCGGACGCTTACATAGGAAGACTTTGGGCGAAGCACTTTCCCCGGCGCCACGACGATCAGGATTCCTGCCAAGTATGCTACGGGATGTGCACGATTGTTAAGTACAAGGCGGACTTGGTCCGTGAGGCGACTTACGCCGAAAGCATAAATAGGGCGTTGAAAGCCGCGGGCATTCGAATAGAGGAGTTTGCGCAGGTGAATGCGGAGAGGGCGAGGGGGCTGGACAGCTTTGCGTGAAGCAGAGAAAGTTTTAACAGGACTCGGCGAATGATGGTGCTATCGGACATTAATAGGGAAAAACTTATAGAGATAGTAAAACTTTGGGCGGAGCATTATCCACCCCGGGATTCGATCTCGAGCCATATTTGCCGGTTAACAGTTTGGCTTCTTGAGCTCATCGCGAATTCGGTCCCGGGCATCAACTACGCCGAGAAACTTGATAGCGCGCTGGCCATTGCGGGAATTCCAAACGAGGAGTTTGAGCAAGCCCGCGTCCTCTAATTTCGGGCGCGTCTTAGTTCAGCCAAAATCCATCCACCCTTCGCTTAAAAAGAAGATCGAGCCCGCCATTGCGGCGCTCGGCTGCGCCCTATCATGCAACCGCCTATGCTCGCGATCCCCTCACTGCCTTGCCCACTTCTCTCCTCGATCGTCTTTCCTTTGTGAGCCCGATTCATCAAAATCGAATGTCCTGAAGGTAATATCCGCAATTGCTTGCCAGGGCGACTTGACGAAGCCTTGATTTCAAAAAAGGCGTCTAGGGAAAATTAAAGTTTTGACCGCAAGTCCAACTATGTCCAAGTTAGATAGCGTTTAAATTCCTGCAGGGTCACGACGCCGTCAGCCGGCCGGCGCATTTCCTCACGATAGAGTTGATTCGATAAGCCTTCTGAAAGGCTCCGAATTTTGAGCGCGATCTTGCTATCCTTGTCGAGTCCGCGAGCGGAGCATTTGCCGGCGATACCAAATACGAGTCGGACAAACATACATGTGCCGCGCAGACGGCGGACTTGAAGCGCAGCGATCCGATTATCCTACGAAGCTCTTCATCAATATCGGTCTCGCATATATCCGGCTTGATTTGAAGCTTACCGATATCGGGAGACCGCCGATGCCAGGTTCAGAGTGATCCTAGCTTTCAACTTATCGTCGCGTCGGAGCGGCGCCATGTTCCGAGCGGAAGAATGACGTACGGTCTAAAACTTTTTCTTGGAACTCTTCGAGGTAGAGATAGATCACCGGCGTGATAAACAGAGTGATGAATTGCGATACGATTAGCCCGCCGACGATGACCAGACCGAGCGGCCGGCGCGATGCGCCATCGGCGCCGAAACCGAGCGCGATCGGCAGCGCGCCGAACACGGCGGCCAAGCGTGGTCATCAGGATCGGCCGGAAGCGGTCCATGCTGGCGTCGTGAATCGCCTTCTCCGCGGCTTCGCCAAGGTCGACGCGCTGCAGCGCGAAGTCGACGATCATGATGCCGTTCTTTTTGACGATGCCCATCAGCATGAACATGCCGACAAAGGCGTAGAGCGACGCCTGCTCGCCGAATAAATAGAGCGTCGCCAAGCCGCCGACCAGCGCCGTCGGCAGCGTCGACAGGACGGTCAACGGATGGAGATAACTTTCGTAAAGAATCGCCAGGATCACGTACATGACGAACACCGCCAGCAGCCATCAGCAACGTCAAATCGCGCACCGTGTCGCGAAACGTCAAGGCCTCGCCCTGCAAGCCCGCGCGCAAGGTCGGCGGCACGATCTCGGCGGCTGCCTTGGTGATGAAATCGGTCGCATCGCCGATGGCGACGCCGGGCTTTAGGTTAAAGGACAGCGTCACGCTGGTGAATTGATTGAGATGATTGACCGCCTGCGGTCCGATCGTAGCCTTCCAAGTCACCAGCGCGTCGAGCGGCACCAGCCGCTTGCCGTCGTCGGATCGAATATAAAGCAATCAGCGAGATCGTCCGGCGTTGGAGCGCGCCGATCGTGCGACTTCGAGAATCACCTGATACTGATCGGCCGGCTTCTTGATCAGATAAACATAGTTCTGCGCATAGGCGTTGCGCAGCAGCGATAAGATGCGCGTTTCGGAAACGCCGTAGCTTTTGGCTTGCTCGCGGCGCAATTCGATGTCGAGATTCGGCGTGTTGTTGATAAAAGTCCGATGACACGGTGAGAAATCCCGGAAACTCTCGCAGCTTGCTCAACAGCTTGGCGCCGGCGTCGTAGACCTGATCGGGGTTCACGCCGGAGATAGAAAAAGCATATTGCCCCTGATTTTGATTGGTCGCGCCGGTGCTGATCTCAAGCACGGGAAACGGCCGCAAGAACGCCATCACGCCAGGGATCGAGCCCAGGCTGCCCATCAGCTTAGCGACTTCTTGCTGGTATCGGCGGCCGGCTCGCCGGCGGTTTGAGAAAAGTAAAAATGATTCCCTGATTGGAAGCGATAAATTGGCTCAGGCCGGTGACTTCGATGGTGGCCAGGACATTCGGGATTCTCCAGAAGCACGGCGTCCACCTGGTCCTGGATCGCGCGCATTTGCTCCGGCGACGAACCTTCGCGAGCGATGAAAACACCGGTGACCACGCTGCTGTCTCCCGGCGGTAAGAACGCTTTCGGCACGACGAGAAAAAACCAAACCGTGCCGACAAGGCAAACCAGCCAAATCAGCGCAGAGATCCAGCGCTGGACGATAAACCAGTTGAGCGATCCGGCCGTAACGTGCCGAGCACGCGCCTCTCCATGCCGCCGACGACGCGCTCCATCCAGCGTGCGCTTGGATCCCTTCGCCGCGCGCCTTGAGCAAGCGCGCGCACATCAGCGGCGTCAGCGTCAGCGAAACCAACCCCGACGCCATGATCGCGACCACGATGGTGATGGCAAACTCGCGGAAGATTCGACCCGACCAAGCCCGGACATGAAAACCAGCGGAATGAACACCGCCGCCAAGCGAGATCGTCATCGATACGAATCGTAAAGCTGATTTCCTTGGCGCTCTGGAGCGTCGCCTCCAACGCGCGTTCTGCCACGCTCCATGCGGCGCACGGTGTTTTCCAAGAAAGACGATGGCGTCGTCAACCAGAAACCCGATCGCCAAGGTGAGCGCCATCAACGAAAGGTTGTCCAAGCTGTAACCCAGCAGCTGCATGGCGATGAATGTCAGCAGCAACGAAATCGGCAACGCCACGGCCGGAATCAGCGTGTCGGTGGCCCGGCCAAGAAATAGGAAAATCACCAGCACGACCAGCACGAAGGCGATCGCCAGCGTCTCTTGGACGTCGTTGACGGAATTGACGATGCCGCGCGAGCGATCGTAAAGCGGCGTGATCCGCACCGATCCGGGCAGCTCGGCGCTGATCGCCGGCAACAGCGCGCGAATACGGTTGGCGACCTCGACGGCGTTGGCGCCGGCTTGACGGTAAACCGCCATCACGACGGTCGCGCCCAGGCACGGGATAGCCGCGCGCCCAAAAGCGCATGCTCAAGCGCTCGTCCTGCACCGAGTCGCGCACTTGCGCGACGTCGCGCAGGTAAACCGGCGCGCCGTTGCGTCGTGCCGACGATCAAATCGCTGTAAGCCATGGCGCTGTCGAGCTGTCCCTGCGGGCGCAGCAAGGCCGTGCCACTGGCGGCGTCGAACTGCCCGGCGCCGGTGTAGCTCGTGCCGTTTTTAATCGCCGTGGCCAGATCATCGATGGAGATGTCGCGCGCCCACATGGCCGAGGGATCGGCCTTGATGCGAATCGCCGACTTGGTGCCGAACACCGACACCCGCGAGACGCCCGGCAAGAATGCTGATGCGCTGGCCGATCTGCGTGCTGCCGTAATCGTACAGCTGGCCGCGCGTCACCGAGTCGCTGGTCAGCGCGATGTACATGATCGGCTGATCATTGGGATTGGTTTTGGAAAAAGTCGGCGGTGAAGGCAAATCGACCGGCAGGCTGCCGGTCGCCTGTGAGATCGCGGTCTGCACATCGGTGGCGGCGGCATCGATGCTTTTGCTGAGAGCAGAACTGGAGCGTGAGGCTGGTGTGCCCTTGGGTGCTCTTGGAAGTCACCAACTCCAGTCCATTGATCTGCATGAACTGGCGTTCCAGCGGCGTGGCGATATTGTTGGCCACGGTCTCGGGGCTGGCGCCGGGATAATCCGCTTGCACTTGGATGACCGGATAATCCACCGCCGGCAGGTCGTTGACCGGCAGGCGTAAATAACTCAGCACGCCGAACACAATCACCGACAGCGGTCAACACCGCGGTCAGCACCGGCCGGCGAATAAACGGTTCGGAAAAATTCACGACTTTGCCGCCGGCTTTGGCCGGTGGCGGCGCCTGCGCTGCTGGAGTCGCCGGCTCTGCGACATGCGCACCTTCCCCCCGGCGTGACACCGAGCTGCCCTTTGACGACCACTCGTTCGCCGGCTTTGACGCCCTCTGCGACGACCACCAAGTCGCCCTGCGCTTGTCCGAGCTTTCACCGGCCGCAGTTCCGCCGATCGAATCGTTTTTGATCACGTAGACGAATGAACCTTTAGCCGATAGCTTGCGGCGCCCCGGCCGGAACCAGCACCGCATCCGCGCTGGGTTTGCAAGAATCAGGCGAATTTTAGCGAAGCGGCCGGGCCAAAAGCGCCGGTCGCCGTTGGCCAGAGTAGCGCGCAGTTTCACCGTGCCGCGTGCCCTCTTGAACGGAGTTATCGAGAAAAGTGAGTTTGCCCTCGCGCGCGCTCAGCACTGTCGTCAGGCAAGCGCACTTCCACGCGCAAGGCTGCGTTTCGCCATGTTGCGCTGCACTGCGGTCAGCTCGCTCTCGGTGACGGTGAAGTCGGCGTATATCGGATCTAAACGCTGGATCACCAGCAAGCGAGCCGCTGTTGGCCGCCACCACGTTGCCGACATCGACCACGCGCTGGCCGGCCCGGCCGTTGATCGGCGAGCGAATCGTGCAGTATTCGAGATTGATGCGCGCGCTCTCCACCGCGGCGCGGTTTTGTTTGACCGCGCTTCGGCGGTTTCCACGGCGCTCTTCTTGGTGTCGTATTCTTGCCGCGAAACCGCGCGCGGATCGCTGACGTTTTCGACCCGAGCGAATGTTGATTTTGGCGAGACTGAGTCCCGCTTCCGCTTGAGCTAGATTGGCCTCGGCTTGATTGAAGTTGGCTTGATACGGCCGCGGGTCGATGGTAAAAAGCAAGTTGCCGACTTTTAAATCGGCGCCGTCGGTGAAATGGATTTGCGTGATGCGCCCGGAAACTTGCGGCTGGATCGACACCACTTCGCGGGCGACGATCTTACCCACGGCATCGATATAGACGCGGCACGTCCTGGCTGGTCGCCGGCAGTCGCATCGTCACCGGCGCGGGCGGGCGCTCAAACGTTCGCCGGTCTTTCTTGCCGCAACCCGCAATGCAGGCCGCGCGATGCATACGGCAACCCGAACCTAATGGCTTTCGGCGCCGCTGCCAGGTCCGGGACTCAGCTGTACCTGAGGACCTCGAGTTCACGCCACTAGACGTTGTTCAACGGCGACGAGCGCCCTGCGATCTTCTTTTGCGTCGCTCTGCGCATCTGAGCGCTTCCCACTGGCGCAGGCCGCGGCGAATATACTCGGGCTCCAGGTTGAGCAAGGTGCAGATGGATACGAACGAGCAAAACCAATTCGCGTCATCGCTAAAAATCCAATCCTTGGCCTCGTCGAATAACCCACGCCGTTTGCCGTCTGGCCGCGAAAGAGATTTTCTTGAAACAACGGATGCCGTCTTCCAACACCGCCAGCAACAGCGTGCGCTCCGCTTCGAGCGGAATCTTGCGGCGAAAGTTCGCCGCATAGTCTTCGGCCAACAGCGTATCGGGCTGAAACAGCGAGCCGATTCTCTCATCCAATCCGGCGGTCCGTTGCGCCGGGCCATTATCATTCGCATGTCCTTTAGTATCCATCACCCCTCCCCCTTTGAAAAATTTGATTAGTAAATTTTTAATCACTGCCGCGCAAAATTCTCAACTCGCCAACATGATGCAACGCTTTCGGACTATAATAACGCTCGCACCGCGTCCTCTTTAACCCCGATCCCCAATAGCGCGAACCAAGTCGCCTGCGACACCAACTCTTCCCGCGAAACCTTATAATCGATCGCCGGCATCTTCGGCCGCAGGTGCAGCATCAAAGAAAATGCGACATGTTGGACGAACCAAACACAAAGATCCCGCCGGATCGGCACCTCGTGCATCTCGCCCGCCTTCGCCGCCGCATGCAAACAGGCCTCAAACTTTCTTCAGCCACGCCGCCGCGAGCTTCTTATGCATCAATCTGACCAACTCGCCGTCGCCGAGCAAACTGCGCACCAATAAAGAATTAAGCGCCGCCCTATGGGTGTCTCCGGTGCGACCCAGCACATAGTGCGAGATCATGAAATGAACCATCACACCAGCGTCGACGTCGACGTCTCGAACTCCAGTATCCGGCTCGCTTCGGCGAACGTCGGGCCCTTGGCGCAGGCATCGAGCATCGCCGCGTAGAGTGATTCTTTGCTCGGGAAATGCTTTATAAGTAGCGCTTCGGAAACGCCGGCTGCCTGGCTAACTCTCGCATCGTCGTGCCGTCGAAACCCTTTTCGGCGAAAATGTCCTGCACCGCCTCGACGATCGCTTCCTTGCGCGCTTCCGCAGTCAACCGAGGTACGTTTGCCATGCGGGTTAGTTAGCATTTACTCACTAACTTGTCAAGGAAAGAGATTTTTCTACTGTAACAGTCTTAACACGCTGCTGTTACCGCAGAGCTATCCACGCTTGCTGGACGAGAATGTGACAACTTTGATCGATCGCAGCCTGCCTTACTTCGTGTTTGAACGACGCCGAGATGACGCGTGAACGATAGCAGGCGATTCCCCGCAACGAGCTCTGCCAGCGTTGGCACAGGCGACCGCGACGCGCAGTCGTTCGAGATGTTGCTCCATTTGCTTGCCCCCTGCTTGACCGGATGCGCCGCAAAAAACTACCCACGTCGGCTTCGAGCTCCGGCGTCACCAAGCCGATGATGCCTTCGCACATGCGCGGGATGGCGTTGTCCGGATACTGCCTTAACATCTCTTCCCAGTGTGCTTCATGAACGACCATGCTTGGTCGCGCGCGCGCGCTTGTTCAAAAGGATGCCGCGCATCAAATAGGGGAATTTTGCGTGCGCACTTCGCCGTTGATCGTTAGATCCAGCGTTCGATCGATCAGCTGCGGCGTCGCGAAAGTTTGCCAGCGCGAACAGATAGCCGAGTTTCCTCCTGCGGCGTTTGGGCGTTTTAAATCGACGCGTAAATTTTCGTAGTCGTCGCGGCAGGCCGGTATGACGCCACAATCGCCACCAGGGCGGGAATCAGATTGCGGTCGACGTCGTCGGTGCCATTTTTCGTATTGCGGCGAATAATTCTCACGGGCGCGTTCCTGACGGTTCTTCTCTTCGGCGACCGTGCCAAGCGCGCCGATCAGATCGCCGCGCAACTGGCTTTCCAACTCGCTCTCGCCCCTTTTCGGCCGCCCAGCCGAATCGCTCCACCGCCGGCGTCGACAAGGCGCGCAGCCGCTTTCTCCATATTCGGCGCATTGTCTGTCGTCGAGAATTCGCTCGAGTTGGTGGCTCGAGCCGATGACGGTGGTCCACACGTTGACATCGTTTTCGTCGCGCAGCAGCTCGATCAAATTCGAGATAGTCGGTCAGCGAAGTCAGCCCGGCCAGCGTTGTCGCCCAGGCGTCGTTCACCAAGCCGAAGCGTTCCACCGCCGAAAGCTGTTTTTGCCAGTCCCTTTTTAGCGCCGTCGAGAAGCTCGCCACTGTAACGCACTCGGTAAAAACCATGGCCGCCGGCGTTGACCACCGCCCAATCGACCGCATCGTCGAGTCGATGCGCTGCTCGGCATCGGTCAGAATAGGTTTTAGTTGACTGACGCCCGACTTCGTGCCGACGCGCAGGAAAATCGGCACATGCCAGCGTTCGCTCTCGGTCCGTCCATCCTGAAGATAACGAAACATTTGTTGGGAAGCGCAAGTACCTTGCCGGCTCTTTCATCGACGCTGATCAGCGGATAGCCCGGCTGAAAAATCCAGGTGTCCATCAGCGCCCGCACCGGCTGTCTCGTCGATTCTTCTAAGCGCGTCCCACAAGATCGGTGGTCTCGGCATTGGCGTAGGCTGTGGCGCTGCAAATACGAGCCGATGCCGTCGCGAAACGCGTCGGCGCCGAGATACTGCTCCAGCATGCGCAGCACGGACGCGCCCTTTTCATAGGTGAGCACGTCGAACATGCCAGCCGCTTCTTCCGGTCTTTCGACGGGAAACTCGATGGGGCGCGTGCTCTTGAGGCCGTCGACCTGCATGGCGGCCGCGCGCGACACGGTAAAACTATCCCAGCGGCGCCATTCCGGCTTCCAGGCATCGACCGCGAGCATTTCCATGAAAGTCGCAAATGCTTCGTTCAGCCACAACCCATTCCACCACTGCATCGTCACCAGATCGCCGAACCACATGTGCGCATTCTCGTGCGACACCACGTCGGCGACGCGCTCGAGCTCCGCGCGTGTGGCTCGCTCGGCATCGACCAGCAGCGCGGTTTCGCGAAACGTAATCGCGCCCAAATTTTCCATGGCGCCGGAGGCGAAATCGGGGATCGCGATCAAATCCAGTTTATCGCCTGGATACGGAATCCCGTAGTAAGCGCTGAAATGTTCCAGCGACGCCTTGCCAATATCGACGGCGAAGTCGCCAGATGTTTCTTTCCCGGCACAGCGCAAACACGCAGCTGAGCATTGCCAACCATGACCGGCTCCGTCGCTTCGAATTCGCCGACGATGAAAGCGACCAGATAGGTCGACATCTTCATCGAGTCGGCGAACACAACTTCTTTCTTGTTTCCCGGCAGCGCGTTCTCGCGCACTACCCGGGCGTTGGAAATCGCCGTGAGTTTTTCATCGATCACCAACGTGACTTGATACACCGCTTTGAACGCGGGCTCGTCCCAACAGGGAAACGCGCGGCGCGCGTCCGTCGACTCGAATTGTGTCGCTGTCAGCGGCTTGTTTTGTCCGTCCGCGCCCTTGTAGGTGCTGCGATAAAAACCGTGCAGCTTGTCGTTCAAAATTCCGGAGAATTGAATCTGTAAATCGCCGCCACCGGCCGGGACAGGCTCGGCAAAGCTCAACGTCGCCCGTTCATTCTCGTCGTCCAAGCTTATGCGACCCGGCAACACTTTGCCGTCGGCAATCTTAAGAGATACGGCATGCAGCTCTAATTCAGCGGTGTTAAGGATAATCTCGCCTACTGGTTCGTGGACTTGAATCGAAATCTTTTCGTCGCCGGTAAAAGTCCAAGTCGTTAAATCCGGCGTGAGTTTCAATTCGTATCGTTCAGGGGTGACGGTCGTCGGTAATCGATACGGCTTCTCTGCTGACATGGCTGCTCCTTATTTATCCGATGGATTCACCGGGTTTTCTAATGAAGGGCAAGGCGCGCCTTGCCCCTACGCCTCCGCGCGCAGCGCTTCGAGCGGCGATCGCTGAAAAATACCCCAGCAACCGATCGCGCCGGCCAGCACCGTTGCCGCGATAACGATGAATAAAATCGCCAACACCGGCGCGACCGCGATCACCGCCGGTGTGCCGAAAAAATAAATGCTCAAGCCCCAAGTGGCGCCGAGGCCGAGCACCGTGCCCGCGCCGCCGGAGATAGCGCCTAACAACAGATACTCCGCGGCAATAACGGCGAGGATCTGACGCCGCGGCGCACCCAGAGTTCGCAAGAGAATACTTTCCCTCGTCCGCTGCGCCCGGCTGCCAAGAACGGCGCTGGCCAGCACGGCGAGGCCGGTGATAATCGTAAACAGCGCGACGAAGCGCATGGCTGCGGAAACCTTGCCGAGGATGGAATTTAACGTGTTGAGAATCAGACTCAGGTCGATCACCGAGACGTTGGCAAACCGGTCAACGATCGCGCGCTGCAAACTCGCCGCCGCTTGATTGGACTCCGCGCGCGCCACGATGGCGTAAAACTGCGGCGCACTCTCCAACACGCCTTCGGGAAAAACCATGAAGAAGTTCGGCTGTACGCGCTGCCAATCCACTTCGCGAATACTCGCGACCCGTGCCGTAATCGGTACGCCTTGGATTTCGAACTGCAATTCATCTCCCAGGCCGATTCTTAAGTTTTCCGCAATGCCCTTCTCAACGGAAACCGGAATCGGATCCGTGTCCGGCAATACTTTTCCCTGCCAAGCGCCGCCGATGATTTTTTCAGTGCTCGTCAGCTCGGCGCGATACGTCGAACGATATTCGCGGCGCAGCGCCCAACCGGGAATCCTTACCTTCGAATTGGCGCGGAGGTCTTCCACTCTTTGCCCTTTGACC
The DNA here is from genome assembly GCA_963800985.1 of uncultured Alphaproteobacteria bacterium. Taxonomy (GTDB): domain Bacteria; phylum Pseudomonadota; class Alphaproteobacteria; order Rhizobiales; family Beijerinckiaceae; genus Microvirga. Next base: position 515,875 of record CAWDDI010000023.1, on the reverse strand, counting down.
GCGCTCAAACGCATGGTGACCACGGGGACTTCGCCATGCAACGATATGCCCTGTGACTTGATGAGCTCGCCGATGCTTTGCCGCTGATCGCCCTGCACATCGAAAAGCACGAGATTCGGCTCCCCTGCGCCGGCGCGCCCGGCAACCTGAGCCACTAGCATATTCTGCACGCAATACAGGGTGACGAGCAAAAATGTACCCAGACCGATTGCCAGCGTGACCGCCGTCGTCTGGTTGTTTGGACGATGCAAATTGGCCAATCCCTGGCGCCAGGCAAAAGGCAGAACACCGAGCGCGATCTTGCGTATCCCCACCGAAGCCGCGCGCGCGAGAAGAATCAGGACACCAAACACCGCCAAGAGCGCGCCAGCAAACCACGAACCGGAGATTATGCTTGCCGTGGTCGCCACGGCAAAAACCCAGATACCGGCGGCGATGAACGCGAATAGAATCCACGTCAGCCAATCGCGCGCGGGCCGGTCGGTATCGAAGGTCGCGCGTAGCGCCGATAGCGGTGAGACACGTCGCAGCGGCAATAACGGAATCAGAGCGAACAGGAGCGCCGTCCCCAGTCCGACCGCCCATCCCGCTACGATGCCCGCGGGCGCGAGCGAAAGCACGGCAGTCACCGGCAGAAAATCTTTGAGTGCGCGCGGCAACGCGAACTGCGCGACCACGCCTAAAGCGGTGCCAAGCAAAGAGCTGACGAACGCCAACGAAAGGACTTGAATCACGTACACGCAAACGGTTTCGCGCGGCGCCGCGCCGATACAACGGAGTAGCGCCGCGGATCGCGCCTTGACCGTGGCGAAGACATGCACGACGCTGGCGACCCCGACGCCAGAAAGAAGCACGGCGATAAAGACCGCGAGGGTGAGATAGCGCGAAAGATTTTTCATGGACGCGGCGATCGATTCGCTGCGCTTGCTGACGGTGTCCGCTTCCAAGCGCAGTTGTTGCAGCTTCGGCGCGAGATTACCCACCAGTCGGTCCACGTCGGTGTCACCTTGAAGCTTGAAATAGACTCGATGGCGCACCAGGCTGCCTTTTTGTAACAGCTCGGTGCGATCCAAATACGCCATCGGAATATAGACCCGCGGACTGATCAGGGAAAAGGCCAGGGTTTCGCCGGGAATCTTGCGCAGCTTACCGGCAATGCGAAACTCATACTCGCCGATCTTCAGCCGATCCCCCACCTGGGCGTTGAACTGCAACATAACGTTCTCATCAACCAGCGCATTGGCGCCGCGATGAAACTCTGCCAACGATACCGGCGGCGAGCTGTCCAGCGCGCCGTAATAGGGAAAGCCTCCGCTTATCGCGCGCACTTGCATCAGACGGGAAGCGCCGCCGCGCGGAAAAAACACCATCGAGGCGAAACCGATCAGGCGCGATTGTTCGCCCCCCAATGAGCGAAACAGATTTTCGTCTTCGTCCGAGAATGGCTCGCGGCTATCGAGCGCGAGATCCGCTCCGAGCAGGCTTTTTGATTGGGTTTGAATATTGGACTGTAAGTTGTCGCGAAACGAAAAAGCCGCCACCACCGCGGCCACGGCCAGGATGACGCTCGACATGGAAAATAGTAATGGCCTCAGGCCCTGCCGCCCGTCGCGCCAGGCGAGCCGCCAAACCCACGCTTTGAATATCGCTCCCATCGGATGCCTAAGTTATGCGTCCGTTCGCGCCGTTTTCGTTTCGGCGCTGTCCAAAGCCAACCGGCCGCCTCGCAATCTTATCAACCGGCTCGCCTGCCGGCTGAGTTCCTGATCGTGGGTAACCAGTAGCAACGTCGTACCGCGCGTCGCATTCAAATCAAGAATGAGTTTAATGATGTCTTTAGCGGTTTCCGCGTCGAGATTACCGGTGGGCTCATCCGCGAAGAGAATCTTGGGCTGATTGATGAAAGCGCGCGCGATCGCGACGCGCTGCTGCTCGCCGCCGGAGAGCTGCACCGGATAGTGATTCAAACGACCGTCGAGCCCCACCTGTTTCAGCAAGTCCCCGGCGCGGCTGCGCGCATGGTTTTCGCCGCGGATCTCGGCCGGAACCATGACGTTTTCCAATGCGGTCAGCGAGGGCAGCAACTGGAAGTTTTGAAAAATGAAGCCGATGGACTGATTGCGAATGCGCGAAAGATCCTCCTCACTGGCGCTGTGCAGTGCGACGCCGTCAAACACGACAGCGCCTTCGCTGGGCCGCTCGAGCCCGGCGCAGATCGCGATCAGTGTGGTCTTGCCGCTGCCCGACGGCCCGACGATGGCGCAGGTGCTGCCTTGCTCGATGGCGAACGACACATCGCTGAGGACATCGATGCTGCGCTCGCCGCTCTTAAAAACCTTGCCCAAATGCTCTACGCTTAAGATGGCGTTCTGGCTCATGCGGTATGGAAATTGGCGAAAAGAAATATAGCGAAGGGACAATCTCTCGATAGCTTCTTATCAAGTATATCAACTTTAGAATTTTTATGATGACGACACAACTCAGCCATTTGACAACGCTTGTCGGATCCGGCGCAACCGCAATCATCTTGTTGCTGACGCTCATGGGCGCGACACCCACTCGAGGCGTGATTTTGTTTTTAGGCGACAGCATCACCGCAGGATACGGACTCGATCTCGAACAAGCCTATCCCGCTCTAATTCAGGAGAGAATCGACGCCAAGCGGTGGCAATTCAAAGTCGTCAACGCGGGACAAAGTGGCGACACCAGCGCCGGCGGATTGAGCCGGATCGACTGGCTGCTCCGAAGTCGCGTCGATGTCCTGGTTTTAGAGCTCGGTGCTAATGACGGTTTGCGCGGACTACCGGTCGAGACCACGCGAAAAAACCTTCAGGCCATCGTGGATCGAACAAAAACAAAATATCCCGGCGCAAAGATCGTCATCGCGGGAATGAAAGTTCCACCCAATATGGGCCGCGACTACGGCGCACAATTCGAAGCGATCTATCCCGCGCTGGCAAAGAAAAACCAAGTGCCGCTCATCCCATTTGTCCTCGAAGGGGTCGGCGGTATGCGCGACCTCAACCTGCCGGACGGCATGCACCCGACCGCCAAAGGCCATCAAATCGTCGCCGCCAACGTGTGGAAAGTGTTGGAGCCGGTGCTGCGAAGTTTGAGTCACGGATAAGCGATCTTCGCTTATCCGTTTGGTGAATACATTAATTCACCACTAAGGATGCGAAGGGTAAGAGTCTTGTATCCTAAACTTCGTGCACCTCGTGGTGCGATCCGCATTCTGGTCTTCCGTTGAGCGTCCTCCTTGACACCATCCGCGCAACTGAAACATAGTTCATTCTAGTAAATACATTGTTACTCGCCGATCGGAGGCGAACGAAGGAGACACTATGGCAATTCGACTCATTGTCGGAATCACTGCGGCACCGGGAAAAGGCTCTGAGCTGGCGAAACTGTACAAGGCTCGCTGCGCGGACATAATGACCGAGCCCGGCTGTGAACAGTTCGAAGTTTTTCAAAGCGTGGTCAATCCCGACAAGCTAACGATCCTCGAACGCTGGACCGACCAAGCCGCGTTGGACGTGCACGCAAAAGCAAACACCACTCGCCCGCCGCTGCCCGCAGAGTTACGCGTGGGCACAACCGAGCGCGAAGATTACACGTTTAACCGGACGCGGTAGCTCGACGACGCCGCAAACCGCGCGTAGCGAGTTAATCCCCCTCTTGTTTCGAAGTTTCGAGAATTCCTGCAAGGTGGAAGATCGCCAGCGAGTTATTTTTCCGCGAATGCTTGGAACAATTGGATCAGCGGAGCGATTAACTGCGCCTCACGCCTTCTTTTATTTTAGTAAATTCCAGACCTGCCCCATCTCTGCCTTGCATCATCGAGAACCTAGGCGGATGGCTGACGACGGTCGTTGCGCGGATATGCCTGGACATGCTGTGCTCGCGCAAGGCGCGGCCCGAGGAGCCGCTGCACGCGCACGTGCCCGACCCGATCCTGGTTTTCACCGGGACGAGCCGCGAGAACGGGATCGACCCCGAGCACGAAGCGCTACTGGCAGACTCGGTCGCTCTCGCGCTGCTCGATCGGCGCTCATCAACGGGGCGGTGGGAGTCGTCATGGCTCCACGTGGACGCCTGTTCAGGGCACTCAGTCTCACGATCAAGCGCGGGAAGATCGTCCAGATCGACGTAATCGCCGACGCCGTGCGCCTACGCCAGCTCCAACCTGGCGGTCCTGGACGACTGACGAGCCAACCTACGTCGCGGCCACTACGGACCCCTCACTTCACACCTGTGTCATGATTGCGCAAATTTGTCAGGTGATGTCATGAAATCGACTGGTTTGACAAAGTCGGTTAAGGCACTCTAAAGCTTACTACGGCAATTTTTCAGGGAATTCAGGCCGGGCTGATGGTGGCCCTGTCATTGCGTTCGGTCTGCTGCTCGTGGGTGCCTTCGTAGCATGACAAAGAAAATTCTTATAGTTGATGACAACGAACACCTGCGACAAATTCTCGCGTCGATCCTTCGTTTTTCTGGTTACGAAATCTCAGAAGCGGCAACTGGCACACAAGCGATAGAAAAAGCACTGTCCGCCAAACCGAATCTTATTCTGATGGACATTGATCTGCCAGATATAACGGGTGCAGATGCAGCTCAAGCCATACGCAAGGACCCAAGGACAGCTCACATACCGATTGTCGGTTGCAGCGCCCATCTTGGGTGGGAATTTAGGGAAGCGGCATTACGCGCAGGAATGATCGATTTCCTCGTAAAACCACTTGATGCCACCGTAATCCGAGCGAAAATTGAAGAATTCATCCTAACCGAGAGGGAAACGATGAGTCACATCGAGAGTAAGCCGTCTGCAACCACGGAAGAACTTCTTGTCTCCAGTCTCGCCCAAACCGATGCGCTGGCAAAGCTGCTCATCGAGAAAAGCATTATCACACAACAAGAATTCTTGCAGAAGACGGCGGAAGAGCGGGCGACGTATCAACGAATGCTCAATCCGAATCCACAATGAAAATCGGCTTGCTTCCCGCTATGAATCGCAGTAGCTGGAATAGCTACAGTAAGCCTCGCCGCTGGAAGCGCAGCCGAGGAGGGGGGTACAGCACCGGCCACCGATTGGACCTGCAGTCAATCATCGCCGGTGCCGCTGCCATACTACTCCTCGCTGCTATCGGCCAGATTCTCTTCTAGCCAACGGCTAAGACGAAAATGAAGTCGGAGGGAAAGTGGCTGGAGAAGAAAAGTTAAAGCAAAAATGAACTCTGATTTCTACCGCCGCGAGATCGACGCCAAAATGGCGCGAGATCCAAAACGCGAGTGATCGCAAGGGTGAAGCACTGGCGATTGATTACCGCCTTCATATCCATCCCGCTCTGTGGGAAGGGATCAGAACATATATTGCGACCAAGCTCGGCACCGAGCCATGCGATCGCCTGATCTATCCGGAAGTGGAGTCTTTAAGACTCAAGATCCTTTGTAACGCCGGCGTTGAAGGCCGGCATATTTTGCCGGCGCCCGCGTTGCCGATGATCCGAGAATGCAAAAGTTTGGGGGTCAGGACTCTGGATTCTTCGCTCTCATCTTCCTATCTGTCAGTCTGTCAAGCCTGCACGTTTTTCCGCGGTCACGATTGTAATTGCATTACCGAGGACACAAGATCCGGCTTGATAGTGACGTATGACGAACCCTTTGGGTAAGATCCAAAGAAGAGTGAAGATTATCCGACTTTTACATCGTGACTATGCAATATTAACCCCGTTGCCTTCGCTGAATATTATTTTCCGTATCGAAGCAAATCGGTTCCCGATACCCGCGCGAGACCGTGATGATGTTCGGGTTCTCGTCTTTGATCGTCTGAAAGAGTGGCTCCGTAGCTCGCCACAAACCGTTAAACGGCGCGTCGTGATGGCCCGGTATGTAGACATCCGGTTTATACGTACGCACATGCTCCAGCGCCCGCTGCGCTGTCAGTGTGTGCAGAAATGACGCCGACACCGCGACCAGGGCGACATCCACACGTCCGATTCTGGCCATCGCAGCTTTTTCATAGTCCGTGATCACTCCACCGCTATCGCGAAACATGATGCGAAAGCCGTTATCCAGTGTGATCAAGAAAGCAATCGTTCCTTCCATAACAACCCGCGGATCGTTGGTGCCGCGTTCCCGGATTGCATTGCGCTCGGCGACTTGTTCTTTTGTCGGCGCCGGCGCTGTAGCCTTGAGCGCGTTGCCGAATGCCTCCGTCACATTCTTCGGCGGCTCACCGTGGCGGCCAAGAATCGGTTCGACTTTGTATCCGGAAAATTCGAGCAATTCGCCGCCACGACCAGTGACGGTCCGGATCTGTTTCGGATCAATTGCCTGAGTTTTTAGCTTGTCCGTCGTAATTGGCGCGCCAACGACAATCGCACCGGTTCTGGCGCCGACGGACGCGGCATCCGACATATGGTCGAGATGGCCGTGGCCGAGTAAGATTACGTTCGCTCGCTTCACATCGGCGGCAGTAAATCCGAGCGGCGGGAACATGCTGCCTCGATCGAAATGGGCGTCGAGTAGAATAATCTGGCCGTTGTACGCGAGCTCATAATTGGTGTAACCCGTCCAGCGGATCGCCAGCGTTCGGAAATCTTTAGGAAACGCTCCGCCGGTAGAGACCAAGGTCGAAGCCGTGCAACCGGGATCATCAGTGGCAGACATTCCGCGGGGCCCGACGCGCGGGTCGGCAATCGGCGAAGACAAGGAAGCGGCACAGCCAATGGCGACCAGAATCACTGCTGTGAAAAAGAGTCGATGAATTGTTTTCATCGGAAGGTGCCTCCCTTAACCTACGGAGTCTCGTAGCCCGGATGCAGTGTAGCGAAATCCGGGGTCACTCACCCATCCCCTCATCGATAGACGACCCGTCGCCGGCCCAATCCATGCTCAACGATCCCTGTCGCGCAAACCGATGAAATCAGGAATACGGCTATTCTCGTACCCGTTCCAGAGACCATGTTTAACCGGATTGTAATGGATGTAATCCACATGGGCTCGGAAGTCCCGTTCGTCCCGAACCGTGTGTTCCCAAAAACGCCGCCGCGATACGTCGTATTCACCTTTCTCGTTTTGTCTGACTGTCGCATCGGTATCCGCTAGCTTGCGTGATTATTGCGCCTTGATCCGACGCCAGCGATTAGAATAATTCGCGTCTCCAGGCGGCAACGTCCAAATGCAATGAAGGTGATCCGGCAAAATAACGATGGCGTCGATCATGTGTCAATCTGTCAAGCCTGGTCAATCTGTCAAGCCTGACACGATTCGCACGCGCCTACAAAATTAAGATGCGATCCCATCGTCCGACGCGTTATGCGCCAAACAAATCGTCAACAATAGGAAGCCCGGCCCCATGATCCCGCCCGGACCGACCCTGCTTGAACCACGAGAGACCGCGCCACATCACGGCTCAAACTTGCATCGACCAATCCGGATATGGCAAAGAGGACAAAGACGTTGTCGCCAACGGCTGGTTGATCTCAATAGAAAATCCCAACTCTAAGCGTCTGATAAAGGAATTTGCCCATCGAGTCTTCAAACGACATACCGCGAACGGTCGTAGTTTTGGGACTGGCACGCTCTGGCACTTCCGTCGTAACCGGCATGTTGAAGATCCTTGGCGTTGATATGGGGCCAAGCCGTGACGACAAGTCCAATCCTCGCGGCTCCCATGAAGACATCGATTTCGCCAGATTCCACAGAGAGCTTTTCAAAATGGACGGGGATGAAAGGGACTACTGGGATCCGCCGTCACGAGAAACCATATTTGAGCTACGCCCGGCAATCGACGCCCAGGTTCGCGCGCTGTTAACGAAGAAAAACAACGGCAAATCCCTTTGGGGTTGGAAACATCCCCGGTCTCTTCTGACCTACGAACTATTCTTGCCCTACCTCGTGAATCCCCATTTCGTTCTGGTGTTTCGAAACCAGCTCAGTACCGCCCTTTCTTCCGTAGAACACACTCGCAAGTTCCGCCGCCCGCTTAATCTCTCCCAGGCCCTGCGAATCGCCCATTTTTATCAGGGCGAGATGCTGCGATTTCTGAAGAACCACCCGGATATTCCGACACAATGCGTGTCCTATGAAGACGTTGTTCTCGATCCACTAAAAGAGGCGGCCAAGCTAGCGAGCTTTCTTGGACTTGAGCTTTCAGATGAAACCGCGCGCGCGGCAACGGAGTTCGTGATTCCACGCGAGAGGCTGCCGCTAGAAAAAAAGAAAAGGCGAAGTTTCCTAATGGGGACGCTGCCGAGGCTGATTCGCAAGTGGTCCTAGAATGTTCTGTCCATGTTATTGGGTAGCCTGATCCCTGTTTATCCAAGGCGCTACAACCGCCTGGTTAGGGCTTGATGCGCTGCATGCACTCCTGAATCGCCAATGCTTCGCTTTTTAATAAACTTTTTCCTTCGTCGTACGCCCATTTCGAGCAGATCTCCCATGCTTCTTGTCGTTTTTTATAATCGTAGTATTGGCGCCAGATGTACGTGAGGCAAACCAAAGAGACGAGAATCAAAGTCAAGAGCTGGACCGGTTTTATGACCTTATCCATTTCAACGGCTTCCTACTCTCCAAATTAAGGTACCAACATTCTCATAGGTACATAGCGATCGATCAGGGTCAAGGCCTTTAAGTCAATCTGCCTGACACGATTCGCGTTATTTCGCGCGCTTTCGAAGTCTGCGCTGGCAAAATCCGGTTTCGACTTAATCGAACATCTTAAGTTGGTCGATTTGCGCGACGCCGTGCAAAAAGAGATCTCCCGCGGGGCGACGGAAGATAAAGCCACCGCCACAATCAAGCTTCCGCAGTACGAGCAGATGCAGGGATACAAATCGCAAGGAGAAATCACCGTGCGCCAAACGTACCAGGAAATCATGAGCACGCTTAAGTGAAATAAAGTGAGTTAGGGGGCGTCTGGATCACATAAGAACTGTCAAAAGTTTAAAGAACGCGCCCCCGTTGACTGCGCGCTCTCATCTTTCCTATCTGTCAATCTGTCAAGCCTGATAGGATTATCCGACGACTATCCGATTCTGATCGAAAAGCTTCCCGCAGCAACGGAATATGGCGAACTAAGAAATCTGCTCTTCGGTCGCGGAGTGTCACAGTGAAGAAATAAGTAGCCCCTGGCGCAAGATTGCGGCGGTATTGAACCACGGCGGATGGTTATGCCCCGCACCGACAAGATCCCGGATTACGCTTTGCTACATTCGGGCTACATCTCTGCCTTGCATCAGGTCAGTGGACGAGAACCGGCGTGCGTCGATGGCTCGATCGGTCCGATCCGCAAGCGGTTTCCGGCGATCTCGCGCACCGTCACGCGATGTAGCCCCAACGGGTTCGGCCGGTGCGGAGACCGTGTGGCGAACACTCCAGCGAGCGGGATCTTGGGGTCGCTGCGCGGGTGCACTTGGAGCACCTCGCGATCCGCACGATGAAACCACGTGACGACGACAATTTCGTCGCCCGTTGCGATGCCGAGTAGTCCTTGGCTGAAGGTCGGATCCACGTCGAGCCACGCATCCGGCGCTCCCCCCGAACCCTGCCGCGGTGCCTCGTCCGGCTCTCGAAGCGTCGATCGAATGTGTCCAATAGGATAAAGCGAGTACATTCGTCTCTCGTAAGATTAAGATGACTGAATAAGCCCGATCACATTACCGTCCGCGTCTTTTACAGCCGCAATCAGTCAGCAGCTACAAACCTAGCGCGGTTTTAGTTCAGCCCCCCGGACACTCTGATGGCCTCGCCCGTGATCCATGCCGAATCCTCGGAAGCCAGGAACAGTACGGCCGGCGCGATATCGCCGGGCTGGCCGATTCGGCCCAGCGGAGTGGCGGCGAGCCACTCTTTTGCGGCGTCGCCGTCGAGGAGTCCCTCTATTGCATGCACGCCCTCGGTCTCGGTCACTCCTGGATTGATCGAGTTGACGCGAATCTTGCGTGGACCGAGTTCCTTGGCCAGCGCCTTTGTCACCGCATCGACGGCTGCTTTGGTGGCGCTGTAAACCGACGTATTCTCCGGCGCTTTCGTGCTTGCCACCGAGCTGATGTTGATGATGCTGCCTCCCGCGGAGGCGAAATATCGCGCGGCTTCCTTTGAAGCGAGGATCAGACCGAGGACATTCAAATCAAAGTGCTTGTGGAAGTGTTCTTCGGTCACGTCTTCGAGCGGCCGAAACTCATAGAACCCCGCATTGTTTACGAGGATATCTACCCTGCCAAAGGCCTTCTTCGTTTCAGCGAAAAGATTTTCGATCTCGCTTTTCTTCGCCATATCCGCCTTCACGGCGAGGGCCTTTCCGCCGGCCCTTTCAATCGCCGCGACGACCTCGTCAGCTCCCTTCTTACTGGAAGCATAGTTCACCACGACCGAAGCTCCTGCGGCCCCCAACCCCTTGGCAATCCCAGCGCCGATTCCCTTTGAAGCGCCCGTTACGATGGCAACCTTACCTGTCAGTTTTCCCATTGCGATTCTCCTTTATCTCGTGTTCGTACTTTGCGTCTTAGCGCATCGATCGTGCCAGACTGCATCGTCACTTATAACCGGCTAGAATTTCAGGGCTAGTGGAATGGCAAGTTTTAGCAGGATGGGAGTCGTGACGACGCCAAAGTGCCGACCCATCGGCACCCGCCGACATGATGGCTTCATTGCTGTGCGTCAGATGCAGGCAGATGTTCGCGTAATCGGCTCTCGATGATTCGCGCTAGCCCCAAATAACGGAAGGGTTATGGAGCCGTTCGCTCTGACCTGTCTGATCCGCGCAGCGACTTCAAGGATCACTTTTGCTTTAGCTCGTCGAGTAGCGAAAAATCATAGATCTGTTCGGGCTTCGCCGGTTCTTTCAATCCCATATTGCGCCGCGTGAGCTCAGCGTCGAGCTTCTGCGCATTTGCCGATGGTCGACCGTCGAGAGCCCAGGCTCCCTCGGTGTTGTCGTAGACGAAGCGCGCCTCGTCCTCGCTTAGAGCGAATTGCTTCATATAAATCGGCAGCACCTTTTCTTTTTGCGTTGCCGCGATGCGAATGCCCTCGAGGGTGCCTCGAACCGCAGCTCGCAGGACGTCCCGTTTGTTCTCAATTGACGCCATCGACGCGCCGAGACCACCGGAGGGAAGATCAAACTCGCTTGCCCGCGCCAGGACGTGAAAGCCATTCCTCACCAGCCGCGCCGCCTCGACACCATTGACCACGGCCGCGGGAACATTGCCGCTCATCAGCGAGGCCGCTCGCGCTGTTCCCACGTTCAGTATCTTATATTCGTCGGGCCGGAGTCCTTTGAACCGCAACAATTCGGTGAGAATGACATTCACCGATGCTTGTGCCGCGTATCCGCCGAGTGCTTTTCCCCTGAGCTGCTCGACAGAAGTAATTTCCTTGGAGGCCAGGAGCACAAGATCCGACCGGTTAAGGGCGACCACGACCACCCGCACGGGCACGCCGGTCAGAGCGGCTCTGCCGACCGTGCCGACGGCTGCGTAAAAATCCAGATCACCGGTCAACATGGCCGCGAGAGCGGCTCGCGGCTCAAGCACCAGAATCTGCGCGTCGAATCCATAGCGCTCGAAAATACCAAGCCTGTGGGCAACGTACACAGCGGTTGCGCTGACCGAGTGTGATGGAAGCGCGATCCTGAGAGGGCGCAATTTAGGTTTCTGTTGTGCCGCCGCGGCGGTGGCGACGAATAAGATCCCTAACAGTGCAGCAACCACCCGCGCTCTCAAACCATGACGGACAATAGTTTCCGCCATGGATACCTCACTTTCGATCTTTTAATCTCCGCTCCACTGGTCGTAGGACGAGCGAAACAAAGAAATCAATCGCATAAGCAAGCTGCGGCTACCACATATGGGATCACTATCATGAAACGGAAAATTAGTGGAGTTACCGACGGAAGACGAAACCGCCGCGATCAAGAACTCGTGGCGATCGACGATTTGGGCGTGATACGAACGGCGGAGTTTATCGAGCAGATCTTTCTACTATCCGAAACGACAGAAAGTGCGGATATAGAAGTCAGACCCTATCGGCCTACCCCTGAGAGCTTCTTATTTACCGGAGCCGTTTGAGCGTACGCCGTTATCGCCGCCTTGAGGTCAGCTTCGGTGAACTCAATCTCGTCGGCCACCAGACGACCCCCAGCACCCTTGCCCTCGACCTCCAGGATGAGGCCGGGCACGAGCACGGTTGGATCCAAACGCTTGTCCCGGCGAAATAGCCCCTTACGCTCAACCTCTATTTCGGTTTTGTTGGTTAACGCAACCAGCGTATCGGTGCGCGCTATGTCGCGTAACAGAAACAGCTCACCATCGCGATTGAGGATGACGCCTTTAATTTTGAGTTTCTCGCCGTCCTTGATGGTGCGCTTCTGGCCCGGCTGGAACTGACTGTAGCCGCTGTCCGGAAGGAACACTCCCATGGTCATAATCAGATTCAAGCTGAGCACGAAAACCGTGATTCTCCTTGCATGTCGATTTTCCATAGTTTGTCTCCTTATTTGTAGGTTTTCACCTGTTATACTTGGGCACCAAGCACCTCGATCGCGTCGGCCACGTTTAGTCCTTTACACGTCATCACCTCCTCTCACCTTGGGTCGGTCCGTCGTCAGCAGGAATCCCATTGCCGCTCGTCAAGGAGTGTGTGCACGTCGAACCGCCTTCTGGAATCAATCTGCCCGCGAAAGGCAGAATGCGCACGAACATCGCCGACGACCTCGCGCCCGCGCGCGAGCAACCGCGTGTAGTCCAGCACCGGCTCGCTGACAGCGATGCCGTACTGACCGAGCTGGCGGGCTTCTCGGATTAGCCGGGCGGCATGGGCCAGTGTGCGCACCGGAACTGGCCCGTCATTGGCCGCCATGCCGCCAAACTCGTCACGGGTTATGAGTGCTGTCTCGGCACCCAGGTCTGCGGCGCGGAGCACGGCGACCACACCCGCCGGTCCGGCGCCAATGACGATGACGTCTGACATTTGCGGCCTTCCTTCTACCCAAGCGATTGGCTAAAATTTTGAAGCAATTGATGTCAGGCTTTCGTATTGCTTTGACGATAAAGTTCTTGAGACCAGCAACCAACCCACCAAAATCTCGTTCTGATTATCAAAGTGTTGCAAATCTTTATATTGGACCTTGGTCCAATGACCGAGCGCACGGTTCCCCACTGTCAATCGTTAAGGTAGGGTGTCCCCAGAGATTCGCCGCCGAGCGACCAATCTGGTCGACAAGATTCTGAACGGAACCAAGCCAGCCGACATTCCAGTCGAGCTGGCAATCAACCTGAAAACCGCCAAGCAGATCGGCCTCACGATTCCACCGCAGGTACTGGCGCGGGCGGACAGAGTCATCAAGCAGGAGATGCCATGGCAGAACTCAACAAAGGCAACCCAGTCACTAGAAGAACTGATGCTCGCAACGCTTGCCCAGACCGATGCACTTACGACGCTATTGATCGAGAAGCGCATCATCACGACGCGCAGAGTTTAAGCAGAAGCTGTTGGAAGAACGTGAGATGTATCAGGGTATTCTGAAGCCCACGAGACACTCATTACCGAGCACAAAATGTCGCTTCGTTGGTAGACGAACTCGCGGCCGCAATCTGATTGACACCAGAAGTTTTGCGGGTGTAAATGGCTGCGACAGGAGCGAGTCAGAGGAGGCGTTAACTCGATGGGGCGGCCGTGCACCAGATTGACAGTATGGATGCTGCGTGAGGCCTTAGAAACCTATGGAGGCTATTATGCATTCATCAGAGCGTTATGTTTGCTGATCGGGACGATCCTGCTATCCGGTTGTTTTCTCACCAAATTGGTCACCGTACCGATGCGCGTGGTCGGCGCAGTGACTTCCATCGTGCCTGTCGCGGGCGATGCGGCACATGAGGCGATAGACGAGGCCGCCGAGGTCGTCGACAAATTGCCAATTTAGGGTGAGTAGAGTTCGGGCCGGACGAATATCACAGCACGTCGGATCTGTCTGAGCCTCATGCGGCTAGTATCTCGCGGTAGGGCCACTGTCTGCAGGCGTAACATCGATCTCTTTTCACCTCCGAAGCAGGAATTGCCCCAATTGCAGCCGCTAGCTGATCCAGTCCCGAAATATCCAGCCGTCTATAGCTAGCAACGATCTCGGCGTTTAGCCGTTCCTTATCGCGCAAGATGCCGTAGATCATCGCGTCTTGTGGCGCACTGGCTTTGTCGATTCTGTTCTCGATCTGCTGGAGCGCCTATGTGAAAGAGTGCGTAAAAAGCGGCGCCTTCGCGCATTAGTTGGGGCAAGGCATTGTATGCGCAGATATCGACCCCAATCTCTATCTTGTTCATCATAAGTGGCGTACGCCTAAACGATTATCGACCCTACAGGAGTAAACAGTATTTCTCTGAAGTGCGCTCCAAGTTATCGCCTCACCAACCCTCAGGTACGCGCGGTCAACTCCGGCAGGTTGGTTGATTAATCACGTTTGTGTCATTGGTCAGCGACTGGTTGTTTCGGCGATGAACTTCCGAATCGTGGCATTCCGATTGCGTGACTTCACCAACGATGAACCATCTAGTTCAAAAACGACTGCTGTTGTGGTTTCGAGTTGTTGCTCCATTGTTGTTGGTGGCAATTGCTCTTCCCGTGAGAGCAGCAGAGGTTACGAGGCATGGCCCACCAGAGCTTTCAAAGGCCGTCGCTGCGCTTGTCGTGGCCTGGAATAAATGGTTACAGGTGCTACGAGAATCAACAATCCTCGTGTCGTGTGGAATTGGATTTTCTGTGGTGGAAGAAAGCGTTCAGCTTAGCTGCCTGGCAACCGCAAAGCTGCCGGAGCAAATGATCAGCGCCAAGAGGCCGATACTGACGCTAAATCGTCGCGGGACCATCGAAATGGACAGTCCACCTGCGAAATGAAGAGCCCAGATCGTAAATGGCAGCATGATTCCGAGCCAGACGCCTCCCAAAGTGCAAGAGAGCAGCCCCAGAGCCAAAGCGAGCGCATACCATTGGCTCATCGAGCGGGCAAAAAATGATCTGCCGTTCTTACTAGAACCATCGGCGACGCCCGGCACGGTAGCAATCCAAACCACCGAAGCAAAACCGAGCCCCACACCGATGGCGATCCAAGCGCCTGTTCCAGACCAGGGCTGCCATACCGGGGCGTAAACAAGAAAAAAAGCGGTGACGGCGACGCTAGCCGCGGCAAAGATGAACCAGCCGGTGCTTTTTTGTGAGACATCAAGCGGATGGATGTCGTGCAAAGCAAGCCACACGGCGGTGGCGGCGATCAGCGTGATCTTGAAGAGCACGCTCAGTTGGCTGAAGGGATTTCCGAACCAGAAAAGAAGCACAAAGCCGACCAGGAAAAAGACATGCGACAAGGACCTTGGTAGCTCGCGGTTGATCATGAACGTGGCCCACTGAAAACTCAGTTCCGAGCCGCGCGCCGGCGCGGGCTTGACCCGAATCCACCACCGCGGAACTTCGCGCTTGAAGGCGAGGTAGTCCTGACCGAACTCCCTTTCCAGAAAACCTTCTTCGCTCACAACCCAGTGTCGATAAACGAACAAAATAACTGGAAAATAGAACAGGTAAAACCACGGCCGGCCGGCAAGGAAAAAAAAGCCGAGGTCCATTGTCATTTGCGCGAGATAGTAAGGGTTGCGGTTGTGTCTGTACGGTCCCCGGACGGTTAGGATCTTTTCACGCTCGGCGTATCCTGCCCTCGCTAGATAGCCCGCCGCCCAACCGTGCAGCAAGATGCCCGCAGCCACTAACACGATACCTGCCGAGAACCACGGCCAACCGGGAGGAGACGCGAACAACAAGATCGTCAGGTAGGCGAGCCGTCTGGGGTTGGTCTTGTCCTTGCGGACGTGAACACGGTTTGTGTAATCGCCCGTTGCCATGCTGGTCATCTACCCTTACTTGAGGCTATTCACTCGTGACACGCGCGGAGTAGTTGTCCGCTTTGGGCTTTCTGTGCCCGGATTGAGCTTCTTCCCGCGGGGGCTTGGGGCGACGACTCACGTGATTTTTGAGCGCCAGAAATCCCGCCCAGTTATACCATTTGAAAAACACTTCCACCCCGCTGTAACCGGTTTGGCAGAGGAGATCGATGTTCTCATCAGCCGTGAGCGGTTTAAGAACTCCTCGGATGCTATTCGCTTTCTCTAAGATTTGCTCTGGAGTAAACCCTTGCCGCCGCTTGAAATCCCAGTAAAGCTCCGTCCAGATGTCCTCGAAACAGGAATGCTCCGCAGATACTTTCTCAACAATCAGCAATCCGCCCCCTTCGATTAGTCCATCGTTGATACGCCTGAGCAGGGTTCTGCGCTCCGCCAGGGTCAAGAACTGCATAGTGAACAAGCTCGTCACCAAATTCGCCGGCGGTGTGAATTCAGCGTCGATAATATTTTTCTGATGAAACCGCACATTGGGTCGATTGACCTTCTTGCGAGCTTCCTTAATCATAAACTTGCTCAGATCGAAGCCGATAAACTGAACATCCTCTTTCCCCGCGTGAACGCTCGAAAGGAGATCCAGGGTCGTACCGGTGGAGGACCCTAAATCGTAAACCACGCTGTGATCTCGGACAAAGTACTCGCTAATCTCGATCACCATCCGTTGTATTTCGTCGTAGAAGGGCACGCTCTTCTGCACATGAGAGTCGAATGCTTTGGATACATTTTTATCGAAACGCCATTCGCCGGGAACGGCGCTGATGGTATCGTCCACGGGCCGGCTTTCGCGCTTGAACAGGCTCGGTGCAGCTGGTTTTGAATTCATATTCAGGTCCCCCCTATGCAATAACGCATGCTACGCTGCACGCGAAAGCGGTCGCGGCTCTGGCAGGCTTGGAGCGGACCGGCTGCTGCTGCGCTTGCAACGTGTCCTGCATGAACAGCGCGACCAGAACGAGCAGCGCTCCGAGCTGCGACGGCGACACGGACAGTAGTTCCGACATTCAGATACTTTCACGACGTTCTTCATTTCGGCTTGATTTAGATCGTAACCGGCACGCGACTCTAAACAAAGGGCCCGAAAAGGCTGAATATTGGACTTTGGTCCAATGAGAGTTTAGCCAAATAAATTTCTGATGTACTGACCATGCTAGTGCAGAAATTATACCGGGGCCAAGGGCACGCGCAAGAGAGCCGATCTGTGGTGCTAGTTTTTTGCTAGTTCAATCCGCAAACACGAGCAAACGCGAGAAACAAAGAGGTGAGACAGGCGCTCGTTTTCTGTTGGTTTCTACTAGTCTTGGGTGATCAGCAGCCCTGCTTGGCAGACTCGAAATCAAGTGCGCACGACGGCCGCTTGCGTGGGCCAAATCAGACTAGCCCGAAGTTGACATCCCCAATCTGAACGAATAGTGGTCCCACCCGCCAACTCAGCTTGGGTTGTGGACCGCTGCCGGTGCTAGTGACATTGTGGGGCAAGAGCCGTTCTCCCGGCGTGGCGGGTTCTAAAAGGAACGGGTTGATTGTCCCTGGGCCGGGCGTCGGTAGAAGGGTGCCGGCGCCCCGTTCGACTTGCTCGGTTTGGGCCGCGACACGAGAATCCCAAGTCCTCGTGTCGGGTGATATTTGTTTCCTGGCTACGTTAGCAGTCATCTGTCGCGTCGGACAGCTAGGTAGAAGTCTCGCGACATATTAAGTGCTCTGGATTCAGCGCACCCCCAGGTGTTGGACGAAAAACTCGACGACGGTTCGACGCGAGTCCTCGGCAACTTCCCGATTGGGAGTCATGCGAACCTTGCCACCCTTACCGAGCGCAGCCGAATTCTCATAGAACACTCTCGCCTTCTCCTGAATGTCCCAACCGTGCGTGGCTTTGGGATAGTATTTGAGAGAAACATGGCTCCGCGCCGTCTCAGAAAGCGAGGCTATGAATTTCTGACAAGTGTCCGGCTCGTCATAATCGTCCTCACCGCCCGCGAACACTAGCACGGGTGCACCCGTGAGTGTTTTGTACCTACCATAGCCTGATGCCTTGGGGATGTTCAGGCTTTGGTTATTTGCTGTCGGTGACTCCACGCCACTAGACTCTCTGCGATATTAAAGGGTCGGAGGCACGACAGAACGCAGGCTTCCGTGAATCCTTCTTTGACTCTGATTGAAACAATTCCGCTGAAACCGTCCATCTGAAAGGCCCGATATTACCACCTGGATCGCTTGAGCCGGTCATTGGGCTTTTTTCAGTCGATCAAATTGGGACTTGAACTTTTCGCACGGGTCTTCATCGTCGACGCGTGGCGTGAACCAAACGTAATCAAAAGGTAATCGGCCATTGGGATAAGGCCGCGCGTAACTGTGCGGTTCGGGTTTCTCTTTGTTGACTTCGACGAAAGCTATGCTGATCACCAGCTTGCCCGCGGCCTTTGCGCTGAGGTAAATAGGGATGCCGTAATCGTTGCGCACATGGCCAGCTCCCGCCATCAGGATTGCACCGTCACTATCACCTGCCGGGATTAAGCTCTGTGCCATGTGAGCGTCTCTGGCCCGCTGTACACTCACCATCGCTTTCACGCTTTCCCCGGATGCATAGCCGCAATGAGAGTCGCGCATATCAGCCGCCATACTAGCGAACACAGATTCGGACAGTGGCCGGTCGAGACCAAGGTCACGTAGTGCCCTCGAATCGAGGGCGGCCAAGCCATCCCTGCTCATCTTCCTCGCAGTCGCAAGCATTAGATTGGTCGCAACGATCCGCAGTTTTGCCTCAAGGGCGGCCTCAGCGATGGGTTGATACATCAGCCAATCCGGCCATCCACGTTCGTTCCAATTCACGGCCCGTCCAAGCCCTGCAGCATCGTTCGGAGCGGCGGCGAGATGGTCGGCGATAGCTTTAGTGTCGTCAAGGCCGAACATTTCAAAACCCACCGCGGGCCGTCGTCCAACAGCGATGAGGCTGCGGAGCACTTCGGCCTGCAAAAGGTGATGGTCGGGGTTGTCATGACGCTCACCGAGAAGAAGGAAATCAGCGCGAGCCAAACGGGTCAAGAGACTCTGGCGATCAATGAATCTGCTGGAAGAGACGTCCCAGATACGCCCGGTGAGCGGGTGATTTCGACCAAGAGTTGATTTCCATGACGTGACCGAGCACCCCGTCACGGCACATGCTACGCATGCGAGGATCAGGACTAGGACGGCTAAGTAGAGTTCTCTAGCGTGTGGTCCAGCTAAGCGGACGTTAGACGAAACCGCGTTCGCGGATCGAACAGCGCTCGGGAATCTATCGCTGCGGACGATTTTGGCCATTTCGCGTTACCGCCCCAGTCCTCGCCTCAGATCCTCAAGAAGATCCCGTAGGTGTTCAATCCCCACTGACAAACGGATCAGACCGTCATCGAGTCGCTTTCTTGCGTTCTTGTTTGAGAATCGAGGCGTGGGTCATGACGGCAGGGCATCGACGATCACAATATCCGCAGAAACTTTTTTGCTTAAGCCCTTCCGGTTAGATTGTTTCGCTTTTACGCTCCGCGTAGTCGCGGGTCGAGTTTGTCGCGGACAGCATCGCCGAGAAGATTCGAGGCAAAAACCACCAGGCTGATCGCGATTCCAGGGAAAAGGACAAGCCACGGCGCCTTCTGGGCAAATTCGGCCGCCGAGACGGAAAGCATTCTGCCCCACGAGGGATAGGGTTCTGGAACACCGAGTCCCAAGAAACTCAACGCAGCCTCGACGAGGATCGCGCCGCCGAACTGAGCGGTCATCAACACGATGAAAGGACCGATCGTATTTGGCAGCACATGACGAAAAGCTATTCTCGAATGTCTGAGCCCCAGGGCCCTTGCTGCCTCGATATAAGCGAATTCGCGAATGACGATGACACTCCCACGGATCACACGCTGCGCCCTCGGTATGATGGGCACCGAGATGGCTACTATGACGTTTCCGATAGAAGGTCCAAGGGCAGCCGCCATCACCAACGCTAGAATCAGGAGCGGCAATCCCTGCAGGATGTCCATCATGCGTTGCGTCATCAGGTCGAACCATCCACCGAAGTAGCCCGAGATGACCCCGATGATTCCTCCAAACACGGCGCCAAGAAGAGTCGAGGCGATCCCCACCGCGAGAGAAATCCTAGCGCCGTAAATGATCCGACTGTAGATGTCTCGTCCGAGATTGTCGGTGCCGAACCAGTGGACGTGATCGGGACGAGCCAGCGTGTGCTCCGCATCGGTCCGAATCGGGTCGTGGGTCGCGAGGGTCTCAGCAAAACTGGCTGCCAGTACCAAGACTAAAAGGAGAATGGCCGCGAGCGCTCCCAGGGGCTTCTCCCGACAGAAGAGGAAAAGATTTTTCGCCCTGCCGTGCGCATGGAAACTGGCCGATGCTTCAAAAGAAGATCCAGCGGTCCCTACGTTCATACTCACCTAACCTGGTAGCGGATGCGTGGGTCCAGCCAACCATAAAGGAGATCTACCGTCAGGTTAGCGATGACCACGACAATCGCCATGAACATGACTAGGTTTTGAACCACAGGATAATCGCGCCACAGAATTGCGTCGACAAGATAACGGGCCACGCCAGGAAGATTGAAGACGGTTTCCGTGACTACCAGGCCTCCGATCATAAACGCGAACTCAATGCCGATCACAGTGATCACGGGAAGAGTGGCATTACTCAGTGCGTGACCGAAGACGACGATCCACTCCCGCTGTCCCTTAGCCCAAGCCGTTCGAATGTAGTCTTCACGGAGCACATCCAGCATCGAAGAGCGGGTGATGCGCATGATCAGAGCGGAACTGCGGTAGCCCACGGCTAGAGCGGGAAAGAGGAATTGCAAGATATGGGCTTTAAAATCTTCGAACGGCGAGACGTAGGTCATCGAAGGAATCCATCCGAAATAAGAGACTAGGAACAGGATGATCACCATGCCTAGCCAGAATGAAGGCATAGACAGTCCTGCAAGGCTTAGGGTCCGTAACAGGTAGTCCGTGACCGTATCCTGCCGGATGGCGCTCAGCACACCGACGGGTACCCCCAGAGAAATAGCAATGAGAATCGCCAGGATGGCCAACTCAACGGTGACAGGGATCCGAGGCTTAATCACCTGCCAGGCAGGGATGTCGTAGCGATAGGATTTTCCCAGCTCTCCCCGCGCAATCTCCTTGAGCCAACGGCCATACTGGATCGGGATCGGTTGGTCGAGGCCGAGCTCGCGCGCGATCTCCTGCTTGGCTGCGGGATTGACGAACCCAGCCGTTGCGAAGAGAATGTCAACGATATTTCCGGGGGCTAGTCGCAGCAGAACGAAAATCACGGCGGACATCCCGAACAAGGTCAGGAACGCCGTGACTAAGCGCTGGAGGAGATAGACGTGCACGCTACTTACTTATCCAACCAGACCTCTTGCATGCGGCCGTAGTTGTAAATCGACTGGTGCGGCACGAGGTTCTTAACGTAGGGCCACATCACTACGTACTCTTTGCTCCATCCGAGCATAAGCCTAGCGCCATCGAGTTGGAGGCGCTTGTCGATCTCGTTGACCAACTGGAGGCGCTTTTTCTGGTCGGTCGTCTGTGACTGTTTGTCGATCAGGCTGTCGATTTCCTTACTGCAGTAGTCGGAGTAATTCCGCGCAGAGCCACATTTAAAGTTCTCGTAAAAGTTGGCGTCAGGATCGTCGGGACCGATGCCGGTCAAATTGACGCCCACGTCAAATTCTCCCCGCGTCATCTTCGGGTGCCACACTCCGGTCTCGACTTGCTCAAGAGTGGCTTCAATCCCAACCTGCTTGAGCTGGTCAATAATATAGCTGGCAATGTCAACATGAGTGCCGGTTCTTCCGCTGTCGACGATCGCTCTCGCCTCGAGCCACTGCGGGTGGAAGCGTATCATGAAGGCTTCCATCATTTTCCGGCCACCGATCTCCGGTCGCAGTCGTTCGGCGTCAGCAGCGGTCATACCCAATGGCTTCTCGCACAAGACGTGCTTGCCAGTCGCAGGGCCGCGATGGTCCAGTCGACGTGCATATCGTTGGGAAGGGGATTATAGATCGCGTCGATTTCGGAATCCGCCAGCACCTCGTCGTACGATCCATAGAATCTCGGAATAGCTAGCCGCTCGGCAGCGGCCCTAGCTCGCTCTTCGCTCCTTGAGGCGATGGCGCTCACGAGGCCGTAACGCGACCGCTGTATACCCGGAATGACCTTCTCGGTTCCGATCAGGGCAGTGGGGAATGCCGAAGCGAATCCGGTCCTTGTCCATAGCCGTCCTCCCGTTCCAGCGTGTGAGAGTTCCCGAGCCCGGCCCGCGTGCAAGCGAACCTTCGCCGGGTGAGGTCATCTAACCGTCGGCTGGTCGAGCCCCTGGGCCCTCTCTTCAGTCACGATATTGGAGCGGAAATGTTTGCGCAATCATTCGCACCTGCTTACGGTGTCTCCGCAAAACACTTTGATAGCCTCGGGAGGCGGAGATATGGAAGCGATGGTGCAAGCAGCGCATCATCACCTCAGCGGCGCAACGACACAGCGGGACCACCGCGTTTTGCTGGTTGCTCTGCCGGGCGGACACCAACTCGATCTGGTCGGCATGGCCGAGGTCTTCGAACACGCCAACCGTCGCCGGCAGCTCAGCGGTCGCACCCCCTATGCGGTGGAGGTGGCCTCGCTAGAATGCGCCACCCCGCTGAGCTCCGCACCTCGTCTGCTCTTCACCGGCGGCAATCCAATTGATGTCGACGCGTACGATACCGTGGTGTTGGGCGGCGGTGATATCGATCACGTCACGGCTGATCGGGCACTGGTCGAGTTGATCAGCCGACTCTGTCGGTTCGTGCCGCGGGTAGCCTGCACCTGGGCCGGTGCCTTTCTCCTCGCCTCTACCGGGCTACTCAACGGCAAACGAGCAACAATTCACTGGACGCTCGCCGAGCGGTTCGTGCACGAATTCCCCGAAATCCGATTCGTGCCTGAGGCGATCTTCGTTAGAGATGGGAAGTTCCTCACCTGTGCCGGAGCAACGGCAGCCATCGATATGGCTCTATCGCTGGTCGAAGAGGATCTTGGCCTTGCCGCGACGCTGACGGTTGCCCATCACCTGGTTCTCTTTGTCCGCCGCCCCGGCGGCCAGGCGCAGCTCAGCGGCCCTCTACGGGCCGAACTCGAGGGCCTCGCAGGCGACAGGTTCAACCGGCTGAGTCGTTGGATTCTCGACAATCTCGAGCACGACCTGCGGGTTGACATGCTTGCACGGCGAGCGGCCATGAGCCCGCGCAACTTTGCCCGCCGGTTCAGATCTAAGATGGGTATAACGCCCGCGCAGTACGTGCGGCTGCTTCGTGTTGATGCGGCCCGGTGCCTGCTGTCCTCGGGCAGTCTGCCGGTGAGCGCAGTCGCCGCCCGATGCGGTTTCGGCTCGGTCGAGGCAATGCGGCTCGCATTTCAGCGACATTTGAGAGAGCCGCCTCAGGCATTCCGGGCGCGGTGCCGTCAGCCCGTCGCCCTTGGCTTCTCCGCTCCGCACAACCTCTTTGGTGCCCTTGCCCCGGTACCTGCCTAAGGAACTCGAGATGCGGTTCATCGTGTGCGGCGCCGGCGCGATCGGCGGGGTCATTGCCGCCCAGCTTGCGAAGGCCGGTTACAAAGTCGTCGTCATCGACAGGCTCGTCGACCATGTGGACGCGATCAACCGACATGGGCTGCACCTACGCGGCATCAATGGCAACCATGTCCTGCCGCTAAGGGCCGTCGCCAGCGCAGCCGAGGTTGGGTTCCGTCCCTCTGACGTTGTCTTTCTCAGCGTGAAATCGTTTCATTCGGACGCCGCTTGCCGGGAGCTCCGGGAAGCGACCACGCTCGAACTGCCCATCTTTTGCGCCCAGAACGGCCTTCGGAATGAGGAGGTCGCATCGCGTTCCTTCACCCATGTTCATGGCGTGATGGTCTATATAGGCGCCAAGCGCCTCAAACCTGGCATTGTCGTTGATACCGGCCCGGGAATCATCGGTGTCGGCAGCTTCCCACGCGGCCTTACCGGAATTGATCATGCGGTGCACCAGGCGTTGCTGCGGACCGACTTCCAACCGTACGTCAGCGATGAGATCATGCGGCACAAATGGAACAAGCTCATCACCAACCTGGGCAATGCCACGCTCGGCCTGACCGGCTTTTCCACGCATGAGTTTATGGCCGACCCGGAGTGCCGGCGCTGGATGGCTGACCTCTACGAGGAGGGCGCCCGAATGCTAGCCGCCGCCGGTATCGAATACGAATGCCCAACCGGTCTGACGCCGATTGACGAACAGATCGAGCGGCTGCGGAACAGAAACTACAAAGTAGCCGTGCCGGACACCGAAGAGCTCAAGGGGCGGTCATCGCTGTGGCAGGACCTCGCGCATGGGACTGGCCAGATCGAGGCCCATTCCTTCAATGGGGAGATCATCCGTCTCGGCCTTCGTCACGGCGTACCGACACCATATAACACTTTGTCTCTGCGGCTGATCACCCAGATGGCGAAGGCGCACGAGCAACCTGGCAAATATACAATTCCGGAGCTCCACTCGCTCCTCGCCGTCCAGGGCGCGAATGCCGCCATCGCACTGGAAGCGTATCCGAGCGGCTAGCCGGGGCTGATGAAAGATACCCGCGTAGCCATAACCAACGTACTGAGCACGCGCAGCGGCGGGCTCGCCATGTTGCCATTTCTCGAAGCTTTTTTCCTCGAGCGCGCAGGTTCCGAGAGGCCCGGCATTGTCAGCCCCGAGGTCCAATCGGCTGAAGGCAGCCATTGCGAATGCAAACAAACTGGCCGCCGAAGCCGGGTCGCTTACATCAGCCCGGACGGCGATAGCCTGCCGCTGGCAACATGCACCTCCGGCGCCACCATCTCGATCGGCTCCGGTCGTCCGCCGGCCACGCGGCCGATCCTGGAGGTCGACGCCAGTCACCATTGCCGCGGTCTTCGCGGGGCCTGGTTCTGGTCCTGTTTCAGAGCACTTCGTCGAGGATGGCCCGATAGTCGTCAGCGGACGCCACGCGCGGGTTGGAGGCATGGCTGTGATCCAGCATCGCGTTCTCGCTAACTCCGGGCAGCATGTCTTCTGTAACGCCGAGCAGGCGTAACCGCTCGGGAACTCCAGTCCGCCGACCTATGGCTTCCAGCTCTGCGGCCACGTCATTCTCAGCGTCTAGCCCCATGGCCGCGCGCAGCCGTGCCAGCTTGTCGGCGATGTGCGACTGGTTGAACCGGATTACGGGCGGCATCAGAATGGCATTGAGAGTCCCATGATGCAGCTTCAGGTGTGAGAGGGCACCCAGCGCATGGCTGAGCGAGTGAACAGCACCCAGTCCTTTTGGAACGACAGGCCGCCCTCCAGCGCCCCCATCATCATCTCCGTGCGCGCCGAGAGGTCGTTGCCGTCGATGACAGCCCGTTCAAGATGACGCCAGATGCGACCGGAACCGTCGAGCGCGAGCGCCTCGGCTGGCGGATTGAAGCGCGGCGAACAGAGCGTCTCGATGCAATGCGACAGCGCATCGAATCCGGTCGCCGCCGTAAGCCAGGCCGGCAGAGCGGTAGTCAGCTCCGGGTCGCAGATGACCCGCTTTGGGATCAGGTGTGGGCTTATAAATCCCAGCTTGCGGCCGTCTTGGAGCGTGATCAGCGCAGCCCGCCCGACCTCCGCCCCGGTTCCAGCCGTTGTCGGGATGGCGACCACAGGAGCCATATCAGGCCGAATCCGCTGCACCCCTCCCAAGATGGCGGCATACTGCGCCAAGGGCTGCTGGTGTGTCGCAAGCAGCGCAGCGCCTTTGGCCAGATCTATGGGCGACCCTCCGCCGAACGCAACGATGCTGTCGAGTTTCGAGTGCGGCAAGAACCGCAGCTTCGGTCGGGTTGCTAGGGACGTCGAGAAACTTGGCGACGCCATCCGGGAGAAGCGCAGGGAGGCGGTTCAGTAGCCCGCTTGCCTCGAGTTCACGATCGCTGACGAGTAGCGGCCGCGTCACTCCCACTTCGGCAAGGGCGTCAGGGAGGCTGGAGAGGCTTCCGGCGCCGAATTCGACCTGGGTCAGATAGTTGATCGTGCTCACAGACGATTTCCTGGTCTGGCTCAGTTGCCGGAGCCCCGATGGATGGGTCTACGAGAGCAATCCCGATAGCATTCCGCCGTCAACGACGACTGAGCATCCCGTGACATAGCTGGCACGTCCGCTACAGAGAAAGGCGGCGACGGCGCCGAATTCTTCAGGGCGTCCGTAGCGCCCCAGCGGAATGCCGGCTTGGGTGCGACGCTGAATTTCCTCGAGAGCGCGACCTTCGCGCCTGGCAATTGCCTGGTCGACGCAGGTGGTCCTTGCCGTTGCAATCCGGCCCGGAGCAGCACAGAGCAGACGGATGCCATCACCGGCAAGTTGCCGCGAAAACGTCTTCATCATGCCAGCAACTCCGGCGCGCATCGTGTTGGACAGGAACAGGTCGGGGATGATTTCCTTCGTGGTCGTGGACGTCAAATATAGAACAACGCCACCGCCGGCGCGCCGCAGATGTGGAACGGCTGCCTTCGTGATCCGGAAGGCGCTGGCAAGGACCAGGTCGTATGCGGCGCGGAACGCGTCGTCATCGATCTGGTCGAAACCGCCCGGCGTTGGTCCGCCGTGATTGACGATGACGATATCCAGCCCCGAAAGGGCGGCAATCGTCTGTTCACAAGCGCGCTCGATAGCCTCGCGGCCGCTCGCCACATCGAGCGGCACCGCGACTGCGTCGAGTGAGTTCGCCGCCGAATTTAGGCGCTCGCCTGCCCGAGCAGAGATTGCGACCCGCGCGCCTTCCCGCGTAAGTGCCTCGGCCACGGCGAACCCGAGGCCGCTCGATGCGCCAAGCACCCACGCACGCTTTCCCTGAAGATCGAGGTCCACCGGTATCGAAGCTCCATCCTATTCGTTTGAGATGCACGCAGCCCTGTCGCAGTGCACAGCCAGCAGTCGCGTGTCCGTGCCAATGCCCGCTGCCGACGGGAATCCGCAAGAACTCGCCCGTCAGGAGCGGGCTTCGTTCACGAGACGGCGCAATTCACGGTCAAGATAGATCGTATCAACCCCCATGAGGAAGATTTGGATGCCCTTGGGGCTCTGCTCGGCAATCGAGCGGCGTCGAGCGTGTTCCACCACATCAGCTTCCCGCTGCGCTTCACGGCTTCTCGGACTTTCTCGCGTGCCTCGACGATCCGATCATCGGAGTCCAATGAGTATCCCGCGGCAAGCGCGTAATCCTGATGCCCGAAGCCGACCACGTCGACGCCGTCGACCGCGAGGATCTCGTCGATGTTCTCGACCGCCCGAGGCGTTTCGATGATGCCCCAGATCATCGTTTCCTCGTTGGCCTCGCGGGCATATTGCATCACGTCGAGCGGGACCTTGTCGTTGGGGAACATTTCGAGCGCACTGCGGTCGCACGTCGCCAAGCCCCGATGGCCGAGGGGAGCAAACTTCACCGCGTCGACCACCTGACGGACCTCGTCGGCGGTTTCGACATGCGGCACCATTATCACCTGCGCGCCGATCTTGAGCGCCTTGATGATCTGGTTCACTGGCACCATGCCATTGAAGGCCTGCTCGCAACGAAAGAGCGGAGTGACGCCATGCAACTCCGCGGCGCGAACCATGTCTTCCATCTGCTCCCAGTTGCGCGCCACGTGCTCATATTCAATGTGGGCGAGGTCGAAACCGGCTTGGGCGACGAGTTCGACTGCACGCGGATCGCGCAGCCAAATTTCCATGCCAAGGACGATCTCTCCGTTTCTCACCTTTTCCTTGATCTTGTTCTTGCGGACATACATGGCGGCTTTCCTACCCTAAATCTGCCTGCTTCTTGCTGACCATACGGCTCGCTTTCAGGGGCACATAGGACAGGCACCCCTAAGTTCCTGCCAATTCTGCCGTGCAGCAGGCCGAAGTCATTTCGCCTTGGACGCGAGCTCGTCCCGCAATGTGATGCCGGCGATCGAGTAATTCTCCGCCGGCACGTCGTTGATGATGATCACGACCCGCTCACGGGTGGAGCCCTGGCCGACGAGGAAATCGGTAATCCCCTTTGCGATCGAGCGCTTCTGCTCTTCGCTACGCCCCGCTTTCATTGAAATCTGTACGACTGGCATGACGCGCTCCTTGCTGCGAATCGGTGTTGTTGAACCTCTGCTTGCGACCGAACCCACCGAGAGGGCGGCCGATTCCTATGCGGCCACCCGGGTGTTCTCGGCAGAGCGGAACATGGCGCGAAACTGCTGGGGCGCGACACGCAGATGGCGGCGGAATGCCAGGCGCATGGTCTCGGTTGTACCGAACCCGCACCGAACGGCGATCTCACCAGTCTGCAGGTCTCCTTCGGTCAGCAGCCGCCGTGCGGCGTCGATCCGCAGTCTTTGCACGTACTGCGCTGGCGTTAGCCCCATGGCCTCGCGGAAGCGCCGGGCGAAGTTTCTTGGGCTCATCGCCGAACGGTCGGCCAGGGTGGTTACCGAGAGATCCTGGTCTAGATTCTCGAGAATCCACTGCAGGAGACGGGAGAAACGGTCGCGGCCCACGCCGTCGACCTGCGCCTTCATGAACCCGCTGAACTGCGACTGGCCACCCGGACGCTTAAGGAAGACGACGAGTTGTCGGGCAACGGAAAGCGCAATCGAGCGCCCCAGGTCCGCCTCGACCATTGCCAGCGCCAGATCGATGCCGGCGGTACCGCCTGCCGACGTGTGATATTTCCCATCGGAGACAAAGATCGCGTCCGGATCGACCTTGACCCGTGGAAAGAGCTGGCTCAGCTGATCGCAGCGCGCCCAGTGCGTAGCAGCTCGGCGGCCGTCGAGCAGGCCGGTCGCAGCAAGCGGGAAGGCTCCGGTGCAGACCGAAGCGACGCGAGGCGCCTGCGCGGCCAGTTGGCGGATGACGGCGATCATTTCAGAATTGTCTATAGTAGCGCGCGCCCCGGGCCCACCGGCGAGGAAGAGCGTGCGATCCGTCCGCGGATCTCACCGAGGCCGAGCGCGGCGAACAGCGGGATTCCCGAGCTCGTGTCCAACATTCCGGCCGAAGGTGCAGCCAGCTGGACCGTGTAGTAACGCGGTCGTCCTGCCAGTTCGAGCTGCCGATTCGTATCGGCGAAAACCTCGGTGACCCCAAGCAAGTCGAGCGATTGAACGGTCGGGAAGGCGGTAAAGAGGATGCGGTGCATTGCGGATGTGTTGATGGTTTGCATTGACCCGAACTTTGGTACGCCGCTCGAGTGGCAGCAATGACATTCGCCCCAAGGTTTCCGCCAATTTTCGCCCCATATGTTGTTGGCGTTCGGTTTGCATGCGACGGTCCGGCGTCAATCGGCCCCGGCATGCGCTCTGCTGTGCAGCCGGGCCAACGATCATTTTGATAGTAACCACCCTGGGACCTAGTCAGCTTTGTATAGGCACTCGAAGGCGAGCGTGCCCGGGCGGCAGCGCGAGGGGAGCCACCAACAGCGCCTTGCGCAGTCTTGGGCGCCACGGCCGATGCCGACGACTTACGATGTCGCACGCCTCGCTGGCGTGTCGCAAATGACGGTTTGCCGCGCCTTCGATGAATTTGCATCGATCCGGCCAGAGACGCGTCAGCGTATCCTCGCCGCCGCAGCCGAGATCGGTTATGTTCACAACCGGACCGCCTCCAGCCTCGCCTCCAGACGGCATCGCGCCATCGGCTTGATCCTGCCCACCCTTCAGGAGTTGATCTATCTACCCGTGGTCGACGGCGCTCGAGGGGCTTGTGAGGCGCGCGGCGTGGATGTCTTGCTGCAGGCGATCGACTACGACCGCGCTAAAGAGCGCACAGTGATTTCGTCCCTGCTCGGTCAGAGTGTGCGGGCGATCCTGATACCCTCTATCGGACATTCCGCTGAAACCGCCCGCCTTCTCCGGGCTTCTCCGATCCCGGTGATCGAAGCCGGCAATCTGCCCCGCCGGCCAATCCATTTTGCCGTTGGCCACTCCGATTTCGAGGCGGGCTATACCGCGGGGCGTCACCTGACCCAGAGCGGCCGCAGGAGCATTGCGATGATCTGCGGATATCCGGAAGAGACCTCAAACTCACGGGACCGCTTGCGCGGCTACCGCCGGGCGTTGATGGAGGCCGATCTGCCGGTAAAGCCGGAGCTCATCGCCTTTACTGACCACTCAACGGAAGGCGCAGGTTCAGCGTTGGAGAGGATCCGCGCTACCGGCAAGAAATTTGACGCTATTCTCGCCGCGGGCGAGATCTGGAGTCCTCCAGTGCTGCTCCAACTGCTGAAATTAGGGGTTCGAGTTCCCGATGACGTCGCAGTGATCGGCGTGGGTCAGGTGCCGCTGGGCCCTTATTTCCCGGTGTCGCTGTCATACGTTGCGCTCCCGCGCTTCGATACCGGCCGTCTAGCGGCCGAGCTCGCAATGGACGTTGCGGACGGCGTGCGGGTTGAGAGAAGGGTCCGCAAACTGCCGATCGGGTTGATTATGGGAACAAGTGTCTGACTCGCCACAAAAGGCTGTGAAAAGCCGCGGTCAGAGTGCGCCTGATCTGACTCCCTGGATCAAGATGATGGGGCAGCTCGCACATGAGGTGGAGTGAGCGTGGAGGGCCTCAACGCTGGGGCGCTCTCGAATATCTGCTTGCGCAGGAAATCGTCCTGCACGGCTACGAGGAGCGCCCTGGCGACGACCATATCGCCCGCAGCAACGCTCGTCGGCGAAAGTTCCCTCCTTCCCTCTGTCTTCCTGCTATCGTGGAAATGAGGAGACGGCCCTGTGAGCGAGAAGCGCAAGCTAGCCGCAATCCTGGCCGCAGACGTGGTCGGATACAGCCGGCTCGCTACCGCGGACGAAGATCGTACTTTGGCGAGGTTGCGGGCATTGCGCAGCGACCTGATTGATCCGACCATCGCCGTGCACAACGGGCGCGTGATCAAGCGCACAGGAGATGGGGCGTTAGTCGAATTCCGCAGTGTGGTAGACGCCGTGCGCTGCGCCGTTGAGGTGCAGAACGGCATGGTCGAGCGCAATGCCGGCGTGCCGCAGGACCGTCGCATCGAATTCCGGATCGGCATCCATCTTGGCGACGTAGTCGAAGAAAGCGACGGCGACCTGATGGGCGACGGCGTCAACATCGCCTCGCGTCTGGAGGCCGCAAGACCGTCAAGAATGCGCTTCGGGAAGCTCACAGCCTCGGCCTCGTGCGGATTGAGGAACGACGGCTCACGGCCTGGAGGAACGCGCCGAACCGCGTCATTCGGGCGCCCTTGGTTCAGGTATTGTTGGAGGATATCGCGCTGGAGACCCTGGTTAATTGCGAGCCTATCTGGTGGACAAAACAGCCCCTGGCCTCCACGGCTCTGGACCGCGGTGTTGTACCATTCCTGACCTCTGGTGATCCCGTCTAGGAGTTCTCGGGTAGCTCGGGTCGCTCTTGGACATCGCGAGGTACTCTCTTGCACTCACCTCTGCCTGAGCGTTGGTGCCCAGCAAAGCCAGGAGCATTGAGATACCTAGTAGGGGTCGCATAGCCCTAATGGTGGTTGTGATTGGAGGCGTTCGTCAATTCTCACCGTCGAGGCTCTCGCGCAGCGCCCGCTCGTGCCGAAGAACCCGGCGCCGCGCCATGGCGAGGGTCACACCGAGCCACTTCGCGATAGCTCGATAGGTTAGCCCTTGCTGGCGCAGCTCGTAGGCGCGCTGGTCCAGGTCGGTGCGGGGTCACGACGCGCGCGTGAGCGATGGTTCACGAATTCTCATACGACCGGAATATTTTCTGGTAGTGTCTCAGTTTAGCGCGAGCCACTGGAGAGGACCCAATGAAAGTGCAGATCGGCAATTATGGAGCAGAGACGGAGCTTGATGTGGACATGATCGCACGGTTGGATGAGGGCCGAGTTATCATGGTCGGGTCGTTCGATTACGGCCACGCGGAGCGCATTACACTGTGGATTGATCCTGACGAGTTGGCCCGACTGGCGACAGTGGCGCTAACCGGGAAGCCTGAGATGAAGGCAGCGCGAGCGGCTGCCTAACACGAACACTCTGTCGGCGCAGATCCTCAATGGGCACATCCTAGTTGTCGTCAGCTTCGATGGCGGTCTGCTCACCTTCCGCCAGCATACGTTCGATCTTGGCCTCCACTAGGTCTGCCAGGGCGCTCTCAGGTGACAACGTGCGCAGGTCGTTCACGGCCTCACGGAGTTCGTCGACCGTTGCGCCGTCGATCAGGTTCTTTGCGGCAATTGTCTTTGCGTTGTTGGAATCCATGCGTGCTCCGCTCTCATCGTCGCTGCCCTTCAGATGGGGATACGCTCGCGAACCGTCGCTCCGCCCGTCGGCTGATTTGTGAGGCCGTGAAGTCACGACATCGCGACGGCGAGCGATGACTCTGCGGCGATCCGTGGTAGGCAAGAGGGGCTCGCCGCTGCTCAGGTACCGGCCACTAGCCGAAGTCCGTCTGTGGCCTCCGTAGCGGCCCCAATCCTTAAATCGCCAGAACGCAAGAGCGGAGCGGAACCCAAGAAGGCCGTGGCATCGTTCGGCGGATAGAAGAGGGATCGAGAAAGTCGCATCCCTAAACGCTTATCCCGCCGACTGCCTGCTGGTCTGTGCCTCACGGCCTTGCGTAGCCCGGACACTTCACCTTCTGCCATCCGAGGAAGGGCCCGGATCGATAGGGCGTGTTTACCCGCTTCGACACGATCCCCTCCAGGCCCATGGCGCAGGCGCGCCGGAATAGAGCCGCGCCTTTAGCGCCCTCGACGTTGCTAGAAAACCAAAGCGCATCATTGCCGCTCAAGAGGCTCTCCAATCGCCTGCGGCGCTCGTGGAGCGGCATCTTGCGGAGGTCCTCGCCGCGTCGAGGCTCAGAAGGTCGTAGGCGATTAAGCGCGCGTCCCTGCAGGCATGGCGCGAGCGCAGGGCGTGGAAGTCCGGGCGACCGTCTTCGAGAAGGCACACGGCCTCGCCGTCGATGGTGACGTCCTCGACCGGCAAGCGCGCCATCGCGGCTCCGATCAATGGGAAGTCCTTGGCCCAATTGCGCCCTGTGCGCGACCACAGGTGCACGACACCGTTCTCGCGTCGCGCGATGATCCGGTAGCCGTCCCACTTGAGTTCGTGAATCCATTCGGGGCCGGTCGGGATCTCGCGCACGAGAACCGGCTGACACGGTCGGATGAAGCCCGCCGGACTGCGCCGGTCGCGGGCACGGACGGTACGCCAGGACACCCCCTAATTTTGCGCAGCGGCCTGTCCAATGAAAGGCCCGTTCTCACGCTCCGGGTTCTCTGAAACACACACAGGGAGCGAGGCCATTTCCTCTCTGGTGCCGACATGGTGCCGACACGGGCGAACTATGCCCCCGCAGCGCTGAAATTGCCTAGGCCCAAATATATTAATGAAATCAGAGTGGTGCCCCTGGCCGGGATCGAACCAGCACTCCTTGCGGAACTCGATTTTGAGTCGAGCGCGTCTACCAATTCCGCCACAGGGGCCTTTGAAGGTTCCGGGTATCACGGGCGCTCCGGGCCGGTCAATGCAAGGCGCGGGGGACACCGGATCGCGCGGCCGGCCGGGAATGTCCCGGGCCGCCGGTCGAGCTGCGGCTTTGCGTCGTCACGTCCCTCGCCTCCGCAGCCGGGGTGTGCTCAAAGGAGGCGCCCCGAGGGCCGGTCGCC
The DNA here is from genome assembly GCA_963800985.1 of uncultured Alphaproteobacteria bacterium. GTDB lineage: Bacteria > Pseudomonadota > Alphaproteobacteria > Rhizobiales > Beijerinckiaceae > Microvirga. The sequence continues at coordinate 482,233 of CAWDDI010000023.1, read as the reverse complement.
GTGCCGTCCCGCTGCGGCGCAAGGATCCGATGCTCAGACGCCTCTATGAATGGACTCTCTCGCTCGCGGCGCGACCCTCCGCGCCGTACGCGCTCGGCGCCGTCTCGTTCTCGGAGAGCTCGTTCTTTCCCGTGCCGCCGGACGTGATGCTGGTTCCGATGGCTCTCGCGCGGCCGGATCGGGCGTGGTTCTATGCCCTCGTGTGTACGCTGACGTCGGTGATCGGCGGTCTTGCGGGTTATGCGATCGGCGCTCTCCTCTACGACTCGGTCGGCGCCTGGCTCTTCCGCCTCTACGGGCTCACCGAGGGCGCGGCGGCCTTCAGGGTGGCCTATGCCGAGTACGGCCACTGGGTGATTCTTCTCAAGGGCCTCACACCGATCCCCTACAAGCTCGTGACCATCACGTCGGGTTTCGCCGGCTACGATCTTCTTTGGTTCGCCGTGCTGTCGCTGATCACCCGCGGGGCGCGCTTCTTCGCTCTTGCCGCCCTGCTCGGGCGCTTCGGTCCGTTGATCAAGGGCGTGCTCGACCGCCATTTGAACACCGTGATCGTGCTCCTGGCGCTCACGATCGTCGGCGGCTTCGCGGCCTTCCGGTATCTGTTGTGAGGGCCCCATGCGCTTCCCGCTCTCGCTCCGCCAGACCGCTCTCGTCGTTCTCGCCGCCGCCGCCGCGACGGTCGGCGGTGCCCTGGTGTTCGAGCACGCGTTCGGGCTTTTGCCGTGCGAGCTCTGCCTCGTGCAACGCAATCCCTATTACCTCGCGATCCCGGTCGCGCTCGCCGCCGCGATTGCGCCGCCTCGCGCGGCACGAATCGGGCTCGCGGCTCTCGCCGTCGTCTTTGTCGCGAGCGCCGGACTCGGGATGTACCACGCGGGAGTCGAGTGGGGTTTCTTCGCCGGGCCGAGCGACTGCGGCGGAACGCCCGCCGCGACACCCGGAGCGATCGGCGACTTCCTCAAGCAGCTCGAAACCACGCGGGTCGTGAGCTGTACGGAGGCCGCCTGGCGCTTCCTCGGGCTGTCTCTGGCGGGCTGGAACGTCCTGATATCGCTTGCGCTCGTGGGATTGGCGCTCGGGCCGCTGCTTTTCGGGCCTTCGGCGCACCGGGTGCGCTGATCGGGGCTTACGGCTCCAGTTCGCTGTCCCCGTCGAGATAGTCCATCCCGCTCTCGTGGAGATGCTTCGCGGCCTTCGGCGCACCGGGTGCGCTGATCGGGGCTTACGGCTCCAGTTCGCTGTCCCAGTAGAGGTAGTCCATCCAGCTCTCGTGCAGATAGTTGGGCGGAAACAGCCGGCCGTTCGAGTGGAGATCCTGGAGCGTCGGCGTGAAGGGCCGCTGGTGGGGCCACATGTCGACCTCGCGCGGGAGGCGGTCGCTCTTCTTGAGGTTGCACGGGGAGCACGCCGCGACCACGTTCTCCCAGGTGGTGTGTCCGCCCTTGGAGCGGGGCACGACGTGATCGAAGGTCAGGTCCTCGCGGGCGCCGCAATACTGGCAGGTGAAACGGTCGCGGAGGAAGACGTTGAACCGGGTGAAGGCAGGTTGCCGGGAGGGCTTCACGTAGGTCTTGAGGGAAACCACCGAGGGAAGGCGCATCTCGAAGGTCGGACTTCGGACCGTCTTGTCGTACTCGGAGACGATGTTGACCCGCTCGAGAAAGACCGCCTTGATGGCGTCCTGCCAACACCAGATCGAGAGCGGGTAATAGCTCAGGGGCCGGTAATCGGCATTGAGCACGAGGGCCGGACAGGCCTCCGGCTTGACGACAGGCTGGACGTGAACCGTCACTCCACCTCCTCCGGTCGGGAGAGGTTAAATCCCGTTACGCTGTCTCCACTCTACAAAGAGGCCGCCCCGGTTGGAAGTACCGCCCGCGGACTGAGGTGCCGCACCCACAGTTGAATGGCAACATGCCTTTTCCAGGTGTCGGGCGCCCGGACGTCTGTCTTTGAGCGCAAAAGCCTCGCTCGCACCGCGGATCGAAGCCGCCGTTGTTGACCTCCGGCCTAGGCTCACTGCCCGGGTATGGTCGGGTTGCGCTTTCAACGTTCCCTAAAAGAGGGGAAGCGCTGCCCTCTGGGGACATCCCTCGCGGGCTACCGCGTCGGCACCGGCTTCTCACCGCGGTAGTCGTAGAAGCCGCGCTTGGCCTTGCGGCCGAGCCAGCCAGCCTCGACGTATTTCACGAGGAGCGGGCAGGGCCGGTACTTGGTGTCGGCGAGCCCGTCGTGGAGCACCTGCATCACGGAGAGGCAGGTGTCGAGGCCGATGAAGTCGGCGAGCTGAAGCGGTCCCATGGGGTGGTTGGCGCCGAGCCGCATCGCGGTGTCGATGGCGTCGACGGAGCCGACGCCCTCGTAGAGGGTGTAGATCGCCTCGTTGATCATCGGCAGCAGGATGCGGTTGACGATGAAGGCCGGGAAGTCCTCCGCCACGGTCGCGGTCTTGCCGAGTTTGCCGATGAACTGCTTCGCGGACTCGAAGGTCGGGTCCTCCGTCGCGATGCCGCGGATGAGCTCGACGAGCTGCATCACGGGGACGGGATTCATGAAATGGATGCCGATGAAGCGCTCGGGCCGATCCGTCGACGAGGCGAGCCGGGTGATCGAGATCGAGGACGTGTTGGTCGCCAGCATCGCGTCGGGCCGCAGCGACGGGCAGAGCGCCTGGAAGATCCGGCGCTTGACCTCCTCGTTCTCGACGGCGCACTCGATGATCAGGTCGCACGGGGCGAGATCGTCGAACGAGAAGGCCGGCTGGATGCGCGCGAGCGCGGCCTGCCGGTCCGCGTCGGAGATGGCGTGGCGCGAGACCTGGCGGGCCATGTTGCCGTTGATGGTGGCGAGCCCCGCGTTGATCTTCTCCTCGCTCAGGTCGTTGAGGCGGACGTCGAGGCCGGCCAGGGAGCAGACATGGGCGATGCCGTTGCCCATCTGCCCGGCGCCGATGACGCCGACGGTCTTGATCTCGATCCCCATGGCTCAGTCCGTCCCAAACGTACGCTGTGTGTAGGCCAAAGCCGGGCTCGTCACGATCGAGCCTTGGCGAGCTCCTGCTCGAGTTCCGGCAGCACGGTGAAAAGGTCTCCGACGAGCCCGTAGTCGGCGACCTGGAAGATCGGCGCCTCCTCGTCCTTGTTGATCGCCACGATGATCTTGGAATCCTTCATACCCGCAAGATGCTGAATCGCTCCTGAAATCCCGACCGCGATGTAGAGATCCGGTGCGACCACCTTGCCGGTCTGGCCGACCTGCCAGTCGTTCGGGGCATAGCCCGCGTCCACGGCGGCGCGCGAGGCCCCCATGGCGGCCCCGAGCCTGTCGGCGATCGGCTCGATGTACTTGGTGAAATTCTCCGACGAGCCGAGCGAGCGGCCGCCCGAGATGATGATCCTGGCCGAAGTGAGCTCCGGCCGGTCGTTCTTCGCGATTTCCTCACCCTTGAAGCTTGACAGCCCCGGGTCCTCCGCCGGCCCGATCGCCTCGATCGCGGCCTGGCCGCCCTCGCCCGCCGCGGCGAACGCCGCGGTGCGCACCGTCACGACCTTCTTGGCATCCGTGGCCTGGACCGTCTGGATGGCGTTGCCGGCATAGATCGGGCGCTCGAAGGTATCGGGCGCGACCACCTTGATGACGTCGGACACCTGCATGACGTCGAGGAGCGCCGCCACCCGGGGCGCGACGTTCTTGCCGGTCGTCGTCGCGGGCACCACGATGGCGTCGTACCCTCCAGCGAGCGAGGCGACGAGCGCCGCCGTCGGTTCGGCCAGCATGTGGTCGTAGGCGGGCGCATCCGCCACGAGCACCTTCTCGACGCCCTCGAGCCGCGCCGCCGCCTCCGCGGCCGGTCGGCAGTTCGCGCCGGCCACGAGGACGTGGACCGGCGCCCCGATGGCTTTCGCGGCCGAGAGGGCCTTCGGCGTGGCGTCCTTGAGGGACGCATTGGTGTGATCTGCAATCAGGAGCGTGGTCATGGATTCCTCGATTGGGCGCCTTTAGAGGACGCCGGCCTCCGCCTTGAGCCTGTTCACGCGTTCCGCCACGGCGGCGACAATCAGGAGCGTGGTCATGGATTCCTCGATCGGGGCGCCTTTAGAGGACGCCGGCCTCCACCTTGAGCTTGTTCACGAGTTCCGCCACGGAGGCGACCTTGACGCCCGCCTTGCGGCCGCCCGGCTCGACGGTCTTGAGCACCTTGAGCCTCGCCGCGATGTCGACGCCGAGCGCTTCGGGCGACGTCTCGTCGAGCGGTTTCTTCTTGGCCTTCATGATGTTGGGCAAAGACGCGTAGCGGGGCTCGTTGAGGCGCAGGTCCGTGGTCACGATCGCGGGCAGCGTGAGGCCGACGGTCTGGAGGCCGCCATCGACCTCGCGGGTCACGTCGATGCTGCCCTCGCCGAGCGTCAGCTTGTACGCGAAGGTGCCCTGCGGCCAGCCGAGAAGCGCGCCGAGCATCTGGCCGGTCTGGTTGGAATCGTCGTCGATCGCCTGCTTGCCGAGAATCACCAGTTGCGGGCTCTCCTGCTCGACGATCTTCTTCAGGATCTTGGCGACGGCGAGCGGCTCGACGGGCGCATCGGTCTTCACCAGAATGCCCCGGTCGGCGCCCATGGCGAGCGCCGTGCGGATGGTTTCGGCGGCCTGGGCGGGACCGACCGAGACCGCGACGATTTCGGTCGCCTTGCCCTGCTCCCTCAGGCGGATCGCCTCCTCGACGGCGATCTCGTCGAACGGGTTCATGGACATCTTCACGTTGGCGAGCTCGACGCCCGAGCCGTCCGGCTTCACGCGGATCTTCACGTTGTAGTCGACCACGCGCTTGACGGGTACGAGGATCTTCATGCGGTTCGTCCTCATTCGAGGGTCGGGCGCGTCGCTCGGGCGGCACAGCGGCCCGGACCGGGCGAAAGGTGGAGTGGGGCCGGACCGTAACGACGCTCATTCGAAAATGTCAACGCGTCGCATCCGGTCCGGCATCAGCGAATGGGCCGCAAGCCTTGCGCCTCGATGCGCGCGAGGACGGGATCATACCGCCGCCGCATGAGCCGGATCAGGACGGCGCCGGCGAGGAATCCGCCGAGATGCGCGAACCATCCGACATTGTCGTCGCCGGAAAACAGCGCCGATGCGACTTGCAGGCCGACCCAGAAGCCGATTGCCCAATACGCCGGAACCCGAAGGGGAATTCCGTGCAGGAAGAGCGCCCACATCTGGACCCGCGGATAGAGGATCAGATAGGCCGCCACGACACCCGACACCGCGCCGGACGCCCCGATCAAGGGCCGCGTCGATTCCGGATCCACGAAGGCGTGGGTCGCGCTCGCCGCGGATCCGCACAGCAGCACGAAAACGAAGAAGCGCAGATGGCCCATGGCGTCCTCGACGTTGTCCCCGAAGACCCATAGGAAAAGCATGTTGCCGATGAGGTGGAACCAGGACCCGTGCAGGAACACCGATGTCGCGAGGGTCGCCCACACCGGCACGAAGGGGAGGCCCTCCGGCAGAGCTTCGGTCCCGAAGAACACGGCCGGGATCAACCCGAAGCCGGCCACCACCCAGTCGGCGCCGATCGGGCCGTAGAAGGTGAACACATAGGCAGCGACGCAGAGGCCGATGAACAGCCGGCTCGCGGCGGGAGTCTTCACGTGCTTGAGCGGCACGCCGTCATGGAGGGGCAGGAACATCGATCCGCACCTCCCAGGAGCCGGCGGTTTTGATCCTTGCGAACGATAGCACGGTCCGGGCGCTCGTGTCGTCTGCGGGTCGCAGCGGGACGGCGCGGTTCCGCTCGCCCGTCCGGGCGGTATGACTCCGGGTGCGCGTCGGCGCAGCCGCTGCATGCACCGTGGATGAAATTCGGTTCAACGGTTTTGGCCCGGAACCCACAGGACGTCGAGGGCGCCCTTGTCGTTGACGTACCGGGAGGCGACGAACAGGAAGTCCGAGAGCCGATTGAGATATTTCACCGCCGCCGCCGAGACGATCTCGTCCGGCTGCGCCGCAAGTTCCACGGTGAGCCGCTCGGCCCGGCGGCAGACCGTCCGGGCGAGGTGAAGGGCCGCCGCCGCCGGCGTTCCGCCTGGGAGCACGAAGGAGCGCAGGCTCCCCAGGGGCTCGTTGAGCCGGTCGATCTCCCGCTCGAGCCTCTCGATCTGAGCGTCGGCGATGCGGAGCGGCTCGTAGGGGAGGGGCTTTTCGGTCGGTGGCGTAGCGAGGTCCGCGCCGAGATCGAAGAGATCGTTCTGGATGCGTCCGAGCATCTCGTCGACCTCGTGGCCGGCCGTGTGCAACCGCGCAAGTCCCAGGCATGCGTTGGTTTCGTCGACGGTGCCATAGGCCGCGATGCGCAGGTCGTATTTCGGGCGGCGCTCGCCGCTCGCGAGCGCCGTCGTGCCCTTGTCGCCGGTGCGGGTATAGATGCGGTTCAGGACGACCATCGGGGCTCTCCAGGGAGACTGTGGGGGTTCAAGGCGGGCCCTGCCCGGCCGGTTCGCCGCCCCGCGTCGGACCGCTCGACCGTTCAGGGCGTCGGATCAGAAGGCATAGCCGACGCGTGCGCCGACATTCGTCAACCCGCCGTCATCGCCGCACGAGCCCGTATTGGACAGGTGCTCCACCGTGGCCGTCAAGCTCCATTGCGTGGAAAGCCTCACCCCGACGGACCCTGCCTCGCGGAACAGGGCCGAGCAGCCGAGCGCCAGTCGCCGGTCGGAGCTGTCCCCGAACCGGGCATGGCGATCCGTGACGGCCCCGCCGAGCGAGCCCTCGACGAAAACCCGCGCGGAGAGGTCCACCGACCAGGTGACGCCCGCGTAGGCGTAGCTCCCGCTATCGACGCCGATCGAGCCTCCGAGGTGCGGGCGGGGGATGAAATAGCTCGCGAAGAGATCGGCGCTCGTGAACGGCTTTGCGAACAGCACCTCGCCCGCGACGGCGCCGGAGCCGCGTTCGGGTCCCCACGGATCCTGGGCGGAAAAGCCGAAGCGAAATTCGGACAGCAGGCTCGGAGGTTCAGGGGCGGACGGGAGCGACGTCTTTCGCTTTCCCTGGCCTGCGGCGGCAGCCGTCATGCCGGCCGCCGCGATCAGGAGGCTCAAGCCCACGGCCGAGCTGACGCGCATGGGGTTCCTTGAGGCAGAAGGGAATTGAAGCCGCAGAGCGGGAGGCAGCCATTGGCGAACAGGATTGTGGCGGCACAGTGTCGAATCGAGGCTAAGCTAGGCCGCTCGCCACCAGATCACGCCCATGATGACGACGATGGCGACGAACTGCAGGAGCACGCGCGCCCGCATCAGCTGCTGGGAGCGGTGCGCGTTGCCGCCGCGAAGCATGTTGAAAAGGCCGAGCAACAGGACGACCGCGACCGCGATCACCGCGACAGGAACGAGAGCGTCAGCGAGCGAACTCATCGCGGTCCAGGGTCAGGAGAGGGGCCTCGAGGTGGCCTGCGGCGCAGCGGCCGGCACGGGCATCGTCGCACCCGCGCGGCCCGCCGGGCCGGGGACCGGGCGACGCGGGACTTCGTGCCGCCTGTTCGCGGCGCATCAGTTCCGTCGCAGCAGCCGGTCGAAATAGTCCAGCTCCTCGCGCGGCCGGGTCGGGTCGCCGAGCTTGCGGCGGAGCTCTTCGAGGATTCGACGGGCGCGTTCGGTGGCGGATTCGTTGGCGCCCGGCACCTTGACGCGGCCGTCGGACCAGTCCCGGCTGCGGGTCGGGCGCCCGAGCGGGTCGTTGTCGCGCTGCGAGGTCTGTCCCCGCCCCTGCGGGTTGCCCTGCTGGCCCGGCTGGTCGCCCTCCGCCTGCTCCGTCCCATCGCCCTGCTGCATCATCTGTTGCATCTGCTGGGCCATGCCCTGCATGCCGCGCTGCAGGCCCTCGAGGGCGCGTCCCTGCGCATCCACGGCCGGGCCGTCCTGACTCTGCCCGAGGGCTCCCTCGGCCTCGCGCATCGCCTGCTCGGCGTCCGACAGGCCCTGCTCGCCCTGCATCCCCATGCCGCGCATCCGCCGCTGGAGGTCCTGCAGACGTTCCCGGAGGGCCTGCTGGCGCTGGCCGAGGCCGCCCTGACCGGGCTGCTGGCCCTCGCCCTGCTCGCCGTTTTCCGCCTGCTCCTGTCCCTGCTGTCCCTGTTGTCCCTGCTGTCCCCGCTGCCCTTGCTGGCGCTGGCCCTGTTGACCGCGCTGACCCTGCCGCTGCTGGCGGTTGCGGTCGCCCTGCTGCATGCGCCGGTTCTGCCCGTCGCGGAAGGTATCGTCGCGCAGCTCCTGCTGCTCGCGGGTCATGTTCTCCAGGTCCTGCATGGCCTGGTTCATCTCCCGCGACATCGGGTCCGTCATGCGGCTGTCCGGCCGGGCGGTCTGAAGGTTCTCCAGGATGTTGCGCAGCTCGTCGAGAAGCCGTTGCGCTTCCGCCATGTCGCCGCGGCGCATCGCCTCTTCCATCTGCTGGAGCATCCGGTTGAGGTCGTCCTGCGATATCGTCCGGTCGGGGCCCTGACGCTGCTGGTTCTCGGCCTGCTGGTTCTGCTGCCTTTGCATGCGTTCCGCGAATTCGCGCAGGAACTTGTCCATCGCCTGGCGCAACTCGTCCGTCAGCCGCTTGATTTCCTCGTTCGGCGCATTGCGGTCCATGGCTTCGCGCAAGCGGTCCTGAGCGGCGCGGAGCTCACGTTCGGCGTCGGAGAGGTCGCCGTCCTCGATCTGCAGCGCCATAGCCCAGAGCCAGTCGGCCACCTCGACGAGGTCGGGATCCGCCTTCGCGGTCCGCAGGCGCTCGGCGCCCGAGCGCAGGCCGAGGAAAATGCCCCACTCCTTGGTGAAGTGCTCAGGCGCGATCAGGAGCGCATCGAGGGCCGTCTGCACGCGCTTGCGGTCGTCGGGATCGAGCACGAGCTTGCGCCGCTGCTCGACGAGAGCCTTTGCCAACGGTTTTGTGAAGGGGCGCTGCGGCAGCGTGAAGTCGATCGTGTCGCTGCGGCCCTCCTGATCGGCTTCGTCTCTCGCGAGCAGCGAGAGCTTCACCCTTGCGCCGGCCCAGGGATGGTTCGTGAGATCGACCGGGGCCCGGGTCTCCGCGTCGCCTTCTCCGCTCGGAACCGCCAGGGGGACCTGGGGCGCCGGCACGAGGGTGCGCTTGCCGCGGAAGCCATCGCCTTTCTCCAGGATCGCCTCCGCGGCGGCGATGCCGTAATCGTCCCGACCTCGATAGGCCAGGTTGAAGGTTCCTCGCGCATTCACCTCGGGCGGTGACGCAAAGCTGATTTCGGGAGGTCTGTCGGGAATGGCGTCGACGCGCAGGGTCACCCCGCTCGCCAATCCGGTGCGCACGGAGAGCTCGGCGTCGCCCTCAAGCGTGAAGCGCTGCTCCCGCAGGTCGGTTCGCTGGCTCTCGGGCTGGGGCAGCGCCGTGAGTCCGCGCCCAGGCGTGATGCTCACGTCGCCCTCGCCGGCGACGCGCAGCACCACGGTGGACTTCACGGGCGCTCGCAGAACTTGCGTGCCGCCCGCGAGATCGATCATCAGCGGGGGCGTGCGGGTGTAGAGAGGCGGATCGATCCAGCCGTCGACCCGGAACGTCGGCGCTGCCGCGCGCGGGCCGCGCCAGTCGAAGGCGGCGGCAAGACGGGTCCCGAGCTCCGGCCCCGCCACGAAGGCGGACGCGATCACGGCGAGCAGCCCCGCCGCGCGAACCGCGTAGCGGTCGCGCTTCGGCATGGCGGGCCGGGGGGCGGTGACGCGCAGTTTGTCGATGGCCGCGGCGGCCCGCCTGCGATGAAGGTCCCAAAGCGCGCGGGTCCCGAGATCGCCCGAACCAAGCGCGAGGGTATCGTCGAGCGCGCGCGCCGGACCGTGACGCAGGCCGGCATCCCGGTCCAACCTGTCGAGGGCGCTCGGGCGCCCCGGGAAGCGCAGGCGCGCGACCGGCCAAAGCGACAGAACCAGGGCAGCGGTGAAAAACGCGAGGCCGACGGCCCGCATCACGGGCGAGGCGTCGAGCCACAACCCGAGCCACGAGGCGGTGAGGAAAACGAGGACGATCGCGATGGGCAGCCAGATCAGAGGCCACGCCCGCTCCCACCACAGGGCCAAGCGGGCCCGCCCGACCAGGGCTTCGAGCCGGCCGTGCAGGCGATCCGGCGTGCTCCGGCTCCCGCCTTCGGAAGCGGGTCGGGTCACTGGGTTCGGGCTTTCCGCCATCAGGCAGCCTCCGACGCGGTTCGCCCGCTTACAACGCCCCTGGGCGGAAAAGGTAGCACGCGAGGCTGCGCTGACCAGCGGTCAATTGGGCACAGGCTCCGGCCGGCCCCCCGGCGCCGATCACATCCTCACGAGGCTGGCGGTATTGCGGTCCCTCCGGAGAAAATCAAAGCGGGCAGCCGGCGGGCCGATCGAGGTCGATCCGCGTGCCCGTCGGCTGTTCTCAGCCGCGTTAGGAAATCGGCGCTCCGGACGGGCCGTCCGGCGCTCAGAGCCAGTTGGGAATCCGGTCGAGGCCGATCACGTCCTCGTAGGTCGGGCGCGGGCGAATGACCGCATGGTCCGCGTGCCGAACCAGGACCTCGGGGATGAGGAGACGGGTGTTGTACGTCGACGACTGAACGGCACCGTAGGCGCCGGCGGTCATGACCGCGACGAGATCGCCCGGCTTCAAGGCGGGCATCTCCCGATCGAGAGCCAGGTAATCGCCGGTTTCGCACACCGGCCCGACCACGTCGGCGCGCATGCGGGCACCGTTGACGGCCGCCACGACCGGCTTGATGTCGTGATGGGCGTCATAGAGCGTCGGGCGGATGAGGTCGTTCATCGCCGCATCGACGATGACGAAGGTCTTGCCCTCGCCCTGCTTCACGTAGATCACCCGCGTGACGAGGATGCCGGCGTTGCCGACGATCATCCGCCCGATTTCGAACACGAGCTTGAGCCCGAGATCGCGGGTGTGGCGTTTGATGAGCTCCGCATAGGCCTGCGGATCGGGCGGCGGCTCGTTGTCCTCGCGATAGGGCACCCCGAGTTCCGCCGCCGAGGTCGATGTGCTGGAGTGCGTGCCCGTCCGCCAAGAGATCGCGGGCGAGCTCGGCGAGGAGCGCCGCCGCGTTGTCGAACGGGGCGAGGTCGATGATCTGGCTGCCGATATGCATGTCGACGCCGGTGATCCGGATCCCCTTGAGCGCTGCCGCCCGGGCATAGACCTCCCGCGCACGAGCGATCGGCACGCCGAACTTGTTCTCCGACTTGCCGGTCGAAATCTTCCTGTGGGTCTTCGCGTCCACGTCGGGGTTGACCCGGATCGAAACCGGCGCCTCCACGCCCTTGGCGGCGGCGACCTCGGCGAGCGCCGCGAGTTCCGGTTCGGATTCCACGTTGAAGCACAAGATCCCGCTGTCGAGCGCGAAGGCCATCTCCGATGGCGTCTTGGCGACTCCCGAGAACACGATGCGCTCGCCCGGGACGCCGACCGCACGCGCCCGGCGCAACTCGCCCTCCGAGACGATATCCATCCCCGCCCCGAGGCACGCGAGGGTCCTCAGCACCGCCTGGTTGGAGTTCGCCTTCACGGCATAGCACACGAGCGCGTTCCGATCCGCGAAGGCGTCCGCGAACACCTGGTAGTGACGCTCCAGGGTCGCCGAGGAATAGCAGTAGAACGGGGTGCCGACCTCGTCGGCCAGAGCGCGGAGATCGACGTCCTCCGCGTGCATCACGCCGTTGCGGTAGGCGAAGTGGTGCATGGTCCGGTCACAGCAGCGGGTCGAGGATGAAGGATCGGTTGGGGACCACGAAGCCCGCGCCGCGGCTCCTGTTGGGCCTTCCGACCGGCGAGGGCAGGGTGCCCCCTTGCTGAGTCTCGGCCGGCGCGGCTGCCGCCCCGGGTGGCGCTTCGAGGGCGCCGCGGCGGCCGCAGGCCGCGAGGGCGAGTGTCATGAGTCCCGCAACGACGAGGATGCGGGTTGAAAGCCGGCGTGAAACCATCGAACGCTCCAAAATCGCGCGCACCATAACGGCAACCCTAAATCGACGCGAGAGCCTTCGGTGAGCGTTGCACCGCGCGTCCCCGCTCGATCGTGAACGGCTTCGGCGACCTGAGACGCCGCAGCCTCTTGAGCGCTTTCCCCGATGCGGCCAAATGGGGAGCATGTCGGATCCCGCACCCGCTTCGCGCTTCTCGAAAAAATCGGTCCTGCTGATCGGCATCCTCGCGGTCGGCCTCCTCGGCGCCGCCACCTGGGTCGCACTCCCGGGACGAGGGCAACAGAGCGCCACCGCGCCGGAATGCCGGGCCTCCGAGTCCGCCGCGCAGCGCCTCGCACGATTTGCCAGAGGCGAGGTCGCGGCGGTCGTGGCGTCCAAGAACCCGGCTCGCCCTCCGGACGTCGATTTCGTCGGCCCGGAGGGGCAGGCCGTCACGCTTGCGGATTTCAAGGGCCGAGCCGTTCTCGTGAACCTCTGGGCCACCTGGTGCGTGCCCTGCCGTCAGGAGATGCCGGCGCTTGACAAGCTCCAGGCGGCTCTCGGGGGGAGCGATTTCGAGGTGGTCGCCATCAACGTCGACACCCGCAGCCCGGAAAAGCCGAAGACGTGGCTCGCCGAGAACGGGATACGCCACCTCGCGTACTATTCCGAACCGACCGGCAAACTTCTTCAGGTCCTGCAGCGCTCCGGCCATGTCATCGGGCTGCCGACGACCGTTCTCGTCGACGCCGCGGGCTGCGAGATCGCCCTCCTGAAGGGACCCGCCGAGTGGGCGGGCGACGAGGCGATCGCCCTCGTCCGGGCGGCTTTGGGCCGCTCGACCTAAGGCACGAGCCCGAGAAGTCCGGCCGTCGCGCAGTGGCTCAGGCGGCAGACCTTTGGAGCCCGGAGCGCCACCCCGGGTCCGGTGCCTCGCCTGAACGGCCCGACGGACCCCGAGCGGGACCTCAGAGCTGCCGGGCGAAAGCGCCGGCGGCGTCCGGCAGGCCGAACTCCCCTCCGAAGGCCGGCTTCGAGAGGCGCCACGGCCGGCTCAGCGCCTGGCGCGTCTCGTCGCGGGACAGGCGCCGCGGGGTTCCGTCCGCCCGCACCTCCTCGACCAGAAGGAAGCCCAGGGCCTGCAGCATCAGGGCCGCCGTCTTGGTCGCGATGTCGTCCGCCGCAACCGCGAGAGAACCCGCGGCGTAGACGGCCTCCATCAGGCCTTTCGGATGGCGGGCCGGCGGCGGTGACCCGCGTTTACGGAACGCCACGACGTTCGTGGACTGCTCGATCATGTGTATACCCCCACGTGGGCGCCCTTTTGATTGATTTTCGGGCGCACGGCTTTTGGCCGATGCGGGGAGTGTGACTGAAAAGCCGAGGTTCCGAAATGCGACAAAAGAAAAAGGCGCCGAAGCGCCTTTCCTTGCCGCCGCGGCGAGGTGCGGTCACGCGCTCTGCTTGAGCTGGATGCCTTTGTCGGCCAGGAGCTGCTGCAGTTCGCCGGCCTGGAACATCTCGCGGGCGATGTCGCAGCCGCCGATGAATTCGCCCTTTACGTAAAGCTGCGGAACCGTCGGCCAATTGGAATAATCCTTGATCCCCTGGCGGATGTCCGCGTCGTCGAGCACGTTGACGCCCTTATAGGGCACCCCGAGGTAGTTCAGGATCTGGACCACCTGGCCCGAGAACCCGCACATGGGGAATTGCGGCGTCCCCTTCATGAAGAGCACGACGTCGTTGGACTTCACTTCGTTGTCGATCACCTGGCGGACATCGGTCATGGGGCTCTCCTGTTCCGCGGCGGTCAAGGCGCCGGGTTGCATCAATTTTCGGGTGCGACGGTCGTCAGCGCAAGCGCATGGAGCGTTCCGCCCATGCGGCCCTGAAGCGCGGAATAGACCATTTGGTGCTGCTGGACACGGGACTTGCCCCTGAAGACCGCGGACGTGACCGTCGCGGCGTAGTGATCGCCGTCCCCGGCGAGATCCCTGATCTCGACCTGCGCGTCCGGGATCGCGGACTTGATCAGGCTCTCGATCTCGCGGGCGTCCATGGGCATCCGGATCGTCTCCTCAAGCCGCCTTCGCGGCCATGTAGGCGGGCAGCCACCGCTCGTGCGCGGCCTTCAACTCCGCCACCGATATGGCCTCGCGGCTAGGGAGAATCAATGAATCGCCGCCCGTGACGCCGATCAGCAGGGCGGGCACCCCGATCGCGCTGGCCTCGTAGAGGAGGTCAGCGGCCTCGTCGGCATCGCAGGCGAGGACGTATCGGCCCTGGTCCTCGCCGAACAGGAAGGCGTGCAGCGGCGGTCCCTCGGGGGCGCCGACGACCGTCGCGCCGATCCCGCCCGCAATCGCCATTTCGGCGAGCGCCACGGCGATGCCGCCGTCGGAGCAGTCGTGCACCGTATCGACCTGCCGGGACCGGATGAGCTGGCGCACGAAGTCGCCGTTGCGCTTCTCGGCCTTGAGATCGACCGGCGGCGGCGCTCCCTCCTCCCGACCGCAGATGTCCCGCAGGTAGATCGACTGGCCGAGCCAGCCCCGTGTGGCGCCGATCAGGATCAGGGCGTCGCCCTCGCGCTTGAGGCGAATCGAGGCATGGACGGTCACGTCGTCGAGCAGGCCGACGCCCCCGATCGTCGGCGTCGGCAGGATGCCGAGACCGTTGGTCTCGTTGTATAGCGACACGTTGCCGGACACGACCGGGAACTCGAGCGCCCTGCAGGCCTCGCCGATGCCGCGAATACAGCCCACGAGGCTTCCCATGACCTCAGGACGCTCCGGGTTTCCGAAATTGAGATTGTCGGTCACGGCGAGCGGCACGCCCCCGACCGCGGTGATGTTGCGCCAGGCTTCGGCGACCGCCTGCTTGCCTCCCTCGACGGCATCCGCTTCGCAATAGCGCGGTGTCACGTCCGCGGTGAGCGCGAGGCCCTTCGGGCCGTCGAGAACGCGCACGATGGCGGCATCGCCGCCCGGCGTCTGCACCGTGTTGCCGAGGATGAAATGGTCGTACTGCTCCCAGATCCAGCGCTTCGAGCACTGGTCGGGCGATCCGACGAGCTTCTTGAGCGCCTCGCCGTGCGGCATCGGAGCCTCGACGCTCTCGGGAGGGATCGTCGGCGGGTCGGTGTTGGCGATGTGGGGACGGTCGTACAGGGGCGCTTCATCGCCGAGCGCCTTGATGGGCAGGTCGGCCATCACCTCGCCCCGGTGCCTCACCACGAACCGCAGCGTGTCGGTGGTCCGCCCGATGATCGCGAAATCGAGGCCCCACTTGCCGAAGATGGCCGCCGCGTCCGCTTCCATGCCGGGCTTGAGCACCATGAGCATGCGTTCCTGGCTCTCGGAAAGCATCATCTCGTAGGCCGTCATGCCCTCCTCGCGGCAGGGCACCCGGTCGAGGTCGAGCTCGACCCCGAGATCGCCCTTGGCGCCCATCTCGACCGCGGAGCAGGTGAGCCCCGCCGCGCCCATGTCCTGGATCGCGATCACCGCGCCGGACCGCATCAGCTCCAGGCAGGCCTCGAGCAGCAGCTTCTCGGCGAAGGGATCGCCGACCTGGACGGTCGGGCGCTTCTCGTGGGAGGAGTTGTCGAACTCCGCGGAGGCCATGGTGGCGCCGTGAATGCCGTCGCGTCCGGTCTTCGAGCCGAGATAGACGATCGGGTTTCCGACTCCTGTGGCCGCGGCGTAGAAGATCTCGTCGGTCCTTGCGAGGCCGACCGCCATGGCGTTGACGAGGATGTTGCCGTTGTAGCGCGGGTGGAAGCCCGTTGCGCCGCCGACCGTCGGCACGCCGAAGGAGTTGCCGTAGCCGCCGATCCCGGCCACGGCCCCGGCAAGAAGGTGACGCGTCCGCGGGTGCTCGGGATCGCCGAAGCGCAGCACGTTCAGCGCCGCGATCGGTCGCGCCCCCATGGTGAAGACGTCGCGCAGGATGCCGCCGACTCCGGTCGCCGCGCCCTGGTAGGGCTCGATGAAGGAGGGGTGGTTGTGGCTTTCCATCTTGAACACGCAGGCGAGACCGCCGCCGATGTCGATGACGCCGGCATTCTCGCCCGGGCCCTGGATCACCCAGGGCGCGTCGGTCGGAAGCGTGCGCAGGTGAAGGCGCGACGACTTGTAGGAGCAATGCTCGTTCCACATCGCAGAGACGATGCCGAGCTCGGTCAACGTCGGGGTGCGGCCGATGAGGGCGACGAAGCGCTCGTACTCGTCGGGCTTGAGGCCGTGCTCCCTGACGAGCTCAGGGGTGATCTCGACGTCGTTGCGCATGGCGCTCCCTAGGCCGCGACCAGGCTCTCGAACAACCCGCGCCCGTCGGTGCCGCCGACGAGGTCGTCGATCAGGTTCTCGGGATGCGGCATCATCCCGAGCACGTTGCGCCTCTCCGAGTAGACGCCCGCGATGGAGTTCATGGAGCCGTTGCGGTTGGCATCCGCGGTGACCCTTCCTCCGGCGTCGCAGTAGCGGAAGGCGACGAGGCCGTCGCCCTCGGTCCGCCGAAGCGTCTCCGCATCGGCGGTGTAGTTGCCCTCCCCGTGGGCGACGCAGACGTCGATCACCTGGCCCGCGGCATAGCGGCCCGTGAAGGCCGTATCGACCCGTTCGACGCGCAGCGTCTGCCGATGGCAGATGAACTTGAGATTGGCGTTGCGCATCAGGATCCCCGGCAGGAGGCCCGATTCGCACAGGATCTGAAAACCGTTGCAGATGCCGAGCACCAGGCCGCCGCGCGCCGCGTGGGCGCGGACGGCCTCCATGACGGGCGCCCGCGCGGCGATGGCGCCGCAGCGCAGGTAGTCGCCGTAGGAGAAGCCGCCGGGGAGCACGACGAGATCCGTTCCGGCCGGCAGCTCGCTCTCGGCATGCCAGACCTTTGCGACTTCGGCCCCGGCGAGCGCGAGCGCCCTGGCGGCGTCGCCTTCGCGGTTCGAGCCCGGGAAAACGATGACCGCCGATTTCATGCTTTCGCGCCTCTCGTCCTTCGCAGCACGTGAGCCGCCGTCCACCGGTCCAGCGGCCGAGGGTCGACCGGGCCGGATCTCACGACGCGATCTCCACCCGGTAGTTCTCCACGACCGTGTTCGCGAGAAGCTGCTCGCACGCGGCCTTGAGCGTCGCCTCGGCGCGCGCCTTGTCGGCCGTGTCGAGCTCGACGTCGAACACCTTGCCCTGGCGCACGCTTGCGACGCCCTCGACACCGAGCGACCGCAGGGCGCCCTCGATCGCCTTGCCCTGCGGGTCGAGGACGCCGGCCTTGAGGGTGACGGTCACGCGCGCTTTCATGGTTTCATCTCGGTTTCGGAGATGGCACCGGCATAAAGACTCACAGGACGGGAGGCAACGCCCGACACCCGAAGGTGCTCCCGCGCGACGCGCCGGGCGGTGGCCTCGACGGTCTCGGGATCCTCGCCGATCACCAGGACGAGCCTCAGTTGCGGGCCAAGGCGCTGGCCGAGTGCCGCACCGTAAGCCGGCCGGGTCCCGTCACGGCGCTGCACGGTCATCGCGAACCCATGGGCGGCACCGGCCGCCAGGGTCCTGGCGGAGGCGGTCGCGCGAACGGGTGCCTTGGAGTTCCTTCGGGGTAACGAGCGCTCGAACGAGTTTGCCGGGGTCGCTCAGCACGGCATCGCCGATTTCGGCCTCGCGTCCGACGAGCCTCACCACGCCGACCACGAGACCCGGTCCGCAGACCGGCGGCCGGCATACGGCCATCGCCTCGGGTTCCGCCCGGTCCTCCGCGAGCCAGCGGTTGAGCGGGAGAACCAGCCAGGGCTCCGTGAAGGGGACGCCTTCGACGGCGCGCGGCGAGAAATGGCACGCCGCGAGGGCTCCGAGGAGGACCCCACATGCAAATGCCCGGCGCGGGGCCGGGCATCGGAATGCGGTGCGAAGGCCGTCGGCGATCACTGCACGAGGCGCGGTCCGCCCATGGCGGGCTTCTCGTTCTCGGCCAGGATGCCAAGGCGGCGGGCCACCTCCGTGTAGGCCTCGACCAGACCGCCCATGTCGCGGCGGAAGCGGTCCTTGTCGAGCTTGTCCTTGGACTTGACATCCCAGAGCCGGCAGGAATCCGGGGAAATCTCGTCGGCGACGACGATCCGCATCATGTCGCCTTCCCAAAGGCGGCCCGTTTCCATCTTGAAGTCGACGAGGCGAATGCCGACGCCGAGAAAGAGACCGGAGAGGAAGTCGTTGACCCGAATCGCCAGGGCCATGATGTCGTCGATCTCCTGGGGCGTGGCCCATCCGAAGGCGGTGACATGCTCCTCGGACACCATCGGGTCGCCGAGCGCGTCGTTCTTGTAGTAGAACTCGATGATCGAGCGCGGCAGCTGCGTGCCCTCCTCGAGGCCGAGGCGCTGGGCCAGCGAGCCTGCCGCGACGTTTCGCACCACAACTTCCAGGGGAATGATCTCGACCTCGCGGATCAGCTGCTCGCGCATGTTGAGTCGGCGGATGAAATGCGTCGGCACCCCGATATCGTTCAGGTTCTGGAAAATGTACTCCGAGATCCTGTTGTTGAGCACGCCCTTGCCGTCGATCACCTCGTGCTTCTTGGCGTTGAACGCGGTGGCGTCGTCCTTGAAGTGCTGGATGAGCGTGCCCGGCTCCGGCCCCTCGTAGAGGACCTTCGCCTTGCCCTCGTAGACGCGACGGCGGCGGTTCATAGGCGTGTACCGTGGTTTGAGGAAATCCATGAAGGCCGGGGCTCCTGGGAAAAAAGTCGGTTCCGCGGCTGGCACGGGTTGCGGGTTTCGGACCGGCAACCCGGCTCCGCCGCAACCTAGCCGATCAACGGGCAGAGTACAACGCGGACCGGAAACGGCTCGGGAAACAGGGTATATGGGCATTAAAAGCGCCCTCCGGAAGGCCGCCGGGCTGGCGGGGCGACCGCTGGGCCTTTATATCGCGGCCTCAACCTCGACAACGAACCGGGGACACCCATGACGACCTTCGACGACCGCAAAGACAGTTTCGAGAGGAAGTTCGCCCACGACGAGGAACTGCGCTTCAAGGCCACGGCCCGGCGCAACAAGCTGTTCGGCCTCTGGGCGGCTGGCCAGCTCGGGAAGTCGGGTGCGGATGCCGAAGCCTATGCCAAGAGCGTCGTGCTCGCCGATTTCCAGGAGGCCGGCGACGACGACGTGCTGCGCAAGGTACGCTCGGATCTCGAGAGCGGCGGCAAGGCGGTCGCCGACGGTGAACTGCGACGTCAGATGACGGATCTGATGGCCCGCGCAATCCAAGAAATCCAGGCCGGGCGTTAGCATCGGGGGCCGGAGTCCGCCGCGGAGGACCGCTCGGTCCCGAGCCAGCTCGGCTGGGTTCCGGGCCCGTGCCGTTGGGGGCAGCCGACATTCGTTCGAGCGCTTTCCCCGGTTCCTAATCCTAGGAGGACAGCTCCGGCGCTCGTCGTCCTGCTTGTTCTCGGCGCATCCTCCTCGCCGTGTCAGGCGAAAACGGGAGCCTCCATGTCGAGCGTCGCCGCTCTCACGACCCGCCTCCGCTCCGGTTCCCCGGTTCTATCCGCCTGGTGCGGGATTCCCGAGCCGCTCGTTGCCGGCATCCTCGCCGGGGAGGCCTTCGACGCCGTGACGCTCGACATGCAGCACGGCGCCGTCGATCTCGCCGCTGCGATCCGAACGCTGCCGCTCATCGCGGCGGCCGGTAAACCGGGTCTGGTCCGCGTACCGGTGGGCGACTTCGCGACGGCGTCGCGACTCCTCGATGCGGGAGCCTCGGCCGTGATCGCGCCCATGATCAACACCGTCGAGGACGCCCAGCGCTTCGGGGCCTTCATGAAGTATCCGCCGCTCGGCGAGCGCAGCTGGGGGCCGCACGGAGCCCTGACCCTTACGGGCCTGCAAGCGGGGGATTACCTCGCTCAGGCGAACCACCTCTCGACGAGTTTCGCCATGGTCGAGACGCGAGAGGCTCTGGCGATCGTCGACGATATCCTTGGAACCCGAGGCATCGACGGCATCTTTCTCGGACCCTCCGATTTGTCGATCGCGCTGTCGCGCGGTGCCGGCCTGAACCCGTTCAGCGGCGAGGTCGATCAGGCCTTAAGCCACGCTCTCGCGCGCGCCAAGGCCGCCGAAAAATGGGTCGGGGTCTATGCCGCGACAGGCGATCGGGCCTCTCAGCACCTCAAGCAGGGCTTCGATCTCGTCGCTCTCGGCAGCGATACCGTCATCCTCCGGTCCGGAGCGCAAGCCCTCCTCAAGGCGGCCCGCGCGTGACGTTCCAGGGTCCGAGCGGGCCGGACCTCACCCGCGTGGCGGCACCCTCGGAACAGCCGCTTTCGGATAGGGCAGACCGAAGGCCTGGCTGAGGAAAACACCGCCCTGCCGGAGCGCCTCCGCGTCGATCCCGTGCGCGACCCCGACCGACAGGTGCCAATGACTCGGCACCCCGGCGGCGGCCAGCGCATCGGTGGACATGAAGAGCGCCTCGACGGGAATGACGTCGTCCCGATCGCCATGGACGAGCAGAATCGGCGGTTTGGAGCGAACGTGAGGCGCCAGGCTCTCGGGCCCCTTGCCCTCCTCGAGGACGATCATGCCGGAGAAACCCACGATCGCGGCCGGGGCCTGCGTGCGCCGCAGCCCAACGTGGAGGGCCATCATGGTCCCCTGGCTGAACCCCACGAGGGCCAGCTTCGAAGCGGGAAGGTCGTGACGGGCGAGCTCCGCATCGACGAAGGCGTCGAACCCCGGCGCAGCCTGATTGACCCCGCGCCAGCGCTCGTGCGGGTCTCGGAAGGTCAGGGCGAACCATTGCCGCCCCACGGGCGCCATCCCGCACGGCTCCGGCGCGTGGGGGGCCACGAAGGCGGCATCCGGCAGCCAGCCCTGCCATTGCCGGCCGATCTCGATCAGGTCGTTGCCGTCGGCGCCATAGCCGTGGACGAAAACGACGAGCTGTCTTGCACGACCGGATTTCGGGGCAAGTCGGGGACCGTCGATCGGCGCCATTCAATCTCTCCGTCCTATGAGCGGTGGTCGTTTTGAATGTGGGGGCGATACCCGTGGCCTGGGGAGCCGCCGGGTCCATCGGGCGGGAGCTGGGTACAAGGCGCAGGGGTGCCGCGCCAGCTCCAACCGATCAGGTCGGAGCCCCCTCGCGGGACTTGACGACGCGGTAATAGGCCCACAGGACCTTCGCAGCGACGCCGCGCCAGGGGCGCCAGTCCTCCGCGAGAGCGGTCAGCGCCTTCGCGTCCGGCCGCCGGTCGAGCCCGAGTGCGGCCCGCGCGGCCTCCTGCAGCGCAAGGTCGCCGGCCGGGAAGGCGTCCGCGTGACCGAGGCAGAAGAGAAGGTAGACGTCGGCGGTCCACGGGCCGATGCCTTTCACGGCCACGAGGGACCGATGGGCTTCGTCCGCGGCGAGCTCCTGCAGGCGGTCGAGTTGCAGGCTGCCGTTCTCAACCGCGGCCGCGGCGGCCCTCAAGGTCCGGATCTTGGCGCCCGAAAGGCCCACGGATCGCAGGTCCTCGTCCGATGCGGCGAGCACCGTCGCGGCGCCAATCGGCTCGAATCGGCGTGAGAACCGGCTCCAGATCGCCGCGGCGCTCGCCGTCGAGACCTGCTGGCCGACCACGACGGAGGCTAGGCCCTCGAAGCCCGCCGGACGTTTGCGCAGCATCGGCTTCGCGCCTCGGGTGAGCAGGTCGGCCATGGTGGCGTCGGTCCGGCTCAGCGCGTCGACCCCTGCCTTGAGGGCGGCATCTGAATCGAGGATGGTCGCGCGCAAGGACTCCATGCCGCCGCCATCGCCCGAAACGCACCCGTGACGCAACCCGTTTTCCGCTTCGCTCCGAGCCCGAACGGGCGGCTCCATCTCGGTCACGCCTACTCGGCCTTGCTCAATGCCGCCATGGCGAGCCGATTCGGCGGCCGCTTTCTGCTGCGGATCGAGGATATCGACGTCACCCGCTGCCGTCCGGAGCTCGAGCGGGGCGTCTACGAGGACCTTGCCTGGCTCGGTCTGACCTGGGAACAGCCGGTGCGGCGGCAGTCCGACCATTTCGACGACTACCGCGCCGCCGCGCTCGATCTCCGCAGGAGGGGCCTTCTCTATCCCTGCTTCTGCTCGCGAAAGGCGATTCTCGAAGCGGTTGCTCATCGGGAGGCGCTAACCGGGCGGACCTGGCCGCGAGATCCGGATGGCGTGCCGCTTTATCCCGGGACCTGCCGCGCCGTCTCCTTGGGTTCGGCCGAAGATCGGATCGCGTCCGGCGAGCCCTGCGCCTTGCGGCTCGACCACCGCGAGGCGCGCGCGGTCGCGTCCGGGCCTTTCCGTTACGGGCGCTTCGACGCCGATCGGCAGCAGGCGGCGGTTGAAGCTCGACCGGAGCGGTGGGGGGATGCCGTGATCGTGCGCAAGGACGTTCCCACGAGCTATCATCTGTCGGTCGTCGTCGACGATGCCATTCAAGGCGTCACCCATGTGGTGCGGGGGACGGATCTCGAAGCCTCGACGGACCTGCACGTCCTTCTGCAGGCGCTCCTCGCGGTGCCGACCCCGCTCTATCACCACCACGCGCTCGTCCGCGGTCCCGAAGGCGCCAAGCTCTCGAAGAGTCTGGGGTCGGAGGCCCTTCGCGACCTGCGGGCGCGCGGCATACCGGCCTCGGCGGTCCGCGAGCGTCTCGGCTTCATGCCTCAGGCGACCCCGAGGACCTGAAGCCACAGGAGCGTGGTTCCGAGCGCCAGCACGGTCGAGAGGGACACCGCGCTCGAGGCGATCGCGACGCCCTCACGGTAACGCTCGGCGAACAGGTAGGCGTTAACGCCCGACGGACATGCTGCAAAGAGAACCGCCACCCCGATCCAGGCGCGTGGCATGTCGAACGCATGCGTCGCGAGCACGAACACGATGAGCGGATGCAGTCCGAGCTTCAGCGCCGAAATCGCGGCCGGCAGTCGCCACCCCGACTGCAGGCCGTAGCGGCGAAGCGCGATGCCCATTCCGATCAGCGCGCAAGGACCCGCCGCGCCGCTGATCATGTCCACCACCTGCCAGGCGGGGGTCGGGAGGACGGGCGCGACGAAGCGGAAAGCCGCGCCGGCCATAATCCCGACGACGATGGGATGGGTGAGGAGCCGCCTCAGAAGCGCGAGGGGCGAAGCCCGCCTTCCTTCCGCCATCAGGGTCGCGAGGGTCATGGTCACAGGGAGGTGGACGGCGATCAGCAGGAAAAGCGGCACCGCGCCCTCGTCGCCATAGGCCTTCAGGATCATCGGGACGCCGAAGAGCACCGTATTGGCCTGTCCTGCCGCGAAGCCTGCAACCACCGCCGAGGTTCCGGTGATCCCGAACAGCCGCCGCGCGACCACCATCGCGAGGCTCCACACGATCGCGACGCCGGCAAAGTACGAGATCCAATAGCCCCACGGCTGCACGTCCGGGAGCTCGGCCCGTACGAGGGTGCGGAAGAGGAGAAAGGGAACCGCCAGAGTGAACACGAACTCGGAGAGACCCTCGCCGGTCCGGTCGGTCACCAGCCCGGTGCGGCGTGCGACGTAGCCGACGCCGATCAGTCCGAAGACCGGCAGGACGATCGCGAGGGACGCGAGCATCCCGGGCTAGCGGAGCTCGGTGCGCTGCGCGAGACGGGTCGAGACGCCGGCACGCTCCATGAGGCCGTCCACCTGCTCACGCTGTCGCTTGAACTCGGCGAGGGACCGGCCGTCGAGTTCGCGGCCGCGCGGCAGACGGATCTTCATGGGGTCGACGAAGTGGCCGTTGACGATCACCTCGTAGTGGAGATGCGGACCGGTGGAGAGGCCGGTATTGCCGAGATAGCCGATGACCTGCCCTTGCCGAACGCGGGCGCCCGGCGAAATCCCGCCGCCGAATCGCGACAGGTGCGAATAGGCGGTCACGTAGCCGTTGGTGTGCTGAACCTCGATGCGCCGGCCGTAGCCCGAGTCCCATTCGGCCTTCAGGACGGTCCCGTTGCCCGCGGAGACGATGGGCGTGCCGATCCGGTTCGCCCAGTCCACGCCCGTATGCATCTTGGAATAGCCGAGGATCGGATGTCGCCGGTAGCCGAAGCCGGAGCGCAGGAGTCCCTCGGCGATCGGCTTGCGGACGAGAAACCGCTTCAGCGAGCGGCCCTGTTCGTCGAAGAAGTCGACCGCGCCGTCGTCGCCCTGATAGCGATAGACCCGGCGCGGTTCGCCGCCCACCGTGAGCGCCGCGTAGAGAAGCTCGGGCGTGGCGTTGTCCTCGTCGAGGCCATAGAACACTTCCAGGTTGTCGCCCGGGGCGACCCGGCGCTGGAAATCGACGTCGAACCCGAAGATCCGCACCAGCTCGTCGACGGTCTGGCGCGGCAGCTCGTTCTTGAGCGCGGTTTCGTAGAGGCTCTGGTAGAGCTGGACCCCGCCCTCTTCTTCGCCGTCCTCCGCTTCCTCCCCCTCGCTCTCGCCGGACGAAGCGACATTCTGGGTCTCGTCCGTCGGGGGCGTGACGGACACGAACTGCCCGCGATCGTTGACGGCCGCAATGCTTTCGATGCCCCGCTCGCCGAACAGGATCACCCGAACGATCTGGCGGCGGTCGCCCGGGCGGGGCCCCGGCGCGATGAGGATCCGCATGCGCTGGCCTTCGGGCAGGGTCGCCACCCTGACCCGCGCGCTGAGCGCCGTCGTGACCGAGCGGATCTGATCCGCATCGGCTCCCTGGGCCCGGAGCACGACGTCGAGCGTCTCACCCCTCCGGAGCACCACGTCCCGCTCCTCGACC
>CAWDDI010000023.1:0-450000 GCA_963800985.1 uncultured Alphaproteobacteria bacterium | reverse complement strand
CGCGCCGTTCGCCGTTCCTCCTCTGCCGCGGGGTGGAGCAGCCCGGTAGCTCGTCAGGCTCATAACCTGAAGGTCACAGGTTCAAATCCTGTCCCCGCAACCAAGTTTGCGCGATGGCGCAAGAACTTACCGCAAGCGCCCCGGACCTCCCGTCCGGGGCGCTTGTTGGCGTCTGACGCCGATGAGGGACTTGGGTGAGCGTGCCAGCCACGCCCGCCAATCCCGCTTCGCCACTCACCATTCGCCATTCGCCCCTCGGCCATTCGCCACCGCGCGCTGGAGCTGCCCGCTCGCCCGTCAGGCGCATGATCACAGGTTCAAATCCCGTCCCCGCAACCACCCCGCAAGCGCCCCTGCCCCCGGGGCGCTTGTTCGGGTCCGCAAGACATCCGTCAAGGACAAGGCTGCGGTCCTCCGCTGTCCCCGCAACGAACCCCTCCCCAACAAGCGCCCCTCCCCCGCGGGGCGCTTGTTGGCGTCTGACGCCCCGCGGGGCCTGGTGAGCGTGCCAGCAACGCCCGCGAACCCCCTCTCGCCACTCGCCACTCACCATTCGCCATTCGCGGTGGACCCGTCGAATCTCGCGCATCGGACGACACCGGGAGTTCTGCCGTCGGGAGATGCCGCGGCCACAATCAATTCTGCCGCCAGGACGGCACGCGCCCCGGCTTCATCGCCGGGGCGCTTCTTGATTCCGCTCCGTCCCGTTCGGGATCGGGCCCGGGACGCGCCTCCACAAGGGCCGCTCAGACGTTTTCCATCGCGGCCTTGAGCACGCTGTCCGGTCCGATATCGTCGTCCGCGTGAAGCGCCAGGATTTCGGCCAAGCGGTTGCGGGCCCGGTTGACCCGGCTCTTGATGGTGCCGACCGCCACGCCGCAGATCTCGGCCGCCTGCTCGTAGGACAGGCCCTCGGCGCCGACCAGCACGAGGGCCTCGCGCTGGTCGACCGGGAGCTTGGCGAGGGCGTGCTGGAAATCCTGGAAGTCGAGGTGCGCCGTCTGCTCGGGCTGGCTGCGGAGGCTCAGAGCATAGGAGCCGTCCACATCCTCGACTTCCCGCCGGCGCTTGCGGTACTCGGAATGGAACAGATTGCGCAAGATGGTGAACAGCCAGGCGTTGATGTTCGTGCCCGCCTCGAACCGGTCGGCGTTCGCCCAGGCGCGTACGATCGTGTCCTGCACGAGATCGTCGGCGCGAATCGGGTCGTTGGTCAGGGAGATCGCGAAAGCTCTCAGGCTTGGCACCGCCGCCAGAATGAGGTCGCGGAACTGAACGTCAGTGTCCACGAATTCTCTCCTGGCACTTGCGCTCGAGGAGCTCGGCCAATCGGACCAGATGGTCGGGCAAGGGTTCGTCCCGAAGATCCGTGTACATGGCGCGAAGCTCCGCCCCGATGCGCGCCTGTGCCATCGGGGACAGGAAAGACCCGTCATCGACGCACAGGCCGAACGTACGGGCCGATGCCTCCTCTTCCTCGTCGACCAAATGCATGATCCCCCCGGGGCGCGCCCTGCGCCTGCTGCCAGCGTGCTCGGTGAAAACCCTTTCCAATCAAGCGAGTTCCGGGCCGGAACGAAGAAATCTTAACCCTTGTTAACCGTGCCCTGCCCGGCGGAATCGCGGGCCCGCCTCATTTCAGACCCTGCCCTCGCGGGGTGAAGGGCGAGCCGGCCCACCGACGTGTCATTGGGAACGGATTGGCGGCTTGGCCAGGCGAACCGGTTCGGCCGACTCCCTTCGCGTTCAGAACCTCGTGCGGGTGAGCGCTCCCGACGCCGAAAGCTCCCTCCCGCGCCGCGCGACCCCTGTGTGCGGCACCGCACACCGCGGTACGAGCCGGCGCGCATTGCTCCCGCAGGAGCAACACTATAGCTTGACCCGACGTTGCATCTGCCCATATGAGAATGAACGTTCATTCTCATCTCCGTTCATGGAACAGAACCTGATCATCCCGCAGGTCGACGAGGGCGGCGCCGAGGCGCCTCTCGAAGCCGTTGAAGAGCGCCGCGCCCGCATTCTCGACGCGGCCGAGCGTTGCTTCGTGCGCGCCGGATTCCATCGCACCACCATGCAGGACGTCGCCGCCGAAGCCGGGATGAGCCCGGGGAACCTTTACCGCTACTTCCGCTCCAAGGACGTCATCGTGGCAGGCCTCGCCGAGCGCGATCGCTCGCGGGTGATGGCCGACTTCTCGCGACTTGTCGATGCGGACGATTTCCTCGGGAGCCTTGGCGCGCTCGCGCGCCGGCATTTCCAGGACGAGCGTCGCGAACAGGCGGTGCTCTGCCTCGAGATCTGGTCCGAAGCGACGCGCAATCCCACCTTCGCGAATCTGACGGACAGTTTCGATCGGGACGTGCTCGGCCGGCTGACCTTCCTGTTCCGGCAAGCGCAGGAGCGCGGCGCGATTGCCGCGGGTGTGGACGTGCAAGCGCTCGCCACCGTGGTGGCCACACTGGCCAACGGCCTCTTCGTCCGCCGGGCGGTCTCGCGCTCCTTCGATGCGGAGCGCGAGGTCGGGTACCTGCTCGCCGTCATCGAGGCGGCCTTCGCGGGGCGCATCCAGCTCGGCTCGGGACATCCGGACGGCTCCAGGGAGACCCTGTCGTGAGAGGGTGCGCACGCCCGGTTTGCGCGGCCGTTCTGCTGGCATGGCTCGCGGTTGCCGGCGGGCCGGCGACCGCCCAGCCTGCGTCCGCCGAGCGGCCCATTGCGCCCGCCGTGACCGTGGTCCGCGCGGTCGAGCGCGAGTTGGTGGAGCGCGCCGTCGTCACCGGCACCCTCGTGCCGCGCGAGGAGGTGCTGGTCGCACCGGAAGTCGAGGGCCTGCGCATCGTCGAGCTGCTCGTCGAAGAGGGCGCCAGGGTCGAGCAGGGTCAGGTTCTCGCGCGTCTCTCCCGCGATATTCTCGAAACCACCCTGTCGCAGAACACCGCCACGCTGGCCCGCGCCGAGGCCGGCATCGCCCAGGCCCGCAGCCAAATCGCGCAGGCGGACGCCGCTCAGACCGAGGCCGCCCAGGCGCTCGAGCGCACGCGTGCCCTCATGCGCGGCGGCAACACCACCGAGGTGCAGCTCGAGCAGCGCATTTCGGCTGCCCGGGTCGCCGAGGGGCGCCTGGCCGCGGCTCGCGACGGGCTTCGGATCGCCGAGGCCGAGAGACGATCCGCAGAAGCCGCGAGGCGCGAGATCGAGGTCCGTCTCGCGCGCACCGAGATCAAGGCCCCTCTCGGAGGCGTCATCAGCCGCCGGACCGCCCGCCTCGGTGCCACCGCGACGGCGGCGGGCGATCCGCTGTTCCGGATCATCGCCAACGGCGAGATCGAACTCGAGGGAGAGGTCACCGAGACGCAGCTCCGGCGCATCCGGGAGGGAGCGGCGGCGGAGGTCGCGCTCGACCAAGGCGAGACGATCCGCGGGCGCGTGCGCAACGTCTTCCCGGAGGTCGATCGTGCGACGCGGCTTGGCACGGTTCGCATCTCGCTCGGGAGCGATCCGTCCCTGCGTATCGGGTCCTTCGCCCGGGGCACGGTGGAGCTGGCGCGCCGGACCGGCGTCGCGGTGCCGATCGCCGCGGTGATCTATGGGAGCGAGGGTGCGGTCGTCCAGGTGGTCGGCGACGACCGCGTGGAGTCGCGCCGCGTGCGCACGGGCTTGTCCGCGGACGGCTTCGTGGAAGTTCAGGCAGGCGTGACCCCCGGTGAATTCGTCGTCGCCAAGGCGGGCAGCTTCTTGCGTAACGGCGACCGGGTTCGGCCGGTCATCGCCGAGGCCGCGCAGGCCGGAGGGCGGCACTGATGCGGCTCAACGTTTCCGCGTGGTCGATCCGGAAGCCGATCCCGTCGATCGTGCTCTTCATCGTGCTCATGATCCTGGGGGTGTTCAGCTTCCAGACGCTTCCGATTACGCGCTTTCCCAACATCGATATCCCGATCGTCTCCGTGACGGTGACCCAGGCCGGAGCGGCGCCGTCCGAGTTGCAGAACCAGGTCACGAAACGCGTCGAGGATGCGATTGCGGGCGTCAACGGCGTCAAGCACATCATCTCGACGATCGCCGAGGGCATCTCGACGACGACGGTCGAATTCCGCCTCGAGATCAACTCGGATCGTGCCGTCAACGACGTCAAGGACGCCATCGCGAAGATCCGCGCCGACCTGCCGCGCACCATCGACGAGCCCATCACCCAACGCATCGAAATCGCGGGCCTTCCGATCGTCACATACGCGGTCTCGGCTCCCGCCATGACCCCCGAGGAGCTGTCCTG
Source organism: uncultured Alphaproteobacteria bacterium (assembly GCA_963800985.1). GTDB lineage: Bacteria > Pseudomonadota > Alphaproteobacteria > Rhizobiales > Beijerinckiaceae > Microvirga. Next base: position 445,730 of record CAWDDI010000023.1, on the reverse strand, counting down.
GTTCGTCGACGACGTCGTGGCGCGCGAGCTCCAGAGCCTTGCCGGCGTCGGCGGCGTCACGCGCGTCGGCGGTGTCGACCGCGAGATCCGCGTCACGCTCAACCTCGACCGGTTGCTCTCCCTCGGGGTCACGGCCGCCGACGTCAACCGGCAGCTGCGGCTGACGAGCGTCGATCTGGCGGGCGGGCGCGGCGAAATCGGCGGTCAGGAGCAATCGATCCGGGCGCTCGGCAGCGCGCAGACGCTCGAAAGCTTTGCGGCGACGAACATCAGCCTCCCGGGCGGACGGCGCGTGCGGCTCGACGAGCTCGCCACGGTGACGGATACAGCCGCCGAGCCGCGCGCCTTCGCGCGTTTCAACGGCGAGCCCGTCGTCGCGTTCGCGGTATCGCGCTCGAAGGGCGCGAGCGACGCGACCGTCGGCGCGGCCGTGGAGAGGAAGGCGCAGGAGATCGCAGGCGAGCCACCCGGGCGTGCGCTTCAACGTCATCGACAACACGGTGACCTATACGGTCGGCAACTATCGATCGGCTATGCACACGCTCATCGAGGGAGCCGTTCTGGCGGTCATCGTGGTGCTCATCTTCCTGCGCGACTGGCGGGCGACCCTCATCGCTTCGATCGCGCTGCCGCTGTCCATCATTCCGACGTTTTGGGCGATGAGCGCGCTCGGCTTCTCGCTCAACCTCGTAAGCCTGCTCGCCGTCACGCTCGTGACCGGCATCCTGGTCGACGATGCGATCGTGGAGATCGAGAACATCGTGCGCCACATGCGCATGGGCAAATCGCCGTATCGGGCCGCGCTCGAAGCGGCCGACGAGATCGGCCTCGCGGTGATCGCGATCACCTTCACGATCGTGGCGGTCTTCGCTCCGGTGAGCTTCATGGGCGGCATCGCCGGACAGTACTTCCGTCAGTTCGGACTGACGGTGGCGGTCGCGGTGCTGATCTCGCTCCTCGTAGCGCGTCTCATCACGCCGATGCTGGCCGCCTATTTCATGCGCCCCCACAAGCACGAAGAGGAGCGGGAGGGCCTCATCATGCGCGCCTATACGCGCGTGGTCGGCTGGTCGGTGCGCCACAAGTTCCTGACGTTCTTCTTCGGTCTCGCGTTCTTCGGGGCTTCGATCTGGTCGACGAGCTTGCTGCCTTCGGGCTTCCTGCCCGAGGACGACATCTCGCGGTCGCTGTTCGTCGTGGAACTGCCGCCTGGATCGCGACTCGACGACACCAAGGCCGTCACCGACGCGCTGACGGAAGAGCTGCGCGGCATGCCGGAGGTCCAGTCCGTGTTCGTGAACGGCGGCATGCGACTGCCGAGCAAGCGGGAGGTCCGCTTGGCGACGCTCACGGTCAACTACGTGCCCAAGGACCAACGCACGCTGCGCCAGCGGCAGCTCGAGAACCTCATCGTCGACCGGGCGCGGGACCGGCCGGACGTGCGCGTCTTCGCGCTGAACGACAACGGCGAGCGCGGGCTCTCGCTCATTCTGTCGGGGCCCGACCAGGACGCGGTGATCGAGACGGCGGCGAAGCTTCAGCGCGAGATGGCGACTCTCCCGACCCTCGAGAGCGTGACCTCGACCGCACCCCTCAACCGGCCCGAGATCCGCATCAAGCCGAAGCCGGCGCTTGCGGCGGAACTCGGCGTCTCGACGGACGTGATCGCCGAAACGGTGCGGGTCGGCACGATCGGCGACTCGGGCGCCAATCTCCCGAAGTTCGATGTAGGCGACCGGCAGGTGCCGATCCGCGTGCAGCTGCCCGAGAGCGTGCGCGGCGACCGCGCCCTGCTCGACGTCCTGAAGGTGCCGGCGAAGAACGGGACGGCCGTACCGCTCGCAGCGGTCGCCGACATCGAGCTCGGTCAGGGCCCGACCTCCATCGACCGCTACGACCGCCGCCTCCGCGTCGCCCTCGAGGGCGACCTGCGGGGAACCGATGCGCTCGGGTCCGTCACGGAAGCGATCCGGGCCCTGCCGACGGCCCGCAACCTGCCGCCCGGGATGGAGCTCAAGGAGACCGGCGACGCCGAGGTGATGGTCGAGGTGTTCACCTCGTTCGGGCAGGCCATGGGAGCGGGCATCATGATGGTGCTGGGCGTGCTCATCCTGCTCTTCGCGAACTTCCTGCAGCCCTTCACGATCCTGCTCTCGCTCCCGCTGTCGATCGGCGGCGCGATCCTGGCGCTCGTCATCACCAACAAGGCGATCAGCCTGCCGGTGGTCATCGGCTTCCTCATGCTGATGGGCATCGTGACCAAGAACGCGATCATGCTTGTGGATTTCGCCGTCGAGGAGGTCGCGAAGGGCGTGGACCGGGTCGATGCCATCGTGGATGCAGGGCGCAAGCGGGCGCGCCCGATCGTGATGACCACCATCGCGATGGCGGCTGGCATGCTGCCCTCCGCCCTGGCGTTCGGCGAGGGCGGCGAGTTCCGCGCGCCCATGGCGATCGCGGTGATCGGCGGACTTCTGGTCTCGACGCTTCTCTCGCTCATTTTCGTGCCGGCCTTCTACATCCTGATGGACGACCTCTCGCGCCTGTTCAGCTGGGCGTTCGGGCGGTTCGTCGGTCCGACGGACGAGCCGGAATTCGAGCCGAGCTTCGTCTCGGCGCGTCTCGGACACCGGATCGAGGGTTATCCCGAGGAGCCCATGAAGGTCGCCGCCGGAATAGATCCGCCTCTCCCCTCTTGGACGGAGAGGCGCTAGAAAGGGCGGATGTCCGCCAAAGCCGAAAGCCTCCGTTCCTATGCCGGTCTCGCTCCGGTCATCCCGGTCGTGACGATCGAGGATGCGCGGCGCAGCATCGATCTCGCCCAGACGCTCGTCGAGGCGGGCCTGCCGGTGGTGGAGGTTACGCTGCGCACCCCGGCGGCGCTCGATGCGATCGCCGCGATCGCGAAGGCGGTGCCGGACGCGGTCGTCGCCGCGGGCACGATCGTCGGCCCGAGCCAGATCGCCGAGGCCATCGATGCGGGGGCGAAATTCATCGTCACCCCCGGCACGCCACGCCGGCTCGCCGAAGCCCTGATCGAGGCCGCGATCCCCGTGATGCCCGGGTGCGCCACGGTGTCCGAGGCCATGGTCCTCATGGACATCGGCTTCGAGACGCTGAAGTTTTTTCCCGCTGCGGCATCGGGCGGAGCGGGCTGGCTGAAGGCGGTCCACGGCCCGCTTCCGACGCTCCGATTCTGCCCCACCGGGGGCATCGACCTCGGCAATGCCGCCGCCTACCTCGCGCTGCCCAACGTGGCTTGCGTGGGTGGCACCTGGGTGGCGCCTGCCACGATGATCGGCGCGGGCGATTTTGCCTCGATCGGGCGCCTCGCGAGAGAGGCCGCCGCCCTGCCGCGCTGACGATGCTTGCCTCGAAGCCGCCCGTCCGGTCACCTCATTCGCCGCGCGGGCGGTGAACCAATCCGCCGCCCCCTCGTTGTGCGTTGGCCAAGCCGGGGGCGGGCCGGACATCGGGAGGTGCATTCCGTGATCGACGCCAAGAAGCTGCTCGACATCCTTTTGGGCGCCGCGGCCCAGATCGGCCAGCCCGCGAAGCCGAGCCCGGGCCAAGCCCCTGCGGCGGCGGCTGGCGCTTCGGGCGGGAACAACGCCGCACCCGCCGGATCGCTCGGCCTGCCTCCCAAAGTCAACGAGACCGTCCACCAGGTCACGGGGCAATCCCCCGACCAGCTCCTGCGAAAGGCCAAGGACGTCGTGGAGCGGAATCCGGGACTCGCCCAGGCCGCGGCCATCGGTCTCGCCGGCCTGCTCTTCGGCGCGCGCAAGCGGGGACGCGGCCTCCCGGGCCGCCTAGCCCGGCTCGGCGGCCTCGCCCTGATCGGCGGCCTCGCCTACAAGGCCCTGCAGAACAGCCGGGCCGGCCATGCGTTGATCGAGGGCACTCCCGCCGCGGGCGGCGATCAAGGCGGCGCGCCGGCGGGTCAGGTCTCCGCGTCCGGTGCCGCGCCGGGCGCGACGACGGGGCAAGCTTCGATCGGGGGTTCGGAGGCGGCGCGGAATGCAGCGCACCCGCCGGGACCCTCAGCGTCTCCGAGCGCCCTCGACATCCCGAAGGGCTCGAGCTTTCACCCGGTCGCCCAGACCGAGGACGATGCGCTCCTCTACCTCCGGACCATGGTGGCTGCTGCGGCGTGCGACGGTCACATCGACGAGGCGGAACGCAGCCGAATCACCAGGGGCCTCACCGAAGCCGGCATCGACCCGGAGACCACCCGCTGGCTCGAGCGCGAAATGGCCTCCCCGGCGGATGTCGAGGAACTCGCGGCCGGCGTGACCAACCCCGACAAGGCCGCCCAGGTCTATGCCGCGGCGAGCATCGCGATCGACCCCGACAACATGCAGGAGCGTGAGTTTCTGCGCCAGCTCCGCGAGGCTCTCGATCTCGATCAAGCCGTGCAGGCCCAGATCGACAGCACGGCCGCGGCACTGAAGCTCGACACCCCGACCTGAGCGAGTGCCGCGGGTCGAATCAGCGCCGGCGGGTCGCGCTTCGATCCGGGTGCATGGCAGCTCGTCACGCGGCCTTTCGCTTGGCGAGGAACTCCCCGATCCGCTCGAGGGCCCGTGCGATATTCTCGGCCGAGTTCGCGTAGGAAAGGCGGATATAGCCCTCCCCGTGCACCCCGAAATCCGGACCGCCGATCGTGGCGACTCCGCCCTCTTCGAGGAGCGCGGACGCCAGAGCCTTCGCTTTCCAGCCCGTCTTGCCGATGTTCGGGAAGGCGTAGAAGGCGCCCTTCGGGGTGATGCAGGAGACGCCGGGGAGCTCGTTGAGGCCCTCGACCACGAGGCGGCGGCGGCTGTCGAACTCCGCGACCATGGCCCGGACGCAATCCTGCGGCCCGGCGAGCGCTTCGATGCCGGCCCATTGCGTGGCCGCGTTGACGCAGGAATAGGAGTTCACGGCGAGCTTGCGGGCGGCCTCGTAGAGGGGCTTCGGCCAGACCGACCAGCCGAGCCTCCAGCCCGTCATCGCGTAGGTCTTGGAGGCTCCATCGAGATGGATCAGTCGGTCGCGCAGTTCCGGATAGCGCAGGAGCGAGACGTGCTCCTCCCCGTCGTAGGTCATGGTGCCGTAGATTTCGTCCGACATCACCGCGAGGTTCGGGTGCCGCTCGAGCCCGGCGACGAGCGCGTCGATCTCGCGCTTCGGCGTCACGCCGCCGGTCGGGTTCGCGGGCGAGTTCAGGATGAGCAGGCGCGCGCGCTCGGTGATGAGGGAGAGCGTCTCCTCCGCGGAGAACGCGAAACCGTTGACTTCCCGGATCGGCACCGGGATCGGCTTCGCACCCGTGAACTCGATCATCGAGCGATAGATCGGGAACCCCGGGTCGGGATAGAGGATCTCCGCTCCGGGCTCGCCGAACATCAGGATCGCCATGAACATGGTGACCTTGCCGCCCGGCACGATGAGGACGTTCTCCGGCGAGACCTCGACCGCGAAGCGCCGATGCAGATCGGCGGCGACCGCCTCGCGCAGCGGGAGAATGCCCGTCGCGGGCGTATAGCCGTGGTGGCCCCCGCGGAGGGCGCGGATCGCAGCCTCGACGATGTGCGGCGGCGTCGGGAAGTCCGGCTGCCCGATGCCAAGGTTGATGATGTCCCGGCCCGCGCGCATGAGCTCGGTCGCGCGCGCCAGGACCGCGAAGGCGTTCTCCTCGCCGATGCGCGAGAAGGCGGGGACGATGGGGAGCATGGCCGTCGTTTCCTGAGAGACAGGCGCATTGAGGCCAGGGAATCGGATCAAGTCAAACCGCGATGGTGATGCCGCCATGCGCCTCGCGGGGGCAGGTTCCCGAATCCGGAGGTTGATTTCCGGCGCGCCGGCGGGTCACATCGGAGGAATGTCGCAGTACGCTCCGGGTCCGCAGGGCCCGGTCGACAACGATGTCGGCAAGAGGCCGGCTCACGGAGGATTCTCGATGGCCGACAGGCAACGGATCACGCCGGACCAGCTCCGCTCCCGTCTATGGTTCGACAACCCCGACAACCCCGGGATGACGGCCCTCTATCTCGAGCGCTACCTCAACTACGGCCTGACGCAGGCGGAGCTGACCTCGAAGCGGCCCCTGATCGGGATCGCTCAGACGGGGTCCGACATCTCCCCCTGCAACCGACACCACCTTGAACTCGCCAAACGGGTGCGCGACGGCATCACGGCTGCGGGCGGCGTCGCGTTCGAGTTCCCGTGCCACCCCATCCAGGAGACCGGCAAGCGCCCCACCGCCTGCCTCGACCGCAACCTCGCCTATCTCTCGCTCGTCGAGGTGCTCTACGGCTACCCGCTCGACGGCGTCGTCCTGCTGACCGGATGCGACAAGACCATGCCGGCCTGCCTCATGGCGGCCGCCACCGTGAACATCCCCGCGATCTCGCTCAACGTCGGACCGATGCTCAACGGCTGGCATCACGGCGAGCGCACCGGGTCCGGCACCGTCGTGTGGAAGGCGCGCGAGCGGCATGCCGCGGGCGACATCGACTACCAGCAATTCATGGACATCGTGGGCTCCTCGGCGCCCTCGGTCGGCCACTGCAACACCATGGGAACGGCCTCGACGATGAACGCGCTCGCCGAAGCGCTCGGCATGTCGCTGCCGGGCTCGGCGGCGATCCCCGCGCCCTATCGCGAGCGCGGTCAGATGGCCTACGAGACGGGCCGGCGCATCGTCGACATGGTGTGGGAGGACCTCAAGCCGTCCGACATCATGACCCGGGAGGCGTTCGAGAACGTCATCGTCGCGAACTCCGCGATCGGCGGTTCGACCAACGCGCCGATCCACATCAACGCCATCGCGAAGCACATCGGCGTGCCGCTCGACTGCGAGGACTGGGAGCGCATCGGATTTGCCATTCCGCTCCTCGTCGACATGCAGCCGGCGGGCCAGTACCTCGGCGAGGAATACTTCCGCGCCGGCGGGCTGCCTGCGGTGCTCGCGGAACTGATCGGCGCCGGCAAGATCCGCGAGGAGGCGCTCACCTGCAACGGCCGGACGATCGGCGAGAACTGCCGCGGCAAGCACACCTGGGACCGCGAGGTGATCCGCTCCTATGACGATCCCCTCAAGGAGAAGGCGGGCTTCCTCAACCTGAAGGGGACGCTGTTCGATTCGGCGATCATGAAGACGAGCGTGATCAGCCCGGAGTTCCAGGAGCGCTATCTCAACAATCCCGCGGACCCGAATGCCTTCGAGGGCCGGGTCGTGGTCTTCGAGGGGCCCGAAGATTACCACCACCGCATCGACGATCCCTCGCTCGACATCGACGAGCATACGATCCTGATCATGCGCGGTGCCGGGCCGATCGGGTACCCGGGGGCCGCGGAGGTCGTGAACATGCAGCCGCCCGGCTCGCTCATCCGCCGGGGCGTGCTGTCGTTGCCGTGCATCGGCGACGGGCGCCAATCCGGCACCTCGGGGACGCCGTCGATCCTCAACGCCTCGCCGGAAGCGGCAGCCGGCGGCGGGCTCGCCCTGCTCCGGACCGGCGACCGTATTCGGATCGACCTGAACAAGCGCAGCGCGGACATCCTCCTGCCGACCGAGGAACTGCGCCGGCGCCGTGCGGATCTGGAGGCGCGAGGCGGCTTCCCGTATCCCGCGAGCCAGACCCCCTGGCAGGAAATCCAGCGCTCCCTGGTGGACCAGCTCTCGGAGGGCATGACCCTGAAGCCTGCCGTGAAATACCAGCGGGTCGCGCAGGCCTTCGGGGTGCCGAGAGACAATCATTGATGCCGCGATCCCCGGTGAGAGCCGATCTCTCCCAAGAGACGGAACGAGGCACATGAGCGCCCGCAGCGAATTCCGCCGCCTGCACGAGAGCGGCTGCTTCGTGATCCCGAACCCGTGGGACATCGGGACCGCGCGGTATCTGCGCCACCTCGGGTTCAAGGCTCTCGCGACCACGAGCTCCGGCTTCGCGTTCTCGCGGGGCCTGCCCGACACCGATTGGGCGGTGCCCCGAGACGCCATGCTCGCGCACATCGCCGAAATCGTCGCCGCAACCGACTTGCCCGTGAATGCGGATTTCGAGTCGGGCTATGCGCATGAGCCCGACGGGGTGGCGGCGAACGTTCGGCTGTGCGTCGAGACCGGCGTATCGGGCCTCTCGATCGAGGATTCCACCGGCGACAGGGCCCAGCCGCTCTACGACCTGTCGCTTGGAGTGGATCGGATCCGCGCCGCGCGCCAGGCGATTGACGCGACCGGAACCGAGGTGCTGCTGACCGGCCGGGCGGAATGCTACCTCGTCGGCCATGCGGATCCGCTGAAGGAGTCGATCCGCCGTCTGCAGGCCTACGCGGAGGCGGGTGCCGACGTGCTCTACGCGCCGGGGCCGCGGACGCGGGAGGAGATCGGTGCCATCGTGGAGTCCGTCGCGCCGAAACCCGTCAACATCCTCATGTCGGCACCCTCGGATCTCACGGTCGCGGATCTCGCCGCGCTGGGCGTGCGCCGCATCAGCGTCGGCTCCGGCCTCGCGCGCGCCGCCTGGGGCGGCTTCATGCGGGCGGCCGAAGCGATCGCCGAGCGCGGCAGCTTCGACGGGTTTGCCGGAAACAGGCCGTTCGCCGACATCAACACCTTCTTCCGAGACGACCTCAAGGGACGATGGTCATGACGGACCTGTCGGCCTGGACGCCGCGGCTCCGCCCCGAGCGGCGCGTCCTCGAGGGCCGCTATGTGCGCCTCGAGCCGCTCGACTGCGTCCGGCACGGCGACGATCTCTTTGCGGCGAGCTCCGGCCCAGGGGCTGAGGATCGCTTCCGATACCTCGCCGATGCGCCGCCGGAGAGCCGCGCCGCTTTCGAGCCCTGGCTCGCGAAGGCGGCTTCGTCGGACGACCCGCTGTATTTCGCGGTCGTCGACAAGGCCACCGGCCGCGCCGAAGGCCGCATGACGTTCATGCGAATCGACCAGACGCACGGCGTCCTTGAGACCGGCAACATCCTTTTCGGCCCGCGCATCGCCCGCACCCGCGGCGCGACCGAGGCGGTCTATCTCCAGGCCCGACATGCCTTCGAGGACTTGTGCTACCGCCGCTTCGAGTGGAAGTGCAACGACCTGAACGAGCCCTCCAAGCGCGCCGCCGAACGGCTGGGCTTTACCTTCGAGGGCGTGTTCCGGCAGCATATGGTCATCAAGGGCCGCAACCGCGACACGGCGTGGTATGCCATGCTGGACTCCGAGTGGCCGGCGCGCAGGCGGGCTTTCGAGCGTTGGCTCGCGCCCGACAACTTCGACGAGGCCGGCCGTCAGCGCGTGAGCCTGTCGGCCTATCGTGATGCGAAGCGAGAGGTGGCGTGATGGGCGAGCGCTTGAAAGGCAAGACCGCGGTCGTGACCGCCGCGGGGCAGGGGATCGGGCGTGCGATCGCGCAAGCGTTCCTGGACGAGGGCGCGCGCGTCGTCGCGACCGATCTCGACCCCGCGAAGCTCGAGGGCCTCTCGGGTGCCGAGCTGCGGGCGCTCGACGTCCTCTCCACCGAGGCGGTCGCGGCGCTCGCCCGCGAGACGGGACCTGTGGGCATCCTCGTCAATGCGGCCGGATTCGTGCACCACGGGACGGTGCTGGACTGCTCCGACTCCGATTGGGATTTCTCGTTCGACCTCAACGTGAAGTCGATGCACCGCACCATCAAGGCCTTCCTGCCCGGCATGCTGGAGCGCGGTGCGGGCTCGATCGTCAATATCGCGTCGGGCGCGAGTTCCGTCCGAGGGATTCCGAACCGCTACGCCTATGGCGCCACCAAGGCCGCGGTGATCGGACTGACAAAGGCCGTCGCGGCGGATTTCATCCGCCGTGGCATCCGGGTCAACGCGATCTGCCCCGGCACGATCCAGTCGCCGTCGCTCGACGAGCGCATCGCCGCGCAGGCTCGAAGCTCCAGCCAGAGCGTCGAGGCGGTGCGGCAGGCCTTCGTCGATCGCCAGCCGATGGGTCGGCTGGGCACGCCCGAGGAGGTCGCGGCGCTGGCCGTTTACCTCGCCTCCGACGAGGCGAGCTTTACCACCGGTCACGTTCATCTGGTGGACGGCGGCTTCGCGCTTTGAGCCCCACCCGGCCGAGAGCATGGGAGAGTTCGCGATGCACATCCTCGTCCTCGGCGCCGCCGGCATGATGGGCCGCAAGCTGCTCGACCGGCTCGCGCGGGACGGTCATCTCGGCGGGCGGCCGATCGCGAGGGTCGACCTGCACGACGTGATCGAGCCGTCCGCTCCGGCCGGCGCCCCGTTCGCAACCAGGACCTTCGAATCGGACTTCGCGCAGCCCGGCGAGGCCGAGCGTCTGGTGTCCGAACGGCCGGACGTGATCTTTCACCTTGCCGCGATCGTATCGGGCGAAGCCGAGGCCGATTTCGAGAAGGGCGACCGCATCAATCTCGACGGCACCCGCTTTCTCTTCGACGCGATCCGCCGCGTGCAGGGCTATACCCCCCGCGTGGTCTTCACGTCATCCATCGCGGTCTTCGGTGCGCCGTTCCCGGAGACGATCGGCGACGAGTTCTTCCTGACGCCCTTGACGAGCTACGGCACCCAGAAGGCGATCGGCGAACTGCTGCTCGCGGATTACACGCGCCGCGGATTCCTCGACGGCGTTGGCATTCGGCTGCCGACGATCTGCGTCAGGCCCGGGCGGCCCAACAAGGCGGCATCGGGCTGCTTCTCCAGCATCATCCGCGAGCCCCTCAACGGCGAGGAGGCCGTCCTGCCCGTCGCGGACGACGTGCGCCACGCCCATGCCTCGCCCCGCTCGGCGGTCGGCTTCCTGATCCGCGCCGCCACCATCGACGGGGCCGAGATCGGACCCCGCCGCAATCTCACCATGCCGAGCGTCTCGGTCACGGTGGCGGAGCAGATCGAGGCTCTCCGGCAGCTTGGAGGCGACCGGGTCGTCGCCCGGATCCGCCGCGAGCCCGACCCCGTGATCCAGCGCATCGTGGCCGGCTGGCCGCGCCGCTTCGATGCAAAGCGGGCGAAAAGCCTCGGATTCGAGGCCGAGGCGAGCTTCGACGAGATCATCCGCATTCACATCGAGGATGAACTCGGCGGCAGGTTCGTGGCGTAGCAGATGAGCTGTCACTTCCGGCGGCCCGGAGGGCCGGGAAGGGATCTATTGGGCGAGCGGCGAACGGCGAGTGGCGAATGGGGAGCAGGAAGTGGTGCACCTCCCACACCCCACACCCCACTCCCCACTTTACCCTGGAACCCTTCCCCTCGCATGTCCGGCGCCATTCAGGTCGGGGCAGCGCCGCCGCGCCACGGCGTCTCCGGCACCGGCGTGAGCGGGCCGCGTCCGTCGAACCAGGAGACCAGGTTGTCGACGACGAGCTGCCCCATGGCGTTGCGGGTGTGGACCGAGGCGGACCCCACGTGCGGGAGGAGCACCACATGCTCGATCTCGATCAGCTCCTCGGGCACCCGCGGCTCGTCCTCGTAGACATCGAGGCCGGCGGACAGGATCGTGCCGTCGCGCAGGGCTTCGATGAGCGCCCGCTCGTCGACGACGCTGCCGCGCGCCACGTTGATCAGGATGCCGCTCGGCCCGAGCGCCTTCAGCACCCGCGCGTCGACGATGTGCCGTGTGCCCTCGCCCCCCGGCGTGATGACGATGAGGACATCGCACGCCTCCGCGAGACCAAGGAGGGTGGGATGGTACCGATAGGTGACGTCCTCCTGCGGATTGCGGCTGTGGTAGAGCACTTCGACACCGAAAGCGTCGAGCCGGCGGGCAATCGCCTTGCCGATGCGGCCGAGGCCCAGCACGCCGATTTTGCGCTCGCGCAGGGTCGTCGTGAGCGGGAACGGCTTTTCGAGCCATCGGCCCTGGCGCAGATAGCGGTCCGCCTGCGGGATCTGCCGGATCGTCGCGAGGAGGAGCCCGAGAGCGAGATCCGCGACCTCCTCGTTCAGCACGTCCGGGGTGTTGGTCACGAGCACGCGGCGGCGGGCGGCCTCGGCGGCGTCGACATGATCGTAGCCGACGCCGAAGCTCGAAATGATCTCGAGGCCGGGGAGATGATCGAGCAGGGCCGCATCGACGCGCCCGTGTCCGGGACTGCTCGCCACGCCGCGGATGCGGGGCCCGACGTCGCGCAGGAACGCGTCGCGGTCGGGCGCCTCCCACAGGCGGTGGAGCGTGAAGCGCGCATCGAGCTGGTCCATGATGAGCCTCATCATCGGGGCGGCCATCAACACGTCTGTCTTCGCCATTTCGCTTTCCCTTCAGAGAGCCTTCCGACCTGTCTACCCGAGCCGGAACCGCACCGCCACGCCCTTGCCGACGATCGAGGAACGAGGCGTTCCCGGGGCCGACCAGTTTATTCGGATCGGCGTTCGCTCCCCCGCTTCACGTCGTCGATTCCCGCTCCACCTGCCGCCCTCGTTCGCGGGAGAGCAGATAGAGGCCGGAGGCGATCACGATTCCGGACCCGAGGAGCGTCCAGACGTTGGGCCAATCTCCGAACACGACATATCCCAGCACGAGCATCCACAGGATCTGCGTATACATGAAGGGGGACAGGACGGGCGCCGGCGCCCGGGCATGGGCGAGGATGAGGAGCCAGTGGCCGACCGCGCCGAAGACCCCGAGGGCTGCGAGGAGGATCCAGACGAGCGGCGAGGCCGGCGTGATCCAGAGGAACGGCAGAAGCGGCGTCATGACGGCGAGCCCCGCCAGCCCCGAATACACCATGGTGGTTCGGGACGAATCCTGGCTTGCGAGCATCCGCGTGCTGATGCCGTAGAAGGCGTAGGAGACCGCACCCGCGATCGAAAGGAGCACCGCCGGGTGCATGGTGCCGAGTCCCGGCCGCGTGACCACGATCACGCCGAGGAACCCGATCGCGATGGCGGCGAGCCGGCGCGGCCCGACCCGCTCGCCGAGAATGGGTCCCGCGAGCAGGGCGACGAGGAGCGGCGTCGCGAACATGATCGACATGGTCTCGGCGAGTTGCAGGTACTGCAAGGCGGCGAAATTCAACGCCGTCGAGACGAAGAGCAGCAGCGAGCGGGCGCCCTGAAGCCAGGGACGCCGCGTTCTGAGCACGCCAGGGTGAGTCCACGGGTTGATCACGACCGAGACCAGAACCACGCTCGACGCGTAGCGCCACCAGACCGTGAGCAGAGGATCCATCTCCCGGTTGAGCCACTTGGCGGAGGCGTCGAGGAGCGAGAAGCAGATCAGCGCGCCGCACATGAGGGCGATGCCGACGAGGCGCCGGCGCCGCTCGGTCCGGAGCGAGGGGACGGGGGAGAGGCGGGCCGGGCGGGCGTCCATGGGACAAGGCTTACAGGGCTCGTTCGCCGCTGGCGACCCTTCGGGATGCAGGCCGCTGTTGCACGGGCGGCAGAGCCGAGAGCCTTCCCATGAAGGCGCTTCTCCGGGGGCTGGAAATCTATAGGCTCGAGATGGTCCGCTCCACCTTTCGCAGGAAGGCCGCCCGCCTTTCCGGCGTCTGCCGGTTCATGTCGTGAAGCGCGAGGTAGCGTCGCCGCGCCCGGGGGGCCACCAGGACGCCCAGCACGCGCAGGACGACCCTGCGCGGCGGGTCGCCGAGCAGGAAGGCCCGCCAGCGCGGCGCGCCGTAGGTCGTGACGGCGACGAGGGTCTTCAGATGCATGAGGTTCGGGGTGGCGAGCCCGTCCACCAGGGTGAAGCTGACTCCCGGCAGGAAGACGCGGTCGAGGAAGCCCTTCAGAATGGCGGGAAAACCGAAATTCCACACCGGAAAGACCAGGATCAGGCCCTCGGCCTGCTCGACGCGGCGGACGTAGTCCTCGACGGCCCGGCGGTTCGCCGGAACCTCGAGGTAGTGCACGCGCTCCTCGTAGGAGAGCACCGGATCGAAGCGCTCCGCGTAGAGGTCGCAATCGTCGACCTCGTGGCCGGTCCGGCGGAGCGTCTCCACGACGGTCCGGTGGAGCGCGGCGACGAAACTCTCCGGAACCGGGTGCGCGTAGAGGACGAGGAACCGCATCGCTCAAGCGGGCCCGGTTCGCTCGCGGAAAAGAGTTGCGGAGAGAGGGGTCGACGCCGGCGTGCAGGGGACCGCGCTCAAAGTTCGTCGACCCTCATTCCGCCGCCTGCTGCGCGAGACCTTTGAACAGAAACGTCTTGCCGGTGCGGTAATCGTAGGTCGGGTCCTCCCAGGCGATCATCTTGCCGGGATTGAGCAGGCCCCGCGGGTCCGCCTCGCGCTTGAAGGCGAGCTGGACTTCGTCGGTCTGCTTCATGCCGCCCTCTTCCAGCGTATAGCGATGCGGATTGAAGATCGGAGCGCCCATCTCTTCGTGGATCGCCATGATCTCTTCGAGCCGCTCCTCGGTCGTGAATCGCACCAGCGGAAGGCCGAAGCAGGTGACCTTGCCGTCGAATCGCACGACCTCGAGATGGGCCGGCAGCTCGTCCCCGAAGCGGGCGTGGATGCGCTCGATGAGATCCAGTTGGGTGGGAAACGGATAGAGCACCTGCAGGTAGGTGACCGAGGGGTCGACGCGCAGCGCCCGCAAGGTCGTGTGATTCCAGGAGAGCTCGAACACCGGCGGCAGACCCTTGAGATCGGACTCCGCGAGCCGATCCTGCCGGAAAAGCACCTGTGCCCCCTTGAAGCGACGGGTGAGGGCCAAAAGCGAGTCCAGCGCGTGGGGCGCCACCGTCAGGAGAGCCACGTGCTGGTCGCGCGGGAGGTATTTCTGGTGGCGCAGGAAGTAGTCGTGCGGAACCGGCGCGGCGACGACCGCGAGCTGCTTGACGAGGATGCCGTCGGACTCGCCGACGGCGTTCGCATAGAACGCGGCCGCCTTCAGGCTGTCGAAGCCGACGATCAGGTCGACCCAGTCATAGGTCGGCGCGAGCGGCATCTCGACCTCGGTGATGATGCCGTTGGTCCCGTAGGCGTGGCTCACCTTGTGGAGGTCGTCGCCCGCAAGCTCCAGCACCCGGGGCGCCGCCTCCATGGTGACGACCTTGAGGCGGATGATGTTGCCGGAGTCGCGCAAGCCGCCCCAGCGGATCGAGCCGACGCCGCCGGAGCCGCCCGCGATGAAGCCGCCGATCGAAGCGGTGTTGTAGGTCGAGGGGTGGAGGCGGATCTCCTGGCCCGAATGCGGCCGCGTCTCCCGGTCGATCGCCGCCATCACGGCTCCGGGCTCCGCAACGACGCGGCCCGGCGCGATCTGCTTCACCCGATTGAAGCCCGAGAGGTCGAGAACGATGCCGCCCGAGAGCGGCATGGCCTGTCCGTAATTGCCGGTCCCGGTGCCGCGGGGGGTCACGGGTATTCCGAGCTCGAAGGCGGCCTGGAGCGTGTGAACGACCTCCGCTTCGCTCCCCGGGCTTACCACGACATCCGCGGTCACGGCGTCGAGCTGCCGCTTCAACGTCGGCGAATACCAATAGAAGTCCCGGCTTTTCTGGCGCACGAGAGCCGGGTTGTCCTCGGTCTTGATCCCCTTCAGGCGCGACTTCAGGGCGGCGACGTCGTAGCGGATCGTCATCTTGGTCTCCACGGTCTCGGTCCTCGGCGCGCCGGCCGCGGCCATCACACCGGCCGCCTCATGCATTCGTCCAGCTCCCGATAGTCCGGCAGCGTCGTGTCGATCGCCTGTCCGCCGAGCAGCACGGTGCGGTCGGTGTGCGGCCTCGCGAGAAGCTCCATGAGCGTGCGTGCGCGAAACAGGACGAGATCGGCGGCGTCGCCGGCTTCGATGCGGCCATGGCGATCGAGGTTCATGATGTCGGCCGGCGTCGCCGCGAAGGCGCGCGGCCAGTCCGGGCCCGCATGGTCGAGCTGAAGGATCCGCGTCGCCTCCCGATAGACCTCGAGCATGTCGAGATCCCCGTAGGCATGGAACGGATCGCGCGTGTTGTCGCTCGCCACCATGACGGGCACGCCCGCGGCCCGCAGTTCGTGGAGCGGCGCGACGCCGCGCCAGCGCGGCGTGCGGCCGGCCCGGCGGTCCTGCAGGTAGACGTTGCACATCGGCAGGCTCACCACCGCGAGCCGAGCCTCCGCGACCTTCGCGATCGTTTGGGCGACCTCTCGATCGGGCCGCTGGGCGAGCGAGCAGCAATGTCCGCACAGCACTTTGCCGCCGAACCGGTTGCGGATCACCGCCTCCGCGACGCGCTCGAGCGTGCGCGCCTCGGGCGAGCCGCTCTCGTCGACGTGCAGATCGAGATCGAGGCCCTCCGCGGCGGCGGCTTGAACGATGCGGTCGATGGCCCGCTCGGTTGATTCCGTCGGGGTTTCGCCCATGAAAGTCACGCCGCCGATGAGGCCGCCGTGCCGCGCCGTCGTCGCGACGATGTCGCGAAACTGCGCCTCGTCCTGGAGCACGAGATCGGCCGGAAAAAGCGAGACCGCCTGCAGTTCGATCCGACCGCGCCAAGCGTCGCGCATTTCAGCGAAAACCGGCCAGGAGATCGCGGTCTGAGGCCCGATGCAATCGAGATGGGTGCGCAAGGCTCCGGTCCCGTGGGCGAGCGCGCAGCGCAGCGAGAACTCCATTCGCGTGCGGAGATCGTCGGCCGACCAGTTCGCCTCGCGGTCCTGAGCGACGCTCTCGAGCGCGCTCGTGAACGAGCCGTCCGGATTGGCGCAGCGGGGCCAGATGTGGCCCTTGTCGAGATGGGTGTGGATATCGACGAAGCGGGGAAGCACGATGCCGCCGTCAAGATCGAGAGCCGGGAGATCGCTGTCGAGGCTCGGGGTGCCGGCGGGCACGACGGACGCGATGCGGCCCTGCGCGATGGTGATGTCGAGAGCCGTGAAGCCTTCCCGATCGGCCGCGAGGCCGGGGCTCGTCACGAGGGCGAGCGGTGCGCGGGCGCCCGTGAGGCGCCAGGCGCCTGCATCCGGGATCGTTGCGAATCCGAACGACATGGCAGCTACCGTTCTCGGCTCAGGGCGCTCTCGTGCCAATGGCGCAGGAGCAGGTGGGACACGGCAGAGAGAACGAGGAAAATGATCACCCCGGTGGCGGCGAGGAGCCCCAAGGCCGCAAAGAGGCGTGGAATGTTGAGGCGGAACTGACTCTCCACGATGCGGTAGGCGAGGCCCGAGCCCGCGCCGGCGGAGCCCGCGGCGATCTCCGCCACGACCGCGCCGATGAGCGCGAGACCGCCTGCGATCTTCAGGCCCGCCAGGAAGTAGGGCAGGGCCGCCGGGCGGCGCAGATACCACAGCGCCTTCACGCGCGAGAGGAAGCGACCCACGAAGGCCGGCATGCCCTTCGGGCGGGTCGCACCGTAGAGGTCGAAGAGCTCGAGCAGGTTACGGTCGACGGACTGCAGTCCGAGCGTGGTGTTGGACAGGATGGGGAAGAACGCCACGATCCACGCGCAGGCCAGCACGGCGAGATCTTGCGGGAGGTAGATGAGGAGGAGCGGCGAGATCGCGACGACGGGGGTGACCTGGAGCACCACGGCATAGGGGTAGAGCGAGTACTCCACGAGGCGCGACAGGCTGAGCAGGACGGCAAGCGTCACGCCGCCCGTGACGGCCAGCAGCAGCCCCAGGAACGTCGTCTTCAACGTCACGACGAGCGAGCCGAGGAGCACTGGCCAGTCCTTCAGGAGCGTTGCCCAGATCACGCTCGGCGCCGGCAGCACATAGGGCGGGACCTGCCGGGTTTCGACGTAATGCTCCCACCACCAGATCGTGGCCGCGAACACCACGCACGGCAGTGCGATCCTGAGCGATCGGTTCCAGTCGACGGGCCGGCGCGGCGCGGCGGCATCGCGCGCGCTCTCGACCGGAAGGACGTCGATCGACCGGTCGGCCGCGGCCGGTGCGGCGCGGGTGGGAGACGTCATAGGTGCTCGTCCGGAGCCATGGCGCCGTGCAGCGCCTTCGAGGTCTGTCGGCACAGGTCGGCGTAAAGCGCCGTCGAGCGGAAACTCTCGCTCCGCTCGCGCGGCACGTCGACGGGCACCTCCGCGACGACTCGGCCGGGCCGCGCCGCCATGACGACGATGCGCGAGGAGAGATAGACGCTCTCGTAGACCGAATGCGTGACGAACACGACCGTGCAGCCGAACTCGCCCTGCACGCGCAGCAGGTCGTCGTTGAGCCGGAAGCGCGTGATCTCGTCGAGCGCCGCGAACGGCTCGTCCATCAGGAGGAGCTTCGGGCGCAGCGACAGCGCGCGGGCGATCGAGACCCGCATCTTCATGCCGCCCGAGAGTTCACGCGGATAGGCGGCGCCGAACCCAGAAAGGCCGACCTGCGCAAGCCCCTCGTCGATCCGGTCCGCCGCGGCGCGCCTGGAGACGCCGCGCAACCGCAGCGGAAGCCAGACATTGTCGGCCGCATTGGCCCAGGGCATCAGCGTCGGTTCCTGGAAGACGAAACCGATCTCGGCGCGGTGATCGTCGCTCGCGGAGCCCGGCCACTCGACCCGGCCCACGGTCGGCTCGGCGAGCCCGGCGATGATGCGAAGCGCCGTCGATTTGCCGCAGCCGGACGGTCCGAGCAGGGCGACGAACTCCCCGGAGCGCACCTCGAGGTCGAGATCGGCCAGCGCCGTGACGCCGTTCGCGAAGGTCTTGCGCACGCCGATGAGCGAGACGAGCGGGGCAGCGGCGGCGGCGGGACGGTCGAGGGTTGCGAGCATCAGGTCAATCTAGGGCGCGGCGAGAGATGGTCCGCATCGCGCGCCGCCCTCGCGGGCCGCGGCTCGAAAACACCTCTCGCCGCCGGCGGGGAGAGGCAGGACGCGACGCCGGCGCTCGCGCTCCCGCGTCGCGACCGAAGCGGCCGCTCCAATTCGCACCTCCTGCGCGAGACGGGACAAACCGTTCTACTTTCTCAGCTCCGCCCCCACGCCCTTGTTCACGAACTGCGTGGTGTAGCTCTTCTTGTAGTCGAGGTTCGCGGGGAACAGGCCGGCCTTCGCCATCTTGTCGAAGAAGTCCTTCATGCGCGCGTCCGTCATGGCGCCGATGCCGAGCTTCGCGGCGTCGCCCGAGTCCACGAGGCCGTACTGCTTCAATTGAGCGATCGAGAAGGCGATCTTGTCGTCGGTCATCTCGGGATTGTCCTTCTTGATCAGCGCGTTGGCACCGTTGTTGTCGCCGTAGAGGTAGTTGTACCAGCCGATGATCGAGGCATCGACGAACCGCTGCACGAGGTCCGGGTTCTTGTCGACGAGTTCGCGCCGCGTCTCGATCGTCGACGCGTAGGTCGAGAAGCCGTTGTCGGCGAGGAGATGCACCACGGGCTTGAAGCCGCCGGCCTTCTCGATCGTGGCGGGCTCCGAGGTGAGATAGCCCTGCTGCACCGCCTTCTTGTTGGCCAGGAACGGCGCCGGGTTGAAGTTGTAGGGCTTCGTCTGCTCTTCCTTGAAGCCGTATTCCGACTTCATCCATTGGTAGTAGGAGGCGAGACCCTCCTTCGCGACGAGGATGTCGGAGGAGTTCTTGAGGTCGGCAAACCTGTCGAAGCCCTGACCGGGATGGGCGATGAGGACCTGCGGATCCTTCTGGAAGATCGCGGCGACGACGACGGTCGGGATGTTCTCCTGCACCGCGGAGAAAGCCTGAATCATGTTGCCGCCCATGTAGAAATCGATGCGGCCGACCGGGAGGAGCATGCGGTTGTTGGCCTGCGGGCCGCCCGGGATGATCCTCACTTCGAGGTTGTATTTCTTGTACGTCCCGTCCGCGACCGCCTGGTAGTATCCGCCGTGCTCGGCCTGCGCGACCCAGTTGGTCCCGAACGTGGTCTGGTCGACCTTCTGCTGCGCGGCCGCCGGGCCGACGGCCATGGCGAGGAAAGCGGCAAGCGCCGCTGCAATGGGCATACGGGTCATCGTAGTCTGCCTCCGAGGCCTGTCTTCACGTCCAGTCGAGGCCATTCTGTGCGCGCTCGCCCCGGTCTTGGCAAGCTTCGTGCCGAACGTGGCCTTCTCGTCCGAAAATCCCCCGCGCTCGGGCCTGGACTCCTCCCGGACGTCCTGGTCTATGGTCGCGGCGAACCGGAGCGAGACGCCGTGCGCGCCATTACCCCGCCCTCCATCCGTCCGCCTTTCGCGAACTACAGCCACGCCGTCGAGGTGCCGGCCGGCTGCCGCCTGCTCTTCGCCTCCGGCCAGGTCGGCATCACCGCCGACGATGCGATCCCGGACGATGCCGGCGCGCAGACGGATCTGTGCTTCCGGGCGATCGGCGCCGTGCTGGAAGCGGCCGGCATGGCTTACGCCGACATCGTGCGCATCAATGCGTTCGTGACCGACCGGGCCTTCCTCAGGGCCTACATGCAGGCGCGGGACCGCTATGTGGCCGCGCCTCCACCCGCCTCGACGCTGATGATCGTTTCGGGCTTCGCCCGGCCGGAATTCAAGGTCGAAGTGGAAATCGTCGCCGCGAGATCGGATTGAGGAGAGGGAATGCCCGCGCGCTCCTGGCTCGAACTGACGACGGAGGATTTCCGCAGCCGCGACATGAGCCGCGCCATCGCGGTCCTGCCGGTCGCCGCCGTGGAGCAGCATGGGCCTCACCTGCCGGTGGGCGTCGACACCTTCATCAACGAGGGCTATCTCGCCCGCATGACGGAGCTCGTGCCGGACGAGCTCGATGTGCTCGTGCTGCCCCTGCAGACGGTGGGCAAGTCGAACGAACACCTCGCCTTTCCCGGCACCCTCACGCTCTCGGCCGAGACGGCGATCCGGGCCTGGACGGAAATAGGCGACAGCGTCTACCGCGCGGGTTGCCGCAAGCTCGTGTTCGCGAACTCGCACGGCGGCAACGTCGCTGTCCTCGACATCGTCGCCCGCGAGCTGCGGGTGCGGCTCGGGCTGTTCGTGGTCAACGCCGCGTGGCACCGGCTCGGCTACCCGGCCGGGCTCTACGACGAGGTCGAGGCGCGCCACGGCATCCATGGCGGGGACGCGGAGACCTCGCTCATGCTCGCGCTCCGCAGCGACACGGTCCGGATGGGCCTGGCGCAGAACTTCGTGCCGCGGTCGGTCGACATGGCGGGCCGCTTCAGACACCTCGGCGCCACGCAGCCGATCGGGTTCGGGTGGATGAGCCAGGATCTCCACGAGGCCGGCGCGATGGGCGACGCCGCGCAAGCGACCCGCGACAAGGGCGAGGCGACGCTGGACCACGGCGCCCGCGCCTTCGTGGAGTTGCTGCGCGAGGTGGACCAATTCACGCTGCGGGTCGAGCGCTAGGACCGGTACCGGCGATCGACCTAAAGCCGTTTCCACTGACGTGGAATCGGTTCTCCTTGCTTGCCGCAATATTGACGGCGAACTGGATCCACTTCGCCGAAAATTGCTCTAGTCCACCGCCCAGGGATAGGTCCACGTCTCGGTGAGCGTCCGGTTCCCGGCCTTGAGGAAGGCCCGCAGGTCCGTGCTTTGGCCCGCCGCGAGTTTCACGTCGAGCGCCGCGCGGAAGCCCTTGGTGTGGTCGTTCGGCACGACGAAGGTATGGGTGATCTCGCCGGCCGACGTGGACGGCACGAGCTGAACCTGGGCGGGATCGCGGAAATAGAAGTCGAGCTCGCCGCCCGCGAAATCCACGATGAAGCGCCGGTGCGTGGGGTCGCTCGGGCCATTCGAGCCGCTCGCCCGCGGCGGCGCCTGGAAGGTGTTCACCGCCTTGGCGCCGGGGTGCATCCCGGCGACCGACGACAGCGCGCGCAGGCGGTACGACACGACCGTTTCCTGCCCCGGCTCGACCGGGCGGGCCGGATGCCAATAGGCCACGATGTTGTCGCTGGTCTCGTCGGTGGTCGGGATCTCGACGAGATCGACCCGCCCCTCACCCCAGGGCCCGATCGGTTCGACCCAGTAGCCCGGCCGCAGGTGATACTCCGCCTCGAGGTCCTGATAGCTCGCGAACGCCCGGTCGCGCTGCAGGAGACCGAAGCCGCGCGGGTCCTTGTCCATGAACGAGGAGACGGTCATGCGGGCCGGATTTCGCAGGGGACGCCAGATCCACTCGCCGGCGCCCGAGTGCATGAGGAGCCCATCCGAATCGTGCAGCTCCGGCCGAAAATCGTCCGTGCGTCGTCTCTCGTTCTCGCCCCCGAAGAACATCGAGGTGAGGGGCGCGAGGCCCACCGCAGGCACCGGAACGCGAGGCATCAGGGTGGCGGTGACGTCGACGGTCGTCGATTCGGAAGGGTAGATGTCGAAGCGATAGGCGCCCGCGACCGAGGGGCTGTCGAGAAGGGCGAAGATCACGGCCCGGTCGGCGTGCGCGGGCGGCAGCTCGATCCAGAACTCGCGGAAATAGGGAAACTCCTCCCGCGCGCGGCGCTGCGGCACGTCGATCGCGAGGCCCCGCGCCGAGAGACCGTATTTGTGACCGCGTCCGAGGAAGCGGAAATAGCTCGCGCCAAGGAAGACGATGAGTTCGTCCAGGGTCCGCGGGTCGTTCAGCGGGTAATGCAGGCGGAACCCGGCAAACCCGAGATTGACCGGGAGAGGCCGTTCGATGCGGGTCCTGCCGTAGTCGAACAGCTCACCTTGATAGGGCACCGGCGCCGGGACCCCCTCGCGGATGATGTTGACGGTGATCGGACGCTGGAAGAGGAAGCCGAGGTGGAACAGCTGCATCCGGAACGGGCCGCCGGCAGCGCCGAGCAGGGCGCGGTCCCCCCGGAAGCGGATGTCCCGATAGGCGTCGAAGTCCAATTGGTTCAAAGGCTCCGGGAGCGGCGGCGCAGCGACCTCGTAGGGCACGGCGGCGAGCTCGCGGGCGCGGCGCACCACGTCCTCGTAGCGGAACGGCGCCGGCCCCGGCGCCGCGTTGGTCTGCGCGAGGGCCGGGGTCGCCGTGGCGGCGAGGAGGACCTGCAGGAGGGAGCGGCGGGAGAGCGTCGTCATCGGGCAGGTGGTTCCAAGCAGGGCGAGCCGGCACACCGATGCCGTGGCTAAAGGCGCGGTTTTCCGTCCCTTGTGGTCGTACGACGCGGGTTAACGGGCTCTGAACGGGGCAAGCGCGGCGCGCTGCCACGGAATGGGCGTGGAAAAACCTTTGAAAAGATCTTGCGGACGGGGGCGAGTGATCGTATCTCACCCTTGCCCAATTTCGCACGTGCCTGTGGTCGCGTGCCGGTTGGTGGGCATCCGGACAAGAGGCCGGACAGCCGCCCGAGAGCAACCTCGCTCTCGATACCCCTAACCGGCAGCCGGAGGCGAAACCGGCGCATCCCGCTCTCAGCGGGAGACGCGGCTTAAAGCAACGACGAACGGGCTTTTTTGGTCTCGTTGGCCCTCCAAAGGTCAGCACCGAAGAGGCTTGTTTCTCATTGCCGGGCGTGCGGTCAGGGGCCTCCCCTTTCCAAACCAAGGCAGCATCGTCGGGTGAAGAACCCCATCGACGCTCCCCGTGTCTCCATCGCACGGCAGCGACGTTGGCTCTTCCCCGCTGACGCCGGGCGGCTTGCCGCCTGAACTTCAATCCGGGGCTCGAGGAGCTCCCGTTGAACCTTTGGTGGGGAGAGCGCCATGACGGAGCGCATCCGCGAATTCCTGCGCAACCGACGCGAGGACGGCCCGGTGCTGGTCGTCGACCTCGAGGTCGTGCGCGACAACTATGCGAAGTTCGCCCGGGCCCTTCCCGATACGCGCGTGTTCTACGCCGTGAAGGCCAACCCCGAGCCGGCTGTGCTGAAGCTCCTCGCGGAGCTCGGTTCGTGCTTCGACACGGCCTCGGTCGTGGAGATCCAGCTCGCGCTGGACGCCGGAGCGACGCCGGACCGGATCTCGTTCGGCAACACGATCAAGAAGGAGCGGGATATCGCCCGGGCTCTCGAGCTCGGCGTGCGCCTCTTCGCGGTCGATTGCGAGGCCGAGGTCGAGAAGATCGCCCGCGCCGCGGCTCTCACGGGAGCCGAGGACGTGAAGGTGTTCTGCCGGATCCTGTGCGATTGCGCCGGCGCCGAATGGCCGCTGTCGCGGAAGTTCGGCTGCGTGCCCGCGATGGCGGTCGACGTGCTCGAGCATGCCCACCGGCAGGGGCTCGAGGCCTACGGGGTGTCGTTCCACGTCGGTTCGCAGCAGCGCAACACGGAGTCGTGGGACGTGGCCCTGGCCTCGGCCTCGGCGATCTTCCGCGAGTGCGCCGAGCGCGGCATCCACCTCTCGATGGTCAACCTCGGGGGCGGGTTCCCGGCGAAGTACCTGAAGAGCGTTCCGGCGGTCGAGGCCTACGGCGAATCGATCTTCCGGGCCCTCTCGAAGCACTTCGGCAACCGTCTCCCGGAGACGATCATCGAGCCGGGCCGCGGGATGGTCGGCAATGCGGGCGTCATCGAGTCCGAGGTCGTGCTCATCTCGAAGAAGAGCCGCGACGAGGACGAGGTGCGCTGGGTCTACCTCGACATCGGCAAGTTCGGCGGCCTCGCCGAGACGATGGACGAGTTGATCCGCTACCCGATCCAGACCGAGCACGACCACGACCGGAAGGTTCCCTGCGTGCTCGCGGGCCCGACCTGCGACTCGGCCGACGTTCTCTACGAGCAGGAGCCCTACTGGCTGCCGTTCTCCCTGGAGATCGGCGACAAGGTGCTGATCGGAGGCACGGGCGCCTACACGACGACCTACTCGGCGGTCGCGTTCAACGGCTTCCCGCCGCTCAGGACGCACGTCATCTGACCGCGACGTCCTCTCCCCGCACGCGGGGAGAGGTTTGCCAACATCGGTCCGGACGGCCGGCTCCAGCGCCGGTGCGAGGGCTGTCGGTTCCCCGCGTGATTTGGGAGGGCTGCGGCCGTGATCCAGATTCGTGACGAATCCCACCGCGACGTCGAAGCCCGGGAGGCGCTGCTCGACGCATGCTTCGGCGCGTCCCGGTTCGACAAGACCTGCGAGCGTCTGCGCGAGGGCCGCCTTCCCGCGGAAGGCCTCTCGCTCGTCGCCGAACATCGCGGCGAGGTCGCCGGCACGGTGCGGCTGTGGCACGTCACGGCCGGCGCCTTTCGTCCGGCCCTCATGCTCGGCCCGCTCGCGGTCGACCCGGCCCGCCACGGACTCGGCGTCGGGGGAGCGCTCGTCCGCGAGGCCCTGGCCCGCGCGGCGGCGCTCGGTCACGGCGCGGTGCTGCTCGTGGGCGACGCGCCCTATTACGGGCGCTTCGGTTTCTCGACCGAAAGGACCGGGTCCCTCTGGCTGCCGGGCCGTTATGAGCGGAGCCGGTTCCTCGCGCTGGAACTGCGGCCCGGCGCCCTCGAGGGCGCCCGCGGCCTCGTCTCGGCCGCCGGTCGCTTCGAGGAGAAGCCGGATCTCGCAGGGCTTGTGGCGGCGTCGAGCGAGGCGCTGCCGCTGCGCCCGGCCGCCTAGGCACTTCCCTCCCGGCCCCGGGAGGGGGACCTCGCCCATTGACCCCGCGGGCCGCGAAATCCTAGATGCCGGCCTCCGTCCCGGCCGACCGCGGACGCTCCACCGCAGGACCTTCCTTGACCTCAGGAGACTTGCCCCGATGACCCACTGGCCCGTCCATGCCCGGATCAGCGGCCCGATCGTCATGGTCGGCTTCGGCTCGATCGGCAAAGGCATGCTGCCCCTGATCGAACGTCATTTCGAGTTCGACAAGAGGCGCCTCGTGGTCATCGATCCGGATGACTCCGATCGCCGCCTGCTCGACGAACGCGGCATCACGTTCGTCCACCAGGGCCTGACGCGCGACAACTACCGGCACCTGCTCGAGCCGCTGCTGACGCGAGGCGGAGGCCAGGGGTTCTGCGTCAACCTCTCGGTCGACACGTCCTCGCGCGACATCATGGAACTCTGCCGCGAGATCGGCGCGCTCTACATCGACACCGTCGCGGAGCCTTGGGCGGGCTTCTATTTCGATCGGAGCGCCGGGCCGGGAGCACGCACCAACTATGCGCTGCGCGAGGCCATCCTGGAGGCGCGTCGCAACAGGCCCGGCGGCACCACGGCGGTCTCGTGCTGCGGCGCCAATCCCGGCATGGTGTCGTGGTTCGTGAAGCAGGCTCTTCTCAACGTCGCCGAGGACACCGGTCTCACCTATGCGCAGCCGAACACGCGCGAGGACTGGGGTCGCCTGATGCAGCGCGTCGGCGTCAAGGGAATCCACATCGCCGAGCGCGACACGCAGCGCGCGACGTCCGAAAAGCGGATGCGCGTGTTCGTCAACACCTGGTCCGTGGAGGGCTTCGTCAGCGAAGGCATGCAGCCGGCCGAACTCGGCTGGGGCACCCATGAGACGTGGATGCCCGAGAACGGGCGCACCCATGACCAGGGCTGCGGCGCCGCGATCTATCTGCTTCAGCCGGGCGCCAATACCCGCGTCCGTTCCTGGTGCCCGACGCCGGGCCCGCAATACGGCTTTCTCGTCACGCATAACGAATCGATCTCGATCCCGGACTACTTCACGGTGCGCGAGGGCGACAGGGCCGTCTACCGCCCGACCTGCCATTACGCCTATCATCCCTGCAACGAGGCGGTGCTCTCGCTGCACGAGATGTTCGGCCAGGCCGGCCGGGTGCAGGAGGAGCACCATATTCTCGACGAGACCGAGATCGTCGACGGAATCGACGAGCTCGGGGTGCTGCTCTACGGCCACGGCAAGAACGCGTACTGGTACGGCTCGCAGCTTTCGATCGACGAGACGCGGCTGCTCGCGCCCTACCAGAACGCGACCGGCCTCCAGGTCACCTCCGCGGTGCTCGCAGGCATGGTCTGGGCGCTGGAGAATCCTGACGCGGGCATCGTCGAAGCGGACGACATGGATTTCCGCCGCTGCCTCGAGATCCAGATGCCCTATCTCGGCCCTGTTGTGGGCGTCTACACGGATTGGACGCCGCTCACCGACCGGCCGGGCTTCTTCCCGGAGGACATCGATACGTCGGATCCCTGGCAGTTTCGCAACGTGCTGGTGCGGTGACCTGCCTCTCCGCGCGGCGGGGAGAGCCATGGAGGTCGAATGCCCCATTTCGATGAGTTCTACGCCGACAAGCTCCGGGGCTCCCTCGGCGTTGCCGATGCCGAGGCGGTGCTCGACCTGCGCGGCGTGTCGCGGGAAAAGGCCGCGGCCTCCCTGCAGGACATGCTCGAGCGCAGCCGCTTCGCGACCCGCAAGAGCGTCGCGATCAAGCTCGATCCGCCGCCGGAGGGCGGCGGCGAGACCTTCTTCCAGCCGATCGGCAAGGCCCTGCTGGAAGCCAAGAAGCGCGGCTGGATCGACCGGCTGCAGACCCTTCCCGCGCGGGACGGGCTCGGTTTCTACGTCGGTCTCGCTGGGAGGCCCGAGCGAAACGCGTGATCACGCGCGAACCAGGCGCCGCCGCGGCCGCAGGGTGCGTCCGAAAAGAACCGTCCCGAGGATGCCGCCCCAGACGACCACGAAGCCCGCGGCGGCCGAGAGAAGGCCCTCCTCGGTCACCGGGATCGCGGGCTCGAACTCGCCGTAAGCGGCCTGCAGCAGGTCCGTGTCGCCGTCGCGGAGCATCAATGCCACGCGGGCGAGGGGTCCGGCCTCGACCATGGCCTGCCGGTGGGCCTCGAGCCGGGCGAGGCGATCCACGTTGCCCTGCATGGCCGCGCCCTGGCGGCTCGCGAGATCGTCCGGGTTCGCGCGCAGCCGCGCGACCGCTCTGTCGCGGTTTTCGCCGTTCGCCTGCGCATCCGCATCGAACCGTTCGATGACGCGGCGCAATTCCTCGATCGCGCCCCCGAGACGCTGCTGGTACTGTTGCGAAAATTCGGGGCCCTGAGACCCCGCAACCGCGCCGATCAGGCCAAGGCCGAAGGCGGCGGTTCGGACGATGCGGGACACGACGTGACCTCCTCACGAAGACCAAGAGCGCAGCGGACGTCTTGTTCCGTTACATCGTCCATGAGCTTCGGGATCTTGCAAGCGCGCGTCCTGCGTCCGGGCTCCATGACCAGGATCACGGTTTCCGAACCGGGACAGCCCGGGTCCGTGCACGCGATCTCGTTGACGGCAAACGTCGTGTCCTCGCGGGCCCGAAGAGTGGCGCGAGCCCAAGCCCTGACGCGCTCGACCGAGCCCGGATCGGCACGCGCTCCGCTCAGCACGCCGCGAACGAAAGCTCCAAATCGCATGCGGCTGTCCTACGTCGGCAAGGTCAGGATTCCGGCTTGCCCGTCGGCGCAGCCGAACGCAAGGCGCCGGCCCGACCTGTCCCAAGCAAGAGCCGTGATACCGCTCTCCTTCGCGTCGGGACGTACGAGTAGTTCCGAGCCGTCAAGCAGGCGGATCAGCAGGATGCAGCCGTCCTCGTAGCCGACTGAGAGCACATAGCTGTTGGGGTGAAAGGCGACGCGGGCGACCTTCGCGGGCCTGACGCCGCATTCGCGCGGCTGCTTGCCCATGGGGCCGTCCTTCGAGTCGAAGGGCCAGATGATGGCGGCCTCGGCGCCCGAGGTCGCGAGCCATTTGCCGTCATGGGACCACGAGAAAGAGCGGGTCTTCGACGGATAGCCGCTCATCCGCATGTGGCCCTTGTCGGGCTGCAGGCGCCAGCCGTGGAGGGCGTTCTCCTGCATGGAGGTCACGACGAAACGAGCGTCCGGCGACCAGGTGACGTCGAGGTGCGAGCCCTTCCACTCCAAGACGTCGGGCTTGGCCTCGAGGTTCGGGAACCACAGCGTCGCGCCGTTGTAGTGACTGATCGCCAGGCGGTAGCCCTTCGGGGCGAATGCCAGGCCGCGCGCCGTGGACGGCACCTCGAGCGACTTCTCCCGCCCCTTGTCGTCGCGGGCCACCACGCGCCGGCCCGCCGCGAAAGCGAAGGCTCCGGACGCGCTCGCGGCAAGCGAGTCGATCCAGGCGCCGCGGGACTCCGCCAGCGTGCGGTTCGACCCGTCGGGTCCCGTAACCGCGACGCGCCCGTCGTCGCCGCCGGTGACGAAGCGCTCGCCGTCGCTCACGCCGACCAGCACGCCGCCCTCCGGGTGCGCCGCCGCCCGGTGGGTTTCGCCGTCCTTCGCGAGCATGACCCCGCCGTCGCCGAGGCCGAAGGCGACGGTCTCCTTCAGCCATCCGACCGCAGTCACATGGGCGCCCGTGTCCAGGGGGGCGATGTTCTCGGTCAGGGAGGGAGCTGCGGTCGCGGTCATCGCATCCTAGGTCATAGCACGGAAGAAGGAGGGGAGTTGGAGCGGCAGCCCCGATGGTTCGAGAACAGCCTGCTCGCGAGACGATCGGCCGGGCGGGCGACGCTCGCGGGAGGGCTCAGGCGGCGCAGGCCAGGAACCCTTCCCGGATCGCCTTCTCGTCGAGATCGCGCCCGATGAAGACGACGCGGGACTCGCGCTTTTCGCCCGGTTTCCACGCCTGCTGGAGGTCGCCGTCGAGGATCATGTGGACACCCTGGAAGACGAAGCGCCGCGGCTCGTTCGGGAAGGCCACGATGCCCTTGCAGCGCAGGATGTTGGGACCTTCGCGCTGGGTCAGCTCCGAGATCCAGGGCATGAATTTCTCAGGGTCGACCTCCTGGGTCCGGAACGACACGGATTGCATGTCCTCGTCGTGGTGGTGGTGATGGCCCTCCTCGAGGAAGTCGGGCTCGAGTTCGATGATGCGTTCGAGGTCGAAGGCGTTGCGGCCGAGCACCTCCTCGATCGGCACGGCGCAGTTCTGCGTGCGATGGATCCGGGCATAGGGATTGATGGCGCGGATGCGCGCCTCCACGGCGTCGAGCTCGGCGGGCGAGACGAGGTCCGTCTTGTTGAGGATGATCACGTCCGCGAAGGCGATCTGGTTCTTGGCTTCCGGGGCGTCCTTGAGGCGGTCGGAGAGCCACTTGGCGTCGGCGACCGTCACCACCGCGTCGAGGCGCGCGGTGTCCGAGACGTCCTGGTCCATGAAGAAGGTTTGCGCCACCGGGGCGGGATCGGCGAGACCGGTCGTCTCGACGATGATCGCGTCGAACTTGCCCTTGCGCTTCATCAGCCCGTCGAGGATGCGGATCAGGTCGCCCCGCACCGTGCAGCAGATGCACCCGTTGTTCATTTCGAACACCTCTTCGTCCGCGCCGACGACGAGGTCGTTGTCGATCCCGATCTCGCCGAACTCGTTGACGATCACGGCGTATTTCTTGCCGTGCGGCTCGCTCAGGATGCGGTTGAGGAGGGTCGTCTTGCCGGCTCCGAGATAGCCTGTGAGGACCGTGACGGGGATCTTTTCGGGCATCGTGTGCTCCAACGGCGTCGTGTCGTCGCCGGGCGGTGCGGTGCCCCTGGAGGCACGCCCGCGGCCTAGCGCGACAACGCGGTGCTGAGCGCTCTTATATTGTGGCGCATCATGTCAATGTAAGTGGCGGCGGGGCCGTTCGGGCCCGAGAGGGCGTCGGAATAGAGCCGCTCGCCGATCCTCGCCCCGGTCTCCTGCGCGATGCGCTCGATGAGGCGCGGATCGGAGATGTTCTCGAAGAAAACCGCGCCGATCCGCTCCTTCCGGATCTGCCGGATGATGCGCGCGACGTCCCCGGCGGACGCCTCGGCTTCCGTGGAAACACCCTGCGGCGCCACGAAATCGAGGCCGTATGCCGTCTCGAAATGCGCGAACGCGTCATGCGACGTGATGATCCGGCGGCGATCCGCCGGAATTCTCGCGATCGCCGCCTTCACCTCCGATTCGAGGGCATCCAGCCTCGCGAGATAGGCGTCCGTCCTCGCGGCGTAGATCGCCTTTCCGGCGGGATCGGCGGCGATCAGGCCGTCGCGGATATGGGCGACGTAGATCCTGGCGTTGGTCACGTTCTGCCAGGCATGCGGGTCGACCGCCGCGCGGCCGGGCCCGCGGCCTCGGGCTTCGGCGACGGCCGACGTCCCGTTGGCGGTCTCGACGAGAGTGGCGCGGGTGCCGGAAGCCCTCACGAGCCGATTCATCCAGCCCTCGAACCCGAGCCCGTTGAGGAACACCACCTCGGCCTCGGCGATGCGCTGCCCGTCCGCAGGGGTGGGAGAGTACACGTGAGCGTCCCCGTCGGGACCCACGAGGGTCACGAGCTCGATGCGATCCCCGCCGACGTTCCGGACGAGATCTCCGATGATCGAGAAGCTTGCGACCACTTTCAGCTTGTCGGCCGCCAAGGCGCTCGCCGGAGCGACGAGCAGAAGGACGGCGAGGATTGATCTCAAAAAGGCCGCCACGCTCCCTCACGCCTCCAGATGCCGCCTCGGCCAGGCGAGCCAAAGGAGGCCGCCGCGGATGCCGGCCACGAGCGACACGAGATAGATCGCTCCCGCGGTCAGGATGATGGCCGGCCCCGCCGGCAGCTCGGCATGAAACGAGAGGAGCAGGCCGGCAAAGCCGGAGACGACCCCGATCAGCGTCGCGATCAGGGTCATCACGGTGATCTCCGCGCTCCAGAACCGGGCCGCGGCCGCCGGCAGCATCATCATGCCGACGGCGAGCAGCGTGCCGAGCGCGTGGAAGCCGCCGACGAGATTGAGCACCACGAGGGCGAGGAAGATCAGGTGCGTCGGGGTTCCGGCGCGGCTCACGGAGCGCAGGAAGGTGGGGTCGACGCATTCGAGCACGAGCGGGCGGTACAGGACCGCGAGAACGACGAGCGTGATCGTCGCGATGGTCGCCAGGAGGAGCAGGGCGCCGTCGTCGAGAGCGAGCACGGTTCCGAACAGCACGTGAAGCAGGTCCACGTTCGAGCCCCGGATCGACACGATCGTGACCCCGAGCGCCAGCGACAGGAGGTAGAACGCGGCCAGCGACGCATCCTCCTTGAGGTCGGTCAGTCGGGCGACGAGACCCGAGAGCACCGCGACGACGATCCCGGCCGCAAGCCCGCCGATCGTCAGCGCGGGGAGCGAAAGGCCGGCGAGCAGGTAGCCCACCGCGGCGCCGGGCAGGATCGCATGGGCCATGGCGTCGCCCGTGAGGCTCATGCGCCGGAGCATCAGGAATATGCCGACTGGGGCCCCGCCGACGGCGATCGCGATCACGCCCACGAGCGCGCGCTGCATGAACTCGAATTCGGCGAACGGAGCGATAAGGGTTTCCAGCTTGAACCTCCCGTGTCTCTCCCCTGCCGGGAGAGGTCGGCCTCCGGCGATCCGCGATCGTTCGAACGGCCTACGTCGGCTCGAGAACCACCCGGCTCCCCATGCGGGGGTCTGACCTCAAGCCGCGCCGCGGTCGCAGACCTCGGCGCGGGGGTCGTGCGCCTCGATCAGCCGGCGGGCGGCAAGGAGGTTCGCAGCGCTGAGCGTCGCCTCGGTGCCGCCCCATGCGACCGGCTGGCGGGCGATCAGCAGCGTCTGAGGGAAGACGCGCTTCACGATATCGAGATCGTGAAGCACGGCCAAGACCGTGCGCTCCTCGTCATGCCAGCGGCGGACGAGGTTCAGGAGATCGGCCGTGGTCTTCGCATCGATCGCCGTGAAGGGCTCGTCGAGGAGGACCACGGAGGCGTCCTGCAGGAGAAGGCGCGCGAAGAGGGCGCGCTGCATCTGGCCGCCCGACAAGGTGCCGATCGGACGACGCTCGAACCCGGTCAGGCCGACCGCCGCAAGCGCCTCCTCGATCCGGGCGCGGTCCCGACGGCCGACGCCCCCGAACAGGCCGGATCGGCCCCAGAGGCCCATGGCGACGAGATCGTAGACCGGGACGGGAAAGGTTCGGTCGAGATCGGCGGCCTGCGGCAGATAGGCGACACGGGTCCGAGGGCCGCTGGACAATGCGATCCGGCCCGCCAGGGGGCGCAGGGTCCCGGCGACGCCCTTCAGCAGGGTCGACTTGCCGGCCCCGTTCGGGCCCACCACGGCCGTGAGGCTGCCCGGCGCGAACTCGCCGTCGAGGTGATGGACGGCCGGCCGCCGGCCGTAGCCGAGCGTCACGTCGTCGAGGCGGATCGCTGTCCGGGTCATTGCACCTCACTCAAGGCAGGGCACCTCATTCAAGCCACGACGGCGAACACGAGGAGCCAGAGCGCCGCGAGCACGACGCCCGCGCCGGCAAGCCGCCCGCCGGCGGAGAGCCGCAGGAGCGAAAGCGTCGGCGCCGCCGCTGTGACGTGGGCCACGCGGCCGTCGTGGTGATGATCAGCCATCGAGCTCCATTATAGTCACGCCGCCGCCCGATCCAAAGGCCTTCCGGCCGCCAGCGTGGCCAGTACCGCGGCGGGGCGATCTCCGACCCGGCTCCCCAGGGCAAAACGACGCTCCGCCCGGTGAGCCGTCTCCATCCGCGATGGAGACACGGCTTCCTAACCCGACGCAGGTGCCCCAGCAAGCCGCCGCGATCCCCGCTCGAGCGCTTCGTCACCTTTGGTGGATTGTGCCGGGACGCGAGCGCCTCTAACGGATGGACCCATGACACGCCGAATCACTCTTCTGGCCGCCCTGGCCTTGACGCTTGCGGCCGCTCCCGCCTCGGCGCACCCGCATGTCTGGATCACGTCGCGGGCCGAGGTTCACTACGCCCCGGATGGAAAGGTCACCGGCGTGCGGCATGCCTGGACCTTCGACAAGGCCTATTCGGCCTTCATCACCCAGGGGCTCGACGCCAACAAGGACGGCAAGCTGACGCCGGACGAGCTGCAGTCGCTCGCGAAGGAAAATACCCAGTCCCTGGTCGAGTTCGAGTATTTCACCGTGCTCAAGGTCAACGGCGCCAAGCAGGCCTTCGACGCCCCGCGCGACTACGCCATGAGCCATGCCAACGAGGAGGCGACCCTCACCTACCTCCTGCCGCTCAAAGTCCCCGCGGTCGCCACCAAGATGCTGTCGCTGGAAGTCTCCGACCCGTCCTATTTCGTCGCCTTCACGATGGCCGAGGGAGCCGACGCCGTGAAGCTCGCCGGAGCGCCCAAGGGCTGCGCGGCCACGATCAGCCGTCCGAAGCCCATCGAGACCGCCCAGCAGAATCTCTCGGAATCCTTCTTCCAGGCCCTCAACGCGGCCTCGAACTTCGGCGCCCAGTTCGCCAACCGGGCGATTGTCGCATGTCCGTGACGGCCGACGGCCTGCCGCTGAGGTCGTGGGACCGCGGCCGCGTGGCCGGGTCCCAGCTCGTGCTTGCAGGCCTCGCTGTTGCTCTCATGGCCGGCGCAACCCTGCTGGTGCTCTGGTCGATGCCCGGGACGCCCCCGCCGGTCCGAAGCCCGTTTGGCGCCGGCATGCGCGAGGCGGCGCCCGCGGCGGGCGGCCTCGGCGGCTACATCCTGGCGGTCCAGGGCAACTTCTATCGCAGCCTCCAAGCCGCCGTGCTCGGGCTGAAGGAGAGCGGCGCCGCGCCCTGGTCGCTGATCGCGCTCGGCCTGGCCTACGGGGTGTTCCACGCCGCAGGGCCGGGTCACGGCAAAGCCGTGATCGCCGCCTACCTGGTGGCGAACGAGCGCGCGCTCCTCAAGGGCTTCCTCTTGAGCCTCGCCGCCGCCCTCCTGCAGGCGCTCGTGGCCATCGTCCTCGTCGGCGTCTTCGCGGTCGTGATGCAGGTGACCGCCGGCACACTCGGCCGTGTCACGTCGGGAGTCGAACTTGCGAGCTTCGCGGTGGTCGCCGTGCTCGGGGCCGCGATCACCTGGCGCAAGGCCGGCAAGCTCGCTGGCGTCGCGGCTCTGGCCCGTGATCCTTCCGTTGGTCCGCAGCCGGGGGCGTGCGATCACGTCCACTTGCCGCCGCCCGAGGCGCTCGGCCGGCTGACGCGCTGGCGGGAACTCTGCGGCGTGGTCGTCGCGGCCGGGATTCGCCCGTGCAGCGGCGCCGTGGTCGTGCTGGTCTTCGCCCTCTCCCAGGGTCTGTTCCCGGCGGGCATTGCCGCGACGCTCGCGATGGCGCTCGGCACGGCGCTGACCACCGGGGCCATCGCGTCGCTGGCGGTGTTCGCGAAAGGCCTGGCGCTGCGGATCGCCGGCGGGCGCGGCGCCGCGGGCGCCGTCGCCATGGCGGGCGTCGAACTTCTCGCCGCCGCCTTCGTGCTGGTGCTCGGAGCAAGTCTCCTGTTCGGGGTCTGGTCGACGGCCGGGAGCTGACCGGAAGCGTCGACCTCCGGATCAGGTCGACCGAGCCAGCGGATCGTTCGCGAGGAGGATCGGCTGCCCGTGAGGGGTGGCGTGCGCCGCCCGGTCCCAGGCGGCGCGGCGCTCGGCGAGCGCGGCCCGGCTCGTGATTCCCTTTGCGGCGGCGAGGCGCTCGAGCGCGGAGAGCCAATGACGGTAATAGGTCGAGCCGTCGTCCGGGTCGCCTTTGGCCTGGGCCTGGCGGATCTCGCCCGAGAGCGCCGCCGCCCACTCGTTCCAGGTGAACAGGCCGCGTTCGTGGAGCGCGAGCGTGAGGGCGAACGCCTGGGCTTCCCATGGCTCGCGGAACACCGGCGCGCCGTCCTCGCCGCTCGGGATCGGTGCCACGTCGGCCGCGGCGCGGGCGACGGCGTCGTGCCGAGTCTGCCCGTCATGCCGGCTCAAGGTAACTCTCCCACGCGTCGATCGAGACCACGAGCGCCGGATCGGCCTCCTCGCCCCACAGCTCGCGCCCCGAGAACCGGACGGTGTAGAGCCATTGCGGGTTCTCGCCCTCGCCATGGGCGTTGCTGTCCGGAAAGACGTGGACGCCGTGCACCCGCTCGATCGCACCCTCCTTGTCGCGGGCGTAGCGCGGGAGACGCGTGTGCCCCTCGGGGTGCATGTTGCGGGTGACGACCCGGTCGCCCACCGCAAAGCGCGCCGCGCGCTCGACCGGGCGGTCCACCCGAGAGCCGCGGGCGAGAATGCCCGGCACCTGCTCCGCTCTCGCGACCCGTTCGACCGCGGTGGGCTCGCTCAGCGCGCGTCCGAGCGCGAGTTCCTCGGTCGATACGAGCCCTTTCTCGACCGCGAGCCTCTCGACGCCCTTGAGCCAGATCTCGTAGTAGCTCGCCGCGAGATATTCCGCCGGCGGCAGGCTTTCGCGGGCGTGGCGCATCATGTCGAGGTTCCAGGCCCTGGTGTATCCCATCGCGAGCGTCAGCCCGAAGGCGCGACGCTCCCAGTCGGCATGGAACCACGGCTCGTCGGGCGCGAAGCCGATCCGCCCGAACCCCATCATGCCGCCAAGGTCCTGCGCGCCGTTCAACGCACCACCTCGTCCGGCCTCAACGCCAGTCCGGTGCCGATCATGGAATCGCGCGTCACGAGGTCGGCGAGCGCCTGCTCGTCCCAGGTCTCCGTGCCCTCGGGCCGCATGGGCACGACGAGGTAGCGCACCTCGGCGGTCGAATCCCAGACCCGGATGCGGGTCGTGTCGGGCAGGGTCACGCCGAACTCGGCCAGCACGCCGCGGGGATCGATCACCGCGCGGGAACGGTACGGCGCGCTCTTGTACCAGACCGGGGGCAAGCCGAGGACGGACCAGGGATAGCAGGAGCACAGGGTGCACACGACCATGTTGTGCTCCTGCGGCGTGTTCTCGACCGCGACCATGTGCTCGCCCTGCCGCCCCGAAAACCCGAGCGCCAGGATGGCGGCGGTCGCATCGCGCATGAGCCAGTCGCGATAGGCCGGATCCGTCCAGGCCTTTGCGACGACCTTCGCTCCGTTGCGCGGCCCGACCCTGGTCTCGTAGGTCTCCACGAAGGCGTCGAGGGCGGCCGGGTCCACGTAGCCCTTCTCGACCAGGATGAACTCGAGAGCGCGGACCCGCAGTTCGATCTCGGAGAGATGGCTGTGGTCGTCGTGACCGTGGTCGTGATGACGCTCGTTCATGCAGCCATGCTACCCGACCCGCGGCGCGATCAAAAGCCGGCGCCCCGATTTCGGTCGGCTGTCAAAGGCCCAGCGCCTCGCCGTCGGCGCGCGGATCGTGGGTCGCCTCCACGCGGCCGTCGCGGCGATGCTTCACGAGCATGCCGGCATGACCCAGCGAGTCGCGGTAGGGGACGCCGAGCTCCTCGACCTCGTGCCCGCGCTCGCGCAGCACCCGGACGAGGGCGGGGTCGAACCGGTCCTCGAGCTTCAGCGTCGCCGACGGTGCGCCCCAGGTCCTGCCGAGGAGCCAGCGCGGAGCGTCGACGGCCTCAGCGAGGCCCATCCCGAAATCCGCGTAACGCGTGAAGATCTGCGCCTGGACCTGCGGCTGACCCTCGCCGCCCATGGTCCCGTAGGCGAGCACCCGCCCATCGTTGAACAGGGCGAGCGCCGGGTTGAGGGTATGGTACGGCTTGCGCCCGGGTTCGAGCGGATTGCGCGCCTGCGGATCGAGCGAGAAGGCAATGCCCCGATTGTGCCAGAGAATGCCGGTCGCGGGGAGAACGCAGCCGGAGCCGAACCCCCAAAACAGGGACTGGACATAGGACACCGCAAGCCCGTCCCGGTCGATCGCCCCCATCCAGACCGTGTCGCCGTCGACGGGCTTCGGCAGCGGGAAGGGCGCGGCGCGCCGGGCGCTGATCTGCGCCGCCTCGCGCTCCAGCACCGCGGCGGTGAGAAAGGAATCGGGATCCGCGGTCAGGTGCGCCGGATCCGTCACCACGCGGTCGCGAATCGCGAAGGCGCGTTTGGTGGCCTCGATGAGGCCGTGATGGTGATCCGGCGTCTCGCCGCCGCGGACGGCGAGACGCTCGAACATGCCGAGGATGAGGAGCGAGGCCAGGCCCGCGGTCGGGGGCGGGAGGTTGTAGAGCGTGCCGTGCCGGGACGACATGGCGAGCGGCGTCGTCACCCGCGCGCGGTAGGCCTCGAGGTCGCGCCGCGCGATCGGCATGCCGGCGCGCTCGAGGTCCGCCGCGATCTCCCGCCCGACGTCGCCGCGGTAGAAATCGTGCAGGCCCGCGTGGGCGAGCTGCCCGAGCGTCCCCGCGAGGCCCGGATTTCGACGCAGGGTGCCCGCCGCCGGGCGCTTGCCCTCGGGCAGGAACGTTGCGGAAAAGCCTGGGGCCGCGTGCAGCGCGGCCTCCTCCCTGACGGCGTAGCGGCCCTCCGAGGCCGAAACCGCACAGCCTTCCCGGGCGAGGCGAACGGCGTCGCCGAGCAACACGTCGAGGGGCATCGTGCCGCCCCGGCTCTTCGCGAGTTCGAGCGCGAGCTGCCAACCCCCGACCGCTCCCGCGACCGTCGCCGCGGCGTCGGGTCCGCGCGGCGGGACCGCGTCGTAACCCTTCTCGCGGTAGCGCTTGATCGTCGCCAGCGCGCCCGCCGGCCCCGAGGCGTCGATGCCGTGGACGCGCCCGGCCGGCTCGCGCACCAGCCAGAAGCCGTCGCCGCCGATTCCGTTCATGTGGGGATAGGCCACCGCGACGGTGGCCGCCATGGCGACCATCGCTTCGACGGCGTTGCCGCCCTGGGCGAGGATCGTCTGACCGGTCTGGGCGGCGAGCCGATGCGGCGCCGCGACGGCCGCGGAGGAGAAGGTCGGAGTGTCGGGCATGAATCGATGAGGGACGCGACAGAATTGCCGGGGCGCCAACCTTGCACGCGCGCGGGGGTTTAGGGTAGTGCCATTGCTCGAAGCGGAGTGCCCCTCTTGGCCAACCCAACGACCGCCGGCCGGCGCAACCTGATCACGATCATCAGCGTGCTGATCCTCATCGGCACCGAGGTGTTCGGCGTCGCCCTCGCGGGCGGCTGGGCGATCGCGGGGCTGTTCGAGCTGGGCGACACCGCGGCCTACGTTCTCATGGGCCTCTTCAGCCTGCTCGGCGTCTACGCCATGGTCGCGCTGTGGCGGAACGCCGTCACGGTCGAGCCGATCCGATAGCTCAGCGGCAGCCCGTCAGAGTGACGGATCCGCGGCGGCCGGCACTGCATCTCGTTGTCTGCTCGGCGTCTACGCCATGGTCGCGCTGTGGCGGAACGCGGTCGCGGTCGAGCCGATCCGATAGCTCAGCGGCAGCCCGTCAGAGTGACGGGATCCGCGGCGGCCGGCACGTAAGCCGCCATGGGGCGGCACTGGCCGGACACGCACACGCTCCAGTCCGACGTTGCGGCCGAGCGGCGCAGAACCACCTCGCGCCGGGGCGGCACCGCCGGGCGCCAGGCCCAAACCCCGCCGACGAGGCGCGCCTCGGGCGGCGGGTCCATTCCGGCGCCCGATCCGCGCACCCGCGCCTCGACGAGTTCGAGCCCGGCCGGCGTCGAGCGCCAATCCTCCTCCCAGGCGATGCGCTCGACGGAATGAGTCCAGGCCAGCGTGACGGCACCGGCGAGGAGGGGCACCGCGGTTGCGCCGGCGACGAGGCAGAGCATCAGCTCACGGCCGCAACGGCGTCCTTGCGGGTACGCCAGAGGTGGACGCCGCCGACCAGGATCGCGAGGGCAAAACCGATCTCGTCGGTGACGGGAACGGCCAGGACCAGGAAGGCCGCCGCGATCGCCGCGAGAACCCGCTCCCACCAGGCGAGCGGCGCACGTCCGTAACCGATCGCCGCCGCCCCCCAGAGAGCCAGGGCCAGGGTGGCTTTCAGCGTGACGTAGGCGACCGCGACCCAGTACCCGGCTCCTTCAAGCCCAGGCACCGGCTGGACCATCAGCGCGGGGTCGTACACCGCCATATAGGGCACGATGAAGCCGGGCAGGGCGATCTTGACGGCCTGAATGCCGATCTTGATTCCCGACTCCTTCGCCATGGGCGCCGCCGCGAAGGCCGCAAGCGCCACCGGCGGGGTCAGGTCCGCCATGATGCCGAAGTAGAACACGAACATGTGCGAGACGATGAGCGGCACGCCGAGCTGCAGCAGGATCGGCGCGGCGAGCGAGGAGGTGATGATGTAGTTCGGGATCGTCGGGATCCCCATGCCGAGGATGAGGCTGAACACCATCGTGAGCACGAGCGCGTGGAACAGGTTGTCCTTGCCGATGGAGATCATCCAGTTGCCCACGATGGTGCCGAGGCCGGTCAGCGTCATGGTTCCGATCACGATGCCGACGACCGCGCAGGCGAGACCCACCGGCAGCGCTTGGCGCGCGCCGTCCGCAAGGGCGTCCACGCAGGCTTGGAGAGTCAGGCGGCCGCGGCCCGAAAAGGCGTTCCAGAGCGCCAGTGCCGCGACGATCGCCAGGACCAGGGTCACGCTCGATGCGAGCGACGCGGCGGAGACGAGCGCGAGCCCGACCCAGAACGCGATGCGCAGGGCTGGCACCGCGAGCCCGGCGGCGATCGCCGTGCCGAGGATCAGCGCGACGGTCAGCGACAGCCCGACGGCCCCCGCGAACAACGGCGTGTACCCGGCGAACAGGAGATAGACGAGAACGCCGAGCGGCGTGATCAGGAACCAGTTCTTGCGCAGTTCCGCACGGGCGCTGGGCAGTTCGTTCCTGGGCAGGCCGCTCAGCCCGAGCTTGCCGGCCTCGAGATGCACGGCGAGATAGCAGGCCACGAAATACAGCACCGCCGGGATGATCGCCGCCTCGACGATCTTGGCATAGGGCACGTCGATGGTTTCGGCCATGATGAAGGCGACCGCGCCCATCACGGGCGGCATGATCTGCCCGCCCATCGAGGAGGTCGCCTCGACCCCGCCCGCAAACGCCGCCGGGAAGCCGAATCGCTTCATCAGCGGGATCGTGAACTGTCCCGACGCCACCACGTTCGCGACGCCGGAGCCGGAGACGGTTCCCATCAGGGCCGAGGACGCGACGCAGACCTTCCCGGGTCCTCCCTTCTTGTCCCCGAACACCGCCATCGAGATGTCGTTGAAGAAATCGATGACGCCGGCTTTCTCCATGAAGGCGCCGAACAGGATGAAGAGGAAGATGTAGGTCGCCGAGACGAGGGTCGGGACGGCGTAGATGCCCTCGGTCCCGAAAGCCATGTGCTCGACCACCTGGTCGAGGCTGTAGCCGCGATGATCGTACGGCGCGGGCAAAAGGTTGCCGAACAGGCAGTAGGCGAGGAAGGTTCCGGCGACGATCGGCAGCGCCGGGCCCATGACGCGCCACACGAGGTAGAACAGCACCGTGAGGGCGGCGATGCCGACCGTCATGTCGACCGGCGTGAGGTCGCCGGCGCGATTGACGAGGTCGTTGTAGTAGGCCCAGTGGTAGAGCCCGACGAGGAACCCGACGATGCCGATGGCCCAGCCGAGCGCCCGCAGGGCGGGCGTCCCGGCCCGGTGGTTGGCGAGCATCGCGCCGGCGACGAGGCAGAGGAAGCCGACGTGGACGGTACGCACGACCTGACTCGGCAGGGAGCCGCCGAACCGGGCCACGAGGACGAAGGCAACAGCGACCGCGGCGAGCGCGATGAACCCGTCGAACACCGCGCGACCGCGCAGGCGCTGGACGACGAGGAATCCGCCCCAGACCGCGAGAGCGCCGCCGATCAGGCGCAGCAGCGTCAACCCGCCCACGAGAGAACGGTCGAGCGGCACGCCGAACGAGGTGACGATCTGAAAAATCGAGAAGGAAACCGCGGTCCAGAACAGCAGGCGGCCGAGTCCGCCCTCGCCGAAGCTCTCCGGCAAGCCGTGTTCGGGATTGGCTACGGGGACGAGCGGTTCGGCGGGCGACTCCATTCGCTCAAGGCTGTGCTCGCTCATGCGCCGTCCTCCCGACCGCAGCGCGGCTCGGCGGTTCTGCGAAAAAGCCGGGGCCGATCATCGGCCCCGGCTCACCAGCTCCGATCCCAACCTCCCGATCAGGATCCCGGCTTCTTGACGCCCTTCTCGGCAAGGTAGCGCTCGGCGCCCGGATGCATCGGGATCGGCATGCCCTGCGTGGCGTTCTCGAGCTTGATGTCGCGGGCCGCGGCGTGGGCGGCCACGAGATCCGGAAGGCTCTCGTAGAGCGCCTTCGTCATCTGGTAGACGGCCTCGTCCTTCACGTCCGAATGGGTGACGAGGTAGTTCACCACGGCGGCGGTCGGGACGGCTGCGGTCTGGCCCGTATAGGTGTTGGCTGGGATCGTGACCTTCACGTAGGGCGCCCCGACCTTGTCGACGACCGCGGCCGGGATCTCGACCACCACGATCTCCACGGAGGTCGCGAGGTCGCGGATCGAGGCGACGCCGAGGCCCGCCGACTGCAGGGTGGCGTCGAGCTGCCGGTTCTTCATCAGCTCGACGGATTCGTTGAAGGGCAGGTACTCGACCTTTCCGAGGTCCTTGTAGGACAGCCCCGCCCCTTCCAGGATAGCGCGGGCGTTGAGCTCGGTGCCCGATTTCGGAGCGCCGACGGAGAGCCGCTTGCCCTTCAGGTCCGTGAGCGTCTTGATGCCGGATTCCTTCGAGGCCACGACCTGGATGTAGTTCGGGTAAATCGCCGAGATGCCGCGCAGCTTGGTGAGCTTCGACTTGAATCCCGCCTCCTCGTCGCCCGCCCAGGCGAGCGCCAAGCTGTCGCCCAGCGTGAACGCGATCTCGCCCTTGCCCTGTTGGAGCAAGGTCAAGTTCTCCACCGAAGCCTTGGTGGCCTGAACCGACGGGCGGCTGCCCTTGATCTTGTCGGTGAACACCTTCGAGAGGGCGACTCCGAGCGGGTAATACACGCCCGACGTGCCGCCTGTCAGGATGTTGATGAAGTCCTGGGCCTGAGCGGGCAGGCTCGCGCCCGCCAGGGCAGAGGCCGTCACGACAGCCATCAGGTGCCGCATGAGCGTGGAACGCATGGAACTCTCCCTAGGAAGCGGCGCCGTTGCCCGGTGCCGGTGAATGCGACTAGTTTTGGCGGCTGACGCCGAATTCTCAAGGGGGTAAGGAGAAGGCCCCTCCTCCCGCCTGCCCTAGCGTCAGGCCGACGGGCCGCCGAACCGCCGTCGACCCCGCGAGCTGGCCTTGCCACACTGTTGCACGATGATCAACCGCCGCCGCTTCCTCTCCGCGTCCGCCGCCACCGCGTCCCTTGCCGCCTCGGGCTTCGGACGTGCCGCCCTCGCGCAGGCATCGTTGAAGATCGGGCCGCCCTCGCCGTTCTCGTTCGATGCGATGAAGGCCCGCGCCCGCGAGATGGCCCGGGCCCCCCATGTGGCTCCGCCCCGCCCGATGCCGGAGATCCTCCAGCAGATCGACTACGACGCCCACGGCAAGATCAAGTTCAAGGCCGAGCTGGCGCTCTGGGCGGAGGGTCCGGGCGAGTTTCCGGTGACGTTCTTCCACCTTGGCCAGTTCTTTCAGAATCCCGTGCGGATGCACGTCATCGATCGCGGGCAGGCTCGTGAGATCATCTACGACGACGCCTATTTCGATATGCCCGCCGACTCGCCGGCCCGCAGGCTCCCCGACAATTCGGGCTTCGCGGGGTTCCGCTTCCAGGAGGCGCGAAGCGGAAAGCTCGACTGGCGCACGAACGACTGGGTCGCCTTCCTCGGGACCTCGTACTTCCGGGCCATCGGCGAG
Source organism: uncultured Alphaproteobacteria bacterium (assembly GCA_963800985.1). GTDB lineage: Bacteria > Pseudomonadota > Alphaproteobacteria > Rhizobiales > Beijerinckiaceae > Microvirga. Next base: position 402,496 of record CAWDDI010000023.1, on the reverse strand, counting down.
CTCTACCAGTACGGGCTCTCGGCCCGGGGGATCGCCGTCGACGTGGCGGTGCACGACAGGAGCGAGGAGTTTCCCTCGTTCACGGAGATCTATTTCGATACCCCGCAGGCGGGCGCGGACGCCGTTGCGGTCTACGCTCTCCTCGACGGCCCGAGCCTCACGGGCGCGTTCCGCTTCCTGATGCGCCGCACCGCCGGCGTGGTCATGTCGGTCGAAAAGACGATCTTCCTGCGCCAGGACGTCAGCCGCCTCGGCATCGCGCCGTTGACCTCGATGTACTGGTACTCCGAGAAGGCCAAGCAGACCGCCGTCGACTGGAGGCCGGAAATCCACGATTCCGACGGGCTCGCCCTGTGGACCGGAGCCGGCGAACGGATCTGGCGCCCGCTCAACAACCCGCCGCGGATCCTCACGTCGGCCTTCGCGGACGAGCGGCCGAACGGCTTCGGGCTCCTCCAGCGCGACCGGACCTTCGAACACTATCTCGACGGCGTCTACTACGACCGCCGGCCCTCGCTGTGGGTCGAGCCGCAGGGCGACTGGGGCAAGGGCTCGGTGCAGCTCGTCGAGATCCCCACCGACGACGAGATCCACGACAACATCGTCGCCATGTGGGTTCCCGCCGAGACCGCGCGCGCCGGCCAGGCGCTCGAGTTCCGCTATCGGCTGCACTGGACCGCGGACGAGCCCTATCCGACGCCGCTCGCCCGCTGCGTCGCGACCCGCCTCGGCAACGGCGGCCAGGCCGGACGCCTGCGGCCGAAGGGCATGCGCAAGTTCGTGGTCGAGTTCAAGGGCGAGCCCTTGGCCAAGCTCGCCAAGGGCGTCCTTCCACGCCCGGTGCTCTCGGCCTCGCGGGGCGAGTTCTCCAACCTCCTCACGGAGGCGGTCCCCAACGACGTGCCGGGCCACTGGCGCACCCAGTTCGATCTCGCGGTGACCTCGGCGGACCCCGTGGAACTCCGATGCTATCTCCGCAGCGGCGACGAGGTGCTGAGCGAGACCTGGCTCTACCAGTACCACCCCTCCGCTTGAGCCGAACCGTCGCCCGATCGCATCGCCGCGGGGCCGCGGGTCGTCGCCGAACATTCTTGCATCGCTCGCAGGATCCGCGCGGGTTTTCGGCGCCTCGGGGCCGCCCGACCCGCCGTCAACGGAACCGCGTACTTTCGTGCGCGGTTAAGCACTGGCCAGCCCCCGGTTGGCGCTGTCGACATGCGTGAGGCCCGCCCACATGGCTGACAATCCTGCTGCTCCCTTCCCTCGGCCGAGCCCCCGCCAGGGTCCCTCGTCCGTCTCGACCATGTGGACGATGGTTCTCGGCTGGGCTCTGATCAGGCTGGTGGTCGGACGCGATCGGGCCCCTGGCTCCTCGCCCGATCGTCGCGGGACGGCCCAGCGGGAAGGCGGCTCGTCCGAGAGCGGGTTTGAAGACAAGCAGCACGCTCCGTCCGGCGCCGCACAGGAGCACGGGCGGGGGCGACATGCCGAGACGCCGACCCAGATTCCGGCGACGGGATGGAAGGACGTCCTCTGGCGGACCTACGAGGAGTTCGGCAAGGACCGAGTCATGGCGGTGGCGGCCGGCGTCACGTACTACGCCCTGCTCGCGGTCTTCCCGGCCATCGCGGCGCTGGTCTCGATCTACGGGATCTTCGCCGATCCGGCCACCATCGAGGCTCATCTGAATACGTTGTCAGGCGTTCTTCCGGGCGGCGCCCTCGACATCATCCGCGAGCAGGTCACGCGCATCGCGTCCCAAGGCGGCGGCGCGCTCGGCTTCGGCTTCATCTTCGAACTCGTGCTCTCGCTCTGGAGCGCGAACGCCGGGATGAAGGCCGTCTTCGACGCGTTGAACATCGTGTACGACGAGGAGGAGAAGCGGAGCTTCCTCCGGCTCAACGTCCAGTCCCTGTCGTTCACGCTCGGCGCCATCGCGTTCGTGATCCTCGCCATCGCGGGGATCGTCGTGCTGCCGATCCTCCTCGATTTCATCGGCTTGCGCGGGCGCACGGAATGGCTGCTTTCACTCGCGCGCTGGCCGGTTCTCCTGATCGGAGTCGTGTTCGGTCTGGCGTTGCTCTACCGCTACGGCCCGAGCCGCGACCGAGCCGAATGGAAATGGGTCACGCCGGGCGGCATCGTGGCCGCGGTCCTCTGGCTCGCCGGCTCGATGCTGTTCTCGTGGTACGTCGCGAATTTCGGCAGCTACAACGAGACCTACGGCTCGCTCGGAGCCGTGATCGGCTTCATGACGTGGATCTGGCTGTCGTCGGTCGTGGTCCTGCTCGGCGCCGAGATCAATGCCGAGGTGGAGCATCAGACCGCGAAGGACACCACCAAGGGTCCTCGGCAGCCCATCGGGGCGAGGGGCGCCCAGATGGCCGATACCGTCGGGGTCGCCAAGGCCTGAGCCGAAAGCGAACCGGCCCGAACATCGCCGCCGACGGTCCGCGACCGGTTGAGGCAAACCCCGGAAAGGGACGAGAACTCACGTCACAACGGCCACCGTTGACGCTGACGGCCATTTATGTCAGCACTGCTGACATAAAAATCAAAGAGCCGCTACGAGCGGACGACCGGTTGCAGGCGAGGGCTCAGAGGAGGAACGGGCGATGGCCGATTTGGGCACGGCGCTCCGGCACGTCACGCTCGACGACAAGTACGATCTTAGCAAGGACCGCGTGTTCATCACCGGGACCCAAGCGATCGTCCGACTTTTGCTCATGCAACGCGAGCGCGACCGGCTGGCCGGGCTCAACACGGCCGGCTTCGTGTCGGGCTATCGCGGGTCGCCGATCGGCGGCCTGGACCAGAATCTCTTCAAGGCCAGGAAATGGCTTGAAGGGTCCCACATCGTCTTTCAGCCGGGGCTGAACGAGGAACTCGCGGCGACGGCCGTCTGGGGCGCGCAGCAAGCCGAGATGCGCGGCGAAGGCCGCTACGACGGCGTGTTCGGGATGTGGTACGGCAAGGGACCCGGCGTCGACCGCTCGGGCGACGCCTTCCGCCACGCCAACATGGCCGGCTCCGCGAAGCACGGCGGCGTGCTGGCGCTCATGGGCGACGACCACACGGCGGAATCCTCCACCGTCGCCCATCAGTCCGAGTTCCACTTCGTCGACGTCATGGTCCCGATCCTGAACCCCGCGGGCGTTCAGGAGATCCTCGACTACGGCCTCTACGGCTACGCCATGAGCCGCTTCTGCGGCACGTGGGTGGCGTTCAAATGCGTCAAGGAGAACATCGAGTCGACGGCCTCCGTGGACGGCTCGGTCGACCGGGTGAGGATCGTCGTTCCGGACGACTTCGCGATGCCGCCCGGCGGCCTCAACATCCGCCCGCGCGACGGCATCCTCGAGCAGGAGGCGCGCCTGCACGACTACAAGCGCGACGCGATGCTGGCCTTCGTGCGCGCCAACAACCTCAACCGCATCGTCCTCTCCGGCGGGCGCCAGCCCCGGGTCGGCATCATCACGGTCGGAAAATCCTATCTCGACGTGCGTCAGGCGCTGGACGAGCTCGGCCTCGACGAGGTCAAGGCGAACGACATGGGGCTGCGGCTCTACAAGGTCGCCTGCCCGTGGCCGCTCTCGCAGCGCGAGCTCCTCGACTTCGCTCGGGGCCTCGACCTCGTCATCGTGGTCGAGGAGAAGCGCTCCCTCATCGAGGTCCAGCTGCGCGAGGAGCTCTACGGGACCGCGAACCAACCGGTCTGCATCGGCAAGAAGGACGAGACCGGCCGCTGGCTCTTCCCCGTGAAGGGCGCGCTCGATCCGAACGACATCGCCATCGCGATCGGCGAGCGGCTGCTGCGCTATCATGGCAACGACGATCTGCGCGGCCGCGTCGAGCGCCTCATCGAGGCGCAGCGGATCCTCGCGCTCACGAGCGACGTCGCGACCCGCACGCCGCACTTCTGCTCCGGCTGCCCGCACAACACCTCGACCCGCGTCCCGGAGGGCATGCGGGCCTATGCGGGCATCGGCTGCCACTACATGGCCCAGTGGATGGACCGCGAAACCGAAGGCTTCACCCAGATGGGCGGCGAGGGCGCGAACTGGGTCGGCGAATCGAATTTTTCGACGCGCGGCCACGTGTTTCAGAACCTCGGCGACGGCACCTACAACCATTCCGGCGTGCTGGCGCTGCGCTGGGCGGTCGATACCAAGACCCACGTGACCTACAAGATCCTCTTCAACGATGCCGTCGCGATGACCGGCGGCCAGCGGCACGAGGGCGGCCTCACGGTCGACATGATCGCCCGCCAGGTGCGCGCCGAGGGCGTCGAGCGCATCGCGGTCGTGACCGACGAGCCCGACAAGTATGCGAAGTCCGTCCAGTGGCCGTCCGGCCTGACGATCCATCACCGGGACGAACTCGACGCGGTGCAGCGCGCGCTCGCCGAGGTCCCGGGGGTGTCGGTGATGATCTACGACCAGACCTGCGCGGCCGAGAAGCGCCGGCGGCGCAAGCGCGGCGATTTCCCGGACCCCGACAAGCGGGTCATCATCAACGATCTCGTCTGCGAGGCCTGCGGCGACTGCTCCGTGCAGTCGAACTGCGTCGCCGTGCAGCCGGTCGAGACCGAGTTCGGGCGCAAGCGCCAGATCGACCAGTCGAACTGCAACAAGGACTTTTCCTGCGTGAAGGGCTTTTGCCCGTCCTTCGTGACGGTGCACGGCGCCAAGGTCAAGAAGGCGGTGCCCGCGACGGCGTCGCGGCCGACGGCATGGCTTCAAGCCCGCTGCCGGAGCCGACGATTCCCGGCGATCGACCGCACCTTCAACATCATCGTCACGGGCGTCGGCGGCACGGGCGTCGTGACGATCGGGGCGATCCTCGGCATGGCGGCGCATCTCGAGGGCAAGGGCCTCGGCATGATCGACATGGCGGGCCTCGCCCAGAAGGGCGGCGCGGTCTACAGCCACGTGCGCCTCGCGAACAGCCAGGACGACATCCACGCGATCCGCGTCACCGCGGGCGCCGCGCATCTCGTGCTCGGCTGCGACCTCGTCGTGACGCGGCACCAAGAAGGTGCTCGCCTCCGTCGAGCAGGGGCAGACCGCGCTCGTCGTGAACACCGCCGAGGTCATGCCGGGCGACTTCACCCGCAACGCCGATTTTTCGCTCCCGGCCGAGCGCATCAAGCGCGCGATCACGGCGGCCGCCGGTCCGGCCGGCGTCGGCGTTCACGGACGCGACCGCCATCGCGACGGCGCTCCTCGGCAATGCGATCGCCGCGAACATGTTCATGCTCGGCTATGCCTACCAGACCGGCCGGGTTCCGCTCTCCGGCGCGGCGATCGAGAAGGCGATCGAGCTCAACGGCGAAGCCGTGACCATGAACCTCGCCGCCTTCGCATGGGGCCGCCGGGCTGCGGCCGAGCCCGAGACGATCGCAAGGCTCATGGGCGAGCTCAAGGCGCCGACGCCGTCGCGCAGGCTCTCCGAGACCCTCGACGAGGCGATCGCCCGCCGCGTCGAGTTCCTGACCGGCTACCAGAGCGCGCGCTATGCCCGGCGCTACAAGGCGATGGTCGAACGGGCGCAGAGCGGCCGAGGCCGGCCTGGCGCACGGCGGCACCGCTCTCACGGACGCGGTGGCGCGCTCCCTGTTCAAGCTGATGGCCTACAAGGACGAGTACGAGGTCGCCCGCCTCTATACCGACGGTCATTTCGAGCGGCAGGTCGCGTCCGCCTTCGAGGGCGAGAACCTGACGCTTCGAGTTCCACCTTGCTCCGCCCCTTCTGGCCCGCAAGGATCCGGCGACGGGCCTGCCGCGCAAGAAGAGCTTCGGGCCATGGATGATGAGCGCGTTCCGGGTGCTGGCGCGCTTCCGCGGCCTGCGCGGGACGCCGCTCGACCCGTTCGGCTACACCAGGGAGCGGCGCACCGAGCGGCGGCTCGTGCGCGATTACGCGGTGCTGCTCGACGAAATCCTCGCGAAGCTTACGCCGGAAACCTACGCGGTGGCGGTTGGCCTCGCGAACATCCCGCAGAAGATCAGAGGCTTCGGTCACATCAAGGACCGGAACCTCAAGGCCGCGAAGGCCGAGGAGGCGGAGCTTCTCGCACGCTTTCGCGCGCCGGCGCCCGAGCGGCCGCTCGCCGCTGCGGCGGAATAGGCCGTCAGGATCATTCCCGGACCGGGCCAAGTCTGGGTCGGTCGCGGACGATCGCCGTCCCCGAGGGGCGAGCGCGTCGCACGAAAGCGATCGTCCGAGCGCGTCCAGCGCTCCCGGCCGACAGCGCGACGGTTCGGATTCGCACGGAAAACGTGACAACATCCCTCGATTTGGGCAATCCTGCACGCCATCGCCTCTTGTAGCGAGGCGGCGAGTGGGTACACTTCGAGACGGTTCCGCAACGAGGGCCGGCCGATCGAGCGGCCAAAAGCGCGGGAACACCGCGCGACCAGAGGAAACGGCAAATCGCTGCGCCGCGGTCGTCCGGACCGATGCGGAGCGGGAGGGAGAGCAGGTTCGTGACGACGGCTGACGCCGCGCGTGAAGACACGTTCCCGAAGCTGATCGTGCGCAATGCGCGCGTCCGCCCGCGCCGGACGGCGTTCCGGCACAAGGACCTCGGCATCTGGCAGTCCTGGACCTGGGACGAGGTGCACGAGAACGTGCGCGCCTACGCGGCCGGCCTGAGGGCGCTCGGCCTCAAGCGCGGCGGCAAGATCGCGATCATCGGCTACAACCGGCCGCGGCTCTACTGGACCATGGCGGCGGCGCAATGGCTCGGCGCCGTGCCGATCCCGGTCTATGCCGACAGCGTCGCCGACGAGATGGCCTATGTGCTCGCCCACGCCGAGGTGACCCACGCGGCGGTGCAGGACCAGGAGCAGGTCGACAAGCTCCTCTCCGTCGCCGACCGGGTGCCGCTGCTCACCCATCTCCTCTACGACGAGGAGCGCGGCCTGCGCGACTACGACCAGTCTCGCCTGCACCCGATCGCGGAGGTGATCGACGAGGGCCGCAAGCGCCTCGCCGATGCCGCGGAGGCACGAACCCTCCAGCGCGAGCTCGACCTCGGCGGCGGCTCCGACCTCGCCATCATCCTCTACACGTCGGGCACCACCGGGCCGCCCCAAGGGCGTGATGCTCACCTACGACAACGTCATCGCCGCGGCCGCAGATCGGCTGCGATTTCGACAAGCTCGAGGAGAAGGACGAGATCATCGCCTATCTGCCGATCGCCTGGGTCGGCGACCACATCTTCTCCTACGCGCAGGCGATCATCGCGGGCTTGTGCGTCAACTGCCCCGAGAGCCCCGACACCGTGGTCGACGACCGGCGCGAGATCGGCACGACCTACGCCTTCGCGCCGCCGCGGGTGTTCGAGAACATGCTGACCCTGACCATGGTGCGCATGGAGGATGCGAGCGCGCTGAAGCGGCGGCATGTTCCAGTTCTTCATCGACCACGCCAACCGCGTGGGCGAGACGCATCCTCAACCGCGAGCGCGGCGTCAGCCTGTGGGACCGCCTGCTCTGGACGCTCGGCGACGTCCTGGTCTACGCCCCGCTCAAGAACCGCTTCGGGCTGACGCAAGATCAAGGTCGGCTACACCGCCGGCGAGGCGATCGGTCCGGAGATCTTCCGGTTCTACCGCTCGATCGGCGTCAACCTGAAGCAGCTCTACGGCCAGACCGAAGCCTCGGTCTACGTCACCATGCAGCCGGACGGCGAGATCCGCGCCGATACGGTCGGCCGCCCGGCGCCGCAGGTGGAGATCCGCATCGACGACAACGGCGAGGTGCTCTACCGCTCGCCGGGCGTCTTCCTCGGCTACTACAAGGACGAGGCGAAGACCGCCGAGACCAAGACGCCGGACGGCTTCGTGCGCTCGGGCGATGCCGGCTTCTTCGACGCCGACCGGCCACCTCAAGATCATCGACCGGGCCAAGGATGTCGGCAAGCTGCGGGACGGTTCGCTGTTCCCGCCGAAATACATCGAGAACAAGCTCAAGTTCTATCCGAACATCAAGGAGGCGGTGGCCTTCGGGGACGGGCGCGACTACGTCGCGTGCTTCATCAACATCGACCTCGTGGCGGTCGGCAACTGGGCCGAGCGCAACGGCGTCACCTACGCCTCCTACCAGGAGCTCGCCGGCCATCCGCTCGTCTACGACATGATCGAGAAGCATGTCGACGAGGTGAACCGCTCGCTTGCCGCCGAGCCGCGGATGGGCGGCGCGCAGATCAGGCGCTTCCTCATCCTGCACAAGGAACTCGACGCCGACGACGGCGAGCTGACGCGCACGCCAGAAGGTCCGCCGCGGCTTCATCGCCGAGCGCTACGCGCCGCTGATCCAGGCGCTCTACGACGGCTCGCAGGAGGCCGACATCTCGACCGAGGTCACCTTCGAGGACGGCCGCAAGGGCGTGATCTCGGCGCGGGTCAAGATCCGCGACATGAAGACCTATCCGGTGCGACGCGCTTGCTGGAGGCGCGGAATGCCGGCGCCAATGCGCGGATGACGTCGGAGCCGATGAGACGCTGCCGGACAGCCCCATCCTCGCGAAGGGCGACGTGCTGCTCGCCGTCGAGACGTGTCGCTCGCGCTTCGGCGGCGTGAAGGCGCTGACCGACGTCTCCTTCGACATCCGGAAGGGCGAGATCCGCGCCATCATCGGCCCGAACGGCGCCGGCAAGACCTCGATGCTCAACTGCATCAACGGCTTCTACCATCCGACCGAGGGCCGCATCACCTTCAAGGGCAGGACGCGGCCGAAGATGCGGCCCTACGAGGCGGCGCGCGGCGGCATCGCCCGCACCTTCCAGAACGTCGCGCTGTTCAAGGGCATGTCGACGCTCGACAACATCATGGCGGGCCGCTCGCTGAAGATGCAGCGCGGCTTCTTCTGGCAGCTGCTCCGCCACGGCCCGGCGCTGAAGGAGGAGGTCGACGCATCGCCGCGTCGTCGAGGACATCATCGACTTCCTGGAGATCCAGCACATCCGCAAGGTCCCGGTCGGCAAGCTGCCCTACGGCCTGCAGAAGCGGGTCGAGCTCGGGCGGGCGCTCGCCATGGAGCCGGAGCTCCTGCTCCTCGACGAGCCGATGGCCGGCATGAACCTCGAGGAGAAGGAGGACATGTCCCGCTTCATCCTCGACGTGAACCAGCAATTCGGCACCACGATCGCGCTGATCGAGCACGACATGGGCGTGGTGATGGACCTGTCCGACCGCGTCGTCGTGCTCGAATACGGCCGCAAGATCGCCGACGGGGTGCCGGACGAGGTCAAGCGCGACCAGCGCGTCATCGACGCCTATCTCGGCGTGGCGCATTGAGAGGCTCGATGGACAGCGCGCTCCGGGGCGCACCGCGAGCATCGAACGATTTAGCGATGATCGACGCCTGTCGCAGCGTGGCGCAGTGAGAGGTTGAGCATGGCGGATCAGCGGCAGTTTCGGTGCGCAGGCCAGGGCTCGACCGGCGGGCGCTCAAGCGGCTGGCGGTGCCGGCCTGACTCGTCGCCGCCATCCTGGCGCTCGTGCTCGCCGTGCAGAGCGGCACGATCGATCGCGGAAACCCGTCTACAAGGTCTTCGTCGATCCGTTCGTGCTGATGGTCGAGGCGCCCGACCTGCTCGTGCAGACGCTCTGGGAGGGGCTCGTCTCGGGCGTGCTCTACGCGCTGATCGCGCTCGGCTTCGTGCTGATCTTCAAGGCCTCGGGCGTGTTCAACTTCGCGCAGGGCATCATGGTGGTGTTCGCGGCGCTGACCCTCGTCGGGTCTCCACGAGAAGGGCGTGCCGGCCCTGCTCGCGCTGGCCCTCACGGTCGGCGTGATGTTCGTGCTCGCGGTCGCGGTCGAGCGGGTCGTGCTGCGGCCCGCTCGTCAACCAGCCCGACATCATCCTGTTCATGGCGACCTTCGGGCTGACCTATTTCCTGATCGGCCTCGGCGAGCTGATCTTCGGCGGCAACCCGAAGCAGATGATCGCGAGCGAGCTCTACCTGCCGCAAGGGCTCGACCGACTCAGCTGTTCGGCGGCCCGGTGCGCTTCCAGCACATCGACATCGCCGCCGCCGTGATCGCCTCGCTGATGATCGCGGCGCTCGCGGTGTTCTTCTCGAAGACCCGCATCGGCCGGGCGCTGCGGGCGGTCGCCGACAGCCACAAGGCGGCGCTTTCGGTCGGCATCTCGCTCAACCAGATCTGGGTGATCGTCTGGTTCACGGCCGGCATCGTCGCGCTCGTCACCGGCATCATGTGGGGCGCGCGCTCGGACGTGTCCTTCGCGCTGCAGATCATCGCGCTGAAGGCCCTGCCGGTGCTGATCCTCGGCGGCTTCACCTCGATCCCCGGCGCCATCGTCGGCGGGCTCATCATCGGCGTCGGCGAGAAGATCGGCGAGTTCTACTGGGGCCCGCTGATCGGCGGCGGCATCGAGACCTGGCTCGCCTACGTGATCGCCCTCCTGCTTCCTGCTGTACCGGCCGCAGGGCCTGTTCGGCGAGAAGATCATCGAGCGGGTTTGAGGATGGCGAATGGCGAATGGCGAGTGGCGAATGGCGGTAGCCGGCGATGGGGAGCATCCATGTCGCCATGTCGCCATTCGCTACTCGCCGAACGTAGCGAGGACCACGTGTTCTACCGCGAGGCCGGCCAGTTCAAGACCAGCTACGCCGCCGACATGGCGGTGTTCCCGCTGCGCGCAGGACCGCATCGGGCTCGCGGTCATCATCGCCGCCGCCTACGCGCTCGCGCTTCATCGGCAACAACTTCCTGCTCCAGGCGGTGATGATCCCGTTCCTGGTCTTCTCGCTCGCCGCGATCGGGCTCAACATCCTCACCGGCTATGCGGGCCTGCTCTCGCTCGGCACCGGCGGCTTCATGGGGGTCGGCGCCTATGCCTGCTACAAGCTGACGACCGCCTTCCCGGACGTGAACATCATCGTCTGGATCCTGGCCTCCGGCTTCTTCTCGGCCGGCGATCGGGGTGCTGTTCGGCCTGCCGTCGCTTGCGCATCAAGGGCTTCTATCTCGCGGTCGCGACGCTCGCCGCGCAGTTCTTCCTGCAATGGGCGTTCAACCGCGTGCCCGTGGCTCGTGCAACTACAACGTCTCGGGCGCGATCGAGGCGCCGCTGCGCACGCTGTTCGGCGTGCCGATCATCGGCGCCGACCGCGACGCCCGCAGACGCGCTACCTCGTCGTGCTGACCCTCGTCGATCGTGCTCACCTGGATCGCCTCGAACCTCGTGCACGGCCGCATCGGCCGCGCGTGGATGGCGATGCGCGACATGGACATCGCGGCCGAGCTGATGGGCATCAAGCTCCTGCCGACGAAGCTCCTCGCCTTCGCGGTGTCGTCCTATTACTGCGGCGTCGCCGGCGCGATGCTGGTGTTCCTCTGGTACGGCGGCGCCGAGTACAACGTCTTCGACATCAACCAGTCCTTCTTCATCCTGTTCATGGTGATCATCGGCGGGCTCGGCAGCCTGATCGGCTCGTTCTTCGGCGCGGCGCTCATCTTCATCATGCCGATCGTGCTCGGCATCGTCCTGCCGGCGCTCCTCGGCGCCGTTCGGGCATCGCATCGGCGCCGAGACCATCGAGCACCTGCGCTTCATGATCGTCGGCGCGCTGATCATCTTCTTCCTGATCGTCGAGCCGCACGGCCTCGCGCGGCTCTGGCAGATCGGCAAGCAGAAGCTCCGGGTCTGGCCGTTCCCCTATTGAGGGCCGGCAGGCCGCCGCGGCCGAGGCGAGCGGCGCGACAAGGGACGAGCGAACGAGGTCGAACCCGTCCGGCAGCGTGCAGCCGGACATCACAACGGGAGGAAGAACGGAGGAATGTCGCTTCGCAAAGTCAGCCTTGGGGGCCGCCGCCGCGGCCCTCATCGGCGCCGCGACGCGTGCCCGGCGCAGGCGCAGGACTCGATCTACGTTCCGCTGCTCACCTACCGCACCGGCGCCTTCGCGGGCTCCGGCATCCCGATCGCCGACGGCATGCACGACTACCTGCGGATGCTCAACGAGCGCGACGGCGGCATCGGCGGCGTCAAGCTCACGATCGAGGAATGCGAGACCGGCTACGACACCAAGAAGGGCGTCGAGTGCTACGAGGCCGTCAAGGGCAAGAACCCGGTCGATCATGAACCCCTACTCGACCGGCATCACCCTGCAGCTGATCCCGAGGGCCGCGGTCGACAAGATCCCGGTCCTGTCGATGGCCTATGGGCTCTCGGCCTCGGCCGACGGCAACACCTTCCCCTGGGTGTTCAACCCGCCCGTGACCTATTGGGACGGCGCCTCGGTGTTCATCAAGTACGTCGCCGAGAAGGAAGGCGGCCTCGACAAGCTCAAGGGCAAGAAGATCGGCCTCCTCCATCTCGACGCGCCGCTTCGGCAAGGAGCCGATCCCGCTGCTCGAGACGCTCGTCGAAGGAATTCGGCTTCGAGCTGAAGCTCTATCCGGTCGCCGCGCAGGACATGCAGAACCAGGGCTCGATCTGGCTCAACGTCCGCCGCGACCGGCCGGACTGGATCTACAACCAGGGCTGGGGCGCGATGAACCCGACCGCCGTCAAGGAGGCGATCCGGATCGGCTTCCCGATCGACAAGCTGGTCGGCGTCTGGTGGGCCGGCGGCGACGACGACGCCCGCGCGGGCGGCGCCGCGGCCAAGGGCTACAAGTCGCTCAACTTCCACGCCGCCGGCACCGACTTCCCGGTGATCCAGGACATCCAGAAGCATGTGGTCGACAAGGGCCTGTCCAAGCACCCGAAGGAGAAGGTCGGCGAGAACCTCTACAACCGCGGCGTCTACAACTCGATGCTGATCGCCGAGGCGATCCGCAACGCCCAGAAGATCACCGGCAAGAAGGTGCGTCACCGGCGAGGACGTGCGCCGAGGCCTCGAGAGCCTCAACATCACCGAGGCGCGCCTCAAGGAGCTCGGCATGGAGGGCTTCGCGGCGCCCGTGAAGGTCTCCTGCGACGACCATAACGGCCACCACAAGGTCTATGTCGCCGAATGGGACGGCACCAAGTGGACCAAGGGCTCCGACTGGATGGAGCCGATGAAGCGACAAGGTGCGCCCGCTGATCGAGGCCGCCGCAAGGACTATGCCGAGAAGAACGCCGGCTGGCCGAAGCGCACCGAGGCCTGCGAGAAGTCGTCCTGACGAGCCGCGACGCTCCCCTCCCGCGCGGGGAGGCGCTCGGAGCCGCGTGAGCGCGCGCCGTCGTCTCGGACGCGGCGCCCACGCCTCGTTCCATGCCACCTCCCTCGCAAGGGGGGAGAGCCCGGGGAGCCCGCGATGACCGCCGCCGTGCCGATGCAGCCCGCCGCACCGCCGCCGACGACCGATCCTCGCGGTCAACAACATCGAGGTCATCTACGACCACGTCATCCTCGTGCTGAAGGGCGTCTCGCTCACCGTGCCGCGCGGCGGCATCGTCGCGATCCTCGGCGCCAACGGCGCCGGCAAGACCACGACCCTGAAGGCGATCTCGAACCTGCTCCACGCCGAGCGCGGCGAGGTCACCAAGGGCTCGATCGAGTTCGACGGGCGAGCGCGTCGACCGGCTGTCCCCGAACGAGCTCGTGCGCCGCGGCTGCATCCAGGTGCTGGAGGGCCGGCACTGCTTCGGCCATCTCACGATCGAGGAGAACCTCCTCACCGGCGCCTTCACGCGCCGCGACGGCAATGCCGCGATCCGGCGCGACCTCGAGATGATCTACGAGTATTTCCCGCGCCTGAAGCAGCGCCGCAGGCTCGCATGGCCGGCTACACCTCGGGCGGCGAGCAGCAGATGTGCGCGATCGGCCGCGCGATGATGTCGCGGCCGAAGATGATCCTGCTCGACGAGCCCTCGATGGGGCTTGCGCCGCAGATCGTCGAGGAGATCTTCGAGATCGTCCGCAGGCTCAACGCCGACGAGGGCGTGTCCTTCCTGCTCGCCGAGCAGAACACCAACATGGCGCTGAAATACGCCACCTACGGCTACATCCTCGAGACCGGCCGCGTCGTCATGGACGGCCCGGCGCAAGATGCTGCGCGAGAACGAGGACGTGAAGGAGTTCTACCTCGGCGTCGCGGGGCCCGACCGCAAGTCCTTCCGCGAGGTGAAGAGCTACAAGCGCCGCAAGCGCTGGCTGGCGTAGCGCGCCGCTGATCGCGCCTGCCGTTCATCCGGTCCCGATGGCGAACGGGGAGTAGGAGGTGGGGCGTGGGAGTGGGGAAGCCAGTCACTGTCATCCCCGGCGAGCCGCAGGCGAGGGACAGGGATCCATGTTCAGCAGCACCGCCAGACTGGATCCCCTTCCCCTGCGCCCCGGATCAAGTCCGGGGCTCCGGCCGAGGATGACAGGGGTGCACTTCCTACAACCCACAACCCACTCCCCACTCGCCATTCGCCAATGATCGCGCTCCGGGACGAGTTTGCGCAACGGGGCCTGTCGGCTACGAATAGACGCCACGAGGGGAGCGCCATGACCGAACATTCGATGCCCGCGACACCCAGATCCCGCCGCGCGCGAGGCCGATCTCTTCGCGCGGCTGCCGGACGTGCTTCGCGGCCGCGCTGCGCGGCGCCGGCCTATGCGGAGCGGCTGCAGCGGCATCGATCCGGCGCGCGATCACGGACCGCGCAGGCGCTGTCGCAGCTGCCGGTGCTGCGCAAGGCGGAACTGCCGGCGCTGCAGAAGGCCGCGCCGCCCTTCGGCGGCTTCGTCGCCGCGCCGCTCGTCCGCCTTCGGGCGCCTGTTCACCTCGCCGGGGCCGATCTTCGAGCCGGAGGGCACCGGGGCCGATCCCTGGGGCGCCGCGCGCGCGCTCTTACGCCATGGGCTTCCGCCGCGGGCGACGTCGTGCTCAACACCTTCAGCTATCATCTGACGCCGGGCGGCTTCATCATGGATTCCGGCGCGCGCGCGCTCGGCTGCGCCGTCATCCCGGCCGGGCCCGGGCAACACCGAGCAGCAGTTCGAGGTCATCGAGGCCTTCCGCCCGGCCGCCTATTGCGGCACGCCGGACTTCCTCAAGATCCTGCTCGACGCCGCCGAGGCGGCCGGCCGCGACGCGTCCTCGATCAAGAAGGCGCTCGTGCTCCGGCGCGGCCTTCCCGAAGTCGCTGCAGGAGGAGATCGCGGGCGCGCGGCATCGACGCCTATCAGGCCTACGCCACCGCGGATGTCGGCGTCATCGCCTACGAGACCTCGGCCCGCGAGGGCATGGTCGTGAACGAGGACCTGATCGTCGAGATCGTCCGCCCCGGCACCGGCGATCCGGTGCCGGAGGGCGAGGTCGGCGAGATCGTCGTCACCAACCTCGATCCGCACCATCCCCAGATCCGCCTCGCGCTCGGCGACCTCACGGCGGCGCTGCCCGGGCGCGAGCCCGTGCGGGCGCACCAACATGCGCATCAAGGGCTGGATGGGCCGCGCCGACCAGACCACCAAGGTCAAGGGCATGTTCGTGCGGCCCGAGCAGGTCGCGGAGATCGCCACGGCGCCATCCCGAGCTCGGCAAGCTGCGCCTCGTCGTCACCCGCGAGGGCGAGACCGACGCGATGACGCTCGCGGCCGAAGCCGCCTCGCGCGGCGAGGACCTGCGGACGCGCCGTCGCCGCGACCCTGCAGGCTGTCACCAAGCTCAAGGGGCGGTCGACCTCGTCGCGCCGGGAAGCCTGCCGAACGACGGCAAGGTGATCGCCGACGAGCGGAAGGTCGACTAGCACGCGCTGGATGCCGAGAAGTCCGACCCGACCTTGCCGTCCCCTCCTAGCTTACAGGGACCTTTGTTTCACCGCGAGATGGAGACGTAGGCGAACACTTGGCGCGGCGACGCCAATCACACGCGGCACCACGCAAAGGCAAGCACTTGACTGACGTACTGTCACATGCGGTTAACCCGCTTGGCTGTTGAGAATTTCGTTCTCACGTCGTCAGAGATCTCCAGGCGCGCATGAGCGCAGGTTTGTTGGCAGGAGGACGGCACGCCGGCGACTTCGCCTTTCGCTTTCGATGCCGGGGAGCACCGTTGGACCGCCTTCCTCGCTGTCGCCGGCTGTGCCGCGCAATCCCGTCGTTTGTCATTCTGATTTCGGTCATGGCAGGGGCGGAGCTGCCAACGACATCATCGGCGCAAGCGTGCGAGTTCGACGACACTCTCTCGAACTCTTGGCATCACTTTGCCAAAGTCCGTCCTCCGTTCGGAACTCGGTGCAGCGATCTCTCGACGAATTGCACCGCGAGCGATGTGACCAAACCGCCATAACGGGTCTCGGCGACGCCTTGCAGAAGCTGGGGCGTCGACGCGAAGCGGCCGTCGCGCAGATTCGTTTCTCCGAAACCTGCGGCGGCAACGCTACGGTCGTTCGCCGAGCCGTGAACGTCCTCCTGCAGCTGAACGACCATCCTGCCGTCGTCAGCGCCGCGACCGAGCTCATCAAGCTCGAGCCCTACAGTGACAACGGTTATTATCTACGGGCTCTCGGGCATGATCGCGGGGGCGATTGCAAGAAAGCGATCGATGACTATGCCACGGCCATCGAGCTGTTCGGCAACAAGGAGCAAATCGCCAGTGTCAGTTACTTCGCTATGATGCGATGCTACGAGAAGCTTGGCCAATTTTGCGATGCGGCGGTCCCGATAGAAACTTGGGTCGCGATCAACCCGGCCCGGAACGACACCAGTCAGACACGTAGCATCCTTGCCGAGCTCAATGCGAAGGGCCAATGCGCCTCGCCGGCGACCATAACCGAGGAGATTATCCCCGTCGGCCGCTCCGGCCAGACCATCAGCGTGTCGGCTTCGATCAATGGGGTACCTGGCAGATTTCTTCTCGATACCGGCGCCACGTTCGTAGCGATGAAGCGGAGCTTCGCGCAGCGCGCGAAGGTCGACGTGGACGAAGGCAGCTCGGTCAGGCTCGCCACCGCCAATGGCATTATCGAGGCGCGACGTGGACGCGCTCATACGGTGGCGCTCAAGAACTCGCCGCCCAGAATATAGCGGTCGTTGTGCAAACGGACGATCGGGCGACCTATGGCAACAAGATAGACGGGCTGCTCGGCATGAGCTTCCTCTCGCGGTTTGATGTGACCATCGACGCGAGGACCGTCCGCCTGAAACCGCGGAACTCGTCGCTAAATGCCTTCGCGGAGAGAGGTGGACTCCACGCGGGTTTAGAATACTGAATGGGTCCCGCGGTCGACCCGACCAGAACCGCTCCTTTCAGCTCCCTTCCGACAGCCTTCACATCCGCTGCCGACGCCGATGCCCGATTTTAATCCGCCGTGGCCGCCACCCTCCAGGCCGTGACGAAGCTCAAAGGGTCGGTCGATCTCGTCGCGCCGGGAACCCTTCCGAACGACGGCAAGGTGATCGCGGACGAGCGGAAAACCAGCTGAGCGTCGCCTCGTCATGGCCGGGCTTGTCCCGGCCATCCACGTCTTTCTGCCGTCCCCGAGAAAGCAAAGGCGTGGATCCCCGGGCCAAGCCCGGGGATGACGGCCGCCGTTTTATGACAGCGCCCAATCCACCGGCTCGCCCCCCTCTCCCTCAGCCATGCATTGGCCCGGCTGAACGGCCGCGTGCCGCGAAAATCGTTGAGCCGGTTGAGCGGCGAGGGATGGCCGCATTCGAGCACCAGGTGCTTCGTTCGGTCGATCAGGGCCGCGCGCCGGCGGGCCGGGCCGCCCCAGAGCAGGAAGACGACCGCGGGACGTTGCGCCGACACCGCGGCGACGGCCTGGTCGGCGAGCGCCGACCATCCGAGCTTCATGTGCGCGCCGGACGCGCCGGCCTCGACGGTGAGCGCCGTGTTGAGGAGGAGGACGCCCTGCCTCGTCCAGGGTGCGAGGTTTCCGGACGGCGGCAGCGGCACGCCGCAGTCCGACGACAGCTCGGCGAGGATCACCTTGAGCGAGGCGGGCAGGCGGCGCGCGCCGACATACGAGAAGGCGAGCCCGTGCGCGTCGCCCGGCGTCGGGTAGGGGTCCTGGCCGAGGATCACGGCCTTGACGGTCTCGAGCGGGGTGAGCCGCAAGCGCGTTGAAGATGTCTCTCGGGCGCAGGCAGCACGTGCGCCCCGGCCGCGATCCGCGCGTCGACGCGGGCGGCCACGTCGTCGGCTGTGCCGTCGGTGAAGAACGGCAGGCTCGCGCCAACGGCCTGCGGCCGGGCTCTCGCGGAAATCCGCGAGAGCCTGGCGAACGGTCCCGTCACCGGACGACGATGCGGCCCTCGACCTTGGAGTCGACGGTGCCCTTCTTGCGCACGTAGGCCATGACCTCGTTCGCCATGAGCTTGCCGTCCGTGGTGCCGATCAGGACCCGGCCCCGGGTGAAGGGCGCATAGCCGTCGCCGCCGGTGAGCATGAAGTTGTTGGTCGCGACCTTGTACTTCTTCGCCGGATCGAGGGGTTGGCCGTCGACCTGGACGTTCGAGATGCGCGAGCCGACGGGCGCCTTCGAGTCGACCTCGAACTTCAGGCCCGACACCTGCGGGAAGCGGCCCGCGCGCTGCTCGATCTGCGAGACGCCGTTCTCCAGCGCCGCCTTGAGGTCGGCGCCGGTGATTTCGACGAGCGACGTCGAATTCCCGAACGGCAGCTCCGAGAGGATGTCGCGGCGGGTGAGCTTGGCGCCCGCCGGATATTGCTTGTTGGCCCGGATGCCGCCGCCGTTGGTGATCGCCACGCTCGCCGCCGGTCGAGTCCCGGATCGCGTCGGCGATCAGGTTGCCGATCGCGGCCTCCTGCGAGCGCACCGTGGCGGAGCGGCTGTCGAGCTCGCCGGCGCTCGTGCCGATCTCGACGTCGAGCTCCTTCGAAAGCTCCGCCTCGTAGCGCTTCACGACGGCGAGCACTTCCGGATCGGGATCGATCGTGGACGAATCGTGGACGCGGAAACTCGGCGCCCATGCGACCTTGCGGTCCTTGCCCTCGCCCGTGACGGTCGCGACGAAGTCGATGGCGGTGACGAAGTTCCCTTCCTCGCTCGACTCCACCATCACGGTCTTGCCGTCGTAGCCGATCGCGAGATCGTGGTCGTGCCCGGTGAGCAGCACGTCGACGAGGCGCGAGCGCACGATCGCGTTGTCCATGTCGCGATCGGTATGCGTGACACGCAGACCACGATGTCGGCGCCCTGCTGGCGCAGAGCCGCCGCCTGGGCCTTCACGGTGTCGAGCTCCGGCCCGAACTTGCATGTCGCCCGGCTGCGACATGCCGGGCACGCCGGAGAGCACGAGGCCGAAGACGCCGACCTTCACGGCGCCCAGCGCGAAGACCTGGCGATCCTTCATGCCGGGGATAGGCGAACCGTCGGCCTGGCGCATGTTGGCGGCGAAGAACGGAAACTTCGATTCGCCCATGCGCTTGAAATAGACGTCCTTGCCGAAGTCGAACTCGTGGTTGCCGGGCACGAAGACGTCCGGCCGGATCATGTTGGTCAGCTCGACGATGTGCGCGCCCTGGTCGAAGCCCGACATGAGCGAGGGCGAGAAGGTATCGCCGGCGTGCACGAACAGCATCGGCACGCCGCGCGCCCGCTCCTGCTTCACCACGCGCGGCGAGCTTGGCGAAACCGCCGCGGCCCTTGTCGTCGGACATCTTGTAGATGTCGTTCACGAGCAGCAGGCTGAACGTGACGTTGGCGGGGGCGGCCTGCGCCTCGTCGCGCCCCGTCATCATCGTGACCGACAGGCCGGCTCCAAGACCGAGCCCCAGTGTCTGACGCCGTGAAACTTTCGCCATTCCGCTCTCCCGCTGGTGTTATGGACCTTGTTGCGGAGGCAGAATGCGTCGGCGCCCGCGGGTCCGCAAGCCTCCGTACGGGAAGAGGCGGCTTGCGACCGGGTTCGCCCCTCCGGTCCCGCTCGAAGGTCGCCGGGAGCGTGACGATGATCGCTACGAGCCGGCGATGATCCCGAAGTCGATCGCATGGTTGGACGGCGGCCTCGACCCCAGAAGTGACCGACCGCCCCATTGGATCGTCGCGAAGGGGTGCCTAACTATGGGCGGCACAACGGCGCCGGGCGTCGCCCGCCCGCGTCGCCGGTCAGGGATCTCGCATGAACACCGCCGTCAAGCCGGCCGAAATCGATCGCTCGGGCATCCGTCCGGTCGACCATCCGCCCGTCAGGTCCGGCAGGATCGGCGTGCTCCTGATGAATCTCGGCACGCCGGAGGCGACCGACTACTGGTCGATGCGACGCTATCTCAAGGAGTTCCTGTCCGACCGGCGGGTCATCGAGACGCCGCGGCTGATCTGGTGGCCGCTCCTCAACTCGTCATCCTGACGACGCGCCCGGGCCGCAAGGGCCGCGACTACGACACGATCTGGAACCGGGAGCGCAACGAGGGCCCGCTCAAGACCATCACGCGCGGCCAGGCCGAGGAGCTCGCCGCGCAGCTACGCGACGGGCCGGCGACCGCATCTCAGTCGACTGGGCCATGCGCTACGGCAAGCCCGAGGTACGCGACGCGGATCCAGGCGCTGCTCGACGAGGGCTGCGACCGCATCCTCCTCGTGCCGCTCTACCCGCAATATGCCGCCGCGACCTCGGCGACCGCCTGCGACCAGGCCTTCCGCGCGCTCATGGAGATGCGCTGGCAGCCGAGCGTGCGCGTCGTCGCCGCCCTATCACGACGACCCGGTCTATATCGACGCGCTCGTGGCCTCGATGCGGCGGTCGCTCGCGAAGCTGCTCGTTCGAGCCGGAGGTGATCCTGGTGTCGTTCCACGGCGTGCCGAAGGAATACCTCCTCAAGGGCGACCCCTATCACTGCCATTGCGTGAAGACCTGGCGGCTGATGCGCGAGGCCTTCGGCTGGCCGGCGGAGCGGTTCCGGATGAGCTTCCAGTCCCGCTTCGGGCCCGACGAGTGGCTCAAGCCCTACACGGACGAGACCGTCGAGGGCCTCGCCGAGGGCGGCGTCAGGCGCCTCGCGATCGTGGCGCCGGGCTTCTCGGCCGATTGCCTGGAGACGCTCGAGGAGCTCGACGGGGAGAACCGCGAGATCTTCCTGCACCACGGCGGCGAGCAGTTCGCCTATCTGCCCTGCCTCAACGACAGCGAGGACGGCATGCGGGTGATCCGGCACCTCGTGGAGCGGGAGCTCCAGGGCTGGTTCTGACGTCTGCGCCGCGACGGACAGCCGGATGCCGGGCGGCCTTGCTCGGATCGTGCGCGAGCATCTGGCGAGCATCTTAACGTCCTCTGTCGGAACGTGCGAGCATCGTTGCTCAGGGGACTTTCCCATGCCGCTCGCGCTCGGGTTCGACATCTTCGTCATCGCGTTCGTCCTCGCTCGTGATCGTCACGATCGCGATGGGGGTGCGGACGGTCCCGCAGGGCTATGCCTACACGGTCGAGCGGTTCGGGCGCTATTCGCGCACGCTCGGGCCGGGGCTCGGGCTCATCGTCCCCTATGTCGAGCGGATCGGCCAGAAGGTGAACGTCATGGAGCAGGTGCTCGACGTGCCGAGCCAGGAGGCCTTCACCCGCGACAATGCCGGCGTCACGATCGACGCCGCGGCGTTCTTCCAGGTGCTCGATGCGGCGCGCGCCTCCTACGAGGTGTCGGACCTGCAGCAGGCGCTCCTGACCCTGACGATGACCAACATCCGCACTGTCGTCGGCTCGATGGACCTCGACGAGCTCCTGTCGCACCGCGACGAGATCAACGAGAGGCTCCTGCGCGTCGTCGACGCGGCCGCCTCGCCCTGGGGCGCCAAGGTCACGCGCATCGAGATCAAGGACATCGTCCCGCCGGCGGACCTCGCCGGCGCCATGGCGCGGCAGATGAAGGCGGAGCGCGAGAAGCGCGCCGCCGTGCTCGAGGCCGAGGGCATGCGCCAGGCCGAGATCCTGCGCGCCGAGGGCCAGAAGCAGTCGCAGATCCTCGCCGCCGAGGGCCGCAAGGAGGCGGCTTTCCGCGACGCCGAGGCGCGCGAGCGCCAGGCGGAGGCGGAGGCGAAGGCGACCGCCATGGTGAGCGAAGCCATCACGAAGGGGGATCTCGCGGCGGCGAACTTCCTCGTCGCGGAGAAATACATCGATGCGATCCGCGCGCTCGCGACGGCGCCGAACCAGAAGGTCGTGATCGTGCCGATCGAGGCGGCCGGGCTCGCCGGCACGCTCGGCGGCATCGCGGAGCTCACGAGATCGGTCTTCGGCGACGGCTCGGCGGCCGCCGCTCGCGCGCCCCGGAGCGTCCCCCAGGTCGCCGGCGGCGCCCAGACCTGATCATGATCGCGACCTGGATCGCCGCACTCGGCGCCTGGGCCTGGATCATCCTCGGCGTCGTGCTGTTCGGCCTCGAACTCATCGCGCCCGGCGTCTTCTTCGTCTGGCTCGGCCTTGCCGCCGTGGTGACGGGGCTCGTCGATGGGCTGATCGGGCTGTCGTGGCAGGCCGCGACGCTGTTCTTTGCGGTGCTCTCCGTCCTTGCCGTCCTGGTCGGGCGGATGCGTGAGCCGCCCGGCCGTGCGCACCGAAGCCCGTCCCTCAACCGGCGCGGCGAAGCCCTCGTCGGCCGCCTCTTCACGCTCGAGGCGCCGATCGCCGGCGGCGAGGGCCGCGTCCGCGTCGACGACAGCTCATGGCGGGTCACGGGTCCCGACCTGCCGCGCGGAGCGGCGGTCCGGGTCGTGCGCGTCGAGGGCGCGACGCTGGTGGTCGAAGCGGCGTAGCGCGGGCGTTCATCGGGCTCCCGGCCGACCGCAGGGGTCTTCCGGTCGAGCCTTACGCGGCGCCGATCCGCAGCAAGTCGAGGACGTGGACGAGACCGACGGGCCTGCGGCCCTCGGCGACGATCAGGGCGCCGTTCTTCCTCGTTTCAATGAGCTCGAGCGCCTCGGCCACGAGCATGCCGGGCGCGACCGTGCGGGGCGTCGGGTCATGACCTCGTCGACCGGCCGAGCCAACAGGTCGCCGCTCATGTGACGGCGAATGTCGCCGTCCGTGACGATGCCCGCGAGATGGCCGTCTTCGTCGACCACGATGGCGCAGCCGAAACCCTTCTCGCTGTGCACGACCAGCGCGTCGGCCATGAGCATGCCCAGGGGCACGATCGGCAGGCGCTCGCCCGTGTGCATGATGTCGCGCACGTGCTTGAGCTGGGCGCCGAGCCGGCCGCCGGGATGAAAGACGCGAAAATGCTCGGCCGTGAAGCCGCGCCGCTCGAGCAGCGCCACCGCGAGGGCATCCCCGAACGCGAGCTGCATGGTGGTCGACGTCGTGGGGGCGAGACCGTTCGGGCAGGCCTCCCTGGCCTTCGGCAGGGCGAGGCACACCTCCGCCTGCCGCCCGAGGGTCGATTCCGGGTTGGAGGTGATCGCGATGAGCGGCACGCGGAAGCGCTTGGCGTAGCCGATGATGTCGGCGAGTTCCGTCGTCTCGCCCGACCACGAGAGCGCGATGATCACGTCCTCCGGGCGCACCATGCCGAGATCGCCGTGGCTCGCCTCGGCGGGGTGGACGTAGTGCGACGGCGAGCCCGTCGACGCGAAGGTCGCGGCGACCTTGCGTGCGACGTGGCCCGACTTGCCCATTCCGGTGACGATGATGCGGCCCTGCGCCGCCGCGAGCCGGTCCACGGACGCGGCGAACACGGCGCCAAGGCCGTTCCCGATGGCGTCCATGAGCGTGACAAGCCCCTCCCGCTCGGTCGCGAGGGTCCGCATCGCAGACGCGACCGCCTGCCGCGCCGGATCGGTTTTCAGATTCGCGAATCCCATGGGCCGCGATCTAGCACGCCGACGGTTCGAGTGCGACTCCGCGGCGGTGCGGCGGATGGGAGCCTAAGCCCGGCGCAGAAGGGCTTCGAGCTCCTCCCGGACGGCGGCGCCGAGGTCGTCGCGCTCCAAGGCATAGGCGACGTTCGCCATGAGGAATCCGATCTTGGAGCCGGTATCGTAGGTCCGGCCCTGGTACTTCATGCCGTAGAACTTCTGGGACTGCATCAGGCGCTTCATGGCGTCGGTGAGCTGGATCTCGCCGCCGGCGCCCTTCTCCTGGGTCGAGAGGAGGGCGAAGATCTCGGGCTGCAGGATGTAGCGGCCGGAGATGATGAGGTTCGAGGGTGCGGTGCCCTTCGGCGGTTTCTCGACCATCCCGGTGATCTCGAAGGTCTTGCCGAATTCCTCGCCGACCGAGACGATCCCGTACTGGTGCGTCTGCTCCTCCGGCACCTCCTCGACCGCGATGATGTTGCCGCCGTGCCTCTCGTAGGCTGCGAGCATCTGCTCCATCGAGCCGCGGCTCAGCATGTCGGGCAGGAGCACCGCGAACGGCTCGTCGCCGACGATCTCCCGGGCGCACCAGACCGCGTGACCGAGCCCGAGCGGCGCCTGCTGGCGCGTGAAGCTCGTCTGGCCGGCCTCCGGCAGGTCGTCGGCGAGGGACTCGAGCTCCTTCGTCTTTCCGCGGCTTTCAAGAGTCGGCATTGAGCTCGTAGGCGATGTCGAAATGGTCCTCGATGGCGCCCTTGTTGCGGCCGGTCACGAAGATGAAGTGCTCGATCCCGGCCGCCTTGGCGTCGTCGACCACATGCTGCACGACCGGACGATCGACGACCGTCATCATCTCCTTCGGGACCGCCTTGGTGGCCGGCAGGAACCGGGTGCCGAGACCGGCGACCGGGAGAACAGCTTTGCGGATGCGCTTCATCGAGAGTGCCGTGCGGACGGGATGACAGGGGCGAGTTGAAGACGGGAAGCCCGGGATTCTGTCAAGGTTCGGGCCCTCGGGTAACGTGCGATCGTCGGCCTTGTTGCATCGGGCCGCGCTTCCCTCCCCGTCATGGACCGAAGCGAAGCTGGGGCGTTGGAAAGGACCTCGGAAGTCGCTAAGCATGAAACGAAAAGTTGCCGAGTTTTCGGGCAGTTCATGCGGCATGACAAGATCTTGGAAACCAGGATCGCTTCAACCTGAGGCGACCCGGGGGTGAGGGGTTTCGCTTTCGAAGGAGGACGGAAGTATGGCGGTTCTGGTCACGGGCGGCGCAGGCTACATCGGCAGCCACATGGTGCTCGAACTTGTGGATGCCGGCGAGACCGTGGTCGTCCTCGACGACCTCTCGACCGGGTTTCGGGGCGCCGTGCCGCAGGAGACCGTCTTCGTCCACGGCGACGTGGGCGATCAGGCGCTGGTCGGCCGCCTCGTCGACGAGCACGGCATCGACGGCATCCTGCACTTCGCGGCCAAGATCGTCGTGCCCGAATCGGTCGCCGACCCGCTCGCCTACTACCTCAACAACACCGTGAAATCGCGAGCGCTCATCGAGACCGCGATCAAGTCCGGCGTGAAGACCTTCATCTTCTCGTCCACCGCGACGGTCTACGGCGATGCCGACGTGAGCCCGATTTCCGAGGACGCGCACCCGGCCCGATCAACCCCTACGGCCGCACGAAGCTGATGACCGAGTGGATGCTCGACGACGCCGCCGCGGCCCACGGCCTGAAATACGCCGCCCTGCGCTATTTCAACGTGGCCGGCGCCGATCCGAAGGGCCGCTCCGGCCAATCCACCCCGAACGCGACGCACCTCATCAAGGTGGCCGCGCAGGCCGCTCTCGGCCAGCGCACCCATCTCGACGTGTT
This sequence comes from uncultured Alphaproteobacteria bacterium, assembly GCA_963800985.1. GTDB lineage: Bacteria > Pseudomonadota > Alphaproteobacteria > Rhizobiales > Beijerinckiaceae > Microvirga. The sequence goes on along the minus strand of CAWDDI010000023.1, from coordinate 376,917 downwards.
CGGGACCGACTACCCGACCCGCGACGGCACCTGCGTGCGAGACTACATCCAGGTCAACGACCTCGCCCGCGCTCACCTGATGGCGCTCGACCACCTCCGCGCCGGGGGCGAGAGCATGGTCATGAATTGCGGCTACGGGCATGGCTCGTCGGTGCTCGAGGTGATCGAGGTCGTGAAGCGCGTGTCCGGCGTCGATTTCGAGGTGCGGACCGTCGACCGGCGGGCCGGCGATCCGGCGAACCTCGTCGCCCAGGTCGACCGCGTCCGCGCGCTCGGCTTCGAGCCGCACTACGACGATCTCGACGCGATCGTCGATCAAGCCCTGCGGTGGGAGCGCACGCTCGCCGAGCGCCAGGCCGCCTGATTCGGGCGGAGCCCGGGCAGGCCGCGGCGACCGCGCGCCCCCAGCGGCTCGCCCGCGGCGGCGCGAGACGAGCCGGAGTGGCTCAACTTGCCGCGGATCAACCGTCCGTTAACCACAATAATGTCGCTTTAGCTGGGCAGGAGCTTCTGCCTGTGTCGAACCTTGAGCGATGCCGATGCCCCGCACGATTCTCGCCGCCGGCCGCGCACTTTGCGGCGCCCTGCTGATCGGGCTTGGCGTTGCCGCCTTGTCGGGCCCCGCGCAGGCCCAGGTCCAGACCGAGCACCAGGGCGACTTCCGTCGCTTCGTCGAAACACTCTGGCCGGACGCGAGGGCGAGGGGCGTGTCCCGCGCGACGTTCGACGAGGCTTTTCGGGACGTCGCGCCCGATCCCAAGATCATTGCCCTGACGAAGAAGCAGTCGGAGTTCGTTCGCCCGATTTGGGAGTACATCGACGGGGCGATCTCGAGCGCTCGCCTCGAGCGCGGACGCCAGCTCGCGGCGCAATACGGCGAAACGCTCGCGGCCGTCGAACGCACCTACGGGGTGCCGCGGGCGGTCGTCCTCGGCGTTTGGGGCATGGAGACCAATTTCGGCTCGTTCACGGGATCGATCTACGCCGTCCGCGCCCTCGCGACCCTCGCCTTCACGCGCTATCGCGGCGACTTCTTCCGAGAGGAGTTGCTGACCGCCCTGCAGATCCTCGAGCAACCATGTCGACCGGGCGACGATGCTCGGCTCCTGGGCAGGGGCCATGGGCCAGACCCAGTTCATGCCGTCGAGCTTCGTGAAATATGCCGTCGACGGCAACAGGGATGGGCGGCGCGACATCTGGAACACCGTGCCCGATGCCCTCGCGTCGACCGCCAACTATCTCCGTCAGCAGGGCTGGCAGCCCGGTCTGCCGTGGGGCTTCGAGGTCGAGCTTCCGGAAGGCTTCGACTTCCGCAACCTGCGCCAGAGCTTCGCGAGCTGGCAGGGGCTGGGCCTCAGGCGGATCGACGGACGCGCGTTTCCGCGCTCAGGCGAGGCGACCCTCTTCCTCCCGGGCGGCGCCCGCGGCCCGGCCTTCCTGGTCACCGACAACTACGCCGTTATCAAGACCTACAACTCCTCGGACGCCTATGCCTTGGCGGTGGCCCATCTCGGCGACCGGCTGATGGGCGGCGGCGCCATCCAGGGCGATTGGCCCACGCGGGAGCCGCAGCTCGACAGGGACCAGCGTCAGGAGGTGCAGCGGCGTCTCGCCGGGCTGGGGCTCTACGTGGGCGAGACCGACGGCAAGCTCGGCTCCAAGACCCGAGAGGCGGTGCGGGCCTTCCAGCTCCAGCGCGGCCTTGTCGCCGACGGCTACGCCGACGTCGCGGTGCTCCGCGAACTGCGCGCGGTTCGGTAGCGCCCGCCGGCCGGCCGCCCGGTGCGTGACTTGCGCGCGGACCCATGACGCGACGCCCGCGCGGCACTAGTTTGCTCGGAAACCTGGACGGGCAGGGTCGTATCGTCTCGCGGGTGTAGCGGATGGGGGCCGTCCGGCGTTATGCTCCTGGGAGCAGCAGCGGGGCAGGCGTCCGGGGCCGCGGCCCGGAGTGCTGGCCTGGGGAGTGCTGGCCTGGGATGGAGCCGATGCGAGGTTATCTGACAATCGGTCTTGTGTTGGTGGCGTTCGGACTTCCCGCCCAGGCGCAGGTCGTGAATCCCTATGCGCCGCAGTATTACCGCGGCGGAGGCAGGGCCTACCAACGCGCACCGAGCCCCGTGAACCCATACGGGGGCGGTCAGGGCTCCTTCTATTACCAGCCTGCGCCGCAGGCCCGAGGCTACTATCCGGGCATGCGCGTCCAGCCGCCCGTGGAGCAGCACCCCGGGTTGATCCTGCGCCGCCTGTTCGGCTACGAGGAAGAGAAACGCCGAGCCGCGACCCGTGCCGCGCCGCGGATCAAGCCCAAGCCCGCGGCGCCCGTCCTGACCAAGCAGGAGAAGCCCAAGGTCGATCCCTCGACCCACGTGGTGGTGTTCGGCGACGCTCTCGCCGATCTCACCGGTCAGGGCCTCGACGATGCCTTCTCGGATTCGCCTGAAGTGGCGGTGGTCAGAAAGCCGCGCGCCGACATCAGCCTCGCGCGCGACGGGGCCGAATGGCCGAAGGCCATCCTGGACATCCTCAACGGCGGCCAGAAGATCACCGTTGCGGTGATGATGCTCGGCTCGAGCGAGCGCCAGTCCATCACGGAGGGCGAGACCACCCACGAACCTCTTTCGGAGCGCTGGAAGCAGCTCTATCGGGACCGCGTGGACGCCGTCGTGCGAACGTTTCAGGAGCGCGGCGTCCCGGTCGTCTGGATCGGCGTTCCGCCCATGAGGAACGCCAAGCTCTCGGCCGATTACGTGGCGATGAACGAGATCTACCGCGAGAGCGTCGAGCGCCTCGGCGGGTCGTACGTGGACATCTGGCCGGGCTTCGTCGACGACGAGAACCGGTACACGCCGGTGGGCCCCGACGTCGATGGCCAGACCGTCCCGGCTGCGGACCAACGACGGAGTGCTCTTCACCCGCGCGGGAGCCCGCAAGGCCGCCCATTTCGCGGATGCCGAAATCAAGCGTCTCATCGAAGCCAAGCGCACCGGCACGGCGGTGGCGGCGACGCCCGCGCCTGGCGCGCCTGTCGAGGGCGGGGCGGTCGATCAGATCATCAACGCTGCCGTGCCGCCGCCCGTGGACCCGCGCGGCACGCCGCCCGGTCCTGCCCCGAAGCCGGTCGCCGGGCCGGTCCTGCCGCTCACCGGGAAGCCCGACGTGTCGCCCGGCGGTACGCTGATGTCCGGCCGTCCCCGGCTCGACGGGGACGCCGCGCACCAGCTGCAGAAGACCTTGCGTGAAGGCGTCCCTCCGGGGCCGCGTCCCGGCCGGGCCGACGATTTCCGCTGGCCCCGCAGCTGAGATCGCGAAGCTGGCCGGGCTCTTCGAGATCACCGGAACCCGAGCTCCGGGGCCGGGGATTCGTCTTCTATCGCGGCAGGATGCTCGACCCCATGAGGTGCTCGTCGATGGCTCGCGCGGCCTGACGGCCCTCGCGGATCGCCCACACGATGAGCGACTGCCCGCGGCGCATGTCGCCGGCGACGAACACCTTGTCGCTCGAGGTGCGGTAGTCGTTGTCGTTCGCGACGACGTTGCCGCGCCGGTCGATCGCGACCTCGGCTTGCTCGAGAAGGCCCTTCTTCACGGGGCCGGCAAAGCCGATCGCGATGAAGACGAGGTCCGCCTTCAGGATGAACTCGGTGCCCGATATCGGCTGGCGCGCCTCGTCGACGCGGGCGCATTTCACGCCGTGACCCGGCCGTTCTTGCCCTCGATGGAGAGCGTCGCGGCCTGGAACTCGCGCTCGGCGCCCTCGGCCTGGCTGGACGAGGTCCGCATCTTGGTCGGCCAGTACGGCCACACCGCGAGCTTGTCCTCCCGCTCCGGCGGACGCGGGCGAATGTCGAGCTGCGTCACGATCAGCGCGCCCTGACGGAACGCGGTGCCGATGCAATCCGAGGCCGTGTCGCCGCCGCCGATCACCACGACGTGCTTGCCGCCGGCGACGATCGGCTCGCCTTCGAGCTCCTCCTTGTTCACGCGCTTGTTCGACTGCGTGAGATAGGGCATCGCGTAGTGCACGCCCTTGAGGTCCTGGCCCGGGAGCTTGGGATCGCGCGGATCCTCCGCGCCGCCCGCGAAGAGCACCGCGTCGAACTCGTTGTGGAGGGACGCGAAGGTCTTGGTCACGCCGACGTCGACGCCGCAATGGAAGACCACGCCCTCGGCCTCCATCTGCGCGACGCGCCGGTCGATATGGTGCTTCTCCATCTTGAAGTCGGGGATGCCGTAGCGCAGGAGCCCGCCCGGCTTCGCCTCCCGCTCGAACACGTGCACCTCATGCCCGACGCGGGCGAGCTGCTGCGCGGCCGCGAGACCCGCGGGCCCCGAGCCGATCACCGCGACGCGCTTGCCCGTCAGCGTCTCGGGCACCTCGGGCTTGACCCAGCCCATCTCCCAGGCCCTGTCGGCGATCGCCTGCTCGATGGTCTTGATGGTGACGGGCTGGTTCTCGAGGTTGAGCGTGCACGCCTCCTCGCAGGGCGCCGGGCAGACGCGGCCCGTGAATTCGGGGAAGTTGTTGGTCGAATGGAGATTGCGCGCGGCCTCTTCCCAATTGTCGTTGAAGACGAGGTCGTTCCAGTCCGGGATCTGGTTGTGCACCGGGCAGCCGGTCGGGCCGTGGCAGAAAGGGATGCCGCAATCCATGCACCGCGCCGCCTGCTTGCGCAGGTCGCTCGTGTCGAGCGGCAGCGTGAACTCGCGGAAATGCCGAACACGGTCGCCGCGAGCTGGTACTTCTGCTCCTGCCGGTCGTATTCGAGAAAGCCTGTGACCTTGCCCATCGTCCTGTCCGTTCATCCGGTCCGGCTGCCCTGGCCGATTTAGCAACCCTTATCCTGCGGGTCTTCCTCACGCCGCCGGCTCGTCCCTGAGACCTCTTCCGATTCGATCGCCGGTTCTGGGTCGTCGATCGCCGGCCAATCTTCATCGATAGGGACCATCCCCTTCAGGTACGCGACGAGAGGTCCCTCCGTCATCAGCTTTAAGACCACGTCTCGTTCTTTAGGGCACATGATGTCCTCGTCCCTCCGAGGCAGAACGCCTGCGAACTGGCACCACGTGCTGCCGGCGTAGCCGGACAGACGGCGCACCAGTCCTTGAGCCCCTGTTTCGTCGAGCCGGCGGCTGAGCTTCGGAGCAGAACGAAGTGCGCCGTCATCCACTACGACCTCGCTGCAATCTGCGCTGAGCGGCCTCCAGGAACTCGCAACCTCATACTGGTCGGATTCAAGCTCCGAGCGGACGAGGTGCAGGAGGCCGTCCGGCCAGTGCAGACAATCGTCGCCACTTCGTCGCCGGTCTTCGTCCCGATACGCAAGCACCGACAGCACCGCCCTCGTTGCGAGGACGGTGACCCGTCGGAAGTGGCCACTGAAGTCCCGAATGACGTCAATCTCGACGCTCCTGTGGAGACGCATCACTCCGTCCTCGCCGGGTGAGATAGGGATTGCTCATCGGCACCGGTCTCCGAGCGGGCGTGAAGCTCCGGACCACCTTGCCTTCGAAGCCGAACATTGGCCTTGCATTCTCGATTCGGCACGGCCCGGCGGGAGCGGCCGCCCCGGAGGCGAGGCGGGAAATGCCACGCCAGCGCCAGCGCGGCGCCGAGTAGCCACAACTCGACCATTCCGCCGCCTGCAGCCGGTCCGGATAGCGCTCCATCTCCTGCAGCGCCCGGCGGTACTCGACCGGCATCACCTTGACGAACCTCGTCCGATAGGTCGCCCAGTCGTCGAGGATCTCCTTGGCGCGCGCCGAGCCCGTATAGGCGTGGTGGTTCGAGATGAGCTGCATCAGGCGCTCCTCGTCGTGGCCCGACATGTCGGCCAGGATGTCGATGCGGCCCTTGGTCTCGAGATCGCCGCCGTGGTGGTGGAGGCGCTGCATCAGGTCCTCCTCCTCGGGCACCGGCTCGAGGTCGACCATCGAGAGGTTGCAGCGCTTCGCGAAGGTGCCGTCCTCGTCGAGGACGTAGGCGATGCCGCCCGACATGCCGGCCGCGAAGTTGCGGCCGGTCTGGCCGATCACCACGACGACGCCGCCGGTCATGTACTCGCAGCCGTGGTCGCCGGTGCCCTCGACGACCGCGATGGCGCCGGAGTTGCGCACCGCGAAGCGCTCGCCCGCGACGCCGCGGAAATAGCACTCGCCGGCGATGGCGCCGTAGAGCACCGTGTTGCCGACGACGATCGAGCGCTCCGGCGGGGCCTTCGAGACGGGCCGGGGGGGCGATGATCAGCTTGCCGCCGGACAGGCCCTTGCCGACATAGTCGTTGGCCTCGCCTTCGAGCACGAGGGTCACGCCGGCCGCGAGCCAGGCGCCGAAGCTCTGGCCGGCGGTGCCCTTGAGCTTCACCGTGATGGTGTCGTCGGGCAGCCCCTCGTGGCCGTAGCGCTTGGCGACCTCGCCCGACAGCATGGCGCCGACCGTCCGGTCCGCGTTGCGGACCGGCGCCTCGATCGTGACGGCCTGCCCGTGCTCGAGCGCCATCTCGGCCTGGGCGATCAGCTCGCGGTCGAGCACGTCGGCGATCGGGTGGGCCTGCCGCTCCGCATGGCGGATCGCGATCTCGGGGCCGACCTCCGGCTTGTGGAAGATCCGGGTGAAGTCGAGGCCCTTCGCCTTCCAGTGGTCGATCGCCGCGTTCTTGTCGAGGAGGTCGGAGCTGGCCGATCATCTCCGCGATGGTGCGGAAGCCCATCGCGGCCATGAGTTCGCGCACCTCCTCGGCGACGAAGAAGAAGTAGTTGATGACGTGCTCGGGCAGTCCCTTGAAGCGCTTGCGCAGCACCGGGTCCTGCGTCGCGACGCCGACCGGGCAGGTGTTGAGGTGGCACTTGCGCATCATGATGCAGCCGGCGGCGATCAGCGGCGCGGTCGAGAAGCCGAACTCGTCGGCGCCGAGCAGCGCCGCGATGACGACGTCGCGCCCGGTGCGCAGGCCGCCGTCGGCCTGGAGCACGACGCGGCCGCGCAGGCGGTTCAGCACGAGGGTCTGCTGCGTCTCGGCAAGGCCGATCTCCCAGGGCGAGCCCGCGTGCTTGATCGAGGTCAGCGGCGAGGCGCCGGTGCCGCCCTCGAAGCCCGAGATGGTGATGTGGTCGGCGCGCGCCTTGGCGACGCCCGCCGCGACCGTGCCGACGCCGACCTCGGAGACGAGCTTCACCGACACGTCGGCGGCCGGGTTGACGTTCTTCAGGTCGAAGATGAGCTGCGCCAGGTCCTCGATCGAGTAGATGTCGTGGTGCGGCGGCGGCGAGATCAGGCCGACGCCGGGCGTCGAATGGCGCACGCGCGCGATCTTGGCGTCGACCTTGTGGCCGGGAAGCTGGCCGCCCTCGCCGGGCTTCGCGCCCTGCGCGATCTTGATCTGCATCATGTCGGAGTTGACGAGGTACTCGGTCGTCACGCCGAAGCGGCCGGAGGCGACCTGCTTGATCGCCGAGCGCTTGGAGCGAGCCGTCCGGCAGCGGCCGGTAGCGCTCGGATTCCTCGCCGCCCTCGCCGGTGTTCGAGCTTGCCGCCGATGGCGTTCATGGCGAGCGCCAGCGTCTCGTGCGCCTCCTTCGAGATCGAGCCGAAGGACATCGCGCCGGTCGAGAAGCGCTTCACGATCTCGCGCGCCGGCTCGACCTCGTCGAGCGGCACGGGCGCGCGGCCGATCTCCTCGGCGGTCTTGATCGCGGAACAGGCCGCGGATGGTCTTGAAGCTCGTGCTCCTGCTCGTTCACGAGCCGCGCGAACTCGCGGTAGCGGTCCTGCGCGTTGAGGCGCACCGCGTGCTGGAGCGTCGCCACCGTGTCGGGGTTCCAGGCATGCTCCTCGCCGCGCAGGCGGTAGGCGTACTCGCCGCCGACATCGAGGGCGTGGCGGTAGACCGGCGCGTCGCCGAAGGCGTCGCGGTGGCGCCGCACCGTCTCCTCGGCGATCTCGGCCATGCCGACGCCTTCGATCGTGGTCGCCGTGCCGAAGAAGTCCCGGTTGACGAAGTCGGAGTGCAGGCCGACCGCATCGAAGATCTGCGCGCCGCAATAGGACTGGTAGGTCGAGATGCCCATCTTGGACATCACCTTGAGCAGGCCCTTGCCGATCGACTTGATGTAGCGCTTCACCGCCTCGTCGGCGTCGACCTCGGCCGGCAGCTCGCCCCTCGCATGCATGTCGTCGATGGTCTCGAAGGCGAGATAGGGGTTGATCGCCTCGGCGCCGTAGCCGGCGAGGCACGCGAAGTGATGCACCTCGCGCGGCTCGCCGGATTCGACGACGAGGCCGACCGAGGTGCGCAGGCCCTTGCGGATCAGGTAGTTGTGCACCGCCGCCGTGGCGAGCAGCGCCGGGATCGGGATGCGGTCCGGGCCCGACCATGCGGTCGGACAGGATGATGATGTTGTAGCCGCCGTGGACGGCCGCCTCGGCGCGGTCGCACAGCCGGTCGAGGGCGCCGTCGAGGGCGGCGGCGCCGAGCTCGGCCGGGTAGGTGATGTCGAGGGTCTTGGTGTCGAAGCGGTCCTCGAAATGGCCGATGCAGCGGATCTTCTCGAGATCCTCGTTGGTGAGGATCGGCTGGCGCACCTCGAGGCGCTTGCGGCGCGAGGTGCCCTCGAGGTCGAGGATGTTCGGCCGCGGCCCGATGAAGGAGACGAGGCTCATGACGAGCTCCTCGCGGATCGGGTCGATCGGCGGGTTCGTCACCTGCGCGAAGTTCTGCTTGAAGTAGGTGTAGAGGAGCTTCGGCTTGTCGGAGAGCGCCGAGATCGGCGTGTCCGTGCCCATCGAGCCGACCGCCTCCTGGCCGGTGATGGCCATCGGCTGCATGAGGAGCTTCAGGTCCTCCTGCGTGTAGCCGAAGGCCTGCTGGCGATCGAGCAGCGACACGTCCGTGCGGCTCTCGCGCGCCTGCACGGGCTTCAGGTCCTCGAGCACGATCTGGGTGCGCTGGAGCCAGTCCTTGTAGGGATGGGCGGTCGCGAGCTGCGTGCTTGATCTCGTCGTCGGAGACGATGCGGCCCTGCTCGAGGTCGATGAGCAGCATCTTGCCCGGCTGCAGCCGCCACTTCTCGACGATCGTCTCCTCCGGGATCGGCAGCACGCCCATCTCGGAGGCGAGCACCACGAGCCCGTCGTCGGTGACGAGATAGCGCGCCGGGCGCAGGCCGTTGCGGTCGAGGGTCGCGCCGATCTGGCGCCCGTCCGTGAAGCAGATCGCGGCCGGGCCGTCCCACGGCTCCATCAGGGCGGCGTGGTACTCGTAGAAGGCGCGCCGGTCCTCGATCCATGAGCGGGTTGCCCGCCCAGGCCTCCGGGATCAGCATCATCATGGCGTGGGCGAGCGGGTAGCCGCCGCGCACCAGGAACTCGAGGGCGTTGTCGAAGCAGGCGGTGTCGGACTGGCCCTCGTAGGAGATCGGCCAGAGCTTCGAGATGTCGTTGCCGAAGAGCTCGGAATCGACGCGAGGCCTGGCGCGCCGCCATCCAGTTGACGTTGCCGCGCAGCGTGTTGATCTCGCCGTTATGGGCGACCATCCGGTAGGGATGGGCGAGCTGCCAGGTCGGGAAGGTGTTGGTCGCGAAGCGCTGGTGGACGAGGGCGAGCGCGCTCTCGAAGCGCGGGTCCTGCAGGTCCGGGTAGTAGTCGCCGAGCTGGGTGCGCCAGCACCATGCCCTTGTAGACGATCGTGCGCGAGGACAGGCAGACCGGGTAGTAGCCGGCGGTGCGCGGGTCCTTGAGGTCGTAGACGGCGTTCGAGATCACCTTGCGGGCGAGGAACAGGCGGCGCTCGAAGGCCTCCTGGTCGTCCATGCCCTTGCCCTTGCCGACGAAGATCTGCCGGTGCCGCGGCTCGGTCGCCTTCACGCTCTCGCCGAGGTCGCGCGTTGTCGACCGGCACCTCGCGCCAGCCGAGGAGGTGCAGCCCCTCGTCGGCGATCGCCTTGGCGACGATCTCCTCGACGATCCGGAAGCCTTCCGGATCGCGCGGCATGAACAGGTGGCCGACGCCGTACTCGCCCGGCCCCGGGCAGCGCGATGCCGAGCGCCGCGCATTCCTCGGCGAAGAACGCGTGCGGGATCTGCACGAGGATGCCGCAGCCGTCGCCCATCTTCGGATCGGCGCCGACGGCGCCGCGATGGTCGAGGTTCTTCAGGATCGCGAGGCCCTGCTCGACGATGGCGTGGCGTCTTGCGGTTCTTCATGTCGGCGATGAAGCCGACGCCGCAGGAATCCTTCTCGCGTGCGGGATCGTAGAGGCCCTGCGGGGCCGGCAGGGCCGGGTCGCGCGACCGCCGATGGCGGTTCGGCGCCGGGCGGCCCGCTTCGGCCTCCTCTCGACACGTCGCTCATCCCGCCCTCGCATCCGCTCGAACACGCCATCGCGCCGTTCAAGGCCGCCGGCACGGTCCCCGAACCGTCCCGCCGGCCGGCCGCTCTCTAAGTTGTTGGAGGCTTGGGAGTCTCGTCGAGAGCGCCCGCACCTCGCGGGCGTCTCGCGGCTGGCGTCAGCCGAGCAGCGCCCGTTCCGCCCGCGTGCGGCGGGCGGTTTTGTCGGATCTCGTTTCGGTCGACGACCGACCCGCCATGACATCCTCGACGACGACGGGGCAGCCCTGCCGAGTCGCTCTAGATGGGACAGCATCACTGTCCTAACTGCAGGACGTTGCCAGAATTCCCCAGCCCACGCAAGGGGCTTGTGCGCCGGATCGGACGAAAACTTTCCCCGAGGCGCTCGACGCGCAACAAACGACCCCGCTTCGAGGTGAGGACGAAAGATCGAGCCGTCCCGGCAATACTCTTGACCGGCCCCGGGGCACGCGGGCTAGGACTCGCCGCAAGAGGGGCGGTAACGTTCGTCCGAGACCCGTCCGCGCCGAGGACCGCTCATGAATTTCGCCAGCGACAACGTCGTCGGGCGCGAGCGCGCCCGTTCTCGACGCGCTCGTTCGGGCGAATGACGGCGCGCTGGCGGCCTACGGGGACGACGAGATCACCGGCCGCGTCGCGGCGACAGTTCGCGGAGATGTTCGAGCGGGACTGTGCGGTGTTCCCGGTCACCACGGGCACGGCCGCGAATGCGCTGGCGCTCGCCGCCGCGGTGCCGCCCTGGGGCCTGGCGGTCTGCCACCGGGAGGCGCACGTCATCGACGACGAATGCGGCGCGCCGGAATTCTTCATGCACGGCGCCAAGCTGGTCGGGCTGCCGGGCGCCGGGCGCCAAACTCTCGGCCGGGAGCGTCGCGGCTACTTGAGGGCCTGCCGCAGCTCCGTGAAGCAGATGCCGCCGAAGGCGCTCTCGATCTCGCAGGTGACCGAATGCGGCGTCGTCTACGCGCTCGACGAGATCGCCGCGTTCGGGCGGATCTGCCGCGACCACGGCCTCGCCCTCCATCATGGACGGCGCGCGCTTCGCCAACGCCCTCGTCGAGCTCGGCTGCACGCCCGCCGAGATGACCTGGAAGCGCGGCGTCGACATCCTGTCCTTCGGGGCCACCAAGAACGGCTGCCTGATGGCCGAGGCCGTCGTGGTGTTCGACGAGCGCCTCGCGGACAGCCTCGACCTACCGGCGCAAGCGCGCCGGCCAGACGATCTCGAAGGGCCGCCTGATCGCTGCGCAATTCGAGGGATATTTCGCGGACGATCACTGGATCGCCAACGCGCGGCACGCGAACCGCATGGCAGGGCGTCTCGCGGAGGGGCTCGCGGAGCTTCCCGGGGTGCGGCTCGCCTGGCCGGCGCAGGCCAACGAGGTGTTCCCGATCCTGCCGCGCCCGCTCGATCGGGCGCTGCGGGCGGGCGGCACCTGTACCACCCCTGGAGCGCCGCGAGCCTGCCGGAGAGCGAGCGGGTCGGTCCCGACGAGGTGCTGGTCCGGCTCGTGACCTCCTTCGCGACCGAGGAGGCCGACGTCGAGACGCTTCTCGCGCTGGCGCGCGCCGCCGCGCAGCGCCAGGGCCCGGTATAGGATCTCCGGTCGGCGCATGGCCGCGGACGGCTCGCGAAGCGTTTCCCGGGCTTCGCCTCGCCTGCGCCGCATTCGAGGCCGACACCGGCCAAACCGATCGCCGGCGAGAATCATGCTCAGCCGGCGCGAGGACCAGGCTTTACGAAAACAGAAAGCGCCCCGGTCGACCGGGGCGCTCTTTCATTCGATCGGCGACGTCGTTACGCGGCCTTGGCCTCGATCGTCTGGGGCGCGCGGCCCGCGATCGGGATCTGCCGCGGCTTCTTGGCCTCCGGGATCTCGCGCACGAGGTCGACGTGCAAGAGGCCGTTCTCGAGAGCCGCGCCCGTCACCTGGACGCCGTCGGCGAGCTGGAAACGACGCTCGAAGCTGCGCGCCGCGATGCCCTGATAGAGCACGTCGGGCTTGCGGTCCTCGGCGGGCTTCTTCTCGCCGCGGATCGTCAACGTCTTCTCCTTGACCTCGATCGCGAGATCGCGATCCGTGAAGCCGGCCACCGCGACCGAAATCCGGTAGGCGTTCTCGCCGGTGCGCTCGATGTTGTAGGGCGGGTAGGTGGGGGCTGCGTCGACGCTCACGAGCTGGTCGAGCATCGAGAACAGGCGGTCGAAGCCGACGGTATTGCGGTAGAGGGGTGAAAGATCGAACTGTCGCATGGCATATCCTCCGCTTGAAGCGACATGCAGAAAGTCCGCCTGGAGAGGCCGGACCGGTGGTTCGCGCCGCCGCGTCGGGCCGGCGCGAGCCTGACGTGGGGACCGCTTTCGGTCCCGTCAAGGCCCCTCCGGAACCGGTTTTTGCGCCTGGCTTAACCGGGCAGTAACCGTCCTCGGCAAGTCTCGCTTCACCATCCCGGACGCCGCGTCGCCCTCCTGCGGCTGGAAGTGACGAGTAACACCCGTGAGAGTTCCGTGTCCGAGCCGCGTGCCGGCTCCGTCCCGTGTTGCGCGGCGAATCGGCGTCGCGGCGATCGCATGGCTCGCCCTCCTGAACGGCACCCGCGGGACCCAGGACGCGGTCGCGAACGGCGACACCCGGAGGCTCAGCCTCTACCACAACCACACGCGCGAGAACCTGACGGTCACGTTCCGGCGCAACGGCCGCTACGATCCGCGGGCTCTGGAGCAGCTCAACTGGTTCCTGCGCGACTGGCGGCGGGACGAGCCGACCCGGATGGACCCGCGCCTGTTCGACACGCTGTGGGAGGTTCATCGCGAGGTCCGCTCGAACGAGCCGATCCACGTGAACTCCGCCTACCGCTCGCCCGCGACCAATTCGATGCTCCGCCGACGCTCCAGCGGGTCGCCAAGAACAGCCAGCACATGCACGGCAAGGCGATCGACTTCTACCTGCCCGACGTCCCGATCGCGCGCGTCCGGGCGGTCGGCATGCGGCTGCAGGACGGCGGCGTCGGTTACTATCCGAGCGCCTACACGCCCTTCGTCCATCTCGACGTCGGGAGCGTGCGCGCCTGGCCGCGGATGACGCGGGACCAGCTCGTGCGCCTCTTCCCGGACGGCAAGACGGTACACATTCCGGCGGACGGCGAGCCGCTGCCGCGCTACGAGGAGGCCCGCGCGGAGGTGCTCGCGAAGGGCGGCTCGGTCGGAGGGTACGCCATGGTCGCGGAGACCGGGGAGGGCACGGCCTCGACCGGGCGGCGCAGGGGCTTCTGGGCGACCCTGTTCGGCTGGAACGACGACGACGAGGATGCCGAGGAGATCCGGGCCCGCCCGAGCCGGCGGCTTTTCGCCGGCCGCCGGGCGCCGACCCCGCAGCCCTTCTCGGAGTCGTCCGACAACGCCGAGACGGACATCGCGGACCTCGAACCCGCCCCGGCCCGCCCGGCCGTCCGCGCGACGCAGGTCGCGCGCGCGGAGCCGACCCGCCCCTCGACGCGAATCGCCGGACCACCCGGGACGGTCGAGACCCCGTCCGGACCGCGTCTCGACTGGCAACAGGGCGCGCCGGGCCAGGTCCCGGCCGGTTCGAGCGGAATCGCCGGGCTCGCCTTCGCCCCGATGCCGCCGCGGCGGCCGGAAGACATCGTCACCACCGGAGCGCTCGCGATGGCGCCCTTGCCGCCGGTGCGGCCCGGCTCGCCTGCCGCCGCCGCGGGCGTTCCGCAGCCCGACGTCGTAGCGGATGTGTCCGAGACCCCCGGCACGGGAGCGACATCGACGCCGGCCGGGCAGCATCCCCTGCCGCCCGCCCGTCCGGGCGCCCGCTCGATCCTGGTTGCCGCTGCGGGCTCCCCGCCCGCGCTGGTTCCGGAGGCGGAGGTCTCACCCTCGGCTTTAGCGAGGGAGACGACGGAGGACCGGACTCGGCTGCGCTCGCTGCTCGCCGACGCCGCCATCGCGCCGGCGCCCCAAGTCCGCGCGTCGGACCCGAAGCCGCGGGCCGCGCCGTCGAGCCCGGTCGCGAACGCCCCGGCGGTCCTCGCCATGGGGTTCTCCTCGGCGCCGATGGGAGACCTGACCACGACCCGCTTTTCGGGTCCGGCCGTGAAGCCGCTCCCTGTCCTGCGCTGAACGGAACGGCCCCCGACCGCCGCCCCGGTCAGTGAGGGGAGCTACCCGGCCATCCCGAGCGCCTGCATGTAGAGCTCCAGGATCGCCTCCTCCTCCTTGCGCTCGTCGAAGTCCTTCTTGCGCAACGAGACGAGCTTGCGGATCGCCTTGGTGTCGAAGCCGTTGCCCTTCGCCTCGGCGTAGATTTCCTTGATGTCGCCCGCGATGCCGGCCTTCTCCTCCTCGAGTCGTTCGATGCGCTCGATCAAACTCTTGAGCTGGTCGGCGGCGACCGATTCGGTCTTGAAGGCTGCGTCGTCCATGGATCTGCCCCTTTTCGTGGTGACGTGGGCGCTTCACGCCCGGATGGTCTCGGCGCACGACCTCGCGCGTCGGGCCCTGAGCTCAATGGGTCGGCTTCGATTTTTCGAACGCGCCGAGCTGCGCGGCGCTCGCCTGCGACTGGTGGCGCGCCTTCCACTCTTCGTAGGGCATGCCGTAGACGTGTTCCCGACTCTCCTCTTTCGAGAGAGGGACGCCGCGCTCGTCGGCGGCATCCTTGAGCCAGTTCGACAGGCAGTTGCGGCAGAACCCGGCCAGATTCATCAGATCGATGTTTTGCACGTCGGCACGGGTGCGGAGGTGCTCCACGAGCCGGCGGAATGCCGCCGCCTCGAGTTCCGTCCGTGTGGCCTCGTCGAGCGGAGTCATGAGGCGCTCCTTTCAAGGCGACGCAGACGCTCGCGCGTTCGGGTCGCGGAAATCCTGGGCTGGCGAAGAGCGGGATCGGCCAGAAGCGGTCCGAGCAGCCGGGCGAAGCGCTCCGCCCATTCCGCGGCGCCCTCCTGGGTCGCGATCAGGTCCTGGCGAATCTCGATCAGGGCGTTGGCGAGGCCGCGCCGGGTGGCATGGCGGTCGACCGTGTCGCCGGCGAGCGCGCCGTCGTAAGGTTCATTGTCGCCGACGACGAGGCCGGGCTCTTCGCAGAGCCCTCGGAGAAGCGGCGCCGCGAAGCGATCGTCCGCATCCCACAGGATGCCGACATGCCAGGGTCGCGGCCAGCCGCGCCACAGCGGCGTGTAGCTGTGGACGGTGACGATGCAGGGCGGCTCGCCGGCCCTCAGACCGCGGTCGATCGCGGCCGTGATCGCGGCGTCGTAGGGATCGTAGAAGCGCGCGATCCGACGTTGCACCTCGGCCTCGTCCACCCGCGCGTTGCCCGGAACCACGGCCCCGTCCGAAAGGCGCATCACGAGGGTCGGATCGTCCCGGCCGCGGTTCGGGTCGATCACGAGACGGGAGAAGCGCGTCAGGATCGCGGGGGCGTTCAGATGGCGAGCGAGCGCCCGGGTGACGGCGGCCGCGCCGATGTCGTAGGCGATGTGGCGCTGAAACTCGGCGCGCCGGCAGGCCGAGATCGCCGAGCTCCGGCGGCACCGCGTTCGAGGCGTGATCGCATAGGACCAGCGCGCCCGAGCCCACCTCGCCGGCAATCGTCTCGACCGGAAACGGTTCGAGGGCGGGATCGGCGATCTTCAGGGCGGCGGCGGTCATCTACTGCGCTCGAAGGAAGGGGCGGACGCTCGGGTCGGGATCGGTGGTTGATCGAGCCGGGATTAACCTGCAATAGGTGGGCCTGGCAACGCGACATCCGCGCCAGCGAATAGGAAATATGGCCTCAACGTCCTTCACCGCGCGGGCTGACGCGGGGCACGTCACCGCCTTCCTGGCCCTCGGCCTCGGCGCCGTCGCGATGGGCATCTCGCCGATCTTCGTGCGCTTTGCCAACGCCGACGTCGGTCCTTTCGCGAGCGCCTTCTGGCGCGTCTTTCTCGCGCTGCCGGTGCTCTATGCCTGGATGCGGATCGAGGACGCGCGCGCGCCTGCGGGAACGCGGCGGCGGTCGTTCAGCGCCGCCACCGTCCTTGCCGGACTGGCCTTCTCGGGCGACCTTTTCTTCTGGCACCTCTCGATCCTCAACACGACGGTCGCGAACGCCACGTTCTTTGCGACGACGGCGCCGATCTTCGTGGTGCTGATCGTCTGGATCGTCCTGCGCCAGCGCGTGCATCTCAGCACGTGGCTCGGGCTGGGGTTCTGCCTTCTCGGCGGCGCGGCCCTCATCGGGCAGAGTTTCGAGGTCGATCCGTCGCGGATCCGCGGCGACCTGTACGGCGTCGTCACGGCGTTCTTCTTCGGCCTTTACTTTCTGTTCGTCGGGCGGGCTCGCGGCGCGAGCGGCGCGGCCCGGGTGACCTTCGAGTCGGGCGTCATCACCGCCGCGGCGCTCCTCGCGATCGCACTGCTGTTCGATTCCCGGGTGTTGCCCCAGACCTGGCCCGGAGTCGCCGCCCTCGCGGGCATGGCGTTCATCAGCCAGGCGGGCGGGCAAGGGCTTCTCGCCGTTGCGCTCGGGCGCCTGCCGGCGGTGTTCTCCTCGCTCGTGATCTTTCTCGAGGCCGTCGCCGCGGCCCTGTTCGGCTGGCTCATCCTGAGCGAAGCGCTGTCGCTGCCGCAAGCGCTGGGCGGCGTGCTGATCCTCGCCGGCATCTGGATCGCGCGGCCGAAGCCCGAGGCGCCCCTCACATGACCGACGACGGGCATCGCGCCACCCTTCTCACCGCCTTCGAGTCCGCGGTCGAGGCCGCGCATCCGCGCCAGTGCCTGCCCGCCCACCTGCCCGATCCGCCGGCGGCGGGCCGCCTCGTCGTTCTCGCGGCCGGCAAGGCGGCGGCCAGCATGGCCGCGGTGGCGGATGCGTTCTACCGGACCCACCATCGGCTCGGCTCCGACCGGCTCACCGGCCTCGCGGTCACCCGCCACGGCTACGGCGAGGACGCGGGGGCGATCCCGGTCGTCGAGGCGGGCCACCCGGTCCCCGACCGGCCGGGCATCGAGGCGACGCTGCACGGGTTGGCCCTCGCGGAGGCCGCGGGGCCGGAGGATTTCGTGCTCGTGCTCCTTTCCGGCGGCGGGTCTGCGAACTGGATCGCCCCCGCGGGACCCCTGTCGTTGGAGGAGAAGCAAGCCGTCACGCGCGCGCTCCTTCGGTCGGGGGCGACGATCGGGGAGATCAATGCGGTCCGCAAGCACCTGTCCCGGATCAAGGGCGGGCGGCTCGCGCGGTTGGCGGTCCCGGCCCGGCTGTTGACCCTTGCGATCTCGGACGTGCCGCACGACGATCCCGCGGTGATCGCGTCCGGCCCGACCGTGCCCGACCCCACGACACTCGAGGACGCTCGCGCCATCCTGGCGCGGCGCGGGATCGAGGTGCCCGCATCCGCGCGCGCCCTTCTCGAGGACCCCGCCAACGAGACCCCCAAGCCCGGCGATCCCGCGTTCGCCCGGGCGGAGTATCGGATTATCGCCAGGCCGTCGGATGCCATTGCCGCGGCCGCGCTGGCGGTCCGCCGGCAGGGCTACGAGACCGTCGTTCTCGGCTCCGACCTCGAAGGCGAGGCGCGCGAGGTCGCCGCCGACCACGCGCGGAGGGCGCGAGATCTCGCCGCCGAGGGCCGCAGGGTGGCGCTTCTCTCGGGCGGCGAGTTGACGGTGACGATCCGCGGACGCGGCAGGGGAGGGCCCAATCAGGAATACGCGCTGGCTCTGGCGCTCGCGCTCGACGGCGCGGCCGGCATCACCGCGCTGGCCGCCGATACCGACGGCACGGACGGTGGCGCCGGGGCAGCCACCGATCCCGCGGGCGCCCTCGTGGACGCGACCAGCCTGGACCGGGCGCGCAGGCGGGGACTTGATGGCGCCGCGCTTCTCGCGGACAACGATTCGACCCCCTTCTTCGAGACTCTCGGCGATCTCGTCGCGCCCGGACCGACCAGAACCAACGTCAATGATTGCCGCATCATCCTCATCGGCTGACGCCTTTGGCGCGCTCTGCACCCGCGGAGCGGGATTGGCGCGACTCCTCGCGCTCACGATGTTCGTGTCGAGCCCTCTCTACGCCGCGGCGCCCGCCAGGGCCGATTTGCGCCTCTGCAACATGACCCCGAGCCGCGTCGGCGTGTCCCTCGGATACCGCGACGCGCAGGGCTGGATCACCGAGGGCTGGTGGAACCTCAATGCACGCGCATGCGAAACCTTGTTGAAGGGTCCGCTTGCCGCTCGCTTCTATTATGTGCATGCCGTCGACTACGATCGCGGCGGGGAATGGAGCGGACGGTCCTTCATGTGCACCCGCGATCGGGAGTTCACCATCCGGGGTTCGGAAGACTGCCTCGCGCGCGGCTACGACCGCAGCGGATTCTTCGAAGTCGACACCGGGGAGCAGAAAAGCTGGACGATTCAGCTCACCGACGCCAACCGCCCGGGGGGGCAGTGACATGATGAGACGCTCGCGGCGCACCAAGATTATCGCGACCCTGGGTCCGGCCTCCAGCTCCGCCGAGATCATCGGCAAGCTGTTCGATGCCGGCGCAGACGTGTTCCGGCTCAACATGAGCCACCTGGCGAGGGACCGGTTGCGCAACAGCGTCCAGGTCATCCGCGCGGTCGAAGCGAAGTACCGACGTCCGATCGGCATTCTGGCGGATCTCCAGGGGCCCAAGCTGCGCGTCGGCGCCTTCTCGGGGGAGGGAGCGCTCCTGCAGCGGGGGCAGACCTTCACGCTCGACGCCGACAACGCGGAGGGCGACGCCAGGCGCGTGCACCTGCCACACCCGGAGATCCTGTCCTCGCTGGAGCCGGGCCACACGGTCCTGATCGACGACGGCAGGCTTCGCCTGCGGGTGAAAGAGGTCAAGAAGGGCCGCGCCGTCACGACGGTCGAGGTCGCGGGCAAGATCTCGAACCGCAAGGGCGTGAGCCTGCCCGACACGACGATCCCGGTGGCCGCCATGACGGAAAAGGACCGGTCCGACCTCGAAGCCGCGCTCGATGCCGGCGTCGATTGGGTCGCGCTCTCCTTCGTGCAGCGCCCGGACGACGTGGCGGAAGTGCGCAAGGTCGCGCGCGGCAAGGCGCTCGTCATGGCGAAGCTCGAGAAACCCCAGGCGCTCGCGCGTCTCGACGAGATCATGGAGGTCTCGGATGCGCTCATGGTCGCCCGCGGCGACCTCGGCGTCGAGATGCCTCTCGAGAAGGTGCCCGGCATGCAAAAGCGGATCGTCCGCGGCGCCCGACGTATGGGAAAGCCGGTCGTGGTGGCGACCCAGATGCTCGAATCGATGGTGAGCGCGCCGGTCCCGACCCGAGCCGAGGTTTCGGACGTCGCGACGGCCGTGTACGAGGGGGCGGACGCGGTGATGCTGTCGGCGGAGAGCGCCTCCGGGCTGTATCCGGTCGAAGCGGTGTCGACCATGAGCCGCATCGCCGAGGAATGCGAACGCGACTCGATCTATTGGTCGATCATCACCGCCGAGCGCACGGAGCCGGAGGCGACCGGATCCGACGCGATCGCGGCCGGCGCCCACCAGATCGCCGATACGCTCGGCCTCAAGGCCATGGCGGCGTGGACGTTCTCGGGCAGCACCGCGTTCCGGCTCGCCCGCGAACGGCCCAACTCGACCGTGATCGCCCTCACCCCGAACATCGACACCGCGCGCCGGCTGACGCTCGTCTGGGGCGTGCACCCGATCCGGACCAAGGATGCGAGCGACATCGACGACATGGCGTCGCGGGCCTGCAAGTTCGCGGTGCGGGAAGGTTTCTCGCAGGTCGGCGACCGGGTGATCGTCGTCGCGGGCATGCCCTTTGGGACCCCGGGCGCGACGAACATGGTGCGCATCGCCTTCGTGAGCCAGGAACACGCCGCAAAGGCGTAGAGCAGGTCGGGCCGTAGCCGGGAGCCGAGACGGCGGGCGTCCCGCCCGTCAGAGGTCCTTGCCCTCCACCTCGGAGGCAAGCCGATCCACCATGGGCTGCACGGACGGGAGCTGCGGATAGATCTTGAGAGCCCGCCGGAAGGCCTGCAGGGCGCGGGACTTGTCGTCCGAGGTCATGAAGATGTGGCCAAGGCCGACCCAGGCGCCGAAGTGGCGCGGCTCGCGCGTGATCACCTGTCGGATATCCGCCATGGCGCTGACCGGGTCGTCGAGCAGGTAGAACACCGTGGCGCGCTGGTACCAGGCCGAAACCCACTCGGGCTCGAGCACCAGGACCCGGTCGAGGAGTTCGATCGCCAGCGGATACTCCTTCTGCGACGTGGCCTGGGCGGCCCGGCTGAGCAGGAGATCCGCCGTATCGGAGCCCGAGCGCGACCAGCGGCGCTCGATCAGGGAGGCGATGCCCTTCGCCTCGGCCTCGTCCGTGGCCTTGCCGAGGCGGTCGAACAGGTCGTCGATCGAGGACGGCTTCCGGTCCGCGGGTGCGGCCTGTTCCGCAGGCGCGCCCGACGCAGCCGGAGTCTGCGCGGCCGCCGGGAGCGCAACGAGGCTGAGAGCGAGCGTGGACGCAAGAATGCGCATGCCGGGATCATCTAGGATCCCGGCATGCGCCGTCAATTCGAAGGTGGTGCGGCGAAGCCGCGCCGGGTTGCCGTGCCGCAAAACGCGTCCGAGAGCGGCTGCTGCGGACGAGCGGCAAGCTCTCGGAGGGTCAGCCCTGGCGAGCCTTGAAGCGCTTCTGGGTCTTGTTGATGATGTAGACTCGGCCCTTGCGACGAACCAGCTGGCTGTCGCGGTGGCGAGCCCGCAGCGACTTCAGCGAGTTGCGGATCTTCATCTCCGGTCTCCTGCGGCCCGCTCGGGAGAGGGCCGGAACAAAGCAATGGTGGGCGCGGCTGGGATCGAACCAGCGACCCCTACGATGTCAACGTAGTGCTCTCCCGCTGAGCTACGCGCCCAAGAGACGGCGGCTGAACCCTGTCGGTCCGCCCGCCTCACGCGTGAGGGCGCGATATAGCCGCTGGAACGGGCGGACGCAAGTCGGCAGGGCTACCGGGACGTAGGGTTTAAAGGCCGTTTATGGATCTCATACGCTTTCGTGGGGCGCCGGCCTGGAGGAATATATGACGAGCACGCTTCCCAGCTATCATGCCGCCTTCCTCGATAAAGCCCGCGGCGTCCTCTCAACCGACCCGCGCATCCATACGTTGCTTGCCGGCGGCTCCTTGATCCACGGTGGCATGGATGAGTTCTCCGATCTCGACCTCGTCGTCGTCGTCGACGAGGACTCCTACGCTGAGGTGCTTGCTTCCAGAATGGAAACGGCTCGCCGCCTCGGACCGTTGCTGAGTGCGTTCACGGGCGAGCACGTGGGGGAGCCCCGTCTCCTGATCTGCCTCTATGGACCTGAGCTACTCCATATCGACTTGAAGTTCGTCACGGAGTCGGACCTGGATCGGCTCGTCGAGCGTCCGATCGTTCTCTGGTCGCGGGACGAAGCGGCCGTCGAGGAACGATTGGACCGGGCCGAAATTTCCTGGCCGAACCGGGATCCGGATTGGTTCGAGGCCCGGGCCTGGATCTGGCTCCACTACGGAGCCGCGAGAGCATTGCGCGGCGAGCTCTTCGAGGCCATCGGCATGCTCGCTTTCTTCCGCGATCAGGTTCTGGGGCCTATGCTCCACCGCCGTGCGGGGCGCCCGCAGCGTGGTGTGAGACGGGTCGAGGCGTCTAGGCTTGATGAAACGGGGCAACTGGCCGCTACGGTCGCGCGCCATGATTTCCGATCCGTTAAGGCAAGTCTCATCGCTGCCATGGAACTTTATCTCAAGCTCCGCGCAGACGCGCCCCCGCGCTCGGAGGTGGAAGGCATGCCTCAAGCCCTGTTCGATTTCTTGGGGCACGACGCTTGAAGGCGAATGACGTGTAAGCCCTCGAAGCGGATATCGTTGCCATTCGAAACGGGAACCCGTCAGGCGGCGGCGAGCTTCTCGACCTCGTGCACGAGGTCGCGCAGGTGAAAGGGCTTCGAGAGCACCTTGGCGTCGCGCGGCGCCTTGGAATCCGGGTTCAGGGCCACGGCGGCGAAGCCGGTGATGAACATCACCTTGATGTCGGGATCGAGCTCCGTCGCGCGGCGCGCGAGCTCTATGCCGTCCATCTCGGGCATCACGATGTCGGTGAGGAGCAGCTCGAAGGGCTCCTCCCGCAGGCGGTTGTAGGCCGCCAGGCCATTGTCGAAGGACACCACGTCGAAGCCGGCGTTCTGTAGCGCTTTCACGAGAAAGCGACGCATGTCGTTGTCGTCTTCGGCCAGGAGGATCTTCATGGGTTCGCAGTTTCCGGGAATCGACGCGCTGATGCACGGAGTTTGATGCCGCGTCAGGGTAAACAACCCGTGAAGAGGCTGCGGGCCGCGTCAACGATTGCGGCAGTCGGCGATCATCACGGAGGTTCTACATTAAGCGGTTTTCAGCCACCTTGCATCCTTCTTTGGTCTGCCGGCACATTTTCACCGCCGGACCTGATCCCCTTCCCGCGGAAATGCTCTAATCTGATTCCCGGGTGCTCTCTCCAGCGGGTTCGTGACCTGATGCGGCCAACCATCGCCGACGAATTCCAGCCTCCGTTTCTCGTCGCCGAGCCGACGCGCCAGACCGTCCCGTTCGTGTTCAACGCCCCTCACGCGGGCGCAGTGTACCCGACGGCCTTCCTCGCCGAGTCGCGCCTCGACGCGCTGGCGCTGCGCCGTTCGGAGGACGCCTACGTGGACGAGCTCTTCGCTCCGATGCCGGCCCTCGGGGCGCCGCTCATGGTGGCCCGTTTCCCGCGCGCCCTCCTCGACCTGAACCGGGAGCCCTACGAACTCGATCCGCGGATGTTCGAGGGCCGGCTGCCCCCTTCGCGAACAGCCGGTCGATGCGGGTCGCGGGCGGGCTCGGCACGATCCCCCGCATCGTCGCCGACGGGCAGGAGATCTATCGCGGGCGAATTCCGGTGGACGAGGCCCTCCGGCGCATCGAGTGGCTCTACAAGCCCTATCACCGCATGCTGCGCCAGCTCGTGAGCCGGACGGCAGCGAACTTCGGGCACACGGTTCTGATCGATTGCCACTCGATGCCCTCGACCAGCGTCAGCCGCGAGGACGGGGTCAAGGCCGACATCGTGCTCGGCGACCGCTACGGCACCAGCTGCGTCGGCATCCTGACGGACCTCGTCGACGTGGCCCTGCGGGCCAAAGGCTATTCGGTGATGCGCAACAAGCCCTATGCCGGCGGATTCATCACCGAGCACTACGGGGAGCCGGGTTCGGGACGCCACGCGCTCCAGATCGAGATCAACCGGGCGCTCTACATGGACGAACGGACGATGGAGAAAAGTGCCGGCTTCACCACCCTGGCACGGGACCTCTCGGAGGCCTTCGCCCTCGTGACGCAGGAGATCGAAGGCGACCTCACGCCCCGGCGAATTGCCGCAGAATAGCGCCTTTGGCCGAGACCCGACGGGCGTCGCGCCGCGGGCCTCGGCGGCGCGGCCGAGCCTTGTGCGCCGGGCAAGAAAAAAGGCCGCTGTCGCCAGCGGCCCGAAGTTTAGGGAGGAAACGCCCAAGAAGGGCCGTGCGAGATGACGACGCCATCGCCATACCGCACCGCAGCAATATAGACCGCACTGCACAAAAGACAAGACCCCTTCCGCCTCCTGCTATGCACTGCGATCATGCCTCGCCGGGTGGGGGTCGATGGTCCGGGCGTAGAACAGAAGGCTCAGCAGGAGCCAGGCCGCGAGTGCGCCGAACACGAGCCGGTATCCCTCGGGCGGATAACGCCCGTCCTGCTCCTTGCCGAAGAGATCGATCAGCAAGCCGGTTGCGGTCTGCGACAGAAAGGTGCCGCCGATCGCGCCGATGTTCATGAGGGTGATTCCGCGGCCCGTGAGGGCGGGCGGAAAGAGCGCCTTGCCGTGAGCGGTCAGGATCGGCGTGAAGGCGACCGCCAGCCCGAAGGCGCCGAGCCACAATCCCGCCGCCGTGAGCCCGAAGGGAACCAGGGCCGCGAGGGCGAGCAGGGCGACGGACGTCAGACCTCCGGCGAGCACCGGCCCCTTGTAGCCGCGCACGATCCGATCGGCCGCCCCCCAGAGCAGAATACCGAGGATCTGCGTCACGGCACCGACGAAGAGAAAGTTGCCGCGGCGCGCGAGGTCGAGGCCGTAGACGTCCGAGAGCCAGGGTCCGGCCCAAAGTCCCACCACGGTCGCGAAACTGGAGTACGCCGTCAGGTGGGCGAAGAACACCGGCCAGAAGAAGCGGGTCCGGATCGCGGTCCCGACGCCGCGAAGCGTCTCGGCCCAGTTCTCCTTCGGACCGCTGGAGGTTCGGTCGGCGGGGACGAGCCAGATCAGGGCCAGCGCGATGAGGGTGGTGATCGCTGCGACGGCCGCGAAGGACGCGCGCCAGCCGATTGCCGCCGCGGAGGCGGCGAGCGGAGCGGTCGCCAACAGGATTCCGAACCCGGCCAGGCCCATCTGGAGGCTGGTGAGCGCCGCGAACCGCTCGGGCGGGAAGCGCCGCGCATAGATGACGAGCGGAGCCATGAAGAACGTGGAGCACCCGAGCCCCATGAGGATCCGGGCCAGGACGAGCGCGGCGCCGGACGGCGCCAGGGCGAAGAGGAGCGTGCCGGCGACCGCCAGAGCCGCGGTGGCAAGCATCGTCCGTCTCGGGCCGTAACGGTCGATCGCGATCCCGACGGGAATCTGCGCCGCCGCGAACGAGAAGAAGAAGGCGCTCGACAGGAGCCCGATCTGACCGGCGGACAGGTCGAGCTCCCGGGCGAGGTCGCTTGCGATGACGCCGACCGAGTTGCGCAGGAACTGGCTGATCCCGTAGATCGCGATCAGCCCGGCCACGAGGGCGACGACGGGCTCGGCGCGGGGCGAAGCGGGGACGGGGGCGCTCATGCCGCTTCCAACCGCGAGACCCCCGATCGGGTCAAGCGCTTGCCGCTGCAGGCCGGATTGGTAAAAGGCGCATGGCTCCGAAGAGCCGGGGGGAACGCATTCGCCATGGGGCTCATCGACTTCTCGAGTTTCGTCAACGAACTCGCGACGCTTTCGGGTCAGGCCATCCTGCCGTTCTTCCGCTCGTCCATCGCGGCGGAAGACAAATCCCGCGGTGGGGTGTTCGATCCCGTCACGGAGGCCGACCGGGCCGGGGAGGCCGCCATGCGCCAGCTCATCAAGCGCAGCTTCCCGACCCATGGGATCATCGGGGAGGAATTCGGGGCCGAGCAGGAGGACGCGGATTACGTCTGGGTGCTCGACCCGATCGACGGCACCCGCGCCTTCATCGCCGGGCTTCCGACCTGGGGCACGTTGATCGGCCTGAGCCGCGCGGGTCAGCCGGTCTTCGGGATGATGCACCAGCCCTTCACGCGCGAGCGCTTCTTCGGCGACGGCGGCAGCGCGAGCTTTCGCGGCCCCGGCGGCGAGCGGCGCCTTCGCACCCGACGCTGCGCCTCGTTGGGCGATGCGATCATTTCCACGACGAGTCCCAAGCTGTTCTCGGGAGACGAACTGCGCGCCTATGACCGCGTCGAGAGCGTGGCGCGGCTCGCCCGCTACGGCTGCGATTGCTATGCTTATTGCATGCTCGCGGCCGGCCATATCGACCTCGTCGTCGAGTCCGGGCTCAAGCCCTACGACATCGTGGCGCTCATTCCGATCATCGAAGGGGCCGGGGGGGTGGTCACGGCTTGGGACGGCGGCTCAGCGGCCAGCGGGGGTTCGATCGTCGCTTCCGGCGACCGCCGCGTCCATGCCGCTGCCCTCGAACTCCTCGGCGGCTGACCTCTCGAGCAACGACTCGGTCTCCTTCTCGAGGTCCTTCGCGACCGGCACGGGTTCACGTCCCGAGATTTGCTCATCCGGGGTCCCGGGGATGAAGGCATCGAAGGCGGCCCAGAACAGATCCCGAATCTCGTCCTTTTCCATCAGGATTTCGTGCCGGGCACCCGGGATCACGATGACATGCCCGGCCTTGAGGCGCGCGGCGAGGCGCTCGGTCGCGGGCGTCGCGCACACGAGATCCGCGCCGGCGGCGATGATCAGCGTCGGAACCCGGACCTTGACGCCGAAACGCGGGTCGGTGAAGCGCTTCATCAGTCGGAAAGCCGCGTGCAGCCAGGCGACGGTCGGAGCTCCGATGGCCCCATGACCGACCGCCGCCGCTGCGTCCGCATTGCGCGCGTAACGCACCGGATCGCTCGTGAGGCGGTTGCCCGCGAAGGGCAGGCGCGAAATCGACGTCTCGCCGCCGCCCGGGACGAACGACTTGCCGAGTCCCAGCAGATTCATCAGCTGAACGGTGACGGCCGCGGTCTTCACGGGTTTGATGATGCACAGCGCGATCATCGGCGTCGTCGTGACGAGACGGCGGAACGGGAGGAAGCCGTCGGCCGCGGCCTGGATCGCGACGGCGCCCCCCATCGAATGCGCGAGGGCGAAGTACGGCTCCGGCAGGTGCGGGATCAGAACGTGGTCGCGGATCGCCTCGAGGTCCTTGCGGTACTCGTCGAAGTGGCGGACGTGGCCCTTGCGCGGGCTCCCGACCTGACGTCCGGAATGGCCCTGGCCGCGCCAGTCGAAGGCGGCAACCGCGAAGCCGCGGCCGCGCAGGTCGCGCACGACCTCGAAGTACTTCTCGATGAACTCGGCCCGGCCCTGCAGGATGCAGACCGTGCCGCGCACCTCGCGCGTCGTCGCCTTCCAGTGCGCGACCCGCAGGACGATGCCGTCGCTGGTCGTCACGCTCATGAGGGTCGCGTTACCCGGGATCGGGTTGTCGGGTGTGGGGAAGAGCTGCACGGAGGTCCCGGTCTTCAATGGGATCGGTCCGTCTCATATAGGGACGTCGCGCCGCAACGTCATTACGAGCCGGTGCGACAAAGGTCGCCGAGTTCCCGGTCAACCTTCGAACCCGAGCGCCGCACGGACCTTTCGGTGGAAGCCGTAGAGGTCGTCGAACACCCGGAGCCGTCCCTGTTCATCCGCCGCGAGGGTGAAGTAGGTCAGATGAACGGGAAGGCGCTCGCGCAGGCGGACGTGCCGTTCGCCTTTGCCGATCAGGGCGCGAAGCTTCTGCTCGCTCCAGGGTCCGCCACGCCCCAGCACCTCTTCGGCGAGGCGGAACGGCTGATCCACACGCACGCAGCCGTGGCTGAACGATCGGCGCTCGGCGCCGAACAGGCTGCGGTTCGGCGTGTCGTGCAGGTAAACCGAATGCTGGTTGGGGAAGATGAACTTGATGAAGCCGAGGGCGTTGCGCTCGCCCGGGGGCTGCTGGACCGAAATGCCGTCGCCGCGGCGGATCACTCGGAATCCCCGGCGTTCGGCGTAGTACGGATCCATCGCCATCGCGGGCAGGAACTCCTTCCTGAGGATCGACGGCGGGACGGTCCAGGACGGGTTGACGATCACGTGCTCCATCTCGTCGGAGAAGATCGGGGTCGGCGACTCGGCCTTGCCGACGATGACCCGGGCCTGGTGCACGACCTGGCCGGCGTCGACGACCCGCAGCTGGAATTCCGGCACGTTCACGAAGATGTGCCGCTGTCCGAGATCCGCGGGCAGCCAGCGCCAGCGTTCCATGTTGGCGATCAGGTCCCCTTCGAGGCGCGCCGGGGAGGGGCCGGTCATAGCGGCGATCGTCTGAGCGGTGAGCACGCCGCTGGCCGGGAGTCCCTTCTGCTTTTGGAATGCCGCGACCGCGGAAGCGACGCGTTCGTCGTAGGCGGTCTGGTCGCCCGCCGCGGGGCCAAGGCCGAACCGGGCGCGGATCAAGGGCACCCGGGGATCGCGCATGCCGACGCGCAGCGCGGGTCCGAGCGGCACGCGCACCATCGGCGGGCCGGGGCGCGTGGCGCGGACCTCGGCGAGCCGGGCCTTCAGGGCGGCGTACCCGGCATGGGGCGGGTTGTATGCCGCAAGCGCCGCACCCGCTTCCGGGGCGGCCGAGAGCGACTTCAGGACCGCGTCCGCATCCGGGAGATCGAGCGCCGGGGTGATCAGGTTCGACAGACGGGGAAGGTCGATCCGGGCTCCGCGGGCATCGCGGGCATAGGCGATTGCTGCGGCGCTGAGCTTCAGCTCGGCCTCGGCCCAATCCTCGGGCGTCGAGATGCGGGCCGCGGCAATGGCCGGGAGGACGTAGTCGGCCGGGTCGAGCCCATCCTCGTCGGCGGACGTCAGCCGTTGGATCAGGCTCTTGGCGGCGGCGTTCCAGCCGTTCGGGTCCACCCACAGGGTCGCGGCGCCGCGCGCCCCATAAAAGGATGCGAGCGCCTCGCGCTCCTTCCGGGGCAGCTTCGGCAGGAGCTTTTCAAGATCGCCGAGCCGGGCCGCGACGGCGTTGCGCTGGCGGTCGGTCTCGGTGAAGACTACGGGCGAGGGGACGGTCTCCGGAACCGCGACGTCCGGCTCGGGCGGACGGAGGTCCTCGACGGCGGAGACCGCGGACGCGCCGGTCGGGACCTCCGGTTCGGTCGCGAAAGCCGGAGGCGATTCCGGCGCCGGCGGCGAGCTCACCTCACCTTCGAGGGCCGTCTCGAACGCCGTGGCGGCCGGCGCTTCAAGCGGTTCTGCCTGGTCGGTCGACGGATCCGCCGCCGCCGTCAGGGCGAACATCGACACCCAGATCAGAGAACCGAAGACCACCGCGGGCTTGCGCGCCCAAAGCATGATGCACTCTCCTCAACCGACTTCCGAGGCGCCCGAATCGACGCACCAAGGTGACACGGCGCCCGAAGCTTGGCCGGTGCGAAAGCGCACCTTTGCTATTACAACTCACAGAAAGCTTAAGCGGCTGCGTCGGCCGAAACATTTTCGACGCCGAGCTCCTTCAATTTGCGGTAGAGCGTCGACCGGCCGATGCCCAGGTGACGCGAGATCGCCGACATGTGGCCCTGGTAATGCGCGAGGGCGAATCGGATGATCTCCGCCTCGAGATCGGCAAGCCGGCGCATCTCGCCTCCCTCGTCGAGCAGGCCGATGGCGTGCGGGTCGCGGCCTTCGAGAGGGACGCCGGGCCAATCCGCGGCGCGCCCTGCGGGGAGAGGCGGAATCACGACTCCGTCTCCGGCGACCCGAGCCGCGACCTGCGGGAATTCGGTCGCGGTGAGCGTGCGCCCTTCCGCCAGCGCCACCGCCCGATAGACCGCGTTCTCGAGCTGCCGGAGGTTGCCGGGCCAGTCGTAGGCCCGCAGGAGGCGGACGGCGTCCGGCGAGAGGCCCGTCAGGACCTTGCCCTCCTCGCCGGCGAATCGCGCGAGGAACGCCTCCGCGAGGGGCGGAACGTCGTCGGGACGTGCCCTTAGGGGAGCAAGGGTGATCGGCAGCACTTGAAGCCGGTAATAGAGGTCTTCGCGGAAGCGGCCGGCACGAACGCGGTCCGCCAGGTCGGCATGGCACGTCGCGATGAACCGCACGTCGGTCCTCACCGGTCGGCTCGCGCCGAGCGGCTGGATCTCCCGATGCTGGATGGCCCGCAAAAGGGCGATCTGGGCATGGCTCGGCACATCCTCGATGCCGTGCAGGAGGAGGGTGCCGCCATTCGCTTCCGAGAACCGGCCCCTCCGGCGATCCTGCGTGCCCCGGTCGGTGCCGAACAGGGCCGCCGCAACCTCCTCGCCGTGGCGGCTCGCATGAACCCGGACGAACGGCTTGCCGCGGCGCTCGCCACATTCGTGGATCGCCCGGGCGAGGGCATCGCCGCCCGAACCGGGTTCGCCCTCGATCAACACAGGGCAATCCAGGCGCGCCGCCTTCTCGGCGAGACGGACCGCGCGGCCGGTTCCGCCGCCACGGCGCACCGAAAGGATCTCGTCCACGAACAGTTGAGTCAGGGGCATGGATTCGGTGCCGGAATTGATTCTTGTTCACTCCGGCGAATGCTGGTCCGATAAAGGTAAACCAGTCCTTAACGGCAGGTCTTTATTCCCCGTTGATCCAAGCACGGGTGCGGCCAATATGGGGATCACAGCGACACGCCAACCTGATTGTGGACATGCCGATCGCCATCGACCTGTCGGATTCGCCCCTGCGCCATCCCGCCGCCCTCGCGGCCGACGCCGGAGACCTCGGGGACCTGCCCGAGTGGGATCTTTCCCATCTCTATCCCGGCCTCGACAGCGAAGCCTTCAAGGCGGACCTCGCCCGCGCGGAGGCGGAGTGCAAGGCCATCGCGGACGCCTATCGCGGTAGGCTCGACGAACTCGCGACCGGACCGGCTCCGTCGCAGGCGCTCGCGGAGGCCGTGAAGCGCTACGAGCGGGTCGAGGACCTGCTCGGTCGGCTGATGTCCTATGCGGGCCTCGTCTATTCCGGCGACACCACGGATCCGAAGCGCGCGAAGTTCTACGGCGATACGCAGGAGCGGCTGACGGCGGCGTCGAGCGAGCTCCTGTTCTTCGGGCTGGAACTCAATCGGATCGACGACGCTCTCATCGATGCGGCGACGGGCGCCGAACCGCTCGCGCACTATCGGCCCTGGATCGAGGACCTGCGCAAGGACAAGCCCTATCAGCTCGATGACCGGATCGAGCAGCTCTTCCACGAAAAGTCCGTCACCGGGCGATCCGCCTGGAACCGTCTCTTCGACGAGACGATCGCATCCCTGCGCTTTTCGGTTCGCGGCGAGGAACTGCCGATCGAGCCGACGCTGAACAAGCTCCAGGACCCGGACGAGTCCCTGCGCAAGGACGCGTCGGACGCCCTCGCCCGCACCTTCCGGGCGAATCTGCGCACCTTCACGCTGATCACCAACACGCTCGCCAAGGACAAGGAAATCTCGGATCGCTGGCGCGGCTTCAAGGACGTGGCCGATGCGCGCCATCTCGCAAACCGGGTGGAGCCGGAGGTCGTGGAGGCGCTCGTCGGCGCGGTGCGCGAGGCCTATCCGCGCCTGTCGCATCGCTACTATGCCCTGAAGGCGAAGTGGTTCGGCAAGGACCAGCTCGACCACTGGGATCGCAACGCGCCCCTGCCGAAGGTGGAGCACCGCACGATCCCGTGGACGGAAGCGCGCGAGACCGTGCTCACCGCGTATTCGGCCTTCTCACCCCGGATGGCGGACATCGCGCGCCGCTTCTTCGACGAGAGCTGGATCGACGCGCCGACCCGGCCCGGAAAGGCCCCGGGCGCGTTCGCCCACCCGACCGTCCCCTCGGCGCACCCGTACGTGCTCCTGAACTATCAGGGCAAGCCGCGGGACGTCATGACGCTCGCCCATGAGCTCGGCCACGGCGTGCACCAGGTGCTCGCGGCTCCGAACGGTCCCCTGATGGCGCCGACGCCGCTGACTCTTGCCGAGACCGCCTCGGTGTTCGGCGAGATGCTGACCTTCCGCCGCCTCCTCGAGGCAACCGCGAACCCGGTCCAGCGCAAGGCGATGCTCGCCGCGAAGGTCGAGGACATGATCAACACGGTCGTGCGTCAGATCGCGTTCTACTCCTTCGAGCGCAAGGTTCACGTCGAGCGACGCAACGGGGAACTGACGGCGGAGCAGCTGTGCGAGCTATGGATGTCCGTGCAGGACGAGTCCCTCGGACCGGCCATCCGACTCGGCACGGGCTACGAAACCTACTGGACCTACATCCCCCACTTCATCCACTCGCCGTTCTACGTCTACGCCTATGCGTTCGGGGATTGCCTCGTGAATTCGCTTTATGGCGTCTACGAGAACTCCGACGAGGGTTTCGTGGAGCGTTACTTCTCACTTCTCTCCGCCGGCGGGACGAAGAACTATTCCGACCTTCTCGCGCCGTTCGGGCTCGATGCGCGGGACCCCGGTTTCTGGCAGATCGGGCTCGGCATGATCGCGCGGCTGATCGGGGAACTGGAGGCCATGGAGGCGGCCTGACCGCCCGCTACGAAGCGGTGGCGGGCTCCGCCGCGACGCCCGGTTCGCCGACGAGGCGCGACGTCCTGAGGGCGCCGTGCGCCTCCAGGATCGGATACGCGACCGCGGTCAGGTGGGCAGCGATCCGCTTCAGGTCCCGCAGGATGTCGAGATGAAGCGCGCTCGTCTCGATCGAGGCGAGCGTGCCGTCGCGCAGGCGTTGGAAGTGGCTTTCGGTCGCGGCCTTCTCGATGGCGCGGATCTCGTCCTTCAGAGCGACCAGCTCGCGCGCGAGCGCCAGGTCCCGGGTCACGAAGACCGTGAGGGCAAAGCGCATCTGCTCCAGCACGCGCTGGTGCAGCTTCGCGATTTCGGCCCAACCCGGCTCCGAAAACGAGACGCCGTTGCGCTGGCGCTTGGCGGCAAGTCCCATCAAGCCGCGATCGATGATATCGCCCACATGTTCGAGGTTGGTCGTGAAGAGGATGAGGTCGAAGCAGCGGCGGGTGTCATCCTCGTCGAGCGGCTGGCGCGTAAGGCGGGCGAGATAGAGCTTGATGTCCTCCTGGAGGCGATCGACGTCGTTGTCGAGGCGGCTGATGCCGACCCGTCGGCTTTCGTCCCCCTCGCGGAAGGTGAGAATGGCCTCCTGGAGCATCAGTTCGACCGTATCGGCAAGCCGCATCACTTCGCGCGTCGCGTTGGCGAGCGCCAGGGCGGGGCGGTCGAGCACCGACTCGTCGAGGTGGTTGACGCGCTTGTCGGACGGATCCTCGACTTCCCTCAGGATGCGCTCGAGCGCCGTCGCGATGGGGCCGAGGAGCGGGAGGAAGGCCAGGGCCAGCAGCACGTTGAAGCCGGTGTGCGCATTGGCGATCTGGCGCGCCGGATCGGCGCCGAGCCACGCGACCTGCTCCGCTCCGTAGGTCACGGCGACAAGGCCGACGAGCGCACCGACGCTCCGGAACGCGAGATTGCCGAAGAGAACGCGCTTCGCGGGCGCAGGCGAGCGCAGCGCGAGACCGAGCGGGATCAGGCCGGATCCGACGTTGGCCCCGAGCACCAGGGCGAGCGCGAGCGGAACGCTCAGGACGCCGGCGCTCGCGAGCGAGATCACGAACAGGATGACGGCGACGCTCGAATGCGCGAGCCAGGTGAACAGAGCCCCCATGGCGAGCGCCAGGATCGGATCCCCCGAGAGGCGCTCCATCACGAGCGTGAAGACGCCGTTGTCGCGCAGCGGCTGAGACGCGGCGACGATCAGCCCGAGCGAGAGGATCATCAGGCCGAGGCCGATCACGATGCGCCCGATCTGCTCCCAGTAATGTCCCTTGGCGGCGGTGACGATCCCGACCCCGAGGACCAGCAGAAGAGGAACGAGAGCCGCCGTCTTGAACGAGAGGGCCTGGACGACCAGCGTCGATCCGATATCCGCCCCGAGCATCACGGCGAGCGCCGGGGCGAGGGCGATCAGGCCCCTTTCCGCAAAGGCAACCACGAGGAGCCCCGTCGCTGAGGAGCTCTGGAGGGCGGTCGACACGCCGAGTCCCGCGAGACAGGCGCGCCCTCGGCCCGCCGTCGCCTGACCGATGGCCTGCCGCAGCCGGGCCCCGAAGGCGCGCATCACCCCTTTCCGGACCATCTGGGTGGCCCATACCAGCAGGGCGACGCCACCGAGAAGGTTGAGGACGAGGGTGTGGCCGGCCATCGTGCGCGAAAACTCCAAAGCCCCATTATGGGCCAATCGGTCCTTGGCTCGCAAACGAAATCGGGTCCCGAGACGCAGGGACGCGGCGGTGAAACCGTGGGATCGAAACGGCGTCGGCGGTCGTTACCGACGCCGAACGGTGAAAAACGTCCATGGCATCGCGACACGCCGCTGACCGCTCCGCCGCCGAGCGCGGACTCCTCACGGCCCGGCCCCTTCCGACGAAGCCTGCGACGGACGTTCGGCGCGGTCTGCAACCCCTCGGCTCAGGCGGAAAGCGCGACGGCCTCATCCTGGTGCCGCAGAGCTACGGCCACGATCGCCCCGCGCCGCTGCTCGTCCTGCTTCACGGGGCGGGAGGCGAGGGCCGCCAGGTGCTCGGCCATCTTGCCGAGCGGGCGGAGTCCCGCGGTTTCCTCATCCTCTCGCCGGATTCGCGCGGGAGGACCTGGGACGTCATTCTGGGACGCTACGGTCCCGACGTCTCGTTCATCGACGAGGCGCTGGGGCAGGTCTTCGCGCGCTACGCCGTGAACCGCCACCGCATCGGACTCGGGGGCTTTTCCGACGGCGCGTCCTACGCGCTCTCGCTCGGGATCACGAACGGCACCCTGTTCAGCGACATTCTGGCGTTCTCGCCGGGCTTTGCCGCGCCGCAGCAGGCGACCGGCTTGCCGCAGATCTTCGTCTCGCACGGCATCACCGACGACGTGCTGCCGATCGAGCGCTGCAGCCGCCGCCTCGTGCCGCAGCTGCGCGATGCCGGCTACGACGTCGATTACCGCGAGTTCCCGGACGGCCACATCGTCCCGGACGCCATGGTCGACGCGGCGCTCGACCGGTTCCTGGCCTGAGGGCCCGGACGCCATGGTCGACACGGCGCTCGACCGGTTCCTGGCCTGAGTCCGGATCGAGAGCCTCGAGACCGCAGGGCTTGCAGCGCGGCAAGGCGATTCCAGGTGCTCCGCAGCCCCGTCGCCCTGGCGCGGGCCGGGCCACGCCCTTATCTCAAGCGAGCCAGCCCCCACGAGAATCCCCCGATGGCCGAATCCGATCGCGAAGCGAATCGCTTCTCCGCCCGTGCCGCGCGCTACGCCCGCGTCGGTGCCAATGTCGGGGGCGTAGCGGCGCGGATCGCAGGGACGCGGCTCTTCGGCCTCGACGGGCAGGACGCGTCGAATGCGGCGGCGCTCGCTCAAGCGCTCGGCGGCCTCAAGGGACCGATCATGAAGGTGGCGCAACTCCTTGCCACCATTCCCGATCTCGTGCCGCCGGAATATGCCGCCGAGCTCCAGAAGCTCCAGAGCGAAGCGCCCCCGATGGGAGCCGCCTTCGTGAAACGCCGGATGCAGGCGGAGCTCGGCGTCGGCTGGCAGACCCGGTTCGGCTCGTTCGACCTCAAGCCGACGGCCGCCGCTTCCCTCGGCCAGGTCCATCGCGCGACGACCCGGGACGGCGCGCCGCTCGCGTGCAAGCTGCAGTATCCCGACATGCAGTCCGCCGTGGAGGCGGATCTCGCTCAGCTCGAGGTCGCCTTCGCCCTGCACCGCCGCCTTGGCGCCGGGATCGACACGCGCGAGATCGCGATCGAGATCGGCGAGCGGGTCCGGGAGGAACTCGATTACGAGCGCGAGGCGAGGCACGCGGCTCTTTATGCCCACGCGCTGCAAGGCATCTCCGAGGTTCGCGTGCCGGACGTCTACCCGGAGCTCTCGACGCGTCGTCTCCTCAGTCTCGGCTGGCTCGACGGCAACCGGATCCTGGACTACACCCGGGCCGACCAGGCGATCCGCAACCGGCTCGCGGTGGCGATGTTCAGGGCCTGGTGGCATCCCTTCAGCCACGCGGCCGTGATCCACGGCGATCCGCATCTCGGCAACTACACGGTCTTCTCCGAAGAGGGCGAGCCGGCGGGCATCAATCTCCTCGACTACGGCTGCGTGCGGATCTTCCACCCGCGGTTCGTGGGCGGCGTCGTCGATCTCTACAACGGCCTGCTGCACGACGACCGCGATCGGATCGTCCACGCCTACACGACCTGGGGCTTCAAGCGTCTCTCGGCGGAACTCATCGACATCCTGAACATCTGGGCCCGCTTCATCTACGCCCCCCTCCTCGACGACCGCACGCGCACGGTGGCGGACGGGGTGAAGCCCTCCGAATACGGCCGCCGGCAGGCCTTCGAGGTCCATAAGGCGCTGAAGGAGAAAGGGCCCGTCACGGTCCCCCGGGAGTTCGTGTTCATGGACCGGGCCGCCGTCGGGCTCGGAGCCGTCTTCCTTCACCTCAACGCGGACCTCAACTTCCACCGGCTGTTCGAGGCCGAGATCGAGCGCTTTTCGCTCGAACATCTGACGGAGCGGCAGGCGGAGGCGCTCGGTTCGGCGGGCCTGCAACTTCCTTCGTAACGAGGTTGCGCTGCGGCGCCCGGCGGGCCATACGCTGTGCCCCGCCATGAAGATCCTCTTCGTCCACCAGAACTTTCCCGGCCAGTTCGGCCGGCTCGCCAGCATCTTTGCCGCCGAGGGGCACGAGGTCGTGGCCCTCGGCACGAGAGAAACGAGCTCGGTCCCGGGCGTCGCCTACCACCGCTACACGCCCGCGTCCGGGCCGGACGCGCGCGAATACCAGGGTCGATACGCCCCCGTGATCACGCCGGTGCAGCGGGCTTACGGAGCGGCCGTCCAGGCGCGGCGGCTCGCCCGACAGGGGTTCGCCCCCGATCTCGTGGTCGTCAACGTGGGGTGGGGCGAGGGCCTGTTCCTGAAGGATATCTGGCCCAAGGCGCGGCACGTCGCCTATTTCGAGTACTTTTATGCCGCCGAGGGCCAGGACGTCGGGTTCGATCCGGAGTTTCCCGTCCGGAACGAGGAGACGATCTGGCGCCTGCGGCTGCGCAACGCGCTGCTCCTCGCGGCGCTTTACTCCTGCGACGCCGCGGTGTCGCCGACCGAGTACCAGCGCAACACCTTCCCGGCTTACCTGCGGGACCGCATCGCGGTCATTCACGACGGCATCGACACGCAGGCACTGCAGCCGGACCCAGCGGCCGCGCTGCAGATCGGCGACGACGGGCCGCGCGTCGCGCGCGACACGCCGCTCGTGACCTACGTGACCCGCAACATCGAACCGATGCGCGGATCCCACGTGGTGATCCGCAGCCTGCCGGGCCTCCTCGGCCTCCATCCCGGTCTGAGGGTCTTGTGCATCGGGGGGAACGACGTGAGCTATTCGGCCCATCCTCCCGAGGGCAAGACCTGGCTCGACATCTTCCGTGCGCAGGTCGAACGCGAGGTGGACTGGTCGCGCGTCCATTTCGTCGGCCGCGTGCCCTACAACTTATACGTGCGAGCCCTGCAGGCGTCGAGCGCACACCTCTATCTCACCTATCCCTTCGTCCTCTCCTGGTCGCTGATCGAGTCGATGGCCCTCGAGTGCCGCATCGTGGCCTCCGCCACGGCGCCGGTTCAGGAGGTCATCACCGAGGGAGAGACCGGACGCCTGTTCCCGTTCTTCGACGCGAACGCGCTCGTCGCGCGGGTGCGGGAAACCCTCGAGGCGCCCGACGGCTCGGCCGCCATGGCCCGGGAGGCGCGGCGGAGGGCGCAGGACCTCTATGATTTCAAGAGCAGATGCCTGCCCCGATGGCGGGAGTTCCTCGGCGTGCCCTGATCGAGGGCCTGAATCCGGCAGGACTCGACCTTTGCGCGGTGCGGAAGCGCCGTTCCGGTTCAAAGTTTGCGGCCAAGCTTGATGTTGCGATTGCGGCGCCCCGCCGCATGCGTTAAACGCGACGGCAAAAGAACCAAAGCGGAACCCAAGAAATAAAGCGAAACCAGGAACATGGTTATGGTCGACACCAAGCATGCGCCGCATGGGGGGTACAGCCCGGACATGGACGGGCCGGCCCATGAGGCGACCTATCGGGGCTTCATCCGTTTCGCCGAGATCGGCACCGTGGTGGTGCTGTGCCACGTGCTTTCGCTGGCGGTCGGGGGCGTGAAACATGCCTGGCTCTCCGCAATCCTGGGGGTCGTCCTGTCGACGATTGCGGGGATCATCGGCGCGATGGCGCCGTCGATCGGCTGGCGTGGGCCTGCCGCGGTCGCTGTCCTGTTGATTCTGATGCTCGCCTTCTATTGACGGCTCGGCCAATCGCTTAGTCTTGGAGTCCCATGGCCGCGATGTAAGCGCGCCTGAACGCGGGGGTATGCATGCGGATCGCGGTCCTCTCCGAGACCGACCAGGTCGAGACACGCGTCGCCGCGACGCCGGAAACCGTCAAGAAATACAAGACCCTCGGCGCCGACGTCGCCGTGCAGGCCGGCGCCGGCACGCGCGCCGGCATCCCGGATGCGGAGTTCGAGGCAGCCGGCGCGTCGCTGGCGGCGTCGGCGCGCGAGGCGCTGAGCGGCGCCGACCTCGTCCTCAAGGTGCGCCGTCCCGCGGACGGCGAACTCGAGGGCGTGAAGGCCGGTGCCCTCGTGATCGGCATCATGGATCCCTATGGCCAGGAAGCGGCCCTCAAGGCGATGGCCGACGCCGGGGTGGCCTCCTTCGCGATGGAGCTGATGCCGCGCATCACGCGCGCCCAGGTCATGGACGTGCTCTCCTCCCAGGCCAACCTCGCCGGCTACCGGGCCGTCATCGACGCCGCCGCGGAGTACGGCCGAGCCATGCCGATGATGATGACCGCGGCCGGCACCGTGCCGGCGGCCCGCGTCTTCGTGATGGGTGCCGGCGTCGCCGGACTCCAGGCCGTTGCGACGGCGCGGCGCCTCGGCGCGATCGTCACCGCGACCGACGTGCGCCCCGCCGCCAAGGAACAGGTCGAGTCGCTCGGCGCCAAATTCATCGCCGTCGAGGACGAGGAATTCCGCCAGGCCGAGACGGCCGGCGGCTACGCCAAGGAGATGTCGCCCGAGTACCGCAGCAAGCAGGCGGCGCTCGTCGCCTCGCACATCGCCAAACAGGACGTGGTGATCACCACGGCGCTCATTCCGGGCCGCCCGGCTCCGAAGCTCGTCACCCGCGAGATGGTCGAGTCCATGCGACCGGGCTCGGTGATCGTCGACATCGCGGTGGAGCGGGGCGGGAACTGCGAGCTCGCCGAGCCGGGCCGGACCATCGACCACAAGGGCGTGAAGGTGGTCGGCCACCTCAACGTGCCGGGCCGCCTCGCGGCGACGGCCTCGAGCCTCTATGCCCGGAACCTTTACGCCTTCGTCGAGACGCTCGTCGACAAGGACTCCCGGGTACTTGCCGTCGACTGGGACGACGAGCTCGTCAAGGCGACCTGCCTCACCCGCGACGGGAGCATCGTCCATTCCGGCTTCCAGCCGGCTTCTGCACAAGAGGCAAGCCCATGACGACGCTCACGCCCGAACGGGCCATCGAGCAATCCCGTTCCGCCGCGGACGCCGCGCAGCGCGCCGCCGACGCCGCGCAGGCGATCGCCGACCAGATCGCCCACGCCGTCGCCGCGGCGAGCCACGGCGCCGTCGACCCGACGGTGTTCCGCCTCGCGATCTTCGTGCTTGCGATCTTCGTCGGCTACTACGTGGTCTGGTCCGTGACGCCGGCGCTGCACACCCCGCTGATGTCGGTCACGAACGCGATCTCGTCGGTGATCGTGGTCGGCGCGCTGCTCGCGGTCGGGGTCGACTTCGCGCACGTCGCCGACGCCGGCAACGGCTGGGGCGCGCGGCTGTCGGGCTTCCTCGCCCTGGCGCTGGCGAGCGTCAACATCTTCGGAGGGTTCCTGGTCACGCAGCGCATGCTCGCGATGTACAAGAAGAAGGGATGAGGCACTCATGTCCGTGAACGTCGCCTCGCTCTTCTATCTCGCCTCGGGCGTGCTCTTCATCCTGGCCCTGCGCGGGCTCTCGCACCCGACCACATCGCAGCTCGGCAACCGGCTCGGGATGATCGGCATGGGCGTCGCCGTGCTCACGACGCTGGTCCTCGCGCCGCCCGCCTCCGCGGTCGCGTGGATCCTCGTGGTGGTCGGTCTCGGCGTGGGCGGCGGGGCGGGCGCCTATATCGCGCGCCAGGTGCCCATGACGGCCATGCCGCAGCTCGTGGCCGCCTTCCATTCCCTCGTCGGCCTTGCCGCCGTGCTGGTGGCGTCCGCGGCGCTCTACGCGCCGCAGGCCTTCGGGCTCGGCGCCGAGGGCTCGATCAATGGCGTCAGCCTGTTCGAGATGGGGATCGGCACCGCCATCGGCGCGATCACCTTCACGGGCTCGATCATCGCCTTCCTGAAGCTCGACGGACGCATGTCGGGCAAGCCGATCCTGCTGCCGAGCCGGCACCTCATCAACATCGCCCTCGGGCTCCTGCTCCTTGTCCTGCTCGTCCTCTTCATCCGGACCGAGAGCGTGCTGGCGTTCTGGTCCATCGCGTTCGTGAGCTTCGCACTCGGCGTGCTGCTCATCGTCCCGATCGGCGGCGCCGACATGCCCGTCGTGGTCTCCATGCTGAACTCCTATTCCGGCTGGGCCGCGGCGGGCATCGGTTTCACGCTCGGGAACCTCGCGCTCATCATCACGGGCGCGCTCGTCGGCTCGTCCGGCGCTATCCTGTCGTACATCATGTGCAAGGGAATGAATCGCAGCTTCACCTCCGTGATCCTCGGCGGGTTCGGCGGCGAGACGGGACCCGCCGCGGGAGGTGCCGCCGAGACGCGCCCCGTCAAGCAGGGCTCGGCGGAGGATGCCGCCTTCATCATGAAGAACGCCGAGAAGGTCATCGTCGTGCCGGGCTACGGCATGGCGGTCGCGCAGGCCCAGCACAGCCTGCGCGAGATGGCGGACCTCCTCAAGGGCGAGGGCGTCGAGGTGAAGTACGCGATCCACCCCGTCGCAGGGCGCATGCCGGGGCACATGAACGTGCTCCTCGCCGAGGCGAGCGTGCCCTATGACGAGGTCTTCGAGCTCGAGGACATCAACGGCGAGTTCGCGCAGGCCGACGTCGCCTTCGTGATCGGCGCGAACGACGTGACGAACCCGGCCGCCAAGACCGATCCGGCCTCCCCGATCTATGGGATGCCCATCCTCGACGTCGAGAAGGCCAAGACGGTGCTCTTCGTGAAGCGGGGAATGGGCTCGGGGTATGCGGGCGTCGAGAACGAGCTGTTCTTTCGCGACAACACCATGATGCTGTTCGGCGACGCCAAGAAGGTCGTCGACACCATCCTGAAAAACTTCGGCTGATCGCCGCGCGGTCGGAGAACGCCCGTGCGGCGCGTCCTGAGCCTCGTCCTCGTCCTCCTCGCGCTCTATGTCGGGGTGCTCGGCACGCTCTACTTCTATCAGCGCGTCCTGCTCTATCCCGGGTCGGGCCGTCAGGCGACGGCCGTCGAAG
The DNA here is from genome assembly GCA_963800985.1 of uncultured Alphaproteobacteria bacterium. Lineage (GTDB taxonomy): Bacteria > Pseudomonadota > Alphaproteobacteria > Rhizobiales > Beijerinckiaceae > Microvirga. Next base: position 335,635 of record CAWDDI010000023.1, on the reverse strand, counting down.
CGGGCCTGACCGGGTTCGAGGACGTCGTCGTCACCACGACGGACGGCGAGCGTCTGGTGGCGTGGTGGCGACCGCCTCGTCCCGACCGGTCGGTCATCCTGTATTTTCACGGCAACGGCGGCGCGCTGTGGAACCGGCGCGCCCGCGCCCGTGCGATCGCCGAGAGCGGACGCGGGCTCCTGATGGTGAGCTATCGCGGCTATTCGGGATCCACCGGGTCACCCAGCGAGGACGGCCTGCGCCTCGACGCGCGGGCATCCTATGAGTGGGTCGCGCGACGCTACGAGCCGTCGCGCCTGGTGCTCTATGGCGAGTCTCTCGGCACGGGCGTCGCGGTGCGGCTCGCGGCGGAGCGCCCGATAGGCGGTCTCGTTCTCGACGCGCCCTTCACCTCGGCGGCCGACGTGGCGTCGCTCACCTACTGGTTCGTGCCCGTGACCTGGCTGATGCGCGACCAGTTCCGGTCCATCGACTTCATCGGGCAGGTCAAGGCGCCGATCCTCATCATGCACGGCGAGCGCGACGGAATCGTTCCGATCGCGCTGGGCGAGCGGCTCCATGCCGCCGCTCCGGAACCGAAGCGCTTCCTGCGGCTCCGGGACGTGAGTCATGTGAGGGTTCTCGAGAGCGGCGGCCTCAAGGCCATGGAGGCCTTCCTCGCCGAGATCGAAGCGGCTCTCCCCGTCGCGCCGTCCAATCGGCTCGAGCCTCAAGAGCAACCATGAAGATCGCCCTTCGCGCCGCCGGCATCCGGGACCGGGATGCGGTCGTCGACCTCATCCAGGTCCTCAACCTGTACGAGGCCGGCCTGGCCGGCGACCGCAAGCGGCACCGCGCCGCGGCGTCCGCCTACTACGACGAGCTCGCGCAGCGCCTCGCGAAACGCCAGGGCCGCATCGTTCTGGCGATGGCCGGGAGCACGATCGTCGCCGCGATGGGGTTCGCGATCGACGAGGACGCGGCCTACGTGTCGGACGACGTGCGCCGGCACGGTACCGTGACGGATCTCGTCGTGCACGAGGAGTGGCGCGGGCGCGGGATCGGGCGGCTCCTGCTCGCCGAGGCGGAGCGCCTCACCCGCGAGGCCGGTCTTCGCCGGCTCACGATCGGCGCGCTAACCGCCAACGACAAGGCCGAACGCACCTATCGGGCGTTCGGATTCGAGCCGTACGTCTCGATCCTCGTGAAGGCGGTCGAGCCCTGAGAACTCAGTGGCTCCCGGGCGCGGCCTCAGAAAACACGGCTGAGCGCGCCGCCGCCACCCTGCAGTCGGGCAAGGCCCTGCCTTGCGGTGTCGTTGCTCGCGTCGAGCGAAGCGGCATGCCGGAAACTCTCGGCCGCTTGCGTCCGGTTGCCCTGGCGCTCGTAGGCGACGCCGCGCCAGGCCCAGGTTTCCGCATCCCGGTTGTTGACGTTGAGGGCCGCGTTGAAATCCTCGACCGCCTTGTCGAACTGGCTCGTCGCGACGAGGCTTTGGCCCCGGGCCGCGTAGGGCGCCGCGACGAACGGATTGCGGTCGATTGCGGCGTCGAAGTCGAGAAGCGCCTGCTGGTGATTCCCCTGCCGCTGATGAAGCAGCCCGCGGGCATGCAGGGCCTCGGCCGATTCGGGGGTCAGCCGGATCGCCACCGTGAGGTCTTGCAGCGCATCCGGGAAGCTACCCTGCGCGCGCAGCAGGTTGCCGCGGCCGATATAGGCCGGGCCGTAATTCGGGTCGGCCTCGATCGCGCGGCTGAAATCGGCGACGGCGAGATCGTTCTTGCCGGTCTGACGATAGGCGAGCGCCCGGTTGGTGTAGGCGGGGGCGTAACCGGGATCGAGCTGCACCGCCCGAGTGAAATCCGCGATCGCGTCGGGGTAGCGCCCGACGCGGGCGTGTGCGGCGCCGCGCGTGTTGTACGCGCTCGGATCGCTGGGGTTGCGCTGGATCACCTCGGTCAAAGACGCGATGTTGACTGCGCTCGTGCCCTGCTTGTCGTCCTCGATCACCGTGACCTGCGGCACCGAAGCCGACCGGCTCGTCGTTTCGCAGCCGGCGAGCGCCAGCGTGGCGAGAGCGAGGCCGAGCGGAGCAAAACCACGGATCGAAAGGACGAACACGCGCGTCTCCTTCAAAAGATCAAGATCGGCAACTGTCTTGAACGAGTATCCTAAAGCGGCGATTAACAGCTCTGGAAATGCAAATCAGCGCCCGCTTGCGCAGACGGGCGCCGAGGACTTGCCGGATCTCGAAGAGCCGAACGTTCGCGAGCCTACCGGGCCGGGCGCCCGGGGGCAACCACGCGGGGCTTCGAGGGCAGGAGGCCCTCGCGCTGCATGCGCTTGCGGATGAGCTTGCGGGCGCGGCGCACCGCCTCGGCCTTCTCGCGGGCCTTCTTCTCCGACGGCTTCTCGTAGTGGCCTCGGAGCTTCATCTCACGGAAGATGCCCTCGCGCTGCATCTTCTTCTTCAAGGCGCGAAGCGCCTGATCGACGTTGTTGTCCCGGACGAGAACCTGCACGCGTTTCCCTCGTTTCTGCTGCTGGGCTGGAGCATACCTCAGGAGGCGCGAATTGTCGCGCCTCGACCGTGGTCGGCGTCGTTACCAGAACAGGGCGGGACTGTCCAGGCTCGCCTGCTCTGCGAGAACCGCCCGGCCAACGACCACAACGGTGAGGGCCGGAAAAGGTTTCAGCCCGATGCCAGGCGGATGCGGGTCACGTGTCCCATCTTGCGCCCCGGACGGGCTTCGGCCTTCCCGTAGAGGTGGAGGTGGGCGCCGGGCTCCGCCAGTATCGCGTGCCATCCGTCCACGTCCTCGCCGAGCAGGTTGCGCATCTCGACGGCGCCGATGCGCGCCGTCGGGCCGAGAGGCCATCCGCAGACGGCGCGCACATGCTGTTCGAACTGGGACGTCAGCGCGCCCTCGAGGGTCCAGTGGCCGGAATTGTGCACGCGCGGCGCGATCTCGTTCACGACCAGATCCTCGGCGCCCTCGCGCCGGACCAGAAACATCTCGACCGCGAGCACGCCCACGTAGTCGAGGGCCTCCGCGATCGTTCTCGCGATGTCGAGCGCCGCCCGCTCGGTCGCGGGCGCGACGCCGGCGGGCACTCGGGTGACGTCGAGGATGTGGTCGCGGTGGCTGTTGGCGCACAGATCGTAGGCCGCGAACGCACCGGTCGAGGAGCGGGCCGCGACCACGGACACTTCCTGCTCGAAGGCCACGAAACCCTCGACGATGCAGGGGGATCGGCCGAGGTCGAGCCAGGCCCGCCTGGGATCGCACCCCTCGCGGATCAGCGCCTGACCCTTGCCGTCATAGCCGAGCCGGCGGGTTTTCAGTACCGCGGGGCGGCCGATGCTTGCGAGCGCCTGCTCGAGGTCCTGGTCCGAGTCCACCGACGCGAAAGGAGCCGTCGCGATCCCGAGGCCGGCGACGAACGTCTTCTCCGCCAACCGGTCCTGCGTCGCCGCCAAAGCGCGGGCACTGGGGTGCAACGGCGCGTGGGCGCTCAAGACGGCTGCGGCCGCACTCGGAACGTTCTCGAATTCATAGGTGATCGCCGCCACGCCGCGTGCGAAGCGCACAAGGGCGTCCTCGTCCGCGTAGGCCGCCAGGGTGCGCTGCGTGGCGACCTCGAAGGCGGGGCTGTCCCGATCGGGGGCATAGATGTGGACCCGCAGCCCGAGCTGCGCCGCCGCAAGCGCGAGCATTCGGCCGAGCTGCCCGCCCCCGACGATGCCGAGGGTATCGCCGGGCCGGATCATCGGTCCTCGTCCGTGGGCCGTTCGGCGACGCTCCGGCTCTGGCGCTCGCGCCAGGCGTCGAGGCGCTCCGCGAGAGCGGGATCGGAGAGTGCAAGCACCGCTGCGGCGAGGAGCGCCGCGTTGATCGCGCCGGCCCGGCCGATCGCCAGCGTCCCGACTGGAATGCCGGCCGGCATTTGGACGATCGACAGGAGACTGTCGCGTCCCGACAAGGCTTCCGTTTGGATCGGCACCCCGAAGACCGGCAGCGTCGTCATGGCGGCGGTCATGCCCGGCAGATGGGCCGCGCCGCCCGCCCCTGCGATGACCACCTTGAAGCCGTCCGCCCGAGCGCCTTTGGCGAACGTCACGAGGCGGTCAGGCGTGCGATGGGCGGACACGATCCGGGCCTCGTAGTCCACTCCCAGGGCTTCGAGGGTCTCGGCGGCATGGCGCATCGTCGCCCAGTCGGACTGGCTGCCCATGATGATGGCGACGGGGGCTCCCGCCATGGCGCGGCTCCGGGTCTCGAGCATCCTGCGAACCGGCTACGCTCGCCCCGGCTGCGGGAGGGAGCCGATTGCCGCCCCACGGCGGCTCTGGACGTGCACGGGGCATAGCCCAATCCTTTACGGTCGAGCAAGGTTGCCTGCGCTACATTCATCGCGAACGACCTGCAACGCCAGAGCGAGCCCTTCCCCTTGTCACATCCGAAGGATGCACGCGCCCGCCTTGACCCCCTGCGCGGCGCGCCGGACTCGATGAACGTCCGATCCGAACTCGACGCCTTGCGCGGGGAGATGGACCGGCTTGCAGCCGAACTCACGGAGATGCGGGCGCATGTCTCGCTCCTCGAGTCGCTCGCCCAGGAGGATCCCCTGACGGGGCTGCTGAACCGGCGCGGTTTCTTCCGGGACCTCGCGCGCGCGGTCGCGTACCGCAACCGCTACGGGACGAGCGTCTCGGTGCTGCTCGCAGATCTCGACGCCTTCAAGCCGATCAACGACGGCTACGGCCACGAGATCGGCGACAAGGCCCTGGTGCATGTCGCAGCCCTCCTGCGCACGAACGTGCGCGCCTCCGATTCGGTCGGCAGGCTCGGCGGTGACGAGTTCGGGATCATTCTCTGGCACGCGGACGAGCCTGCGGCCAAGCAGAAGGCGCTGTCCTTGGAGGGCATGGTCGCCGCCTCGCCCCTGACGGCGGACGGGCTTGCCCTGTCGCTCGGCGCCTCCGTCGGCGTCGCGGCGCTGGAAGAGGGCGATCGCGCGGAGGATGCGCTCGCCCGCGCCGACCGCGCCATGTACGCGCGCAAGAAAGAGCGGCAGCGGCCGGGGCGCTGATGCCGCTGCGGCACGGCGCGGTCAGGCAATGATGTCGGGGGTCAGCTGGTCTTCGAGGCGCCTGATCTGGTCCTTGAGGCTGAGCTTGCGTTTCTTGAGCCGCTGGATCTGCAGCTGATCGCCCGCCACCATTTGCTCCAGCGCCTCGATCGCCGTATCGAGGTCGCGGTGCTCCTGCTTCAAGCGTGCAAGTTCAGCCTCCAGCTCGGCCGTGTCGTCCGTCGACAATTCCAAGGCTCCGGCTCCCGGGCGTCTGCAATCAAACATGGCAAAACCACGGCAAAGTATGCTCCGCGAGGCCGGCAAGGGCAAGCTCGGCGGCAGGGTTTTTGATCGACGGCGGCGCGGTTTTGCCTTCGACTCGCCATGGTTCTTGTGGCAGAATTACCTTCGTCGGAGAGACGAACAGGAGGGACCGACATGGCGCTGCAGAATCATCTGACGGAGCTGGAACGGAAGCATCAGGCGCTCGAGCGCGAAATCCAGGATGCTCTCGCACACCCGTCGACGAGTGACCTGAAGCTCGCCGAACTCAAGCGCAAGAAACTCCAGCTGAAAGATGAAATCGCGAAGCTGAAGGGGGCTTCTTCCTGGACGGTGCATTGACCAGGATCTTTCGATCATCGCAAATCGATTTCAGAAGGCCGTCGGCTCCGAATCGGAGCGGCGGCCTTTCCCTTTGAGCATCTTCGTCTCCCAACGATTCGCCGGTCCGCCCTTGCGTCAGGCGTTGCTCTCCCCCTTTCCCACCCGTGATGTCCGTCCGGTCGCGGCGCCCGTCACAGCTCCCGGGCGAGCTCGCGCAGGCGGAATTTCTGGATCTTGCCCGTCGAGGTCTTGGGCAGCTCGGTGAAGACCACGGTGCGGGGGCATTTGAACGCCGCGAGGTGCTGCCGGCACCAGGCGATGATCTCTTCGGAGGACACCATCTCGCTCGGCTTCAGCTCCACGAAGGCGCATGGGGTCTCGCCCCATTTCTCGTCCGGACGCGCGACCACCGCCGCGGCCTGCACGGCCGGGTGCTTGTAGAGCGCGTCCTCGACCTCGATCGAGGAGATGTTCTCGCCGCCCGAGATGATGATGTCCTTGGAGCGGTCCTTGAGCTGGATATAGCCGTCCGGGTGCTTCACGCCGAGGTCGCCGGAATGGAACCAGCCGCCCTCGAAGGCCGTGGCGGTGGCCGCGGGGTTCTTGAGGTATCCCTTCATGACCACGTTGCCGCGGAACATGACTTCGCCGATGGTCGCTCCATCCGCGGGGACCGACGTCATGGTCGCGGGGTCGAGCACGTCCAGCGCTTCGAGCACCGGATAGCGAACGCCCTGGCGGGCCTTCCTGGCGGCATACTCCGGCTTCGGGAGATCGTCCCATTCGGGGTGCCAGTCGTTGACGACGGCGGGCCCGTAGACCTCGGTCAGGCCGTAGAGGTGCGTGACGTCGAAGCCGGCCTCGCGCATGGCCGCGAGCACCGCCTCCGGGGGCGGCGCGGCGGCAGTGAAGAATTGAACCTTGTGGGCAGCGGCCGCTTCTCGCTCCCGGCCGCATTGAGGAGCGTCGACATCACGATCGGCGCGCCGCACAGGTGCGTGACGCCATGATCCGCCAGCGCGTCGTACATGGCGTTGGCGCGGACGTAGCGCAGGCACACGTGCGTGCCGGCGACGATGGAGATCGACCAGGGAAAGCACCAGCCGTTGCAGTGGAACATCGGCAGGGTCCAGAGATAGACCGGGTGTTTGCCCATGCCGCAGGTCACGATGTTCCCCATGGCGAGGAGATAGGCGCCCCGATGGTGGTAGACGACGCCCTTCGGATCGCCGGTCGTGCCGGAGGTGTAGTTGAGCGTGATGGCGTCCCATTCGTCCCGCGGCATTGGCCAGGCGAGATCCGGGTCGCCCTCGCTCAGGAAATCCTCGTAATCGATCGTGCCGACGCGCGCGCCTTCCCCTGAGAATTCCGGGTCGTCGTAGTCGATGACGAGCGGCTCGACCTTCGCGCGCGCAAGAGCCGGGCCGACGATCTTCGCGAATTCCCGGTCGGTGATCAGGACCTTGGCCTCGCCGTGGTCGAGCGAGAAGGCGATCACGGCGGCGTCGAGGCGGGTGTTCAGCGTGTTCAGCACGGCGCCCGCCATCGGGACGCCATAGTGGCACTCCAGCATGGCCGGCGTGTTGGCGAGCATCACCGCCACCGTATCGCCCCGCTTGATCCCCCGCCTCGCCAAGGCCGACGCGAGCCGTCGCGAGCGGGCGTAGAAGTCGCGATAGCTGCGCCGGAGCGGACCGTGGACGATCGCGGTCCGGTCGGGATAGACGCTCGCCGCCCGCTCGAGGAAGGTGAGCGGCGTGAGCGGCTGATGATTGGCGGGGTTCTTGTCGAGGTCTTTATCGTACGGCGTGTTCATGACACCTGCGTCCCGGGGCCGGCGAGGAGGCTAGGCAATGAACGCCGGTCCGGCAACCGGGTCGACGCCGCGCTCTTCTGGCGGGTGGAACCGCACCGCTTCCGTTCGCCGGCGCATCGCCGTCACCCGATCAGCGCCGACGCGCCGTCCCAGACGAGCTTCAGCCCGACGGCCACCAGGAGCAGATAGACCAGTGTGTAGAACCGTTCGCCGGGCACGCGGCGGACCAGGAACACGCCGAGCCAGGTAGAGGCGATCGCGACCGGAAAAAGGGAGGCGGCCGTGCCGAGATTCGCGGGCGAGAACTGGCCGAGCGCGATATACGGCGGCACCTTCAGCCAGTTGATGAGTGCGAACAACACGGCCCCCGTCCCGACGAAGATGTCGCGCGGGAGGTGCTGCGGCATGACGTAGATCTGGAAAGCGGACCGCCGGCATGGGCGATCATGCTCGCAAAGCCCATCACGATGCCCCAAAGGACGCCGCGCGGCACGTTCGCGGGAGCAGGCGCGGGCGCCCTGGCCCGTCGGTCCAGAACGAGCCGCCGCGCCGCGAAGGCGATCGAAACCGCCCCGACCGCAAGCCTCACCGCGGGGTCCGAGACCCACGCCGCGAGAAGGTAACCCGCCAGGATGCCGACCATCGCGCTCGGGAGGAGGATCGCGACGTTGCGGCGGTCCCAGGAATGCCGGTACGCAAACACCGTCACGACGTCCTGCACGAGCAGGATCGGAAGCATGATGGCAGCCGATTGCACGGGCGAGACCACGAGGGCCATGAGCGGCAGGGACAGAAGCCCGATACCCGCAAATCCGCCCTTGGCGAGACCCATGAGGGTGACGGCCGGGATCGCGGCGGCGTAAAAGAGGGGATCGGTGATCATGGGCCGTCGGTGCGAGCGGTCCAAAGCCGCCTCGCCCCGTTGCTACCATGGGGCGAGCCGTGATCCCATTGCCGGAACGACAGGGGAGAGTCGCCATGACCGCGCAGGCGAGAACCGATCGGGCGAGCCGCTATCGGGAGACATATGCCCGCTGGAAGGCGGATCCGGAGGCGTTCTGGGCCGAGGCCGCGCAGGACATCGACTGGGTGAGGCCTGCCGAGAGGATCTTCGATCCGTCCCAGGGGGTGTATGGCCGCTGGTTCTCGGGCGCGCTCTGCAATACCTGCCACAACGCCGTCGACCGGCACGTGGCGCGCGGGCGGGGCGAGCAGGACGCCATACGCTACGACAGCCCCGTTACGGGCACCAAGCGCACGATCACCTATGCCGAGCTTAAGGACGAGGTCGCCACGCTCGGCGCGGTGCTCCAGGACCTCGGCGTCGCGAAGGGAGATCGGGTCATCCTCTACATGCCGATGATCCCCGAGGCGGTCGTCGGCATGCTGGCCTGCGCGCGCATCGGCGCGGTGCACTCCGTGGTGTTCGGCGGCTTTGCGGCGCGCGAGCTCGCAACCCGCATCGACGACGCTCGGCCGAAGGTGATCCTGTCGGCGTCCTGCGGGATCGAAGGCGCCCGGGTCGTCGCCTACAAGCCGCTCCTCGACGAAGCGATCGCGCTCGCCGCCGCCAAGCCCGCGACGTGCCTGATCCTCCAGCGGCCGCAGGCGACGGCGGAGCTCACCGCCGGCCGGGACCGCGATTGGGCCGAGACGGTGGCGGCCGCTAAGGCTCAGGGGCGCCGGTCCGAGTGCGTGCCCGTCGCGGCCACGGACCCGCTGTACGTTCTCTACACCTCCGGGACCACCGGGAGACCCAAGGGCGTCGTACGCGACAACGGCGGCTACATGGTCGCGCTCCAATGGTCGATGCAGAACCTCTACGGTGTCGAACCCGGCGAGGTCTATTGGTGCGCCTCCGATGTCGGCTGGGTGGTGGGGCATTCCTACATCGTCTACGGCCCGCTGCTCCACGGCTGCACCAGCGTCCTCTACGAGGGCAAGCCGGTCGGCACCCCGGACGCGGGCGCGTTCTGGCGGGTCATCGCCGAGCATGGCGCGGTGACGCTCTTCACGGCCCCGACGGCGTTCCGCGCGATCAAGAAGGAGGACCCGAACGGGGATCTTCTCCGGTCGCACGACCTCTCCCGGTTCCGCGCCCTCTTCCTCGCCGGAGAGAGGGCCGATCCCGACACGGTGCAATGGGCCGAGCGGATCCTCGGGGTGCCGATCATCGACCATTGGTGGCAGACCGAGACCGGCTGGGCCGTCGCGGGCAACCCGCTCGGGCTCGGCCTGATGCCCGTCAAGTACGGATCGCCGACGGTCGCGATGCCGGGCTACGACCTGCAGGTGTTGGACGAAGGCGGCAAGCCCGTCGCCCCGAACGTGATGGGCACGATCGCGATCCGGCTGCCGCTGCCGCCCGGCTGCCTGCCCACCCTGTGGAATGCCGACGACCGCTTCCGGGAGAGCTATCTCACGACCTTCCCGGGGCACTACAACACGTCCGACGCGGGCTTCCTCGACGAGGACGGCTACGTATACGTCATGGGCCGCACGGACGACATCATCAACGTCGCCGGCCACCGCCTCTCGACCGGCGGCATGGAGGAGGTTCTGGCGTCCCACCCCGCCGTCGCGGAGTGCGCCGTGATCGGCGTCAAGGATCCGCTCAAGGGCGAGGTGCCCGTGCGGCTTCGTGGTGCTGAAATCGGGCGTCGAGCGACCTCCCAACGCGGTGGAATCCGAGCTCGTCGCCCTGGTGCGCGAGAAGATCGGCCCGGTCGCGGCCTTCAAGCTCGCCATCACGGTCGGCCGCCTGCCGAAGACCCGCTCCGGCAAGATCCTGCGCGGCACCATGAAGAAGATCGCGGACGGGGACCAGTGGTCGATGCCGGCGACGATCGACGACCCGCTGATCCTGGACGAGATCGGGGAGGCGTTGCGAGCGAAAGGGGTGAGTGGGTAGGGAGCCCACCCGAGCTCGCGCGGCGTCATGGCCTTCCCACCACCGTCATGGCCGGGCCTGTCCCGGCCATCCACGTCTTTCCGGTCGGAGCGGCGCAAAGACGTGGATGCCCGGCTCAAGGCCGGGCATGACGGGTGAGGAGCGAAGACGTGGATGCCCTGCGTAAGGAGTGGTCGTCCTAGCCGTCCCCTCGCCGTCATGGCCGGGCCTGTCCCGGCCATCCACGTCTTTCCCGGTCGGAGCGGCGCAAAGACGTGGATGCCCGGCTCAAGGCCGGGCATGACGGGTGAGAGCGAAGACGTGGATGCCCGGCTCAAGGCCGGGCATGACGGGGAGGAGCGAAGACGTGGATGCCCGGCTCAAGGCCGGGCATGACGGGTGAGGAAGCGAAGACGTGGATGCCCGGCTCAAGGCCGGGCATGACGGGGAGGGTGTCGCCTACTCCTCCTCCCCCTCGGGCCGCTTGAGCTGCTTCAGCTTGGCGAAGACCGAGTTCACGTCGATCTCCTCCTCGGCCGGGCGCGGGCGGGAGCGGTCCGCGAACGGCTCGGCCGGCGGCGCGGGCGCCGGCGCGGTCGAGACCTCGGCCGGCATGAGGGTCTGGCCGGCCGGCTCCGGCTGTTCGACCTGCGGGCGGTCCTTGGCGGCGCGCTGCACCTCGAAATCGAGGTCGATCTGCGAGCACAGGCCCAGGGTCACGGGATCCATGGGCTGCAGGTTGCCGGAGTTCCAGTGGGTCCGCTCGCGCACCTGCTGGATGGTGGTCTTGGTGGTCCCGACGAGGCGCATGATCTGCGCGTCCTTGAGCTCCGGATGGTTTCGAACGAGCCAGAGAATCGCGTTCGGGCGGTCGTGGCGGCGCGACACCGGGGTGTAGCGCGGCCCCTTCTTGGTGCGCTTCACCTCGGGCAACTGGACCTTCGAGACGGCCATCTTGAGCCGGTAATCCCGATCGGCCTGGGCCCTCTCGATCTCCTCGCGGGTAAGCTGGCCCGTCGTGACCGGATCGAGACCCTTGATCCCCGCCGCGACCTCGCCGTCGGCGATGCCCTTCACCTCGAGCGGGTGAAGCTTGCAGAAGTCGGCGATCTGCTCGAACGACAGCGACGTGTTCTCGACGAGCCACACGGCCGTGGCCTTGGGCATCAGCGGTCCCTGGGACATGCGAACCTCCTCGAAAAAAGCCGGGCGCCCGAACGGCGCCGCGCGGCAAAACTCTCTCGCGCTCCGTCCGGGCGGGGCCGGAGCATCTCGTCTCACGATGTGAGGGAAACAGCTGGATTATAGGGAGGCCGGCCCGAGGATGCAAACATCCCGGTGCCACACCCGGCGCGATGGGCGTGATCCCATTCCGCCCTCGGTGCGCGCCTCAAGGGATGAGCACGATTTTCCCGATATGCCGGCCGCCGTCCATGCGTCGGTGCGCCTCGACGACCTCGTCGAGCGGAAAGGTCGAGTCCATCACGGGCCGGCAGCGCCCCTCGGCGACGAGCGGCACCACCTTTTCGGCGATCGCGTCGGCAATCCTGGCCTTTTCGGCGACCGGCCGGGGGCGCAGGGTCGAACCCGTATGGGTGAGGCGCTTGAGCATGAGCCGGCGGAAATCGATTTCGACCCGGCTGCCCTCCAGAAACGCGATCTGGACGATGCGTCCGTCCTGGGCCGCGGCCTCGTAGTTTCGCGGGATGTAGGTTCCGCCGACCATGTCGAGGATGACGTCGGCGCCCCGGCCACCGGTGATCTCCTTCACGCCCGCGACGAAATCGGCCTCGCGATAGTTGATCGCGTGATCGGCGCCGAGCGTCAGGCAGGCCTCGCACTTGGCCGCGCTGCCCGCGGTCGCGATCACCCTCGCCCCGAAGGCCTTGGCGAGCTGGATCGCCGTGGTGCCGATCCCGGAGGTGCCGCCATGCACCAGGAGCGATTCGCCGGGCGCGAGGCGGCCGCGGTCGAACACGTTGCTCCAGACCGTGAAGTAGGTCTCCGGGATGGCGCCGGCCTCGGGCATCGAAAGGCCGGCGGGGACCGGCAGCGCGTTGCTCTCGTGGACCACGGCGTAGTCCGCATAGCCGCCGCCGGGCACGAGACCCATGACGAGCGATCCGATCGGATGGCGGGTGGCGCCCGGGCCCGCGGCCACGACCTCTCCGGCGACCTCGAGTCCGAGCGTCGCCGGAGCCCCCGGAGGAGGCGGATAGTCCCCCTGCCGCTGGATGACGTCGGGCCGGTTGACCCCCGCAGCCGCGACCTTGACGAGGATTTCCGCGGGACCGGGCTGCGGCACCGGGAGGGTCGCCACCCTCAGGACCTCCGGCCCGCCGCCCCCTTGAGCGACGACGGCACGCATCGTGTCAGGGATCATGGGAGCCTCCAGGATCGAGATGCGATGGCACGGACCGGCGAGCGTTGGCAAGGCCGCCGACCCGGCCCGCTCCGTTCCAGGAGAGCGTTGGCAAGCCGCCCGCCGACCCCCAGCCGCATTAACCTGTGTTCGAGGCATGCCTTAAGAGGGAGATCGCGATGGCCTTCGAACCCTTCGCCGAGGAGCAGACCCGCCCTGTGCCCACCGGGCATCAGGTCGGGCAGGACCTCTCCTTGCTCTCGATCGACGAGATCGACGAGAGGATCGCCCAGCTCGAGCGCGAGATCGCCCGCCTCAAGGACGCTCGGGCGAACAAGGAGCATTCGCGGGCCGCGGCAAGTGCCTTCTTCAAGATCGGATCGGCCTGAGCGGCGTCGATACGGGCTCGATTCCCGAGGAATTCACTGGCGCCTTAACGGGGTCTTAAGGTTTTCAACCGATGAATAGCGGTGTCCAGTCTTCTGGACGCCGAGTGGTTCCTGTCCACTCTGTTTGACGCCTCCCTGTTACACTTACGAGCCGCCGCAAGGCGGCTCAATTTTCAGGGCGCCCGGCCACGGATTAACCCTAACCATGGGTTACCGCGGCGCGCCGGCGTGGCTCGTTCTATACTGATCCCACAGATCGAGAGCTCCCTGGACCGAAGGTTTATGGGGCCTGTTCCCTTGGGAGACCGCGTTGAACGAGCCCGACATCACCTTTGCGTCGGAGGACCCGATCCACTTCGGGCGGACCTTCGTCCAGTCGGACGCGTTCAGGGCGTTGTTCCACGAGGGCATGGAACTCGTGGAGGAAACCGCCGCCTATCTCGACGGCGCGGGGCGAGAGGATTCGAGGCTCCTGGCGCGGCCGGCGACGCTCGCCTACGCGAGCGAGAGCATGCGCCTCACGACTCGGCTCATGCAGATCGCCTCATGGCTGCTCGTGCAGAGGGCCGTCGCGGAGGGCGAGATCACCCAGGATCAGGCCAGGGCGGAGAAGAACCGGGTTCGGCTGGGCGCCCAAAGCTCGTCGACGAGTCTGGCCGAGTTCGAGGCCCTGCCGGCGCGGCTGAAGACTCTCATCGGTCTCTCGGCCCGGCTGCACGCCCGCATCCTCCACCTCGACCACCTCTTGTCGGAAGCGGCTCCGCGGCCGCTCGTGCCCGACAACCCGGTCGCGACCCAGCACTGGCTGATCGAGCGGGCCTTCAACGGGCCGGCGGACTGAGGCCGGCGCGGAAACGCGCCGCGCATGCAAAAGCCCCGCCGAAGCGGGGCTTTTGCTCGCCGCGAACGTGACGTTTGGGAAGCGTTATTTCTTCCCGCCGAGTCCGAGGTTGCCGAAACGCGTGTTGAAGCGCGACACGCGGCCGCCCCGGTCGAGCAATTGCTGGTGACCCCCCGTCCAGGCGGGGTGGGTATTGGGGTCGATGTCGAGGTGGAGCGTGTCGCCCTCCTTGCCGTAGGTCGACCGGGTCACGTACTCCGTGCCGTTCGTCATCACGACCTTGATGAAATGATAGTGCGGGTGATCCGTTTCCTTGCGCGCCATCGCGGTATCCTTTCTCGGCCTGCCTCAGGGCGGCCCGCGGCCTGTGAATGAGCCATCGTTCGTGGCCGGCCCCGAAAGGGCAGCCCGCGGGCTGTGACCGAGCCTGTCTTGAAGATCGCGCGCCTATACCTCACTTGCCGCGCTGAAACAAGCTGGACGGGCGCAGGAGCGGACCCCTGCGCGGGCCGGAAGTGGACCGCCAAGGTCGTGCAAACTCCGCCGCCCCTGCTGACGGTAAAGTCGTCGAGGAAATCCGTGATATGAGCCTTGCTCCATGGCCGCAGCCGAACCGGACCGCCCGAAAGCCAATCTGAGCGCGCTGACGCCGCTCGTTCCCTATGCGCTCGCCTACCGCGGGCGCATCGCGGCGGCACTCGCCGCCCTGGTCGGCGCGTCGGCGGCCACCCTCGTGGTTCCGCTCGCGGTGCGGCGCGTGGTCGATCACGGCTTCTCCGACGAGGCGGGTGGGCTGATCGATGCCTATTTCGCCATGCTGATCGTCGTCGTGGGCGTTCTCGCGGTGGCGAGCGCGCTGCGCTACTATCTCGTCATCACGCTCGGCGAACGCGTCGTCGCGGATCTGCGCACGGCGGTGTTCCGCCATCTGACGCGTCTCGACCCCGCGTTCTTCGACCAGGCCAAGACCGGCGAACTCGTATCGCGCCTCACCGCCGATACCACGCAGGTGAAATCCGCCTTCGGGGCCAGCATCTCCATTGCCCTGCGCAACGCCTTCCTGTTCGCCGGCGCGATCGTTCTGATGGTCTTTACGAGCCCGAAGCTTTCCGCCCTCGTCCTTCTGGCGATCCCGGTCATCGTCCTGCCCCTGGTGGTCTCCGGGCGCGCCGTTCGGCGGCGCTCCCGCACGGCTCAGGACCGACTCGCCGATGCCTCCGCGTATGCCGCCGAGGCCGTCGGCGCCGTCCGGACCATGCAGGCGTTCGGCATGGAGAGTGCGACGGCCGGGCGCTTCGCCAAAGCGGCCGAGGACGCCTTCGAGGCGGCCCGATTATCCACGACCATGCGCTCGCTCCTCACGGGCACCGCGATCTTTCTCGTCTCGGCGAGCGTCGTGGGCGTGCTCTGGTACGGCGCGCAGGACGTGCTGTCGGGGACGATCACCGCGGGGCGCCTGTCCCAGTTCATGCTCTACGCCGTTTTCGCCGCGAGCTCGCTCGGCCAGCTCTCGGAAGTCTACGGAGAGCTCGCGCAGGCGGCCGGCGCCGCGGAGCGGCTGGGCGAGATCCTGGCCGCGGAACCGGCCATCAAGCCTCCGGTTCGCCCGAAGGCCCTGCCGGATCCGCCTCTCGGCACGGTGGCGTTCGAGGACGTGCGCTTCGCCTATCCGACCCGCGCCGAGCAGCCCGCCGCGGACGGCTTGGCGTTTGCGGTTGCCTCAGGCGAGAGGGTGGCGCTCGTCGGGCCCTCGGGGGCGGGCAAGAGCACGGTTTTCCAGTTGCTGCTCCGTTTCTACGACCCGCAGGGCGGTCGGGTGCTCGTCGACGGCGTGTCGGTCACGACGGTCGATCCCGCGGCGCTGCGCGCGCGCATGGCGCTCGTGCCGCAGGAGCCGACCATCTTCGCGGCGAGCGTCCTGGAGAACATCCGTTACGGCCGTCCGGACGCGGGCGAAGAGGAGGTCCGCAACGCGGCCCAGCTCGCCTCGGCGGATGGGTTCATCCGCACCCTGCCGCAGGGCTATGCGACGCTCCTCGGCGAGCGCGGGGTCACCCTGTCGGGCGGGCAGCGCCAGCGCCTCGCCATCGCGCGCGCGATCCTGAAGGACGCGCCGATCCTCCTCCTCGACGAGGCGACGTCGGCGCTCGACGCCGAGAGCGAGCGCAAGGTGCAGGGCGCCCTGGATCGTCTCATGGAGGGTCGCACGACGCTCGTCATCGCGCACCGGCTCGCGACGATCCGCTCTGCCGATCGCATCCTCGTCATGGACCGGGGACGGATCGTCGAAGAGGGGTCGCACGAGGCGCTCCTCGCCGAGGGCGGTCTCTACGCCCGGCTCGCGCGGCTTCAGTTCACCGACAAGGCGCGGCAGGCGGCGGAGTAAGCCTGCGCGTCCCGATCTATCGCTCCGTCAGCTTCAGCTCGATGCGCCGGTTGCGCGCGAAAGCCTCGTCGCTGGTGCCGTTCTCGATCGGCTGAAACTCGCCGAAGCCGGTCGCGGCGAGGCGCGTCGGGGGCACGCCGCGGGCGACGAGCGCCTGCACCACGGCAATGGCGCGGGCCGAGGAAAGGGCCCAGTTCGAAGGGAACTGGAACGTCGCGATCGGACGCTGGTCGGTGTGACCGTCGACCCGCATGATCCAGTTGATGTCGGGCGGGATCTGCTTGCTGAGCTCGACGATCGCCGAGGCGATCCGGTCGACTTCGCCGCCCGCCTCGGGCCGCAGGTTGGCCTGGCCGACCGGGAAGAGCACCTCCGACTGGAACACGAAGCGGTCGCCGACGATGCGCACGTCGGGCCGGTTGCCGAGGATCTGACGCAAGCGCCCGAAAAAATCCGAGCGGTAGCGGGCCAGTTCCTGCACCCTTTGGGCGAGCGCCACGTTGAGGCGACTTCCAAGATCCGCGATGCGGGCCTGGCTTTCGCGGTCGCGGCTCTCGGAGGCCGCCAGCGCCTCCTCGAGCGCGGCGAGCTGCCGCCGCATGGCCGCGATCTGCTGGCTCAGGATCTCGACCTGGTTGAGCGCGCGTCCGGTCGCCTGGCGTTCCGCGTCGAGCGCGGCGCCGAGTTCGCCCGCGCGCGCCTGCGCGGCACCGCCGGACTCGATCAGACCCTGCAGGCGGCTGCGCTCCGCCTCGGCGGCGCTCAACGTCGCCTGAAGCGACGAGAGACTCTCCTCCGTGTTGCGCCGGCCCGAGCGCTCGAGCGCCAAAAGGTCGGTCAGCTCGGCGATCTGGCGGTTCAGGCGGTCGAGCACCGTGTCGCGGCCGGAGATCTCGCGTGCCAGGAAGAACTGGCCGAGCATGAAGATCGAAATCATGAACACGATGGCGAGCAGCAGGGTCGAAAGGGCATCGACGAAGCCCGGCCAGTAGTTGACCGTACCCTGCCGTCCGCGACGACCGATCATGGCTGGCATGTCACGAGATCCTCAATGGCGGACGTGGCCCGGATGTCAGGAAATCTCTCGCGCGACAGGCGGTCGAGGACCTGCTTGAGTTCTTTTTCGCGCGCCGCCTGGGCCTCGACCCAGTCGCGGATCATCTGCTGCTCCGAGCGCATGTGCTGGACGAGGCCCTGGATGCCTTCGGCGAGGTTCGCCATGGCTTGCGTCGCCGCCCGTCCGCCGCCGCCGTCGTTCACCGCGGCGGTCAGGCGGTTGAGCGCGACCGCAAGGTCGGGATTCGCGCCCGGGCGCGGGACGATCGGCTCGGCAGCCGTGTCGACGGTCGAGACGGCGAGCCAGTCCTCGAGCTCGGTGTAAAAGCGGCTCTGCGCCTGCCCGGCCTGGAGGTCCAGGAAGCTGACCACGAGAGAGCCCGCGAGGCCGAAGAGCGAAGCCGAGAACGACAGGCCCATTCCCTGGAGCGGGCCGGAGAGCGCGTTCTTCAACTCGTCGAAGAGCACGGCCGCGTCCTGTCCGGTCCGCAGCGACGCGATGATGCGCCCGACGGATCCGACGGTCTCGATGAGGCCCCAGAAGGTGCCGAGCAGGCCGAGGAAGACCAGGAGGCCGGCGAGATAGCGGACGATCTCGCGGTTCTCATCGAGGCGCGCGCCGATCGAATCGAGGAGCGATCGCATCGTGGTGACCGACAGCGATGAGCGGCTCGAACGGTTGGCGATCAGTGCCGCCATCGGGGCCAGGAGCACGGGCGAGGCCGTCGATGCGGATCCATCCTCGGTGCGGCTCAGCGTGTTGACCCAGCGGACCTCCGGAAACAGCCGCCAAACCTGCCGGACGGCGAGCACGATGCCGATGAACATGACGCCGAGGATCAGGGCGTTCAGACCCGGATTGGCGAGAAAGGCGGCCCAAATCTGCCGATAGAGGATGAACGCGACAAACCCCGCGAGCACCAGGAAAACCGCCATGCGGACGAGGTAGATCCGCGGGGGGGTGAGGGGTTGGGGATCCATCTCCATCCTTCATCGAGCGTGGGAACCGGACACAATGTGACCGCGACCTCCCTTTCGATCAAGCGGGGCCGCTTTCGGTCCGCTTTCCGGCGCAAACGGGTCCCGGCGGCTGCTGGAGTTCGGGCACAGGGGCCGGGAACCGGCGAAAGGTGCCGTCAGGCCACTTGCCGGTGAGCCTGCTTGAGGAGCTTCACGAGCTCGCGGTGGAGAACCTCGTTGCCGCACGCAATGCTGCCCTTGGCGAGCGGATCGCTGCCGCCGTCCGCATCCGAGATGTAGCCGCCGGCCTCGCGGATCAGGGCCAGACCGGCCGCCATGTCCCACGAGTTCAGCCCTCGCTCCCAGTAGATGTCCAAGCGACCGGAGGCCACATAGGCGATGTCGAGCGCCGCCGAGCCCAGGCGCCGCATGCCGCCGACCCGCGCCATCACGGCGGCCGCCTCCCTCAGGAAGAGGCCATGGTCGCCCTTGCCGATATGGGGCAGCCCGCAGCCCACGAGGGCATCGGCCATGTCGGTCCTGGCGGCGACCCGGATGCGGCGATTGTTGAGGTAGGCGCCCTGGCCCCGCTCGGCGATGAACAGCTCGTCCTTGGCGGGATCGTAGATCACGCCGGCGACGACCTGACCGTCACGCTCGAGGCCGACCGAGATGCTGAACTGCGGCATTCCGTGCAGGAAGTTCGTCGTGCCGTCGAGCGGGTCGATATGCCAGCGGTGGCTCCGGTCGGTGCCCTCGACGATGCCGCCTTCCTCCATCACCAGACCGTAGCCCGGGCGCGCCTTTTCGAGCGCGTCGCGCAGGATCTGCTCCGCCTTGCGGTCCGCAACGGAAACGAAGTCGCCGGGGCCTTTGCGGGACACCTGCAGGTTCTCGACTTCGCCGAAGTCGCGTTTCAGGGAGCGCGAGGCCTTCATCACGGCATCGGTCATCACGGTCATGAGGGGCGAGCGGATCATCGACGGCGGGTCCTTGCGGGTTAACGAAAGCGCGTGCGGAGCGGACCGGGTGATGACCACGCGGGGTTCAAGCCGTCAAGCGGCTTCGATCCTAGAGCAATCCGGAGCGATCGGTGGCGAGCCGCTCCGCGCGGGCGCGCTCGTCCGGCGAGAGATCCTTCAGCGCGTTGTCGAGCCACGCGTCGGCGAGACCTTGAGCGGCCGCCATGAGGTGCCAGGCCGCGGCCTCGACCCTGTTCTGAGGCACGCCGCGGCCGGCGGCGTACAGGCGCGCCAAGCGGTTCTGGGCGATGGCGTTGCCCTTCGCGGCCGCGCTGCGGAACCCGCGGGCGGCCCGCTTTTCGTCTGCCGGAACGCCGTCGCCGTTGAAGAGCAGGATGGCGTGCTCGACCTCGTCCGGCGAGGCTGCCGTTCCGCGCCGCCCGCTCGAACCAGCGCGCCGCTTCCGCGGCATCGCGGCTGACGCCGCGCCCCTTGAGGTAGAGCACGCCGAGCGCATGCTGCGCATCGCCGATTTCGGCGTCGGCGGACCTGCGGAGCAGCTCCACGGCCCGCAGAAGATCGCCATGCGCGCCCGTCGAAAGAAACAGGAGGGCGAGGTTGTAGGAGGCTCTCGGCTCACCTTTGGCGGCGGCCTGTTCGAGCCACGTCTTGCCTTGTGCCGGGTCCTTCGGCGTGCCGCGCCCGTCGAGCGCCATGAGGGCCATCGACAAAAGGGCATGCGGATCCCCCCGTTGTGCGGCGAGGCGGTACCAATCCATGGCCTTTGCGGGGTCGCTCGCGACGCCGAGGCCCTGGTTGTAGAGCTCGCCGAGCAGCGTCATGGCCGCGGCGTCTTCGGGGTTGCGTTCGAGACGTGCGGTCGCCTCGCGCAGCGCGGCCATGTAGTGCCCGCGCTGGTAGGCCCCGTAGGCGAGATCGGGCTGCGCCGCAGGCGCCGGCGAGGCGAGCGCGAGACCCGCGAACGCGAGGATGCGCAGCCGCCGCTTCATGGCCTGTGCCCGGTCTGCCGAAGGGCCTCGAGCGCGAGGCCGACGGCGGCAGCCGCGCCGCTGGGGTGCGACCAGACGGCGTCGCCGAGCGCGATGAACTCCGCCCTCGTGGCGGCGAGCGCCGGCACGGCCGCGAGGTCGGGCGCGAACGCCACGCACGGCGTCTCGAAGATCTCGGCCCACCAGGCGGCGCGCTCGACGACCCCGTCGAAGGCCGGCAGAGTGCCGTCGGGCCGCGGCTCGCCGAACATGAGGTAGTCGGCCCCGGCCTCACCCAGGGTCATGGCATCGTCCCTGGTGCGCAACCCGCCGACGCCGATGGCGCGCTCGCCTTTGAGGCGCTCGCGCAGCTCGCGCACGCGCTTGAGGTCGCCGCGGACGTGGACGCCGTCCGCTCCGCCGCGCGCCGCGATGGCCGCGAGATCCGCTTCGCCCTCGACCGCGATCACAAGGGCGGCGCCGTGCTCCTGCGCGGCTGGAGCGAGGGTCTTCACGCGATTGACGAGCGTGCGCTCGTCCGCCGGCGCAAGACGCGCCAGCACGGCGGCGACGCCTTCCGCCGCGCACCCCGCCTGCAGGAGGGGTGCGAAGGCCGTGCAGTCGTCCAGAACCGGTGTCACGAGATAGAGGCGCGCGGCGGGCTCAGCCATGATGGGTCGGGCTCGGGAGGGGACGCGTTCGCATAACGCAAACGGGGCCGTCGCGCGAGGCCCGTGGCGCCGCGACGATCGCGAAGGCCTGGCGCGCGACGCTACTCGGCCGCCTGCTTCGTCCGCGCGAAGGTCGGGTCGAGCTCGCCTTTGGCGTAGCGCTTGGCCATCTCGGCGGTGGTGAGCACGCGCTTGATCTTCGAGGCCTGGCCCGCGGTGTTGAACTCCTGCAGGCGCTGCTTGCAGAGCTTCGTCATCGCCTCCATGGCGGGCTTCAGATACTTGCGCGGGTCGAACTCGCCGGGATTGTCCGACAGCACCCTCCGGATCTGGCCCGTCATCGCCATGCGGTTGTCGGTGTCGATGTTGATCTTCCGCACGCCGTTCTTGATGCCGCGCTGGATCTCCTCGACCGGCACGCCCCAGGTCTGGGGCATCTTGCCGCCATACTGGTTGATGATGTCCTGAAGGTCCTGCGGCACCGACGAGGAGCCGTGCATCACGAGGTGCATGTTCGGCAGCTTGGCGTGGATCTCCTCGATGACGTGCATGGCGAGGATCGCGCCGTCCGGCTTGCGCGAGAACTTGTAGGCGCCGTGCGAGGTGCCCATCGCGATCGCGAGCGCGTCGACCTTCGTCTCCGCCACGAACTTCACGGCCTCGTCGGGGTTGGTGAGGAGCTGGTCGTGGCTGAGCTTGCCTTCGGCTCCGTGGCCGTCCTCGGCCTCGCCCGCGCCGCTCTCCAAGGACCCGAGCACGCCGAGCTCGCCCTCGACCGAGATGCCGCCGAGATGCGCCATCTCCGCCACCGTGCGGGTGACCTTGACGTTGTAGTCCCAGTCGGCCGGCGTCTTGCCGTCGGCCTTGAGCGATCCGTCCATCATCACGGAGGTGAAGCCGGCCTGGATCGCCGTCATGCAGGTCGCGGGCTCGTTGCCGTGATCGAGATGCACGCAGACCGGAATGTGCGGGTACATCTCGGTGACCGCGTCCATCATGTGCTTGAGCATGATGTCGTTGGCGTAGGACCGCGCGCCGCGGGAGGCCTGGATGATCACCGGCGCATCGACGGCGTTGGCGGCCTCCATGATCGCGAGGGCCTGCTCCATGTTGTTGATGTTGAACGCCGGCACGCCGTACCCGTGCTCGGCGGCGTGGTCGAGAAGCTGTCGAAGCGTGATGCGCGCCATTTTTCCCTCCTTTTCAGCTTGTTATGGGCCGGACGACCGGCATTTTCTAGGCTCTGAGCGCTTCGACGCCGGGCAGGGACTTGCCCTCGAGCCATTCCAGGAAGGCGCCGCCGGCCGTCGAGACGTAGGTGAAGCTGTCGGCCACGCCGGCATGGTTGAGCGCCGCGACCGTGTCGCCGCCGCCCGCGACCGAGACGAGCTTGCCGGCCGTCGTGCGCTCCGCCGCATGGCGGGCCGCGGCCACCGTGCCCTGATCGAACGGCGCGATCTCGAACGCGCCGAGCGGTCCGTTCCACACCAGCGTCGCGGCGTCGTTGATCGCCGCCTGGATGCGCTCCACGGATTGCGAGCCGACGTCGAGGATCATGCGGTCGGCGGGAATGGCATCGATCCCGTAGGTGAGGTTCTCGGCCCCGGCCTTGAACTCGTAGGCGCACACCGCGTCGATCGGCAGGATGATCGCGCAGCCCGTCTCACGGGCCCGGTCGATGATGCGCAACGCCGTCTCGGCCAGGTTCTTCTCGGCCAGCGACTTGCCGATCTCGAGTCCCGTGGCGTGGATGAAGGTGTTCGCCATGCCGCCGCCGATCACGAGGGCATCGACCTTGCCGACGAGGTTCTCCAGGAGATCGATCTTGGTCGAGACCTTGGCGCCTCCGACGACCGCCACGAGCGGGCGGGCCGGCGTCTCGAGGCCCTTCGTCAGGGCCTCGAGCTCCGCCTGCATCGAGAGGCCCGCGTAGGCCGGCAGCACCCGGGCGAGGCCCTCCGTCGAGGCATGCGCCCGATGGGCTGCCGAAAAGGCGTCGTTGACGTAAAGGTCGCCGAGCTTCGCGAGGTCCCGCACGAAGGCCGGGTCGTTCTTCTCCTCGCCTGCGTGGAACCGGGTATTCTCGAGGAGAGCCACGTCTCCCTCGCTCAGGGCCTTCACGGCTTTCGCCGCCGTCTCGCCGATGCAGTCCTCCGCGAAGACCACGGGCCGGCCGAGGTGCTGCGACAGCGCTTCCGCCACCGGTCTCAGGCTGTCCTTGCGGTCGCGCCCCTTCGGGCGCCCGAAATGGGCGAGGAGAATCACCTTCCCGCCCTTCTCGGCGATCTCGCGGATCGTCGGGACGACGCGCTCGATGCGCGTCGCGTCCGTCACGCGGCCATTCTCCATCGGGACGTTGAGATCGACCCGGACGAGAACGCGCTTTCCCTTCACGTCGGCCTGGTCGAGGGTCCGGAACGCCGTCATGCGCCGCTCCTCAGATCAGCTTCGCCATCGCGACCGCGGTGTCGGCCATCCGGTTCGAGAAACCCCACTCGTTGTCGTACCAGGAGAGGACCCGCACCAGCGTGCCGTCCATGACCTTGGTCTGGTCGATGTGGAACACGGAGGAATGCGGGTCGTGGTTGAAGTCGATCGAGACGTTGGGCCGGTCGGTGTACCCGAGCACGCCCTTGAGCTGCTGGTCGGCGGCGCGGCGGATCGCGTCGTTGATTTCGTCCTTGGTGGTTGCGCGCTTGGCGATGAACTTGAAGTCGACCACCGAGACGTTCGGCGTCGGCACGCGGATCGCGGTGCCGTCGAGCTTGCCGTTGAGCTCCGGCAGCACGAGGCCGACGGCCTTCGCGGCGCCGGTCGAGGTCGGGATCATGGAGATCGCCGCCGCGCGGGCGCGGTAGAGATCCTTGTGCATCTGGTCGAGGGAGGGCTGGTCGTTGGTGTAGGAGTGGATCGTCGTCATGAAGCCCTTCTCGATGCCGACCGCATCGTTCAGGACCTTGGCGACCGGCGCGAGGCAGTTGGTCGTGCAGGAGGCGTTCGAGACCACGAGGTGGTCCTTCGTGAGCTTGTCGTGGTTGACGCCGTAGACCACGGTCAGGTCGGCGCCCTCCGCCGGGGCGGAGACGATGACGCGCTTGGCCCCGGCCTGAAGGTGGAGCGACGCCTTCTCCTTGGAGGTGAAGATGCCGGTGCATTCGAGCGCGATGTCGACGCCGAGCTCCTTGTGCGGCAGCTCGGCGGGGTTCTTGATCGCGGTCACCCGGATCCGCTGACCGTCGACCAGGATCGAGTCGCCCTCCACGGTCACTTCGCTCGGGAAGCGGCCATGCACCGAATCGTATCGCAGCAGATGGGCATTGGTCTCGACCGGGCCGAGGTCGTTGATGGCGACGACCTCGATGTCCTTGCGGCCACTCTCCACGATGGCGCGCAGGATGTTGCGCCCGATGCGTCCGAACCCGTTGATCGCGACCTTCACTGCCATGGCTTCTCTCCTTGTGCCGCGAGGCTCTGGTGCCGCCTCACATCGTTCTGGTGCCGAGGGCCGCCCGCGCAAGAGGGTATTGGAGCCCGCGGCTTGATCGCACCGTCATCTCACATGTTGTGCGTTCTGAGGACCTTTTCCGCCACGTTCTCCGCCGTGATGCCGAAGTGACGATAGAGGTCCTTGTAGGGCGCGCTCGCGCCGAAGCCGCTCATGCCGACGAAGATCCCATCCGGGCCGATCAGCGCATCCCATCCGAGCCTTACCGCCGCCTCGATCGCGACCTTGACGGGCGCGTCGCCGATCACGCGTGAGCGGATTCTTTCCGGCTGGCTCAGGAAGAGATCGAGGGACGGCACCGAGACAACTCGAACCGCGAAGCTTTGTTCCTGGAGGAGACGTTGTGCCTCGAGCGCGATCTCGACCTCCGAGCCGGACGCGAAGAAGGTCGCGCGCGGCTTGCCGTCGGACGCGGACAGCTCGTAGGCTCCGGCGGCCGAAAGGTTTTCGGCGTTCGCCGTCCTCCGGACCTGCGGCAGCGTCTGTCGGGTCAACGCGAGCACGGTCGGGCCGTCCGTGCGCTCGAGGGCGAGCTGCCAGCATTCTGCCGTCTCAACCGCGTCCGCGGGCCGAAAGACGCGCATCTTCGGCATGGCGCGGAGCGCCGCAAGGTGCTCCACGGGCTGGTGGGTCGGCCCGTCCTCGCCGAGTCCGATCGAGTCGTGCGTCATCACATACACGACCGGCACGCCGGCCAGCGCCGCGATGCGCATGGCGGGTCGGGCGTAGTCGGTGAACACCAGGAACGTGGCGCCTGCGGGGACGAAGCCGCCGTGCAGCGCGATGCCGTTCATGGCGGCGGCCATGCCGTGCTCGCGGATGCCGTAATGAATGTAGCGGCCCGCGAAGGAGCCCGGCTCAATCGCCGTCAGGTTCCTGGTCTTCGTGTTGTTGGAGGGCGTGAGGTCGGCCGAGCCGAGCACCAGCTCAGGCATGGCTTGCGTGAGAACCTCGAGCGCGATCTCGCTCGCCTTGCGGGTCGCGACGTTCTGCGGGTCGGCCGAGAGGCGGCTCTTGAGCTTCGCGACCGCCTCGCCAAGCCCGGCCGGGCGCTCGCCGCGGATCCGGCGCTCGAACGCCGCGCGCCGGTCCGCGGACGCGGCTTGAAGACGATCCGTCCAGGCGCGGCGCTCGCGGCGGCCCCGGCGCCCCGCTTTCGCCCACGCGTTCCGGATCGCATCGGGCACCTCGAAAGGCGCGTGCGGCCAGCCGAGTGCCGCCTTGGCGCCGGCAAGTTCCTCGGCGCCGAGCGGCTCGCCATGGGCTTTCGACGTGCCCGCCTTCCGGGGCGCTCCGAAGCCGATGGTGGTCTTGCAGGCGACGAGGGTTGGACGATCCGATTTCCGCGCGCGGGCGATCGCCCGCGCGATCGCTTTCCATCATGGCCGTCGACCCGCACCGCGCGCCAGCCGCAGGCCTCGAACCGTTTCACCTGATCGACGCTGTCGGAGAGCGACAGCGGCCCGTCGATGGAGATGCCGTTGTCGTCGAACAGGACGATCAGTCGCGAGAGCCTCAAGTGGCCGGCAAGCGCAATCGCCTCGTGCGAGATGCCCTCCATGAGATCGCCGTCGGAAGCGAGCACGTACGTGTAATGGTCGACGAGCTCGTCCCCGTATTCCGCGTTCAGCATCCGCTCCGCGAGGGCCATTCCGACCGCTGCGGCAAGGCCCTGTCCGAGCGGGCCGGTGGTGGTCTCGACGCCCGGAGTCATGAAGTTCTCCGGGTGCCCCGGCGTCCTCGAATTCGAGCTGGCGGAAGCGCCTCAACTCGTCGACCGTCATGTCCTTCGCGCCCGTGAGGTGGAGGAGCGCATAGAGCAGCATCGAGCCGTGGCCCGCGGACAGGACGAACCGGTCGCGGTCGGGCCACGCCGGGTCGGCGGCGTCATATTTCAGGAACCTGGTGAACAGGACGGTCGCGACGTCGGCGGCGCCCAGGGGCAGGCCGGGATGACCCGATTTCGCCTTCTCGACCGCGTCCATCGCGAGCGCGCGCACCGCGTTCGCCAGATCGGAGTGGGTAACGCGATCGGCGGGGAGGGCGTTGAGCACGATCTTTGGATCCACGACTTTGACGCGGCTGCGCGGGCAGCCTGGCAGGGCGGGAAGCGCGGGCTCCTTAGCACGCGCGCCAGGCGAGTCAAAGAGAGGCCCCGCGGCACCTCGAGGGTGCGCCCCGCCGCCGAACGACGTGCCAAACTCTTGAAACCGCGGGGGCTTCCGCCCGAGGGCGATTGCCGGAGCTTGGCGGGGCCCGTAGTCTCGCGCCTGATTCCCGGAGGCACGATGGCGTCCACGCTGGACGAGGCGGTAAAGCGGCTCGAGAATGCCCTCGGGCTTCTCGAAGCCACGGTCGCGCGCCGGCTCGACGTCGAGAAGCGGCGCGGCGACCTCGAAACCGAGTTGCAGATCATGCAGGACGACCGGGCGCGCCTTGCGGTCGAGCTCGACGGAGCGTTGACCCGGCTCCATCGGTTCGAGGCCGCGGCCGGCCATGTCGGCGAGCGGGTTCGCCGGGCGATCGGGGCGATCGAGGACGTGCTCGCGGGCACCGACGAGTCCGGGGCGGAGTAGGGTAGCGGGCATGTCACAGGTTGCCGTCACGATTTCGGGCCGGACCTATCGCATCGCGTGCGGCGAGGGCGAGGAACGGCATCTCGAAGGTCTTGCGGCGATGCTCGACGGCAAGATCGAGGAGATGCGGGCGGCGTTCGGCGAGATCGGGGACATGCGCCTCCAGGTGATGGCGGCGATCACGATCGCCGACGAGCTCGGAGAGGCGAGACGGCGCATTCAGGCGCTCGAGGACGAGGTCGAGTCGCTGCGCGTCCTGGCCTCCGCGGGCGACGAGCGCTCGCAACGCGTCGAGACGCGGATGGCGGAAGGGATCGCGCAGGCCGCCGAGCGCATCGAGCGGCTCGCGAGGCTCTTGAATCCCACGGCGGCTTGACGGCCGACCTGCCGAACGGCACCGCCGACCCCGGCGGGCCGGACGGATCGTGATTTCCCCCTTTCCCAAGCGCTCCCGCATCACTAGATAAGGAAGGCGGGGCTGCGGGGCGCGTTAGGAGTTCATATTCCCCGGGGCCTTATCGATCCTGAAGGGAGCTGTCCCTGACCCGATCCCTGGATCGGGACACACGGCGCCCACCTACGTTGTAGGTTCCCGGGATCGTTACTCCGACGACTTTCGTGGCTCCGCAGTTCCATTCTTCATGAACCACCCGTCTCCGGCCGAGGTCTCGGCTCATCTGAAGCAGCGACTGCGGCAGGAGGCTTTCGCGCGCCGCGATGCGCTCGACAAGTCCTGGCGTCAGCAAGCGTCGCGCGAAATCGCCAGGCGGGCCCTGGCTCTCCCCGATCTCCAGCACGCCGATCCGGTGGGCGGCTACTGGCCGATTCACAGCGAGGTCGACCCGCGGCCGATTCTTCGCGGCCTGGCGAAGCGCGGCCAGAGCGTTGCGCTCGCGCAAATCCTCGATCCGCACCTGATCTGGCGGTCGTGGCGCCCGGGCGATCCGCTCGCCAAAGGCCGGCTGGGCGTGAAGGAACCGAGGGCCGACGCGGCGGAATGCTTTCCGCAGGCTCTCATCGTCCCGCTCGCCTGCTTCGACCGACGCGGCGGGCGGGTCGGGTACGGCAAGGGCCATTTCGACCGCACCATCGCGGCCCTCGCGGCCAGGCATCCGGTTCTCGCCGTCGGCCTTGGCTATGCGGTCCAGGAGATCCCCGAGGTGCCGCTCGAGCCCCACGACCGGCGGCTCGACTTCATCGTCACGGAATCCGAACTCATCTGCGTCCGAAACGGTTGAACGGCTCATGCGTCTGCTCTTTCTCGGCGACATCGTGGGCCGGCCCGGCCGCAACGCGGTGTTCGAGCGCCTGCCCGCCCTCCGCGAGCGGTGGCGGCTCGACTGTGTCGTGATCAACGGCGAGAACGCGGCCGGCGGCTTCGGGATCACCGAGGCGATCTGCGACGAGGTCCTCGCGGCGGGCGCCGACGCCATCACGCTCGGCAACCATTCCTGGGATCAGCGCGAGGCCCTCGTGTTCATCGAGCGACAGCCGAGGCTCCTGCGGCCGCTGAACTATCCCGCCGGCACACCCGGCCGCGGCGCCAACCTCATCGACACGCATTCGGGCCGTCGCGTCTTGATCGTCAACGTGATGGGCCGCCTCTTCATGGACCCGCTCGATGATCCCTTCGCTGCCCTCGACCGGGAACTCGAAGCCTGTCCGCTCGCCCAGGTCGCCGATGCGGCCATCATCGATGTCCACGCGGAGGCGACGAGCGAGAAGGAGGCGCTGGCCCACTATCTCGACGGACGCGTGAGCCTCGTGGTCGGCACGCACACGCATGTACCGACCGCCGATCATCGGATCATGCGCGGCGGCACCGCCTACATGTCCGATGCCGGCATGTGCGGCGATTACGACTCCGTTCTCGGAATGCAGAAAGAGGAATCGATCCGCCGCTTCCTCCAGAAGACTCCCGGCCCGCGCATGGAGCCGGCGCAAGGCGAGGGCACCCTGTCGGGGGTCGCGGTGGAAACGGACGACGGCACGGGCCTCGCCGTCCGCGTCGCGGCCGTCCGGCTGGGGCCGCAGCTCGAGGAGGCTTGGCCGCGTTTCTGGGACTGAGCGGCGCCGGGCGAAGACGGTCCGCGGTTTGACCGCGTCGGCGCGCCCCCCGAGCGAATCTTTGCTTCGCCACAAACGCTCCCCATGTTGACCGGCGGAAACGGAGAAGCGCGTGGTCGCCCAAACAGTTCGGAAGCAGGAAGAGGAGCCGCAGCTTGCGCCCGACAGCGCCTTGCTCCCCGACCACCGCAGCGCCTCCGCGGTCCTGCGCGGCGTGATCGACCGGGCGCAAGGCGAGAGCGTCACGATCGGCGAGATCGTCGGCGCGTTCGGCGAGCGCGCGTTCGGCTTCGTGCTGATCCTGTTCAGTCTGCCGAACTGCGTGCCCGCGCCGCCCGGCATCGCGGGGATCGTGGGCACGCCGGTCATGATCTTCGGCCTGCAGATGATGCTCGGCCACAAGCGGCCCTGGCTGCCGGGCTTCATCCTGCGCCGCAGCGTGTCGGTCGCGAGGTTCAGGCGCCTCATCGACGTCGCGGAACCGCGCCTGCAAAAGCTCGAGGCCTTCTGCAAGCCGCGTCTCGTCGGGCTTTTCGGCCTGCTCGGCGACCGGGTCATCGGGCTCTTCGCGTTCCTCGTCGCCCTCTCGGTGCTGATCCCCTTTCCGGGCACCAACTTTCCGCCGTCCATCGCCCTCGTGATCGTCTCGATCGCCGTCATGGAAGAGGACGGCTACCTGCTGCTCGGAGGTTACCTCATCGGCCTCGCGGGACTCGCCTACACGGCTGCCGTAACGGGAACGGCCATCCATCTCGTCCAGGCCGCGGTGACGAGCTGGTTCGGGTTCTAGGATGGATCCGCTTGGTTTCGGCCCCGTGACGGGCCGTCAAGGGAGCTCCCGGCAACCGTTCGGCCACCTTTGCCTAGAGGCCGTCCGCAGCCTATAAGCCCGACGTCGTTTCATCCCGGGCCCGCAGACGCTCGCCCGAGCGCGCGGCCACGATTCCCCCTGGAGGCGGCCCATGGCCGGTCATTCGCAGTTCAAGAACATCATGCACCGAAAGGGCAGGGTGGATGCGCAACGCGCGAAGCTCTTCTCGAAGCTGGCGCGCGAGATCACCGTGGCCGCCAAGATGGGGCTGCCCGATCCGACCATGAACGCGCGGCTGCGCGCCGCGATCCTCGCGGCCCGGGCCGAGAACATGCCCAAGGACAACATCCAGCGCGCCATCAACAAGGCGGCGGGCGGCGACGCCGAGACCTACGAGGAGATCCGCTACGAGGGCTACGGACCCGGCGGAGCGGCCCTCATCGTCGAGGCCATGACGGACAACCGCAACCGCACCGCCTCGGACATCCGCTCCTTCTTCACGAAGAGCGGCGGCAACCTCGCGGAGACGGGCGCCGTGTCGTTCATGTTCGACCGGGTCGGCGTGGTCGAGTTCGAGGCCAAGGTCGCGGATGCCGACGCCATGCTCGAAGCCGCGATCGAGGCGGGCGCCGAGGACGTCGTCTCGACGGGCGAGAGCCACGAGATCTACTGCGAGCAGTCGCAGCTCGGCGAGGTCTCCAAGGCGCTCGAGGCGCGCTTTGGCGAACCCAAGGCCGCGAAGCTCGTCTGGAAGGCGCAGACCACGGTGCCTGTGGACGACGAGTCGGCGGAAAAGCTGCTCCGGCTGATCGAGACCCTCGAGGACCACGACGACGTCCAGAACGTCTTCGTGAACTTCGAGGTCTCCGACGCCGTGATGCAGAAGCTGGCGTCCTAGCGGTGGCCGAGCGCGTCCGCATCCTCGGGCTCGATCCCGGCCTGCGCCACACCGGCTGGGGCGTGATCACGCTCGAGGGCACCAAGCTCTCCTATGTGGCCTGCGGCGTCGTGACCTCGGACGGGGACCTCGCGCTGGCCCTGCGCCTGAAGCAGCTGCACGACCGGGTCGCCGACGTGGTGCGGGAGTGGTCTCCGGACGAGGTCGCGGTCGAGGAGACCTTCGTCAACAAGGACCCGCAGGCCACGCTGAAGCTCGGACAGGCCCGGGCCATCTCCCTTCTCGTGCCGGCGCTGTTCGGACTTCCGGTTTCGGAGTACGGGGCGAACCAGGTCAAGAAGACGGTGGTCGGCGTCGGCCACGCCGAGAAGGCGCAGGTGCTCGCCATGGTCAAGGTGCTGCTCCCGAAGGCCGATCCCAAGAAGGCCGACGCCGCCGATGCCCTCGCGATCGCGATCGCCCACGCCCATCAGCGCAAGGCCCGCACTTTGGCGGCGACGCTTTAGCTGCTAAGCTCCGCTCCCTTCCTCAGGGAGAGGCCACGCCCATAGCGCGCCCGACGCACGCTCAGCTGCTAAGGCTCGGCACTTTGGCGCGCGACGCTTTAGCTGGTAAAGCTCCGCTCCCTCCCCTCAGGGGAGGGGCAGGGGTGGGGTAGCCCCGGCGCCGGACGAACCTCGACGCGGTGCGCCGGCTCCTCGCTGCGCTCGGAAAACCCCACTCTGCCCTCCCCTGAGGGGAGGGAGGGCGGCACGGCGGGCTGGGGTGCAGGGAGAGAGTCGTTGATCGGCAAGTTGAAGGGCGTCATCGACACTTACGGCGAGGATTTCGTGATCGTCGACGTGCAGGGCGTCGGCTACGTCGTGCACTGCTCCTCGCGGACGCTCCAGAACCTGCCGAAGACCGGCGAGGCCGCGACGCTTTCGATCGAGACCCACGTGCGGGAGGACATGATCCGCCTCTACGGCTTCCGGTCGGACGTGGAGCGCGAATGGTTCCGCCTTCTCCAGACCGTGCAGGGAGTGGGCGCCAAGGTCGCGCTCGGCATCCTCTCGGTGCTCGATCCGGGCGGCCTCGCCACCGCGATCGCGACCGGGGACAAGGGGTCCGTCGCGCGCGGCCCCGGCGTCGGCCCGAAACTCGCGGCGCGCATCGTCGCGGAATTGAAGGACAAGGCGCCCGCCTTCGCGGGCGTCGACCCGGCGCTGATCCGCCTTTCGGATGCGGTCGAGGACCGGGGCGCACCGGCGCCCGTCAAGGACGCGGTCTCGGCGCTCGTCAACCTCGGCTACGCGCAAGTCCAGGCCTCGGCGGCGGTCGCGGCGGCGCTCAGGCAGGCCGGCGAGGAGGCGGAGACGAAGACGCTGATCCGGCTGGGCTTGAGGGAGCTGGCGCGGTGAGGCAGCTTGCGCGAGTGCTCGGCACGTTTGCTGTCGTAGGCCCCCTCGTTTGGTGGATCGTGTTCCTCGCAAGCGGGGAGTTAACCCGGCCAATATCTCTGCTGAGCGACGTACAGATCGCAGATGTGTTCCTTAGAGACCTCCTTCTTGGGTTCAATAAGAACGCGATGCTTTTCCTACTGAGCTATGCGGCTTCTTGGATGATTGTTGTAGCGATCCTTACCGGTTTCGCCGTCGTGGCGGCGGGCGCCTCTCATAGCTGGCTCCGTAGCGCACTCGTCGGACTCGCTATGGGTATGCTCTGCTCGATCGCCATTGTCGGTGTGTACGGCAGCTTCTCGCGAAGGTTTGATCTTGCCGTTATAAACACCACCGCCCGGCTTGTCGCCACGCTCGTCTGCTGCGCCGTCCACCGCTGCTGCATGGACGAGCCCGAGAGGACCCCAGCCTGATGGCCGACCCCCGCCGCCTCATCGCCCCCGAGAAGCGCGAGGACGATCTCGAGACCTCGCTGCGCCCGCTGTCGCTGTCCGAGTTCACCGGCCAGAAGGCCGCCCGCGCGAACCTCCAGGTGTTCATCGAGGCCGCGAAGTCGCGCGGCGACGCCCTCGACCACGTGCTGTTCGTGGGTCCGCCGGGCCTCGGCAAGACGACGCTCGCCCAGATCATCGCGCGCGAGCTCGGGGTCAACTTCCGCTCGACCTCCGGCCCGGTGATCGCCAAGGCCGGGGACCTCGCGGCGCAGCTCACCAACCTCGAGGAGCGCGACGTCCTCTTCATCGACGAGATCCACCGCCTCAACCCGGCCGTCGAGGAGATCCTCTATCCCGCCATGGAGGACTATCAGCTCGACCTCATCATCGGCGAGGGCCCGGCGGCGCGCTCGGTGAAGATCGAGCTGCCGAAGTTCACCCTCGTCGGCGCCACGACGCGCGCCGGCCTCCTCACGACGCCGCTGCGCGACCGGTTCGGCATCCCGATCCGCCTCGAGTTCTATACCGTGGAGGAACTCGAGCTCATCGTGCGGCGCGGCGCCCGGGTGCTCGGGATCGGCATGAGCGAGGACGGCGCCAACGAGATCGCCCGCCGCTCGCGCGGCACGCCGCGCATCGCCGGCCGCCTCCTGCGCCGGGTGCGCGACTTCGCGGTCGTCGAGGGAGACGCGTCCGTGACGCGCGAGGTCGCGGACCGGGCGCTCGGCTTCCTCGACGTCGATTCCATCGGCCTCGACCAGATGGACCGGAAGTATCTCACCACCATCGCGGTGTCGTTCGGCGGCGGCCCGGTCGGGATCGAGACCATTGCGGCGGCCCTCTCCGAGCCGCGCGACGCCATCGAGGAGATCATCGAGCCTTACCTGATCCAGAAGGGGTTCGTTCAGAGGACCCCGCGCGGGCGCGTTCTGACGCCGCATGCGTTCCGCCATCTGGGCCTGCCGGAACCGAGCGCCGGCAAGGTGCAATTCGGCCTGTTTCAGGAGGGCGAGGCGGATGAGTGAGGGGCGCAGGCGCCACCTCTCCCCCTTCCTGCGAGAGGGCAGGGCGGGAGTCGCGTCCCCACCTGGCGCTCGCGAGGGCGATGCGATCGGGTCGCGGCCAGAGGCCCTGGCCGAGTCCACCCTGTCCGGCGAACTCCGAGGCGGCACGCATTACCTGCCGGTGCGGGTCTATTACGAGGACACGGATTTTTCGGGCGTCGTGTACCACGCGAGCTATCTGCGCTTCCTCGAGCGCGGCCGCACCGACTTCCTCCGGGCCGGGGGCGTCGACCAGTCCGTGCTCCATGCGGGCGGCGAAGGGCTCATCTTCGCGGTCCGCCGCATGACGATCGACTACCTGCTTCCCGCGCGGATGGACGACGTGCTGGTGATCGAGACCCGGACGGCCGAGGTGCGCGGCGCGTCCCTCGTGATCGATCAGCGCATCACCCGGGGGCGCGACACGATCGTCACCGCCGACGTGCGCGTCGCCGCCATCCTGGGCGGGCGACCGGTGCGGATCCCCGACGAACTGCGCGCCGTGCTGTCGGGAGAAAATGCGGATCGTTAAGTCCGCCTTAACCCTGCCTGCGGCTTAAAGGTGGATCGACGAAAGGGGGCCCGCCGCCGCCCGTACGCCCTCAATTTTGACACGTTGCCGGGCGAACGAGCGGAGTATAAGCACAAGGTCCCCTAGGAACGCGGGTGAGACGGCCGGTTTGCGGCCGCTCGACGAGCGAGGACGAGAGAATGAACCCAGCCGACGTGGCGCCCGTCGCGCACGACATGTCGCTCTTCGGCCTGTTCTGGCAGGCGCACTTCCTTGTCAAGCTCGTGATGCTGGGGCTGCTCGGTGCGTCGATCTGGTGCTGGGCCATCATCGTCGACAAGACGCTGCTGTTCGCCCGCACGAAGCGCGCCATGGACCGCTTCGAGGAGGTGTTCTGGTCCGGGCAGTCCCTGGACGAGCTCTACCGGACCCTGTCGAGCCGGCCCTCGGCGGGGCTCGCGGCGGTGTTCGTCGCCGCCATGCGCGAGTGGAAGCGCTCGTTCGAGGGCTCGGGCCGCTCGGTGCAGAGCCTGTCGCAGCGCATCGACAAGGTGCTCGACGTCACGATCCACCGGGAGGTGGAGCGCCTGAACGCCGGCCTCCTGGTCCTCGCCTCCGTGGGTTCGGCCGGCCCCTATGTCGGCCTCTTCGGCACGGTGATCGGCATCATGAACTCCTTCACCTCCATCGCGGCCTCCAAGAACACGAGCCTCGCCGTGGTGGCGCCCGGCATCGCGGAGGCGCTGTTCGCGACGGCGATCGGCCTCTTCGCGGCCATCCCGGCGGTGCTCGCCTACAACAAGCTGCAGTCGGAGGTCGCGAAGCTCCAGGCGCGCCTCGAGGGCTTCGCGGACGAGTTCTCCGCCATCCTGTCGCGGCAGATCGACGAGCGCATCGCGCTCGCGGCTTGATCGGGGGTCGGCATGCCAGCAGCCGCAGGAACGGTTTACAGACACCGGCGTCGGCGCGCCCGGCGCGGAGGGGCGATCAACGAGATCAACATGACGCCGTTCATCGATGTCATGCTCGTGCTCCTGATCATCTTCATGGTCGCGGCGCCCCTCATGACCGTGGGCGTGCCGCTCGACCTG
The DNA here is from genome assembly GCA_963800985.1 of uncultured Alphaproteobacteria bacterium. Lineage (GTDB taxonomy): Bacteria > Pseudomonadota > Alphaproteobacteria > Rhizobiales > Beijerinckiaceae > Microvirga. Next base: position 300,277 of record CAWDDI010000023.1, on the reverse strand, counting down.
CCGCAGACCAGGGCGGCGCCCCTCAACGTCGACGCCAAGCCCGTGACGCTCTCGATCAGGGCGACCGGCCAGGTCTTCCTCGCCGACGCGGAGTTGAAGGATGCCGACATCGTCGGTACGCTCGCGGGATCGGCCAAGCAGGGCTTCGAGGAGCGCATCTTCGTGCGCGGCGACAAGCGGGTGGACTATGGACGCGTCGCGCAGGTGATGTCGATCGTGACGTCCGCCGGCTACAAGCGCGTCGCGCTCGTGACCGAGCCCGACCAGCGCTGACGGCTCGCAGAGGGCGGGGCAGACCAAAGTGGCGTTGAAGATCCGATTCAACCCCTCCGAACCCGGGTTCTGGGTCTCCGGCCTGGCGCATGCAGGCCTGCTCGCAGCCGCCGTTTTCACGCTCACGGCGCCCCGGTTCCCGGACGCCCAGGAGGGGATCCCGGTCGAGGTCATCACCGACAACCAGTTCTCCGAGATCACGAAGGGCGAAACCACCGCGAAACAGGTCCAGACCGACCCGAAGCCGCGGGCCGACCGGGTCGCCGACACGATCCAGCAGCGCGAAGCCGGGGCAGACAAGCGGGACGCGCCCGCGCCGCCGAAGCGCCCGCTCGAGATGAAGGTCGCGGACAAGGACGAGGAGGTGCCCGCAGAGGCGCCCGCGCCGCCGCCGCGTCCGGAGCCGAAGCCCGAACCGATGCGCGAGGAAGCCGGGAAGGTCGCCGAGAGAGCCGCCGCCGAGGCTCTCGCGCGTCAGAAGGCCGAGTCCGCGAAGGCCGCCGCGCAGGCCAAGGAAGCGGCCGAGGCCGAAGCGAAGGCGGTCGCCGAAGCCGAGGCGCAAGCCAAGGCCAGGGCGGAGGCCGAAGCGCAGGCGCAAGCCGAGGTCAGGCGGGCGGCCGAAGCGAAACTCAACGCCGAAGCCGAGGCGAGGCGGGCCGAAGCCGAGGCGGAGGCCAGGAGGACCGCCGAGTTGAAGGCGAAGGCGGCGGCCGAAGCCCGCAAAGCCGCCGAAGCCAAGGCCAAGGCCGATGCCGAGGCGAAGCGGGTCGCCGAGGCGAAAGCCGCCGAAGCCAAGGCCCGCAAGGAAGCCGAAGTCGCCAAGAAGCTCGACGTCGGGGACCTTCGCCAGTTCCTCAACAGCAAGGACAAGAACCAGTCGACCGGCGCCACCGGCGCGGAAATCCAGAAGACGGCCTCCCTCGGGACGGCCGCGGGAACCGCGGCGAAGCTCAACCCGAGCATGCGCGATGCGCTCGGCGCCATCATCAAGGAGCAGATGGAGCGCTGCTACTCGGCTCCCGTCGGGGCATCCGGGAACGTCACGCTGCCGATCCTCGACGTGCGCTTCAATTCCGACGGCAGCTTGGCGGCCGAGCCCCGGGTCATCCGGGCGGGATCGACTCCGATCGACCGCACCGTCGCCGAAACCGCGGCACGGGCGGTCCGCCGCTGCGCGCCCTACAACATTCCCTCCAAGTTCGCGCCGTTCTATCAGGACTGGAAGACTTGGCACATCGAGTTCGATCTCGGTCAAACCTGATTCCAAATTCGTGCGCTTCGTGCCTTTTCCCGATCACGTCATGCTGGAAACCGACATGTCCGTCCGCCGCGCCGCGCGCGCCCTCCTCGCCTTCCTGGGTCTCGGGTTCGCCCTGATCGCCCTTGCGATACCCGCACAGGCCCAGCTCACGCTCCGGGTGGGGCCGGGCAGCCAGTTTCAGCCGATGCCCATCGCGATCTCGGATTTTTCCGGCGAGGGCGACCTTGGGCAGCGGGTCTCCGGCATCGTCACGAACAACCTGCAGCGTTCCGGCTACTTCGCGCCCCTCGACAAGGCGCAGTTCCCGGAGCGCCCGTCGTTCGACGCGGCGCCCCGTTTCGCGTCCTGGCGCTCGGCGGGCGCCCAGGCGCTGGTCACCGGCCGGGTCTCCCGCGATCCGTCGGGAAGGCTCAAGGCGGAGTTCCGCCTCTGGGACGTGGTGTCGGGTCAGCAGATCACCGGGCAGCAGTACTTCACGGATCCGAATTTCTGGCGCCGCGTCGGCCATATCATCTCCGATGCGGTGTTCACCAAGATCACCGGCGTGGGCGGCTTCTTCGACACGCGCATCGTCTTCGTCGACGAATCGGGACCGAAGGAGAACCGGCGCAAGCGCCTCGCGATCATGGACCAGGACGGCGCCAACATGCGTTTCCTGACCCAGGGCGACAATCTCGTCGTGACGCCGCGCTATTCCCCTGCGACGCAGGACATCACCTACATGTCGCAGGCGAGCGGGCAGCAGCCGCGCGTGCAGGTCATCAATCTCGAGACCGGCTCGCGCCAGATCGTCGGCAACTTCCCCGACATGACCTCCTCGCCGCGCTTCTCGCCGGACGGGCAGAGGATCGTCATGAGCCTGCAGCAGGGCGGCAACGCCAACATCTTCGCGATGGACCTGAACTCGCGCACCACGACGCGCATCACCAACACGAACGCGATCGATACGTCGCCGTCCTTCTCGCCCGACGGGCGCGAGATCGTGTTCGAGAGCGATCGGGGCGGCCAGCAGCAGATCTACGTCATGGGCGCGGACGGCTCCAATCCGCGCCGCATCTCCTTCGGCGAGGGTTCGTACTCGCAGCCCGCCTGGTCGCCGCGCGGCGATTACATCGCCTTCACGAAGCGCTCGCAGGGCGGCTTCGCGATCGGCATCATGAAGCCGGACGGATCGGGCGAGAGGATCCTCACGGAGGGCTTCCACAACGAGAGCCCGACCTGGGCCCCGAACGGCCAGTACATCGTGTTCTTCCGCGATCCCGGCGGGCAGGCCGGCGGCAAGCTCTACATGGTCGACATCACGGGCCGGGTGGAGCAGCCGGTTCCGACTCCGTCCTTTGCGTCGGATCCGACCTGGTCGCCCCTTCTGACCGAGGCGCGTTGAGGTCCTCGTCCGGCGTCGCACCAATCGCCGAGCCTCGCCCGGCGCGTCGGCGCTCGCGTCGGACGCGCCGGATCCGGCGATAGAGGCCGAGCGCGCGGGTGAGGAGAGCAGCGCCGAACCAGGCGAGCGTGATCACCAGCGGCAAGACGATCAGGACCGGGAGCAGCGCGATCAACGCCGCGAGCGCGAGCAGGATCGCGCCGATCGTCGCGATGCTCTTGGCTTCCGTAGCGGTCAGCGAACGGGCGCCGACCGTCGCGGACCCGAGCGTGTTGCTGAGCGCGATCGCGCCGGCCGCGAGACGGCCGAAAGTGCGTTTGTGGGCTTTCAGGCGGCCGCGCCGGTGTCTCAGGTTCTCGGCCTGGCGGCGGCGGGTGGTGCGGCCGGGCACGATCTCGGTCGCGTTGGAGAGATCCTCGAGGTACATCGCCTCCATCGCTGCCGCGAATTCCTCATCCTCGACGACGAGGTCGAGTTCCCAGTTCGACGCCCAGCTCGACAGGTTGAGATTGGTTGAGCCGACCCTCGACCAGCGTCCATCCGAGACCCCGGTCTTGGCGTGGAGCATGGTGCCGTTCCACTCGAAGACCCGGATGCCGTTCTCGATCAACGGCCGGTAACCGGCCCGGACGATCGGCTGGAGCATGGGGATGTCGCTGGTTCCCGGCACCAGGAGCCGAACGTCGACCCCGTCGCGGGCAGCCTCCGCCAACGCCTGCACGTAGGAGGTGGTCGCGACGAAATAGGCGTCGGTGAGCCACAACGTCCGGCTCGCGGTGGCGGCGACGAGCTGATCGAGGCGATAGGTCCGATACATGCCGGGACGACCGCAGATCACCCGGGCGGGCACGATCCCGGCCGGCGGAACGGCCGCGGCGTCGATCACCTCGGCGTGCGGGAGCGGCTCCCCGGCCGCTCCCCAGCTTTCCGCGAAGGCATGGTCGAGATCGGCGACGGCCGGTCCCTCCACGGCGACGCCCGTATCGCGCCACGGCTCCGCGTTCTCCGACCCGCACCAGCGGTCCGCGATGCAGAGTCCGGACACGAAGCCGATGCGATGGTCGACGGTGACGAGCTTGCGGTGGTTGCGCCGGATCCAGAACGGGGCGGTCAGGCGCGGCGGGTTGAAGGCGCGGACGTCGACTCCTCCGCGGCGCAGGCGCGACCAGAACGGGTGCAGCGCTCGGCCCGAGGAGCCGAGCCAGTCGTACAGGACGCGGACCCGCACGCCGGCTTGAGCCCGCTCGATCAGCGCCTCCGCGAACGCCCGCCCGGTCTCGTCGTCCGCGATGATGAAGTTCTCGAAGTGGATCGTGGTTTGGGCCGAGCGGATCGCCTCGAGCCAGGCGGGGTAGTTCTCCCCCGCGTCGCGCAGGAGCCGCAGAGCGTTGCCGTATCGCAACTCGCTGTTTGCGATGCGGGCGAATGCCCGGTCGAGCCGATTCTCGTCCCCTCCGCGCTGCCACTGGCGCGCAAGCCGGGAAAGCTGGGCAGGGGAAGTGTTCATGCCGGGATAACGCGCAGCATCGCTATTTCGGGTCACTCTGTGGCAATGTGCTCAAGGTCCTGCCGTGGCGTATGCCCTGCCAAGTGAAGTCCAACTCACGCACCGTCAACTCCCGGCGAGCGGCGACGGCCGATTCCGGTCCCGCGGCGCTGGTCCGCAGATCGGCCTCGGGGCGGAGGAACACGGGTCACGCCGCGTCGAACTCGGGGCCTGTCGCTGGTCGTTGCGATCCGGAACGGGCGCGCGTGCTTCAGCGTCGGAATGCGCGAGCGCGCGTCCGCAACGAGGCTCGTGTCGATGTCCGCCAGAATCACGCCGGGCTCGGTCCCTGCCTCGGCGAGAACGCGGCCCCAGGGATCGACGATGATCGAGTGGCCGAAGGTTTCCCGACCGTCCTCGTGCTTCCCGCCCTGCGCGGCGGAAATCATGAACGAGCCGGTTTCGATGGCGCGTGCCCTCTGGAGAACGTGCCAATGCGCCTCGCCGGTCTGCTTCGTGAAACAGGCCGGCGCGGAGAGGAACGAGGCGCCGCTCTCGGCAAGCGTGCGGTAGAGGGCCGGGAAACGCACGTCGTAGCAGATCGTGACCCCGATCAGGCCCCACGGGGTTTCGGCGAGGACCGCCCGGTCGCCGCCCGTGTAGGTGGCGGACTCGCGCCAGCTCTCGCCGCTCGGGAGGTCCACGTCGAAGAGGTGGATCTTGTCGTAGGAGGCCAGGATTTCGCCCCCGGCGCCGATCACGAAGGCGCGGTTCGCGACCTTGTCGCCGACGAGCACCGGGATCGAGCCGACCTGCACGACGATGCCCCGGTCGCGGGCGACGTCGCACAGCGCGGCAAGCGTCGGATCCCGCTCCTCGGGGCCGATCTTCTTAAACAGCGCAGCGCGCTCCCGCTCGACGAGCGAGGTCATCTCCGGGGTTTGGACGAACGCGGCACCCCGGTCGGCGGCCTCGCGCACGAGGCCTACCGCGTCGTCACGGTTCCTGACGGGGTCGCGGCCGGAACGCATCTGCACGCAGGCGGCGGTGAAGCGGGTCGAGGTCATGGCATGTCTCGTGGGTTCGCCGGCTCGGGAGTTTGAACAGGTCCGGCTCAGGCGTGCAACAGACTGTCGAGCTCGCCCCTGTCCTCGAGGGCATAAAGGTCGTCGCAACCCCCGACATGGCGGTCCCCGAAGAAGATCTGCGGCACGGACGTGCGTCCGCCGGCTTTCTGGATCATCTCCTGGCGGGCTCCAGCCTGCGCCTCGATGTCGATTTCCGTGAACGCGATGCCCTTTGCCTTGAGGAGGCGCTTGGCCGCCGTGCAATAGGGACACCAGCTCCGCGTGTACATCGTGATAGGGGCCATCAGGCGCCTCGCTGCTAGGATCGCTTCGTGACGAGATATAGGAATTCCTGACCCGGGATCACAGTTCCTGCGCGACCCGGGCAAAGGCGAGGACGTCCACTGAGGCCGCGCCGCCGCGCAGGAGCGCGCGCGAGGCCGCATTGGCGGTCGAGCCGGTCGTCAGGACGTCGTCGACGAGGAGCACGCGGCGGTCCATCACGCGCGGCCGCGCCTCGACGGGCACGCGAAAAGCCCCCTGCAGGTTGTCCTGCCGCTGGGCCTTGCTCAGGCCGACCTGGCTCGCCGTGCGCTTCACCCGCGCGAGCAGGAACGGATCGCAGGGCACTCCGCTCGCGCGGGAGACCGCCGAGGCCAGCGCCATGGCCTGGTTGAAACGGCGCTTCCACAGGCGCCAGGGGTGAAGCGGGACCGGCACGACCACGTCGGCTTCCGCCAGCAACTCGGCGCCCGCGCGAACCATCATGCTCCCCATGGCGCGGGCGAGTTCGAGCCGGTCGGCGTACTTGAGGCGGTGCACCAGAACACGCGCGATCTCGTCATAAAGGGCCACCGCGCGCGCGCGCCGGAACACGGGTGGGTCGGCGATCGCGGCCGGCGAAAGAAGGGGCTGACCCCAGTCGACCGGAAAGGGCGTGCCGAGGCGCTCGCAATACGGGCGCTCGATGAACCGCAGGCGCGGCCAGCACGCGGCACAAAGCGCGTGTGCCTCGCCGGTCGCGGCCGCACAGAAGATGCAGGTCGGCGGGTAGACGAGACCGACGGCGATCGACGCGGCCTGCCGCACGAGCCGCAGAGCCCTTCCCGGCCGGACGGAATCGGGCGGACGCATGGTTCAAGCTTAGCCGCACGGAGGGCCCGGCGGAAGGGTCCGGGCCACAGGGCCCCTCGCGAACGATTCCCCCGGAACTCTTGGCCCCCGGACGCCGGATCGCCATATCGCTCGCTTCATGAGCGCGCCCCTCGTCTTCGACCGTGCCCTGGTTCGCCGCCGCCTCGCGCGCGCGCTGACCGGGACCTATGCCGATTTCCTTCTCGCGAGGGCCGCGGAGGATCTCGAGGAGCGCCTCGCGACGGTGCTGCGCACGTTCCCGCTCGCGCTCGACGTCGGAACCCCGACGCGGGCCGCCGTCTCGGCGCTTGGCGGCAAGGCCGAGACGATCGTCCGCCTCGCGCCCGTGCCGGAACCGGGTGCGGCGCTCGGCGACGAGGAGCGGCTACCCTTTGCGGGCGGGCGCTTCGACCTGGCGGTGTCGCTCCTGGCGCTCCAGAGCGTCAACGACCTGCCGGGCTCGCTCGTTCAGATCCGACGGGTGCTCAAGCCCGACGGGCTCTTCTTGGGTTGCCTTCTCGGCGGCTCGACCCTGACCGAGCTTCGTCAGGTTTTCACGCAGGCCGAGGCCGAGATCGAGGGCGGCGCAAGCCCGCGCGTGGCTCCCTTTGCGGATGTCCGGGAACTCGGCTCGCTGCTGCAGCGGGCGGGCTTCGCGCTGCCGGTCGCGGACAGCGAAGTCGTCCGCGTGCGCTATGCCGATCCGTTCGCCCTCATGCGCGACCTGCGCGCCATGGGCCTCACCAATGCGCTCCTGGACCGCCGCCGCACGCCGCTCCGGCGGACCACGCTCCTGCGCGCCGCAAGCCTCTATGGAGACCGGTTCGCAGACCCGGACGGTCGGATTCCCGCCACGTTCGAGCTCGTCTGGCTTTCGGGCTGGGCGCCGCACGAAAGCCAGCAGAAGCCCCTGCAGCCCGGTTCGGCCCGCGTGCGCCTCGCCGACGCCCTCGGCGTCAGGGAGCGCGGCGTGGAGCAGGAATGACATTCCCTTGGGCAAGGCGCCGTTCCGCACTATCCTTCTTCGAAGCGTCCCTGGAGACCCGCTATGAAAGAGCCCGGCCCCGATCACCCGATCACCATCACGGACAACCCGCACCGGATCCGTGTGGTGCTCGGCGGCTTCATCGTGGCCGAGACCACGAAGGCGCTCACCCTGCAGGAGGCGGCGCTTCCGCCCGTGCAGTACATCCCCCGCTCCGACGTCCGGATGGACCTGCTCGAGCGCACCGAGCACGCGAGCCATTGCCCCTACAAGGGCGACGCCACGTATTTCAGGGTGACGGCCGGCGGTCTTGTCCGCGACAACGCGGGCTGGAGCTACGAGGCCCCTTCGTCCGCGGTGGCGCGGATCCGGGAGCATCTCGCCTTCTACCCGAACCGGGTCGATGCGATCGAGGAGTTCAGCGAATAATCGTGACCCGCATGTCCTGCGGCTCGCGATCACCGCATGTGCAAGGATTCGAACTTGGACCTGCCGAGAGACGGTGCATACGTTTCACGGGCCCGACGCGAAACGAAAGTCGACCCGGTGCTCCCGTGGTGATTGCTGGAACGGCCCCTTGAGCGTTCATATTCGAGTGAATTGGGCGTAAGTGGCTGATTTCGTTGGTGGGTGTGCAAGGACTCGAACCTTCGACCCGCTGATTGAGACCGCGCGACGGCGGCTTGGAGCGAAGCGTGCCATGCTTTCCTTCACCTTCAACACCACACCCTCCGTCATCTTCGCCCCGGGAGCCCTCGGCGGCCTCGGAGAGGTCGCCGCGCTTCGGCTTGGGCCGCGCGTTCTCGTCGTCACCGATGCCGGGCTGGTCCGGGCCGGGCTCGTCGACGCGGCGGTCCAATCGTTAACCCGATCGGGCGTCGCCGTTGAGGTCTACGAAGGCGTTGTCGCCGACCCGCCCGAGGCGGTAGTGCTCGAGGCTGCGGCTCAGGCCCGTGCCTTCGACGCGACGGGCATCGTCGGCCTCGGCGGCGGCTCGTCGCTCGACGTGGCGAAGCTCGTGGCTCTGCTCGTCCGCGGGGGCGAGGCGCTGCCGCACATCTACGGGGTCGGACTCGCCAAGGGCCCGCGTCTGCCGCTGCTCCTTGCGCCGACGACGGCCGGAACCGGCTCGGAAGTGACGCCGATCTCGATCGTGACGACCGGAGCCCACGAGAAGAAGGGCGTCGTCTCCCCCGTCCTTCTGCCCGACGTCGCCCTGCTCGATCCGGAGCTGACCCTCGGCCTGCCGCCGGCCGCGACCGCCGCCACGGGAATCGACGCGATGGTCCACGCGATCGAGGCCTACACCTCGGCGAGCCCGAACAACAATCCGGTCTCGCGGGCGCTCGCCTGCGAGGCCCTGCGCCTCCTTGGACGCAACATCCGGCGCGCCGTCCATGACGGCCGCGATCTCGACGCTCGCTCCGCCATGCTGCTCGGATCCCTCCTGGCAGGCCAGGCCTTCGCGAACTCGCCCGTCGCGGCGGTCCATGCGCTCGCCTATCCGATCGGCGGACATTTCGGCGTGCCGCACGGCCTGTCGAACGCGCTCGTCCTGCCGCATGTTCTGCGCTTCAACGCGCCCGCTTGCGGCGCGCGGTATGCCGAACTCCTGCCGCACGCCTTCCCGGAGCGCGTCGGCGGCGGAGCCGACGCTTTCATCGAGGCGGTCGAGGAACTCGGCCGCGCCTGTGGTCTGCAGCCGCGGCTTCGCGACGTGGGCATTCCGGCCGACGCGGTGCCCATGATGGCGCAGGACGCGATGCGCCAGACGCGGCTGCTCGTGAACAATCCCCGGCCGGTCACGCTGGACGATGCGCGGGCGATCTACGAGGCCGCGTGGTGAGAGAGCCGTCGTGAGCGAACGCGCCGCGCGCCTCAGCCGGGAGTCCTTTCCCGTGGTTCGCCCGATCGCGACCCGCTGGATGGACAACGACGTCTACGGGCACGTGAACAACGTGCACTACTATTCGTATTTCGATACGGCGGTGAACGGCTGGCTGCTCGAGAGGGGACTGCTCGCCATCGCGTCGAGCCCGGTCGTCGGGCTCGTGGTCGAGACGGGCTGCACGTACTTCGAGAGCGTCGCCTTTCCGGATCCGCTCGACGCCGGGATCGCGGTGGCGCGGCTCGGCCGCTCCTCGGTGCGCTACCGGCTCGGGATCTTCAGGAGGGGTGGCGCGCTTGCGGTCGCCCAGGGGCATTTCGTCCACGTCTACGTGGAGCGCGCCACGCAGCGCCCGGTCGCCATCCCGGAGCCCACCCGATCCGCCCTCAGCGAACTCCTTTCAGGCGACCGCTGAACGAGACGATCGCGACGCCCGCCAGCACCACGACGCCGCCGATCATTTCGCGCGCGCCGACCCGCTCGCCGAGCAACAGGATGGCGAGAAGCATGGTCCACACCGGCATCAGGTAGCCGACCATCGAGGCCCGGGTCGGCCCGGCGCGGTGGATGAGCCGCATGAAGAGGAGGATCGGGATCGCGGTCGCCAAGACGCCGAGGCCGAGGAGCGCGGGCGCATGGTCCGGCACGCTCGCGAATGCGCCCGGGCCGATGATCGCGAACGCGAGCGCGGTGGCGGGAAGGCCCGAGAAGATCTGCTGCCCGAGTGCGAGGCGGGCGGGATCGGCGTTCTTCACGGAGCGCGCATAGATGTTCCCGACGGCGTAGCTTATCGCGGTCGCCAGCATCGCGAGGGCGCCGGTCGCGCTGACGCCGCTGTCGGGCAACGCGGCGGGACCGATGAGCACGGCCATTCCGACGAAGCCGACGAGCACGCCCGCCGTTCTCCGGATGGACAGCCGCTCCTCGGCGAACATCGCGTGCGCCAGGACCGCCACCATGAGCGGGGCGGTGGCCTGGATCATCGCCGCGAAAGCCGCCGTGATCTCCGTCAGTGCGTAGGCGACGAGCACGTTGGGACCCCAGCCGTTGAAGGTGCCGAGAAACGCCCAGGCACGCCATTCGCGGTCGCGGGGCAGGATGCCGCGGCCCTGCACGAGAAAGAACGCGGCCATGGCCGCCGCGCCGATGAGGCCGCGCATCGCTGCGAGAACCATCGGGTGCACCGCCCCGGCGAGCTTGATGAAGATAAACCCGCTCGCCCACAGGACGGAGCAGCCGAGAAGATGCGCGAGCAGGAAGGCCAGGGTCGGCGCCACGGGCTTCGACATGACGTCAGTCGACGAGAAGGTCGAGAAGGAAGGGGATCAGCGGCTCGTCCGCCGGCGGCATGGCATACGAGCGCAGATCCGCCGCGCGCACCCACTTCAACGCTTGCCCTTCGCGCGCGTGCGCCATCCCGTCCCAGCGTCGGCAGACGTAGAGCGGCATCAGGAGGTGGAACGTCTCGTAGGCATGGCTCGCGAAGGTCAGAGGCGCCAAGCAGGGCTCCTTGACGTCGATGCCGAGTTCCTCCCGGAGCTCCCGGATCAGCGTCTCCTCCGGCCGCTCCCCGGCCTCCACCTTGCCGCCCGGAAACTCCCAAAGTCCCGCCAGCGGCTTGCCCTCGGGGCGCTGCGCGATCAGCACGCGGTTGTCGGCGTCGATGAGCGCGACGGCGACGACGAGGACGAGATCGAGGGCGGCGCGGGAGGTCACGACCGATAGTCGCCGTTGATCTCCACGTAGGCCTTGGTGAGATCGCAGGTCCAGGCGGTCGCTTCGCCCCGGCCGAGGCCGAGATCGACCCGGATCAGAACTTCGTCGCGTTTCATGTAGGCCGTCGTTTCCGCCTCGTCGTAGCCGGGATCGCGCGCGCCCTTCCAGGCGACCCGAATATCGCCGAACCAGATCGCGAGCTTGTCGCGATCGGCGGGCTCGCCCGCCTTGCCGACCGCCATCACGACCCGCCCCCAGTTGGCATCCTCGCCGGCCACGGCCGTCTTGACGAGCGGCGAGTTGGCGATCGACATCGCGATCCGCTTGGCCGACGAAGCGCCGCTTGCGCCCGTCACCTTCACGGTCACGAACTTGCGCGCGCCCTCGCCGTCGCGGGCGATCTGTTGGGCAAGGTCCGCGAGAAGATCCTCGAGCGCAGCGCGGAAGGGCGCCAGACGCCGATCGCTCGGGAGGGCGATGGCCGGCGCGCCGCGAACCGCGGCGGCCCCGGTTGCGAACAGCAGCAACGTGTCGGAGGTGGAGGTGTCGCCATCGACCGTGACGCAGTTGAAGGTCTTGTCCGCGCCTTTCCTGAGGAGTGCCTGCAGCACCGGGGGCGCGATCGGCGCGTCGGTGAACACGAACGAAAGCATGGTCGCCATGTCGGGAGCGATCATGCCCGCACCCTTCGCGATGCCGTTGATCGTGACCGCGACGCCGCCGAGCGTTGCGGTGCGGGTCGCCATCTTGGGAAAGGTGTCGGTGGTCATGATGGCTTTCGCGGCTTCGAGCCACGACGTCGACTTGGCGCGAGCCTCGCAAGCGTCCAGAACGCCCTCGAACTTAGTCGCGTCGAGCGGTTCGCCGATGACGCCCGTCGATGCGATGAAGACCTGGGACGCTCGGCAGCCCGCGGCCCGCGCCGCGATATCGGCCGTGAGCTTGACGGCCTGCGCTCCCGATCTCCCCGTGAAGGCGTTCGCGTTCCCGGAATTCACGACGAGCGCACGACCGGTGCCCTTCTCGAGGTTCTTGCGACACCAATCGACGGGAGCGGAAGGGCATTTCGAGCGCGTGAACACCCCTGCCACCGCGGTGTCCTTCGCGAGCGTCAGGTAAAGCACGTCCGTGCGGTTCTTGTAGCGAATGCCGGCCGCCGCAGTTGCGATCCGGACGCCCTCGATCGGGGGTAGTGTCGGGGGCGACTGGGGCGCGAGCGGGGACACGGTCGTCGACATGGAGGAGGCTCCGGAGGCCTTGGCGCGAGGCCGAACCAGCCGGCGAGGTGCGGACTCTTGCCGCTGCTTGTCAAGCCTCTGGCGGCGAGTCGGTCCCCTTCACGTTCCCCTGGAACGGGCGCCGTCCCGAACCCATCGAGCCGGTCCCCGCACCCCAGTCTCCGCGGCTCCACAACGACGCGGCTCGTCAAGCCTCTCGCGGCGGCACCTCGAAAGGCACGACGATCAGCGGCAAGGATCGACGCGATCTGGATCCGCTTCCTCTCCGCTTCGCTCCCGCCGGCGATGACAGTGGGTGCACTTCCAACCGCCTACATCCCACCTCCCACTCCCCATTCGCCACGCCCCATTCGCCATTCGCCACTAAGCCCCTTCCCGTCCGCTTCGCTCCGGCCGGGCGCTATTGCTTCTTCTGTTCGGTCAGGTTCCCGCTCGCGTCGAGACGTTCGATCTTGGCTTTCTGGCGCAGCCCGAGGATGAGATCCTGCTGGGCTTTGCGGCCGAGATAGGTGTCGATCTGTTCCTTGGTTTCTTCAAAGCTCGGCACCGGCTTGTTGCGCTTCTCCTCCACCTTGATCACATGCCAGCCGAACTGGGTCTTCACGGGATCCGAGACCTGGCCCGGCTCCATCTTGAACGCGGCTTCCGCGAAGGCTTCGACCATGCGGTCCTTCGAGAAGAACCCGAGGTCGCCGCCCTCGGCCTTCGAACCCGGGTCCTTGGAGAGCTCCGACGCGACCTTCGCGAAGTCCTCGCCGCCCTTCACGCGCTGATGGGCCTTGTTGGCGTCCTCCTCGTTTTCGACCAGGATATGGCGGGCGCGGACCTCGGTCTCGGGGGCGATGGTCTTCACCGTCTCGTCGTAGAGCTTGCGGGCGGCCTCCGGGGTCACGGCCTTCTTGGACTCCTGATCGAGATAGGCGTCGAGGAGCGCCTTGTCGCGGGCGTAGGCGAGCTTGCGGGCGAACTCGGCCCCTTCGCCGACCTTGGCGCCCTCGGCGGCTCGGGCGCCGATCTTGAGGTCGACCAAATACCCGATGAGGAGGTCGCGCTTCTGGGCGTCGGCCACCCCGGGAATCTGCAGCGCCGGATCCTCGGCGGCGACGGCGAGGTCGCCCTCCGTGATCTCGGCGCCGTCCACCCGCGCGACAACGTTGTTCGCGGCGGGCGCAGACGCGGCCGGCGCCGGGGCCGCGGGAGCGGGAGTCTGAGCGCTCGCCAGGCCGATCGGGAGGGCCGGGACGGCGAGGCTCAGGGCGAGAAAACCGGTGCGAAGCGATGGAAGCGAGACCATTGCAGTTCCTTTGGTTGACGGGGGTCGGCGGGTCGATCCTGCCGATCGTTGACCCGATCGATGGCGGAGTTGCCGGCGGTTTGCAAGCGACGCCGTTTTCGTGACATGGGAACGGATCGGGGCCCTCGCGTTGCTGCGCCGCAATGGCGCGGCCTTTCGGATGCGTCCGGAAATGATTAGGTCTATAAGGCACCCCGTCCGCTTCCCGCTCTCGTGGCCGTGAAATCCGAAGGCTCCTGATGTTTGGCTCTCTCGCAAAGAAGATCTTTGGCTCCGTCAACGACCGGCGGCTGAAGTCCTACCGGCCCAAGGTGGCGGCCATCAATGCGATCGAGGCGGAGCTCGAAGCCCTTTCGGACGAAGAGCTCCGCTTCCGCACGGACGCGTTCAAGGCCGAGCTCGCGGCCGGCAAGAGCCTCGACGACATCCTGGTTCCCGCATTCGCGACGGTCCGTGAGGCGGCGAAGCGAACGCTCGGGCAGCGGCATTTCGATGTGCAGCTCATCGGCGGCATGGTGCTCCACGAAGGCGCGATCGCCGAGATGCGCACCGGCGAAGGCAAGACGCTCGTGGCGACGCTGCCCGTCTACCTCAACGCGCTCGCGGGAAAGGGCGTGCACGTCGTGACCGTCAACGACTATCTCGCCCGCCGCGACGCCGAGTGGATGGGCCAGATCTACAAGTTCCTCGGGCTTACCGTCGGCGTCATCGTGCACGGTCTCGACGATAACGAACGCGCGCAGGCCTATGCGTGCGACATCACCTACGGGACCAACAACGAGTACGGTTTCGACTATCTGCGCGACAACATGAAGTACGAGATGGCGCAGATGGTTCAGCGCGGGCACCACTACGCCATCGTGGACGAGGTGGACTCGATCCTCGTCGACGAGGCCCGCACCCCGCTCATCATCTCGGGCCCGCTCGACGATCGCTCGGACCTTTATCTCGCCATCGACCACGTCCTTCCGCGCCTGCAGAAGAGCGACTACGACCTCGATGAAAAGCAGCGTGCCGTCTCACTGACCGAGGCCGGCAACGAGCACATGGAGGAATTGCTGCGTGAGGTCGGCTTGCTGAAGGAAGGCGATCTCTACGACGCTCACAACGCCACCATCGTCCACCACGTCAATCAGGCGCTCCGCGCGCATACGCTGTTCCAGCGCGACAAGGACTACATCGTCCGAAACGGCGAAGTGGTGATCATCGACGAGTTCACGGGCCGCATGATGCCGGGCCGGCGCTATTCGGAAGGACTGCACCAGGCGCTCGAGGCCAAGGAACGGGTCCAGGTCCAGCCCGAAAACCAGACGCTGGCGTCGATCACGTTCCAGAACTACTTCCGCCTGTACGGCAAGCTTGCCGGCATGACGGGCACCGCGGCGACCGAAGCCAACGAGTTCCTCGAGATCTACAATCTCGAAGTCGTGGAGATCCCGACGAACCAGCCCGTGGCGCGCCTCGACGAGGACGACGAGGTCTATCGGACGGCGGCCGAGAAGTACAAGGGCATCATTCGCGAAATCGAGGACGCGTCGAGCCGCGGCCAGCCTATTCTGGTCGGCACAACCTCGATCGAGAAGTCGGAGCATCTCGCCGCGCTCCTGAAGGGCGAGGGCTTCGAGCAGATCGACTTCGAGAACCCCAAGGCGTTGGAACCGCTCTACCAGGCCGCCCGCGACGGGCGGAGCGTCAAGCACTTCGCGGTGCTGAACGCGCGGTTCCACGAGCAGGAGGCTTTCATCGTCGCAGAAGCGGGCGTGCCCGGGGCGATCACGATCGCGACCAACATGGCGGGCCGCGGGACCGACATCCAGCTCGGCGGCAACGCTCAGATGCGCGTCCGGCAGGAGCTCGCAGGTCTCGAGGGAGAGGAGCGCAACCGTCGGGAGGAGGAGATCCTGGCCGAGATCGCGCGCTTCAAGGCCCGCGCGATCGCCGCCGGCGGTCTCTACGTGCTCGGGACGGAACGTCACGAATCCCGCCGCATCGACAACCAGCTGCGCGGCCGCTCCGGCCGCCAGGGCGATCCGGGCCGCTCCAAGTTCTACCTGTCGCTGCAGGACGACCTGATGCGCATCTTCGGGTCCGAGCGCATGGACGGCATGTTGTCGAAGCTCGGTCTCAAGGAAGACGAGGCGATCGTCCACCCGTGGATCAACAAGGCCATCGAGCGCGCGCAGGCCAAGGTCGAGGCGCGCAACTTCGACATTCGCAAGAACATCCTGAAATACGACAACGTCATGAACGACCAGCGCAAGGTCGTGTTCGAGCAGCGCAAGGAGTTCATGGCCCAGGAGAGCGTCCGTGACACGGTCGACGAGATGCGCCACGGCGTCCTCGACGACATCGTCGCCCGCGGCATCCCGGAGAACGCCTATCCCGAGCAGTGGGACGTGGAAGGTCTCAAGAACGACGTCGTGCGCCTCCTCAACCTCGACCTGCCCGTCGACGAATGGGCCAAGGAGGAGGGCATCGCCGACGAGGAGATCCGCGAACGCCTCCGCAAGGCGGCCGACGAAGCCTATGCCCAGCGCATCGAGCAGAACTCGGACGAGGTGATGACTTACGTCGAGAAGCAGGTGCTGCTCCAAACGCTTGGACCATCTCTGGCGCGAGCACCTCGTGACGCTGGACCATCTCCGGCAGGTGATCGGCTGGCGCGGCTACGCCCAGCGCGATCCGCTCAACGAGTACAAATCGGAGGCGTTCGAGCTCTTCAACGGCCTCGTCGGTCATCTGCGCGAGCAGGTCACGGGTCAGCTCATGCGCATCGAGGTCGTGTTCCAGCAGCCGGAACCGGCCGAGTTGCCGCCCATGTTCGCCCAGCACCTCGACCCCGTGACCGGGGAGAACGAGATCGCCATGCCGCAGGGCGCCGCGTTCGGCGCCGGCTCGGCTCTCGGCCTCGCGGCCGCCGGCGCCGAGTTCAAGCCCGCTCCGGGCCGCGATCCGAACGATCCGGCAAGTTGGGGCCGGGTCGGCCGCAACGAACCGTGTCCCTGCGGCTCCGGCAAGAAGTACAAGCACTGCCACGGCCGATTCCTGGCGTAGCGGTCGTCGGCATCGCGGGCCCGAAGCCTAAAAAGCGGAAAGCCCGCCGAGGCGGGCTTCTTTTTGCATCAAGGACGGCGGGGAGTTCAGTTGGCCGCCGCGCTCGCGCTGGCCCCTGCCTGCGCCCGGCGGTCCTGCGCCTTGGTCGCCGAGGCAGGCCGGGGGCTTGCCGCCGGGGCCGCCTGGGCGGCCGTCGCCGGTCCGGACAGGAGAGACGTGCCCGAGAACAGGCGCTGATAGAAGGGCTTCGAGTCGCCGACGGACGTCGACCCGACGGTCTGCTGCGCGACGGGTTGTGCACTCGTCAGGCCCTGGTCGGCGCTTGCTGAGGCGTAAGCGTCCCTCGGTCTTCCGCTCGGATCGAGCGGGATCTCCTGCGGACCGGCCGCAAAGGCTTCCGGGCGGCTCACCGCGCCGAGGCGGCGCGTGCGGGCATCGACCACCAGCGAACCGTCCTCGGCGCTGGCCGCCCCGGCGAGGGCCTGGCGGAACGATTCATGCCCGCCGCCATCGTTGTACACGAGCTTCACGGGTTGGACGCCGCGGCCCACGAGCTCCGCGACCTGCTGCTCGTCCTGCGCGCGCTTCTGGGCGACGGCGGGATCGACGGAGGGCGAGCAATTGCCCTGCGCGACGTCGGCGCCGCCGAACACGTAGCGCCGTCCGCACACCGCCACCTTCGGCTCCTGCCGGAGCACCTCGAAATGATCCGAGCCCTCCTTGAGGTTCTGCCAGAAGGGCATGTTGGGATCGTAGCGGTGCCGTGCGAGGTTCTGCGCCGTCATTCGGAAAGGGTAGGACTGGAACTGGAACGTCCGCTGCCCGCCCGCGAAGGACTCGCGGGCCAGCGCGTAGATCTCGGCGATTACCTCGTCCGTCATCGCGAAGCAGCCCCGCGACGAGCAGGAGCCGTGCACCATCAGCGCCGCGCCGGTGCGACCATGCGCGCGGTCGAAGGCGTTCGGAAAGCCCGTGTCGAAGGAGAGGAAGTAGCTCGAATTCGGGTTCATCTGCCTGGGCGTGACGGCATAGAAACCTTCGGGCGCCTGACGGTCGCCCTCCCGGACCTTGGGCCCGAGCTGGCCCGACCAGCGGCAGATCGGGTAGGTCTTGAGCAAGGCGTAGCGTCCGTCGGAGCCGCGTTTCCAGATCTCCATCTCCGACTCCTTCTTATAGGAGCGGATCACGATCGGATCGTTCTTCGACATGCCCTTGTGGGACATCAGGGCCAGGGTGGCGGGCGGTATGGGCGTCAGATGCCGCCCGCTCCGGTCGAAGCTCTCATCCTGGCAGGCCGCGAGCGCAAGCACGAAGCTCGCCGCCAATGCGAAACGCTTCACCATGGGGAACCCCCGCAAATCTGTCCCGTCCGGTCTTGTGCCGGACATCCCAGCTTACCTTGCTTCGTTAGCCTTAACTTGGGCTTACCGCAAGCGGAGCCGTTTGAGCGGGACAGTAAACCTTCGGTAAACGGCCGGTCTCCAGGCCTCGTAAGTCAGAGCTTGCGCCCGATGGTCAGGAACTTGTCGGCCCGGTGGTCGCGCAACTGCTCGGGTCCCATGTTGCCGAGATCCTTGAGGGCTCCCTCGACAGCGTCGCCGGTGGCCTTGATGGCCGCGTCGGGCTCCCGGTGCGCGCCGCCGGTCGGCTCCGGAATGACCCCGTCGATGACCCCGAGCCGCAGGAGATCCTGGGCGGTGATCTTCATGTTGGTGGCGGCATCCTGGGCGCGGCTCGAGTCGCGCCAGAGGATCGACGCCGCGCCCTCCGGCGAAATCACGCTGTAGATCGCATGCTCCAGCATGAGCACCTTGTTGGCGGTCGCGATCGCGATGGCCCCGCCGGATCCGCCCTCGCCGATCACGACCGCCACGTTCGGGACCCCGAGGGACAGCTGCATCTCCGTCGAGCGCGCGATGGCTTCCGCCTGGCCGCGCTCCTCCGCCTCGATGCCCGGATAGGCCCCCGCGGTGTCCACGAACGACAGGACCGGCAGGCCGAAACGATCCGCGAGTTCCATCAGGCGCACCGCCTTGCGGTATCCCTCCGGCCGCGCCATGCCGAAATTGTGCCGGATGCGGGTCTCGGTGCTCGAGCCCTTCTCCTGCCCGAGCACGCAAACCGACTGGCCGCGAAAGCGCCCGAACCCGCCGACGACGGCCTCGTCCTCGCCGAACGTGCGGTCGCCCGCGAGCGGCGTGAAGTCCGCGATGAGCCGGGCGCAGTAATCCACGAAATGAGGCCGTTGCGGATGGCGGGCCACGAGCGTCTTCTGCCACGGAGTCAGATGGGCATAGAGCTCCCGCAGCGCCGCCGCGGCCTTGCCCTCCAGGCGGGCCACGTCGTCCGCGATCGAGACCGCGTCCCGGTTCTCCCCGAGCGCGCGCAGTTCCTCGACCTTGGCTTCGAGCTCTGCGACCGGCTTTTCGAAATCGAGATAGGCGCGCATCTGACCCGGGGAAACGAAAAAGCCGGCGCAGACCGTGCAGCCCCGCCGGGCGGCGCGGACACTGGCGATTTGGGGGGCTCAAGTCAAGGCGAAGCCGGGAGCGCAGGGGCAAGCCCTCGCGGTCCGATGTTTCACGGGGATCGCAGGGCGTCGCGCGGCGCCGCCGGGATAAACACAGGTCCGAGGCGAGCCGCCCGGCGGATCGGGCGGACCGTGACGGCCCTGTAGAGCTGCTTCGTGGCTTCGACGATATGGAGGCCCGCGAACGGGAGGTTGAATCCGACGCCGATCCGCTCCCAGGCCGAGGCGGTCTGGAGCAGGAAGCGACTGCGCAGCGGCGGGACGTAAAGGATCTCCGCCCAGCCCTCGGGGGAGAACTGGGTCTGCCGCATGAGCGCCTTGAGCTGGGACCGGCTGAACGGCTGACCTTGCCCAAAGGGCGTCGTGTCCAGACGAGCCCAGACGCCGCGGCGGTTCGGGGCCACCACGATCATGCGGCCGCCCGGAGTGAGGATGCGCCAGACCTCGTACAGCAGCTCGGAGGGGCTCTCGACGGTTTCGAGCGCATGCACGACGAGCACCCGATCGATGGAGGAATCGGGGAGGGGCATCATGAGCGGGTCGACGAGAGCGGAGGCCGATGCGCCGGTCGACGGCCAGTTCACCACACCCTGGTTCGCGGGCATGAACGCGAGGGCGCGCTCGCATTCCGGGCGCACGGCCGTGACATAGGGAACCGCGTAACCCAGCCCGAGGACGCGCAGGCCGACGAGCGGCCCCCAGAAGCGGTCGACGGACCGGCCGACCATGCGACAGGCGACGCTGCCCAGCGGACTGGCGTAGAAGGCGCGCAGATCGGTGACGTCGACGCTCATCGATCCCGGCTCGCGACCTCTCGACTTCACAGGCCTTCATCAATGCGGCGCGCCGACCGGGCATGCAAGAGCCGATCCGGCTTCCCCCGATCCTGTCCCCGGCTGTCGGCGGCCGTGCCCGCGCATTTTCAATGGACGGCGGCCGGCGAGCGTCCCATACCTCCGGTTCCCGGCTTGGCCCGACCGGGCGGATCTGGTTTTAACGCGCCGCTGTCCCATGATAGCGCAAGATGCTCGATTAAGGTGCTCCCATGCCGGCTCAGATCCACGCCTTCCGCTGCCTGGACGACAACATTGGCGCGCTCATCCGAGATCCCGAAACCGGCGCCTGCGCGTCCATCGACGCGCCGGAGGAGCAGGCCGTCTTCGCGGCCCTGGATCGCACCGGCTGGGGCCTGACGGACATCCTCGTCACCCACCGCCATCGCGACCACGTTCAAGGGATCGAGGCGCTGAAGCGGCGGACCGGCTGCCGGGTGGTGGCACCCGCCAAAGCGGCGGGCCAGGTGCCCGAGATGGACGTCGCGGTTCGGGAGAGTGACTTCGTTCAAGTCGGCGGCCTGCGGGCCGAGGTGTGGGAGACCCCCGGTCATTGCTCCGACCACGTGTCGTACTGGTTCGCGGGCGAGAGGGTGGTCTTCGCGGGCGACACCCTTTTCACGCTCGGTTGCGGGCGGGTGCTCGAGGGACCCTACGCGGATCTCTGGAATTCCCTGCAGCGCCTCGCCTCGCTGCCCGACGAGGCGCAGGTCTATTGCGGGCACGACTATACCCTGTCCAATGCGCGTTTCGCGCTCGCGGCCGATCCCAACAACGAGGCGCTGAAGCAGAGGGCCGCCGAAGCCGAAGCCGCCAAGGCGGAGGATCGGTTCCTGGTGCCGACGACCATCGGCGCCGAAAAGGCCACGAACCCGTTCCTGCGCGCCGGCGACCCGGCCCTCGCGCGTTCCGTCAACAAGGAGGGCGCCGATCCCGTAACGGTGTTCCAGGCCTTGCGCGAGTGGAAGAACCGGTTTTGAGATCCCTCGCAGTCCCCCGCCGCAAGGAGTGACCGATTGGGCGACGCCGCGCTCGTTCTCGCCTTGGAGAGCCGGCTCATCAATGCCTGGCCGTCCTTCGATTATCAGGTCTGCGACGGCTGGCTGCTGCGGCTCGCGAAGGGCTATTCCAAGCGCGCCAACTCCGCTTCTCCGCTCATCCCGGGCGCGGTCCTGGACGACAGCCTCCTCGACCACATGGTGGAGCACTTTCTCGCACAAAACGTGCGACCGACCTTCCGTCTCACGTCACTCGAGGACGCGCATGCCGACGCTGTGCTCGAACGCCGGGGTTTCGACGCGATCGAGCCCACCCGGGTCCTCACGAAGCGGATCCCGGAGGAATGCGTCGTCGATCCCTCGATCATCCTCGAGCCGAAAGTCTCGACCCGCTGGGTGCGGGAGACCGCGCAGTCCTATGGCGGCGAGAAGGCGGACGACTCGATCCTCGTCGAGATCGTCTCGCGAATCCGCCAGCCCGCGGTGTTCGCGACGCTCGACATCGACGGCAGGCACGTGGCATGGGGCCTCAGCGTCCGGGAACGGGGGTATGTCGGGCTCTACGACATCGTCGTAGCGCCGGAACTCCGTGGCATCGGCTTCGGGCGGAAGGTCGTGACGAGCCTCATGGCCTGGGGCCGGGATTCGGGAGCGCACACGGCCTATCTTCAGGTCCGCGACGACAACGAGGTGGCGCGCGGCCTCTATACGGATTTCGGCTTCGAGACGGCGTACCGCTACATCCACCGGGTCATGCCGGGACGCGCCTCGGCAAGAACGTAGCGACGAGAGCACCGGACACGATCAGCGCGCAGGCGACGCCGAGGGCGAGGCTTGGATCGGCATATCCCGCGAGGACGAGGATCAGCGTGGACAGGACCGGAGCCGCGTAGGACGCCACTCCGAGGAGCCGGATGTCGCCCCGCTTGACGCCGATGTCCCACACGTAGAACGCCGCTCCGACCGGGCCGAGCCCGAGGGCGAGGACGGCGAGCCATTCGGAGGCGCTCGCGGGCCACACGGAGGTTTCGAACACGAGGTGGCACAGGAGACTCAAGCCCGCCGTCGCGATGCAGAAACCCGCCACCGCGTCCGTGGGCACCTCGACGAAGCGTCGGGACAGCACGGAGTAGCCCGCCCAAACGAACGCCGCCGCGAACGCGCAGAGGTAGCCCGGCAGATGGTCGGCCCGCGCCTGGAGCGCTCCGCGGCCGGCGACCAGCACGATGACGCCGAGGAACCCGAGCAGCGCACCCGCCACATGGGTCGCTCGGAGCCGCTCGCCGGGAAGCAGCGCCGAGAACAGCACGATGAGCAGCGGCCACAGGTAAGAGATGAGCCCGGCCTCGACCGGCGACGCGAGGCGCAGGGCCGCGAAATAGAGGGCGTGGTAACCGAAAAGCCCGCCGACTCCGAGCGCCCAGACGGTCGGACGCAGGTGCAGCGCCGCCCTCGACCGAGGCCGCCCGATCCAGGTCGAGAGGCCGACGAGGCCGCCCAGGGCGAAAGTCATGGCCGCGAGCTGGAACGGCGGAACCGTTCCCGACGCAGCGGTGAACAGCGCGAGCAGGGACCAGAGGAGGACGGCGGTGAGCCCGATCGAAGTGGCGGCGCGGGTGGTCATGGCGCGCTGGTAGCACGCGACCGCCGGCGCGCGGAAGAGAGAAGAGACCAGCCCTCGAGAAGGGCTGGCGCTTCGCGGACGATGCGGTGCTCTCTTGCAGGACCGCGGCCGTCCTACATCATGTACTGTCCGCCGTTGATCGACAGCGTCGAACCCGTGATGAAGCCGGCATCGTCGCCCGCGAGATAGACGACCGCACGCGCGATTTCGTCCGGCTCGCCCAGGCGCCCGACCGGGATGAGGGGCAGGATCTTGCTTTTCAGCACGTCCTCCGGCACGGCCTGCACCATCTCGGTGGAGATATAGCCGGGCGCGATCACGTTGACGGTCACGCCCTTGTTGGCGTTCTCCTGGGCGAGAGCCTTCGCGAAGCCGATGACGCCGGCCTTCGCGGCAGAGTAGTTCGTCTGGCCCATCTGTCCCTTCTGGCCGTTGATCGACGAAATGATGATGATGCGGCCGAAACCGCGGTTGCGCATGCCGTCGATGACCGGGCGCGTGCAGGTGAACATGGAGTCGAGATTGGTTCGGACGACCGCCTGCCACTGGTCGAAGGTCATGCGGTGGAACATGCCGTCCCGGGTGATGCCGGCGTTGTTCACGAGGACGTCGACGGGACCGAGTTCCGATTCCACCGTCCTGACCCCCGCTTCGCAGGCCGCGGCATCGGAGACGTCGAACTTGTAGACCGGGATGCCGGTCTCGCTCTTGAATTTCTGCGCCGCCTCGTCGTTGCCGCCGTAGTTCGCGGCGACCTGATAACCCGCTCCCTTGAGCGTCCGGGTGATCGCAGCTCCGATGCCGCGAGTGCCGCCCGTGACCAATGCAACGCGCGCCATTCCGTTCTCCTTCTCTGGCGTTCACCCCGGGGGGACCTCTGGCGGGTCCATCACGTTCTTGAACGGCCCGACTCGGGAGCCGGGCCGTCGAATGCGGTCAGCGTTCGACGCACATGGCGACGCCCATGCCGCCGCCGATGCACAGGGTCGCGAGCCCCTTCTTGGCGTTGCGCCGGCCCATCTCGTGGAGAAGCGTCACGAGCACCCGCGCGCCGGATGCGCCGATCGGGTGGCCGATCGCGATGGCGCCGCCATTGACGTTCACGATCGACGGATCCCAGCCCATGTCCTTGTTGACCGCGAGAGCCTGAGCGGCAAACGCCTCGTTGGCCTCGACGAGCTCGAGGTCCTGGACCTTCCAGCCCGCCTTCTCGAGAGCCTTGCGCGAGGCCGGGATCGGGCCGGTGCCCATGATCGCCGGATCGACGCCGGCGGTCGCCCAGGAGGCGATGCGTGCAAGCGGTTTGAGCCCCCGCTTCTCGGCTTCGGCCGCGGTCATCACCACGATCGCCGCCGCGCCGTCGTTGATGCCCGAGGCATTGGCCGCCGTCACGGTGCCGTCCTTCGAGAACGCGGGCCGGAGTTTGGCGACCGCATCGAGCGTCGTCCCGGCACGGATGTACTCGTCCTGGTCGACGACGATGTCGCCCTTGCGGGAGGCGACGGTGACGGGGGCGATCTCGTCCTTGAACCGGCCCGCCTTCTGAGCCGCCTCGGCCTTGTTCTGGGAGGCGACGGCGAACTCGTCCTGGTCCTCGCGCGTGAGCTGCCAGCGCTGGGCGACGTTCTCGGCCGTATTGCCCATGTGATAGCCGTTGAAGGCGTCCATGAGGCCGTCCTTCAGCATCGTGTCCACGAGCTTGAAGTCGCCCATCTTGGTGCCCGCGCGCATGTAGGCGGCGTGCGGCGCCATCGACATCGATTCCTGGCCGCCGGCCACGATGACGTCGGCATCGCCGTTGGCGATCTGCTGCATGCCGATCGCGACCGTGCGGAGCCCCGAGCCGCAGAGCTGGTTGAGGCCCCAAGCGGTTTTCTCCTGGGGAATGCCCGCGGCCATCGCGGCCTGTCGCGCCGGATTCTGGCCCTGGCCGGCGGCGAGCACTTGTCCGAGGATCACCTCGTCGACCTCGGCCGGATCGACCTTGGCGCGCTCGAGCGCCGCCTTGATCGCCGTCGCGCCGAGGTCGTGAGCCGGGGTGTTCGCGAACGCACCGTTGAACGAGCCGACGGCGGTGCGCACTGCTGCGACGATGACGATGTCTCCTCGCGACATTTGGATCTCCTCATGCTGAAGCGCTGTCGGGCGCTACGCCGTACCGTAAGCTCGATGAAAGGGCCGGACCGATGGATGTCAAGGTGTGCTGCCCTGGAATTCGGCGGTGCACGAGGGGCCGGCGCCCCCGCTTTTGCTGTTTTCGACGACCGGTGAGATGCTTTAAGGGAAAGATCGCCGCCCGCTCAGCATTCCCGAGTTGTCGGCCGCGGCGAGATTGGGTCATTCATGGCGACGAATATGGCGACGGACAAGCAGCCGACGGTCATCAAGAAATACGCCAACCGGCGCCTCTATCACACCGGGACCTCGACTTACGTGACGCTCGAGGACTTGGCCGGAATGGTGCGTCAGGGCGAGGATTTCGTGGTTTTCGACGCGAAGTCCGGGGAGGAAATCACCCGTTCCGTCTTAACGCAGATCATTTTCGAACAGGAGAACAAGGAAGGGCAGAACCTCCTGCCCGTGACGGTTCTGCGCCAGCTCATCCGGTTTTACGGCGACAGCCTGCAGTCGCTCGTCCCGAGCTACCTCGAATTCTCGATGGCGAACCTCGCCCGCGAGCAGCAGAAGCTGCGCGAGCAGATGGCGCAGGCCTTCGGGCCGGCGGCGTTCCACGCCATGGAGGAGCAGGTGCGAACGAACATGGGTTTTTTCACCGAGGCCATGCGCATGTTTTCGCCCTTCGCCCAGCGCCATGACGAGAAGGCCGAGGGCAAGGGCGAGCAGACCGCGGCAGCGAACAGCGCCGGCCCGGACGACCTCGACGCGCTCAAACGCCAGATGGCCGATATGCAGGCGAAGCTCGAGGCCCTTTCGCGGAAATAGCGGCCTGCTGCCGCGGGAATTGCCTCAAGCGGCGTCGGCGCTGCGGGCTGTCCTCGGACGATCGAGCGACAGGGTCGCCCCTCCCGCGAGCGATCCTTCGACGTAATCGACCCCCCAGTCCGCGAGGAGGCCTCCGGTCGGCGCGTCGTCGACCCCTTCGGCGAGGGTGGCGATCCCGAGGTGCTGGCCGAGATCGACGAGCCGGCGGACCAGCAGGCGGTCGTCCGTCGACCGCGCGAGCGTCTGGATGAGAGCGCCTTCGATCCGCAGGATGTCGATCGGCAGGCTCTTGAGGTGCCGGACGCCGGCGTGCCCTGCGCCGAAACCCTCGAGCATGATCCCGATGCCGAGCGCCTTCAGCGCGTCGAGGCGTCCGCGTGCGGCGGGCTGCGCGAGCGTCTTCTCGTGCACGGCGACGACGAAGCGCGATTCGATCCCGCGGCGGGCGCCGAGATGGGCCGCAAGCCCGTGGAGCCACTCGGCGTCCTCGAGCGAGGCCGATGAGACGGATACCGCGATCCGCTCATCCGGGTGACGGGCGAGCGCGTCGGCGGCGAGTTCGACGAGCCGCGCGTCGACCAGGGTCGAAAGCCCGTATTCCCGGGCCGCATGGCCGATGTCGCCGACGGCGATCGACCCTTCGCGCCCGAGAAAGCGGGGCGCGAGCATGAAAAGACGCCGCTTTCGGGTGCGGGCGTCGATCACCGGCCGATAGGCGGCGAGCAGCCGGCGTCCGTTGAGCGCATCGACGAGTTCGGCCGAAGACGTGCCGCTGGTCACCGACGGGGTCCTTGCGGCACCGAACCGATAGACCGCGAACCCGGTTTCGCCGGCCTTCGGCGGCCTCTTCGGCCCGGCGGAGCAGTTCCGGCGCGTCGAGCGCATGATCGGGCGCGGTGGCTGCACCGAGCCTGAGGCGAGGGTGCCCGACGAGCTCGAAGAGGCGCGAAACGGCGTGCTCTGCGTCGGGCGCGCGGCAGGAGGACAACACGATGGCGAAGCGGTCGGGGCCGTAGGGAAGGATCTGGTCGCGACGGCGCATCACGGGCCGCACGCGCTCGGCGACCGCTGCCACCACCTCCTCGGCATCCGCCTCCTCGGTGCCGACAAGGCCGACCACGAGCGTTACGGCACGGCGCGAGCGCTGGGACTCCAATACGTCGTCGAAGATCCGAGCCAGGAGCGCGGTGCGCGCCCTGAGGCAGGCCGTGAGGGCCGCCTGCGCGCCGGAACGCCCTTCGGCGCGGACTGCGCCGCGCAGAAGAGCGGGCCGTCCGCGCGCATCCGCGTACCAGCGGCCCGTGTCCTCAACCATGAGGAGGCGGTCGGACCGGACGCGCAGGGCATATCGGCAGCGGTAAGGCACCCCGTCGCCCGCGTCGATCCCGCCTTCCGAGAAGATTGCCTCCGGAGGGATCGGGCCGCTTCCGGGCTCGACGAGGCCGGAGAATGCGTCGCCGCTCGAGAGAGCGTCGCGATCGAAGACCCCGAGCACCTCCGCGGCATTGGGGCTCCAATCCATCGCGCCGCTCGCGAGGTGCCAGGTGTAGAGCGCGCTCCCGGCGCGAGTCAGCGCCACCTTCGGATCGACCGGTCCCGTCGGCCCTTCCGGCGCCTTCGATCCGCCCAGGAACGGCGCCCGGCCTCCCTTCGCCATCAAACCCTCACTCGAACGCGGATACGAGGCCGCCTTGGAGCCCGCGCGGGCGGCCGAGCCGTGGCCTCTTCGTTGTCGAGCGATAAAATGGGATGGCTAAGCTTAACGATGAGTAAAGCGAAGCCGGCGGGCGCCGCTCCATCGGCCTCCCGAGGACCGGGCGCAGGTCGGGCGTCTGCCCCCGGGCTAATTCCGCAGGCAGGTGCACCGCGTTTCGTTCGTGGCAGAAAAAAACCGGCGTCGCGACGCCGGTCTTCCTCGTTTCGGGTCTCGCCCGCCGTTCTTCGTCTACGTGTCCGATTTCACCGTGAGGACCTGGCGGCCCCGGTACATCCCGGTCTTCAGGTCGACATGGTGGGGGCGGCGCAGTTCGCCCGAGTCCTTGTCCTCGACATAGGTCGGGGCTTTCAGGGCGTCGGCGGAGCGACGCATGCCGCGACGCGACGGCGACGTTTTTCTCTTCGGAACGGCCATTTTCGTCTCCGGTGATAGGCGGGAGCGCCCGTGACACCGGGGAACGCTCGCTCTTGATTTCAATGAGGTGGCGCCTCATACGCGCATCGGCGCGAAAAAGCTAGTGCCCGCCGGGCGCGACGGTAGCGGGGGCACGGGGCCGGCAGGCTCCTCAATCCTTGAGGCAGCCGGCGAATGGAGCGGTTCCCTCCATTCGACCGAGCAGCCGATCCGCCAGGACGCGGTGGCGGGCGCTCGGCCGCGCCGGATTGCGCCGAAAGGGGTTCGGCAGAGCGGTCGCGAGCAGGGCGGCCTCACGCCGCGTCAGGTCCCCAGCCGACTTGCGGAAGTAGCGTTGAGAGGCGGCTTGCGCGCCGAAGGTACCCTCGCCCCACTCGGCGACATTGAGGTAAACCTCCATCATCCGGCGCTTGCTCCAGATCAGGTCGATGTAGATCGCGACCGGCAGCTCGAGGCCTTTGCGGATGTAGGAGCGGCTCGGCCACAGGAAGAGGTTCTTGGCGACCTGCATGGGGATCGTGGAGGCGCCCCTCACGGGCCCATCCTCGTCCGCGGCCTCGACGACGTTGCGAAGAATTTCCCAGTCGACGCCGCCGTGTTGGCAGAAGCGGCCGTCCTCCGAGGTCATGACCGCCAGGGGGAGGTGAGGCGACACCTCGTCGAGGCTGACGAGCGTGCGTTCCACCGGCCGCAGCGTGACCAGGCGAGCGAGCATGAGGGTGGAGATCGGCGGCAGGAAAAGGTAGGAAAGGCCCAGCAACACGACTGCCGCCAGCCATAACAGGACCGCGCCCAATGCGAGTTGGATCAGGCGGCGGAGAACGCGCCCGACGGTCAGCGGCCGGCGTGCTTCTTCGCCGAGGACGGGCCCAGCCGGAGTGCGAACGAGCCCGCTCTCCGGCTCTTCCGTCGCGCTGCTCGAGCCGATCCCGATCATGATGCCGTCCCAACCCATTTTCGCGCGGCGACTGGCCGAGGTGGCCGAAGCCGTCGAGGCCACGCTGGACGCCCTGTTATCAGACGAGGCTCGTCCGGGCGAGATCGCCCGGCCGGCGCGGCTCGTGGCCGCGATGCGCCATGCCGTCCTCGGAGGTGGCAAGCGATTGCGGCCCTTTCTGGTCGTGGAGGCGGCGCGCCTGTTCGGTCGCACCGGCACGAGCGCCCTTCGCGTCGCGTCGGCGGTGGAACTGCTGCACTGCTATTCGCTGGTGCATGACGATCTGCCCGCGATGGATGACGACGATCTCCGCCGGGGCCGGCCCACGGTGCACAGGGCGTTCGACGATGCCACCGCGATTCTCGCGGGCGATGCCCTTCAAACCCTTGCGTTCGAGGTGCTCGCCGATCCCGCGACCGACCGCGATGCCGCGATCCGGGCCGATCTCGTGCTCGGGCTCGCTCGTGCGGCCGGCGTCGGCGGAATGGTCGGGGGACAGATGCTGGATCTTGCGGCCGAAGGCCGCTACGGCGGAACGAACGCCGATCAGGCCGGAATTGCGCGCCTGCAGGCCATGAAGACCGGCGCTCTCCTCGCCTTCTCGGTCGAGGCGGGCGCCATCCTCGGCCGGGCCGACGCCCTCTCGCGCCGCAATCTCCTGAGTTTCGGCACCGCGCTCGGGGCAGCGTTCCAGGTCGCGGACGACATCCTGGACCGGGAGGCGTCGGCGGAGACCGCGGGAAAGCGGACCGGCAAGGACCGGGATCGCGGCAAGGCGACTCTCGTGGATCTCCTCGGCACCGAGGGTGCGCGCCGCGAATGCGAACGCCTCGTGGACGCGGCCGTGCGGGCGTTGGACGGGTTTGGGAGCGAGGCCGATTTCCTGCGGGCGGCGGCCCGTTTCACCATCGAACGGAGAACCTGACCGTGGCGGTCACGATCCGGCCCGCGACCGTCGCGGACATCCCTTTCGTGATGGCGACCGAGCGCCGCCCCGGGTTCGATCAACTCGTTGGACGCTCGGAGGAGGCGCAGCATCGGCTGGAGATCGCCTCGCCCGGCATCGCCTACCTGATCGGCGAACGTGACGGGCGCGCGAATGGGTTCGCGATTCTGCGCGGCCTCGACGACGCGTTCGGCAATGTCTACCTCAAGCGGATCGCCGTGCGGGAGCCGGGTACCGGCTTCGGGCGCTGCTTCCTCCGGGCGGTGATCGCCTGGAGCTTCGCCCAGCCGAAGACGCACCGCTTCTGGCTCGACGTCTTCCTCGACAACGAACGGGCCCGACACGTCTACAGGACGGTCGGCCTGCGCGAGGACGGCGTGCTGCGGGAAGCCTATGTGATGCCGGACGGCACGCGCCGCTCGCAGGCGCTCATGTCCATCCTGCGCGGCGAGTGGGAGGAGACCCTGTCCGGTATCGCCCGGTAGCCGAGGTCGACCTCACGCAGAACGGGTCGCGAGGGGTTCCGGTCCAGGCCGACGTCCACGGCATGGGTCGGAAACTACACGGTCACCTGTGTTCCGACCTCCACGACCCGGCCGGTCGGAATCTGGAAGAAGTCCGTCGCGTCGCTCGCCGATTTCGCGAGGCCGATGAACAGCTTGTCCTGCCAAAGGGGCATGCCGGACCGGGCGGCGGGCCGGATCGACCGGCGGGACAGGAAGAACGACGTCGCCATGATGTCGAACTTGAAGCCCTGCTTTCGCAGGATCGCGAGACCGCGCGGGATATTGGGGGATTCCATGTAGCCGTAGGTCATCTCGACGCGCCAGAAGCTGTTTCCGATGTGTTCGATCCGCACGCGATCGTCATCGTTCACGCGCGGGTAGTCTACGGTTCGGATCGTGAGGATGACGTTCTTCTCGTGAAGAACCTTGTTGTGCTTGAGGTTGTGAAGGAGGGCCGCGGGCGCGGTGTGGGGATCGCTCGTCAGGAACACCGCCGTGCCCTTGACGCGGTGAGGCGGGCTCTTCTCGAGCATTCCGACGAGTTCGAGCAGCGGCACATCCACTTTCCGGGTCTTCTCGAAGAGGATCGCCGTGCCCTTCACCCAGGTCCACATCAGGACGATCAGCGCGATTGCCATGAACACCGGCACGTAGCCGCCTGCGAACAGCTTGGTGAGGTTGGCGCCGAAGAAGGCGAGATCGATGAAGAGGAAGGGCAACATCGTGGCGAGCGCGAGCCCGAGCGACCACCGCCAGCCCTTCCAGATCAGGAGGACGGCGAGGATGGCGTCCACGGCCATCGCCCCGAACACGGAGATCCCGTAGGCGTGCGCGAGGGCGCTCGAGGAGCCGAAGGCAAGGACGAGGATGATCACGCCCGCGAGGAGCAGACTGTTGACCCGCGGCAGGTAGATCTGGCCCTGGTGGGATTCCGAGGTGAACCGCGTCTCGAGGCGCGGCAGGATCCCGAGTTGGATCGCCTGCCGGGTGAGGGAGAAAGCTCCGGTGATGACGGCCTGGCTCGCGATGATCGTCGCGAGCGTCGCAAGTCCGATCATGGGGAGGAGCGCCCATTCGGGCACGAGCCGATAGAGGGGGTGTTCCGCTCCGGCGGGGTCGGAGAGGACCAGGGCGCCCTGGCCGAAATAGTTGATCACGAGAGCGGGCAGCACGAAGCCGAGCCAGGCCCCCCGGATCGGGCCGCGGCCGAAATGGCCGAGATCGGCGTAAAGCGCCTCGGCCCCCGTCACGGACAGGCAAACGGCGCTGAGCACCGCCAGCGAGACGCCGGAATGATCGACGAAGAACATGGCGCCCCACGCTGGATTGATGGCGAGGAGAACCGAGGGGTCGTCGGCGATATGGAGCGCGCCCGTCAACGCCAGCACCGCGAACCAGGTGAACATGATCGGGCCGAAGAAGGTCGCGACGCGGCCCGTGCCGCGGCTCTGGACCGCGAAGAGGCCGACCAGGATGACGACCGCGATCGGGACCACGTACGGCTCGAAGGCCGGGGTTGCGAGCTTCAGTCCTTCCACGGCGGAGAGCACCGAGATCGCCGGCGTGATGACGGCATCCCCATAGAAGAGGCCGCCGCCGATGATGCCGAGAAAAAGCACCAGTCCGCGGCGTTGGCCGAGAGCCCGCTGCGTCAGGGCGACGAGGGTCAGCGTGCCGCCCTCGCCGTTGTTGTCGGCGCGCAGGAGGATGACGACGTACTTGACGGTGACGACGAGGATCAGGGACCACAGGATGAGCGAGAGGACGCCGATGACGATGTCCCTGGCGATCTCGCCGCCGGCCGCGGCGGCTGCGATCGACTCCTTGAAGGCGTAGAGCGGGCTCGTTCCGATATCGCCGTAGACCACGCCGATCGAGCCCAGGATCAGGGTCCAGAAGCTCGTTCGGCCATGCGACTCGGGCAGCGCGGCCTCCGGAGGGGCAGCGGAAACGGCATGCCCGGGGGCGACGGCTTGGGGTTCTGCCATGGTCTCTGGTTCTTTGCAGGTCGTCCGCGGGACGCCCCCGGCGATGGGTCCGCCGAGGCAGCAAGCGCGGCCATTCCTTACGAGCGCGGCGGCTGTCGAGCCCGCGCGGCGGGCTCTCTAGCACATCGGGCCGAGGCATAAAGGGAAATCTCCGGCAGGGCGCCCTTCATGCTGCCCGCTGGTGGGTTTCTCCTTTATTCCGCCGCGTCTCGCCCGTGCTCGCCGTAGCGCTTCTCGATGTAGCCAAGGACGAGCTCCTGGAAATCGCGCGAGAGGTCGGCGCCGCGCAGCGTGACGGCCTTGCGGCCGTCGATGAACACGGGAGCCGCCGGCTGCTCCCCTGTCCCGGGAAGGGAGATCCCGATGTCGGCGTGCTTGGACTCGCCCGGCCCATTCACGATGCAGCCCATGACGGCGACCGTCAGGTTTTCGACGCCCGGATAGCGCCGCTTCCATTGCGGCATGGAGGTCGCGATCCAGGTCTGGATGTCCCGGGCGAGTTCCTGGAACACCGTCGAAGTGGTGCGACCGCACCCCGGGCACGCCGCCACGAGCGGCACGAAGGTTCGGAACCCCATGGTCTGGAGAAGTTCCTGGGCGGCTTTGACCTCGACGGTGCGATCGCCGCCGGGCTCCGGCGTCAGCGAATAGCGGATCGTGTCGCCGATCCCGTCCTGCAGGAGGATGCCCATCGCGGCCGAGGAGGCGACGATCCCCTTCGAGCCCATGCCGGCCTCCGTGAGACCGAGATGAAGGGCGTAGTCGGAGCGGCGGGCGAGCTCCCGGTACACCGCGATCAGGTCCTGGACCGCCGAGACTTTGGCGGAAAGGACGATCCGGCTGCGGGAAAGTCCGAGCTTTTCGGCGCGGGCCGCGGAGAGGAGGGCCGACTGGACCATCGCCTCACGGGTCACGGCTCGTGCCTCGAGGGGCCGCGAAGCCTTGGCGTTCCGGTCCATGAGGGCGGTGAGCAGCTCCTGGTCGAGCGAGCCCCAGTTGGCGCCGATGCGCACCGCCTTGCCGTAGCGGATCGCCGTCTCCACGATGGCGCCGAACTGTCGGTCCTTCTTCTCCCGGAAGCCGACATTGCCCGGATTGATGCGGTATTTGTCGAGCACCTCCGCGCAGGCGGGATGGTCGGCGAGAAGTCGATGCCCGATATAGTGGAAGTCGCCCACAAGGGGGACCTCGATCCCGAGGCGATCGAGCCGTTCCCGGATCCTCGGGACGGCCGCCGCCGCCTCATCCCGGTCGACCGTGATGCGCACGATCTCCGACCCCGCGCGGGCCAGCGAGGCGACCTGCGCGACCGTCGCGTCCACGTCTGCCGTGTCGGTGTTCGTCATCGACTGGACGACGATCGGCGCCCCCCCGCCGATCGTGACCGAGCCGACGCGCACGCCGACCGTCCGGTAGCGCGCCGCCGCGCCCGCTGTTTCCTGGGCGCTCCCGGCATCCGCAGGGCATTCGAGGAGGGTCATAGGTGTTCCTGAACCGAGGCGGGGCGAGTTCCGGTCGCTCGCCGCCCGCCGACGCTTAGCTGAGGCGTCGGCGCGGTTCCGTCAAGCGCGACCTAAAGGCGTCGTGGCACGCCGGCTGGGCGCCGGGCGCCATCAGGCGAGCCGAGCGATGAGGGTTGCCGCCCGTTTGGCGCATGTCGCTCGCCGCCCGCCGACGCTGGGCTGAGGCGTCGGCGGTTCCGTCAAGCGGGACCTAAAGGCGTCGTGGGAGGCCGGCTTGGCGCCGGGCGCCGTCAGGCGAGCCGACTATGAGGTTTTGCCGCCACATTGGGCGCAATGGCCCGTGATCTCGAGGATCTGGCCGTGCGGAGTGAATTTCTCCCGCTCGAGCACGTCCCCCAGCGTCTTCGACAGGGCGGACGACGTCACTTCGTCGACGCTGCCGCAGTTCTCGCAGATCAGAAACGCGACGGTCTCCGCCGGACCATGCTGGTGGGCGCAAGCGATATAGGCATTTTGGCTTGCGAGCCGATGCACGAGTCCATGCTCGATCAGGAAGTCGAGCGCGCGATAGACCGTGATCGGCGCAAGCCGCCGGCCCTTCGGTCCCAGCATCTCGGCGAGATCGTAGGCGCCGAGCGGCTTGTGGGTGGCATAGAGCGCCTCGAGAACCTTGCGCCGGATCGGAGTGAGCCTCGCCGCGGCGGCACGGCAGATCTCCTCGGCGTTCGCCATGGCGGACGCTGCCGTCTGCGCCTGCTGCGTGGCGCGGGCGGAGCTTCCGTCGTCGTGGTCGGAAATTTTCAATGCAGTCTTTGCCACGATGATGTCTCGCTGTCGGGAGGGTCGGTTTTGTTCTCTTGTGACGTATCGTAGCGGAACATGGTCGCATTATCTAGTCTGTTCGTATAACTCATTCACAAATGTTATACTGTTAATTCGCACCTGAGCTCGTTCCCGTTAGAGAGGCGGAGCGCCGACGTGGTCGGATATCCGAGTGCCCCGATTCAACCTGATGGCCGTATCTGCCCGATCGACCGCATGGGCCCCATGACTTCCGCACCGCAGCGTCATAGATGACACGGATCGCTCACCGGAGATGATCATGACCTTACGCTCCAAAGCCGCTGTCGTCACAGGATCGACCAGCGGGATCGGCCTTGCCGTCGCGCGGGCCCTTGCGGCCGAGGGCGCGAACATCCTCATCAACGGCTTCGGGCCGGCGGACGAAATCGAGCAAGCTCGAGCCGGTATCGAGAAGGATTTCGAGGTCACGGCGCTCTATTCGGCCGCCGACATGTCGAAGCCGCAGGAGATCGCTTCCATGCTCGCGGACGCGAAATCCGCGTTCGGCTCGATCGACATTCTGGTGAACAACGCCGGAATTCAGCACGTCTCGCCGGTCGAGGATTTTCCAGTGGAAAAGTGGGACGCGATCCTGGCGATCAATCTCTCGGCCGTCTTCCACGCCACCCGCACCGTGATCCCGGGGATGAAGGCCCGAGGGTGGGGGCGCATCATCAATACGGCGTCCGCGCACTCGCTCGTGGCGTCGCCGTTCAAAGCCGCGTATGTGGCCGCCAAGCACGGGGTCGCGGGGTTCACGAAGACGATCGCCCTCGAAGTGGCCACGCACGGGATTACCGTCAACTGCATCAGCCCCGGCTACGTCTGGACGCCCCTCGTGGAACGGCAGATCCCGGACACCATGAAGGCGCGCAACCTCACGAAGGAGCAGGTCATCAACGACGTTCTCCTCGAAGCGCAGCCCACCAAGGAGTTCGTCACCGTGGACCAGGTCGCCGCCCTCGCGGTGTTCCTGTGCTCGGATGCGGCGAGCCAGATCACCGGCGCCAATCTGTCCATGGACGGCGGCTGGACGGCGCGATGAGCGGGCGAGCGCGCCGGGCAGGCAAGGCGCCGCGCGGTCTTGCGGGAACGCGGGCCAAGAAGAGCGTCTCGCTCGCGCTCCAGGGCGGCGGCGCCCACGGAGCCTTCACGTGGGGCGTCCTCGACGCGCTGCTCGAGGACGGCCGTCTCGCCATCGAGGCCGTGACCGGGGCGAGCGCCGGCGCGATCAACGCGGTCGTCCTCGTCGAAGGCTGGATCGAGGGTGGCGTCGATGGAGCGCGGGCGCAGCTCGAGACGTTCTGGCGGCGCATCAGCCTCGACGGACGGCTGTCGGCCGTGCAGCGCGTCATGCTCAACCGCGTTCTCGCGCCCTGGAGCAGCCATTTCTGGACCGACGCTTTCGCCCGGACCTTCAGCCCGTACGACACCAATCCGCTCAACATCAACCTCGTCCGCGACGCGGTCGCGGATCTGATCGATTTCGACAAGGTCCGCGCCTGCCGCAACGTCAAGGTGTTCATCACGGCCACCAATGTCTGGACCGGAAAGGTCGCGGTCTTCCGAGAGGCCGAACTCACCGCCGATCACGTCATGGCATCCGCCTGCCTGCCGACCGTCTTCCAAGCCGTCGAGCTCGACGGCCAGCCCTACTGGGACGGCGGCTATATGGGAAACCCGGCCCTGTTCCCCCTGTTCTACGAGGCGGTTTCGGACGACATCCTGCTCGTCCAGATCAACCCGGTCGAGCGCCGGGAAACGCCGCGGAGCGCGCGCGAGATCCAGAACCGGCTCACCGAGATCACGTTCAACGGAAATCTCTTGCGCGAACTGCGGGCGATCGAGTTCGTCACGCGCCTCATCGACGAAGGCAAGCTGTCGCCCGACGAGTACAAGCGGGTTCTCATGCACCGGATCGACGGGACCGGCGTTCTCGACGAGCACGAAGCGTCCTCGCGCCTCAACACCGAGTGGGACTTCTTCCTCGAGCTGCGCGATGCGGGGCGCGCGACGGCACGACGGTGGCTCGAGGCGAACTACGACGCCATCGGGGTCCGCGGGACCCTCGACCTGCGCGCCGCGGTGTCATAGGGCGCCCTCGCCGCGCAAGCGCCAGACGCATGTCCGCTTGATCTTTGCGTCTTCGAGCGCGCGCGTCACCGGCACCTCGTAGGCGGCGAGCGCCTCGAGCCGGTCCTTGGGAAGATAGCTGCGCCCCGGATCGCCGATCAGCACGGTGGCGCCGCGCCGGCTCAGGCGCGCAAACCACTCGATCGCCCGCCGGGCGAGGTCCTTCTCGTAGCAGACGTCCCCGGCGAGCACGGCGTCCCAACCCCAGTCCCCGCCCAAAAGGTCGACCTGGATCGGATCGATCGCGACCCCGTTCGCCGCGGCGTTCAACCGGATCGCCGCGATCGCGAACGGATCGATGTCGCAGGCGAGCACCTGCGCGGCTCCCGCTTTCGCGGCGGCGATCGCGACGAGGCCCGAACCCGAAGCGAAGTCGAGAACGCTCCGGCCGCGGACCGCCGCGGGATGATCGAGGACATAGCGGGCGAGCGCCTGCCCGCCCGCCCACGCGAAGGCCCAGAACGGCGGCGGGAGGCCGATCGATCCAAGCTCCTCCTCGGTGCGCTGCCACAGTTCCGTGGCCTCGTCGGCCACATGAAGATTGATCTCCGGCGCGTGAGGCACCGGCGTCAGGCGGGTCTCGGCGCGGATGAAGGCAGCGGGATCGGCGATCACCCTGTGAGAGCCTTACGATAGAGGTTCTGAACGGCCGTCATCACGTCCCGCTCGGTATATCCGTCGAGAACCCGGGCGCGGGCCGCCGCGCCCATGCGGGCGATGCCGGCGGGATCGCGGCTCAGGGCCGCCAACGCGCGCGCGAGGCCTTGCGCGTCGTTCGAGGGCACCACGCGGCCTTCGACGCCGTCGCGCACGAGGGCCCTGCAGCCCGGAACGTCGGTCGTCACGAGCGCCCGCCCGCAGGCGGCTCCCTCGAGCAGGGTCCGCGGGAGGCCTTCACCTCCGCGCGAGGGAAGGCAGCAGACATGGTGGTCGCGCCACACGGCGGCGACGTCGGCGGTCGGGCCGTGCCAGCGGATGCCGGGCTCCCGGCTCCAGCGCCGCAGCGTCTCCTCCGGGATGGCCTTGGGGTTCGAGGGATCCGGCGCCCCGTAAAGCGAGAGTTCGATCGAGGCTCCCTCGGCCCGGGCCGTTCGCACGGCCTCCACGGCGAGGTCGACGCCCTTGGACCAAAGCATGCGCGCCACCACCGCGACCCGGAGCGGCGGCTGCGGCGGCAGGGGTGCGGGCGTGAACGCGTCGGGATCGATGCCGGCACCGCCCACGACGGTGACGTGCGAGTCGCCCGGATCGAGCCCCAAGAGACGCGGATCGTCCGGATTCTCGAACAAGTAGTGCGTGCTGCGGGTCTCGAGCCCTCGTATCAGCGTCCGGATCGCCCCGAGGGCCAAACGCCCCGTCACGTCCGTTCGCGCGCCGAGGAATCCGAGCCCCGTCAGGGCGTAGACCCGCCGCGGCAGGCGCGCAAGCGTGGCCGCAAAGCCCCCGACGAGGATCCCTCTCAACGCGATGCAGTGAACGAGATCCGCCTTCTCGTCCCGCAGGACGGAAGCGAGCTGCCCGGCGGCGTAACCCGCCACCATCGGGTTGAGGCTGCGCCGCTCGGCCTGAAGCGGGATCACCCGTGCGCCGGTCGCCTCGACGGCAGGGCGATGATCGCGCACGCGCGTCACCACGGCGACGTCGAGACCGATTTCGCGGGCGGCCCGGGCCATCGGGAGAAAATGCGAGGCGAAGAACCAGTCCTCGGTCACGACGAACACGAGCTTTCGGCCGGTCGGGTCGGTGAGGGGGTCGGGCACGGGCTGTCCGGGATTGCTGAAAGGGCTCTCTTAGGCCCGGGCGGGCCAGAAGGGAACCTCCGAGGCGGCCCGGCAAGGAACCGCGGGAAAGAGGGCGACGGTTCGACTCACGCCGACCGGAGGAACCCCGCGCAGGCGCTCCGGTTGATCCTGGCCGATCACCAGGCGAGGTCGTCTTGCTCGATCCCAGCACAGCCAGCGAAAACATCGTCGATCCGCGCGATGCCGCCGAAATCGGCCGGGTTGATCTATGTATCCGACGAGGAGCCGGGGATCCGCCGCAGGAAGTCCGGCAAGGGTTTCACCTATGTGCTGCCCGGCGGATCCAAGGTCGAGGACAAGGCCACCCTCGAGCGCATCCGCACGCTCGCCATTCCGCCCGCCTACACGGACGTGTGGATCTGCCCGAAAGCGAACGGGCACATTCAGGCGACCGGGCGCGATGCCAAGGGGCGCAAGCAGTACCGCTACCACCCGGCCTTCCGGGAGGTTCGCGAGAGCACCAAGTACGAGCACATGCTGGACTTCGCCCAGGCGCTGCCCGGAATCCGGGCCCGGATCCAGGAGGACATGGGCCGGCGCGGGCTGCCCCGCGAGAAGGTGCTCGCCACCGTCGTGCACCTGCTCGAGACGACGCTGATCCGCGTCGGCAATTCGGATTACGCCAAGCAGAACAAGAGTTATGGCCTCACGACGCTGCGCGATCCGCACGTCCAGGTCAACGGCTCGGACCTGCGGTTCCAGTTCAAGGGCAAGAGCGGCAAGTCCTGGCGTCTGCAGGTCAAGGACCGCCGCGTCGCCAAGATCGTCAAGGCCTGCCAGGATCTGCCCGGCCAGCACCTGTTTCAGTACCTGAACGAGGAGGGCGAGCAGCAGTTCGTGACCTCGGCGGATGTGAACGCCTATCTCAAGGAGATCACCGGCCGCGACATCACCGCCAAGGACTTCCGGACCTGGGCCGGCACCGTGCTCGCCGCCATGGCGCTGCGGGAGTTCGAGACGTTCGACAGCGAGGCGAAGGCCAAGAAGAACGTGCGCGCGGCGATCGAGCGGGTGGCGTCCCAGCTCGGGAACACGCCGACGATCTGCCGCAAGTGCTACATCCATCCCGAGGTGCTGTCCTGCTATCTGGAGGGCGGGCTCCTCCTCGAGATCAAGGACGAGGTCGAGAGCGAACTGCGCGAGGAGCTCGCGAGCCTGAAGCCCGAAGAGGCAGCCGTCCTGACGCTCCTGGAGGCCCGGATCAAACGGGATCTCCAGAAAGCCGAGGAGCGCGAAGCCGCCCCGCGGGGGCGGGCGGCACCCGCTTCCGCTCGGGCATCGGCCTGACGCCGCCGAACCAATCCGGTTCCGTGGCGTTGAGGCTGGCTTGCCCGCCGGGGAGACTCGCATGCAGGTCCATCATCTCAATTGCGGCTGCATGTGTCCCTTCGGGGGTCGTCTTTGGGACGGCGTCAGCCGCGGCCCGACGGCCCGCCTCGTGTGCCACTGCCTCCTCGTCGAGGCGGATCGGGGCCTGGTACTCGTCGACACCGGCTTCGGCAGCCGCGACGTGGAAAGACCGTACGAGCGTTTGAGCCCGTTCTTCATCCACGCGAACCGGATCCGCCTCGAGCCGCGCTACACCGCCCTCGAGCAGGTCGAGAGCCGCGGTTTCGCCGCCAACGACGTGCGCCACATCGTCCTGACCCATCTCGACTTCGACCACGCCGGCGGGCTCGAAGACTTCCCTCATGCCACGGTGCACGTGCTCCAGGCGGAAAGAGCCGCCGCGCGGGCCCGCGACGGCTTCATCGGGCGGCGGCGTTACCGCCCGCCGCAATGGGACGAGGTCAGGAGCTGGCAGTTCCACCGAGGCGGCGGAGAGCGCTGGTTCGGTTTCGAGGCGGTTCGCGACCTCAAGGGATTGCCCCCCGAGATCCTCATGGTCCCGCTGCCGGGCCACACGTGGGGCCATGCCGGCGTCGCGGTCGACACTCCCGACGGTTGGCTCCTCAACGCGGGCGACGCCTATTTCCACCGGCACGAGATGGATGCGAGGCCTCGCTCCACGCCGGCGCTCTCCGCCTACCAGCGCATGATGGAGGTCGACCGGCCGGAGCGGCTGCACAACCAGGACCGCCTGCGCGCGCTCGCCAACGACGGGCGCAGCGGAGTGCGGATCTTCTGCA
This sequence comes from uncultured Alphaproteobacteria bacterium, assembly GCA_963800985.1. Taxonomy (GTDB): domain Bacteria; phylum Pseudomonadota; class Alphaproteobacteria; order Rhizobiales; family Beijerinckiaceae; genus Microvirga. The sequence continues at coordinate 259,691 of CAWDDI010000023.1, read as the reverse complement.
GCCACGACCCCGTGGAACTCGAGGCCCTTTCGCGCTTGAGCGCCGGGGTGGGATCCCGCTGATCGGGCGGCGCACGCGACGCGTGCGTGCCGGCCGCGACGCCAAGCCCGGCGCTCGGGTGTTCAATCGCGGCAGGCGCCCTACAAACGAGTTCGACCGGCTGCGGAAGGAGAGCGGCGATGGAACTCGACGCCTTGATGTTGTCCCGCATCCAGTTCGCGTTCACGATCGCCTTTCACATCATCTTTCCGGCCTTCACGATCGGCCTGGCGAGCTGGCTTGCGGCGCTCGAATTCAACTGGCTGCGCACCGGCGACGGGCACTATCGCAACCTCTACCGGTTCTGGGTCAAGATCTTCGCGGTGTCGTTCGGTCTCGGCGTGGTTTCCGGGATCGTGATGAGCTTCCAGTTCGGGACCAACTGGTCGCGGTTCTCCGAGTTCACGGGGAACGTCCTGGGACCGGTCATCCAGTACGAGGTCATCACCGCCTTCTTCCTGGAAGCGGCCTTCCTCGGGATCATGCTCTTCGGCTGGGAGCGCGTCGGAAACCGGCTGCATTTCTTCGCGACCTGCATGGTGGCGCTCGGAACCCTGACCTCGGCGTTCTGGATCCTGTCCGCCAATTCGTGGATGCAGACCCCGGACGGCTTCCGGATCGAGAACGGCGTCGCGGTGCCGGTCGACTGGTTCAGGATCGTCTTCAATCCGTCCTTTCCTCTGCGCTACGCCCACATGGTGATGGGCTGCTATCTCACGACCGCGTTCGCGGTCGCGGGCATGTCGGCCTGGATGATCCTGCGCGCTCGGGAGGAGCCTCCCATAAAGGTCGTCGGAGCCCGCCGGTCGATGTCCATGGCCCTGTGGTTCGCCGCCCTCTTCGCTCCGGTGCAGATCCTCATCGGCGACCTTCATGGTCTCGGCGTGCTCAAGTACCAGCCGACCAAACTCGCCGCCATGGAGGGGAACTGGGAGCGGCAGGGCAACATGCCCCTGCGCCTGTTCGCCATCCCCGACGAGGAGAACGAGGTCAACCACTACGAGATCGCGATCCCGAAGGTCGGGAGCTGGGTCCTGACCCATGCCTACGAGGGTATCGTCCCGGGGCTGAAGGATGTGCCGCGCGAGGAGCGCCCGCCGATCTGGCCCGTGTTCTTCTCCTTCCGCATCATGGTCGGGATCGGTCTCCTGATGCTGACCTTGGGGCTGTGGAGTCTCGTGCTGCGGTGGCGCGGCACGCTCTACACCAACCGATGGTTCCTGCGCGCCACGATGCTCATGACGCCGTCCGGGTTCGGCGCGGTGCTCTTCGGCTGGTTCACGGCCGAGATCGGTCGTCAGCCCTACGTGGTCTACGGCCATCTGCGCACGGCCGACGCGGTGTCGCCGATCACCGCACAAGCCGTCACGACCTCGCTCGCGGCGTTCGTGGTGGCGTACGCCTTCGTGTTCGGCTTCGGGAGCTATTATCTCGCGAAGCTCCTGCGCAAGGGACCGGAACCGCTCGAGGAGGCGGTCCGCGGCAGAGACTTCGACGATCGGCTCGACCGCAAGCCGAAGCGGCCGCTCTCGGTCCCCGACGAGACCATCGAGGCAGGCGCGAGCCGCAGACCGCAGCCGGCCAGCTGAGGAGGGTGACCATGCTCGATTTCCTCACCTCGTTCGCGCCGGGGCTGGAGGGGCAGGCGTTCTGGCTGCCGCTCGTCTGGTCGGGGCTCCTCGCCATCGCGGTCGCGATGTACGTGATCGCTGACGGCTTCGACCTCGGCGTCGGGATCCTGTTCACCTCCGCGCAGTCGGAGAACTGGCGCGACCGGATGATGCTCTCGGTGGCGCCGGTGTGGGACGGCAACGAGACGTGGCTCATCCTCGGCGGCGGCGGGCTCCTGGCGGTCTTCTATCTCGCCTATGCAATCCTTCTCCCGGCGCTCTACATCCCGCTTCTCATCATGCTGATCGCCCTCATCTTCCGAGGCGTGGCGTTCGAGTTCCGGTTCAAGGCCGACACGTCGAAGCGGATCTGGGACTATGCGTTTCATTACGGATCGCTCCTCGCGACCTTCGCGCAAGGTGTGGTCCTCGGGGCGTTCGTGCAGGGCTTCAAGGTCGAGGGACGACAATTCGCGGGAGGGACCTGGGACTGGCTCACCCCGTTCAGCCTGATGACCGGGGTCGGTCTCGTGACGGGCTACGGGCTGCTCGGCGCGACCTGGCTCGTCATGAAGTCGACGGGCGAACTCGAGCTCTGGGCCCGGCGCAAAGCGCTCGCCTTCCTGATCGCCACGATCATCGCGATGGGGATCGTGAGCGCCTGGGTGCCTTTCCTCGGCCGGCAGATCGAGGAGCGCTGGTTCTCATGGCCCAACATCCTGATCCTGTCGCCCGTTCCGCTGCTCACCGCCTACACGGCGTGGCGCCTTTACCGGGCCCTGGAGGACGGGCGGCACTACAGCCCGTTCTTTCTCGCGATCGGGCTGTTCCTGCTCGGCTTCCTCGGCCTCGTGGTGAGCCTCTACCCTTACGCGATCCCGCCCCACTACACGATCTGGCAGGCCGCCAACGTGCCGAGCGCGCAGATGTTCGCGCTGGTCGGCTACGCGGTCGTGATGCCGCTGACGTTCCTCTACACGGCTTATGCCTACTACGTGTTTCGCGGCAAGGTCGCGGAGGACGTGCAATCGAGCGGGTACCATTAGATGGACACCCGCAGGACCGTTCGCATCAAGCGCCTGTCATGGTTCGTCGCGCTCTATGCCGCGAGCGCGGGCGCTTTCGCGGCCTTCACCTACGCTCTTCGGGCCGTGATCCCACCGTGACGCGCGGGCGCCGCGTCCAAGCCGGGAGGCGTGGGTCGGCGATCGGGCGGGCGGCGGCGCCCGGCCGCCTTTCGGCATCTAATGCGCGGTGCCGATCACGCCTTTTGCCGTGACGACGACCCAGCGTTTGCCGCGCTTCTCGATTCCCTCGACGCGACCGACGCCGGGCACCATCTCGCCTGGGCCAACCTCGATCAGTCGCCGGTTCCGGCCCTCGATCAGCGCCACGCCGTCATAGACCTCGTGCAGCACCCAGCCGTCGAGCGGAACGTCCTTCGCCTTGGGCTCCACGCTGGCCGTCCGGAGCGCGGGCTCCGGCGCCGCGGGCGGCGGCTCCGGCGTCGGCGCGGGCGCCGGAGCGGCACTCACGGGACCTGGCGTCGACGCGGACGCTCCGGCGGCCGCCCCGGTCGCGATCTGGCGCTCGATGCGGTCCAGCCGCTCGGCGAGCCCGGCAAGCTTCACCGCCGGATCCTGGGCGGCAGCTTCGATCCGCCCCAATTGCGCGGCGAGCTGGGTCATCCGGTCGAAGATCGGCTGATCGCGTTCGCCGCGCTCCACCCGCCCGATCGCTTCGATCACATGGGTTTGCTTGGTATGCGTCTCGCTGCGTGAGCGGTCGAGGCCGTCCTTGAGCGCCTCCACGGACACCTTCAGGGCCCTCACGTCGCCCGTGACGCGGACCACGTCCTCCTGGGTCCCCCGGAGGGCCTCCGCCGCCGCGGCCCATTGTGGGTCCGCCTTGGGGGCCGCCGACACCATCTGCGCTGCGAACCAGCCCCCCGCCAGCCCGAGAAGCACGGCAGCGGCCGAGGCACCGTATCGCGCCACCCGGCTCCCGTCCGGCGCCTGTGGCCGCCGGCCGAGGGACGGTCCGCTCCCCGGCTCCTGCCGGGCCTCGGTTGGGGGCCTTGCCGCTCGCTTCGCACTGGTCACGGCGAGCGCCAGCGCCGCGGTGGCTGCAGAATCAGCGTGGCCGCCGGCCGGCTCCGCCGCGGCGGGCCCGGCTCCCGGAGCCTTCGAGGCGTCCCGGGTGCGAACGGCCGGGTTTGTTCTTTGTTCTTTTTGCTGATCGCTCATGGTATGGTTTGGGCTGCGAACCGTCGTACCGGCTTAACCGTGATTATTTACAAAATCCTTACCGTGATCGACTGCGGCCACGGTTTCGCGTATCATCTCCCCTCCAAGGGGAGGGCAGGGGCGCCTTTTCGTTGACACAATTCTTAAGAATAGAGTTCCAAGGATCGACGCCCACGTGTAAGTCGAAGGGGCGCGATCAGGTGGGGGCTATCGGTTCAGATCCTCTCGTTCGTCCGGGTCTAAAGGGTGTACCCGGAGCGAGACTGATCGCTCTCACACACCGACGTGGCTTGCGGGCTGCGCTGGAAGCGGCGCCGGGGAAGCGTGCTCGGAGGCTCCGTCACGGACGAGCGCCGGGCAGTCGCGCATATCGTGACGACGAGCAGGAGAGTACATGAAGCTCAGAACGGGTGGCCAACGGTCCCAATCCTCGGAAGTGCTCAGCGCGCTCCAGGCATGCCGCCAAGCCGTCGGGGGCATCGCGGTCTTCTCCGCCATCATCAACATCCTGATGCTGTCGGGCTCGCTCTACATGCTCCAGGTCTATGACCGGGTGCTGTCGAGCCGCAGCATTTCGACCCTGGTCGGCATCTCGTTGATCCTGCTGGCGGCCTATATTCTCCAGGGCTCCCTGGACACGCTGCGCTCCAAGATGCTGGCTCGGGTCGGCGCCCGGTTCGACGAGCTCCTGTCGGGACGCATCTTCGATCTCATCGCGACGCTGCCCCTGCGGGGCGCGAAGCAGGCCGACAGCATGCAACCGATCCGCGACCTCGACAACATTCGCGGATTTCTGTCCGGAACGGGCCCGACGGCGCTTTTCGACATGCCGTTCATGCCGATCTTTTTCGCGTGCTGTTTCCTGATCCACCCCTGGATCGGCGTGATGAGCGTCGGAGGCGGGATCATCATCGTCGGGCTCACGATCCTCACCGAGGTGAAGAGCCGGGGTCCGATGTCGGACCTCACCAGGAGCCTCGCCGAGCGCCACGTGCTCGCCGAGACGAGCCGACGTAACGCGGAGGCGGTTCGCGCGCTCGGGATGCGCGGGTTCCTGGCCGAGCGGTTCGCGGGGGTGAACGCCAAGCACGTCGACGACGGGCTGCGGGCCAGCAATGCCGCGAGCGGGATCGCGGTCGCCGCCAAGGTGTTCCGCATGATCCTGCAGTCGTCGGCGCTCGGGCTCGGCGCGTACTTCGTGATTCGTAACGAAATGACCGGCGGTGCGATGATCGCGGCCTCGATCCTGATGTCGCGCGCCTTGGCGCCGATCGAGATCGCGGTCGCGAACTGGAAGGGCTTCGTCAGCGCGCGCCAGGGCTATCGCCGCCTCGAGCACATCCTGTCGGTGGTCCCGCCGCAGGACTCGCGCCTCAGCCTTCCCGCGCCCAAGGGGACGCTCGCGGTCCAGGACGTCTACATCGGTCCGCCCGGCGCTTCGCTCCCGATCGTCCAGGCCGTTTCCATCCAGATGCGGGCGGGGCAGGGCCTCGGCCTGATCGGGCCCAGCGCATCGGGCAAATCCACGCTGGCGCGTGCGCTCGTCGGCGTGTGGCCGACGCTGCGCGGCGAGGTGCGGCTCGACGGCGCGACGCTCGACCAATGGGAGCCCGACGACCTCGGCCGCCATGTCGGCTACCTCCCGCAGGACGTGGAACTCTTCGAAGGCACGGTGGCGGAGAACATCGCCCGCTTCCATCCGGGCGCCTCCGCGCAGTCGATCATCGCCGCCGCGAAGGCCGCCGGCGCGCACGAAATGATCCTGCAGCTGGCCGACGGCTACGACACCAAGATCGGCGAGGGCGGCGCCGTGCTCTCGGGCGGTCAGCGCCAGCGCGTCGCTCTCGCGCGCGCGCTCTACGGCGACCCGTTCCTGGTCGTCCTCGACGAGCCGAATGCGAGCCTCGACGGCGCCGGCGACGAAGCGCTCAATCAGGCGATCCTGTCGGTGCGCCAGCGCGGCGGCATCGTGGTCGTCATCACCCATCGTCCGGCGGCGCTCGGGAACGTCGACCTCGTCGCGATCATGGACGGCGGGCGCATCAAGTCCATCGGACCGCGGGACGAGGTCCTGCAGTCCGTGATGAAGCGCAACAATGTCGCGCCTGCGCAGCCGCCTCGTGCGGCGCCGGCTACGACCCTTCGGGAAGTCAGTTGACCATGAGTAAGACCCCATCCACCCATGTGACGGCGCTCCGCCGCGCCTCGCTGACGGGCTTCAGCCTCATCGCCCTGTTTGGCGGCACGATCGGCCTTTGGGCCGCCACCGCCACTCTCTCCGGAGCCGTGATGGCCCCGGGGCAGTTCGTCGTGGATACCAACGTCAAGAAGGTGCAGCACGCCACGGGCGGCATCGTCGGTGAGCTCCGGGTCCGTGAAGGCGACCAGGTGAACGAGGGCGATCTGCTCATCCGCCTGGACGAGACCGTCACCCGCGCCAACCTCCAGATCGTTTCGAAGCAGCTCGACGAGTTCGTGGCGCGCCGGGCCCGGTTGGAGGCGGAGCGCGATGGCGCGGCCAAGATGGCGACTCCGGATGAATTCCGGCCCCGTCTCAACGAGCCGGCGGTCGTGAAGCTCATGGACGCCGAGCGATCGCTGTTCGCGGCGCGTACCGCCGCGCGGGACGGGCAGAAGAGCCAGCTCGAGAAGCGCATCCTGCAGCTGAGGGACGAGATCACCGGGCTCAAGGCGCAACAGACCGCGAAGGTGCGCGAGGCGGCTCTCATCGGGCAGGAGCTCGAGGGCGTCCGGCAGCTCTTCCAGAAGAACCTGGTCCAGCTGCCGCGCCTCTCCGCTCTCGAGCGCGAGGCCGCGAGCCTCGAGGGTCACCGCGGTCAGCTCGTGGCCGCCGTGGCGCAAGCCGAGGGTAAGATCGCGGAGACGTCGCTCCAGATCATTCAGGTCGACGAGGAGGCCCGGGCCGAGGTCATGAAGGAGCTCCGCGAGATCCAGGGTCGACTGGCCGAACTCGTCGAGCGCCGGATCGCGGCCGAAGACCAGCTGAAGCGGATCGACATCCGGGCGCCAAGCGCCGGCTACGTGCATCAGCTGGCCGTCCACACGGTCGGGGGTGTGATCACCCCGGCCGAGCCCGCCATGCTCATCGTTCCGATCAACGAGGCTCTCAACCTCGAAGCGAAGGTGATGCCGAACGACATCGATCAGCTCGCCATCGGGCAGCGTGCCACCGTGCGAGTCCACGCGTCGAACGCCCGCACGACCCCCGAGATCTTCGGCACGGTCACCCGCATCTCCGCGGACGTCACCAAGGATCAGCAGATGGGATACACCTACTATACCATCCGGGTGGCGATCCCGGCGGAGGAGCTGCGCCGGCTCGGCGGGCTGCGCTTGGTGGCCGGGATGCAGGCAGAGGTCTACGTCCAGACCCACGACCGGACCCCGTTCCAGTACCTGATCAAGCCGCTCGAGGATCAGATCGCCCGCGCGTTCCGGGAGTCCTGATCGAACCGGGCCGTCGGCGGTTTGCGGGGCCCGGCTTCACGACACGCGGGAAGAGGCCCGTCAGACCGGTCTCGGACCGGATCGTCGTCGGGACCCGGCAGACCTCGCCGGCGCCCCCGGTTCCATCGACGCAATGCCCTGCACGCGCCGAACGGGGCGGACGGGCCGTTCCCGATGAGAACGACCGCGTCCTCGCTCTCGCGCCTGGACGACCCGCCCGATCAACCTACCTGTTAGGCCATCGCGGTCGTCGCGGCTCGGGACGAGCCCGGTTGTCGGCGCGAGGTGGGTGGGGTCGATGCCCTCTGGGATGGAAGAAGCCGGTCGATCTGCGCCGGAGCGCGATTGGGCGCTTTTCCTCGACTTCGACGGGACCCTTGTGGAGATCGCGGACCGGCCCGACGCCGTGATCGTGGATCCGGCTCTGCCGCACATCCTCGCTCGTCTCGGCGCGCGGCTCGAGGGTGCCCTGGCGCTGATCAGCGGCCGGCCGATCGCGTTTCTCGATGAACGCCTGGCGCCGTTCACCTTCGACGCCGCCGGCCTGCACGGGATCGAGCACCGAATCGCCGGAACCCTGTCGCCGTGCCGTCCGGACGATCATCCGGCGCTGCGCGCCGCCGTCGATCGCCTGCACGCGGTCCTCGCCACCCGTGACGGCGTGCTCATCGAGGACAAGGGCTGCTCGGCGGCGATCCACTGGCGGCTCGCTCCGCATCACGCCGATTTCGCGCGCGCGACCGTGCAGGCGGCCGCGGCGGCCCTGGGGCGGGACTATCGCGTCCAGTACGGCAAAGCGGTTGCCGAGATCCTTCCGGCTGCAGCCGGCAAGGGTCAGGTGATCGAGCGCTTCCTCGACGCGCCGCCTTATCGGGGTCGCCGGCCGATCTTCGTCGGCGACGACCTCACGGACGAGAACGGCTTCACGAGCGTCAACGAGCGGGGAGGGCTGTCGGTCAGGGTCGGCGACGGCGAGACGGTGGCGCAGGCACGGGTCGGGACCCCCGGGGAGCTGAGACGCCGCTTGTCCGCCTGGGCCGCCGCAGGTCCTTTCCCGTTCGAGCGGACTGATTCCTGACCGGTTCTCTCGGCGTGCGCGCTGGCCTCGCGTGAGCTAGTGTTGCGCAACGACTTGATACGCGAAGGACGCGCCTTCATGAGCAACGGACGCTCTCACGGTCCCGCCTGTTTCCGAACCCATCGAACGGGCGAATCGCTCAGCGGGCCTCCAAGGAGGCGCAGGCGGCCGGACGGTCGGGATCAGCAGGGGCCAAGGCATTGACGTTCGATTTTCCCGTTCTCATCGGCGACATCGGCGGTACCAACTCGCGATTGGCGGTGGTGCCGGAGCCGGAGGCGGCTTACGTGCCGTTGCCGCACATGCTGACGGCGTCGGTCCCCGACCCGGTCGATGCCATCCGCGGTGCCCTGACCCATCACCGGGGCCGCCCGCCCCGCTCCGCGGTCATCGCGGTCGCCAATCGGGTCGAAACGCATGTGGTTCGTCTGACCAACGCGGCTTGGACGATCGATGCCGCCGCGATCGGGGCGGCGCTTGGCCTGAACAGGGTGGTGCTCGTCAACGATTACACGCCGGTCGCGGCTTCGGCGATCACCTTCGATGCCGCCGGAACCGGTCTGGCCCGTCTCGGACCCGACCTCGCCTCCGGACCTGGCGCGCGCGTGGTCCTGGGCCCGGGGACGGGCCTCGGCGCAGCCGCGCTGGTTCCCGTCGCGGACCGTCTCGCTCTTTTGGCGACCGAGGCCGGTCACATGGATTTCGGTCCCGTCTCGGAGGACGAATTCGATCTGTGGCCCCATCTCGAGCGCGTCGGCGGACGGGTGACCGCGGAAGTGGTGCTGTCCGGTCCGGGGCTCTTCCGGCTCTGCAGCGCCCTCGCGGCCCGGCGGGGCGAGGCGAACGCGTTCTCGACGCCGCCCGAGGTCATGGCAGCCTGGCGGGAGCGAAATTCCGAACTGGCCGGTTCCGCGTTGCGGCTCTTCGCCCGCCTGCTCGGGCGGTTCGCGGGAGACCTCGCCCTGGCCTTCGACGCGAGCGGGGGCGTGTTCATCGCGGGAGGGATCGCGCCGCGAATCACCGATCTCCTGAACCAAGGCGATTTCCGCGCAGCCTTCGACAGCAAGGCCCCGCACGAGGCGTGGACGGCGCGGGTGCCGACCTACGTGATCACGGACCCCAACCCGGCGCTGCGCGGCTTGGCGGTGCTGGTCGCGAATCCGGGGCGTTTCATTTTCCACTCCAGGGAATGGACGCAAGCCTGACGAAAAGGTGGCCGTCAAAGTCACGAGAGGCAAAGATCTGGCGGCAGGGCCCGCTCTGCCGGAGCGTACTTCCCACGAGCGAAGCCTCGAGAATATCACGCTCTATTGTATCGCAACACTGTCCCGGCTTATCCTAGCGTTCGAACAGGGTTGGCCAGGTGCCGAACGTGGGCGCATTTCCCTTGCTCTTCGACCGAGCGGCTGATCGCCAGCTCCACGCCGCCCTGCAGCACGCATCCATCGTGGTCTACACCTGCGATCTGGACCTGAAGTATACTTGGCTTGCGAATTCGTTTCCGGGCCTCACGATCCGTGAAATGATCGGGCGCCGCGACGACGAACTGCTTTCGCCCGAGACAGCGGCCCCGATGACGGCCTTCAAGCGCCGCGTCCTGGCCTCGGGACGGCCGGCGACCGTGGAACTCGCCTATTTGCACGGGACCGAGAACTTTCTCTACGAGGTGCGGGCCGAACCGCTTGCCGGAGCCGGCGGCACGACGACCGGCCTGTCGGTCCTGGCGATCGACATCACGGCGCGAAAAAAGGCCGAGCTCGAGGCTGTCGAGAACGCGAAACGCTATCGCGCGTTGGCCGCGGCGACCAGAGAGGGAATCGTGATCCACGACAGCCGGCGCATCATCGAGGTGAACGACATCTTCTGCACGCTCCACGGCACGACCCGCGAGAAGGCTCTCGGCCGACCGGCGCACGCTTTCCTGACGGCGGAGAGCAGACGGTTGGCGTTGGCGGCGATCGCTTCGGGTTCGACCGAGCCCTACGAGGTGACGGCCGTGCGCGAAGACGGCTCGACCTTTCCCATCGAGGCGAGGGGCCACACGCTCTCCTATCAAGGCCGAACGATGCGCGTCGCGACGCTGCGCGACCTGAGCGAGCGCAAGACGGCCGAGGAAGCGCTGCGCCGAAGCGAAAACCGCTACCGCTCCCTGGTGCAGGCTGCAGCGACTTTCGTGTGGACCCTATCGGCCGAAGGGGACATTCCGCGTCCCCAGCCCGCCTGGTCGACCTGGAGCGACTACACCGGCCAGACGCCTCAGCAGTATCTCGGCCGCGGCTGGATGGACGCCATTCATCCCGACGACCTGCAGGGGATTCTGATCGGCTGGTGGGACGCGACCCGCACCGGATCGGTGTTCCAAGCCGAGGGCCGGGTGCGCCGGCACGACGGCGTCTATCGACACTTTCTGATCCGCGGCGCACCGGTCAAGGATCATGACAATCGACTGGTCGAGTGGGTGGCGGCGAACATCGACGTCACGGCCCAGAAGGAGGCGGAAGCGGCGCTGCGCGAAAGCGAGGAACGGTTCCGGGGTTACGCCGACGCAAGCCTCGACGTGTTGTGGATGGTCGACGCCGAAACGGGTTCGCTCGAGTATCTCTCGCCTGCCTACGAGCAAGTCTGGGGCGAAGCTCGCGCGTCCGTGATGGAGAACCCCCGCCGCTGGACAGAGCATCTTCATCCCGAGGATCGTGCGCGCGCTTTGAACTCGAGGGCTGCCACGCTGCAGGGAGAACGGCGCGAGGTGGAGTACCGCATCATCCGCCGGGACGGCACCATGCGTTGGATCCGAGACACCGCCTTTCCGATCCTCGGCCCGGAGGGACGCGTGCGACGCATGGCGGGTCTCGCCCGCGACGTCACGCGGCTGAAGCAGACCGAGGATCGGCAAAAGCTCCTGCTCGGCGAGCTCAACCACCGCGTCAAGAACACGCTGGCGACGGTCCAGTCGATCGCACGACACACGCTGCGCTCGGTGTCCAGCCCGGAGGTTCTCCATGAGCGCTTCGAGGATCGTCTGCTGGCGCTCTCGAAAACCCATAATTTGCTGACCAGCGAAAACTGGGAACATGCCTCGCTGCGGGAATTGCTCGAGCAGGAACTTTCGCCCTACGGAGCGGGCCGGTATCACCTTCGCGGCGGAGAGGATGTGCGCCTCGCCCCGCGGGCGGTGGTCGCTCTCGGGATGGCTCTCCACGAGCTCACGACGAATGCCGCCAAGTACGGCGCCCTCTCCACGGAGGCCGGAACCGTGACCTTGCGCTGGGCGATCGTCGGCGCGCCGACTCCGCACCTTCGTATCGAATGGAGCGAAGCGGGCGGGCCGCCGGTCACCTCTCTGCCGGCGCGCCGGGGCTTCGGATCACGCCTCCTCGAGAGAGGCGTGTCCGCCGAACTCGGCGGCGTGGTGGCGATGGAATTCGCTTCCAAGGGCCTCGAAGCATTGATCGAAATCCCGCTCGACGCGTCGAACACGGCTCCCGCGTCGAGCCCCGCTTGAGCTGCGATGCCCTGCACCGAAGGTGCTGAACCCCCCTTTCGAGCAAACGCCGGAACAGCGGCGAGGGCGAGAGGTTCGGCCGCAGGAGAGCCGTTTTCGGCGAAGCGGATCCGGTTCGCCGTCAAATATTGCGGTACAAGAAGGAAGAGTGCCCATTCCACGAAACGGCTCTACCGGATACAAGCCAAGGGGAGGAAAAGATGAGCGACAGCCTAGCACAGATCGCGGGCATCGACATCGCGAAAGACCACCTCGACGTCCACCTCCATCCGAGCGGCGCGACGCGACGGGTGAGCAACGACAAGGCCGGCTCCAAGGCGCTGCTGCACTGGTTTGCTCGCCAGCCCGTCGAGCGGATCGTGTTCGAGGCCACCGGCCCCTACCACCGGCGCTTGGAGCGCGCGCTTGGTGCCGCAGGGCTGCCCTTCGCCAAGATCAATCCGCGCCAGGCTCGCCGCTTTGCCGAGGCGACCGGCCGACTGGCCAAGACAGACCGGGTCGATGCCGCCCTGCTCGCCCGTCTGTGCGCGCTGCTGCAGCCCGAACCCCGGGAGCCCAAGAGCCAGGGGCTCGATGAGCTGACCGAGCTCGTCGCCGCCCGGCGGGCGCTCGTGAAGGACCGCACCGCCTGCCGCAATCGCGCCAAGATCGTGACCATCTCGCTTCTGAAGAGGAACTCGAAGGGGTCCGCGTACGCGACCTTCCGCCTGCGGACGGGCATCTCGGGCACGATGGGCCGGTTGATATCCACCGCCACCAAACCCTCGCAGGCGAGCGCGAGGACCGCCGCGACGCCGTCGCCGGTGTTCATGGCCGCGCCGGCGCAATCGACCAGGCGCATCGTGCCGCACTCATCGAGCTGGTGAAGGATCCGCACCCTGTCGCCGGCCGTGACGCGCGTGCGCTTGCAGGCGCGAATCAGGCGCACGGTCGAGAAGCGCGGCTCGGCCCGGATGCGGGCTGCGGTCTCGAATCGGAACGGACGGCCGTCCGTCGCGAGCGCGCCCTCGTTCACGGCGGCGTGAAGGGGATGGTCCGCAAGTCCCGGCTCCGCAACCACGTCGATGAGGTGAACCTCGCCATCGCGGACGATTTCGAAGTCGGCGAAATGCTCGATCTCCTCCCGACCTATCGCGAAGGTGGCAGGCGGGGCCGGCGCGCGAAGCGCCTCGACCTGTGGGTCGAGCTCGCAGATCGCGAGAAATTCTGCGATCAGGGTGTTCCGCGTGATCGGCACCGGTCCGTCCAGACTGCCCCTGCGGGGGGACGCGCGGCGGGCGGAGCGCCGGCTTGCGAGGTCGAGGAGCGCTTGCGCAGTCATTCGGCTCTCCGCCGTGGGGTTTGCTGCCATCGAAAGGGAAGTCCAACGACGATTGGGCGGAACAGATAAAGAACAGAGCCGCTTTCGTCAAACCCGCCAACGGAGTCGGGCGCCCCCCGCCCGTCCCTATGCTCAAGCTTGATTGTCGGGGACCTGCGAGTACTGGCGCCTATGCGGCGGCAGACTGAACGAGATCTCGGAAACGGCGTCCCTCGGCTGGACCGATGCCCTTGATTCTGCTAGAACATATAGAGAACAAACGTGCAATTTCACCCGACGGGGCCATTGGCCTGCGACCGGGAACGAAGGATCGAAACGGATGAACACCACCGACAAGAAGATCGCCGAGGTGCTCGCGCGATTTGGTGAGCCCATGGCGGGAAATGTTTGGCGCGTTCAGGGCACGCTGGTGATCTATCATAAGGCACTGGAACGGATCGCCGCCCAGGCGCAGATCGAATTCGAGCCGCCGAGCATCGTCAGGGCCGAGCGCGACGAGGCCGTGATCCTGGTGACGGGACGCATCGGCGAGCGCACCGAGTGGTCGATCGGAGAGGCGCTCGTCGGCGTCAACTACCGCGTTTCCGGCAAGCAGGCGGCCTATGTCTACGCGATGGCCGAGAAGCGTGCCAAGGACCGCGTCATCCTCAAGCTGATCGAGTTGCACGGACTCGTCTATTCCGAAGAGGAAGCGGACGAGTTCAAGCAGGGGCGCCCCGGCGCGAGCGATCCCGCGACCGAGGCCGTCCGGACCGAAGTCGAGGTCGTGGGTCCCGAAAGCGCGCTCGAGTCCGAGCTGAAGCAGAAGATCGCGAAAGCGAGGACCATCAATGCGGTGACCGATCTCATGCTGCACCCCGACACTCAACGCTCCTTGAACGAACTGCCCGAGGGCATTCGGGACCAGGTACGCGACTTCGCCAAAGCGCGCCTCGTCGAACTCGGCTGGCCGTCCAAGAAGGCTGCCTGAGGCCGGAGTTCATCGATCGGCGCGTCCGGGACGGTGCGCGCCGAAGGAGAGTCTTCGGAGCGGCTCCGCAACCTTGCTGCGGCGCTCGCCACCCCCTAATCTCGACGGGAGCCGACCCATCGGCTCCGGCGGAGACGGGATCCTCGCCCATGAAGCAGACACAGGGCGCTACCCCGGTCCTCGCCATCGACGACCTCACCCTGGCCCTGCCGAGGCTCTCGGATCGCCGCAACGCGGTACAGAGACCTGTCCCTCACGGTCGCAGCCGGGGAGACCCTTTGCGTCGTGGGGGAGTCGGGCTCGGGGAAGTCGCTCACGGCTTACGCCGTGATGGGCCTCCTGCCGCGCGGCGTTCGGGCGGTTTCAGGCTCCATCCGGCTCACCGGCACCGAACTGCTGGGCCGAGACGAAGCGAGCCTCTGCCGCATGCGTGGGCGCGACGCCGGCATGGTGTTTCAGGAACCCATGACCTCGCTCAATCCGATCATGCGGGTCGGGGACCAGATTGCGGAAACCTTCAAGGCGCATCATGCCTTCGACGCCGCCGAGCAGATGCGGCGCTGCATCGCGCTGCTCGACGAGGTGCACCTTCCCGACCCGGAGCGCCTGGCCCGCGCCTACCCGCACGAACTCTCGGGCGGCCAGCGGCAGCGCGTGATGATCGCAATCGCGCTCGCCCTCGAACCGAAGCTGCTGATCGCGGACGAGCCTACGACCGCTCTCGACGTCACGACCCAGGCCCAGGTGCTCAGGCTGATCGGCGAACTGCGGGCCAAGCGCGGCATGGCCGTCCTGTTCATCACCCACGATTTCGGAGTGGTCGCCGAGATCGCCGACAGGGTCGTGGTGCTCCAGGAGGGATCGGTCGTCGAACAGGGCTCCGTGGCGGCCGTCCTCCAGAATCCCCGGCACCCTTACACCAGACGTCTCCTGGCAGCGGTGCCGTCACTCGAGCCGCCTCCCTCCAAGGACTATTCGAGGGCGTCGCCGTCCCTCCAAGTCGAGGGCCTGTCGAAGACGTTCGCGGGCCGTACCCTGTTCGGAAGGGGACGCGAGGTCCGGGCCGTCGCCGATGTCGGGTTCACGATCCGGCGCGGCGAGACGCTCGGTCTCGTCGGCGAGTCGGGCTCCGGCAAGTCGACCGTTGGCCGCTGCGTGCTCCGCCTGATCGAACCCGATCGGGGCGCCGTTCATGTCGGCGAGATCGCGATCACGGATCTGTCGCAGGCCGCTCTTCGCCGCCAACGCCGCCGCATCCAGATGGTGTTTCAGGACCCCTATGCCTCGCTCAACCCGCGGCGCACGGTCGGGCGCATCATCGCCGAGGGTCCGCTCGCACAGGGCGTGGACGAGAAGACCGCGCTCTCGAACGCACGGCGTCTGCTCGACCTCGTCGGACTCCCGGTCCAGGCGGTCGACCGGTATCCGCATGAATTCTCGGGCGGCCAGCGCCAGCGCATCGGCATCGCCCGGGCGCTCGCCCTCGAGCCCGAGGTGCTCGTCGCCGACGAGCCGGTCTCCGCCCTCGACGTGTCCGTGCAGGCGCAGATTCTCGAGCTGATCCGCGAGTTGCAGGATCGGCTCGGCGTCGCCATCCTGTTCATCACCCACGACCTGCGCGTCGCCGCCCAGGTCTGCGACCGGATCGCCGTCATGCGCAGGGGTCGAATCGTCGAGATGCAGGAGACCGCAGGGCTCTTCGCATCGCCTCAGCATCCCTATACACAGCAGCTTCTCGCGGCCGTGCCCGGCGCGGGCCGGCTTTTCTCCGATAGAGGAATCCCGCGATGAACGACCAGTCTCCCCATCGGCCAGCCTACGCCCACATCATCGGCGGCGCGGATCGACAGGCCCGCCATGGCGCCATTCTCGACGTGCTCTCGCCCATCGACGGGCAGGCCTTCGCGACGATCGCCGCCGGCACGGCAGAAGATATCGGCGCGGCAGTGGCGGCGGCCCGCGAGGCCGCAGAGGGTGCCTGGCGCCGCCTGACCGCCACGGAACGCGGCCGCCTCCTCATGAAGCTCGCCTCTGCCGTGGAATCGGACTCCGATACGCTGGCGGCCATCGAGACGCGCGACAACGGCAAGCCGTTGCGCCAGGCGCGAGCCGATGCGACCGCGCTGGCGCGCTATCTCGAGTATTACGGGAGCGCCGCCGACAAGCTGCACGGCGACGTGCTTCCCTACCTCGGGACGCATTTCGTCGGTGTCGAGCGGGTGCCGCACGGCGTCACGGGCCATATCGTCCCGTGGAACTACCCGATGCAGATTTTCGGTCGCTCCGTCGGTGCGGCGCTCGCAGCCGGGAACGCGTGCGTCGTGAAGCCCGCGGAAGACGCCTCGCTCACGATCCTGCACGTTGCAGGCCTCGCGCGGAAGGTGGGCTTTCCCGACGGGGCGCTCAACGTCGTCACCGGCCTGGGACATTCCGCGGGGGCGGCGCTTGCGGCCCATCCCGGCATCGACTTCCTGTCCTTCACGGGGAGCCCCGAAACGGGAACGGCGGTTCAGGCCGCCGCCGCGCGCAACCATGTCGGCGTGACGCTCGAACTCGGCGGAAAATCCGCTCAAGTGGTGTTCGCGGACGCCGATCTCGAGCGAGCGGTCCCCGTTCTCGTGAACGCGATCATCCAGAACGGCGGCCAGACCTGTTCGGCGGGCAGCCGAATCCTGATCGAAGGGAGCGCGTTCGAGACGGTCTGCGCCGCGGTCGCCGACCGCTTCCGCGCCTTGCAGGCGGGCCGGCCCGAGGCCGATCCGGATCTCGGGCCGCTCATCAACGAGGCGCAGCAGCGCCGGGTCGAAGGCTATCTCGAGCGCGCGATCCGCGAAGGGCTTCACGAAGCCGCGCGGGGCTCGGTCAGGCCGGATGTTCCGGCCGGCGGATACTACGTGCCGCCGGTCTTCCTCGCTCCGGTGCCGCACGCCAGCGCGCTCTCGCAGGAGGAGATCTTCGGGCCGGTTCTCGTGGCGACGCCCTTTGCCGACGAGGCGGAGGCGATCCGGCTTGCCAACGGCACCCCCTATGGTCTCGTCGCCGGAGTGTGGACCCGCGACGCGATGCGCGCGACCCGTGTCGCGCGGTCGCTTCGCGCGGGCCAGGTCTTCGTCAACTGCTACGGCGCGGGCGGCGGCGTGGAGCTGCCCTTCGGCGGGTTCGGGCGCTCGGGCCATGGACGCGAGAAGGGGTTCGAGGGGCTCGTGGAATTCACCACCACCCGCACGCTCGTGATCGCCCACGATTGATCGATGTTCCTCAACGCAACGGAGACCCTCGCATGAAGCGCCTCGACGGCAAGACCGCCCTCATCACGGGTGCGGGATCGGGCTTCGGGCTTGGAATCGCCACCACCTTCGCGCGCGAGGGCGCGCAGGTGGCGCTGATCGATCTCGACCGGGAAGCCGTCCAGCGCGTGGCCGGCGACATCGGTGACGGCGCGCTCGCCATCGCGGCCGACGTGTCGAAAGGAGCGGACGTGACCCGCAGCGTCGAGGAAACGCTCTCGAGGTTCGGGCGTCTCGACATCCTCGTCAACAACGCCGGCGTCAGCCACCGCAACAAGCCCATGCTGGACGTCGCCGAGGAGGAGTTCGACCGCGTCTTCGCGGTCAACGTGAAGTCGCTCTATCTCTTCGCCCAGGCCGCGGTGCCCGCGATGCGCCGCCAGGGCAAGGGCATGATCCTCAACATCGGATCGACGGCGGGCCTGCGGCCGCGGCCCGGCCTCACCTGGTACAACGGAACCAAGGGCGCGGTGCACGCCATCACGAAGTCCATGGCGGTTGAACTCGCTCCCGAGCGGATCCGGGTCTGCGCGCTCGCGCCGGTCGCGGGCGAGACGCCGCTGCTCGCGACGTTCCTCGGGGAGGACACCCCGGAGAGGCGCGCCGCCTTCCGGGCCACCGTCCCGCTCGGGCGATTGTCGACGCCGACCGACATCGCCAACGCGGCCCTGTTCCTTGCCTCCGACGAAGCGGACCTGATCACGGGCGTCGTGCTCGAGGTCGACGGGGGACGCTGCATCTGACGCCCTTTCCCTCTCGGCGGCAGTTTGGGTAATGTGTCGCCGCCGAGAGCCTCTTCGCGCTCTCCTTTCAAGGGACCTCGCCATGCTGACGCGCTCGCTCGCCGCAGCCCTCCTTCTCGCCGCCGGCCTGCTGCCTGCTCAGGCCGCCAAGACAAGCCTCGTCGTCAGTCTGCCGATCGAGCCGCCGGGTCTCGACCCGACCATCGCGGCGCCGGTGGCGATCCGCGAGGTCACCTGGGTCAACCTGTTCGAGGGCCTCGTTCGTCTCGACCGCGAGGGCCGCGTGCAGCCTCTCCTCGCCAAGAGCTGGGAGGTCTCGCCGGACGGGCTGTCCTACACCTTCCGCCTGCAGCAGGGGGTGAAGTTCCACGACGGGACGGCGTTCGACTCGGCCGACGTGAAATTCGCGTTCGACCGCGCCCGGGCGCCGACCTCGACCAATGCGCAGAAGCAGCTCTTCGCACCGATCGACAGCATCGACACGCCGGATCCCGCGACCGTGACGATCAAGCTCAAGGAGCCGTCCGGCAACTTCCTCTATTATCTCGGCTGGGGCGACGCGGTGATCGTGGCGCCGGAAACGGCCGAGAACAACAAGGCGAACCCGGTCGGGACGGGTCCCTTCAAGTTCAAGTCCTGGGCGCGCGGCGACAAGGTCGAACTCGTGCGCAATCCCGACTACTGGCAGCCCGGCAAGGTGAAGCTCGAGAGCGTCACCTTCCGCTTCATCAACGACCCGCAGGCGCAGGTCGCGGCGCTCCGCTCGGGCGACGTCGATGCAATTCCCAACATGGCGGCGCCCGAGGTCTTCGCCGACCTCAGGAAGGATCCCCGCTTCGTTGCGGTCCCAGGCAACACGGAAGGCGAGATCGTCGCCGGACTGAACAACGCGAAGAAGCCGTTCGACGACGTGCGCGTGCGCCGGGCGCTGCTGCACGCCGTCGACCGCAAGTCGCTGATCGAGGGCGCCTACTCGGGCTTCGGCCAGCCGATCGGCAGCCACTTCTCGCTGAACCACCCGGCCTATGCGGATACGACGGGCGTCGTCCCGTACGACCCCGCGAAGGCCAAGGCGCTTCTCAACGAGGCAGGGTTCGGCAGCGGGCTGTCGCTGACCATCAAGACTCCGCAGATGCCCTATGCGAGCCGATCGGCGGAACTCCTCTCCGCGATGCTCTCCGAGGTCGGCGTCGATCTCAAGATCGTGCCGACCGAGTTCCCGGCGAAGTGGATCGAGGAGGTGTTCAGGAACAAGGACTACGAGATGACGATCGTCGCGCACACGGAGCCGCTCGACATCGACATCTACGCACGCGACAGCTACTACTTCAATTACAAGAGCGACAAGCTGAAGGCCGCCATCACCGAAGCGGCGCGGACCGTCGACGAGAAGGCGCGGTTTGCGAAGTATGCCGAAGCGCAGAAGATCATCGCCGAGGACGTGCCGGCCCTCTTCCTGTTCCAACTGCCGAAGCTGGGAGTCTGGAACGCGAAGCTCAAAGGCATGTGGGAGAACACCCCGATCCCGTCGACGGACGTGACGGAGGTGTACTGGGTCGACTAACACTCCAGTTCCCCTCTCGGTCGAGGCGAACCAGCCCTTGCTCCGTCTCCTCGTTCTCCGGTTCGCTTCGCTCGCGACGACCTTGGTGGCGGTCTCGGCCGCCATCTTTCTCATCCTCGAAGTCCTGCCGGGCGACCCGGCCGCCATCATGCTCGGAACGGCGGCGCGGGAGGACACGCTCGCGGCCCTGCGCCAGGAACTCGGTCTCGACCGGCCGGCGCTCGAGCGGTATCTGCTCTGGGTCGGCGGGATCCTGCGCGGCGATCTCGGGACGTCGATCACCTATCGCATGCCGGTCTCGACCCTGGTGGCCGACCGGTTCGCGGTGACGATCCCCCTGAGCCTGCTCGCGATCCTGATCTCCACCGCGATCGCGATTCCGCTCGGCGTCATGGCCGCGGCAAATCGGGACCGGGCCGTCGACCGTGGGGTCCTGGTGTTCAGCCAGCTCGGCGTCGCGATCCCGAACTTCTGGCTCGGCATCCTCGGCATCCTGGTGTTTTCGACCGCCCTCGGGTGGATGCCCGCCGGTGGCTTTCCGGGTTGGTCCGAGGGTCTATGGCCGGCGTTGAAGGCACTGCTCCTGCCCGCCATCGCCCTCGCGCTGCCGCAGGCGGCCGTGCTCACGCGAGTGACGCGATCGGCGACGCTGGAGGTCATCGGCGCGGACTTCGTGCGCACCGCCCGCGCCAAGGGCTTGAGCGAGGGGGAAACCCTACGCGGTCACGTGGTCCCGAACGCCCTGATCCCGGTGGCCACGATCCTCGGACTGCAACTCTCCTTCTTCTTCGGCGGTGCCATCCTGGTCGAGAACGTGTTCAATCTCCCCGGTCTCGGCCGCCTCGCCTATCAGGCTCTCGCCCAACGCGACCTCGTGGTCATCAAGGACGTGGTGCTGATCTTCTCCGGCCTCGTGATCCTCGTGAACTTCGCGGTCGATCTCGGGTACCTGGTCCTCGATCCGCGCCTGCGGAGCCGGCCATGACAGGGGTCCTGCGCCTTCGGCCCAACCTCGCGCTCCTCGTCGGCGGCGCTCTGACGACAGTTTTCGTCGCCATCGCGCTCGTCTCGCTGCTCTGGACGCCCGAAGCGCCGACCCGCGTCAGGGTCGCGATGCGCCTGAAGGCGCCGCTCGAGCTCGGCTTGCTCGGCACCGATCACTTCGGACGCGACGTCGTCTCGCTGCTCATGGCGGGCGCGTGGAACTCCCTCGTGATCGCTTGGCCGGCCGTTCTCCTCGGAGCGGCCGTCGGCGTCGCGATCGGTTGCACGGCCGCGGCGCTGCGGGGCGCGTTCGACGAGATCGCCATGCGAGTGGCGGACGTGATCTTCGCATTCCCCGCGGTCTTGTCGGCGATCATGCTGGGGTCCCTCGTGGGATCCGGGCCGTTCGCGGCGGTCCTCGCCATAGCGGTCTTCAATATCCCGGTTTTCGCGCGGGTCTCGCGCGGCGTCGCGCTGCAGGTCTGGACCTTCGACTATGTCGCGGCCGCGCGGTCCCTCGGCAAGCACCCCTGGCGCATCACCTGGGAGGACGTCCTGCCGAACATCGCCGGCGTGCTGATCGTGCAGGCCACGATCCAGCTCGCCCTCGCGATCTTGACCGAGGCCGGTCTGAGCTACCTCGGCCTCGGCATCCGCCCGCCGAACCCGAGCTGGGGTCGTATGCTGAGCGATGCCCAGACCTACCTGTCCCAAGCGCCACACCTCGCGATCGTGCCGGGCGTGGCGATCGCCGTCTCGGTGCTCGGCCTCAACCTCCTGGGCGACGGCCTGCGGGACGCCCTCGATCCGACGCTGCGCGGCCGGGAGCTCTAAGGAATCGGCCAGGGTCTCTGCGGTCCGCGCAGGTCCTCGAAGGCGCGGCCGAGGCGCAGTACCCCGACATCATCGAAGCGCTGCCCGACGATCTGCAGCCCGATCGGGAGGCCGGCGCTCGTGTAGCCCGCATTGATCGAAGCTGCCGGCTGCTCCGACATGTTGAAGGCGACCGTATAGCCGATATGCTCGAACGGCCGTTCCGGGTCGTGGATCGGCGAGGCCAGCTCCGCCGCGAAGGCGGGAACCGGCGACACCGGCGACAGGAGGAAGTCGAAGCCGCGGCATGCCGAGACCGCCGCGTGACGCATCACGATCATCTGGTGCATGCCCTCGTAGACCTGCGCACCGGTGAGCGAGCGCCCCCCTTCGGCCCAGGCCAGGATGTAGGGGAGAACGCGCCGACGCTCGTCTTCGCTCAGGCGGCCGATATCGGCCCACGCGCGCTGCCGCCAGAAATCGTCGAGTCCGTCGAGCATCGTCCGCGTGATGAAGGCCGGCACGGGCTCGACGACCGCGCCTGCCGACGCGAAGGTGGCGGCGGCCTGCTCGATCGCCGCCCGGACCTCCGGATCGAGATCGAGGCCGACGCCCGCCTCCATCATCACCCCGAGGCGGAGACCGCGGACGTTGAGGCGGAGATCGAGCCATGGCAGGTCCTGATACGGGAGGCTCATCGGATCGCGCTCGTCCGGCCGTGACACCGTCCGCATCATCAGCGCGGCATCCTCGACGCATCGCGTCATCGGCCCGGCCACCCGGCCGTAATAGGGTGGATCGATGGGGATTCGTCCGAGGCTCGGCTTCAAGCCGAAGACGCCGCACCAGCCCGCCGGCAACCTGATCGAGCCGCCGATATCGGTGCCGACATGGAGAGGACCGTAACCCGCCGCCGCCGCGGCGCCGGCACCAGCCGAGCTGCCGCCCGGACTCCTGGCGAGGTCCCACGGATTGCGCGTGAGCGGATGGAAGCTCGAGAGGCCCGACGAAAGCATGCCGTAATCCGGCATGGTCGTCTTGGCGAAGACGATGGCGCCGTCCTCGCGCAGGCGGGCTGCGGGCGGGGCATCTTCGGCGGCGGGCTGCAGCGGCCGGGCCGCCGTGCCCAAAGGCACCGGCGTGCCGAGGGTCGCGATGTTCTCCTTCAACGTCACCGGCACGCCCTCGAGGGCACGGGGCTCGCCGCGGAGCCAGCGGGTCTCGGAAAGGCGAGCCTCGCGGAGCGCCCGCTCCGGCTCGAACGCGAAGAGCGCGCTCAGCTTCGGTTCATAAGCTTCCGCGCGCGCGACCACGGCCTGCATGGCCTCGACGGGCGAAAGGCTGCGCCGGCGATACAAGTCGAGAAGTTCGATCGCGGAGAAATCGGCGGGATCGATCGAAGCGGAGGGTGGTTCACGGGCCTGGGTCATCGACGAAACCGGCGACGGGCGACACGCTGAGCGCCTCCGTGATCGAAGGCGGGCGGGACAGCACGCATAGCACGACCGGCGCGACCCGGGAACGACGCGTCGAGGCGCGACCGGCGGAGGTCGCGGTCACGGCTGTCCGCGCAGCCGTGGGTCGAGCGTGTCGCGCAGGGCGTCGCCCAGGAGGTTGAAGCCGAAGGAGAGGAACAGGATCGCAAAGCCCGCAAAGATCGCGCTCCATGGCGAGAGCAGGAGGAAGTTGCGCCCTTCCGCGAGCATCAGGCCAAGCGAGGGCGTGGGCGGTTGCGTGCCGAGCCCAAGGAAGGAGAGCGAAGCTTCGACCAGGACCGCGGCCGACAGAAGCAGGCTCGTCTGGACGAGGATCACCGAGGCGAGGTTCGGCAGGACATGGCGCACGATGATCCGCCCGTCCGAAGCGCCGATGGCGCGCGCGCCCATGACGTACTCGCTCTCGCAGATCACGAATGCGGGGCCGCGCAGGAGCCTCGCGAAGATCGGCGTGTAGACGACCGCGATCGCGATCGCCGCGCTCGACGTGTGCGGCCCGAGCACCGCGATCACGCCGATCGCGAGCAGCATCACGGGAAATGCGAACAGCACGTCCATGAGACGCATGAGGATGCGGTCGAGCCAGCCGCGGTAGTAGGCGGCCAGGAGCCCGAACGTGCCGCCGACGAAAAGCGCGACGGTCACCGCGACCGTGCAGGCGAGGAGCGACGTGCGATAACCGTGGAGGATGCGGGCCAGCACGTCTCGGCCGAGCTGGTCCGTGCCGAGCCAGTGGAGCTCGCCCGGTCCGCGCAAACGGCGGGCGACGCTCTGCGCCATCGGGTCGTAAGGCGCGATCCAGGCGGCGCCGAGGGCGAGCAGCACCTGCAGCAGGACGAACGCCGCCGCGAAAGCGAGCAGCTTGTTGCGGCGCAGCCACGACAGGCGCCTCATGTCCTCACCCGCGGATCGATGACGACGTAGAGGAGGTCGACGAGGAAGTTGACGAGCACGAAGCCGACGGTGACGACGAGAATCGTCGCCTGGATCAGCGGGTAGTTGCGCTCGGCGATGGCGCCGAGGATCAGCCGCCCGAGCCCCGGGATCGCGAAGACCTGCTCGACCACGATGGCGCCGCCGAGGAGGTAGCCCGTCATGATGCCGACGCTCGTCACGAACGGGATCAGCGCGTTCCGCAGCGCATGCTTGTAGACCACGAGGCCCTCGCGGGCTCCCTTGGCCCGGGCCGTGCGGATGTAGTCCTGGCCGAGCGCATCGAGCATCGCCGAGCGAACCAGGCGGGAGAGGTTTGCGAGGATCGGCAGTCCGAGCGCCACCGCGGGCAGGACCATGCGCTGGAGATTGCCGACCGGGTCCTCGGCGAACGGGACGTAGCCGAGCGATGCGAAGCGGGGCGCGAGCTGGGACAGGACGAGGATGAGCACGATCCCGAGCCAGAACGACGGGATCGTCAGCCCCGCGATGGCGCCGACGCGCATGAGGACGTCGGCTCCCCGTCCGCGTGTCTGCGCCATCAGGCAGCCGACCGGAACCGCGAGGCCGGCGCCGAGGATCAGCGCCAGGACGGTGAGCTCGAGCGTCGGCCCGAGGTGGGCGAGGATCTCGCCGGCCACCGGGCGTCCGGTCCACAGCGACGTCCCGAGGTCGCCCCGCAGGGCCGCCCCCGCCCAGTGGAGGTACTGCTCGACGAGCGGACGGTCGAGACCGATGCGGGCGCGCAGTTCGGCGACCCGCTCCGGCGTCACCTCCGTGTTCGCTCCGAGCATGATCGCGACGGCGTCGCCGGGGATGAACCGGATCATCAGGAACACGATCACCGAGACGCCGAAGAGCACCACGGCGAGGTCGGTGAGGCGGTGGAGAAGAAGGCGCTTCATGAAAAAGGCTTCGGCGCCGCATCCCGGCGGCGCCGAAGCGTCCGATCAGGGCTGGAGGGTCGCTTCGCGCAGGAGCACGAGGGAGCGGTTGGGCATCACTTCGTAGCCCTGGAGGCTATTGCGGGCGGCGGAGAACAGCGTGCCGTAGGTGAGGTGCGCGACCGGTCCCGTGCACGCGAGCTTCTTTTGGACCTCGATATAGGCCGTCTTGCGAGCCGCCTGGTCGAGGCTCGACCGTGCCGTGTCGAGGAGCCGGTCGACCTCCGGATCCGAGTACTTGAACACGTTCGTCGAGCCCGCGCTGCGGAACGTACGGTAGAAGTACTCGTCCGGGTCCGGGTCGCCGGCGTTCGTCGAGGCGAAAAGGTCGAAGTTGCTGTTGCGCCAGTCCTGGATGAACTGCCCGAGCTCGGGGTTCTTGAGCTCGACCTTGAAGCCGACCTTGTTGAGCTGCTCCTGAACGACCTGGGCGATGTCCTTGATGTCCTGCCGGGGCAGCACCGACATCGTGACCGCGACGGGCGTCGCGACGCCGGCCTCCTTCAGCAGCGCCTGGGCCCTCGCGGGGTCGTGCCGGTAGCAGGGAAATTCCTTCACGTCGACCGTCCAGGCCTTGAGGGCCGGAGACAGCGGACCTCCCGGCACGCCGGCGCCGAACAGGGCTGCGTCGACGATCTCCTGCCGGTTCACGGCGTAGTTGAGCGCTTCGCGCACCTTCGGGTTGTCGAACGGCGGCTTGGAGACGTTCATCCCGACGAGCGAATAGGCGAGTTCCAGGGTCTCGCCGAGCTTGACGTTCGGCTTGCCCTTCAGCTGGAGAGCGGTGGCCGCGTCGATGTTGGGCAGGAGCGCGTACTGCCCGTTGATCAGACCGACCTGGCGGGTCGCCGATTCGGGAACGATGTTGAGCTTGACGCCCGACAGTTTCGGCAGGTTCTGCTGCCAATAGCCGTCATGGCGGGTGAGCAGGATGAAGCCGTTCGGCTGCCATTCCTGGAACTTGAACGGCCCGGTGCCGTTCGGCGTGCGCTGCAGCGCGTCCTTGTTGGTCTCGACCTCGCTCGGCACGATCGCGATGGTGGCGAGCGCGGAGAGCAGGGGCGCCGCGGGTTCCTTCAGCTTGAGCTCCACGGTCTGCGGGTCGCTGGCCGTCGCGCTCTCGACGGAGGCCAGGCGACTGGCGCGGGGCGACGCGATCTCCTTCGAGAGCACGCGCCGTACCGTGGCGGCGACATCGGTCGCGTCCATCGCGGAGCCGTCGTGGAATTTGACGCCCGAGCGCAGCTTGAACGTGTAGGTCTTGCCGTCCGGCGAGACTGTCCAGGACTCGGCAAGGCTCGGACTCACATTCAAATTCTTGTCGATGGCCGTGAGGCCTTCGTAAAGCAAGCCGTTCCACACCATGAAGCTCGAGAACGCGGTCACGATGTGCGGATCGAGGCCGGCGGGCGACTGGTCGATCCCGGCTTCGAGAACCTGGGCGGTGGCCGATGCGGCGCCCGCCATGATGAGCCCGGCTCCGAACGCGGCGCGGACTGTCGTCTTCAACATGTTCTCCTCCCTGGACGCGGCCTCTCGCCCAGATCATGGCAAGAGGCCCGGGTTTGTCCAGCACCGACTGCTGGACCGCGAACCGCGGTCTGGTATGGTCCCGTGCGATCGAAAGGGGAGCGCCGGCGCACATGCCTCATCGCCCACTCGTGACCGCCATCGGGGTCATCAGCGGAACGTCGATGGACGGCATCGACGTCGCGGTCGTCGACACGGACGGCGACGCCGTCGTCGAAGCGGGGCCGGGGCGGACCTATCCCTACCCCGAGACCGTCAGACGGCGGCTCCTCGATCTCGTCGCCGATCCCGTGCGGGCCCGGTCCGATCCTCTGGAGGAGCTCGACCGCGCGGTGACCGACGCGCATATCGAGGCCGTTCGGACGTTCATGGCGGAGCAGCAGATCGACCGCGGCCGGGTCGAGCTGATCGGCCTGCACGGACAGACGGTCTACCACCGGCCCGAGATCCGCTTCACGCGCCAGCTCGGATCGGGCCAGCGGGTCGCGCGGGACCTCGGCATCGACACGGTCAGCCGTTTCCGCCACGCGGACGTGGCCTCGGGCGGGGAGGGGGCGCCGCTGGCGCCTCTCTACCACCGGGCGCTCGCGGCCGATCTCCAACAGCCCTTGATGGTGCTCAATCTGGGGGGCGTCGCCAACGTGACCTATATCGACGGCGAGGTGGTCATCGCTTTCGACACCGGGCCGGCGAACGCGCCCCTCGACGATTTCATGCTCCGCCGCCGAGGCGTTCCCTACGACGAGGACGGACGGCTGACCGCTTCGGGCACGCCCGACGCCGCCCTCATCCGGGATTTCATGAACAATCCCTATTTCGAGCGCCCTGCGCCGAAGTCGCTCGACCGCCAGGACTTCCACGCGCGGGCCCAATGCGTGGAAGCGCTCGGCGACGCCGACGGGGCAGCGACGCTCGCCGAATTCACGATCGAGTCGGTTGCGGCCGCGCTTCGGCATGTGCCCCGGTCGCCTAGTCGTTGGCTCGTCACGGGCGGCGGGCGGCGCAACGCCTATTTCATGCGCCGCCTGCGCGAGCGCCTCGGCGTCGCGGTGGAACCCGTGGAGGCGGTCGGGTGGGACGGCGACTTCCTGGAGGCGCAGGCGTTCGGCTACTTCGCCGTGCGGTCCACGCGCGGCCTGCCGTTGAGCCTGCCGACCACCACCGGCGTGCCGCGCCCGATGCCCGGCGGCGAACGGCATCGCGCCGCATGACCACCCTGCTTCGCGTCGAGGACCTCTCCATGGCGATCGGCGGCACGCTGGTGGTCGAGGAGGTCTCGTTCGAGCTTCGCGAGGGCGAAATGCTCGGGCTCGTGGGAGAATCGGGCTGCGGCAAGACCGTGACGGCGCTTTCGATCATGCGGCTCTTCCCGGAGCCGCCCGGGCGCATCACGGGCGGGCGGATCGTCTTCCGGGGCGAGAACCTCCTCGAAAAGGACGCGGCCGCTTTACGTGCCATTCGGGGAGACCGGATCGGCATGATCTTCCAGGAGCCGATGACGTCGCTGAACCCGGTCTTCACGATCGGCGATCAGATCGAAGAGGCGGTCCTGCTGCACAGGGACGTCGGCCGTGCCGCCGCGCGCAGCCGGGCCGTCGAACTCCTCGACCTCGTCGGCATCCCGTCCTCGGCTCGAACCCTCGAGCGCTATCCGCACCAGCTGTCCGGCGGCCAGCGTCAGAGGGTGATGATCGCGATCGCCCTCGCGAACGAGCCGGATCTCCTCGTCGCCGACGAGCCCACGACCGCCCTCGACGTGACCGTGCAGGCGCAGATCCTCGATCTCCTTCAAGAACTCCGCACCCGGCTCGGCATGGCCGTGCTGCTCATCACCCATGATCTCGGCGTCGTGGCCGAGTTCTGCGACAGGGTCGCGGTCATGTATGCGGGCCGCATCGTCGAGACGGCGCCGACCGGAGATCTCTTCCGGCGGCCGAGCCATCGCTACACGCAGGCGCTGATGAACACGATCCCGGCCTTGAACCCTCCCGGGACGCCCCTGCCGACGATTGCCGGCCAGGTCCCCCCGCCGGGACGGCGCCCGACGGGCTGCAGCTTCACCCCGCGCTGCTCCGCCTCCGTTGCTCAGTGCCCCGTGGTGTTGCCCGACCTCGCGGGGGCCGACCACAAGGTGCGCTGCTGGAACCCGGCCGCATGAGCGCGTTTCTCGAGGTCCAGGATCTTTCCAAAACCTATGCCGGGCCGGCCGGCTCCGGCGTCCGGGCGCTCGATGCGGTGAGCCTGACGCTCGACCGCGGCGAGGTGCTCGGCATCGTCGGCGAGTCGGGCTGCGGCAAGTCGACCCTGGGACGCGCCATCCTGCGCCTCATCGAACCCAGCGGCGGCGTCGTCCGGGTCGAAGGCGAGGATCTACTGACGTTGGGGAAGGCCCGCCTCAAGGCTCGGCGCCGCGACATGCAGATCATCTTCCAGGACCCGTTCGGCTCCCTCAACCCGCGACACAAGGTCGAAGCGATCATCCGCGAACCGCTCGACGTCCACGAGATCGGGACGCGCGCCGAGCGCGCCGTCCGTGTCGTCGAGCTCATTCGTCTCGTGGGCCTGCCCGAGGCCTCCGCGGCGCGCTACCCGCATGAGTTCTCGGGCGGCCAGCGCCAGCGCATCGCGATTGCCCGCGCCCTCGCGCTGAACCCGAAACTCATCGTCGCGGACGAGCCGGTGTCGGCTCTCGACGTCTCGATCCAATCCCAGGTCATCAACCTGATCGTGAGCCTGCGCGAGCGCCTCGGGCTCTCGATGCTCTTCATCAGCCATGATCTCTCGGTGATCCGCCACGTCAGCGATCGCATCGCGGTCATGTATCTCGGGCGAATCGTGGAGACCGGGCGGCGCCACGGAGCTCATGGAGCGACCCCTCCACCCTTACACGCAGGCGCTCCTGTCGGCCATTCCCCGCCCGAGAGCGGAGGGCCGGCGGCATCGCATCATCCTCAAGGGCGAGCTTCCCGATCCCTCGAACCCGCCAAAGGGTTGCGCCTTTCATACCCGCTGCCCCGCGGCGATGCCCCGATGCTCCGTCGAACGCCCCGCCCTCGTGCCGCGGCGCGAGGCGCACCACCATCAGGACGACGGCATGTCACCTCTACGGGTCCGCATGATGCTGGAAGGGATCGTCGACACGGCTTTCGAGCCGGCGGCAGCCGCCGTCCGGGAGGAGCGGATCCCAGGCGCCGTCCTTGGGATCGTTGCGCCGGACGGCGCGCGGGCCGTGCGGCATGCAGGATCCTCGCAGATCGTGCCGGTGCGCCGAGAGCGTGTCGCGCGAGACCTGGTTCGACCTTGCCTCGCTCACCAAAGTGATCTTCACGACGACCGCGATCCTGCGCCTCGCCGAGGAGGGCATGGTCGCGCTCGACGACCCGCTCACGAGCGCGATCCCGGACCTGCGGCAGTACGATCTCGATGCCGCCGAACGGCGGCTCACGTTTCGGCAATGCTTGGCGCACCAGACCCACCTTCCGGCCGTCGAGCCCCTCTACACCTACGGCCAGGACCCGCAGACTCTGCGCGCCTTCGTGCTCCAGCGGGTCTGGCGCAGCGGCCCGCCGGTGTATTCCGACATCAACTTCATTCTGCTCGGCCTCGCGATCGAGCGGCTCACGGCTCGTCCGCTCGCCGATCAGCCCCTCCGGGGAGGCCTGACCTTCCGCCCCGACCCCCTCCGTTGCGCCGCCACCGAGCGTTGCACCTGGCGCGGGCGAGTGCTCCGCGGCGAGGTCCACGACGAGAACGCCTTCGCGCTCGGCGGCGCCTCCGGCCATGCGGGGCTGTTCGGCACCATCGACGGCGTGCTCGACTTCGCTCTCGCGCTCCTGACCGGCGCCGTGCTTTCGGCGCAAAGCCTGGCGCTCATCCGCTCGCGTCAATCCGATACGCGCACCGTCGGCTGGGAGGCGCGTCATCGCGGCTGGTCCGGCGGCGATTCCTGTTCGGCCGGCACGATCGGGCATACGGGATTTACCGGAACGGGGTTGTGGATCGATTTCGACCGCGGTCTCGCCTGGGCGCTGCTGACCAATCGCGTCCATCCGACCCGCCATCGCGACACCGGGATCGTGCCCCTGCGCCGCAGCACCGGAGAGCAGGTCATCACGGCCTACGATGCTCGATCCTGACGCGCTTCGCCGGGGCGGGGCATGAACCAACCGGCGCTCAAGGGATTATCGCCACGGTGGGGACGATCTTGATACATCGAGGTGAGGGGCATTCGATGGCCACGGAGCATCGCAGCACGCGCTACGAGGATCTCGATTCCTGGCCGAGCCTCGATGTCCTCTCCGCCCTGTACGAGGGCCAGCTCGCCGCCGTCGCGGCCGTGCGCAGCGCGCTGCCGGCCATTGCCGCGGCGGCGGATGTCGCGGTCGAACACCTGCGCGGCGGCGGCCGTCTCATCTATGTCGGCGCCGGCACGTCGGGCCGAATCGGCGTGCAGGACGGGGCCGAGCTCCCGCCGACGTTCAATTGGCCCGACAAGCGCGTCGTCTACGTGATGGCCGGAGGAGAGGGCGCGCTCCTGCGCGCCGTCGAGAACGCCGAGGATTCGGTCGAGGACGGCATCCATCGGATCCGCAACGCCCATGTCGGGCCGAACGACGTGGTGGTCGGCGTGGCGGCCAGCGGCACCACTCCCTTCACGGTGGCGGCGCTGCGAGAGGCGACCGCCCTCGGGGCGCAGACGATCGGTTTGTCGAACAACGCCAGGACGCCGATTCTGGCCGTCTGCACCCATCCTATCCTGGTGGAGACCGGCGAGGAGGTGGTTGCGGGCTCGACGCGCATGAAGGCGGGCACGGCTCAGAAGATCGTGCTCAACCTTTTCTCCACCCTCGTGATGATTCGGCTCGGGCGGGTGTATCGCGGGCTGATGGTCCACATGCGCGCTACGAACGCCAAACTGCGGCGTCGCAGCGAAATCATGGTGACGCAGATCACCGGCTGCGAACGAGAAGACCGCCATCGATGCGCTGGCCCAGGCCGAGGGCGACGTGAAGATCGCCGCGCTCATGGTGTTCGGCGTCGACCGCGCCTTCGCCCAGGAGATCCTGGCCCGCAACGACGACAATCTACGCCTCGCGCTCGCCGACATCGCCCGCGGCCCGCGACCGGCGGAAGGAGCGAACCATGCCTGAACGGGCCTGCGTCGCCGGATCGGCGCTGCCTGCCGTGCGAACGGCGGCGAGATCGGGCCATGCTCGTCCCGAGTCCGCGTTCGCCCGCCGAGGAGAGTTTTGCCGCATGACCTTCATGGCCGAAGAGATCGCAGACTGTCCGGACGCGGCCAAGCGTCTCCTCGACTCGCCGCACATCGAAGCGAGCGCACGGGAACTGCGCCGGCGGTCGTTCTCGTTCGTCGTCGTGTGCGGACGGGGAAGCTCCGGCCATGCGGGCGTCTACCTGCGCTACCTGATCGAGACCCATCTCGGGTATGTCGTCTCGGCCTCGGCCCCCTCGATCGTCACGAGCTACCGCAAGGCCCCGAGCGTCGGCGGCGCGCTCTTCATCGTCATCTCGCAATCGGGACGCAGCCCCGATCTCGTGGCCGCGACGCGCGCCGCGCGGGAGGGCGGTGCGCTGACGCTCGCGATCGTCAACGATCCGAACTCGCCGGCCGCCGAGGCCGCGCACCTCGTCCTGCCGATCGAGGCCGGCGACGAACGGGCGGTCGCGGCCACGAAGACGGTGGTCAATTCGCTGATAGCCTGCGCCGAGCTCGTCGGCCGCTGGGCGGGCGACGACGCGCTCGACGCAGCGGTGGGGCGCCTGCCCGCCCGGCTTGACCGGGCGCTCGGCCTCGACTGGTCTGCCTGGACGGCCACCCTCAAGGGCACGCCGACGCCGTTCGTGACGGGTCGGGGACACGGCTTCGGGACCATCCGGGAGGTGGCCCTCAAGATGTCCGAAACCCTGCGCCTGCCGGCGCTCGCCTACAGTGCCGCGGAACTGCGCCACGGACCCCGCGCCGCCCTCGGCCCGAGCACGCCCGTTCTGGCGCTGCGCCAGAACGACGAGGTCGCCGAGGGCGTCGACGCGCTCGTCCGGGATCTCCGTCAGCAGGGCGTCCCGGTCGAGGTCTGCGGCGGGCCGCTCGGAACGCTCCCCTGGATGCCCGACGACCATCCCGCCTGCGATCCGATCGCCATGCTGATCCCGGCCTACCGCAGCATCGAGGCCGAGGCCCGGGCGCGCGGGTTCGACCCGGATTCGCCGCCGAGCCTCTCGAAGGTGACGGAAACCCTCTGATGGGCGCATTCGCCCTCGTCGCCGATGCGGTTTTCGACGGCGAACGTCTGCGTCGGCACGGCGCCGTCGTGGTCGAGGGCGAGCACGTCGTCGCGGTGGCCCGGCACGAGGACGTCGCAACCGAGCGGACCCTCCGGCTGCCGCCGGGAACGATCCTCGCGCCCGGGTTCATCGATGTTCAGGTCAATGGCGGGGGCGGCATTCTCCTCAACGACAGCCCCACCGTCGAGGGGATTGCCACGATCGCCTCGACGCACCGGCGGTTCGGCACGACGGGCCTGCTGCCGACCCTCATCAGCGATTCGCGTGAAGCGATGCGACGGGCGATCGAGGCCGTGGCCGAGGCGCTCGAGAAGGGGGTGCCCGGCGTTCTCGGAATCCATCTCGAGGGACCATTCCTCAACGCCGATCGCAAAGGCGTCCATCCGCCCGAGCATATCCTCGCCATGGAGGCCGGAGACATCGAGCTCGTGTCGGCTCTCGGGTCCCGGGGCGTCACGCTCGTCACCCTCGCGCCGGAGGTCGTGCCAGCCGGGTGCATCGCGGAGCTGACGCGGCGCGGCGTCATCGTCTGCGCCGGCCACACGCAGGCCACGGCGGCCCAGGTCCTTGCGGCGATCGAGGAGGGGCTCACCGGCGTCACCCATCTCTACAACGCCATGTCGCAGCTCGGCTCGCGCGAGCCCGGCGCCGTGGGCGCGACTCTGGCGACCCGCGACGTCTACGCCGGTATCATCCCCGATGGGCGCCATGTGGCCGACCTGTCCCTGAAGCTCTCTTGGATCGCGAAGGGCACCGACCGCCTGATGATCGTGACCGACGCGATGCCGCCCGTCGGTACGGCACTCCGCGAATTTTCGCTTTTCGGCCGGACCATTCAGGTCCGGGAGGGGCGCTGCACCACGGCAGACGGGACGCTCGCCGGCGCGAATGTCGATATGGCGAGCGCCGTGCGCTACATGGCGCGGCAGGTCGGGGTCGGTCTCGAGGCGGCCCTCGCGATGGCGTCAAGGACGCCTGCCGAATTCCTCGGCATGGCGTCGAACCGCGGGCGGTTGGTTCCCGGCGCCGCCGCGGACATCGTCGCCCTCGATCCCGACCTCAGGGTCCTCGAAACCTGGATCGCCGGCAGGTCGCCCGGCTCGAAGGGATCGTCCTGAAGCGCGTCCCGCGGGTTTCGGAAACCGGGCGGCTCCCGGGGCGGCCCTGCTGACAGGGCCGTTGCGGCACGATATGGACAGCCTCAAGGACTTCGCAACACCTCAGTTCGAGGACGTCTCATGCAAGCTCTTTTCGTGGGGCAGACCTACATCGACGTGACCTTCCTCGCCGACGAGATTCCGACCGGGGACGAAAAGGCCGTCGCGCGGGATTACGCAGTGTCGTTCGGCGGCAATGCGGTCACGGCGGCCTTCGCGTGCGCGAGGCTCGGAATCGTGCCGGATCTCCTGACCTCCGTGGCGGACGACTGGCTCGGGCGCATGTTCATCGACATGGCAGCGAAGTACGGCATCTCGGTCCACCAGCGCAAAGTCGCGGAGTCGTCCCTGTCCTTCATCATGCCGCAGGGCGGCAAGCGTGCCATCGTGCGCTGCCGCGACGACCATTATCTCCACCCGATTCCGCCCCTCAACATCGAGGGCTGCCGCGCACTGCACCTCGACGGCCACCAGCCCGATGCGGCGATCCACTACGCGAAGATCTTCAGAGAGGCCGGGATTCTCACATCGCTCGATGGAGGCGGCCTGCGCGCGAACACGCACGAACTGCTGGCCTTCATCGACGTCGCCATCGTGGCCGAGCGCCTGTGCGAGCAGATGAACCTCTCGACCGGCGAAATGCTGGGCTACCTCAAGTCTCGCGGGTGCAAGATCGGCGGCGTCACCTTAGGTGAGCGCGGCCTGGTGTGGTACGACGAGCACGGCACCGAACGCGCCATGCCGGCGCTCGCAGTCCCGCCCGAGAAGGTGATCGACACGAACGGCGCCGGCGACATCTTCCACGGCGCCTACGTGTATTCCGCGATGGCTCATCCGGGCCTCTCCTGGCGCGAGCATTTCATCTTCGCCCGTGCGGCTTCGGCGCACGCGATCCAGCGCCTCGGCAACGAGCAGAGCCTGCCCAGTCTCGAGGACATCCGCCGCGTTCAGTCCGTCTATGCCGAGCGAGCGATCGCGGCCTGACCGCGGTCCGGATCGAGCCGCTCGTCCGGGATCTACTCCTGCCTGCGGAGCATCAAGGGCATCACCTTCGCGCCGCGCTCGCGAAGCGTTTCCGCGATCGCGCGATGGAGGGTCGACTGGTCGTAAGGCTTGGTGAGCAGGGTGAAGCCTTCCGGAGCAGCGCTTTCCAGCGCCGAGTTGTACCCGGTCGTCAGGACGATCGGGAGCCCGGGCCGCAAATCGCGCAGCCGGCGGGCAAGGTCGAGCCCGCTCATCGGCCCGGGCATCACGATGTCGGAGAACACGAGGTCGATCGTGCGGTCCCGTTCGACGACCGCCATGGCGGCAGCGGCGTTGGGCGCATGCAGGACCCGGTATCCGAGCTCTTCGAGGTTCGACTTCGAGACGTCCGCGATCTCGGCATTGTCCTCCACGAGCAGAATGAGGGCGTCCGCGCCCGTGTCGGGCGGGCGCTCTGATGCGGGCTCCTGGCCGGGGACGGCTTCACGGCACCGCGGCAGGTAGATCGTGACCTCCGTGCCGCGCCCCAATTCGCTCGAAACCGTCGCGGTTCCGCCGGATTCGTTGGCGAATTCGTAGACCTGGGACAGGCCGATCCCCGTGCCGCGCCCGACGTCCTTCGTCGTGAAGAACGGGTCGAACACCTTGGGCAGCAGGTCGGAGCGAATGCCGACTCCCGTGTCGCGGATCGCGAGGGCCACGAAGTCGCCCGTCGGGACCTCGGATTCGATGCTGCCGCCGAGAGTCGTGTTGCGCGCCGAGAGGGTCAGCGTGCCGCCATTCGGCATCGCATCCCGCGCATTGCTCCCGAGATTGAGAATTGCGAGCTCGAGCGCGCCGATGTCGACCCGCACCGGCCAGAGGCCCGTCGGGATATCGAGTGCGATCGCGATATCGCCCCGCAGCGCGCTTCGCAGCATCTCGCGGACCTTGGGCAGCTGCCGGTGCAGCTCGATCACGGTCGGCTCGGGCGACCGTGTCCGGGAGAACGTCAGGAGCTGACGCGTCAGGTCTTCGCCCCGCCGCACCGCCGTGTCGATGGCGTCGAGCGCGCGCCTGTGCCGTGGGTCGCGCAAATCCCGGCGCAGCCGCTCCACATTGCCGTTCACCACCATCAACAGATTGTTGAAGTCATGCGCGACCCCGTCGGTGACCTGCCCGACGGCCTCCATCCGCTGGGCCTGCTTGACCGCGGCTTCGGCAGCCTCCCGCCGCTGCGTCTCTGCCAGGAACGCGCGTGTGCGCTTCAGGGCCAGGTGGCTCAGGACGAGGAGGAAGACCGTCGCCGGGAGCCCGAAGACGAGATTGACGGCGAGACCGCGGGCCAGCTCGCGCCAGACGCCAGCGCTGTCGACTCCGACTTCCACGTATGCCTCGTAGCCGGGCAGCTTGCGATAGGCGCTGCGCCGCTCGATGCCGTCGATCGGTGAGACGGCCGTGTAGGCGCCGCGCTGGGGTTCGCTCGCGACGGCCGAGACAAAGCGGTTGTCGGTTCGAAGACGAGGGATTCCGTTCGCGATCGCCGGATGCCGGACCAGGACCGTGCCGTCGGCCCGGACGAGACCGACCGAGAGACCCGCGTCTTGCGCGACCCGCGCGAAGAAGTCCTGCAGAGCCGTGCGCGCCACCGCAACGGCGACGACGCCGTTGAATTCCCCGGTCGAATCCGTTCGCCTCCGGCTGAGGACGAGGACGACCTGGTCGCCGAGGGGTGTCGTGAGCAGATCGCCGATATGGGTGCCCGCGTCCTGAGCCACGTGAGCCTTGAAGGACTCCCAATCGCGGTGCTGGACGGCCTGACGCAGCGGATAGATTGCGCTTGTCACCAGAGGATGGGCGTTACGGTCGAGGATCCAGATCGCTTCGACGTGCGGCCCGCTCCCCGGCGCCCGTCTCAGCCTCGGACGAAGTTCCTCCTCGCGCGCGCGGATGGTCGCATCATCCAGACCGCGCACGATTTCGTTCGTCTCGGAAATCGTTCGCTCGATGGTCTGGAAGAACAGGAGCGCGTGGTCGTGCACGACATCGACGGTCCGCTCGACCCGCTCCGCGGCCTCCGATCGGAGGGACTGGTACTGGGCCCAACCCACGTACGCGAACAGCGATATCAGCAGAACCACCGCGGCCCACACGAGGAGGTGGAGCCGCATGATCGTCTGGCTCGGGCGGTCGACACGCATGGGTCACTCGCCGGGCAGCCGGCTCGGATGGAGTGCTGCGCAAGCTCAACAACGCCCGTCGCGTTTCTTCGTTCCCGTCAGGCGGCCTTATCGCGCCGCTGGTAATCCTTCACGTCGGAGAACCGGATCGCTTTCCAGCGATCCTGCTCGTATTGAAGCTGGAAGGGACTGGGCGCCATGAAGACCGGCGCATCGTCGAGGTCCCGGGCCATGCCGGAGAGATGCGACTCGATGAAACGGTCGAGCTCGCTTCGGTCGCCAGCGTCGATCCAGCGGCAGAGCGAGAACCGGGTGTTGTCGTAGCCGATCGGCAACCCGTACTCGGCCTGAAGGCGTTCCTTGAGCACGTCGAGCTGGAGCGCGCCCACGACGCCGACGATCGCGCCGGAGCCATCCATCGGGAGGAAAAGTTGCACCACGCCCTCCTCGGCCAACTGCTGCAGCGACTCGCGCAGCTTCTTGGCCTTCATGGCATCCTGGAGCTTGATGCGGCGTAGGATCTCGGGGGCGAAGCTGGGCACGCCCCGGAACACGATGTCCTCTCCCTCCGTCAGGGTGTCCCCGATGCGCAGGGTGCCGTGATTGGGGATGCCGACGACGTCGCCGGCCCAGGCTTCGTCCGCGATCGAGCGGTCCTGCGCGAAGAAGAACTGCGGCGAATTCAGGCTGATCGGCTTTCCCGTGCGCACCAGCTTCGCCTTCATGCCTCTCGTGAGCTTGCCCGAACAGATGCGCAGGAAGGCGATCCGGTCGCGATGGTTCGGGTCCATGTTGGCCTGGATCTTGAACACGAACCCCGTCATCCGGGCTTCGTCCGCCTCCACCTGCCGCTTGTCGGCCTCCTGCCCGCGCGGCGCCGGGGCATGGGCCGCCATGGCGTCGATGAGATCGCGGACGCCGAAATTGCGCAATGCGCTGCCGAAGAACACCGGGGTGAGGTGACCTTCCCGGAAGGCGGCAAGGTCGAAGGGCCGGCAGGCTTCCCGTGCGAGGCCCAACTCGTCTCGCCACGCGTCCACCTCGTGCGGCGGCAGGAGCGCCGTGACGCGGTCGTCCTCCGGGCCGGAGACCCGCGTGGCCTCGTCCTCCGTGTCGATCCGGCGAATCACGTCGCGGTCCAGATCGTAGGTGCCGGCGAAGCTCTTTGCGCGGCCGATCGGCCAGGTGATCGGCGCCGTGTCGAGCGCGAGCGTCTTCTCGATTTCGTCGAGCAGATCGAACGGATCGCGGGTTTCCCGGTCCATCTTGTTGACGAAGGTGACGATCGGGATGTCGCGCAAGCGGCAGACCTCGAAGAGCTTGCGGGTTCGGGCCTCGATGCCTTTCGCGGCATCGATCACCATGACGGCCGAATCGACGGCCGTCAGCGTCCTGTACGTATCCTCCGAGAAGTCCTCGTGGCCCGGGGTATCGAGGAGGTTGAAGACGCAGTCGCCGTACTCGAAGGTCATCACCGAGGTCACGACCGAGATGCCGCGCTCCTTCTCGATGCCCATCCAGTCGGAGCGGGTCGACACGCGATTTCGCTTCGCCTTGACCTCGCCCGCGAGCTGGATCGCGCCCCCGAACAGCAGAAGCTTCTCGGTCAGCGTCGTCTTCCCGGCATCCGGGTGGGAGATGATCGCAAAAGTGCGGCGGCGGCTGACGGGAGCCGAAGAGTCGGTCATGACGGTTGGGTTCGAAGCGGATCGAGTGACGGCAGCAGGGCAGAACGCCGCAGCGCCGCCCGCTTTCATGCCTGGGGTTTTCACATCATATAGGTGTTTCCCGTCAACAAACGAAAGGAGGTGATCCAGTGTCTCATTGTCATACCCCGTGGTCCCCGGTGTTCCCGACCTGGATCTTGGCCTCTGCCGAGGTCCGCGCTTAACGCCAGCGCCAAGGGCGGTCCACGCCGGACCGCGGACCGACAATGGAAGGGCCGCCTCTCGGGGCGGCCTTTCTTTATTCCTCGCGGGCGGACGAGACGAGCGACGCGGGAGCTCTCTGGCTAGAGCAATTTTCGGCGAAGTGGATCCGGTTCGCCGTCAAAAATTGCGGCAAAAAAGAAGAGAGCCGTTTCCACTTCTAGGAGCCGAGGAAGGTCACGACGACGCCCGGCTTCACCATCGCCGCCAAGTGTCCCGCGTCCCAGTTGGTGAGCCGAACGCAGCCATGCGAGGCACTCTTGCCGATCACGTCCGGCTCCGGCGTCCCGTGAATGCCATATCCGTCCTTCGAGAGTTCGATCCACACCGAACCGACGGGATTGTTCGGACCCGGAGCGATCGTGAAAGGCTTGTCGGTCTTCACCCCTTCGAACTTGTACTCGGGGTTGTAGGTGTAGTCCGGGTTCGTGGCGACGCCTTTCACCTTGTGCTCGCCGGTGGGAGCGGGCCGTGCGGCGCTGCCGATCGTTGCGGGGTAGACGGCCAGCAGCTTGTCGCCCTCGCCGTAGGCTCGCAGCTGCTTCAACGCCTTGTCGACCTCGATCCGCTTGACGCTGCCGCGCTGCGCCGGGTCTGCGCTCTTCACGTTCGCCACCATGATGGCGGTGCCGGCTTTCGCGAACTCCTTGCCGGGGTTGAGCTCCTTCAGGAAGTCCTCGTCCATGTGGAATTTCTCGGCCAGGAGCTCGCTCGCACCTCTGTAACCAAGACGATCAAGCGTCCCTTGCTCCTCGAGGCCGTCCGGGATCGTCGTCGTGAACGGACCCTTCACGTCGTCTTCCGTGATCTTGTACTCGATCAGGACCGGCTCCTCGGCCTCCCGGGCGACTTCCGCCAGCCGCTTCAGGGTGGCCTCGTCGATCGGTTTTTTCTGCCCATCGAGCTGATGGGCCTTTCGAAACGCCGCCAGCGCGATTTCGACGTTCTCGCCCATTCGGCCGTCGATGACGCCCGGCGAGAAACGGGCCCGGTCGAGCAGGATCTGCACCTTCGCGGCGACGGCGCGCGGACTCGGTTTGTCGGGCAACGTGGCCCGCATGATCTGCTCGGGCTTGAGCGCCTGTGCATCGGCATCGCCAAACGGCAAAGCGATGCTCCCTACCAGCGCTCCGATCAAAAGCGGCCACTTCATGCGTCTCTCCAAAACAATCCTCTCCGGCCGACGTTCGTCGGGACAAGGGGATCGCCCTCACGCCGCCCTCGGCGGCGCAATGCAATCCTTCCCATCCGTTCTCACGGGCTTCGCGAGTCAAACTCCCACGCCCACCAGGGGTTTCCGCCTGAATGCGCAGGAGTCCGCGACGGCGTGCTGCGGTGCGCTGCCGGATCCGGAACAATCAACTGGATTTCAGTTTCCTGGTGCGCGGCGCTCGACAGCCTCGGCGAGCAGCGAGCGCACGATGGCGCGCACGACCTCCGAGGTATTTTCCGCCTCGAACTGAGCTTCGAACTCTTCCCGGATCACCGAACCGTCGTCGCTGCGCTTGAGATCGCCGGGCGACTCCGCCCGGAGCAGGGACACGAAGGCGCTCTCGACGGCTCCCGCGAGGCGGCTGCCGCTCGCGGGATCGACGAGCCGGCCCGTGAGGTCGAACACGTCGGCTTCATGGGGCAGCACCTGGGCGTCGAGTTCGATGCCGGCCCGAAGAATCCACGCGCAGGGAACGTGGTCGAGGAGGTCGACGGACTGTCGCGCGATATTGCCCGGGTTGGTCCAGCGCGTCCGTCCCGCCGTGATGGGCATGCGGGTCTTGTGGATATGCCCGTTCACCACCAGTTCGCAGCCCGCGATCGCAAAGGGCGGCACGGCGCCCGGATAGGCGGCCTCGAATGCGATGTCGTGGTGGGTGAACCAGGCCAGGGAGCCGACGTCGGGGAAGCTTCCCGAGACGTCGTCCGGGATGGGCTGCCCGAAGGGCGTGACTCCGACCCCGAGGCGGCGGTCTGAGATTTGAAGCTCCAGGACGGGCCCCGAGCGCGACACCACGTCCACGACGTCGCAAAGGCCGAGCAGGGCCAAGGTGTCGCCGTCGCTCAACGTCGTGTGCTCGATGTCGTGGTTGCCGACGTTGACGAGCGGACGGTGCGGGAAGCTCTTCAGGATGCGCACCAGGTGAGTCTTGAGCGCCTCGTCGCGCTCGACAGGCCGGTCGAAAAGGTCCCCCAGGATGATGGTCGCAAGGCCCTGCTCCCTCGCCAGGGCGGCACAGTGCTCGAGCTTTGCGAGCACCGGATTCGGCCAGTCCGCGTCCTTGCGGCGTCCCGGCCGTCGCGACCCGACATGCGGATCGCCGATGATCAGGAGCCCCGCGCAGCGCAGCGGAGCCAAGCGTTTGCCGTCGAGGATCATGCTGCCTCCTGCCCGGGATGGGCGTGGCCGGTCAGGAGCGCGTCCGAATCGACGGGCGAGCCACAGGTCGGGCACCGACCGCCGGTTTCGTCCATGAGCCGGGCGAGATCGGCGCGCACGGTGTTCATCCGCTGGTCGAGGCCTGTCAGGCGATGGCGCATCGCGGCGGCCTGTTCGCCGACGCTGCGCAACCGTCCGAGCGTCTCCTCGGCTGCCGTCGTGCTCTCGGGCACCGGCACCGAATCGGGCAGGTCGGCCAGGAGGGCGTCACGCGCTCGCGCCAGCGCGAGGGCGGCCGTGGTTCGGCGGAGCTTTTCCGCAAGCTCGTCATGCGCCCGGCCCCGCTCGAGCTGATCGTGCAGCCGCGTGAGCACGGCCGGGTCCGGGAGACCGGCGGTGACCCGCAGGCGTGCGGCAGCCGCGGACGAGCATGTGCGGGCCGCCGCCAAACGCCGGGCGTGGTCCTCCAGGGCGGCAAGCCGATCTGCCGCGACACGGATGGCGTTCGCCTGCGCGTCCGCGGCGCCGAGCCTTTCCTTGAGCGGCTCGATTTCCTTCAGCGCCTCCAAATCCCGCGTCAGCTCGATGAGCTCCCGCTCGCCGCTGCGCACGAGAGCGATATCCCTGCTGCAGCGCTCCTTGTGGAGGCCCACCATGTCACGGATGTAGCTCGCTTCCTGTCCGATCGAGAGCACGGCGGACCGCCGCGAGGGCGTCTCGCCAAGGAGAAAGACCGGGAATTTCTGGTGAGCGATCTGGACGTCGAGATCTTCGACTTTGGTCATGCGAAACAGACGCTCGACCCAGTCCGGCACCGCTCGCCCGCCCAATTCGTAGCGCAGTCCCTGATCCTCCGCGACGGAGCCGTCCGGTTCGTGCAGCGACCAGATGTTGACGGGCGTTCGTCGCGGCCGGCGCGAGAAGCGCAGGGTCCGCCCGCCCGCGACTCCGATCTCGACGACCGCGGCCTTTGCTCCGGCGCGGACGAGGCTGTCCCGGACCTCCCCGTAGAAGACCGCGCGCAGCGCGCGGATGAAGGTCGACTTACCGCGGTTGTTCGGGCCGATAAGGGCATTGACCCCGGGGCTCAGCCGCAGGGTCGCGTCCCGATAGGCCTGCACGTCGATCAGACGGATGGAGCGAAGGCCCGCATCGGCATCGCTCCAGCGAGCGTCGTGGTCGGAGGAGACGACGTCGACGCCCGCGTGCGGCTCGCCGACCACGCGCGCGATGTGAAACCGCCCCTCGAAATGCGAGAGGTCGTGGTGGGAGACCGCAAGGCACTGCACGCCGAGACGAGCAGCCCCGTCCTCCAGCACGCGGTAAAACGACGAGACCCGCTCCGGAGCAATCCAGCAATCCGCCTCGTCGAGGGCGAGAAATCGCCCCACGTCCGCCTTCACGACCGCGATGAGGCGAAGGGCCATACCGACCACGTTCGTCAGCGCGCCGCCGTTGTCCTCCAGCACGTCCTCGAGCGTGCCGTCGGGACGCGCCACGCAGATGTCGAGGGCGGGCAGGCCGCGGTCGGTCGTAAGGTCGAGCTTGACGGGCTTCTCTCCCGGAAGCACCTCCCGGACGAGCGCCGTCAGCAGGGTCTCGAAGGCCCCGAGATTGCGCCGGCTCGCCCGGCCGTGCGCGGCTTCGATGAAGGTCTCCACCTCACTCCTGACGGCGAGCCGTCCTTTGGCGAGCTCGACGTGTTCCGTCAGCATCGCGGCGCGGGCCTGCAGCGAGTCGCGGCGGCCTTCGGCACGAGCCAAGGCAGCCGCAAGATCCGCGATGACGCGGTCGATCGGTCCGATGCCGTTCAACGGCCCCCTCCCAGCGCTTCAAGCCTCGTTTGCAGGTCCCGGATCAGGGATTCGAACTCGGCGATCGCGTCCGCGTTGCTCGCCCGCGCGGCCTCGATCAGCCGCGCGATCTCGTTTTCGTCGTCGGTGCCGAACGTGGCGCGCGCACTCTCGCGCACCCGCTCCAAATCGACGGTGAGCCGCTCGACCTCGCTTTCGGCCCGGATGCGCTCGGTGCGAAGACGTTCGTAGATCGTTCGCATCTCCTCGAGACGGCGAAGACTATCGGCAATTGGTCGAGACTGCCCTGTCGTCATGACTCAGCTCTGGCGGCTCCCAGCCGTTCTCGCTACAGTCGAGCTTAGGATAAGCTCGACCGGGTAATCTTTGCCTCGGTCCATACAGTCCGCGATACCCTCTAGACGAAGACACGCGTGACTTCCCACATGAATTTTTCACAGCGGCAGATCGTCCCGCGAATACGGGTCGTTGCTTGACACCGGCCCCCGAGCGGCTAATGTTCTTTTTTTGTTCCAATTCGCTTGGTGCCCGACGCTTTGGGCGGGATTAGGGCAGGCTTCAAGGAAAGCAGCCACAAGCGGCGAAGCAAGGACGTCAACATGGCGGCAACGGCGGAGGATTCGCTCGTCTTCGAGAACGAGGAATGGCTCGTGACCGAATCGGGCCTCGAGCACAAGCACACGGGGTATTCGATCGACCGCGAGCGTTTGGGCGATCGTCGCAGCGACGGTCTATGGTTGTGGCCGCTTCATATGGCCGAGAAGCAGTGGTGTGCCCTGGCGCCCTTCACCGAGG
Organism: uncultured Alphaproteobacteria bacterium; assembly: GCA_963800985.1. Classification (GTDB taxonomy): domain Bacteria; phylum Pseudomonadota; class Alphaproteobacteria; order Rhizobiales; family Beijerinckiaceae; genus Microvirga. Next base: position 215,652 of record CAWDDI010000023.1, on the reverse strand, counting down.
CATTCACCTGTGCTGCGGCCCTGTACGAGATCAAGGTCGACACCGACCTCGCCCAGTCCTTCAAAGCGGCTCGCTGCGAGATCGTCGGGTGGCCCAGAGGCGCGCCGAATCCGCTCTTCGGAAGCGTCGGCGACGCCGCTTCCGCCTTGCAGAAACCGACTCGAATCCCGATCTCCGACGGAGTGCTCGAACCCGCACCTTGGGACAGCGGATCGAGCGACGAGTTTGGAACCGTTCACCGGTCGGGTTCTGCTGAGCGGGAGCGGCTCTCGGCGCCGAGCACACGCAAGCGGGCGCGAGCCGGTTCGATGCGGGGCGGCCCGACTTTGCCGTGGCGCACGCCTCGGCCGATCCGAAAGGCGAGCACGCGCCTCGTCCGCCTGCTGCAGTTTGCGCTGTATCGCAAATGAAAGCCGAAGGATTCACGATGTCGGCGACCGGTTGGTCCGTGCGCGGGCCGAATCATGGGGGCACGGGAGCCGGCAGCGAACTCGCCCCAAGGATTTGGCCGGACACCGCAGATGTGTTTGCCGAGGCCGTGATTCTCGCGATCTGCAGCGCCAGCGTGACAGCCGGGGCTGGTCGCCGCTCCTTCGAGCGCTGCCGTGTGGCGCTCCGGTCGGGATCGACGGCCCGCCTCGGGTTCCGGCACCCCGGCAAGGCCGGGGCGATCGACACGATCTGGCGCGACCGGCACCGGCTGTACCGCGAATACCGGGCGAGTGCGGACAAGCTCGCCTATCTCGCGACGCTGCCCTGGATCGGGCCCGTCACGAGACGTTCGCTGGCCCGCAAACTTGGCCTCCCGACAGGTGAGGACAAGACGCGGTCCGTTTGTTGATCATCAACGATCCAGAACGAAGAGATGAGGTCTTTCATGTCCCACGAACGCCCCAGCGACGTGCGTTTCTGCATCGTCGACGACAACGCCGATCTGATCGCGGATACGCTCGTTCGCCGCCTGCGCGAGTCTGCGGCCGAGATGGAGAGCCACGTCAACCGGCTCTACCGTGGCCGCAGGAGCTACGCGCTGAACGTGCCGGCGAAGCTCGACCTCGAGAAGACCATCCGGCGGCTCAACTACATGGCCGAGACCTTGCGCGAGGTCCAGAAGGCGCAGGCCCACGGCGTGACGTACCTGCAGGCTGCGGAGTAACGCCGGGCCGCCGGTGGCTCAGCCGTCCGTCCCGGAGCGGCCGGGCTCCATTCGCGATCGCCTCATCCGTTCGATCTGGTGCACGCGCCGGATCCGCTCCCGCAGCTCCAGCCGGTTCGGATACCACCATCCCCGGGCGAGCTTCAGCGCCTCGTCGGTCGGTTGGCGCTCCGGTCTCGCCCGGTAGAGCTCCTGGGGAGCCGGCACGCGCCACCTCGCCCAGACGTAGGAAGCTGCGGTCTCGTGGATGTGCGGATACCGTGCGGGAACCGCGTCTGCCCCGAACGGCTCGCTTGCCGTTTCCTCGAACACCACCACGCCCGGACCGAACGTCGCGAGAGGAACGTCAAGAGGCGGCAAATCATCGGCTGGAACCGGATAGCGCCGCCGCCGCCGCTCGGCCTGGAGGGCGAGCCGATCGGGATCGACGGGTTCGCTTCGCTCCGCCCGTCGCCGCCTGCGGGCCTCCGGCTCGTTGCGCTCGGCGGCGTCCTCGATGGTGGGCCAGCGGGTGCGCAACTCTTCGAAGGAGCGGAACGGAACCCGCCATATCCGCTCGTCAGGATCCCACCGCGCCCACGGGATCCTCCGCATCGTTTCGACGACCGTGCGGGAGTACGGGGTGCACACGCCGAGATCCTCGCCGACCCGCAGATAGCGGCTCCGGAGCGGATCGAACGCGAAGGCGTCCCGCCCCTTGGCATCGGCGTAGCGGTCGAGGTCCGCGAGCTCGCGCGACATCCAGGCGTCGAGGCGACGGGCGGCCGTGGTGCCGGGAACGAACCAGCACTCCTCATGGGGCCGCCACCGTGCCCTCGGAAACGCCTCCCGAAAGCGCTCCACCAGGTCACGATCGTAGGGGAAGGACGCGTAGGCACCAGGCCCGTCGCCCTCCGATGGGGTCACGCGGAAACCGTACGACGGTTCCATGAGGGGCTCCGGATCCTCCTCGACCTAAGGCCTTCGCGCCGAGAACGGGACGGCCTTCCTTTGAGTTCCCCGAGGATCCTTGCCGCGGCGCCCGCGCCTGCGCGGTCAGCGCCGCATGTCCCAGTCCCGCAACTCCCCGGCGAGACAATCCGCGGGCCCTTCGGCCTGGACGGGCACCACGCGGGACCCCGGATCGACGGCCGCGATCTCACGGATGATCTTGGTCTTGATCGCCTCCGCGAAGTGTTGCCGCTCGCGCACCGGGATCATGAACGCTCCGGGCCCGCCGATGACGCAGTCGCGGTAGTAGACGTCGAGTTTGGCGACGTCCCAGAAGCTGTTCGCGCGCTTGAGCATGATCGGCAACCCGTTGATCGTGATGTCGCGCGCGAGAGCGGCCTCACGGGCGAGCGTGACCGGGCGGCCCTGGTTGTTGGCGCCGTCACCCGAGACGTCGATGACCCGGCGGAGCGGTTCGACGCCGCTCTCATCGAGGAGCTTCACGCCGAAATCGATCGCCCCGGAGATGGACGTGCGCGGGCCGCGCTGGATGGGCGCGCGGGCGAGCTGTTCCGCGAACTCCACGGCGCCTTCCGCGCCTTCGATCGTCATCCAGGAGACGACGACGGTCTGCCGGCCTGTCCCGGCCCATTCCATATAGGTGACGGCGATCCTGCCGAGCGTTCCGCCGCGGATGGCCTCGTGCACGAGCGGCGAGCGAAACGCCTCGACGAATCCGCTCCGCTGCAGCTCCTGCTCCTCGAGGTCCATCGAGTTCGAGATGTCGACCGCGAGCACGAGCGCCAGGTCCACCTCGGTCGTGGCTCGCGCGGATCCAGGGAGCACAAGCACGCCGAACACCAAGGCGACGACAAGCCCAAAAATGTTCCCGCGCATGCTCAACCCCGCGTCAGCTCGCAACATCTGTCGCCGAACGCCACCGAGACAAGGCCCTTCTCGTCCCCACTTATGACGCTTTCGTGATGGGAGCGGCTCCGGCGGTCCCGGCGCGAGCCGCCTCGACGGGATGGCGCCGCACCCTTCCCATACGTTGCTCTTCGGGTCGACCTGCGCTCTGATGGGAGGTCGAGACCAAGGAGCGGTGCGCTCCCTGGACCTGGTCCAAGCGAAGCATCGAAGGAGCCGTCATGGCACGTCTGTTCAGTCTTGCGCGCCGTCAGGCGCTCGGGCTCGCGTTCGGGGTCGCGGCCTGTTCGATATGGGGCGCGGCCGCGGCACAGCCGGTCTATCCCGCACGGCCCGTCCGGATCATCGTGCCCTTCGTGGCAGGCGGCACGACCGACATCTTCGCCCGGCTCGTCGGCGAGAAGCTGGCGCAGTCGCTCGGCCAGCAATTCGTGATCGAGAACCGCGGCGGGGCGGGAGGCAACATCGGTGCCGATGCGGTCGCCAAAGCGGATCCGGACGGCTACACCCTCGTGATGGGCACGGTCGGCACCCATGCGATCAATGCCAGCCTCTACGCCAGGATGCCGTACGACGCCCTCAACGACTTCGCCCCGGTGGCCTTCGTGGCGGGGGTGCCGAACCTCATGGTGGTCAATCCGCGCAACGTGAGGGCGACGACGGTTCGGGACTTCGTGTCCGAGGCCAAGGGGGCGTCGCGCAAGTTCAACATGGCCTCCTCCGGGAACGGGACCTCGATCCACCTCTCGGGCGAACTGTTCAAGCAGATGACGGGCGTCGAGATGCCCCACGTGCCGTACCGGGGCAGCGGACCGGCCATCAACGACCTCATCGCCGGACAGGTGGACGTGATGTTCGACAACCTGCCCTCGTCGATCGAGCACGCCAAGGCCGGGTCCCTGCGCCCCCTCGCGGTCACCTCGTCCCGGCGGTCGCCCGCGCTGCCCGAGATTCCGACCCTCGAGGAGGCGGGTCTTCCCGGCTTCGAGGCCTCGAGCTGGTTCGCTCTTTTCGCGCCCAAAGGGACTCCCATCGAGATCACCACGAGGCTCAACCAGGAGGTCCGCAAGGCCTTGGAAAGCCCGGAGCTTCAGAAGCGGTTCGCCGATCTCGGCGGCGAAATCAAACCCATGAGCCCGGACGAACTCACGACGTTCGTCAAGGCCGAACACGAAAAATGGGCCAAGGTCGTGAAGGCGTCGGGCGCCAAGCTCGAGTGACGCGGCGCAGGGACGGACCGACGGCCGTCAGCGCTACGGTCCCGCTGCGCTGCGCCCGTCGCGGCCACCTGCTGGAACCTGGCGAGAAGTCCCGGGACACCCTCGGGAAACCGCGTCGGCGCATCTCCCGCGAGGCTGACCGCGGGAGGCGCCGCTCCGGTCGGCCGTTCCGGTTCGGTCCGGCTCGCCCGCCGGTCGCGAAATCTTCTCGTATCGCCAGAGCGCCCCATCTGTCTTGGTGAAATGTTCGTGCCGGTCATGAGGGAGGCTCGATCCCGATGTCCGATCGATGGCAGATTCCACCCGAGTTCCAGCCGGATCCGGACGGGCTCGACTATGATCTCGATCAGGTTCTGTCCGGAATCGTCGCCATCCGTGCGCGTGTGCCGGAGGATGCGTTCACGGCCGAGACTCTCGGCACGGAGCGCGCCGGGCAGGGTGCGGTGATCCGCTCCGATGGCCTGATCGTGACCATCGGGTACCTGATCACGGAAGCCGAGGAGGTCTGGCTCACGACGAACGACGGGCGTTCGGTGCCGGGCCATGCCCTCGCCTACGACTACGAGAGCGGCTTCGGCCTCGTCCAGGCGCTTTCGCCCCTCCCTGCACCGGCGCTCGTCCTCGGCGACTCGCGGCGCCTCGGGCCCGGGGCGGAGGTGGTGGTCGGCGGCGCCGGCGGGCGCGCCCGCTCACTCGCGGCTCAGGTGGTGGCTCGGCAGGAATTTGCGGGTTACTGGGAGTATCTGCTCGGCGATGCCCTCTTCACGGGCCCGGCCCACCCTCACTGGGGCGGGACGGCCCTCATCGGGCGGCGAGGCGACCTCCTGGGGATCGGATCGCTTCAACTGCAGCATCAAGCCTCGAGTGGGCGCATCGTACCGCTCAACATGAGCGTGCCGATCGATCACCTGAAACCCGTCCTCGACGATCTGCTTCGGTTGGGCAGGGTGGACCGCCCGGCGCGGCCCTGGCTTGGGCTGTATGCAAGGGAGGACGAAGGCGACCAAGTCGTCATCGTCGGCCTCGCGGGGAGGGGCCCGGCGCAGAAGGCCGACCTCCACGTCGGGGATGTCGTGCATGCGGTCGCGGGCAAAGCCATCACCTCGCTTGCCGAATTCTACCGAGCGGTCTGGTCGCTCGGAGAGGCCGGCGTCGACGTTCCTCTCACCCTCGAGCGCGAGGGCGACAGGTTCGACGTCAGCATCGTCTCCGGCGACCGCAGCCGCTTCCTCAAGTCCCCGCGCCTGCAGTGAGTTCGGCGGCGGCGGCTCAGGGACGCGAGGAGACAAGCGAGGACGCGGGCTTACTCTCTGCAAAGACTGGGCCGACCGCCGTTCTCGACTGAAGTCTCGCTCGTCGGACCGCCCGCTGGACGGACCCCGCATGCACTTGACAGCGCGCAGGTCGCCCGCGTCAGATGCTCCCGCTCAAACTCCACAGGGAAGTGTTCATGCGCCGCTCGAGTCTCACCGTGGCTGCCGCTCTTGGCGCCGTGCTCCTTGCCTCGGCCGCCCCGGCCGCCGATCTCAAGATCGCCTTGATCGCCGGAAAGACCGGGCCGCTCGAGGCCTACGCCAAGCAGACCGAGGCCGGCTTCATGCTCGGCCTCGAATACCTCACCAAGGGCACGATGGCGTGGCGCGACCGCAAGATCGTCGTCGTCACGAAGGACGACCAGCTCAAGGCCGATCTCGCCAAGACCCTGTTGGAGCAGGCCTATAACGACGACAAGGTCGACCTTGCGATCGGCACGACCTCGTCGGCCGCGGCACTTGCGATGCTCCCGGTCGCCGAGGAGAACGGCAAGGTGCTGATCGTCGAGCCGGCGGTCGCCGATGCCATCACGGGCGAGCGGTGGAACCGCTACATCTTCCGGACCGCGCGCAATTCCACGCAGGACGCATATGGATCGGCGGCGGCCATTCCCGCTTCGGGCGAGGTGAGCATCGCGACCCTGGCGCAGGATTACGCCTTCGGCCGCGACGGCGTGGCGGCGCTCAGGGCCGCGGTCGGCTCGCTGCGGCCCAACGCCAAAATCGTCTTCGAGGAGTATGCGCCGCAGAACACGACCGACTTCACGGCCTCCGCCCAGCGGCTGTTCGATGCCTTGAAGGACAAGCCGGGCAAGAAGATCATCGCGATCATCTGGGCCGGGCAACACCCCCTGCCGAAGATCGCCGACCTGAAGCCGGAGCGGTACGGGATCGAGATCGCGCCCGGCGGCAACATCCTCCCCGTCATGCAGATCTACCGGAACTATCCCGGCATGGAGGGTGCGGTTTATTACTATTACGACTTCCCGAAGAACCCGATGAACGATTGGCTCGTCGCCGAGCACCAAAAGCGCTTCAACGCCCCGCCGGACTTCTTCACCGCCGGCGGCTTCGCGGCCGCATCGGCGGCCCTCACCGCGGTCGAGAAGGCGGGCGGCACGGATCCCGAAAAGCTCGTCAGCGCCATGGAGGGAATGACCTTCGAGACCCCGAAGGGACCGATGACCTTCCGCAAGGAGGACCATCAGGCGCTGCAGGTCATGTACCATTTCAAGGTCAAGGCCGGCGGCAAGGACGCGAACGACCTCCTCGAACTCGTGGACACGATTCCGCCCGAGAAGATGCCGATTCCGGTTCGCAACAAGCGCTAGGCGCTCCCCGCGAGGGACCGTGTCCGCGTCCGCGCCCATCCCGTCGCCCGCGCTCGAGACGCGCGGGCTGACGATCCGCTTCGGCGGGCACGTCGCCGTGGACGACGTGAGCTGCTCTTTCACGCCGGGCACCCTCACGGCGATCGTCGGCCCGAACGGGGCCGGCAAGACCACCTACTTCAACCTCATCTCGGGCCAGCTCGCGGCGAGTGCGGGCGAGATCCTGCTCGAGGGCGAGGACATCACCGGGCTCTCGGCGTCGGCGCGGACGCGAAAGGGCCTCGGGCGCGCCTTCCAGCTCACGAACCTGTTTCCGCAGCTGAGCGCGCTGGAGAATGTCCGCCTCGCGGTGCAGAGCCGGGCCGAGGCGGGATGGTCCCTCCTCCAGGTCTGGAACAGCCGCCGGGATCTCATCGACAGGGCCGAGGCGATCCTCGAACGGGTGCGGCTCGCGGACAGGCGCCACGTCCCTCCGAAAGTGCTGTCCCACGGAGATCAGCGCAAGCTCGAGGTGGCGCTGCTGATCGCGCTCGAGCCCAAGGTGTTCATGTTCGACGAACCGACCGCGGGCATGAGCGTCGACGAGGTGCCGACCGTGCTCGAACTCATCCATGACCTCAAGTCGCGGGGGGACCGCACGATTCTCCTCGTCGAGCACAAGATGGACGTGGTTCGGTCTCTGGCCGACAGAATCGTCGTCCTCCACAACGGCGTCCTCGTGGCGGACGGCGAACCCGCCGCGGTGATCGCGTCGCCGGTCGTGCAGGAAGCCTATCTCGGGATGGTCCCTGCCGATGCGTGACGCGCTTCCAACCCCTCGCGACGCTCGCGGTCGCTCGCCCAAGACTCTCCTCCGCTGCAAGGGGTCGCCGGTGAATCACGGGTTCCCGAAAACCCCTCGCGCCGCACGCGGTCCCTCTCCCGGGACTCTCCTCCGGCTGCAAGGGGTCGCCGGTGAGTAACGCGTTCCCGACAATGCGCGACGCACGCAGTCCCACCGTCGAGACTCTCCTCCGGCTGGAAGGGGTGCAGACGCATATCGGCCCCTATCACATCCTCCACGGCGTGGATTTCGACGTCCCGCGGGGGGGCGTGACCATGCTGCTCGGGCGCAACGGCGCCGGCAAGACAACGACGCTGCGGACCATCATGGGCCTGTGGCAGGCCTCGGCGGGCCGGATCCTGTTCGGAGGCGAGGACATCACCCGCCGCGCGACTCCCGAGATCGCGCTGAGCGGCATCGCCTACGTTCCGGAGTCGATGGGCATCTTCACCGATCTCACGGTGCGCGAGAACGTGGTGCTCGCGGCGCGCTCGGGGCCGGTCGATGCCGCGCGTCTCGACTGGATCTTCACGCTTTTTCCCGCGCTCAAGCGGTTCTGGGCCCTGCCGGCGGGCCATCTGTCCGGCGGCCAGAAGCAGATGCTGGCGATCACCCGCGCGATCGCGGAGCCGCGTCGCCTTCTGCTCGTCGACGAGCCCACCAAAGGTCTCGCGCCGGTGATCGTGCGCAACATGATCGAGGCCTTCCAGGCGCTCAAGGCGGCGGGCGAGACGATCCTGCTGGTCGAACAGAATTTCCACGCCGCCTCGATGCTCGGCGACCGGGTCCTCGTGATGGACGAGGGGCGCATCGTCCACACCGGCGCAATGAGCGAACTCGTGGCCGACGCAGGACTTCAGCAGCGTCTCCTCGGCCTCAGCCTGGATGCTCATCAATGACCGCGACCACCGCACCTCGCCCGACGTCGCCCGACCTGCCGCGTCCGAAGGTCGATTGGGTGCCGCTCGTCATCGTGCCGGCGCTCGTGCTCCTCGCCCTCCCGTTCTTCGGGGATACCTCGTCCTGGGTCACCCTGACCCTCGCGGGCCTCGCCATGGGGATGATGATCTTCCTGATGGCGTCGGGGCTTACGCTCGTCTTCGGTCTGATGGACGTGATCAACTTCGGCCACGGGGTCTTCATCTCGCTTGGCGCCTATGCCACGCTCCTGGTGCTCGGACCGCTCGGGAGCTGGGCGCGCGCGGATTCCTTCGCTCTGAACATCGCTCTCCTGCTGCTCTGCATCGCTGCCGCCATGGTGGTGACTGCGCTCGTCGGCGCGTTTTTCGAAAGGGTCATCGTGCGCCCCGTCTACGGCAGTCACTTGAAGCAGATCCTCGTGACCATGGGCGGCCTCATCGTCACCGAGCAATTGATTCACGCCATCTGGGGCGCATCTCCGATTCCGATCCCGTTGCCCGAGGCACTCCGGGGTGCCTTCGTGGTCGGCGACATGGCGATGGAGCGCTACCGGGTCGCCGCGGTCGTGATCGGCCTCGCGGTGTTCGGCCTGATGCAGGTCGTCCTCAACCGCACCCGGCTGGGGCTCTTTGATTCGCGCGGGCGTCGAGAACCCCGAAATGGTCGAGTCCCTCGGCTATCGCATCCGTCGGCTTTTCGTCGCGGTGTTCGTGGCCGGCTCGGCACTCGCGGGACTCGGCGGGGTGATGTGGGCGTTCTATCGCCAGACCCTGACCGCCGGGATGGGGATGGAAGTGATGGTCCTGGTGTTCACGGTGATCATCATCGGAGGATTGGGCTCGATCGGCGGGTGCTTCATCGGCGCTCTCGTCGTGGCGCTCGTCGCCAACTATGTCGGGTTCCTCGCTCCGAAGCTGGCGTTGGTCTCGAACATCCTGGTGATGGCCCTCGTCCTCGTTTGGCGCCCGCAAGGGCTGTTTCCGGTCGCACGTCGATGAATGCCGCCTCCGCCGCGTTGAGCCCCCCGTGCGCCGCCCTCGCGGCGGCCTCCTCTCCGCCGATCCGCCGCGCTCGCGCGTCCTGTCGGCCCTTCTGCTGGCGATCCTGATCGGTCTCGCGGCGACGCCCTTCCTTTTGCCCGGAAGCCAGCCGATCGGCACCGCGGCGAAGATCTGCGTCTTCATTCTGCTCGCCGCGAGCTACGATCTCCTCCTCGGCTACACCGGTATCGTCTCCTTCGCGCACACGATGTTCTTCGGCATCGGGGGCTATGGCGTCGCCATCGCTCTCGACCGGCTCGGGCCGACCTGGAGCTCGGTCGGCGTCGGGCTCCTCGGCGCCCTGGCGCTCTCGGCGGCTCTCGCTTGCGCGATCGGACTGCTTTCGTTGCGCGTTCGGGCGATCTTCTTCTCGATGATCACCCTCGCGGTCGCATCGGCCGCCCTGGTGCTGGCTTCCCAGCTCTCGACCATCACGGGCGGCGAGGACGGGCTGTCGTTCCAATTGCCGCCGGCGTTGCGACCGGCGTTCCGCGTGGCCAGCGAGCCGGTGTTCGGCGTGACGCTGAACGGACGCATCCTCGCCTACTATCTGATTCTCTTCGTGTCCCTTGCGGGGTTCCTGCTGCTTTTGCGCATCGTGAACTCGCCTTTCGGGCGCGTCCTCCAGGCGGTGCGCGAGAACGAGTTCCGCACGGAAGCGCTGGGCTACCGTGTCGTCGCCTACCGCACCGCGGCCTCGGTGATCGCGGCGCTCGCCGCGACGGTCGCGGGCGCTCTCATGGCCCTCTGGCTGCGCTACAACGGGCCGGACACGACCCTGTCTTTCGCGATCATGATCGACATCCTTCTGATGGTGGTGATCGGCGGCATGGGCACGATGTACGGCGCCGTGATCGGCGCCTTCCTGTTCATTCTGGCCCAGAGCTACCTCCAGGTCCTGATGGGTGCCGCCAGCGGCGCGCTCGCGGGCGTGCCGCTGCTGCCCGACATCGTCCATCCGGACCGCTGGCTGCTTTGGCTCGGTCTCCTGTTCGTGATCAGCGTCTACGCCTTTCCGGGCGGCGTCGTCGGGCGTCTCAGGCGCTCATAGCCCGACCCCGCGCAACCGAACGCAACGGCCCCCGGGACGACGCGCGAGCCGCTGTCGCGACCGGAGGATGTGGAGTACACTCGGCGTGGGACGAGGCCGCTCTCATGTCCTTCGACCTTCCTCTCTTCATCGCGATCGGATTCGCCGCACAGCTGATCGACGGGGCGATCGGGATGGCCTACGGCCTCATCTCGACGACGGTCCTTCTGTCCTTGGGAGTGGCCCCGCCGGTCGCAAGCGCGAGCGTTCACGCCGCCGAGGTCGTCACGACGGGCGCGTCGGCGCTCTCTCACTGGCGGTTCGACAACATCGATTGGCGCCTGTGCAGGAAACTCGCGTCGGGCGGGGTCGTCGGCGGCGCGCTTGGAGCCTATCTCCTGGTTTCGGTTCCCGTCGACGTCGTCCGCCCCACGGTCAGCGCCTATCTTTTCGTGATGGGCGGGGTGATCCTGTGGCGGACCTGGCGGACGTCGGCACAGGCCGCCAAGAAGCCGCGGCACGTGCGCGTGCTAGGCTTCGCGGGAGGGTTCCTCGATGCGGTCGGAGGCGGCGGTTGGGGCCCCCTCGTGGCGTCGACCCTGGTCGGTCGCGGTGCCGAAACCCGGCTGGCCGTCGGGTCCACCAACGCCGCCGAGTTCCTCGTCGCGGCGACCATCTCGGCCACCTTCGTGGCCACCATCGGGTTGGAGCTGTGGCCGATCATCCTCGGCCTCATCCTCGGCGGTGTCCTGGCCGCGCCTTTCGCGGCCTACATGACGAGCCGCCTGCCCGACCGGATCCTGATGGTTCTCGTCGGCGTGACCATCATGCTGCTGAGCTTGCGCGAACTGCTCCAGCTGTGGCCGTGGTGAAAGCCGTTCGACCGGAATTCCCGGATCGACGGAGCGGCCGCGAGGGGCACCGACACCGCGCCGATCGTACCATCCGGGACTCGAGGTCCGTCCCTGAGCGACGACCAGCGTCCCATCGTCATCGCCCCTCTTCAAGGCGCGACGCAAGCCGTTCCGGCAGGCCGGCCTCGCGGATCTTCCGGGCTGCCGCCGCGACGTCGTAGGAAACGCGGAGAAATCGCAAGGACCGCCGCTCGGTGTCGAACAACGCGTAATTCGCCGCCGGGACTCCGTCGCGCGGCTGGCCGACGGCTCCGATGACCGCCAACCACACGCGAGGCGGAAGGAGCGGGATGTCCCTGCCGGGCGTCGGGGCGAGTTCGCCGAGCGTTCCGGCGCCCATGTGATAGAGCATCGGCACGTGGACGTGTCCGCAGAAGGTGTGCCGGAACCGCGTCCGGCCGAGGTCGCGGGCCGCCTGCAACGGCCCTAAAACATAATCCCAGCTCGCGGGCGCATAGCCGTTGGCGTGGACGTAGAGCGCGTCGCCGTCCTCAAAGGTGAGCGGGAGGGTGGAAAGGAACGCCCGGTGCTCCGGCCGCAGCTGCGTGCGCGTCCATGCAATCGCCGCTCGCGCGAGGCTGTTCATGTCCGCGTCCGAGCCGTCCACGGCGGCGTCGTGGTTCCCCAACAGGGCGACCGCACCCTCGTCGACGAGTTCCATGACGGTCTCCACGGACCAGACCGGATCGGCGCCGTAACCCACGTAGTCCCCGAGAAAGATCAGACGCTCGGCTTTAAGGAACCGCGCGTGGGCCAGACAGGCCTCGAGGGCCTCTCGGTTGCCGTGGATGTCGGACAGAAGGGCAATCAGCATCGGACGGATACTGCTCGTAGGCTCCTGACATAGTGCTGCCAAACTATCGCGGGCTTGGCTAGACCGCCCCGCCGCGCAGCTTCGTGCGATGCGCCACGCATCGGTCCGACGGACCGGTCGTCAAGAACGCGAGCTTGTCTGCACCGGCGGCTGCTCACCGTCCAGCACTTGACGACCCGGTTCGGCTGCGGGCGCCTTCCCCTGGAGCGTCGCCCGGCCTCTCAAGCCTCGACGACGATGTCGAAGCGCCCGCGGAGCGCTCCCGGTTCAGCCTCCGGGGCGGGCATCAGGTCGACGATCACGCTGCGGCGGGCCCGCGGATCGCGAATGCTGTTGAGCAGGCCGTCCCGGGCGTTGAGCGGTTCGCCTTCGATATACATCTGGGTCACGAGCCGCCCCTGCCCTGGCACATGGACCGCGAAATGGATGTGCGGCGTGCGCCCGGGATAGGGCACCGGCCGGATGGTGCGGAAGCGGTAGCCGCCCTCGTGATCCACCTGCGTGCGGCCATAGCCCTGAAAGGCCTGATCGATCCGCCCCTGCCCGGGCGAACGGGGATGGTGATAGACGCCGTTGGCGTCGCACTGCCAGATCTCGACGACGGCACCGCGTTTCGGTTGGCCCCGTGTGTCGATCACCCGCCCGGAGATCAGCGTCACCTGACCGACGGCCCGGGCGGCCTGTCCTGTGACCCGCACGAGATCGCTGTCGACGTCGGACGGAAACTCGACGGGGTAGAACGGCCCCTCGCTTTGGCCCGGGGTCGCGACAAGGCCTTGCGCGTGCGAGGACCTCGGCCATACGAGACCGGCCGTGCCGAGCGCTGCTCCCAGGACGAGGGTCCGTCGGTCCAGCGTGATCAAGTTCCTGCCGCTCATGGTCGAGCTCCCCGGCTAGGCGTCGAATGCTACGCCCATCCGACTTCGGTGTCACCGCAGTCCCATCGAAGGGGCCGCGGCCGGCCGGGGGCGAGGCGGGTCGTGCGTGCCTCGGAATGCCGCCAGTTCCAGGGTCGTCGAATCTCTGGTCCGACCGGCGGTCGAGCCGAGGCGCCGGCCTCTCCATGGCAAAGCCTTAATCGCGTATCACCCCTTGCGCGGAGGCTCTTGTCGTCTGCAAGCGAGCGCCAACAACGAAGGAGTTCATCGTGGCCGACAACAGAAACCAATCGGGTCTCGAAAGCCCGCCATCGGTCAGCGCTCTGGGCCTGCGCTGGGCCGCCTTGCGCGGCATGCTCGCGTCACCGCTCATCGACGCGGATGAGCAGCGTGGCTTAAGGGAGGAGCTTCTGCGGGAGCTGCAGGCGATCGAGCAGGACTTCGCTGCGGTTCCGGCGCGCACCGCGATCGAAGTCTCGGCCAAGATCGACGTCGTGAAGACGGGTCTGCGGGACAGTTTCGCCGACGCCCCGCCGTGGCTCCTGTCGGTCTTGAACAGCGTCCAGTCGGACCTGCGCACGATCGGAGCGGGCGCACCGACGGTCCGCTCGCCCGCGAATCTGACCCGGGCCTTCCCGCCCCGGCAGGAGCCCGCCGCTGCCGCGACCGCCGAGCCGGTGCCGCCGCCCACGGAGGAGTAGACCACGTGTCGGTGACCTGCCGCCGGGCCTGAAGGCCGGCGGCGCGATCAGGCGCTGGCGACTTTACGCGTAGGGGCGGGGAGCTCGAGCTCGATCTCGAGCGTCGAGACCGCCGAATCCCGGTTCATCTGGACGCGGACCCTGTCCTGATCGACCGAGACGTGGCGGGCGACGAGGGCGAGGATCTGTTCCCGGAGAACGGCAACGAGGTCGGGCTCTCCGCTCACCAACACCCGTTCGTGCGCGAGAAGGATCTGGAGTCGCTCGCGCGCTACGGGCGCCGAGGTCCGCCGGGCGAAGAAGCTCATCAAGTTCATGCAGCCCTCCGTCCGAACAGCTTGCCGAGCAAGCCCTTCCTGTCTTTCGGGATGACGATGTCGAGCGCCTCGCCCTTGAGTCGACGCGCGGCGTCGATGTAGGCACGTGCCGGCGCGCTGACGGGGCTGTTCAAGGTCACCGGCGAGCCGACGTTGGAGGCGCGCAGGACTTCCTCGCTCTCGGGCACGATGCCGAGCAGCGGGATCGAGAGGATCTCGAGGACGTCGTCGACCTTGAGCATCTCGCCGCGCTCGGCCCGGATGGGATCGTAGCGCGTGAGAAGCAGATGCTTGTCCATCTTCTCGCCGCGCTTGGCGCGTTCGGTGGTCGAGTCGAGCAGGCCGATGATGCGGTCCGAGTCGCGAACCGAGGAGACCTCGGGATTCGTGACGACGACCGCCACGTCGGCGTGGCGCATGGCAAGCGCCGCGCCCCGTTCGATTCCGGCGGGGCTGTCGCAGATCACCCAGTCGAACTTTTCGCGGAGCTCCGCCAGAACCCTCGCGACACCCGCTTCGGTGAGGGCGTCCTTGTCCCGCGTCTGCGATGCCGGCAGGAGGGAAAGCGTGTCGAGACGCTTGTCCCGGATGAGCGCCTGTTGAAGCTTGGCGTCGCCCTGGACGACATTGATGAAGTCGAACACGACACGCCGCTCGGCGCCCATCACGAGATCGAGGTTGCGGAGTCCGACGTCGAAGTCCACGACGACGACCTTCTCCCCAGCCTGTGCGAGCGCAGCGCCGAGTGCGGCGGTGGAGGTCGTCTTGCCCACCCCGCCTTTCCCGGATGTCACGACCAAAACCTTGGCCATAGGGTCCTCTCTTTCTCTCGTTTGGGTCAGTCGAGGGGTTTCACGATGAGAGCGTCGCCATCCAGGCTCACCTGGATGGGCAGGCCGCGATGGAGCGGGCCGAGGTCGTCGGCGGTCCTGTACAGACCATCGATGGCGAGGAGTTCCGCCTCATGCCTGCGGCAGAAGATGCGAGCCTGGGCGT
The DNA here is from genome assembly GCA_963800985.1 of uncultured Alphaproteobacteria bacterium. Taxonomy (GTDB): domain Bacteria; phylum Pseudomonadota; class Alphaproteobacteria; order Rhizobiales; family Beijerinckiaceae; genus Microvirga. The sequence goes on along the minus strand of CAWDDI010000023.1, from coordinate 200,341 downwards.
TTCCGGTCGAACCCGCAATGGCCCGCCCGCGCAACGTCCCGTAGACATGGATCGATCCGCTGCACACGATTTCCGAGCCCGAGGCGACGGAACCGAGGATCGTCACGTCGCCCTCGAGGTGGAGAATGGACTGTCCCGACCGCACCGAACCGTCGATGACGAGCGGCATTTGCGGCGGCGGCGGCGGGGGCGGAGGGGCGCGGGGCACGTCGTGGACTTCGACGATCCCGGCCGGGCGGCCGCCGCTGAGAGGCGGCGGCAGGCCGAGGCTCAGAGCCGACGAGTCGGCGCCCTCGATCCCGAGGATGCGGATCTCGCGCGCGTGGAGCTCGCGAATGAGGCTGGAGAGCTCCGCCCTGTCGATCTGCAGAGCCGAAACGTCGAGAATGACGGCCCGTCCCGTAAAGAAGCCCGGTGAGCGCTCGAGCGTCGAGTCGATCTCGCTCAGCCAATGCTCCAAAGGCGCCCGCGGCGCCAGCACCAGCGCCATGAACGACCGACCCCGGAAACGAACCGGGGAGGGGCGAGAGCGAGGGTTCGCGGCGAGCGGCGGCTTCGACATGCGTCTGATCTCGCCGCGTTATGGTTAACGCCGCGTTAAACCGCCGGGCTGCCGCTCTTAAAAACCACCAATTTGTCGGTCCCGGATCGCTTGGAGCCGGCTTTCGTTCCGGAAACCGCCGAATTCCGCCCGGGGCAGGGCGCGTGCATCCCTGTCCCGCCCCATCCGGGCGAGGTGGGTCGGAGGGTCGCCTGGAAGCGGTGAACGACCCGCCCGCGGCTCGCGCTTACCAGCCGTCCAAGCCGAAGGAGTAGGACAGGCTGGCGCCGACCGTGAATTGGTCCCGCGATCCGAACTGCCTCACGATCGGGCTCTCGGCGGCATCCCCGACAAGCCTGGCGTAGGATGCCGAGACGGTCGTGGACCAGCGCTCGGACCAGTCCACCGATAGCGACGCCAAGGCCCCGACGGAGGTCACTCCGCCGGACGGCCGGTAGGCCGGGAGAACCCGGTTGATGGCGGACTCGGCTGCCGTCACGCCGAAATACGTGCTCGTGAACTCCCGATCCCCGAGGCTCACGCGGGGGCCGATCGACGCCGTCACGGCGCCGAACCTCTGGACGAGGTCCGCACCCAGATCGGCGACAAAGCCGTCGTGTCCATGGAAGCCGCGCCGCAGTTCGGCGCGCGTGCGGAGGAATTGGGCGGGCCAGAACTCGATGAAGACGCCCGGCTCGACGGCCCAGCGCACATCTTCGAGCCCGAACAGACGGCGGTCGGATTCCAGATAGCGGCCGCCGCGGAACCGTCCGACGGCGCCGATTCGCAGCGCCGGCGTATCGTAGAACGGGAGAGTGAGCCCATCGTCGGGCGTGCTGAACCGCTTCGGCTCTCCGAAGCGCCGAAAGCTCAAGGAGGGATAAGCGAGAAGGCTGAGCTCATCCGATCCCGGATAGGCTGGCGCGAGAAGGGCATTTCCGGTGACCGTCACGATCAGGCCCGAGGAGGCCGCCGGTGGTCCCGGCTGGGGTGAGGCCAACCCACCGACCGGATCGGCGGCCGACCCCGGACCGGTGAAAGCCAGGAAAAGGGCCGCGGCGGCAGTCGTCGTCCGCGAAAAGAGGGGGGGCCTCATCGTCTCGTCCTACCATGGATTCGGGCGCGCTGATGATCCACGACCCTCACACGCGCTGCCAAACCAGACTTAGCATCTCAATGCCACGTCGAGTGTGCCCGGCGCGCAACGTATCCGGTGTTTGTTGCTCAGGGGACGGAGTTCGATCCGGGGCATCGGTTCCTCGGGGGATCCGACCCGAAAGGCTCCGGACCGAATCCCGTACTCGACGGCGCGATGTCTTGACCCCACACGGTGGCTTCCTACCGTCCCCCTGGTCAGGCCAGGAGGGGACGTCGGTGACCGAACAGCGAGACGCGGCCGGAGGAGCGCCGCAGCTTCCTTGGACACTTCCCGAGTACGAATTGCTCCGCGACCAGGTCCGGCGCTTCGTCGAGGAGGAGATCAAGCCTCGTGCCGACGCCTGGGAGCGGGATGGCTTCGTGCCCCGCGCCGTGCTGCGGCGAATGGGCGAACTCGGCTTCTTCGGCATCCGGTATCCGGCCGCGTACGGCGGCTCCGAGATGAACGTGCTCGCCACGATGGTGTTCGCGGAGGAACTGGGGCGCAGCACCTATGGTGGGGTGGCGATCACCGCGCTCGTTCACACCGACATGGCTTCGGTCCACGTCTTCAACGCCGGCAATGCCGCGCAGCGCGCGCGATGGATGCCAGGGATCGTCTCCGGCGAGGTCATCACCGCCGTGGCGGTCACGGAGCCGGACGCGGGCTCCGACGTGAAGGGGATCCGGACTCGCGCGCGGCGCGACGGCGACAGCTACGTCATCGACGGCACGAAGCTTTACATCACCAACGGCGTGCACGCGGACCTCTATTGCGTGGCGGCCAAGACCGATCAGGCGGCACCGGCAAGCCGCGGCGTCACCATGTTCCTGGTCGAGAAGGACACGCCCGGGTTGCGCGTCGGGCGGGCGCTCGACAAGCACGGATGGCGCTCGTCCGACACCGCCGAGCTCGTCTTCGAGGGCTGCCGCGTTCCGGCGGAGAGCATCCTCGGCGAGGAGGGGCAGGGCTTCTATTCCATCATGCGCAACTTCCAGAACGAGCGCCTGGTGCTCGGTGCGATGGCGATGGGAGAAGCACAAGCCGCCCTCGCGATGACGCTGGACTGGGTCAGGAATCGCAAGGCGTTCGGGGCGCCGCTCTGGGCCAATCAGGCGGTCCGCCACAGGCTCGCGATGCTGGCCGCGAAGGTGGAAGCCGGTCGGCAGCTCGTCTATGCCACGGGTTCCCGTGCGGCCGCCGGCGAGGACTGCACGAAAGAGGTCTCGATGGTCAAGGCCTACTGCGGAGAACTCGTGAACGAGGTCATGTACGCCTGCCTGCAGTATCATGGCGGCCTCGGTTTCATGCGCGAGACCGCGATCGAGCGCATGGCCCGCGATGCGCGCGTCCAGTCGATCGGCGGGGGCGCCACGGAGGTCATGCTCGAGGAGGTGGCGAAGCGCCTTTGAAGCGGATCCGTGGGTGAGCGGGCGGCGGGTGGCCCGCCGCGCATCATTTGATGAGCGCCAGCGCGTCGCGAAACCGCGGGTGTTGCGCGGACCCGAGCCACTCGAACACCACCATCTCGGTCGTGACGATCTCGGCACCGTGGCGTTCCATGCGCCGAATCGCCGTTTCCTTGCTCTCCGTCCGGCGCGACCCGAGGGCATCACGGACGACGAAGACGCGCCGCCCCGCATCGAGAAGGCCGAGCACCGTCTGGAGCACGCAGACATGGGCCTCGCAGCCTGCCACGACGACGTCGGGCCGGGTCGGGAGCATCTCCCTGAAGCCTTCCGCGCGGCACGCATCGAACGTCATCTTGCGCGCGACGGCAGCTGTGCGGTCGGGCAAAAGTTCGGCCAGGGTGGGGCCGAGACCCTCGGCGTTTTGCTCGGTGAACAGAGTGGGCAGGCCGAGCATGCCCGCCGCATCGAGCAGGCGCCTGGCGTTGGCCAGCACGGACGCGCCGCCGTCGATCGCCGGCATGAGCCGGGCTTGGAAATCGACCAGGAGGAGCGCCGAAGCTTCGGGGTTGATCGTCCGCATCGTCTCGTTTCCAGCCGCTCGCTTCTACCCTCGAGAAGGCGCCATTTCAGGCGGGCAAGGCCCGGGACTGTTGCTCGACCATCCGCGCCAGAAGCGAGGCCCCCAGCGGAATGATGTCGTCGTCGAACTGATAGTTCGGGTTATGCAGGGCCGCGCCCGGAGCCATGCCGAGCCAGCAATAGGCTCCTGGAACCGCGCGCAGCATATCGGCGAAGTCCTCGCTGCCCATGTGAGGCCTCGCCGCCCGATCCAAGGCGTCCTCGCCGAACAAGTCCGCCGCTGCCCGCGCCATCGCGTCGGCGCTCTCCGGCCGGTTGCGCAGGACGCTGAACACCGGCCGCGCGTCGACCTCGATCGTCGCCCCGAAGGCGGATGCCATGCCGGCTGCGATCGCCCGCATGCGCGTGCGCACGAGGTCTCCCAACGCCTCGTCGAACGTGCGCACCGTGCCGGCGAGGTCGGCCGTGTCGGGAATGACGTTGTAGGCCGAGCCGGCGTGGATTTGGGTGATCGAAACCACGGCGGCCTCCAGCGGGTCGGCGTTGCGGCTGACGATCGTCTGCAGCGCCTGGCCGAGCGCCATGGCGATCACCACCGGATCGGTGGCCTTGTGGGGATAGGCGCCGTGCGAGCCCCGGCCCTTAATGCGAATGTCGAAGAAGTCCGCCCCCGCCATCGCGGCGCCGGCCTTGATCGTGACCCTGCCCCGGGGCCCGTCGGGCGAATTGTGCAGGCCATAGATCTCGTCGCAGGGAAAGCGCTCGAACAGGCCGTCGGCGATCATCGCGCGCGCGCCGCCCAAGCCCTCCTCCGCGGGTTGGAAGATGAAAACCGCGGTGCCGTCGAACGCCCGCGTCTCGGCGAGGTAGCGCGCGGCCCCGAGCAGCATCGTGGTATGGCCATCGTGGCCGCAGGCGTGCATGCGCCCGGGGTTCTTCGAGGCCCAATCAAGTCCGGTCGTTTCCTCGATCGGAAGCGCGTCCATATCGGCGCGAAGCCCGATGCGACGCGAATTGCCGCCACCCGTGCGCAGGACGCCGACGACACCGGTCTTTCCGATGCCGCGGTGGACCTCGATGCCCCAGGCGGCGAGACGCTCGGCGACGATCGCGGACGTGCGCTCCTCCTCGAACCCGATCTCGGGATGGGCGTGCAGGTCGCGGCGGATCGCGACCAGCTCGTCCTGGTAGCTCCTGATACGGTCGACCATGCTCATCGGCGCTCTCCTGATCGGGGACGGGGATCCTCGCACGAGGGAGGCGGGAAATGAAGGCGCGCAGTTCCCGAAGGCGCCGTGCGCCGCGCGACGTGGTACGCTCGCGAACGCCGCCTTCTCGGCGGGACCGATCCTCGATCGCATGGATAGGGTCATCCGACCTGAACGGGCCGCGCGAGGTCCTTTGCCGCTCCGTCAGGCTGCCGCGCGTGCAGCGTCGGCGCGTGCCAATTTCGCGGCAAGCTCGACCGCGGCCTCGAGAGCGCCCGTCGAGGCGATCCCCTTGCCCGCGATGTCGAAGGCCGTGCCGTGCGCCGGCGTGGTGAAGACGGCGTCGAGACCGGCCGTCGCCGTCACGCCGCGGTTGAAGCCCTTGAGCTTGGTCGCGATCTGTCCCTGGTCGTGGTACATCGAGACGACGCTGTCGAACTCGCCCGCGAAGGCCTTGATGTAGATGGTGTCGGCCGGGAACGGGCCGCGACAGTCGATGCCCGTCTCGGCGGCGACGCGCGAGACGGTCGGACCGATGAGCTCGATCTCCTCGCGACCGAACAGCCCATTCTCGCCCGCGTGCGGATTGAGCGCCGCGACGGCGATCCTCGGCCTTGCGATGCCGGCGCGGCGCATCGTGCGGTCGACGAGCACGATCGCCTCCCGGATGGACTCGGGGGTGATCAGGTCGAGCGCCTCACGCAGCGAGACATGGGAGGTGACGCGGGACATCCACTGGCCGTCGAGGACGTTCATTTCGGAGAAGTAGCCGCGGTGCTCGAGCAAGGCCGCGAACATCTTGTGCTCGTCGGGGTAGCGCCAGCCGCCCTGGACCATCGCGGCCTTGTTGAGCGGGGCGAAGGTGATGCCGTCGACGTCCCCGTTCCGGGCCATCGCGATCGCATGCGCCAAGGTGTCCCCGGTCGCCTTGCCCGAGGCCGGCGAGACCTCCCCGCGCGGCAGAGCCGTCGGATCCGTGTTGCCGAGGTCGATCAGAGGCACGCTCGGATCGGACCAGTCGATCTCGGCCACGCTCTCGACCCGGCGCCAAGGGACAGTCACGCCGGCATCCCGCATCCCGAGGTCCAGCACACGCGCGTCGCCGACGACGACGAGGCGCGCCACCGAGTCGATCCGCCCCTCGTGCAGGGCTCGCGCCACGATCTCGGGGCCGATTCCGGTGCAATCGCCCATGAGGAGGGCGAGGCACGGTGATTGCGGGTTTCGCGAACGCATGCGGACGATCTCCCGGAGAGAGGGGGCGCGAGGCTCGTCGAGCATGGCGATGCACCGAGGAGCGCGGCGCCGGCGCCCCGGCCCGACCTCGTGCGCCGCGTGACCGAAGTCCCGGCGCCGCCCGCTGAGGCCGCCATGACGAGGCGGACCACTCATAAGCGGACGCGCGTGCGCGATCAATCGGATTGTTGACAATCTTCGGTGCGCTTCGGATCGTTGGCGCGAACCGCAGGGTGGAGAAGCGCATGGCTACGGTCTTCGATGCGGACATTGTCGAGTCGCCCGCAGCAGCGGACTCGGCCATGCCGCCGCTGGCGCCGCACGGCCCCGAGCTGATGCCCGGCTTCCGTCGCGAGCGCATCCGGACGGGCGGGGCGGACATCCATGTCGCCCTTGCGGGGGACGGGCCACCGCTCCTGCTCCTGCACGGCAACCCGCTGACCCATGTCAGCTGGCACAAGATCGCACCGAGCCTGGCCAGGACCTTCACGGTCGTCGCACCCGACCTGCGCGGCTACGGCGATTCGTCGAAACCCGACGGCGGACCCGACCATTCCGGCTATTCCTTCCGGGCCATGGCACAGGACAACATCGAGGTGATGCGCCAGCTCGGTTTCGAGCACTTCGGCGTGGCAGGACACGACCGCGGCGCGCGCGTCGGGTTCCGGATGGCGCTCGACCATCCCGAGGCGGTGACGCGATTCGCCGCCCTCGACATCGTGCCGACGCATCATGCCCTGACCCACGTGACGCTGGGCTGGGGGCTCGAGGCCTACCACTGGTTCTTCATGGCCCAGAAGGCACCGTTTCCGGAAAAGCTGCTCTGCGCCGACCTCGACTATTACATGCACTACAAGCTCAACAAGAAGGGCGTGGGGCTCGAGATCTTCACGGCCGAGGCGATGGCGGAGTACGTCCGCTGCGCCACGCCCGAGCAGATCCATGCCGTGTGCGAGGACTATCGCGCGACCGTGACGGTCGACCTCGCGATGGACACGGCCGACTTCGGCGCAAGGCGCATCGCGTGCCCGGTCCTCGTGCTGTGGGGGTCGAACAGCCATTGCGGCCGGCACTTCCAGCCCCTCGAGGCGTGGGCGCCGTGGGCGTCCGATCTGCGCGGCTGGGACATCCCGACGGGACATTATCCCGCGGAGCACCGGCCCGACCTCGTCTATCCCATCTTCTGGTCGTTCTTCCGGGGCCGGGAGCCGGAGCCGTTGCGGTGAGCCGATCAGGCGGTCTTCCGTCGCCTCGGCTTGGAGCCAGGTTCCGGAATCGACTCGCCGGCGGCTTCGAGGCGGATCCGGCTGCCCATGACGTGAAGGCTCATGAGCTGCTCCGCCGTGTCGGGGTCGCGCGCGGACAGCGCCTTCACGATCGCCCGATGCTCGGCGTTCGACGCCCGCAGCCAGCCCTGCGCGACCAGCGCCCTGCGGCGAAAGAGATGCAATTCGCGAATCAGCGACTGGTACATGGACTGGATGCGGCGGTTGCCGGCAAACTCCAGCAGGCGTCGATGGAATTCGAGGTTGATGGGGTAGTAGGTATTGAGGTCGTCCGCCGCGACGGCCTCGTCCATGCGGTCGACCAGTTCGTTCAACACCCCGAGCTGCTCCGCGGTGATCTTCGGAGCAAGAAGCCGTCCCGCACGCCCGAACAGGGCCGAGCGCACCTCGTAGATCTCCACGACCTCCTTGAGTTCGACCTGGCGCACGAAAACGCCGCGGTTGACGACGACCTCGACGAGGCCGCTCTGCTCCAGCCCTCGAAATGCCTCGCGGATCGGACCGCGGCTGACGCCGAGCCGGTTGGCCAGCGCGATCTCGTTGAGCCGGTCGCCCGATTGAAGCTCCCCGTTCTCGATCATGCGATCGAGCTCCTGACGGACGAGCGACGTCAGGGATTGCGTGCGGCGGATGCGCAGCGCGAGCTCGGGGGCAATCTCGTCCATTGGTCTCATCGAAAGATTGTCAACAATCGCCAACCGTGCACCCTACCGGAACGGTCAAGAGCGCGCAACGATCGGACAGCGGGATGAATGCCATCGGCCCAGCCGCCGCCAAGGCCCTGATCCACGGCGGCGCCGAGATCGCTTTCCTCGACGTGCGGGAGCATGGGCAGTACGGCGAGGGCCATCCGCTCTTCGTCGCGAACTGCCCCTTCAGCCGCCTGGAGCTCCTGGCGCCCCGTCTCGCTCCGCGCCGGACCGTGCCGGTCCTCCTGATCGACGGCGGCGACGGTGTCGCAGCGCGTGCCGCCAAGCGCCTGCTTGAGCTCGGATACGCCGACGTATCGTGGATCGACGGCGGCGCGCCGGCCTGGGCCAGCGCGGGATTCGGGATCTTCAAGGGCGTCAACGTTCCAAGCAAAGTGCTGGGCGAACTGGTCGAGGAGGCCTGGCACGTTCCTACTCTCGGCCCGGAGGAGCTCGCCGCGTGGCGCTCGCAGGGGCGCCGGTTCCGCTTCTTCGACTCGCGCCCCCGCACCGAATGGGCGAAGATGACGGTGCCGGGAACGCAGTGCCTGCCGAACGGCGAACTGGCGCACCGCTTCGACGCGGTGATCCCCGACGAGACCGAGCCCTTGGTGCTGACCTGTGCGGGTCGCACGCGCGGACTGATCGGCGCGGCAGGCCTCAAGCTCGCAGGGATCGCAAACCCGGTCTACGCGCTTCGCAATGGAACGCAGGGCTGGGCGCTCGCGGGCTTCGAGCTCCTGCGCGGCTCGCAGGCGGGCGGCTTGCCCTCGCTCGAGCCGGCTCACCTCGAGGCAAGCCGGGCGCGGGGCCGGCGGCTCGCCGAAGCCGAGTCGGTGCCGTGGCTCGATGCGGCACGCTTCCAGGCGCTCGCTTCCGACCCGACACGAACGCTTTTCCTGCTCGACGTCCGCAGCGACGAGGAGATTGCCGTCGGATCGATGCCCGGCGCCGTTCACGCGCCCGGGGGTCAGCTCGTGCAGGCCACGGATCACTGGGTCGGGGTGAGGCGCGCTCGGCTGGTCTTGGTCGATGATACCGGTCTGCGGGGCACCCTCGCGGCCTGCTGGCTGCGCATGCTCGGGTTCGAGGTTTATGTGCTGCCCGACCTCGGCCGCGGCAGTGCCGGCCCGGTGCCGTCGCCGACTCCGCGGATCGAGGTTCCGGAGGTGACGTTGCGGGATGCGGCGGCCGTGCCGTTCGCCGGAGGGGCTCTCCTCGACCTGCGGAGATCGACCGACTACCGGGCGGGCCACCTGCCCGGAGCCCGTTGGGCGATCCGCCCGCGGCTGCAGGAAGCGATCGGAGCGGCGCAGACCGTGGTCCTGACGGGGGACGACGGAGCGGTCGCGGGTGCGGCGCGCGACCTCGAGGAGGCCGGGATCCGTCGGATCTCACGTCTGAGGGGCGGACCCGCGGAGTGGCTCGCCGCCGGGGCGGAGCTCGAGGCCACGCCCGACAGCCCCTCCGATGCGGAGGCCATCGACTTCCTGTCCTTCGTACACGACAGGCACGACGGCAATCTCGACGCAGCGCGTGCCTACATCGCGTGGGAGACCGGGCTCGTGGCGCAGCTCGATGCAGCGGAACGCGACGAGTTCAGGGTTGCCGGATCGCTTCCGCGCGGCGCTTGAGAGTCATTCGTTGCCTCCCCTGACCGCCTCGATCACCGCCGCCGTCACCTCCCTCGTGGTGGCGCTACCGCCAAGACCGCCTCGAGAACCTGCGCGCCGGCATCGATCACCTCGGGACCGATCCCGTCGCCTCCAATGAGAGCGATCCTATGCGCGCGCATCGGCGTGCCGGGTCTCGAGAAAGTGCACGATGGCGCGAGTCATGTCCGCGGTCCCTCCGGTGCCGCGGATGTCGCGGGTTCGCGAAGCGGGATCGGCCAGCGCCGCCTGGACGGCGCCGGATATCGCGTGGCCGGCCGCGACGGCCTGCGGGATGCCGCGCGCGTGGCCGAGCCACTCGAGCATCATGCGTGCGGACTCGATCATCGCGTAGGGGTTGGCGACGCCCTTGCCCGCAATGTCGGGGGCGGAGCCGTGCGTCGCCTGCGCCATCGCGATGCCGCCGTCCCCGATGCACAGGCCCGGCGCCATGCCGAGCCCGCCGACGATCCCGGCTGCTTCGTCGCTGAGGATGTCGCCGAACATGTTCGTCGTGACCACCGTGTCGAAGCTTTGTGGGTCGCGTACCAGGCGCATCGCGAAGGTGTCGACGATCACCTCGTCGACCGCGACGTCCGGAAAGTCGGTTGCCGCGCGGTAGCACTCTTCGACGAACATCCCGCACCCGAGCTTGAATACGGTGTTCTTGTGAACCAGCGTCAGACGCTTGCGCCGCTGGCGGGCGATCTCGAGGGCGGATCGGGCCACGCGATAGCTGCCCTTGCGGGTGATGACGCGGACCGAGATCGTGGTGTCTTCCGTCGGGCGGAATTCACCGGACCCCGCGACGACGTTGCGGTCCGGCTGGAAGCCCTCGTTGTTCTCGCGCACGATCACGAGATCCACCCCGTCGTGGAGGCAGCCGATCTCGGGATAGGAACGGGTCGGGCGCACATTCGCGAACAGGTTGAAGTGCTTGCGCAGGATCGGATGCGGATTGATGGCGCCGGGACCCCTCGGGTAGTTCTGATGGCCGATCGGCCCGAGGATCCAGCCGTCCAGCCGAGACAGCGCCTCCAGGGTCCCGTCCGGCAGGGTCGAGCCGTGGCTGTCGAGCGCCCGCCGGCCGATCGGCATCGGCCGCCAGTCGATCGCGAGAGCGTGGCAGGCCGCGGCCGCCGTGAGGACTTCGTGCGCGGCCGGGACGACCTCGTGACCGATATCGTCGCCCTCGAGGATCCCGAGCGTCAGCTGAGGGGAGGTCATGCTGTTCGAGATCCTCCTAAAGGAGACCGCGCGCGATGCCGCCGTCGACATTGATGGCCTGGCCGGTGATGTAGCTCGCACGCGGGCTGGCGAGCCACGTGACCATCACGGCGACCTCGTCGGGTTCCGCGAACCGTCCGAGCGGGATGTCCGTGGAGAAATCGCGGATGATCTCCTCCGGGCGCACACCCTTCTCGGCGGCCATGGCGGCGGCTCGGTCGAGCCAAAGTGGAGTCAGGGTGCGGCCCGGGCAGACGCAGTTGACGCGGATTCCCTCCGGAGCGAGTTCGGCCGCGAGGGTCTTCGAGAGCCCGAGAAGACCCGCCTTGTGGACGTTCGAGACGACTTGGTGCGGGTAGGGCATCTTCGCCGCCGCGGCTGCGAGGAGCACGACGGCGGGATCACGGCCCTTGCGGAGCAGCGGCAGCGCCTCACGCACGACCCGGACCGCCGAGAGCACGTTGAAGGCATAATTGCCCAGCCAGTCGTCGTCCTTAAGATCCTGGAAGGCGGAGCGGATGCTGCCGCCGACCGCGCACACGAGCGCGTCCAGCGCGCCCCACCGCACCCGCGCCGCCTGCGCGAGGCGCTCCGCGCTGCCCGCGAGCGTCACGTCGACCGCGACGAGGCCCGGCGAACCGCGCGCGATCGCGGCTGCCGCTTCGCTCAACCGCGTCATGTCGCGCGACGCGAGCACCAGGTCCGCTCCTTCCGCCGCCATCTGCCGGGCCACCGAGAAGCCGATGCCGTAGCTTGCCCCCACGACCAGGACGCGGCGCCCATCATATCCGAGTTCCATCGAACCACCCCGAGATGCGCTCGAACAGACCGAAGGTGAAAAGGATCGTGGAGGCGATCGCGGCGCCCATCATATCCGAGTTCCATCGAACCACCCCGAGATGCGCTCGAACAGACCGAAGGTGAAAAGGATCGTGGAGGCGATCACGGCAATTCGCATGACATGGAAGGCCGTGACGCTCGCGGTGTCGAGATGCATGATCGCGGCGGTGAGGACCATCTCGGTCACGCCTGCCGGCGCGAGCGCCAGGAACGCGGTGGCGAACGGCAATCCGGTCGCGAACGACAGCACCTGCGCGCCGGCGGCGGCAGCGGCGATCAGGAACAGCGAGACCACGAGAGCCGCCCCGACGACGCGCGGCAGGCGCACGATGAGATCCCGGCTGAACCTGCACCCGAGGGCGATCCCGATCATCATCTGCGCCAAGACGAGCAGGAACCGCGGCATTCCGACGGCGAGAATGTCCAACGCCGCGAGCGCGGCCGCGAGGAAGATCGGACCCACGAGCCAGGGATTGGGGAAGCGCAGCGGCTTGAAGGCGAGCGCAGCGAGGACGCCGAGCCCCAGCATCAGTCCGAGCTGCCATACGGTGCCGGTCGGCGCCGCCGCCGTGCTCTCGAGGGCGCCCTGGTCTCCGAGCGCCACGACGAGAAGGGGCACGGCCGTCACGATCGAGGCGACGCGAATCGCGTGGACGATGGAGACGGCATCGGCATCCCCGCCGCGCTCCCGCGCCACGATCGCCATATCCGCCATGCCGGCGGCCGCGGTGGCGAAGAAGGCTGTCTTGCGGTCGACGCGACCGAGCGGTCGGATCAGGAACGCTGCGGTCGTCGTGACGACGATCACGTACACGGTCGCGAGCAGCATCGCGGGCAGCATCGCGGCGGTCGCGGCAAGGACCGGTGGCGTGAACCGCAGCCCGATGGCGAGCCCGACGACCACCTGGCCGAGCTCCCGCCCCCACTTCACGGGAAGGAGGTCGAACCCGCTCATCGCCGCGATCGCGGTCACGAAGAGCGGCCCCAGCATCCAGGCGAGCGGCACGCCGCCGGCATCGGCAGCGAATCCGCCGAGGATCGCCAAGGTGAACGTCAGCGCGAGCCGCCCCGCGCGGCCAGACGGCCCGCGCTTTGCGATCATGCCGGCGGGGGGATGGGACGGCCCCGGTCTCGCTGGGTCGTCGTTCATGGCATCGGGTCCGTTCACGCCGGACGGCGGAGGGCGGCCATGAGCCGGTCGATGCTCGGCAGGGTTTCGAGGTCGCGCACCATGCCGACCACGGTCTCCGCCCGGCTCCTCGGGAAGCGGGCGAATTCGACGCACTCGCGAAACTTCTCGGCCACTTCGTCATAGCTCATCGGGTCGACGGGGCTGCCCTTCCCGAAGTCGGCCCGGCCGGAAATTCGGCGGCCGTCGGTGAGCTCGATATCGATCATCGTCGTCATCTTATGATAGCCGGCCCGCTCGGCCTCGTCGTCCACGACGAAGTCGATCCTCTCGATCATGCGCTGCACGTCCTCGCGCAGCACCACCTCGTCGGTGAACTCGTTCAATCCGGCTCGGCCCTCCAGGAGCAGGATGGCCATGCAGAACTCCATCGAGAATTTCGCCTGGAGTTCGTTCCGGGGGCGGTGATGGATCAACGCGTTCGGCATGTTGGAGTTGGTCCCGACCCGCACCCGCGCGACCCGATCGGCGGTGATGCCGTTGTCCCGGATGAGCCGCCCCATCTCGGTCATGCCGGGGTGGGTGAGCGACCCGGAGGGATGCGGCTTGATGGAAATGCCGGGACTCGCGAAGGTCCACGGATCGCCGAGGCGCCCCGCGATGGCGTTTGGGTCGTACCCGCCTCCGGCAGCGCTGAAGAAGCCACGCGGCGCTTCGAGGATCTTGTCGGTCGCGGTCCAGCCGAGGCTTGCGAATTGCGCCGCCACGACGCCGCTCTCGGAGGAGCGGCCGGCGTGGAACGGCTTCGTCATGGTGCCGAAGTTCTCCCGCAGGCCCGCCGACTGGCTCCCCGCGATGGACATCGCGCGGGCCGTCGCGTCCTGGTCGAGCCCCATGAGACGGGCGCTCGCGGCCGCCGCCGCGAACGTCCCGCAGGTCGCCGTGGCGTGAAAACCGGTCTGGTAGTGGCGCGGGTTGATGGCTTCCGCGATCTTGCACTCGACCTCGACGCCGAGATGGTAGGCGAGCATCACGGCCAGGCCTGAGGCCCCGAGCGCCTCGCCCATGGCAAGCGCCGCCGGCAGGCTCGGCGCGGTCGGGTGGGTCAGAAGGCCGTAGACCCGGTCCGGTGCGACCGCGAGCTGCGTGTCGTCGTAGTCGTCGGCATGAATGCCGACACCGTTCGCGAAGGCCGCGAAACGCGGAGCGGTCTTCAGGCTCGTGCCGATCACCGTCGCGGGCCCCGCTCCGAGCGCCAGGCTCGCGAGGTGCTGAAGCACCAGGACCCCGCTCTGCGCGGCCGAGCCCGAAACCGCGAGCCCCAGGCCGTCGAGGATCGACTTCTTGCCGAGCGCCACCACCTCGTCGGGCAGGTCCTCGGCTGCGCTTCGGCAGACGAAATCGGCGACGTGCCTGGTCAGCTCGGGGGGGTTCATGGTGGCGGGGGCGTTCAAGGCCGGTCCTCCCTCACGAGCGGTCGACGAGGCCGAGCGCGCGCAAATTCCCCTTTGCGTCGCCTCGATGGGCAACCATGGCGGCGGCGGTTGTCGATTGTCAACACTTCCGGACCAAGGGGCAATGTTGACAATCTACAAAAAGCGGCTCTAGCCTTTCGTTACGGCAGGCGCTGCCCTCAAGGGCGCCGGGCCGAACCGATAAAGACGTTCGGGCCTCATGAGGAGGGAAACATGGATTCACGCAGCTTTACCCGTCGCGGGGCTCTGCAACTCCTGGGCCTCGGCACCGTCGCTGCCGGCGGGCTCGCGACGCCCCGCACAGCGCGCGCGGCAGGGTATCCGGAGCGTCCGATCAACGTCATCGTGCCTTTCGCGACCGGCGGCTACAACGATCGTCTCTCGCGTGCCTTCCTGCCGTTCCTGCAGAAGGAGCTCGGCCAGCCTCTCGTCATCGTGAACCGGCCCGGCGCCGGGACCCAGCTCGGCAACACCTACTTCCTGCAGCAGCCGGACGACGGCTACACGATCATGTGCACGTCCGCTGCGCCCTATATTCCATTGACCATCCTTCTCCAGAACGCCCAGTACAAGGCCGAAGACTTCACGATGATCAACCTGCCCTCCAGGGACTTCACCCTGGCGGCGACGGCGATCGACAAGCCGATCCAGAGCATCGACCAGGTCGTCGACGCCTTGAAGAAGGATCCGAAAAGCCTCAGCATCGGCGTGCAGCCCGCTTCCGCGGATTACGCCAACCTGATGTTGCTGATGGACGCCGTCGGGATCAAGCGCGACGCCCTGCGCATCGTGACCTATGACGGGGGCGGGCCGGCCCGGAACGCCACCGCGGGTGCGCACGTCGACGTCGGCTTCGTCGGCGGCGAGGGTTTCCTCAACATCAAGGATAAGATCCGGCCGCTCCTCGTCTTCGCGGACGAGAAGGTGCCGGACTACCCCGCGGCGACGACGCTGACGGAGTTCAACAAAGCGCGCGGCACCAAGACGGAGTACGTCGAAGGCTCGCAGCGCGGATGGGTCGTGCAGACCTCGTTCACCACGAAGCACCCCGACCGCTACAAAGTTTTGGTCGACGCCATCGAGCGGGCGAGCAAGAGCCCGGACTCCGTCAAGGCGCTGCAGGCGCAGCAACTCGCGACGGAGTGGTATGGTCCCGCGGTCTCGCAGAAGGCGTATCTCGACACCTTCGAGGCGATGCGCAAGCATATCGACCTCCTGAAAGCCGCCTGAGGAACGACGTCGGGGCGGCACGGACGGCGCCGCTCCGACGGACCCCGGAAAGGGTTTTGCCGATGCGGATCGGGCGGAGGACCTACGACGTCGATTGGGGGCACCTCGTCCTCGTCACGGCGATTGCCGGTGCCTGTGCGGCTTACCTGTTCGATGCCCGTTCGACCTCGCTGAGCATTCAGAATCTGCTGCTCGTGCAGCCGATGGTCCTGGTCGTCGTGGCGCTCTACCTCGCCATCCTGCCGCAATGCTTTCTGGCGCGAGACAAGGTGCCCGAGGCGGCAGGCGCGGACGAGTCCGCGCCCCTGAAGATCGAGGGTGCGGCTCGGGTCCTCGCCGTCATGGTGGCGCTCGGCGCCTTCGCGTTCACCCTCGACATCATCGGTTTCGACCTGGCGACCTTCCTGTTCATCCTGATCACGATGGCGATCTGCGGCGAGCGGCGGCCGCTCGGCCTCATTCTCTTTCCGCTCGGGATGACCCTGTTCATCATCTATTCGCTGCGGGCGCTCGTGACCTTCCCGATGCCCACGGCCGTTCTCTGAGCGCGCTTGCCCCCATGAGGCCCTCGACCTGCAAGCATCTCCTGAAAGAGCCGGAGCGATGATCGACCTGCAGGCCTTCATGAGTTCCGTGCAAATTCTCTCCTCCTCGTGGGATGCGTGGATCTGGGTCGTGCCGGGACTCCTCATCGGGCTCGTGTTCGGGGCGCTTCCGGGCATGTCGATCTCGATGGCCATGGCGCTGACGCTGCCGATGTCGCTCTACATGGATTTCCTGCCGGCGGTGATCTTTCTCACCTCGGTCTACACCGGTGCCGGGTTCGGCGGTTCGGTGCCGGCCATCCTGATGAACATTCCCGGCTCGACCGCCTCCGTCGCGACGACCTTCGATGGTTATGCGATGGCGCAGAAAGGACAGCACAACGAGGCGCTGGGCTATGCTCTTTTCGCGTCGACGCTCGCCGGCATCCTCGGTTACGTCGTCCTGCTTCTGCTCGTCGAACCCATGGCCGACGTGGTGCTCAGGATCGGGCCCGTGGAAATGTTCATCGTCGCCATCTGGGGCATGCTTCTCCTCGGTTCGCTCGGCAGCCGATACGTGACCCGCGGTCTGCTCGCGGCAGCCTTGGGAATCCTGATCGGCACGGTCGGCATGAACACCGCAGGCTACATCCGCGGGACCATGGGCATCCCTTCGCTCCTCGACGGCGTCTCGACGATCCCCGCCATGATCGGGCTGCTCGCCGCGAGTCAGCTTCTCACGCTCGCCAACAAGACCTATCTCCTGGAGGCGACCGAACTGCGGCAGATCAGCTTGCGGAAGATCCTGCAAGGGTGCTGGGCCACCTTCCGGTATCCGGGCGTCATGCTGCGCGGCTCGCTCATCGGGATCTTCATCGGCGCCGTGCCGGGGGTCGGCGCATCGCTCGCGAACCTCATCGCTTATGCCGAGACCAAGCGGAATGCGCCCGACGCGCACACCTTCGGCAAGGGCAATCCCAAGGGCGTTATCGCAGCCGAATCCGCGGTCGCGAGCGGGGAGGGCGGGTCGATGGCCACCATGCTCGCGCTCGGCATCCCGGGAGGTGGCGCCACCGCGATCCTGCTCGCGGCCTTCGCGATGCACAACATCGTGGCAGGGCCGAGTTTCATCGAACAGCAAAAGGACGTGGTGTACGCCATCATTCTCAACAATATCGCTCAGGCCGTCATCCTCCTCGTCGTCGGGATCGGCTTCATCTACGCCGCAAGCAGCGTCGTGCGCGTCCCGACCAAGTACATCCTGCCGTCCATCCTGGTGATCTCGGCGATGGGATCGTATGCCATCGACGGGTCCACGACCGGGCCCATCACCCTCTTCGTCTTTGCGGTGATCGGCTATGCCCTGTCGCGATACGAGTATCCGGTGGCGGCCGTCGTGGTCGGAATGCTGCTTGGCCGCATGCTCGAGACGGAGTTCCTGCGCACCTATCAGGTCAGCGGGGGCGATCCCGCCTACATCGCCGAGCGCCCGATCGCCATCGGCATTTTCGCCGCCATGGTCCTCTCGCTCGGCCTGACGGCCTGGCAGAAGTCTCGCCGCAGCAATGAACTCGCCGAAGCGGTCGGCATCTGAGCGACGTGTGAAAGGGAGCCTTTGCGATGTCGTGTTCGATCCTGCGCCGGCCCGAGCGCCGTGGACGTTCACCGTCGGCGCACGCGTCGCGCGGCGGCCCGGGTGCCCGTAACGGTGACGTTCGATGAGAGCGTCGCCCGGCAAGCAGGAAGGCGCGGCGGGTTCGATCACCGCGCAGGCGGTGCGTTTCATCGAGGCCGTGCACTACGACGATCTGCCCGACGAGGCTCTCAGGATCGGGCGGCGGTGCATGCTCGACACGGTCGGCCTCTATCTCGCCGGGGCGCTCGAGTCGTCGACACGCATTCTGGTCGAAGACGCCCTCGATCAAGGCGGGCGGCCCGATGCGCTCCTTTTGTCCGCCGGGCAGTCCAAGGTTCCCGCCCCGATCGCGGCCCGTGTGCTCGGGACGGCCGGTCATGCCCACGATTGGGACGATACGCAGGTCTCGCACGACCCGCTGCACGTCTACGGGCTGCTGACCCATCCGTCCGTGCCGCCGCTCACCGCCGCGCTCGTGACCGCTCAGCGCATCGGTGCGGTCGACGGCAAGAGCCTCATGCTGGCGTTCCAAACCGGGTTCGAGGTGGAGTGCAAGATTTCCGAGTGGATGAAGCCCCGGCATTACCGGCGCGGACACCATTCGAGCGGCACCGTCGGCACGTTCGGTGCGTGCGCGTCGGCGATCAAGCTCCTCGGCCTGCGCGGCGAGGCGGCGGCGCACGCTCTCGGGATCGCGGCAAGTTTCGCCGCGGGCATTCGCGCCAATTTCGGGACCATGACGAAGCCGCTCCATGTCGGCCGCGCCGCCGAGAACGGCGTCACGGCGGCCCTCCTCGCGGCTCGCGGCTTCACGGCCGACCCGACCGTGCTCGACGGGCCATGGGGATTCTTCGCGGTGATGGGAGAGGGACTCGACGAGGGCAAGGTCGCCGAGGGCTTCGGGCGGACGTTCACGATCGTCGAGCCCGGCGTCAGCATCAAGCCTTATCCGTCCGGCATCCTGACCCATCAATCCATGGATGCGATGCTGGCGCTCGTTCTTCAGCACGACCTCAAGCCCGAGGAGGTCGTGAGCATCCGGTTCTTCGCCGGCAAGAACATCCTCGAACCCATCCGCTACCCGCTCGCGACCAATCACCTTCAGGCGAAGTTCTCCATGCCGGCCCTCCTGTCGATGATCGTGCTGTGCCGGCGCGCAAGCCATCACGAGTTCAGCGACGAGTTCGTCGCCGGCACGGCCATGCAGGACATGCAGCGCCGCACGCAGGTTCTCGGGGATCCGGAGATCGACGCGAAGGGATATGACCGGATCCGGTCTCGAATCGAAGTCGACACCAAGGACGGCCGCACGCTCGTGCAATGGGCGGACGAGCGCTACCGCGGCGGGCCGGCAAACCCGATCTCCGATACGGACCTCGAAGCCAAGTTTCGCATGTGTGCGGAAGGCGCATTGGGCCGCGACGCGCAGGACCGCCTCATCGAGACGCTATCGACGATCGATCGCCTGCAGCGGGTGGAGGATCTCGCCGCCCTGATGGCCTTCGAGGCAAGCGAGCCGCGAACCGGCCCTCGAGGCAACCGCCGAAGAGCAGAGAAACGGGAGGAAACGCCATGATCAACCGGCGCGCGCTTACATTCATCACGGCGGCTTTGTGCTTGGCGCCTTGGGCGGCCCAGGCCCAGCAGCTGGACTATCCGCACAAGGTCGTAACCCTCGTCACCCATTCGAGCCCTGGCGGCGGCAGCGACATCTTCCTGCGCGAGATGGTCAAGTATCTCTCGAAGCACGTCGCTGCGACGTTCGTCGTGGAGAACGTGCAGGGAGGAAGCGGAGCGAAGGCCATGTCGCGTCTCGCGACCGCGCCCGCCGACGGGAGCGTCTTCTACGCGACGACGCCCACCTACGTGTACACATCCCTTCTGAGCAAGCCGCAACACACGTTTCGCGATCTCGAGCCGCTCGTGAACTTCTTCACGGATTCGGAGATCCTCTACACGCGGACGGAGGGGCCGTTCAAGACCTTGAAGGACGTGATCGATCACGCCAAGGCCCACCGCGGGCGCTGGGGTGCCGCCAACCCGGCATCGCTGGAGCGCCAGGCCGCGGAACGGCTGAAACGGGCGGCCGGCGTCAACGCCGCCGTCGTTTCGCACGAGGGGGGCGGCGACCTGATGATCAACGTTCTCAACGGGACGCTCGACATCGGCATCGGCGAGATCGCCGAAGTGCGCTCGCAGCTCGAAGCCGGCAAGCTCCGGGTCCTCGCGACCTTCAACCCGCAGCGGCTGCCGGCCTTCCCGGATGTGCCGACCGTGAAGGAATCGGGCTTCGACGTGGTCGTCGAGAAGTTCCGGGGCCTCGCCGGACCGAAGGGCCTTCCCGCCAACATCACCAAGGTCTGGGACGAGGCCGTGCCGAAAGTGCTCGCCGACCCGGAATACCAGAAGGCCTATGCGGCCGAGAGCCTGGTCGCCAACTTCATTCCGCACGACAAATACCAGGCCTTCGTCAGCGACTTCGCGAAGGAGACCGAGGATTTCCTGAAGGAATCCGGCGTGATCAAATGAACCCTCGGGCGGCGGCGGCGCTCCGCCGCCCGCCTGACGAGCCGCGCGGGACCATGCCAAGGCGGAGGTCATGAACAAGGACGTCGCAAGCGGGTGTGGGCTCGTGCTCGTCGCCCTTGCCTATTACTGGGCCTCCACCGCGATCCAGTCGAGCACGCTGGAGGACGAGTTCGGGCCAGGCGGTCTGCCCCTCATCCTCGCAACGCTGCTCGGGTTCGTCGGAGCCGTCATAGCGGTCCGCGGCGTGTTCCTCGCACGGCCCGATACCGCATTCGGGAGCGATGAACCAAGACGGTTCGCGCGGGGCGTCGGCATCCTCGGGATCGGCTTCGCATACGTGCTGGTGGTGCCCTATGTCGGCTTTGTTCTCACCGTCGCGTTGCTGATCGCCGCGGTGGCTCTTTACGAAGGCTTGCGGTTGTCCTGGCGCGTTCCGGCCGTCGCGGCCGCGGGCGCCGGCTTCTTGTGGCTGCTGTTCGTCAAGCTTCTCGGCGTTCCGCAACCCGCCGGGCTTCTGTTCTGAGCAACGGCGGACGAGCGATCCCATGGATGAGCTTTTCGCCGCGCTGCAGATGCTGTTCACGACCCCGGTCGCCCCCGTGGCGGTCCTCGGGTTGATCTGGGGCATTCTCGGCGGCGCGCTGCCCGGGATCTCGCCCTCGATCACGATGGCGCTGCTGCTTCCGTTCACCTATACGCTCGACCCGACGTCCGCGGTCGTCCTCCTCGCCTCCACCTACATCGGTGCGGAGTACGGAGGTTCGATCCCCGCGATCCTGATCCGGACGCCGGGCACGAATGCCGCCGCGGCGACCGTGATCGACGGCTATGAAATGAAGCTGCAAGGACGGGCAGGAGAGGCACTCGGGATCTCGCTCTGGTCCGGCGTCGTCGGCAGCCTGTTCGGCCTGATCATGCTGGTGCTCCTCACGGAGCCCCTGTCCGAGCTCGCCCTCGCGTTCACGCCCATGGCCTATTTCGGACTCGGGATCCTCGGCCTCAGCGTGATCGCCTCCCTGACCGGGAAGTCGCTCCTGAAGGGGATTGCCGCGGCGCTGCTCGGGATGATGGCGGCGACCGTCGGCACGGATCCGATCTCGGGGGTGAGCCGCTTCACGGCAGGAATGCCTGAGCTCCTCTCGGGCATTGCACCGATCCTCATCATGGTCGGCCTCTTCGCCGTCAGCGAGCTCATGATGCAGTCGGGCAGCGACGAGGCGACCGTCTCGATCCAGGAAACCGTGCGCATCCGGCTCCCGAACCTGAAGATGATGCGCCGGCTCCTTCCCGCGCAGGCGATCGGGTGCGGCGTCGGCACGTTCGAGGGCATCATGCCGGGCGCGGGCGGGACGATCGCGTCGTTCATCTCCTACAACGAGGCGAGGCGCTGGTCGTCCCGCAAGGAGGAGTTCGGGAAAGGATCACCGGAGGGCATCGCGGCCCCCGAGACCGCGAACAATACCGTCGCGAGCACCGCGTTGATCCCGCTTCTGAGCTTCGGGATCCCGGGCTCGAACTCCGCGGCGATCCTGCTCGGGGGCCTGCTCATCCACGGGCTGCTGCCCGGCCCGCGTCTGTTCGAGCAGAACGCCGACGTGATCATGGGGCTCTATGTCGGGTCCTTCGTCGCCACGCTCGCGCAGATCCTCGTCGGCATCATGATCCTTCCGGTGTGCATCTGGCTCGTCAATCGCCCGCGTCCCTATCTTGCGGGCTTCATCCTCGCCCTGGTGCTGTCCGGCGTATTCACCCTCAACAACACGCTGTTCGACCTCGGCGTCGTGCTCGTCGCCGGGTTCGTGGGTTACCTGATGCGCATGTTCGACTACCCGTTCCTGCCCGCGGTCCTCGGCGTGGTGCTCGGCCATCTC
Organism: uncultured Alphaproteobacteria bacterium; assembly: GCA_963800985.1. Classification (GTDB taxonomy): domain Bacteria; phylum Pseudomonadota; class Alphaproteobacteria; order Rhizobiales; family Beijerinckiaceae; genus Microvirga. The sequence continues at coordinate 178,139 of CAWDDI010000023.1, read as the reverse complement.
GTCGAGTCGAGCTACCGCCGCTCCCTCGTTCTCTCGGGCGGGGATCACATGATCTTCGTCGAGGATCGCATCGCCTTGACGTTCATCGTCGTCGCCGTCGCATTCGTCATCGTCTCGCTCGTCCGGGAACTTCGCGACCAAGGCGCCGCCGCTCGCATGGAGAAAGCCTCGTGAACGTAACGACGACCCGGCCGGAGGCGACCGTTGCCGAGCGGCTCGGCGCTTTCGCCGCCGCAGCGGACCCGGACGCCTTGAGCGAGGGCGCGCGGGAGACGTGCCGTCGTCTGCTGCTCGACGTGACGGGCCTGTGCGTCGCGGCGAGACGCACGGCTTACGTTCAGGCGTGCATCCGAAGCGCGGCCTCGGCGGGTTCCGTGACCGTCTTCGGCCATGTCGGCCCGCTCGGTCCGTACGACGCCGCGCTCGTGAACGGGACGGCCGCTCACGGCGAGGACTACGACGATACGTTCGAGGGAGGACCCGTGCACGCCGGCGCAGTGGTGGTGCCCGCTGTGCTCGCCGCAGCCGAGCACCGGAGGCTCGACGGGAGGGCCGTCCTGAAGGGACTTGCGGTCGGGACCGAGTTGCTCTGCCGGATGAGCCTCGTCGCGCCGCAGGCGATCCACCGGGCCGGTTTCCACCCGACCGCCGTGCTCGGCGCGCCGGCCGCGGCCGCCGCCGTCGCGGCCGCGATCGGCTCGAACCCTCGGACGATCGCGATGGCGATCGGAATCGCGGGCAGCCTCGCATCGGGCATCATCGAGTACCTTGCCGACGGAAGCTGGACGAAACGGTTGCATGCAGGAGCCGCCGCTCAGTCGGGGCTCAGGGCCGCCTTCCTGGCGGAATCCGGCTTCGTCGGCCCGAGATCGGTGCTCGAAGGCACGCACGGGTTCTACAAGGCTTTCGCGCCCTCGGGGCCCCCCGATTTCGAACCTCTCGTCGCAGACCTCGGGCGGCGGTGGATCCTGGAGACGCTCGCGTTCAAGCCCTATGCCTGCGGAACCATGACCCAGCCCTTCGTCGACTGCGCCATCGAGCTGGCCGCCAGCGGAATACCGTCCGAGGAGATCGCGACGCTCGAATGCGACGTGGGGGAAGGGACCGTTCACCGCCTCTGGGAGCCGCTCGGCCTCAAGCAGCGGCCGCCGAACGGGTACGCCGCGAAGTTCTCGACGCCCTACTGCATCGCGGTGGGATTCATCGACGGAAAGGCCGGCCTGGAGCAGTTCACGGACGAGCGGGTGGCCGACGAGACGGTCCGGGCGCTGGCCGCCAAAGTGACCTACCGGGTCGATCCGGCGAACGAGTACCCCCGCAACTTCACCGGCCACATTCGGGCGACGCTGCGCGACGGCACCGTGCGCGAGATCCGCCGGCCGCACATGCGCGGCGGCGCGCATGAACCCCTCGCGGCGGAGGAGATCCGGGCGAAGTTCCATGACAACGCCCGTTTCGCGGGGTGGGACGACGAACGCGCGAAGGCGGTCGCCGCGGCGCTGGCGCGAATCGCGGAAGGCGGACAGGTGGAGCTCGCAGATGCCCGGGGCTGAACACGAGGCGGATTTCGGAGGCAGGGTCGCGCTCGTCACGGGCGCCGCGCGGAACATCGGACGCGCGATCGCCGTCGCGCTCGCCGAGGGCGGCGCCTCGCTCGTGCTGACCGCACGGTCCGACAGGGAGGGCCTCGAGGAGACCGCACGCGAGATTCGCGCCCGGGGACAAGCGGCCGAGGTCATCCTGGCGGATGTCACCAGGGAGTCGGACGTCGCAAGCCTGTTCGAGGGAGCCCTCCGTCGCTTCGGCCGCCTCGATATCCTCGTCAACAATGCTGCCGTGCGCTCCGAAACCCCGTTCGAGGACATGACGCTCGAGCATTGGCATGACATCCTGGCGGTCACGCTCGACGGCGCCTTTCTCTGCACGCGGGCGGCTCTTCGTCCCCTGACGGAGAGCGGGCGCGGGGCGGTCGTCAACATCGGCGGGCTGACCGCCTATCTCGGGGCGGTGAACCGAGCCCACGTGGTCACCGCGAAAGCCGGTCTCGACGGCCTCACGAAGGCCCTCGCGCAGGAGCTCGCCCCGCGGGGGATTACGGTGAATCTGGTGTCGCCCGGGATGATCGACACGGTCCGGGGCGGCTCGTCCTCGGCTGCGGCTCCCGCGCACCACAAGATCCACAAGCCGTTGGTCGGGCGACGTGGCGCGCCGTGGGAGGTCGCCGCCATGGTGTGCCATCTCTGCGGCCCGAAGGGACGATTCCTGACCGGGCAGACGATCCACGTGAACGGCGGCACGTTCCTGCCCTAGACGCCGGCCGACACTCGGGTCGGATCGGCTCGTGGGCGCAAAAGCAGCGTCGTGGCTTTAGCGTGGCTCGGCGTCGGACTCGCTTTGGCGCAAGCGGCTGCTAGGGTGAGACCACGGGGTCTCAACGGGCGAAGATCATGCTGAGGATCTGGGGACGCGCGAACTCGATCAACGTCCAGAAGGTGCTCTGGTGCTGCGCCGAGCTCGACGTCGCCTTCGAACGGATCGATGCCGGCGGGAAATTCGGCGTCAGCAAGACCGATGCGTACCGCGCCCTCAACCCGAACGGCCTCGTCCCGACCATCGAGGATGACGGGTTCGTGCTGTGGGAGTCGAATGTGATCGTCCGGTATCTTGCAGCCCGCCACAGTGCCGGACGGCTCTATCCCGACGACCTGCGCGTCCGCTTCGACGCGGAGCGCTGGATGGACTGGCAGGCCACGACCCTCTGGCCGGCGCTCCGCACCGTTTTCATCGGGCTCGTCCGGACCCCTGTGGCCGAACGTGACTCGTCAGGCATCGCGTCGTCGCTCGATGCTGCGACGCGGGCGCTCACGATCCTCGACCGCCATCTCGCGGACCGCGCCTTCGTAGCGGGCGACGCGTTCACGATCGGCGACATCCCGCTCGGCATCGCGGCCTATCGCTGGTTTTCGCTCCCGATCGATCGGCCATCCCTGCCCGGGTTGGTTCGCTGGTACGACCGGCTGCGGGAACGGCCGGGATACCAGCGGCACGTCATGCAACCACTAAGCTAGCGGTCGGGCTCAGGACCGGCCGATCACCCGGCGCGATCCCGATCCCTCGACTCGGGTGGGGTTCGCGTTCTAGAGCCGTGTCCACTGACGTGGAGTCGGCTCTCTCCTTTCTTATGGCGCAATTTGTGACGGCGAACCGGATCCACTTCGCCGAAAATGGCTCAGAGCCGTTTCCACTGACGTGGAATCGGCTCTCGCTCTTCATGTGCCGCAATTTGTGACGGCGAACCGGATCCACTTCGCCGAAATTGCTCTAAGTGCGCGGCATGATGACGGTGTCGATCACGTGGATGACGCCGTTCGACGCCGCGACGTCGGGCTTCGTGACCGACGCGTTCTCGACGCGCACATCCTTGCCGTCGACGCGGATGGCGACCTCGCTGCCCTGGACGGTCTTGGCGGCCGTGGTCCTGCCCTTCAGGTCGCTCGACATCACCTTGCCGGGGACGACGTGATAGGTGAGGATCTTCTGCAGCTGCGACCTGTTCTCCGGCTTGAGCAGGTTTTCGACCGTTCCCGCCGGGAGCTTCTTGAAAGCCTCGTCGCTCGGCGCGAATACGGTGAACGGCCCCGGCCCCTTGAGCGTGTCGACGAGACCGGCGGCCTTCACGGCGGCCACGAGGGTGTTGAAGCTGCCGTTCGAACTGGCGGTGTCGACGATGTCGGCGGCTTTCGCCGAAACCGTGAGAGCGACGACGGCGACGGCGGTCGTAAGTGCGTGCTTGATGGACATGATGTCTCCTCTTCCGGTCATCCGCGGAACGTCCAGAGATGCGGTGGCCGAGGTCTCGGATATGGACGGCGGCCGCGGTCCGTCGGATCGGAATTGTCCTGAGGCGGGAGCCGAAATCACCTGAGAGGAGGCGGATTCTCGGCGCTCGGCGGTGCGACGGTGACACCGCAGACCCCTTGGCGCCGGAAAACCGCGAGCAGTCCGCGGCCAGGACTCGAAGCGCGGAGGCGGTCGACCGTGCCGCACTTCGATCGAGTCCCAAATCGCCGCTCGCCGGCGTCCCGTTGCACATGCGCCGCGACAGCCTAGTCTAGGACGACGTCATGCAAGCAGGGAGGGCGCAACGTCATGCTCGAGGAGTTCAAGAAATTCGCTTTGCGGGGCAACGTGGTCGATCTTGCCGTCGGCATCATGATCGGCGCTGCCTTCGGGAGGATCGTCGAGTCGATCGTGGGCGACCTCTTCATGCCGATGGTGGGCGCCATTACGGGCGGGCTCGACTTCTCGAACTACTTCGTGCCGCTGTCCGGCGAGGTTACCTCCACGGCGCTGGTCGAAGCCAAGAAGCAGGGTGCGGTTCTCGCCTGGGGCAACTTCATCACGGTCACGATCAATTTCGTCATTATCGCCTGGATCCTGTTTCTCGTCGTCAAGGCCATGAACCGGCTGCGCAGGCGGGAGGACAACAAGCTCGACGCCTGGGGTCCCGAACTGCCGGCCGACGTGAAGCTGCTTGCGGAGATTCGGGATATTCTCGCGAGCCAACGGCCCGCCTAATCGCGCCCGAAAGGTCGAAAGCAGGCGGTTGGTGGCGGATGCGCGCCCCGGTTGGACACCGCGGCCCTGGTGGAGCGCAGACGATCGACGGGAGAATGATACAACCGCCGCGTCGGGCTTGTTCGTGTCAGCGTTGGGCGGACCTCAGCGAGACGCGGCATAGACCGAGGGCTGCGACGGGATCTCGGGGCAATTCCGCGCGAGAGCCCGCAACTTGTTGCAAGTGAGGCGCAGGTTCGTCGCCCCGCGGGGCCGGAACGAGCGGAGCGCCTCGCCCAATTTTCCTCGGGGAGCGAGCCGCCCGAGAGAGCTGAAAGGCGAGGAATTCCTGCTTCGGCTGGTTTCCGGAGACCTCGACGCGGAAGGGAAAAGCGCGGCCGCCGTCAGGTCAGCCGCTAAAATCCTCCTCGAAGCAAAGGCGAACAAGCACAGGGTCCGTGCCGTGACTGCGTAGAAGTAGTAAAAGTTTAGTAGATAATTGTTTTAATTAAACAAGCGACTGTTGTTTTTCCGAACAGCAGGCCAACGATGGAACTTCTGATGGTCGATGGCTTTAAGTTTGTACGTACGTAGCCTGCCGTGATCTCGCTCGAGGACGGCCTTTGCTTGTCGGGCGTTCAACCGGAGCACTTCATGGGAATCAGATTGCTGGTCACCGGTGTCGACGAGATCACGTCGGCCGGGCTGAAAGCGAAGCTGTCGGAGGAGAAGGATTTCGACACTCACGTGGAAATCGATCCGCCAGGTCCCGTCGCCCGGCTGGCGGATCGCTTCCGGCCCGACGTCACCGTCGTCGATCCGGGCTATGTCGGTGAGCGGAGCACTCTGCACGACCTCGCGTCTCGAAGCGGCGTTCTCGCCTATTCCGGCTCACGCGACGAGGAGTCGATCGTGCGGGCGCTCGAGGCAGGGGTCCAGGGCTACGTGCTTCGCACCGATCCCTCGGTTCTCCTCGTCATGGGCATCCGGGCCGTGGCGGCCGAGAAGGCCTTCCTCACGCCGTCTCTGTCGGATTTTTTGCGCCGAACCCTTTTGCGGCCTGAGGTCGACCCGCCGACGAACCGCGAACGCCAGATCCTGGCGTTGCTCGCGGAGGGGCAGACCAACAAGCATGTCGCCAACACGCTGGGTTTGAGCGTGCGGACCGTCGAGGTGCACCGGATGGCCCTTATGCGCAAACTCGGCGCCCACTCGGCGCCCGAACTGATGCGGGTGGCCATCCGACGGGGCCTGATCGAGCCCTGAAGTCCCGCACGAAGCCGGATCTTCCGGCTGGGCGGGCGCCGCGGCCTTGACGGCAAGAGCGAGGCAGCCTTTTGTCCCACCGCGACGCCGCGATGCGCGATCGGATCACGTCATCGGACCCTTGAGCGCAGGAGGCCGGCTGCGGGCCAACGCAGGCGTTGTGGCCTGGGCGCGCCGTCCGGAACGACGGCCCGGTTCGCCGCCACCGGACGAGGGGCGACTTCCGCCCGACCTGGAGATCGCATGACGGACGTCCTCCTTTCCACCCCGAGCGTCGCGGGCGTCAGGCCCGAAGCGCAGTTGGCGCCGACGAGCGGCATCGTCGACGTGTTCAATTACGGCCGGAATCGCAAGGGGCTGATCCCGCTCTGGGTCGGCGAGGGCGACATGCCGACGCCGACCTTCATCTGCGATGCGGCGACGCGGTCTCTCGCCGCCGGCGAGACCTTCTACACCTATCAACGGGGCATCCCGGACCTGCGCGAGGCACTCGCGCGGTATCATGAACGGGTCTATGGCAAACCCATGGATCCGGAGCGCTTCTTCGTCACCTCGGGGGGCATGCATGCGGTCCAGATCGCCGTGCGGCTGGCGGCCGGCAACGGCGAGGAGGTGCTGATCCCGACACCCGCCTGGCCGAATTTCGCGGGGGTCGTCACCGTCGCCGGAGCGAGGGCGGTGAGCGTGCCCCTGATCGCGGACGACGCCGGCTGGCGCCTCGACCTCGATCGGCTTGCAGCCGCCATAACGCCGCGCACGCGCGCGGTCGTGATCAACTCGCCCGCCAACCCGACCGGATGGACGGCGAGCGAAACCGATTTGCGCCGCATCCTCGACCTCGCCCGCGAATTCGGACTGTGGATCATCGCCGACGAGATCTACGGTCGCTTCGTCTACGAGACAGGGCCGAACGCCGGCGCGGCCCCGGCACCTTCCTTCCGGGACGTCATGGACGCGCAGGATCGGGTCCTGTTCGTCCAGACCTTCTCCAAGAATTGGGCCATGACGGGATGGCGCATGGGATGGCTCGAGGCCCCCGTCGAGCTTGGCCAGATCATCGAGAACCTCATCCAGTATTCGAGCTCCGGAACGCCGGTTTTCCATCAACGCGCCGGGGTCGCGGCCCTCGACCAGGGCGAGACCTTTCTCGCCGATCAGATCGCCCGCGCCCGACGCGGCCGCGAGATCGTCGGCCGACTGTCCGAGACCGGCCGCGTCGCGCTCCCGCCGCCCGCGGGTGCGTTCTACGCCTTCCTGCGCGTGATCGGCGCCCGAGATTCGCGCGATGTCGCCATCCGCCTCATCGACGAGGCCAACGTGGGCCTCGCACCCGGCTCCGCATTCGGCGCTGGCGGGGAAGGCCACCTGCGCCTCTGCTTCGCGCGCAAAGCCGAAGATCTTGACGAGGCGGTTCGGCGCTTGAGTCGCGCCCTCGCGTAAGATAATATCATTGCAGAGAGGCGGGAGCCTTCCCGTCGCTTAACGCCAAGCGAGGCACGATGACGGGCCGGTTCCGCCACGACGAAGCGCCGTTGACGCCCGAGCGCCCTCGCGGAAAGGCCCGCCGGCAGGCCAGCGTCGGACGTCCGGGACGTCGGACGGCGAATCGGCTCGTGCGCCTGCCAATCGGAAAAGAACGGCGGGGCCGGTAGCGCGCCGATGTTCGATCACCGTCCTACGAAATTGCGGGCGAGACGGCGTTCAACGATCCGATTCGTCCGTGCTCTCGACGCGCCCGGCCAGCCCGACGGGCGCCTTACGGCCGGCAAAGAGCTGCCCCCGCGTGTTCGAAACGAGGCGCGACGGGCGCAGTTCGCCCGGTTGCCACGGCCCGCTCGGCGAGTTCGCGACCGCGAGGACTCGGCGGAAAACCTTGCGGGCATTCAACGGTTCGAGGGCTGACGATGGCGCATGATCGTGCTGAGGCGTTCCGGGTTGCCGTCGTGGATGATGATCCCGCCGTCCGCGACTCGCTCGCCATGATCTTTCGTCTCGAGGGCTTTCGCGTCCACACCTTCGAAAATGGCCGAGCCTTCCTGGAGGCGAGGCAGGACCTCCCCGTGGACTGCGTGCTCCTCGACGTCCACATGCCGAGCCCTTCCGGCCTTGAAGTTCTCGAGGCGATCGGCGGCGTGCGCTATCCTGCGCCCGTCATCATGATTTCCGGTCAGAGCGACATCTCGATGGCGGTGGCCGCCATCAAGGCCGGAGCCCACGACTTCATCGAGAAGCCGTTCGATCCGGGGGCCGTGATCGCACGCGTGCGCGAGGCCGCCAGCGTCTATCGCGAGCGCGTCGCTGCGGGCGCCGGCTTGCCCGGCGGATGGTGCCTGCGCAGCCCCGGGTCCCTGACGGCTCGCGAGCGGGAGGTCCTCGAGCAGATCGTGCAGGGGGCCTCGAACAAGGAGGCCGGGCGCAGCCTCGGGATCTCGCCCCGGACGGTCGAAGTTCACCGGGCACGGATCATGGAAAAGCTCCGGGCCCGCAACACCGCGGACCTGATGCGCATCGTTCTGCGGGATGGCGAGCGGATCTAGCGCGGGGCAGGCGAGCGGAGGGCCTCCTCCAGCCGCAGAGCAGGGCAGCGCGGGCGGCATTTGACGCGGTCGCCTCATGCCGGCAATGGATCGCCGGTCGCGATCTTCCTCCTCCGAGATATGATGCCGCCCCTCGTTGTCCATCTCGTGCAGGTCGCGGTCGCGGCCCTCGGCGGCCTCCTGTTCCACTGGCTCGGGGCTCCTGCGGCGTGGCTGTCGGGATCCCTCGTCGCGGTCGTGGTCTGGCGAGCGGTCGGGCCGTCGACGCCGCTCCCGAAGCCGCTTGCGGATCTCGCCATGCTGGTTTCGGGCGCCACCATGGGCGGGGCCATCACCCCGCAGGCTCTCGCGGCGGTGGAGCGCTACCCGTCAAGCCTCGTCGCGCTCGTCTTTGGCATCGTGGCGATCTGCGCGGCGTCCGCGGCGTGGCTCATCCGCGTCTGCGGCTGGCGCCGCGACGATGCGGTTCTCGCGTCGGTGCCGGGTGCCCTTTCGACCGTGTTCATCATTGCGGTCGATCGCAAGGCGGATCTCCCTGCGATCGCCATCGTTCAGGCTTTTCGCCTCCTCGTCCTCGTGACGGTGTTGCCCGGTGCGGTCGTACTCGCCGGCGGTCGGTACGCCGATTCGTTGCCTGGCCTCGGCCAGCCCGTGGCGAGTCCGCTCGGGCTCGCCGCCACGCTCCTCGGCGGACTGGCGCTTGGAGCGCTCTTCCGCCGCCTCGGCGTCGCTGCCCCGATCCTGTTCGGAGCCGCGGTGGTGTCCACCGTGCTTCACGTGACCGGCGTCGCGCCGGGCGTGGTGCCGCCGGTCATCGCGACCGCCGGCCTCGTGCTCGTCGGCGTCTTCATCGCCCAAAGCTTCCGCGACCTCAAATGGTCGTCCGTCCGCAATCTCGCCCCGGCGGCACTCGGTTCCTTCATGCTCAGCATGGCCGTCGCGGCGCTCTTCGCGGCGGCCGCGGCGTCGCTCGCGCGCGTCGGCTTCGCGGATGCCCTGGTGGCGTTCGCGCCCGGCGGCTTGGAAGCCATGATGGTGCTCGCCGTCGTGCTCGGCCTCGACCCGCTCTATGTCGGCGTGCACCACCTTGCCCGTCTTCTCGGCCTCAGCTTCACGTTGCCGTTCGTCGTGGCCTGGCTCCAGCGGCGCGACGCGCGCGGAGAGAAAGCCTCTGAGCGCTGCCCTCGGCGACGTTGAGCGGCGATGATGGGGCACCCGCAACACTTGAGGCCATTGCGGTCGCAACGTGCCGGACCGGCCCTCTTCGAGGGAGAGCGGTCGGCGCAGGCGTCCCTTGACGGGTAACCGAAGCTGTTCCAGAAAATCAGCTCGCGAGGCCGATCCAGACGTTCATGGCCGGCGGGGGTGGCGCATGATCGGCAGGCGTCGGGCGAGGAATGCGGCCTTGCCCCACAAACCGGGGTCGGAGTCCGGCGCCGCGATCGGCTCTCCGGGGCATCGCCAGGTCTCACCCTGCACCGTGCGGGAGAGACGGATCGGACGGCTGTTTCCTCTCCGCACCGCTCGGCGCGGCAGGACCGCGCCCGCGCTCTCGCCGTGACGCTTTCACCACCAGGGCCGCCGATGGACATCTCCAGAATCAAGACGGCAGCCGACGCGGCGACTTATGTCCGCGGCCGCGACCTGCCTTTCGTGAAGGTCGGGCTGACCGACGTCGACGGGGTCATGCGCGGCAAGTACATGGCCCGCGACAAGTTCGAGTCGGCGCTGGAAAAAGGGTTCGGGTTCTGCGACGTGGTCCTCGGTTGGGACTCGAACGATCAGCTCTACGACAACACGCGGCTCACGGGTTGGCACACGGCCTACCCCGATGCGCCGGTGCGCATCCTCCCCGACACCATGCGGCTGATCCCGCACGAGGACGACCTGCCGTTCTTCCTTGCCGAGTTCGAGGGCTACGCGGAACCCGCCTGCCCGCGCGGGACACTGCGCCGCGTCCTGAAGCGGGCGGAGGAGATGGGGTTTGCGGCATCCGCGGCGGCCGAATTCGAGTTCTTCCTGTTCGAGGAGACGCCGCATTCCGTCCGCGCGAAGGGTTTTCGCGATCTGAAGAACCTCACGCCGGGATTCTTCGGCTACTCGATGCTGCGCGCCGGAGTGCACGCCGAGTTCTACCATGACCTCCTCGACCTCGCGCGCCGCATGGACTTCGAGATCGAGGGCCTGCATACGGAAACCGGCCCCGGCGTGCTCGAGGCGGCGATTCGTGTCGACGATGCGCTGCGCGCCGCCGACAAGGCCGTCCTGTTCAAGACCTTCACGAAAATCCTCGCACAGCGCCGCGGTTGGATGGCGACCTTCATGGCCAAGTGGTCCCGCGATTGGCCGGGCCAGTCGGGCCACCTGCACGTGTCGCTCAGGGACCTGGAAACCGGCAAGGGCGTGTTCCATGACGCCGGCGCGCTCCATTCCATGTCGGACACGATGCGTCACTTCGTGGGCGGACAGCAGGCTCTCATGCCCGAGCTCCTCGCCATGGTGGCATGCACGGTGAATTCGTACACCCGGCTGATCCCGGGCTTCTGGGCACCGACCGATTCCGCCTGGGGCGTCGAAAACCGCACGACGGCCCTCCGTGTGATCCCCGGTTCGGAGAAGTCGCAGCGCGTCGAGTACCGGGTCGCGGCGGCCGACATCAATCCGTACATCGCCCTCGCTGCCGCAATCGGTTCCGGCCTATGGGGAATCGAGAACCGAATCGATCCGGGCGAGCCGATCGGCGGCAATGCGTACGCCGTGACGCATCCGACCGAGCGGGCCCTGCCGCGCTCGCTCGGCGAGGCGGCCGAGCGGCTGAAGCGCTCGCAGGCGGCGCGAGACCTCTTCGGAGACGTCTTCGTCGACCACTACGCCGCGACTCGCGAGTGGGAGGAGCGGGAAGCCCGCAAGGCCGTCACGGACTGGCAGCTCGCCCGCTATTTCGAGATCATCTGAGGCTCGCGCGAGCCTCTTGCGCACGAGACCCCGCCGAACGCCATGACCCAAAACGACATCGTCTGCATTTCACCGATCGACGGCCGCGAGCTGGTCCGCCGCCCGTTCCCGAGCGATGCCGCGATCGACGCCGCGGTCGCGGCCGCCCGGGACGCGCAGCGGGCGTGGCGCACGACTCCGCTGGAGGCGCGATGCGCCGCCGTGCTGCGTTTCCTCGACGCGCTCCTCGCGACGAACCAGGAGGCGGTGCCGGAACTCGCCCAGCAGATGGGTCGGCCCGTCCGCTACGGCGGCGAATTCCGGGGCGTCGAGGAGCGCACCCGCGCCATGGTGCGCATCGCGGAGGAAAGCTTGAAGCCGATGGTGCCGGACGACGAGCGTCCGGGCTTCCGCCGCATGATCAAACGCGAGCCGTTGGGCGTCGTGCTCGTGATCGCCCCATGGAATTACCCCTACCTCACCGCGATCAATACCATCGTGCCGGCGCTCGTCGCAGGGAACGCGGTGCTCCTGAAGCACGCCTCGCAAACGATCCTGGTCGGCGAGCGCTTCCAGGCCTCCATGGACCGGGCGGACCTCCCGAAGGGCTTGTTCCAGAACATCGTGCTGAGCCACGACCAGACGGCGCGCGTTCTCGGTTCCGGCCTCGTCGACCATTGCAACTTCACCGGATCGGTGTCGGGCGGCCGGGCGATCGAGCGCGCGGCGGCGGGCACCTTCACGTCTCTCGGCCTCGAACTCGGCGGCAAGGACCCGGCCTATGTGCGGCCAGACGCCGACATGGGCCACGCGATCGAGAACATCGTGGATGGCGCGTTCTTCAATTCCGGCCAGTGCTGCTGCGGCATCGAGCGGATCTACGTCCACGAGAGCCGCTACGAGGAGTTCGTGGAAGGCGCCGTCGACCTCGTGGATAGGTACGTTCTCGGCAACCCTCTCGACGACGCGACGACGCTCGGCCCGATGGCGCACAGGCGGTTTGCCGATCTCGTGCGCCGCCAGACCGCGGAAGCGCTCGCTGCCGGCGCCAAGGCGCATATCGACGGCGAGCGCTTTGCCGCCGACACGGGGGGCACGGCCTATTTGGCCCCGCAGGTGCTCACCGGGGTCGATCACACGATGAGCGTCATGCGCGACGAGAGTTTCGGGCCGGTTGTCGGCATCGTGAAGGTTCGCGACGACGAGGAGGCGATCCGGCTGATGAACGATTCTCCCTATGGCCTCTCCGCCGCGATCTGGACCTCGGACCTCGACGCCGCGGAGAGCATCGGCGAGCGCCTCGAAACCGGCACCGTGTTCATGAACCGCGCGGATTACCTCGATCCCGGCCTCGCGTGGACGGGCGTCAAGGACACCGGGCGCGGCGCCTCGCTGTCGCGGCTCGGCTACCTCGCGGTGACACGGCCGAAGTCCTATCACCTGCGTCAACTCGCGTGAGGTCATGGCGGGCCGGGTGCTTCCCCGGTGTCGCTGCGCAGAAAACAGATGAATGCCCGGGCCGGGCTCGGGCATGCCGGACGTGAGAAATCGCACCTCTTCGGAGCCGAGACCTGCTTATGACCACACCCCGGTCGAACTGGAATTTCCCCACAGCCGTGCGCTTCGGGGCTGGACGCATCTCTGAACTCGGCGAGGCCTGCAAGGTCGCCGGCATGAGCCGCCCGCTCGTCGTCACGGATCCATTTCTCGCGGCGCAGCCCATGACCGCGCGCGCTCTCGCGATCTTGGACGACGCCGGCCTCGAGGCCGCGCTGTTCTGCGACGTCAAGTCGAACCCGGTGGAGACGAACGTCGTCCGAGGCCTCGAAGCGATGCGCTCCGGCGGTCACGACGGGGTCGTGGCGCTCGGCGGCGGCTCGGCGCTCGATGCCGGTAAGGTCATCGCGTTTATGGCGGGCCAGACCCGGCCGATGTGGGATTTCGAGGATATCGGCGACTGGTATACGAGGGCCGACCCGAAGGGCATAGCGCCCATCGTGGCCGTGCCGACGACCGCCGGCACGGGCTCCGAGGTCGGCCGCGCCGGAGTCATCACGCAGGAGGCGACCCACACCAAGAAGGTGATCTTCCATCCCCTGATGATGCCGAAGGTCACGATCTGCGACCCCGAGCTCACGGTGGGCATGCCGCCCCACGTCACCGCGGGCACCGGCCTCGACGCCCTGGCGCATTGCCTCGAGGCGTATTGCTCGCCGTCCTACCACCCGATGGCGGAGGGCATCGCGGTCGAGGGCATGCGACTCGTCAAGGAGTATCTGCCGCGCGCCTACCGCGACGGATCGGACCTCGAAGCCCGTGCGCACATGATGTCCGCCGCCGCGATGGGCGCCACCGCCTTCCAGAAGGGGCTCGGCGCCGTGCACGCGCTTTCTCATCCGGTAGGAGCCTTGTACGATACGCATCATGGCCTGACCAACGCGGTCTTCATTCCCTACGTGCTGGTCCATAACCGGGACGCGATCGAGCCGAAGATCGAGCGGCTGGCGGCCTATCTCGGCCTTCCTGGCCGCTTCGACGCTTTTCTCGAGTGGGTGCTCGCGATGCGCAGCGAGCTCGCCGTGCCGCACACGCTCGCGGGGCTGAACATCGGGCCGGAGCGGTTCGACCAGATGTCCGCCATGGCGCCGGAGGACCCGACGGCCGGCGGCAATCCGGTGCCGATCACCAGGGACGGCGCCCGGCGTCTCTACGAGAACGCCCTCGCGGGGCGCCTCTGAGGCTCGAGCCGCCGGCTCCGCGCCAGTTCACGGGCCCATTCGCGCCGGGAGCACGGCCCACAGGGTCGGATCCTCGAAATGTGCGATCGTCACATCCGCTCCCGCCTCGCGCAGCACCGCGGCGGGCTGAGTCGTCAGGAGGCCGAAGGTGAAGAGCCCCGCGGCTTTCGCTGCATTCACCCCGGCCGGCGAGTCCTCGAACGCCACGGCGTCCGCGGCATTCACCCCGAGCCGCTCAAGCGCCATCAGATACGGCATCGGGTCCGGCTTCCCCCGATCGACGTCGTCGCGGGCGATCAGCACGTCGAAGTCGCCGTCGAGCCCGAGCCCGTCGAGCGCGTGCTGGAGATTGAGCTTTGGACCGTTTGTCACGGCTGCAAGACGGTATTTCCTCGCGCGCGCCCAGGCGAGCAGGGCGGGAAGCCCTTGCAGCGGCGCCAGGTCGCCGGATATCGCCCGATAGAGCGCCTCCTTCTCGTCGCTGAAGCGCGCATGCTCCTCCGGGCTTCGTTCGGGGAACAGATCCGCGAAAATCGCCGCGTTGGTCCGTCCGGAAATGCGCGTCCGGTAGAACGCCTCGTCCACCGACAGGCCATGCGGGGCGAGATACCGTTCGAAGGCGCGCACATGAATGGGATCGGTGTCGGCGAGCGTCCCGTCCACGTCGAAGAGCAAGGCTGTCAGCATCGGTCCTGCCCGGCAAGGGGCCGCATGCCTACGCTGTCCGCCCGCGTCGGGCAATATTGCCGCTGGGGCAATCGCGCGGCATGCGCCTGATCGAGGCGATCGAGCGAACGCTCCCCAGAGTGCGCGCGCCCTGGCGGGCGACACTCCTTGCGGACGGCGCCGAACTGTTGAAAAGTCGCAGCGGCTGCGTTTCACATAGGTGAATGTGCCCGCGGAGGGGCCGGGCCAATCTGCGAGGACGAGGAGGCGTACGCGTATGGGTGCTTTGGCTCGGACGAGATCATCCCGCCGGCCGCAATGGTCGGACGGGAACGCCGAACCGGCAGATGTCAGGGCCACGAAGACTCGCCAGAGCCTTGATCCGCAGCTCCAATCCCTGATCGGGGAGCAGCTCAGGATCTATTATGCCGAACTCCTCCGCGAACCGATGCCCGACCGGTTCCTCGAAGTTCTCCGGCAGCTCAGTTCGGCCGAAGGGAAAAAATCATGAAGGTCGACCCGCAGACGCGCCGGGAGCTTCTGGCCGCTCTGCCGCATCTGCGTGCCTTTGCGATCTCGCTGTCGGGCAGCGTCGACAAGGCCGACGATCTGGTCCAGGAGACCTTGGCTCGCGCCCTCACCAATATTGAGCGTTTCACACCGGGCACCTGCCTGCAGGCTTGGCTCTTCACGATCTTGCGCAACCTTTTTCACACCGAGTTCCGCCGGCGGCGCCGTGAGGTGGAGGATCCGGACGGCCTGATGGCGAGCCGCCTCGCGGTCCTGCCGAACCAGAGCGGGCGCCTCGAATTCGAAGAGCTGCGCCAAGCGCTCGCCAAACTGCCGCACGACCAGCGGGAAGCCCTGCTTCTGGTCAGCGCCGAAGGGTTCTCCTACGAGGAGGCGGCCCGTATCACGGGCGCTCAGCTCGGGACCATCAAGAGCCGGGTCAATCGGGCGCGGACGCGTCTGGCCGAGCTCATGCAGGTCGACGACCCCGAGGACCTCGGCCCGGACCGGCTCGTCCGCGCCGTCCTCCATGCGCCGGAGCCGCCGCGCTGAGGACCGGCCTGCCAACGCGCGGTCCTCATGCCCACTTCGAGCCCCTTGCCGCGGCAGCGCGGACGAATCGTAGACATGGTTAACGACGGCCGCCTGATTTCGGCTGCCTGAGACGAACGGTGTCGCGAAAAGCCCGACCCGGCGATTGGCACTTTCTGCAATTCTTGAAATCGGCTTAGTATCCCGGGACCGAATCCGTCCGCTGCGGGTGTGCTTCCATGCAAGTTCTTGCTCTCGTCACCCAAAAGGGCGGCACCGGTAAGAGTAGCCTCGCGATCTCTCTCGCTGTCGCGGCCCAGGAAAAGGGCCTCAAGGCCGCGATCATCGACATCGACCCTCAAGGCACTGCGAGCGAGTGGCTCCACCGCCGGAAAGCCGCGGCGCCGGAGGTCGCTCGGCTGCATTGGAGCTACCTGGCCTCCCAGATCTACGCTTTCGAGAGAACCGGCCATGACCTCGTGATCATCGATACGCCGGGAGCCGACGACAGTGCGGCGACCGCAGCGATACGTGAGGCCGCGTTGTGCCTGCTCCCGGTCCGCCCGAGCATTGCGGATATCGAGGCCATGAAGCCGACGCTGCGCTATCTCAACGACCGCAACAAGCCTTTCGCTTTCGTTCTCAACCAATGCCCGGTCGGCGGCCGGACGAGCCGGACCTCCAATGCCTTTCGCGCGCTCCAGCTCATCGGCGCCGTCTGCGAGGCGACCCTGGCGCTCCGCGCGGATCACATGGACGCGCTGGCCGCCGGATTGGGCGTCACCGAGCACGCCCCCAGCGGCAAGGCCGCCGCCGAGGTTCGTCAGGTGCTCGATTGGGTGCTGACCCGCAAGGAGCGGAGCGAGCAGGATCTCCGCGGGCAGGCGGAGTCGGCCGCCTGAGGGTTCGGCTTTTTCGATGCTAGGCACAGGCGCTCGGTTCGACGGGCTCCGGGATGGTGTACGACCGCATGATTCCGTGCTTGGCGGGGAGGCCGGGCGGAACCAACCTTGGCGGTCGTCGTTCCTTCGAAAACGAGGGAACCGCTCGATGATTGTCGAAACCGCCATACGCGAACAGCTGCTTGCCACGATTCCGAGCTTGCGCGCGTTCGCGATCTCGCTATGCGGCAACCCGGACCGGGCCGATGACCTCGTGCAGGACACGCTCATGAAGGCCTGGTCGCATATGGACCGCTTCGAGCGGGGCACCAACCTCAACGCATGGCTTTTCACGATCCTGCGTAACGGATTCTTCTCGGAGCACCGCAAGCGCGTGCGTGAGGTCGAGGACGGGGACGGATCCTACGCCGCCACGTTGACGACGGCACCGGACCAACTCTCGCACCTCGACTTCGACGACTTGCGGCGGGCGCTCCTGAAGCTTCCGGCCGACCAGCGCGAGGCCGTTCTCCTGGTGGGAGCCCAAGGTTTTTCCTACGAGGATGCTGCGGGAATCTGCGGCTGCGCCGTGGGCACGATCAAAAGCCGGGTCAACCGTGCCCGCTCGCGCCTGGCGGAACTGCTCTCGCTCGACACCGAGGGAGACCTCGCCTCCGACAGCTTGTTCATGGCGGCGCTGCAACTCGCAGCCTGACGGACCGCGGGCCCACATCGCTCCTCCGATGTTCGTTGAACGCGCACGCTCGTGACGCCGAGGCTTTCGAAACCCTCCGGTCCGGCGGCCGCTCGGCGCGTCGAGCAATTCCCGCGACCTCCGACGATCCCGCTCGAGCGGCCGCTCGTTGCGGTGGTGATCGCGAGGCAAGTCGAGGGCGCAGATCGGGACACGGCGCCAGGTTCGAATGCTGCCGAGATGGTCACCCGGTATTCACCTCAACGCGTCGAGCGGAGGCCTTCGTACTGTCCGGACCAGGCCGCCGATGTGCCGTCGTGTTACTGCGTCGATCACCGCGCCGCCAGGATCAGCGAGCGCTTGCAGACGCGCGGCAAGGTTCGGCGTCTCGCCGATGACCGTTTGCTGGCGGCGCGCGGCAAGGCCCCTCGTCCGAAACCGAGCGAAGGCGCTCATCCCGGGGTTCGTTGCTCATAGGACTAGGGCGGTGATATAGCTGGCGAGACGGCGGCCTTGTCGAGGTGGCGATGTCCTACGTGACCGCGATGATCTACATCCACACGGCCATCAGCCTTGCTGCCTTGGCGCTCGGCGTTCCGGCGGTCGCCCAGCTGTTCGGCGGCCGCTACGCGTCCCGCTGGACGACGGGGTTTCTGATCGCTGCGATCGCGACGAGCGTGACGGGTTTCCTATTCCCGTTCATAGGGGTGACGCCGGCTTTCGCCGTCGGCGTGGTCGCGCTCGCCGTTCTCGGCATCGCCGTCGTGGCGCGCTACACCTTCCACTTCGCCGGCCGCTGGCGTTGGATCTATGCGAGCGGCATCGTGACGAGCGTCTACCTTCTGGCGTTCGTCGGTGTCGTCCAGGCGTTCCAGAAAGTGCCCGTCCTCAGCGCGGCCGCACCGACGCAGACCGAACTCCCGTTCGTCATCGCGCAGATCGGAACGCTGACCGCTTTCGTCGTTCTCGGCGTTCTTGCAGCGTTCAAGTTCAGGGGCGTGATGGAGAACAAGCTCGTCGGCTGAGCTGTCGGTCCGGCCAAAGGAGACGCTTGGCCTTGGGGTCGGCGGCCGCATTACCACAACAAATAACGCCGGGACGACGCGGAGGATCATCGGCGAGAAGGAGCAAGGACCAAGGGGGACCAGGCAGCTTCGGCAGATCGCGCCTTGAGGCACCGATGAACTCGCGTGACCCCCGGCGCGGACCAAAGGAGGTCTTCCATGACGACCAATGAACCAAGCAAGCCGGGCGACGCCGGACGGGCGAGCCCATCGCCGGGGGCCGCGACACCGATCGACACCACGACGGGTCCAGGGAGACCCGCCGCCGGGCCGACAGGCGCCTCGGCAGCCGCTACCGGCGACGCCGCGCGCAGGGAGGCCATGTGCGCCGTGCTGGCCCAGAACTGGTGGGCCGTGGCGCTGCGCGGCGTGTTCGCCACCCTGTTCGGGCTCGTCGCGCTGTTCGTGACTGGCCCGACGATTCTATCGCTGGTCCTTTTCTTCTCCGCCTACATGCTGGTCGACGGCGTGTTCGGAATCATTGCCGCGGCGCGGGCCGCTCGCCAGGGCGAGCGATGGGGCCTTCTCGTCCTTGAAGGACTGGCCAACATCGCCGTCGGTGCGATCGCCTTTCTCATGCCCGGGCTGACCGTGATCGCCTTCGTCCTGCTGCTGGCGGCCTGGTCGCTCGTGTCCGGCGGCCTGATGCTCGGCGCCGCTTTCCGGCTGAGCAAGGAACACGGGCGCTGGTGGCTCGCCTTTGCGGGTATCGTGTCGATCGTGTTCGGCATCTTGCTGGGACTCGCGCCGGTGATCGGAGCGGTCGTCCTGACCTGGTGGCTCGGCGCGTACGCGCTGGCGTTCGGCGTTGTTCTTCTCGTGCTGGCGTTTCGACTGCGCGCCCGGAAGGACGACACCCTTCGCACGGCGGCGTCCCAGGCGACGTAAGCGAGGCCAAGGCAAACGCGGCATACCGGCGCGCACGCGGCCGCGTGTCTCATACACGCTGCGCTGAGTGTTCCGCGGGGCGGCGTGGCGGTCGCCGGGGAGAGCGCGCTCGAAGCGGGCCTCGCATCCTCGTCAATGAGGGTTTGAACATGCGGCTCTGGACAATCGCCACGGCGGCGTCCACCGCCGCGCGTCATCTGACGAGATAGTGAGATACGAGCCGCCGCGTCCGCATGTCGACCGGGGTGAGCTCGCGCCCTTTTCCCTGACGCGGGTCGCGATGGCGCCCGCGTTGCGGATCGCGAGCATCGCGAACACCGAAAAGATCGCCGCCAGCGCACGGACCGCGACGGCGTCGCCGAGACCGCGAGGAGTGCGCGCATCCAGAGGGCGACGGCGATTTGCGCTGAGCCACAGACAGGAGCGATTGAGGACCGCCCGGGCTTATGCTGCCCCGCCGTGCAGGGCCCGGTCCCGATCACCGCACCATGGGAGTCGTCTCGCAGAATCCTCCTCAGAGATAGGCGATCATCCGACCCGCGACGAGCGCGAGGACCCAGGCCGTCATCGAGACGACCGCGAGCGCCTGCGCTCCCGACGACAGCACCCCGCTGCGTAGCTTGCTCCCGAACCGCGCATGGAAGAGCGCCACGTTGAGAAGGCCCACCGCGATGAAGACGAGCTTCGCGTAAAAGGCCGGGTTCTGGCCGAGCGCCCTCGCTTCAGCGGCGAGGAGCAGGATGCCGGTGGGGATTTGCAGCGAGAGGCCGGCGGCGGCGATCGGGATCGCGATCCTCCCGATGCCGGCCGCATCCTGGAACCGCCGCGCCAGCAGCGTGACGTCGAAGACCGCGATCCCGCCGACGAGCAGCGCTGCTCCGAGCACATGCAGCACGTTCGCGATCGTATAGACCCATGGGGAGTGGCGTGCGAGGTGGCCCAAGCCGGACTGCTCGAGCGTCGCAAGCCACTCCGCGTAGATCGCTTCCATCAGCGCAGCTCGTAGGTCTTGTCGCCGACGACGATGCGCTCTGCTCGCAGCTCACGCTGGACGCGGGTCGACGGATAGCCTTCGGCGCGAACGCGCGTCCCTACCTTGATGAGGTCCGGCGAGAGGCCGCGCGCTTCCATCCGGAAGGGAGGCGCCAGCACCAGTGCCCACGTGCCGCCATTGTGATTCATGGCGATGTGGACGTGCGGATTCTGCCATTCGAGGTGAGTAATCGAACTTTCGATCCTCATCATCCTCGAAGCGTCGTAGCTGCCCCACCCGTGATGCGCGACGGCGGCACCGCTGATGCCCGTTGCAACGACGAGCGAGATGATCGCGAGGTGTTTGCGCATCGTAATGCTCCTTCCATCGATTCAGACTAAGCCCCTGCATACACGTTTGTTTTCGGTGCGTCTCATCAAGCCTTCGTGACGTTTCGGTCCTTCTCGCGCGAGCGCCGGCGACATGCTGGAGAAACGCTTCGCGCCTGTCGTCGAAGCGCGTTCTCGCGCGTCATGACGCAAGCCCGCGGGCGTGCGCTCGCCTAACTATCCACAACAAATATGCGAGCTCTACTTGATGCGGTGTCCGATTATCGGAACTCACTTGGTATAACGACGTTGCCTTGATCAAGCGTGACGGTTGTTGCGCGAAGGCCATGAAGGAGGCTGCAATGCCAACAGACGACAAATCGAACACCACGAGCCAATCCAGCAACAGCGGTTCTTCGGGTGGTTCCTCGACCTCTTCTCCCTCGCGGAAGAGCGGCTCGAGAGGGTCCTCGTCGGGTGCACGGAAGGGGACCAAGTCCTCCGCGAGGAGCAGCACCTCGTCCGCCAAGAAGACCGGCGCGAAGAAGTCCGCGGGCGGCGCGAGGAAGAGCGCCGCCAAGTCCTCCAGCAAGAGCGGCGCGAAGAGGAGTGCCTCGAAGTCATCGTCCAAGTCGTCGTCGAGGGCGGGCACGAAGTCGACCAAGTCCGCCTCGAGGGGCGGCTCCAAATCGGCTTCGAAGAGCGGCTCGAAGTCGGCCACGCGGTCGAGCACCCGTTCAGCAGGCGCGAAGAAGTCGTCGGCGCGGGGCGGCTCGAAGTCGGGCGCCAAGTCGTCCGCGAAGAAGAGCTCCGGCACGAAGCGCGCAGCGGCCGCTTCGAGCAAGACCTCTTCGACGAAGCGGTCGAGCACCGGGTCGCGCAGGTCCGGTTCCAAGAAGGGCGGCAGCGAGTCCTCGAAGAGCTGAACGCCTTCAATTCGCGCTCGAATAAAAAATCGCCCGGCGCCAAGCCGGGCGATTCTCGTTTCCGGGGGTGTGGCGGTGGCGCGTGCTCAGCGTCCCGTGCTCATGGGATCGGACTCGCCCCAGTAGGGCGTGGCATTGTAGTAGCGATGGACGTGCTCCTCCCATTCGCGATCGTAGGAGGCATCCTGTCCCTCCGCGGTCCGCCGCGGAGCTCCGCGCAGTTGATCCTCGTTCAGGTTCAGCTCGTAGGCATCGAGCTGGACGTTGTACTTCAGGACACCCCAGGGCAGGGTGTAGTACTCCTCGCCGAGCCCCATGAACCCGCCGAAGCTCATGACCGCGTAGGCGACTTGGCCCGAACGTTTCTCGATCATCACGCGCTCGATGGTGCCGATCTTCTCTCCGTCCGAGCGGCGCACGGGGGTGCCCTCAACCTTGTCGCTGGCGATCAGGCTATGCGTTTCGCGGATATCGCCGCCGGCTTGTGTCGTCGTCTGCATCGTCTCGCTCCCTCTGTAGGCTCAAAACCAACGCTTTCGCGAAAATGGCGGTTCCGGCCAAGGTGCCTCGACGTTCGAGATCCCCGCTCCGGTGTTCCCAGGCGAGCGGATGAGCCGCCGGCAGGCCTTCCCGCCCCATGGATCGAGCATCGCGAAAGCCACGCCGAAGACCGATGCGTGATGCGCCTCGTGACCGACATCGCTCCCTCTCCCGCGCGACGACGTGCTGAATCGAGTCGAGACTGCGCGGGAACGCCTGCAAGGCGCGCTCGGAACCCTGTTCTTCCGCCTGGCGTTGATCGACATCCCGTCAACGCAGGAGCGAGCCACGACGACTCGCGGTGATGGGCGTCTCATCAAGGCAGGGAGAGCCAACCATGACCGTTCGATCTGAAGCCGGTCGAAGAGCAGGTGATCGTCCTCACGGGAGCTTCCAGCGGCATCGGCCTTACGACCGCGCGCATGTTCGCCGAGCGCGGGGCCGAGGGTCTCGTGCTCGTCGCCCGCAACGAGGAAGCGCTGAGCCAAGTCGCCAAGGAGCTCTCCGCCAAGGGCACTCGCGCCATCGCGGTTCCGGCCGACGTCGCCAAGCGCGAGGACCTGGAGCGGGTGGCACGCACCGCGATCGAGACCTTCGGCGGCTTCGACACCTGGGTTAACGATGCGGCAGTGGCGCTCTACGGCACGCTCGAAGAGATCCCGATCGAAGATCAGCGGCGTCAGTTCGAGGTGAACTACTGGGGTGTCGTCAATGGGTCCCTGCTCGCCGCCCAACACCTGCGCGAGCGCGGAGGCGGTGCGATCATCAACATCGGCAGCGTGTTGTCCGAGCGCGCGATGATCTTCCAGACCCAGTACTCGGCCTCAAAGCACGCCGTGAAAGCGTTCACCGACGGTCTGCGGATGGAACTCGAGCGCGAGGGCGCTCCGATCTCCGTGACATTGATCAAGCCATCGGCGATCGATACGCCCTATCCCGAACACGCCCGCAACTATCTCGAGGACGAGCTCAAGACTCCGCCGCCCGTCTATGATCCGCACCTCGTCGCGAAGGCCGTCCTGTTCGCGGCGGAGAACCAGAAGCGGGAACTCACCGTCGGTTTCGGGGGCTGGATGATCGGCGCGCTCGGCACGGTCGCTCCCCGGCTCGTCGATCGGGCCATGGAGCTTGCCGGCTACGCGTCCCAGACGACGAATCAGCCGGAGCGTCCGCGGATGCGCGACAACCTCTATAGCGCGCGTCAGGACGGGGACGAGTACTCGTCGCTGCGCGGCGAGCCGCGCAAGACGAGCGTGTTCCTGTCCGCTCAGATGCATCCCCTCGTCACGGCCGCGGTGCTCGCGGGCCTCAGCGCCGCATTCGTGGCTCTCCTCTTGCCTCGCAAGGCCTACGGCCGCCCCCGCGGCTCGACGCCGGCCCGGCGCTACGAGGCGGTCGAGCGCAAGTCCGGCAACGGGCACGACCGGCAGACGGTCGGTCCCGGCTATCGCGCCCGCCACGATGCCGACCAGGGTGGACGGGCTCAGCCGCGACACTGAGCGTCCGGGATGGAACGTCGGAAGGACGGGCTCAGCCGCGACACTAAGCCGTCGGAAGATCCCATCGAAGGCCGGGCCGCTGTGCTCGGCCTTTTGCTATCGTCCTCCCTTTGAGGCTCACGCCCGCTCCCGGGCGCTCCGATTGCCGAACTCTGGTGCCGCACGTCGTTTTCGCCCATGCGCTCGATCCGTTTTCTCGCCGCTCTCGCAGTCCTCGCCGGCGCTCCCGCGCTCGCGCAGGACAAGGGGACTCTCGATCCCAAGCCGTTGCCGCCGTTGGCCAACCCGAACGACCCGGGCGTGCCCGCCAAGGAGCTCTTCGGACGCAAGGACCAGCCGGCGCCGCTCGCCGCTCGGGCGATCGGCGGCTACGCGCGGGGATGCGTCGCGGGAGCCACGGCCCTGCCCCACGATGGCGAGACTTGGCAGGTGATGCGCTTGTCGCGAAACCGAA
Organism: uncultured Alphaproteobacteria bacterium; assembly: GCA_963800985.1. Classification (GTDB taxonomy): domain Bacteria; phylum Pseudomonadota; class Alphaproteobacteria; order Rhizobiales; family Beijerinckiaceae; genus Microvirga. Next base: position 154,152 of record CAWDDI010000023.1, on the reverse strand, counting down.
ACTGGGGCCACCCCAAGCTCGTCGCGTTCATGCAGCGGGTCGCCGGGAAGGTTCCCGAGATCAACGGCTGGCCCGGCCTTCTCGTCGGCGACATGTCGCAGCCGAGAGGCGGACCGATGCTCACCGGCCACGCCTCGCACCAGCTCGGCCTCGACGCGGACGTCTGGCTGACGCCGATGCCCGACCGGCGGCTGTCGCGCCTGGAGAGAGAGGAGATGTCGGCCACGAACATGGTGCGGTCCGACTGGCTCGACATTGATCCCTCCGTGTGGACGCCTCAGCACACGGCCCTGGTCCGCGCGGTCTCACGGGAGCGCGAAGTAGCGCGCATCTTCATCAATCCCGCGATCAAGCGAGCCCTGTGCCGGGAGGCCGGCGAGGACCGGGGCTGGCTCTCCAAGGTGCGGCCGGCGGTCGGCCACAACTACCATTTTCATATCCGCCTCGCCTGCCCGCCCGGGGAGGACGCATGCGCGGACCAGGACCCACCGCCCGGCGGCGACGGCTGCGGCGCGGAACTCGCGCAATGGTTCAGGCCAGAGGTGCTGAAGCCGAAACCCAGCAAACCGCGCCCTCCGATCACCCTGGCGCAGCTCCCGGGCGAGTGCCGCCGGGTACTGATCGCGCAGTAGCCGCCGGCGCGCCAAGCGCGCCGGCGGCATCGCGCTCCCGCGGCCTCCGTCACCGAACTCGGCGCTACGCGGCGACTCCCGTGCCGATCGGGCACGAGACGCCCGTGCCGCCAAGCCCGCAATAGCCGCTTGGGTTCTTCGCGAGGTACTGCTGATGGTCGTTCTCGGCAAAGTAGAACGGCCCCGCATCCCGGATCTCGGTCGTGACCGGTCCGTAGTCGAAGCAGGCCTATGGCCGCGCTCTCGCCGCCGGGGAGCATGGGGGATCCTTGGGTCGTGTCGTCCATGTGGGAGCGGGCGCCGCGGCGAGGAAGGCCGCCGACGTCACCTTCCCGTGAAGCGGAAGCGCTCCTCCCGGCTGGTTCGGGCGCCTTCGCCTCGAGACTCACCCCTCGGCCCGGTACCCGATCGGCTCGGCGGGCTTGTGCCCGAGCCAGAGCAGAAGCGCCCCGAGGGCGAAGCCGATCACGGAGGCCGGAAGGAGGAAAAGGTTGAGCAGGACGGGATCCCACAGGAACGGATGGACGTGTCGCGTCACCCCCGGCTCGATCAGGGGATAGCTCCCGGGGAACACCATCGCCGCGAGATCGCCGAGCGGCGTGAACGAGGCCCGGCTGTTCGCGATCGAGCGCGTCGCGTCGATGACGAGCCCGACGAATCCTGCCGCGACCAAGAGGAGGCCGACCACCCGCACCAAGAACCGCACCATGAATCATCCTTGAGGAATCCGCCCCGGAAGACGCGGGATCCTAGCAGGAGATCTAAAGCAGCCGACCCTCACGCCACAAGGGAGTCCGTAAAAGACCCGAATGCCGGCCCCCCGACGCGGGCCGCCCCGGTCTCGCCAGAGCGCGCAGCTCGATGGCGGTTTGGACGCCACGAGGGAGCGACTTGCATTGCCGTGCAGTTTGACGATACAGGACCCGCTCCGCGGAACTGCGCGGGTGGTCTCGGGACCGTCGTCGCGAAGATGACCACGCCCGCGACCGTTCGGCCGAAGGACGCGGCCGTGCTGGAGGGGTGGCCGAGTGGTTGAAGGCGCACGCCTGGAAAGTGTGTATACGGGAAACCGTATCGAGGGTTCGAATCCCTCTCCCTCCGCCAACCTTGACGTCCGGCTAGTCAGTCCACCAAAGCCAGAAAATCGCTTATTATGTTAGCGCTTTGAGTGGTCCGATGGATCCTCTTGCCGTCCAGCTACTCCGCTCCATGAAATGTGGGTCGTGAATGAGGGGTCAACCATGGCGAAGCGGCGCGGGCAGCATCCCGAGAAGGTCCTATCGACCGTCCAGGTTCGATCGCTCAAGAAGGCCGGGTCGCTACGCAGACGGGCACGGCCTCTACTTGCAGGTCGACCCCTCCGGAGCGAAGCGATGGATCTTGCGGATCGTCGTCCAGGGCCGGCGGCGCGACATCGGCCTCGGCGGCGCCCAGTCTCGTCTCCCTCGCCGAAGCGCGGGAGCAGGCTCTCGCCCATCGCAAGACGGCCCGCCAGGGCGGCGACCCTCTCGCGGAGCGGCGAGCCGCTCGCCGTGTGGTCCCCACCTTCGCACAGGCGGCTGAGCACGTGCACGCCGAGCACAAGGCATCCTGGAAGAACGGCAAGCACGTCGCCCAGTGGATCACGACCCTGCGCCCCTATGCGTTCCCGCTGATCGGCGACATACGCGTCGACGAGGTCGACACGGCCGCCGTCCTTAAGGTGCTCGCTCCGATCTGGCTCACTAAGCCCGAGACCGCCCGCCGGGTCCGACAGCGGATCGGAACCGTGCTCGACTGGGCGAAGGCCGCCGGTCACCGCAACGGCGACAATCCGGTCGAGGGGGTGCTTAAGGGCCTGCCGAAGCAAACCGACGGGGATGAGCATCATGCCGCCCTGCCATACGCCGACGTGCCCGCCTTCGTCGCCGCCTGCGATCCGCGGCCGGCGAGGCCAGCCCGGTTGCCTTCGAGTTCTTGATCCTGACGGCGGCACGGACTAGTGAGGTGCGGCTCGCGACCTGGGACGAGATCGACACCGAGCGCGGGCTCTGGACAATTCCAGCGGAGCGGATGAAGTCGGGGCGGGAACACCGGGTACCGCTTCGCCCCGGGCATCGAGATCCTCGCCAGGGCAAAGGCGCTCGCGGCCGGGAGCCGATTCGTGTTCCCGAGCCGTTCGCCCACGCGGCCGCTGTCGAACATGGTCTTCCTGATGGCGCTCCGGCGCATGAAAATCGATGCGACAGCCCACGGCTTCAGTCGGCCTTTCGGGACTGGGCGTCCGAGGAGACAGCTTACCCGCATGAAGTCTGCGAGATGGCGCTCGCGCACACCATCCCGAGCAAGACGGAGGCGGCCTACCGGCGCGGCGACCTTCTGGAGAAGCGACGCGAACCTGATGCTGGCGTGGTCCCGGTACGGATAAATCAAGAACGCCCATGAACATGTCACGAACAATGGATCCACATTGTTGCCCACAGCCCTTACCACCGCCGGCGACCGATCGACACCTCGCCTCATTGAATGGCCCCGCAGGGCGGTGCTGAAGAAAATTCGAAAAGTAGTTGGGGGAGTAGCGATCCACCTCGCAGGCCGGGTATTCAGGACGTACGCGGCTCATGTGGTGGCCGCATGCGGACCAGCCTCGCGCACTAGAGGCTGCAACATGCGAAAGAGCCGCCCGACCTTCGCCGGGTCGGAGCAGCTCTGGTGGGGCAAGCCCCGCCCTCTTGCGTGAGCGGGTGTGACCCTACAGGGCCTCCGAGGTGAGTCAATCTCGGAGGCCGCGCCTGTTGCAACAACAGGAGGGTGAGCCCATGGCTTTCCTCAGGGATATCGCTTGGCCGAAGCCGACCGCTCCGGCCCCATTGCCCGCAACTGGCTTTCTGCGGTTGCCCTCGTCATCGCGCCGCTCGGACCCATTCCCGTCAGCAAGTCGACGTGGTGGGCAGGTAGCAAACAGGGGCGCTACCCGAAGCCCGTGAAACTCGGCCCCGCATCACCGCATGGCGGGTGGAGGAGATCCGCGCCTTCATCGAACGGGGGATCGCCTGATGAGGCATCGCCCGAACCCACGGCGGGTGAGGGTACACCGCAAGATACATGCTTGGCGGCTCGCAAATCCAACCCTAGCCCAGCCTCTCACCGCCTTCAAGAAAAACCGCCCCCGCCCTGGGGTCGCGAGAGGCGCGCATGAGCGACACTAGCGCCGTCTCACCGCGCAAAGCGGCCGCTCTCGATTACGCGAAACACGATCTGGCCGTGCTCCCGTGTGTGGCTTGCGGGAAGGTACCGGCGACAAAGCGAGGCTTCCACGAAGCGACGTCAAACCCCGCAGCCATCGCCCGGTGGTGGCAGGCGCAGGACTACAACATCGGGATCCGCACGGGGGCCGCTTCCGGCGTCTGGGTCCTCGACGTCGATGGCGACGCAGGCCGCGAAAGCCTCGTGGAACTCCAAGCAACCCATGGTCCTCTGCCAAAAACACCCGTGTCGATCACCCGGCACGGTTTTCACCTCTGGTTCCGGTATCACGGACCAATGCCATCGAGCGTCGCTCGGTCGCACCCGGCATCGATGTGAGGGGTGACGGCGGCTACTGCATCGCGCCGCCGTCAATTCATCCGAGCGGGCACGTGTACGAGTGGACAGACGACGCACGGATGGGCGAGCTGGCTGTCGCGCCGGAATGGCTGGTCCGCCTCGCCCGCGCTCGACCGCAGTCCGATGTGGTCCCTCCCGTGGTTCGGCAAGAGGGATTGCCGGGCGGGTATGGGCAAGCCGCGCTCGATCGGGAGATCGCGGCCCTTGCTGCCGCACCGGCCGGCACTCGTAATCACACCCTCAATCGCGCCGCCTTCCGGCTCTTCCAGCTCGTAGCGGGCGGTGAACTGGTCCGCGAACAGGTCGTCGCTGGGCTCTTCGAGGCCTGCCAGCGCAACGGCCTCGGGCGCGATGACGGGATGCAGTCGGTCCTGGCAACCATCCGAAGCGGCGAACGCGCCGGGATGCTGTCCCCGCGCTCGAGGAGTGCGGCATGAGCACCGCCCCCGAACTTCGCCCCTACCAGCACGACGTGATCCGCGACTTCCACCTCGCGGTGGCTGCGGGCTACAAGCGCATTCTGCTGGTTGCCCCGACCGCGGCCGGCAAAACGGTTATTGCCGCCGCGATCATCCACACGAGTTGGCCGAGCGAAAGGGCGCGCTCGTGCTCGCCCATCGGCGCGAGATCGTCGGGCAGACCGAGCAAGAAGCTGCACAGCGTCGGCATCCGACACGGCATCATTCAGGCGGGCATGCCGGCGAGTCCGTTTGAGGACGTGCAGGTTGCATCAATTCAGACCTTGTGGGCGCGCGCTATTCGGAGCGACGCGATGCCGCTTCCGCCCGCTGCGTGCTCATCATCGACGAGGCGCATCATTGCCCCGCCGAGCCTACCAGAAGATCATCGGGCCTATCCTGACGCCATCGTGCTCGGGCTGACCGCAACGCCCTGCCGCGGCGACGGCCGCGGCCTTGGCGGCATTTTCGAGACGATCGATCGAATGCCCGCAAGTCGCGGAGCTGATCGAAGGTGATACCTGGTCCCACGCGGTGTTTACGCGCCAGTCGATCCCGGATCTCCGGGTGTGCACACAGGCCGGCGACTACGTCGAAGTCCAGCTCGCCGAGCGCATGGACAAGCCCGAGCTCATCGGCGATATCGTTACGACTGGTACAAATTCGGCGAGCGACGAAAGACCGTTGCCTTCGCGGTGAACGTCCAACACTCGATCCACATCCGCGACGAGTTCATGAGGTCCGGCGTGCGGCCGAGCACATCGACGGGGGCACGCCCAAGCCCGAGCGCGATGCGATCCTCGAGCGAGCTGGCGACAGGCGAAATCGAGCTTGTTTCGAACTGCATGGTGCTGACCGAAGGCTGGGACATGCCCGATGTCGGCGCGTGATCCTGGCGAGGCCGACCAAGAAGATGGGCCTGTACCGCCAGATGATCGGGCGGGGTCTGCGGCCGGCGCAGGGCAAGAACGATGCCATCGTGCTCGACCACTCCGGCGCGGTCTTCCGCCATGGGTTTGTCGAGGATCCGGTCGAGTGGACTTTGGATCCCGGACGTAAGGGCCGAAAGCGCATGTCCATCGCGGAGCGCGGACGGCACCGGCGGACCGGGCTGCTCGAATGTACCAATTGCGGCGCGCTGCGCGTCGGCGGCGATCCATGCGCTCATTGCGGATACATTCCGCAGCGGGCCCGAGGCGGTTGCGTTCGCCGACGGCGAACTGGGTGGGTCAGCCGCGCCGCGCAACGCGAGGGCCTCTACGACCGGCCAACTCGCGACAGTTGGCACGGATGTTTGTCTGCATCGCGCCGGAGCGCGGCTATAAGCCCGGATGGGCCGCCCACAAGTACAAGGAAAAGTTCCGCTCCTGGCCGATCGCCCGCTCCGTCGAACCGCTGCAGCCGACACCCGAAGTCCGGTCGTGGGTGCGCAGCCGCATGATCGCGTTTGCGCGCAGGTCGGCATGAAAAAGCACCGCCCCCGAGACCGTCGGCCGATGCCGAAAAGAGGCAACCTCGCGAAGCCGAAAAGCTTGTCGGGGATCATCCGAGCAACGCAGATCGACAGCAGCACCAGCGGGCTCAGTCCGGCGGCCATGCTGCTCCTCCTCCTTATGAAGCACACCGACCGAAACGGCATCACGGAGGACCACCTCTCCGAACTCTTCAACAAAGCCGTCTTCGCGGCCGGGTCGATCGGCGCCGCCATCGAGGCACTGGAAAACGGACGCATGCGCCTGCACAAATTCCCCGACGGGGGCACGCCATGAAGGCCAAGGCCAAGACCGAACTCAAGGGCTTCTTCGTCTCCCGTCCCGTGACAATGCTGGCAATTGCCCGCGCGACGGGTGTTGAGCCGGGCTGCGCTGCTCATCCTGACCGGCTCGAGATCGAGTACAGCCGCCACAAGCGCAAAACGAACGGCCATCTCCTGGTCACCTATGCTGACTTCCAAGAATTTGGTGTCCACCCCGACGGCATCGCGCCCGCGTTGCGCGAGTTGCGGGCTCTCGGCCTGATCGAGATCGTCCAGCAGGGCTCTGCCGGCAACGCGGAGCATCGGCAACCGAACTGGTACCGCATCACCTACCTTCCCGACGCCGCAGGAAACGACCCAACAGACGAGTGGCGGACCATCGCAACTCTGGGAGAGGCCGATAGCATTGCTGTTGCGGCACGCCGAGCTAAGACCAAATGCTCAGACACCAAGTTCAATTCAGAACCTCATCCCCGAAAACAGGGGGTGAGACCTCAAAAGTTCGGTCCTGAAAAGGACGACGCGCGAGCCGGAGAGCCTTCGCCTGACGCCCCGCTGCGGGGCGAGGAAGCGGAATGGCACCCCTTGCATGAAACCGAGAGCCAAGGGTCGAAGCCGGTGCCGGCTTCACGGCGGCGCACCCGGAAGCGGCGCTCCGAAAGGTGAGCGCAATGGGCGCTATCGGCACGGCCTCTGCACGGCGGAGGCGCTCAAGGAGATGAAAACCCTGAAGGAGTTAGTGAGATGAGGACGAGAACCGACGATGAGAAACTCGAGGCTGCGCAACGCGTCGAGCAAGCGCTATTCGGGCGCGATGGCACACCGGCAGAGATCAAAGCGGAGGTCAACGAGGTCTGTGAAGGCTGGCATCACCAGCGTCCTCAGCGAAGATCCCGAGTACCGAGAGCATCTCCAGCGCATGCGCAATTACGAGGAAGAGAATTCGGCACTGTTGGCACCTGAGCAGTATAACCAGCTATCTGGAGCCGGCAGGCTCATCACGAGTGGGTGACATCTCACGAACCGCCGGACAAGCGTCGCGCCTAATCCGTGGGATGATCGCGTGACCCCTCGGCCCTACCGCACGACTGGATGGCGTAGTTGATTTCGAAGGTAAACGAGGCGTTAACTTAACAGTTGCCCGGTCGGGCCCAAATCAGACTACTTGACGCTCGGAACTGAACTGAGACCAATAGTCAGCGCCCCGGTTCACCATCGAACGGGTTTGGCGAACTACTCCATTGGTTCGGAGCCTGGGGAATTAGGAGTGACGTTGCATACGTCACCGCACGTAGGGACACACACATGCTCACCAAAGGGGACTGGCTCGGACGCCAACTGCAGGAGCTTGAGAAGAAGGTGAAAGCAGAGCGCCAGCGGCTGCATGATGAGAGGAAGCAGCGGGCTTTTCCGCCCTCGTCCAGTTGAGCCTGCCTGAGCTGCTCGGCGAAGTCAGACGGGACGAACCCGAGCAAGACGCTCGTTGGGAACCCGCTGTACCCAGAATGCACTAGGTTAATCCGGTCACGCCTCGCGGAAAGGCGTTGACGAGCCGACGCACTCGTTCACGGCTCGGGTACCGGTCCGCGAACGCCTTCATCGAATGGTGCGAACAGGAGCGGATGCCGCGAGGGTGGCTTTGACCGCCTGGTGGGGCCGAGTGACAGAGCCAGACAATGATCGAACGCGCATTGGAGCGGTTTCTCTTCGCGAGCCGTTGGCTGCTTGCGCCTTTCTACGCCGCCCTCGTGTTCGCCCTCCTGGGGCTACTCTACAAGGCCCTGCAGGAGCTTTGGCACTTCGTCCTGCACATCCCTTTCGCCACCGAGGCTGACGTAATCCTCGGTGTGTTGACGCTGGTCGATCTCACCCTCACGGGATCGCTCATCATCATTGTCATCTTCTCGGGCTACGAGAACTTCGTCTCGAAGATCGAGGCCGACGAGCACAAGGACTGGCCGGACTGGATGGGCAAGATCGACTTCAGCGGGCTCAAACTGAAGCTGCTGTCTTCCATCGTCGCGATATCCGCGATCCAGGTCCTGAAGGCCTTTATGGATGTTAAGAACCTCTCCGACCGCGACCTCATGTGGTACGCGGGGATCCACCTCGTCTTTGTCGACATCGGGCGTCTTCATGGCTCTCACCGACCGGATTGCCGAGGGCGGACACCAGGCCGCGAAGGAGCACGGGTCGGCGAGCGGACTTTAGAAAGGGCACCGGCTCGCTCCGGTCCGAGCACCTGCCACCCTGGTGGCACCAGGGCGTTCTTTCGTCGAGTCCGGGATCGGGCCCTCTCACCCTCAACATTGGGGCACGCCATGAGCGATGACGACTACTTCCTGTTCGCCTGCGAGAACCTCTGGGCGCTCTCCAAGGAGGGAAGGGCGCTCCTGACGCGCTCACCCGAGCCCGCGATGCGGGTGATGAGGAACCCCCCACGACCTCGCAGACAGGATCGATCTCAACAACGCGAAGCGGCGGCTTCTTCTGCTGCGGGTCCAAGATATCGCGCAGCAGGGCGCACGAAAAACCGCCCCGGACGAATCAGGGCGGTCTACAAGGGTCTCTCTTGTTGCCGGTCGCTGTATCACCTGTTCGGGCACGCGACCAATCACGATTGTTAACCGTCTGTTAACCGCTGGCTGTCGAACGCCGAGGCCGGGCGCTGCGCACCCCGACCGCTCCGCGCCCCGGCCCTGGTGCCACCAGGGTGGCAGGTGCTCGGACCGGAGCGAGCCGGTGCCCTTTCTAAAGCCCGCTCGCCGACCCGTGCTCCTCGCTCGCGGTGCTTTGGCGGGAGGATGGGGCTGTCCACGTCGATGGGCTGGTCGTCCATCGCCTTCAGCAGCTCCTTCATGCGCAGCTGTCGAGGCTTCCGCTGCGGCTTGCCTCAGGTCCGATGGCGCGAGAACGGCCACCCACGGGCTCACGACCCGGCCTCGCGGGGCATCCTACGCTCCGCCGCCAGTGTCAGTCTGGCCGGGGGCCGGCGGAGGCGATGTCTCCTGCGCCACTCCTGCTTTGGTTGAGCTGACATCTGCACCCGATGCAGCGTACGATCCCAATTACCTCATTCACACAATCCGCCACTCGTATAGATGTGGCGGGGTCCACACCAACCATGTCCACTCAGGATCAAGTATGGCGAACTCCCCGTCAGTCATCACGTTCCCCAACCGCGCGCGCTTGGAGGTGCAATCGTATATCGGCAGTGAGATCGCGCAGATGGGGAGCCAAGGTGAGCGTCCTCCGCGATCAGCGAAACTCGTCGTGTCGGTGGACATGGGCAGTGGCCCAGGAGGTGGCGACTATCGCACGTACCTCATCAGCACCGATGAGCGGAAGATCATTAGTCGTCCGTGAAGAAAGCCGATCAAGCGGGCTGAGGGGGTGATGAGCAGTCCGGAGCTGGTGCGAGGAGTACCCGGACAATGGTCCACAAAAGCGCCAGCCAGCGGATGAGGATGCGGAAGTTGTAGCCGACGGCCGCCAGCACGGCGTTGATGGCGTCGCCGGTGCTGTGGGCGAGGTGATTGCGGCCCATGCGGTGCTCGCTCTTGAGATGGCCAATGACCGGCTCGACCGCCGCGCGGCGCCGGAAGGCGCGCTTGATCGCCGTCGAAAGCCCGCGCTTCCTCCCCGCCACGTAGACCCTGAACCGGCTCTCCTGCGGGGCATGATGGCCCTTGTAGCCGGCATCGGTGACGATCCGGGCGAGCTCGGCTCCAATCGTCGTCTCGATGGCGGGGATCACGGTGGCCAGCGTATGCCCGTCATAAGGATTGCCGGGCAGCGCTTTGACATGCGCCACGAACTGCCCGCCCCGGCAGCGGTGGAGCGGCGTCGCGACGCTCACCTTGACGCCGAACTCGTAGGGCTTGCTGGGCCTTGCCCTTGCCGATGCACTCGACCTCGGGGGCGTGCAGGCTGTAGACCTTGCGGCCGCGCTCGCGCTGGCGCTGGTCCTTGACGCGCCGGGCGAGCGCAAGCGGCCGGGCGAAGATCTCGGCGAACTCGGGTCGGGCGGCGGTCTTGCGGGTGATGTCCCGGATGACCCGCCCGAGCATCGTACGCAGGCGCCTCAAGGCCCGGTTCGCCCGCCGGAACTGTTTGGCGTGGGCATAGCGCTGGTGCTGGATCAGAGCGCGCTTGCCGATCCGGGCATAGGACTGGCGCAGGCTGACGCCGGTCGCCTTGGCGAGCCGCACCAGGCGCTCTCTGGCGCGGTGGATCAGCTTGGCGTCGGTCGGAAAGGCAATGGCCTTCTCCTGCACCGTGGTGTCGACGATCACCTGGGTGAAGTCGGCGGGCGTGGCGGCGCCGGTGCGGGTCGCGATCGACAGGCTCTCCTGCAAGAGCGCGATCAGCCGCTCCTCGCCCATGCGCTGGCGCCAGCGCGTCAGAGACGAGCGGTCGAACAGCAGGCGGTGCCGGAAGAACTCCTCGCCGCAGAAGAGCTGATAATAGGGGTTCTCGAGCCAGCGCTCGCACAAGGCCTCGTCCGAGAGATCGTGCAGGTGCTTGAGGATGGACAGCCCGGCCATGAGCCGGGTGCAGCGGCGGCTGGCCCGGCCCGTCGCGGTAGACCGCACCGAACCGCGTCTCGAGAAAGACCCAGTCGATCGTGCGCGCCAGCTTTGCGAGCGGGTGCTGCAGATCGACGATCTGGTCGAGCCGTGCCCGAACAGATCCGTCTGACCCGTCTCTCGGCGCTCCTTCGGTCGCATGGCAGCCCCCGCTTCGAGCCTCTCAAGAGCAGGGAATCACGCTCGGCTGCACCGATCAATTTGCAAGGAAAGGCATCCACAGCTCATCAAAACCGGCAAACCCGAATACTTGCCGAAGGCTGAAACTCACATGCCTTCAGAGCTTTGAAAGTTCTTCACGGACGAACTGATTAGCGATATTGTGGAGGCAGATCGATGACCATGGACGAACACAAAGTCGTCCTCAGCACTATCCCCGGAGTCGATCATGACACGAACAATGCAGGAGTTCATCACTTTCCTCGTCAGCCGGTCGTTGCCTCCGTTGCGTGAAACCCGAACGGATCGTCGACCGAGTGGGCAGGTGGGGTGAACCAGTGCGGCCCGTGCTCTTCCATGTAGACGTGATCCTCCAGTCGGACCCCGAACTCGCCGTAGATGCAGATGGTCGGCTCGTTCGAGAAGCACATGCCGGGAGCGAGAAGCGTCTTATTGCCGGGTACGATGTAGGGCTCCTCGTGAATGTCGAGGCCGATGCCATGGCCCGTGCGGTGGGGTAGGCCGGGCGTCGCGTAGCCCGGGCCAAGTCCCGCCGCCTCCATTACGCGCCGCGCCGCGGCGTCGACGGCTTCGCAGGGGGCGCCGATCTGCGCAGCCGCGAATGCCGCCTCCGTCGCTTGCTTCTCGAGCTCCCAGATCTCGCGCTGTCGGGCGCTCGGCTCGCCGAACACATAGCTGCGCGTCAGGTCCGATTGATAGCCGTGCAGCGTCGCCCCGATGTCGACCAGGACCATGTCGCCGCGCTGCAGCGTCTGGACATAAGGGACGCCGTGCGGATACGCAGTCGGCTCACCGAACAGAATAATGCTGACGTTCGGCGGCCCGTCAGTGCCGAGCTTCAGATGGGCACGGGCAACAAAGTCGGCCACCTCCGTGGTGGTGATCCCCTCGCGCAGAATCCGCGCGGTCGCCTTCTGCACAAGGAGGGTCAGCTCCATCGCCTGCCGGATCAAGGCTATCTCGGCCGTGGACTTCACGCGCCGGCATGCATCGGTGATCACGCCGCCGTTCACAAACTGGTAGGTGTTTCCTGCGCACCGAAAGCCGTCGAAGCGGGAGAACGGCGTCGCCGGATCGATGGCGATCACGCCGCTGGCATAGCCGAGCTCACGCACCACCTCGGGGACGAGCTCGGTCGGGCTTTCGTGCTCCTCCCAGCATCTCACCTTGCCAGCCAACGATATCATGGTCTGGAGCTTCTCAGCTTCGAACGCCGGACTGACGTACACGATCTCCCCGTCCGCGGGGATGACGATGCCATGGAGGCGTTCGGAGGTCTTGAACCTGACCCCAGTGAAGTAGAGCGCGTTCGTCGAAGCGTCGAGGTAGAGCGCCTGGATGCCCTCGGCGCGCATGAACGCCTGTGCCTTGACGATGCGCGCCCGGCGCTCGTCATCGCCGATAGGGACCGCGCCGCCCCGCACCGACTGCAGCCTCGCCAGTACTTCCTCGGCGGTCGAACCGCCCACTCCGATCGTCATGTCAGATCCCCTATTCCTGGGCCTTCCGTCCCGGCCGCAGCAGGCCGTTGGGCGATGATGTGCTGGAGCAGCGGCACGGTCATCGCGGCGAATATCGAAAGGATTGGGATGTGGTCCTCGTCGAACCAGCCTGCCTCGTGCAAAAGGACAAACATACCGAGAGTTGTTCCATGCCAGCGTACCGGCACGTTGATCGAGTTCTCGCAGCCGAGCGACCGGATCAGCTCGTGATCGAAGAAGACGGCTCTGATGTCCTCGAAATCGCGATTGATATGGCACTCCCCCGCCTGGATGACGCGGCGTGCCACGATGCCCTCGTGCACGATCGTCTTGGCGCCGCCCACCGGATATTCCGTCGGCCGGCTCGAATAGTAGCGCTGGTTCTCGTTGGCCGCGAGATTGACCACCAGCACGGTGAACAGTCTGTGGCCGAAGGCCTGGTCGAGCGCCTTGTCGAGCGCCGCGAGCGCGGTTGCGGGTTGGCCGGTCTCGGTCACGGCGCGCGCCACCGCCACGAGATGCGGTGTCGGATCGGGTCTCGTTCGTTCATGCATGATTGCCTCCTTTTTCCGTCGGTCGTCCCCAGCCGCCGCCGCGCGCCGTCGTGATGCGCACGACGTCGCCGGGCGCGAGGCGGACGCCCGATGCGAACGCGTAGGTCTCGACCGCGCCGTCGCGGCGTATCACTTCGACCCGGTTCGTTGTTCCCGGCGCGCCGCCGGCGAGACCCCAGACCGGCTGCTTGTGGCGCGTGTAGCCGGCGGCGAGCACGGTATCCGGTCCGCCGATCGCATATTCGGAGATCAGCCCCGGCCCGCCGCGATGCAGGCCTTCGCCCCCTTCTTCCTCGTTCAGCGCGTAGCGCCGGAACATGAAGCCGTAGCGCGCCTCGGCGACTTCGACTGGGCAATTGAACGTCTCGCCATGGCTCGATGAATACATCGCGCTGTTGCCGTCGCGCGTCGCGGTCGCGCCCCAGCCCCCCATCTGCGGCTCGACCATGGTGAAGCGCCGACCGGTATGCGGATGGCGCCCGGCGATCACGGTGCCGCAGATCGACGCGAAATGGCCGGCGGGAAAGCGCTCCGGCCAGGCTTCGGCAAGCGCGCGCCACAGCATGTCGGCGAGCCGGATGCGGATCTCCGAGTAGTAGCCGTGCGGCGCGGGCTCGCGCGCATGGAAGATCGTCCCCGGCCGGGTCAGCAGGCGCAGCGGACGGAATGATCCGGCGTTGCAGACCGTATCGGGCGCCGTGGCCATCTTGAAGATCAGCTGCGTCGCGACCAGCGCGCCGTCGCGGCTGGTGTTGAACGGAAGGTCGCGCTGCTCGGGTGCCTCGCGCAGATCGACGGTGAACTGCGCCTCGTCGATCTCGATTGCGGCCTTCCAGACCGCGCCGTCGTCCATCCGCTCGGCGATCGGAAAGCGCCCCTTCGGCAGCGCTGCGAGTCCGGCGCGCGACTGGCGTTCGGCATAGTCGAAATAGTCGGTGAGCGCAGCGGCGAACACGTCCCTTCCATAGGTCCGCACCAGGCGCGCGATGCGCTCGCTGCCCTTGCGCAGTGCCGCCACCGCTGCCCACATGTCGCCGAGCAGGAAATCGGGCAGCCGGCTGTTCGCCGTCATGATCGCGATCACCTGTTCGACCGTCCGGCCTTCCTCGATCAGCTTCAGCACGGGCAGGCGCAGTCCCTCGGCGTAGATGTCGCGCGCATCGACCGCCATCGATCCGGGCGTCGAGCCGCCGACGTCGCTCCAGTGTCCGATGTTCGCAGTCCATGCGACGAGTTCGCCGTCGACGAAGACCGGCATCGCCAGCACCGCGTCATTGAGGTGGGTGACGCCGCCGGAATAGGGATCATTGGTGATGAAGATGTCACCGGGCCGGATCGTCTCGCGCGGCGTGACGCTGAGCAGATGCCGCACCGACTTGTCGAGCACGCCGATGAAGCCCGGAATTCCCGCGCCGGAGCTGACCATCTCGCCGTCCGGATCGGTGATGCCGGTCCCGACATCGAGCACCTCGTAGATGATCGGGCTCATCGAGGCGCGCTTGAGGATGACGAACATCTCCTCCGCGATGGCGCCGAGCGCCTGCTGGATCACGTCGAGCGTGAAGGGATCGGCGCTCATGCCAGCTCCTGCGCGACGAACTCGACATGCGTATTGCCGAAGCGGTCGATCGTCACCCGCTGTCCGGGATGGATCACGATGGTCGCGCCGGGCTCCTCGATGACGGCCGGCCCGGAGAAAGCTCATCCCCGGCTCGAGCAGCGCGGCATCGAGAATGACCGCGAGGTGCTCCCCGTCGAAATAGTCGACCATGCGGGTGCCTTTGCGCGCAGCTTCGATCGTGGCGCCGGTCACCGGCGGCTCGGTGAATTCCGCCTTCTCGACCCGCGCACTCGCGATCAGGTGCAGGCCGACGATCTCGACCGGAGCATTCAGGCGGTACGTGTATTCGCGCTGATAGTTCGCGTGGAAATCCTCGACCAGTTTCGCCAGTGAGGCCTCGCCGACCGGTCCGGCCGCGAGCGCGACCTCGACCGCATGCTCCTGGTTCTGGTAGCGGCACCGGATCAGCGCCACGAAGCTCAACCGCTCCGCGTCGACGCCCTCCTGCACGAAGCGCGACCTCGCCTGCGCGGTCGTCTCTGCCACCAGGCCGTCGAGCGCCGCAGCGGCCTCCCGGGAGTTGCGGTCGATCTCGATCAGCCGCGTCGCGAAATAGTCGCGCCGCAGGTCGGACAGCATCATGCCCCAGGCGGACAGCACCGAAGAGCCGCGCGGGATCACCGCCTTGCGGCAGCCGAGCTCGGCGGCGAGCGCGGCCGCATGCATGCCGCCGCCGCCGCCGAAGGCGACCAGCACGAAATCGCGCGGATCGAAGCCGCGGTTGAGCGACACCAGCTTGAGCGCGTTGATCATGTTGTTGTTCGCGATGCGCACGATGCCGCGCGCGACGTCGGCCGGCGCGAGCGCAAGCCGCTGCGCGAGCCGGGCGAGCGCATCGTCGACGGCGCGCATGTCCGCGACGATCTCGCCGCCGCAGAAATAGTCCTTGTTTATGCGGCCGAGCGCGAGGTTCGCATCGGTCGTGGTCGCGTCCGTGCCGCCGCGTCCGTAGGCGGCCGGCCCGGGCAGCGCGCCGGCCGACCGCGGGCCGACATGCAGCTTGCCGAAATCGTCGACCCAGGCGATCGAGCCGCCGCCGCTGCCGATCTCGACCAGATCGACCACGGGCGCCATGATCGGATATCCGGCCGACGCTCTTGTCGCGCTCGATCCAGTAGTCGGTCTTGATCTTCACGCTGTCCGTTCTCGATCAGCGAGCACTTCGCGGTGGTGCCGCCGATATCGAGGGCGAGGACATTGGGCTCGCCGATGAGACGGCCGAGTTCGGCCGCTGCCCACACGCCGGATGCCGGCCCGGACTCGACCATGGTGATCGGCATCGCCTTCGCGGCGGCAGCCGAATCGACGCCGCAGTTCGACTGCATGACGTAGAGCTGGCCGCGATAGCCGCGCGCCGCGAGGCTTGCCTCGAGCCGGTCGAGGTAGCGCTCGGCGATCGGCTGCACATAGGCCGAGAGCAGCGTCGTGCTGCTGCGCTCGTATTCGCGCCACTCGCGCGTGATCTGGTGCGATGCGACCAGCGACACCTCCGGCCAGAGCCGCCGGATCTCCGCCGTCACCGCCTGCTCGTGCGCCGGATTGGCGTAGGTGTGCAGCAGGCAGATCGCGACCGCCTTGACGCCGGCCGCGCGGAAATCCGCCACGATCCGCCGGCAGGTCGCCGAGGTCCACCGGCTCGACCTCCTCTCCGCGCCAGGTCGATGCCGGCCGGCGACCTCGCGGCGCAGGTCGCGCGGCGCGAAGCTTTCGGCTTCCCGTAGTGCAGGTCGAAGAACCGCGGCCGGTTGCCGCGGCCGATCTCCAGGACGTCACGGAATCCCTCGCGTGGTCACCAGGCCGGTCCTGACGCCCTTGCGCTCGGTTAGCGCATTGATCACGACGGTCGTGCCGTGGGCGAAGAAACCGAGACCCGAAATGTCGATCCGCGCCTTGTCGAGCGCATCGAGAATGCCTCTTCGAAATCCGGCGGCGTGGTGTCGACCTTGGCGACGCGATGGTCTGCGGGTCCGCTCCCGGATCGGTTTCGGTGAAGACGAGGTCGGTGAACGTTCCGCCGACGTCCGTCGCAGACGCGCGCACAGGCTCATGCCGATGTCCTCGAGCGAGCGCGCCGCCGCGCGCCGCCGTTACCCCAGCGTTTCTCGCCAGGGCAGCTCCAGCACCGAGGCGTGATCGCCGCCGTGGTGGATCGACAGAAGCGGCGGCCGGCCGTGCGGCATCTGAACGTAGTGGTCGGCGTCGGCGCCGGCGATCGCCAGCCGACGCGGCTGCCGCTTGGAACCGCCAGGAGGTGGGCAGCAGCGCGAAACGCAGGCAGGCCGGGCGCATCGATCGGCAGCGGGCGCGGCATCCCGGCGCGTGAAGCTGTGATAGGGCCAGGTCCAGGCTCTCGTGCGCGGCGCCGGCGCTTTCCTTTCGATGCAGCGCGCGCAGCACGCCTTCGGTGACATAGCGGACTGCGGCCGTCGGCCTCGACCTCGGAGAGATAGGCGTGGATCGCGGCATCGCGTTCGCTGCTCGCGACCCACAACGGTCAGCACCGGATGACCGGATGATCTCGACCTCGCCCGTCAGCGGAGGCGGACGTGTAGCGACAGCATGCTGCTCGTCGCGGCCCTGCCAGTCGCCGTAGTACTCGCGCGTGTCGACCGCGGCCAGGCGCTCGTAGCGCGATTGGTGCCGGTGCCGAACGTGAAATCGACCTTGAACGAGTCTGGTCGGCCGCCGTCGCGCCGGGCGCGCGCGCGAGTCGTGGCCGCCCGGCGCAAGATGGAACGCGCCGCGTTTCCGGCGACGGGCGGCCACTGCCCCGCGGCGCGCCACTCCTCGGCATGCATGGTGTAGTAGTGGATCGGCGCCTCCGCTGCGAGCCCGGTGTCGACGACCGCATGCAGATAGGTGTCGAAGAAGCGCAGCATCTCGGCCAGCACGCTGAACGGCGGCTCGACGCTGTCGCGCCACGGCGAGACATTGACCCGCGCGCCGTGATCCCACGGCCCGAGCAGCAGGTGCCGGTTGCGGTTCGGCAGTGACAGATAGCGGGCGATCGCGCCGTTGGTGAAGCCGGCGCCGTCCATCCAGCCCGACACCGAGTAGACCGCCACGTCCTCGGACGGATGCCCTGCGGCGTAGTCGTAGGGACTGAAGGACGGCGAGCCGAAGTCCGGATCGTAGGGCAGCCGGTCGTCGCGGAAGCGGAACTCGGAGATGAAATCCGGCATGCGGAAATTTCCGCAGATGCTCCCTGACGGCGCTGCCCGGCAGCAGCGCCCCGTCGGCGTCCTCGTCGACCGGCGCCGGCCCCGCGAAGTTCGGATCGCTGAAATAGGGCAGGCTCTCGGCAGGAGTTCGCGGCGATCATGGTCGAGCGCGACCATCAGCTCGTCGTAGCTCGATGCGAGCTGGTTGAGCAGGACGCCGCCCGGATAGTAGTGATCGCTGTAGGTGTCCCAGACGGCGAACAGCGGCGCGATGGCCTTGACGGCAGGATGGCCGGTGCTGGCGAGGAAGGTCGAGCCGCGGCGCCGAGATAGGAGATGCCGGTCGAGCCGATCTGGCCGTCCGACCAGTCCTGCGCGACGACCCAGTCGGCGATCTCGCGGTAGTCGCTCGCGCTCCCTCGGCGACCGGAAGCTGTCGCGGGTGCCGAAGCTCGCGCCGGTGCCGCGCACGTCGACGACGACAAGCGCATAGCCGCGCGGCACGAACATGTCGCGGTAGCGCCAGGCGTTCGGGCTCGGCTCGACGCTGTCGGCTGCCCGGCTTCAAGCGCGAAGCGCCGGTAATAAGGCGTGAGGATCAGGATCGTCGGGCACGCGGCCGCGGCGCGTCGTCGCGCCCTGCGGCAGCCAGACGTCGATCGCGAGCCGGCAGCCGTCGCGCATCGTGCAGATAGAGGGAGCCGCGGCCTTCGGGACACGTGTACTCGGCGGGCCGGCGTCTTCAGATAGGCGTTCGGCTCGACGATCCATGGCGCGGTCGTCGGGGTGCAAGTTCATGTGTCGGACTTCGTTCATTCGCTTGGCAGCACTCATGCTGCACCGTCTTCGCCCGTTGATCGCCGCGACGGCGCGCTCGCGGAGGTGCGGGAACGCCGAGCGCCGGCGCGCGGTGCGAGCCAGCGCGCGCAGCGAGCTTCCGGCGATCTCGTGACCAGCGCGACGCCGCCGGCAAGTGCGCCTGCGCCGCTCGCCCGAGGGCGGCTTTGCGACCTGGCATGCGCGACGTCTCCGGCGGCGCGCCCGCAGGCTTCGACCAGGTCGGCCGGACGACTCTCGCGACGCAGGGTCTCGGCGCCGCCGAAGGCCGCGGAGTCGGCGACCAGGACGAACACCGCGTTGCGACGAGCGCGCGGCGCACTCGACCGCGTCCGAATCCCGCAAGGCCGCGGTGAATGCCTCGATCATCAGCCCGAGGGCGAAGCCCTTGTAGCCGAGATCGTCGCCGCCGAACGGCACGGATGGCGCCCGGGCGGCTCGCGGAACGAGCGCGTTCGGGTCGTCGGTCGGCGCCCGTCGGGTGTCGAGGAGGTAGTCTTCGGCAAGCGCTCTCGCCGCGCTCGCGATACCTGCCTGCAGCGATTGTACGGAGATCGACCGCCATGCTGGTGTCGATCAGGATCGGGTCGCCGGCCGTCGGGATGCCGCAGGCGATGGGTTGGGCGAATAGGTCGGCCTGCACGCCGCCGAAGGGCGCGACGATCCGCGCGCCGCGGATTGCTCGACATGATCAGGATCAGGTCAGCCCGCGGCGAGGTCGCGCTCTCGAGGTAGGTGCTGAGGCAGCCGATGTGGCTGGCTGCGGCGCGATCGCCGCACGTGACCGATGCCGTGCCGTAGCCGCTCCGCGAGCAGGTGTCGAGCGCTGCGTTGACCACCGCCGCGCCCGGGAGCATGTGCCCGTCGATCAGTCAGGCTCGCGCCGTTGTCGCGCACGATCTCCGGCTCGCCGCTTCGGCAGTGCGCCCATCGCGCGAGCTCGTCGAGGTAGCGCGGCAGGAGCCCGAGGCCGTGCGAGCGTGAAGCCCAGCAGGTCCGCGCGCGACGAGCGCGCCGCGCAACGGGGTGCGCATGGCGCTCCGCGAGCCCGGCCGCGCAGAGAAGCCGCCTGCGCATAGTCCGTCAGGATCTCCGGCGCGGTAGCCGGCTCACGGCAGCCCCTCCGCGCCCGGGCTCGAAGCCGAGTCCCGCCGCGCCTGCTCGGCGTGATGTAGCCGTTCTTCAGATCCTCGGCGACGCTCTCGCGCGGTCGGGCGAGCGGGTCGCCGTAGCCGCCGCCGGTCCCGGTCACCAGGCGAGCGACCTCGCCCTGTGCGCGCGCGCAGGCGCGCGGCGACGCCGAAAGGCGCGCTCACGTGCCGTCGGCCCGCACGATGACGCTGTAGTTCCCCGAGCCGGTCCGGCCGCCGTCCATGCCCCAGGGCGGTGTCGCGTAGCGGCCGAAGTTGATGGTGAGGTCGCCTACTCGCACAAGCACCCGGTAGTCGAGGACGACGCCCCGGCCGCCGCGAAACTGCGCCTGCCCCGCCGTCGTCGTTGTGGAAGCCATACTGGTCGACCCGCATGCCGTAGCGCGTCTCGGCGATCTCCGCCGGGATGTTGAAGGTCTCGCCGTTCGAGTGGCAGAACTGCCCGTTCTGCCCGTCCTTGTCGATGCAGGCGCCCCAGCCGCCAGCGAGCGGCTCGACCAGGATGTAGAGCTCGTCCGTGCTCGGCATGGCGGCCCGACAGGATCGTGCCGCAGACCGAGAGGTAGTGCCCAGCCGGGAGCCGGTCCGGCATGTGCGGCGCGAGCGCCTTCCAGACCAGGTCGAGGCAGAAGCCGCCGCTCTCCCAGTAGCACGAGGTCGGCGCCGGCCGCTCGGCGGTGAACACCGTGCGCGGCGGGCAGATCAGCTTCGAGCGGCCGGAACATGCCGCCGTTGGTCGGGATGTCCGGCGCCGTGATCGCGCGGAAGATCGCCCGCAGCCGCGAGCGCAGACCGGTCGCCGGCGTGTTGATCGGCCCGTTCACCTGCGCATGGCTGCCCGTGTAGTCGACGAGCGATCTCGTCGTCGCCGAGATCGTCACCTTGACCCGCACGGGGAACGGGCCGTTGCCGAAGCCGTCGTCGTCGATCGTAGTCGTCCGCCTCGAACGTCGCCCTTGGGCAGTCGCCCGGATCGCCTGCCGGACCATCCGCTCGCCGTAGTCGAGCAGGTTGTCGATCGCCGCCTGAGACGGTCGCGCGGCCGTAGCGCCCGAACAGGTCGAGCAGGCGCCGCTCGCCGGTCCGCAGCCCGGCGATCTGCGCCCACATGTCGCCGAGCGACATGTCCGGCAGACGCACGTTGGCCCGGATCATGTCGACGAGCGGCCTCGTTGATCGCGCCCGCGCTCGAACAGCCGGATGTTCGGGAACTGCAGTCCCTCCTGGTAGATCTCGGTCGCGTCGCTGGTGATAGCTGCCCGGGCTCTTGCCGCCGACCTCGGTCCAGTGCGCCTTGTTGGCGACGAAGGCGACCAGCTCGCCCTCGAAGAAGACCGGCAGCACGAGCGTCACGTCGGAGAGATGCGTGCCGCCGCCCTCGTAGGGGTCGTTGGTCATGAACATGTCGCCGGGCTCGATCCGTGCCCGGCATACCTCTCGAGGACGTAGCCGACCGCGGCGTCGAGGGTGCCGAGGAAGCCGGTGCCGCCGTTGCCCTGGCAGATCAGCTGGCCGCGCGCGTCGGTCGCGCCGACCGCGAAGTCGAGCGTCTCGTAGATGATCGGCGACATCGCCGTGCGCTTGAGGGCCGAGAACATCTCGTCGCCCAAGCGCGACGAGCGAGCCGGCGGATGACCTCGTAGGTGAAGTAGTCGCGGCTCATGCGCGGTGGTCTCTCAGGGTTGTGGCAGGCGTGGAAGTGTCGCGCCGTCATACCGCACGAGCGGCGGCGGTATCTGCGCGCCAGCAGACATCGAGGGCAAACGGGCAGCGCGGGGCGAACGGGCAGCCCGGCCCGCCGCTCGATGGCCAGCGACGCCCGGCATCGCCGGCCAGGCCGGCTTCAGCCGCCTCCTCGGCGTCCGACACCACCGGGATCGCGGAGAGGAGCATCGCCGTGTAGCGGTGACGCGGTCGGCGGAAGACGCTCGCCGTCGGCCCGCTCTCGACCAGCCGGCCGCGATAGAGGACTGCCGACCCGCTGGGCGACGTTGCGCACCACGGCGAGGTCGTGGGTGATGAAGATGTAGGTGAGGTGGAAGCGCGCCTGCAGCTCGGCCAGCAGGGTGAGCACGCGCGCCTGCACCGACACGTCGAGCGCGGAGGTCGGCTCGTCGAGGACGATCAGATCGGGCTCGGCCGCCAGGGCCCGGGCCAGCGCGGCGCGCTGGCGCTGCCCGCCGGACAGCGCGCTCGGGTAGCGGTCGATGGCGTCATCGCGGCAGGCCGACCAGGTCGAGCAGCTGCGCGCACGCGGCTGCGCGCCGCCCGCGCCGGCGCGCGAGGCCGTGCACCTCGAGCGGCAGCGCGACGCTCTGGCCGACGGTGCGCCGCGGGTTGAGGGTCGACAGCGGGTTCTGCTGGACGAGCTGGAGGCGCCGGCGCAGCGGCCGGCGCAGCGGCGGCGGCGAGCGGCTCGGCGTCGAGCCGGACCTCGCCCTGGTCCGGCGCCTCGACGCCGAGGAAGATCCGCCCGAGCGTCGACTTCCCCGAGCCCGGATTCGCCGACGACCGCCAGCGTCTCGCCGGCGGCACCGCGCAGCGAGACGTCGGACAGCGCCTGGACGTGGCGCGCCGCCGACGCGGTACGTCTTGCTCGACGCCGATCGCCTCGATGCGGGCGGTCTTCAGGCATCGGCGCGGCTCGCCGTACAGCACGCAGGCGACCGGTGCCCGGGCGCGACGCTCACCATCGGCGGCGGCCGGCGGCACTCGTCGCGCGCGTGGGGGCAGCGGGGATGGAAGCGGCAGCCCGGCGGCGGATCGCGATAGTCGGGGACGCCGCCCTCGATGCCGACCGGAAGCGTGCGCTCCCGGTCAGCCGCGGCACCGCCGCGAACAGCGCCTGGGTGTAGGGATGGCGCGGCGCGGCGAACAGTCGAAGCGACCGGCGCCTCCTCGACGATCGATGCCCGCGTACATCACGTAGACGCGCTGGGCGAAGTGGCGCACCACGCCGAGATTGTGGGTGATCAGCAGCACCGCGGCGCCGGCGGCGTCGGTCGAGCTCGCGCATCAGCGCGAGCGTCTGGGCCTGCACGGTCACGTCGAGCGCCGTGCCCGGCTCGTCGGCCAGCACCAGCGCCGGGCCGGTTGACCAGCGCCATGGCGATCATCGACGCGCTGGTTCAGGCCGCCGCTGAGCTGGAATGGATAGGAGTCGAGCACGCGGTCGGGATCGACGATCGCCGACCGCGGCCAGGGCCTCGCGCGCGATCGGCGCGCGCCGCCTCCGGTCCGCTCGCCTTCCGGCCGCGCCGGCGAATGACAGTGGTCAGCTGGTCCTCGACCGTGAAGACCGGATTCAGCGCCGCGACCGGATCCTGGAAGATCATCGCGATGCGCCGGCCGCGCAGCCGGTCCCATCCCGCGGGCTCGAGCCGCAGGAGGTCGTCGCCGTCGAAGCTGATCGCGCCCGCCATCGCGCACGCCGCGGACCTGGAAAGCCCCATGATCAAGCGCGGCGGTCAGGGTCTTGCCGCAGCCCGATTCGCCGACCAGCGCGACCCGCTCGCCCGGCGGACGACCGTGAGCCGCGACCCCGTTCAGGATATGCGCGGCCGCCGTCGAAGCCCGATCGAGCGTTAGCGCGAGCCCGTCGACCTGCAGCAGGGCGGCGGCGGCGCGTCATCGCTCGACGTCCAGCAGGTCGTTGACACGCCGTCGCCCATCAGGTTGAAGCCGAGCACGACGACCAGGATGGCGAGGCCGGGGAACACGGCCAGCCACCACAGGTCCGGCAGGTACTTGGCGCCCTTCGGCGACCATGGAGCCCAGATCGGGGGTGGGCGGCTGGACGCCCAGGCCGAGGAAGCTCAGGCTCGAGCCGAGCAGGATGACGAACCCGAGGTCGAGCGTCATCTTCGTGACGATCGGCGCCGCGCAGTTGGGCAGGATCTCGCGGAACACGATGTGGAAGGTCGAGGCGCCGACGACCTCGGCGGCGGTCACGTAGCCCTCGGTCGCCACCTGGCGCGTGACGTTGTAGGTGAGCCGCGCGTACCAGGGCCACCACATGACCGAGACTGCGATCATCGCGTTGAACAGGTTCGGCCGCAGAAACCCGAGGATCGCGAGGGCGAGCACCAGCGGCGGAATGGACAGGAAGACGTCGGTGACCCGCATGAGCGCCATCTCGCGCCAGCCGCCGCAGATAGCCGGCGAGCAGCCCGACGATCACGCCGATCGGCATGGCCACCGACAGGACGACGATGCCGAGGAGGAGCGAGAGGCGGTAGGCGTAGGCGACCCGGGTCAGGATGTCGCGGCCGACCGTGTCAGTGCCGAGCACGTGCGCGCGGCTCGGCGGCTTGCTCGCGCTGGCGACGTCGACCACCGCGCCGGCATGGTGCCGGTAGGGCGTGATCCACGGCGCGAGCAGCGCCCACCCACGATCGCCGTCATCATCGCCAGCCCGAGGACCGACAGGGGATTCCGGGCGAACCGTCGCCACGTCCGATAGCCGCAGCAGCGTCGGCATCGGTCAGAACGCCGCCCGGTGGCGGATGCGGGGATCGAGGACCGCGACGATCACGTCGATGACCAGGTTGATCAGCACGAAGCCGAAGCCGATCACCATTACCGTCCCGACGATGGCGTTGAGGTCCTTGTTGAGGATGGCCTGACGCCGTAGCGGGCGGTGCCCGGCCAGACGAAGACCGCCTCCACCAGGAAGGCGCTGCCGAGCTTGGAGGCGAAATCGAGGCCCAGGATCGTGAGCGTGGGAATCATCGCCGGCCGGAGCGCGTACTTCCAGGCGATCGACCGTCCGGCGAAGCCGTAGGCGCGCGCGAGCTCGATGTAGTCCTTGCCGTAGGTCTGCCCGAGGTTCGCCCGGGTGAGGCGGGCCGCCTGGCCGGTGCCCGAGAGCGACAGCGCGATCGCCGGGAGAGTGAGGTGCCACACCGCATCGCGGAACGCCGGCCGGTCGCCGGCCAGGATCGCGTCGACGAGCAGGAGGCCGGTGACCCGCGGCGGGGGGATGATCGAGTCGCTGAGGCGGCCGATGACGGGCATCAGGTCGAAGGCGTAGCTGAAGATCAGCACCAGGAAGATCGCCCAGACGAAGCTCGGCGTCACCACGCCGAGCAGCGCGACGAGGCGCCCCACGTGATCCGGCCAGCGGTCGCGGAAGTGGCCGGCCAGCACCCCGAGCGGGATGCCGGCGCAGACCATCATGAGCGAGGCCGCCGCGACCAGCTCGATCGTGGCCGGCAAGATACTGCCGGAGGTCGGTGGCCACCGGCCGATTCGTGTAGGTCGACGCCCCGAGGTCCCCGCGCGACGAGGCCGCGCAGGAACTGCGCGTACTGGACGACCAGCGGACGGTCGAGGTAGAGCTGGGCGCGGAGCTGGGCGACCTGCTCCTCGGACGCCATCGGGCCCAGCGAGATGCGGGCGGGGTCGCCCGGAATGACCCGGGCGACCCCGAAGATCAGGATCGAGACCCCGAACAGGACGACGATCGACGCCGCGAGGCGCCGCAGCAGGTACCTGGCCACGCCCGGCGTCCCGCTCAGCCCGTCGCCGCTCCGGCTCGGGCTACTTGTCGACCTCGAAGGTCCGGAAGATCCAGTTGCCGCCCTGCACAGCGACCCCCTTGCTCGGGTCGTCGAGCATCGACGCCTTGACGTAGTTCTGCTTGGCGAAGGTGGCCACGCTCTCGAACGGATAGAGGCTCGACGCCGACTGGAGCAGATGGCGCTGGAGCTGCGAGTAGAGCGCCTTCCGCTTGACCGCATCGGTCGTGGCGAGCGCGGCCTCGATCATCTTGTCCGCCTCGGGATCCGCGTACCAGTCCGTCTTGAGCGTCGTGCCCATGTACCGGGAGTGCGCCTGCGAGATCAGCGCGTCAGGGTCGGGATAGGGCGCCGCCGACGAAGCGCTGGATCATGTTCGGCGTCGTCTCGGGCTTCGTCGCCTGCTGGGTCAGGAGCGTCCACGGCACCCGGGTCAGGTTGACCTTGATGCCGACCTCGGCCAGGTTCTGGACCAGGAGCAGGCCGATCTTCTCCTCGACCGCCACCTCCGCGACCCAGATCAGCTCGAATGGCGGCGCGTTCGTGGCGTACTTCGACTTGGCGAGCGCCGCCTTCGCCGCGGCGACGTCGCGGCGGTTCGCCGGCAGCGTCTTGTCGTTGCCGAGGAGGCCGCTGGGAATCATGCCGGTGATCGGCACCGCGCCGGCCACGGTGGGCGTGATCTTCATGAGGTCGATCAGCGCCGCGTAGTCGATGCCGAGCGCGACGGCGCGGCGGAACTCCACGTCGTCGGTTGGCGGGCGTCGCGTGTTCATCGGCATGATGAAGTAGGCGGAGCCGAGCTCCGCCACCAGGCCCATGCCCTCGGACTCGGCCAGCGCCCGCTTGATCTCCGGCGGGATCCACTGGCTGGTGACCTCGAACTCGCGCCGCGCCATCAGCGTGCGCACGGTGGCGGGCTCGACGCCGTACCGGATGCGCACCATGTCCGGCGACTTCGGCAGGTGGCCCGCGAAGTGACCCGGGACCTTGGCCAGCACGGTCAGCTCCTGCGGGTTGTGCTCGACCACGCGGTACGCGCCCGACCCGGCGTCGCTGGCGGCGAGGAACGCCTCGCCGTAGTCGCCCTTGTCGCCGTAATTGCCGGGCTTGATATTCTTCATCACCAGCGACTTCTGGATGACCGGCAGGCGGACCAGCGTGGCGAGGAACGCCGCGTTCGGGGCGGGCAGCGTGAACGTCACGGTCTGCGCGTCGGCGGCTGCCGCCTTGATGCCGTTGAACAGCCGCGCGTAGCCGGCGTTCAGCGCCAGCGTGCGGTCCAAGGAGAAGACGACGTCCTCGGCGGTCAGCGCGCCGCCGTCGTGGAACTTCACGCCGCTCCGCAGCTTGAAGGTGTAGCTCTTGCCGTCGGGCGCGATCGTCCAGCTCTCGGCGAGGCTCGGTGCCACGATGCTCTTGGGGTCACCGTTGACCAGCGTGTCGTACGCGTTCATCGCGAGGATGGAGGACGCGTAGTCGACGACCTTCGACGGGTCCAGGCGGCCCGGCGCCGACTGGTCGAGGCGCAGGACGCGCTGCTGCGCCTGGGAGGGGACGGCGGCTGCGCCGAGCGCCAGCACCAGGCCGACCGAAAGGAGTGCTCGTCTCGTGATCATCCTGGCCTCTCCTGTTCGATGGTGATGTGAATGTTCCCGTACTCGTCCACGCGGGCCGAATCGCCCGGCGGCACGACGATGGTGGTGGCCGGCTCCTCGACGATCGCCGGCCCGGTCAGCCGGGCGTCCGCCGGTAGCTTCTCGCGGAGATAGACGGGCGACTCGTGGATGCCGTCCTCGGCGAAGTCGACGTGCCGGTGCCCGCGCAGCGCGCTGGCCGCGTCGGCGCCGGTGACCTCTACCCTGGGCAGCGCCGGCTTCGCCACCGGCAGCAGCCCCGCGACGTGAAAGTTCACCAGCTCGACGGGCGAATCCAGCCGGAAGCCGTACTCGCGCTCGTGCGCGGCGCGGAACGCCTCGGTGGCCTGGGCGATCGCCTCGTCGGTGACGGGCCCGACCGGGAACTCGGCCTTGACCGAGTGCTCCTGCCCGACGTAGCGCATGTCGGCGTAGCGCATGACCGCGAGTCGCGCGACGTCGGCGTCGTCCACCGTGAAGAGCGACGAGAGCTCGTCGGCGAGCTCGCCGTAGACCGCCGCGATCGCATCGGCCGAGGCCGGCTCCAGCGCGACGACGCGCGTGCGCACCAGATCGCGCCGGAGGTCGGTCATCAGCATGCCCCAGGCCGAGAACACCGCGGCGTTCACCGGCACCACGACCCGGGCGACGCCGAGCTCGCGGGCCAGCGCCGCCCCGTGCAGGCCGCCGCCGCCGCCGAAGGCCATGAGCGTGAACTCGCGCGGATCGAAGCCGCGGTTGACCGAGACCAGCTTCAGGGCGTTGACCATGTTGGCGTTGACGACGCGGATCACCCCGCGGGCCGTCTCCTCGATCCCGGCGTCGAGGCGGGCGCCGAGCGCGGCATAGGCCCGCCGGGCGTTCTCCATGTCGGCCACGATGCGCCCGCCGAGGAGGAAGCCGGGATCGATGCGGCCGGCGATCAGATTGGCGTCGGTCACGGTGGGCTCGACGCCGCCGCGGCCGTAGGCGGCGGGGCCGGGAACGGCGCCGGCGCTGCGCGGCCCGACGTGCAGCCGGCTCCCCGGGTCGAGCCACGCGATGCTGCCGCCGCCGCTGCCGATCTCGACGAGGTCCAGCACCGGAGCCTTGATCGGATACCCCGGGTGGATGGGCGACGCCTCGAACTTGTAGTCGGTGGTGATGCGAGCGCGGGAGTCCTCGACCAGGGCGCACTTGGCCGTCGTGCCCCCGATGTCGAGCGCGATGAGGCTCGGCTCCCCGATGATCCGGCCGAGCGCGATCGCGCCGAGCACGCCGCTCGCCGGGCCCGACTCGACCATGTTGATCGGGTTGGCGCCGGCGGCCCGCACCGTGGCGACGCCGCCGTTCGACTGCATGATGTACACGGGCGCGCGCACTCCGCTCTCGTCGAGGCGGCGCTCGAGCCGGTCGAGATAGCCCTGGGCCGTCGGGTGAACGTAGGCCGAGAGCACGGTGGTCGACGTCCGCTCGTACTCCCGCCATTCTCGCGTGATCCGGTGCGAGGCCAGCACGGACCGGAGCTGGGGCCATAGCCGGCGGAGCGCCTGCTCGACCTGCTCCTCGTGGGTGGAGTTGGCGTAGGCGTGGAGCAGGCAGATCGCCACCGCGTCGACCCGCTCGGCGCGGAACCGCTCGACGATGGGCGCGACCCCGGCCAGGTCGAGCGGCGTGACGACCCGCCCGCGATGGTCCAGCCGCTCGCTCACCTCGAGCCGGAGATGCCGCGCGACGAACGGCGGCGGCTTCGACGAACATGTAGTTGAACAGGTCCGGGCGGTTGCCGCGCGCGATCTCCAGGACGTCCCGGAAGCCGGCGGTCGTGATCAGGCCGACGGTGCGCGCCCTTGCGCTCGGTCAGCGCGTTGATGACCACGGTCGTGCCGTGGGCGAATGAAGTCGATGGTGGCGGCCGGCAAGGCCGGCGAGCTTCCCAGCGCCTGCATGACGCCGCGCTCGAACTCGGGGGGCGTGGTGTCACATCTTGACCGCGACCACGGCCCGGAGCGGCCGGTGGCCTGTCGTAGTCGCAGTAGACCAGGTCCGTGAACGTTCCCCCGACGTCGGTCGCCACCCTCATCGGTGGCCCCGCCCCGCCCTCACGACGCCGTCCCGCGCGGCGGCGACCCGACGCCGAGCGCGCTCGGTCGCCTGGCGGTCGATGCCGCCGTGCGCGTCGAGGACGACGCCGTAGTCGCGCACGGCGCCCTCGGCCGTGACGTAACCGTTCGCAGATCGTCCGCGATCTTCTCCAGCGGGCGCTCCAGCGGGTCGCCGAAGCCGGACCCGCCGGCCAGCTGCATCTCGACGACCGCGTCGGGGTCGGAGACCGTGATCGTGCGGCCGGCGCCGCAGTTCTCGGTCTCGCGGCCTCCCCGGTCGAGGATGCGGGCCCGACGGCGTCCAGCCGGTCCGTCCCGCCGAACAGCCCGGGCTGCTCGACGTCGTAGCCTTCCGGGAAGATCCCCGCCAGGAGCGCCACGCCGTCGTCGTCCAGCTTGCGGAAGCGCAGACGCGAGCCGAGCCCGCCGCGGGTCCGGCCGGCACCGCCGGAATCGGCGGCGTACGACTTCTCCAGCACGAGCATCGGGATGCGGATCTCGAACATCTCGATCGAGGTGTTGGCCGCCGAGGTCGGCCAGAGGAGCCCCGATTTCCCGTCCGTCCCGGCAGGTTCGCCCCCTCCCCGCCGCCCGAGAACATCATGTCCGAGAAGCTTGCGCCGTCCGGCCCCTTGCCGTACCAGTAGGAGACAGGGCAATCCCGTGAACGCCTTGACGGCTCCGGCACCGCGTCGGCGAGCGCATTGAGGACGCAGCTCGCCGTGTACCAGCCCAGGCGATGCCGGATGCCGACCGAGGCCGGCCGCACGCAGTTGATGATGGAGCCGGACGGGCCTCGACGACCACCGGCCGCAGATCGCCGGCGTTGCCCCGCACGTTGGGGCTGAGGATGCACTTCAGCGGATAGGCGGTGTAGGCGGCGCTGTAGTTGAGCACCACGTTGAGACCGCCGCGCGGGAGCTGCGGCGGGGCGCCGGCGTAGTCGAGCGTCACCGTGTCGTCCTCGACCGTGACCTCGAGCGGCAGGCGCAGCTTGCTCCCCGAGCGGGTTGCACCAGACCTCGGTACGGTAGACGCCGTCGGGGAAGGCGCGGAGCGCCTCCCGCGTGGCGCGCTCGGAGCGGCCCTGGATGACGCCGCCGAGAGCGCGCAGGTCCTGCATCCCGTACTCGTCCATGAAGCGCAGCAGGCGCTCGACGCCCAGCGCGTTGGCGCCGATCAGGGCGTGGAGTCGCCCGAGCACCTGGTCATGCTCGCGGACGTTCTGCGCTGATCAGCCGGATCACGTCCTCGTTCGCCTCGCCGGCCCGGTAGAGCCTCAGCGGCGGGATCTGCAGGCCCTCGTCGTAGATCTCGCGGACGTTCAGCACGTCCTCGTGCCGCCGATGTCCGAGACGTGGCCGATCGCGCCGGCGAAGGCGACCAGCCGGTCACCGCGGAAGATCGGCGTCACGATCGCCACGTCGAAGAGGTGCCCGGCGCACGAGCCACGGATCGTTGCTGATCAGCACGTCGCCCGGCCGCAGGCTCTCGCGCGGATAGGTCTTCAGCATGCCCTTGACCACGGCCGGCAGGGTCAGGATGAAGACCGGCATCGCGCGCGGCGAGTGGACGAGCTTGTCGCCGTTCTCGTCGAGGAGCTCGCAGGCGAAGTCCTGGGCTCCGACATGGTCAGCGAGAACGCCGTGCGGACGACCGTGCTCCACATCTCCTCGGTGACGTTGACCAGCCGGCCCCACATGATCTCGAGGGCGATCGGGTCGGCCTCGATGCGCTCGCACTGCCGCTTCGAGCGAGGCCGTCCGGCTCGACCGGTCTCGACCGCGCGCGTGGCCAGGGCGACCGCGATGCGGAGGTTGCCGACCGCGTCAACGACGAGGGAATCGCCGGGCGGGATCACGGTGGTCGCCTCGCGCTCCTCGATCATCGCCGGGCCGGCGATGCCCTGCTCGGGCCGCAGCGCGTAGCGGTCGTAGACGGCGGCCTCGCCGAAGCCGACCCCGAAATAGGCGCCGCGCCGGCCCTTTTGCGCGCCCGCTCGGCCCCGATGCGCGCTTGCTCAGCTGATCCGGGGCGAGGGTCCACGCCCCGCACGCGGAACGACACAACCTCGATTCCGCGCGCTCGTGAGGCGTGAGGCGTAGTGCGCGGTGTAGACCTCGGCGAACGTCTGGCGGATCGGCGCGAGGCTGGCGCGGCCGAGCGGGCCCGGCGGCAGCGGCACGGGGATCTCGTGCATCTGCCCGACCAGGCGCATGTCGGCGCTCCGCTCCGTCCGCTCGGCGTTCGGCGACGCCGGCCTCGCGGAGCCGCTCCGGCACTGCCCTCGAGCTCGCCAGCACCGCGTTGGCGCTGGTCTCGAATCCGGGCGCGAGGCGCAGCGGGTGCGAGCGCGACGCCTCGAAGGACAGCGGCGCGGCGAGGAAGCCGAGCGCCGAGGCCGCGCCGGAGGCCGGCGGCACGATCACGTCGGCGACGCCCAGCAGCCGGGCGACGTCGGCGGCATGCGCGGGCCCGGCGCCGCCGAAGCCGACCATGGCGTAGCGGCGCGGGTCGGCGCCCTTCTCGATGATGTGGACGCGGGCGGCGGCCGCCATGTTTTCCGTGACGAGGCGGTGGATGCCCTCACGCCGCCTCGCATCGGCGAGAGCCCGAGCTGCGCGGCGATCTGGCCACGGCGCCTGGCGGCGCGCGGTCGAGCTTCATCCGGCCCCCGAGGAAGAAGTCCGGGTCGTAGTAGCCGAGCGCGAGGTTCGCGTCGGTCACGGTCGGCTCGACGCCGCCGCGCCCGTAGCAGGCAGGCCCGGGATCGGCCCCCGCCGAGCGCGGCCCGACCTTGAGGAGGCCCACCTCGTCGACGGCGCGATCGATCCGCCGCCGGCGCCGATCTCGATCATGTCGATCACCGGCGCCTTGATCGGCAGCCCCGACCCCTTGCGGAAGCGGTGGACCCGCGCGACCTCGGTCGCCGGCGCGATCGCCGTCGGCCGCCGCCGACGAGGCACGCCTTCGCCGTGGTGCCGCCCATGTCGAAGCGAGATACGTCCGCCTTGCCGGCGAGCGCCCCGAAGAACGCGGCTTCGGGCGCGCCCCGGCCGGCCCGGATTCCAGCAGGCGGATCGGAAAGACCCGCGCCGCCGGCGCGATTAGCCCGCCCCCCGAATGCATCAGCCGGAGCGTCCCGGAACCCGCGGGCCCCCAGTTCGCGCTCGAGCCGCTCGAGGTAGCGATCGACCAGCGGCTGGACGTAGGCGTTGGCGCAGGTCGTCACCGTGCGCGGGTACTCGCGCAGCTCCGGCACGACCTCGGCGAGGACAGCGAGAGCGCCGTCCCGGGGCAGCGCGCGCGATCTCGCCGGCGCGGCGCTCGTGATCGGCGCTCCGGTAGGAGTGCAGGAAGCAGATCGCGAGGGCCTCCACGCCGTCGCCGGCCAGCGTCTCCGGCGCGCTCGACCGCCGCCTCGTCGAGCGGCGACCGGCCTCCCGTCCGCGCCTCCGCCGGACCGCCAGGCGATGCCGCCGCGGCACGAGCGGCGCCGGGAAGTCGAGGAATAGGTCGTAGATGTCGTAGCGCTGCTCGGCGCCGAGCTCCAGGATGTCGCCGCATGCCCTGGGTCGTGATCAGCCCGAG
This sequence comes from uncultured Alphaproteobacteria bacterium, assembly GCA_963800985.1. Taxonomy (GTDB): domain Bacteria; phylum Pseudomonadota; class Alphaproteobacteria; order Rhizobiales; family Beijerinckiaceae; genus Microvirga. Next base: position 121,316 of record CAWDDI010000023.1, on the reverse strand, counting down.
CCGCGCGCCGCGCCGCTCGATCATCGCGTTGGTGACGAGGGTCGTGCCGTGGAGGATCTCGTCGACCTCGCCGAGCGCGACGCCGGCGGCCTGTCAGCGCCGAGGCCGGCGAGCGCGCCGATCGACGGGTCCTCGGGCGTGGTCAGGTACTTGTGGAGGCGCATGCGGTCGTTCCGCTGAGCAGGACGAAATCGGTGAACGTCCCGCCGATGTCGAAGCCGATGCGAAAGGTTCGCATGCCCTACCCGATGGAACGTGACCGCGTCCCGTAAGCCCGCCGTCCGTCCTGGCTCAGGAGATTGTTCCCTCGGATCGTCCGCAAACGAAAAGATCTTGCCCGGAGGCTAAATGAATTTTAGCCTCGGTCATGCGCGAGAGCCTTCCGACGATTTAAGATGCTCCTGGTCTTCCACTCCGTGCTGAAGACCGGAGGCTTCGCCCGCGCCGCCGAAATGCTGAACCTGAACTCCCGGCGGCGATCAGCTTATCAGATCAAGAGCCTTGAACGGATCCTCGGCAGTCCGCTTTTCGAACGACGCGCCGACTGCGTGACGCCGACCCGCCTCGCCCAGGACCTCGCCGGTGAGGGAAGCGACATCCTCCAGCGCCTCAGGGACTTCCGAGAGCGGGGTAGGGCGCATACGCAGGAGAGGATGCCCGTCCGCCTCCTTGCTGCGGAAGCCTTGGCGAGCATGTGGCTCCTGCCGAAGATGGCCGACCTATTCCGGCTCTTCCCCGGTCGAACCTTCGAGGTGGTCAGCTGGGTGGGCGGGAGCGGTTCCTACCACATGGGCGCGAAGGAGCAGGGCGCCCATATCGCCCTGCGCTGGGCACGTGCGGAAGACCTCATGGAGGGACCGCAGGTGAGACGCCTGGCGCCGACAGGGCGGTTGCGGTGTGCTCCGGCTCATACCGGGCGCGGCTTGAGGAGCTCGACCGGCTAGAGGGCTGGACCAGGCCGCCCTGATTCGCCCATTCAACTGGCCGTGCGACATCTGGGAGCGGTGGGGCGAGGCCGCGCTCGGCACGCGCATAGACGCGCGGCGGATCTTTCTTCAGAACAGCGCCCTGTGCAATCAGGCAGCGGCCGGCGGCCTAGGGATCGCGATCGCACACCTTCCGCTCGTCGCGCCCGACCTCGAAATCGGGCAGGCTCGTCGCCGCGCACGAGTTCGGCGCTCGCCCCTCGCCGAGACCTACTTCGCGGTTAACATCAACGAGCCAGACTCGGAACTTTTCGAGCGCTTCGCCGACTGGTGCGTCGCTAACATGACAACGGACAGCGTGCTGCCGCGCCTGGTCATCCACATCGTGAGACGCCAGTCGCGTTGGTCGACGTCGCCGGGCGATCCGGACGTCGGAACAGCGTATCGAACCCAGCCCGTGACCAACAGCGTTGCCGCCTGCGCCGCCCACCTTGCCACCCGCGCCGCGCGTACGACGCCGAGTGCCGTTAGGTCTTCGAAGTCCCCGAGCCCATAGGTCGTTCTCGCCAGTCCGGTCGCGTCTCTAGGGACACGTCAGGGACAGGGGAGTGATCCGGGAGAGCGTCCACGTTTCAAGCCCGAGTGACTATAGCCCGTGTCCTGACGCCGCGCTTCATTACTCGACGCGTCTTCTAGACGTAGCCAAACTCCGGGGTTAAAGCGAATCTCCGGCTTCAAGGGGGCGATGATGGATTTGGCGACACGGATTTTGGAGTTGCAGAAGCGGACGATTGAGCACCGCGAGGTACTGCTAACTGAAGAAGCGGCGAAAACCGCACTTGTGATGCCGTTCCTCCAGTCGCTTGGGTACGACGTATTCAACCCGGGAGAGGTGGTGCCCGAGTTCACTGCCGACGTGGGAACAAAAAAGGGCGAGAAGGTCGATTATGCCATCTGCAACGCAGGTAAGGTGACGATCCTAATCGAGTGCAAGCCATCGTCGGCAGAATTGAACATCAATCACGCGGCGCAGCTATTTCGTTACTTCAGTGTTACGGACGCTCGCTTGGCCGTTCTCACCAATGGAGTGAACTACCAGTTCTATTCGGATGTCGAGAAGCCCAACAAGATGGACGACAGGCCGTTCTTCACGTTCAGCATGGATGCGATCAAGCCCACTGACATCAAGACGCTTGAGAAGTTCGCCAAAGGCGCGTTCGACATCGAAAAAATCGTTCAGGAAGCCGGAAACCTCAAAACTCAGTCGATCCTGCGCAAGGAAATCGAGAAGGAGTTCGCCGAACCATCAGATGAGTTCGTGCGAATGATGGCGGCGCGTGTTCACGAAGGCCGTGTCACGCCCGCGGTAAAAGAAAACATCAGTCGCATGTTGGGGCCAACCATCGCGACCATCATCCGTGACCTTGTGACTGAGCGTATCTCATCCGCGCTGAATGCATCGGCCCCGACGCCAGCAGAGGTCGTTGACCCCACCGTCGAACCACTGGAAGAGGGTGTTGTCACCACGCCGGAGGAAATCTCCGGCTTCCACATCGTCCAGGCGATTGCCTCGAAGCTTGTCGATCCCAAGCGCATCATCATTCGGGATGCGAAGTCCTACTGTGCGATCCTTCTCGACGACAACAACAGGAAGACAATCGCGCGTCTGCACTTCAATGGCATGACGACCAAGTATTTTGGTACGTTTTCCGGAAAAGACGAGCAGCGAAACCTGATTTCGGAGCTTACACAGATTTATCAGTATGCGCCTCAGATCGAAGCTCGCCTGCGAGAATTGGACGACCGCATAGCTTTATAGAGCGTACCCGCGGAAGCGTGCCGCATCGCGCCCACGTTCACCGGTCCAGATTGACCGCAGCTCCTCTCCTGACAGTGCGCCCCGACCGACCGGATGCCATGCTGCCGCATGTTGCCGAGCGACATGGGCCGGATCTCGCGACCGTCCGCGTCATAGGCGCGGCGCGGGTTGCGGGGAGGGTTCACCGTATGCGCAAGAGAAGCGCCGGCTAGGATCAATTCTCGTCCTGGTCCTCGCTGTCGGCCTCCGCGTGTCAGCCTCCGGCTCTGGCAGCGCCTCTTCCGCATCGTCGTGCGCGGGCCGCTTCGGATGGACGGTCTTTCGCTCCTTCGTAGGAGGCGCCATCCGCTCCGGATGGCGCTTGAAGTGCTCCATTGCTCGCGCAACGCTGTTTGTCACGGGTTGTGCTGTACCGGTCAGCAGGCTTCTTGTCTTGGGCTTATCGCGCTCAGGATTGGACGCCATCCGTCAACTCTCGTGCCGGGCTACAGGGTTCTGTCGCACTGCCAACAAAAAGACCCGGTGGTTAGATCCCTCCGAGCCCCAGGGGCAGATCATCCCGCGTGAGGCAGGCACTCGACAACGAGGGTGAGCCTTGCCCTCAAGACCCTCTGGCCAGCTTTGTCCCGGACATCGACCACGAACTCGCGTAGCCCAACAAGTCACCCCTTTAGAGACTTGGTATAAGTTCTTGAAAAGCTTTAATTCCGCGAGCCGTGCAGAGATCATGATCTCTGCACAGATGGTGCTAAGCCTGGGAAACTCAGCAACGGCTGATTAAGGCTCGCGCCGTTCGTTCCACCTAGTGGCCGACCTACATCGCTCCCGCGAGGGTCCTATAGGCCATCCTGCTGGCGTGGCCGATTGGCTTTGGGCGGGATGTTCGGCAGGGTGCTGTTGGCCTCATTCGTTGCCGGACAGGGTTGGTGTCGTAACCCTTGTCGCCGTGGAGCACGCGAGCACTGGGCGGCAGGTGCTCGAGAAGCTCCTTGGCGGTTGCGCAGTCGGCCACTTGGCCGCCCGTGAGCAGGAACGCGATCGGGCGGCACTGGCGATCGGTCAGAGCGTGGATTTTGGTCGAGCGGCCACCCCGCGAGCGCCCGATGGCTTGGCTCTGCTCCCCCCTTTGCCGCCGGCCGCCGAGCGATGTGCCTTCACGGCGGAGGAGTCCATCAGCACGTGAGCGGGTGGGCCGTCAGCTTGGGCCAGAGCCTGGAAGAAATCAGCCCAGGGAACTATATAGGTAGCACAAACCTCCGGGCATGTTCACTTAGCGTGTCGACGGGTCAGTCTGGCCAGCGGAGCAGCCGCTCGAGGCTCCGGTGCTGAGTGGCGTCCTCGAAGCGGGCCGCGTTCGACGCCTTGAGGATCGCGACGAGGCGGCCGGCGACGATCTCGGCTTCCCCCGGATGAAGATTGCAGGGATCGAGGAAGAAGTAGCCGAGCTCCGTCTCATGGTCCCGCACCATGACAGGCGGATCCCCCGCCGCGAGTGCCGCCGCGAGCCCACCTGCAGTAAAGCCGCTTTCGGGCAGCACCCCCACCTTGAGGCGGTCGAGTGGATTGGCGGTCGGATCCGGCTCGATCGACGTCGAGACGCCCCGGTATCGACGCCAAGGCCTCCCGCCAGAGCTCGAGTGCGGCGCGTTCACCCGCCCGGATACCCGCATGATCACGCCGATCCCAAGCCTCGAGCGCAGCCATCAGCCCGGCAATACTCTCCTTTCCGACCTTCATGCCGCGCCCGATGCCGCGGTTCTGAAGGTAGGCCGCCCGGACGAGGTCCTTTCGGCCCGCGACGATGCCGGAGGTGGGACCGCCGAGGAACTTGTGGCCGCTATAGAGCGCAATGTCGGCACCGCGGGCCAGGAAGCCCTTCAGGTCGTACTCCGATGCGGCGTCGACAATGACCGGCACGCCCCGCGCCCGGCAGATCGAGCAGAACTCATCGAGGTGGATCATGCCGTACTGGACCGTGTGATGCGACACCACATAAAGCGCCGCAACGGTGCGTTCGTTGATGGCGTGTTCGAGCTGGTAGTCGTATGCGCTGCTCACCGTCCCGACGGGCACGACGATGCTGCCCGTTAGCCGGATCGACTGGTCCACCGGCGCACCGTAGCTCACCATGTGGCCAACCTGGATCAGCACCTCGTTTTGGAGACCGGTCGTGTCGGGCAGCCTCTCGACAGCCAGAAGGTTGTCACGGGTCATGGCCCCGGCGACCGAGACCGCGATCCCACTCGCACAGCTTGCAGTCACGAACCCCGCTTCGCCCCCAGTGAGCCGGGCGATGACCCGGCTCGCCGCGCGCTGAAGCTGGTCGATCTCCACAAATTCCGGCCCGATCGCCGCCATCGCAGCGATCGCCTCTGGCACAATGATGGAGGCGCCGAGCGCCGTCATGGTTCCGGACACGTTGATGATCGGTCTCAATCCGAGCTCGCGGCGGATGTCGCGGGCTTCGGCGGAGGCCTTCTGCGTTGAGGCGGAAACGCTCATCGGGGGGCTCGCTTCATCGTAGTTCGAAGAGGTTGCGTCGCCTTCGCGGGCTTTCCAGGATCGCCTCGATCTCGACCGTGATGTTGCCCGGCAGCGAGCACATCCCGACCGCCGACCGAGCGTGGCGGCCGACATCGCCGAACACCGCGACGAAGAGGCCCGACGCACCGTTGATGACGCGCGGGTGCTCCGTAAAGGACGGCACGGCGTTCACCATGCCGAGGAGCTTCACAACTCGCGATACGCGTCCCGCGGTCGCCCGAGTGCCGCGTGCGCTACCGAGAGCAGTTTGAGTCCGGTCGGGCGGGCATGCCCGTAGGCCTCGTCGAGACCGATCTCGGCGCCGACCTTGCCTGTATGTACGAGACCGTCGGGTTCGCGCGGCCCCTGACCGGACAGGTAGAGGAAGGATCCCGCGAGCACGTAGGGCACGCAGTCGGGGAGCGGGACCGCCGGCGTCATCAGGGCAAGGCCGAGTTCATTCAGGCGATCATAGGGCGTCATCGCGGCTTTTCTCAAACCGTTCATTGCGTGTTCCGTTGTCATGCATGCCGTGCGGAAGTGCCTCTCGAAGCGGGCAAGAAAATTCCGCAGCCGCTCGCTTCTCCGGTCTGGGTCGAAGAACGTGGTAGGCGGGGCCTTCGTGTCTACGACGCCATCGGCCATGAACACGATGTCGGTGCTCACCTCGCGGGCGAAGGCGATTTCATGGGTCACCACCAGCATGGTCATGCCCTCGTCGGCGAGCTTCAGAACCACATCCAGCACCTCTCCGACGAGTTCCGGATCGAGAGCCGAGGTGATCTCGTCCAGGAGCAGGACCTTCGGGTCCATCGCGACCGCGCGAGCGATGCCGACCCGCTGCTGCTGGCCACCAGACAGCTCTGAGGGGAGTCGGTCGACCTTGTCCGCGAGGCCGACCCGCTTCAGCCAATGGGCGGCCCTCTCGCGGGCCTCAGCCCGCGATTTGCCGCGCACTTTCACGAGCCCAAGCATTACGTTCTCGGCCGCAGTGAGGTGCGGGAACAAGTTGAACATCTGAAAGACCATCCCGGTCTCGGCGCGCATCCGCGAAAGCTCGCGCTCCGGCCGGACCCGCCGGCTTGCCAGGTCCCGGTACCCGACCTCCTTGCCGTCAATCTGGATGGATCCACCGTCATAGGTCTCGAGAAAGTTGACGCAGCGCAGGAGTGTCGTCTTCCCGCTCCCCGACGGTCCGAGGATCGTCACCACCTGCCCGCGCTCGACATCGAACGTCACACCCCGGAGCACCTGCGTACTGCCGAACGCTTTGCGCACATCGACGAGCCGAAGCAGCGGCCTGAGCAACGGTGGCCGAGGGAGACCGGGCGGAATTGGTCGTGGTCTCGGTCATTCGCGGATGTACGCGTAGCGGAGCTCGAGCCGCCGGCTGAGCATGGAGAGCGTGTAGTTGATCGCGAAGTAGAGGAGTGCGCCGAGCACGTAGAGCGGCAGTGCCTCGTAAGTGCGGCCGATGACCTGCTGGATGCTGTGCATCAGGTCTGTGACCCCGAGCAGCGACACCAGGGCGCTGCCCTTGACGGCATCGGTCACGCCGTTGATCCAAGGCGGCAGGAAACGGCGCACCGCCTGCGGCGCGATCACGGATCCGAGGCGCTGCGAAAAGGTGAGGCCGATGGCTTTGGCGGCATCCATCTGCCCTTGGGGGATGGAGCCGATTGCACCGCGAACGTTCTCGACCACCTGCGCAGTCTTGAAAACCGTCAGTGCTACGACCGCCGCCGTGAAGGGCGGCAGATTAAGGCCGGCGATCGGCAGGCCGTAATAGATAAAGAAGATCAGGACCAGGATCGGAATCCCACGGACGATGTCGCTGAAGCCGCGGACCAGCCAGCGCAGTGGCGCCGGCCCGTATATGAGCGCCGACACCGAGGATCACGCCCAGGAAGAGCGACACCATGACGGTCAGGAGTGACACCAGCAGCGTCACCGCAAGGCCGGCCAAGAGAAACGGGAACGCGTAGGTGATGGCTGCGATCATCTCACCGCCCGATCGCAAAGCGGCGCTCGACGGCCCGCAGCCCGATGAGGATAGCGTAACCGGCGACGAGGTACATCGCAGTCACCACCAGGTAGACCTCAGCGATCCGGAACGTGTTGGTGTTGATCCATTGGGCCCCGTAAGTGAGTTCTGGAACGGCGATCACGGACGCGATGGAGGTGTCCTTGAAGAGGGACACGAACGTGTTCGAGAGGGCTGGGAGCGTGATGCGGAGCATCGTTGGGAGGCGCACATGGACGAGGCGCTGCCAGGGTGTGAGGCCGATCGCCTTCCCGGCATCAATAAGGCCGGCGGGCACGGCCGCAAGGCCGGACCGGAACACCTCGACGAGATAGGCACCTGAGTAGACTGAGAGGGTGGCGACGAAGGATGTCGTTGCATCGTAGGAGAGGTTAACGGCCGTGGGCAGTCCATAGAATACGAGATAGACCAGCAGGATTAGTGGTACGTTGCGGATGAACTCGACATAAGCGCCGATGAAGCCGCGGACGATACGCCCGCCGCTCACATGGGCGACCGCGAGCGCGAGCCCAATCACTACCCCGATCGCGATCGACAGGAGCGCAAGCTCGAGGCTGAGCAGTAGCCCGCCCCAAAGTCGGTCAAAGTGCCGCCAGATGAGAGTGAAGTTGAGCGTATAGCCCATCGGGTGCTCCCACGCGAGCGGCGCCCCCTTTTCGAGGCGGCGCCGCGGTGGGCTCAGATGCTCGGGAAGCCCGGCGTGCGGGTCGGGGCGTCGAGGCCGAAGTATTCCTTTAAGGCGGCATCGTAGAGCTCGTTGAGGTGGCCGTACATCGCGACATTGAAGGTGGTGTTGACGAAATTCAGCCAGTCCGGGTCGCCCTGTCGGACGGCTGCACTATAGAGCATGCTGGACCACTTCTTGCCCGAGTCCGCATAGCGGTTCTGATTGCGCGCGACGAGCCACCGGACTGTCGAGAGGTCGACGGCCGCCGCGTCGACCCGTCGCGACTCGAGCGCCTGGATCACGTTGGCCTGCGTGTCGATTTGCATGACCTGAGCCTGCGGCAGGACCTCATGCACCGACCGCTCGGCGTCAACATTCTGCAGGATCGAGACCTTCGTTCCGCTGCCCCCCGAGAGGAGATTGATCAAAGTCCTTGTTGGGCGCATCGGGCCGGGTCAGGAGCGCGATGCCCTCGACGTAGTAGGGGCGCGTAAAAGCGACGAGTTGGGCGCGGACCGGCGAGACCGTCATGAACTGAATGACGATGTCGACCTTACCAGTGGTGATGTTGGGAATGCGTTGTGCGGGGTCCTGCCGCACGAACTCGACCTTCTTCTCGTCGTCGAACAGGCCCTTGGCGAGGATTCGTGCCATGGTGATGTCCATGCCGACAAGTTCGCCCTTTTCATTCTCGAAATGCCACGGGCGCGTTCGTGCTGCCGGTTCCAACTATCAGCTTTCCGCGGTCGAGCACCGTGCGCAGCGTGCTGTTGGTTGGCGCCTGCGCGGCGGCCTCCTGGGCCGTGAATGTGGCGGCTGTCGCGCCCACAAAGCCGGCAACTGCAAGGCCGGTTGTGCCGAGCTTCAGAAACTCCCTGCGTGCTTGCTCATGTTCCACGGTATCCTCCATCTATTGCCGCCCCTTGATCGGAGTCTGTTTCGGCCGGTACCAGACCGATGGCCCCGCTCAGGACACCCTTTGCATGGGCTTTGCAGCATACTGGATAGCGATCCAGAATACTGGATAAGACGATATCAGGTGCAACCGGAGCGGCAAGCGGGTGTCTGACTAAGCATTCCGCCTCAATTGCAGGCGCGACAGGATCTGTGTGGGTGGGAACGAGACGCAATCCGCAGTGTCGAACGTCACGGCGCACGGCTCGAAGTTCTCCAGCAGCCACCGCACCGCCGCGCTCCTGCTTTCGCTGGGAACCTGGGCGGCAAGTGGGCAATGGGGAACCCACGACCGGTAGTGCGGGTGGCAGCGCGACGGATCGATGAGCCGGTGCAGCCGATCATGCGCCGAAGGCAAGTCAGCCCTCGGGCAGGGGACCGCCCAGGACCAAGTCTCCAACAAAAACAGTCTGTGGCGCGTTTATAAGCGGGGCTAATCTCCGCCTCCGTCGGGTCCTCCGATCGCTTAGAGCCTGGACCGAGCGATCCAGCGCGGTTGGCGGGCAGTCCCGGCCAGCACCTTCGGGTGCTTATGGACGACGTAGTTGACGAGAATGACGTAGACGAGCGTGCCAGCCGGGACGGCAGCTTCGAGGGCATTCAGGAACCGGATAATCAAATGGCTGAAAGCCGCGTTGCGAGGCGAGCAAGCGATAGCACACTAACTTTCAAGCCCCAGACGTTCATGCGCCGTGCCGCCGGTCACGTCAGATTAACTTGACAGCCTCGCCCTGGTTAGCGGCTTCGATCATCGCGGCGACCGTGCGAGTGTTGTCGAGGCCCTCGCGGCCGGTCGCAAGCACGGGTTTGCCCTCAGTGACCGCCTCTACGAAGTGTGCCACCGCGTCAAGCACGAAGCCCGTGAGCCGCGGTCCGAACGGCGGCACCATCATGTCAGGGAAAGTGCCCTTGTCGGCCGTGTAGAGCTCGAACGTCCGATTATGCGAACCATCAACGTAAAGAGCACCGGCGCTACCGAGGACTTCGATCTTGAGGTCCTTCACGGTTGAATGACTGCGCGGCAGGATCCAGGCATGCTCGTAAACCACGACGGTGCCCTTGGCGTATTCGACAGTCGCGACGTGAAAGTCGGGCGCATCGATCCCTTTGGATTTTAGCACGCCCTCGCGGGTAACCACGTAGCACTGCGTTGGTCGATCATCGAGGATCCAGCCGATGATATCGACCATGTGGCTACCGAGAAACCACATCGCCGACGAACGACTCGACCAGCGCAGCATGTCCTGCGGTACCGCAATAGTATTGCTGAGTCGTGCGTAGGCGTAGGTTGGCGCGCCAATCTCGCCGCATTCGATCGCCTGGCGGGCGGCTACCATCGGCGGATTGAGCCGGTTGTGAAAGTCCACCATCAGCGTGACGCCCGCCGCCTCGGCGGCTGCCACAATTGCTTCCGCATCATCGACAGTAGTGGCGAGCGGCTTCTCGACGAGGATGTGCTTGCCGGCGGCCGCCGCGGCGACGGCAACCGCGCGATGCTCGTGATCGGGCGTCGCGACCGACACAGCGTGCACCGACGGATCGTCGAGAACGTTCTTAAGGTCGGCGGTCCAGCGCTGCGCCCGGTAGGTCTCAGCGAGTCGACGCGCACGCGAATCGTCGAGATCGCAGACCGCCACGAAGTCAGCCGCGGGATGGCGTTGATAGGCCTGAGCATGACGCTCGCCGAAAAGACCAGCCCCAACGACCGCAAAACCACGTGTCACGGTCACGTCGACACGGATGTATTCCAGAAGAAGGGCCATACTGCCGGCGTTAGACCCTGAAGGCGTTGAGCGCGCGCGGCTAGCATGTTGAAGTTTCCAATACGCATGACCGGCACTTCCTCATAGATCGCCAACTGCACGTCACCCCACAGCTTCGCGCGCTTCATCGGATCCGCCTCGGAATTGAAGGCGTTGACCACAGCGTCACGCCTCGGCGTAGCCCACCAGCCTGGCGCAGTCGGCGTCATGAAGCTGAAAAGTGTCGGTTCCGGCAGGATCGGTCCGTGGGTGATAAAGATTTCGTAGAGGCTCGCATCGTTGCGTCGCGTCAGCAGCGTCGCCCAGTCGACCACAATGAGATCTGCAGCCAACCCGGCGGCGCGCAGATACTCCGCCGCGACCTGCGCCATCTTGTAATGGAAGTCGAACTGCCGGCTCGTCAGGATGCGGATCGGCTCGCCCTTGTAACCCGATTCCTGGGCCATCTTCTTCGCGCGGTCCGAATCGCCCGCCTTGATGTAGTTTTCTGCCCCCGCCTCCGAATGCATGGCGAAACCTGGCGGATACCATGCAGGGTCGACGGAGTAGAAGTCAGTTGACCCGAAGGCGGCGGCGAGCATGTCCTCGAAATTCAACGCCGCGAGGACCGCGCGACGCAGCGCGACATTCGTTAGCGGCCCCTGTTTCGCGTTGATGAAGAAGAAGGGCCATCCGAAAGACTTGAAGATGACCGCGTCCGCTTTGCTTCCTTTGAGTTGGGGCGCGTTCTCGACAGGCAGTGCGTCGACATAGTCAAATTGGCCAGCGATGGCCCCCTGCAGCCTCGTCGAGGCGTCCGGCACCGGCACGAAACGCAATTCGTCGAGATAGGCAACGCGGCGCCCGCCGTAATTATCCGCCTCCTCCTCACGCGGCGTATATTCCTCGAACCGGCGAAGCTGGACGTAACGGTCTGGCATGCGTTCCACGAACTGGAACGGGCCCGAGCCGACGAAATTTGTCATCGGATGGGCCTGATTGGTGGCCGGAATAATGATGGCCGCACTCGTCTGCAGCGAGAGGAAGGAGAGGAGCGGCGCGAAGGGCTTAACGAGCCCGATGCGGATCGTCGCCCCGTCGGATGCTGTGATTGACTCGACGTATTCCTTCGTCTGCTTGCCGCGTTGAGCGAACGTCATCCATCGATTGAGCGAAGCCAGCACGTCGGCCGAGGTCATCGTCGTGCCGTCATGGAAGCGGACGCCCTGGCGCAGACGGATCGTATAGACGCGACCATCGCTGGATATCTCGGGATTAGCGGCGGCAAGAAGCGGGCGGATGCGCCACCCTTCGCCCCAGGTGTAGAGAGTTTCGAACATGTGCTGGCTGATCATGCCGACGACATCGGCTGGACTGTCCATCGGGTCGAGGGTCGGCGGCTCGCCGATCGTCGCAATGTTGGCGGCGCCGCCGCGCTTGGCCTGCGCCAAGGCCGGACTGACGGCCAAAGACGCCGAGGCCGCGCCGGCGAGGATGCCAAAGTCGCGGCGCGTAAGACCCGCGCCAATCGAATCGTGGAACGTCTGCTTCGCTTCGATCATGGGGTTTCTCCGCAACATACCAGGAGGTCGCCGACAGGTAGACTTTAGGCCATTCTGCCGCCCTGCCAAGGGTGTCGATATCGCGGACACCCAACCGTGGCCCGGCACATCCTGCAGCGTCCGCTCGGCTATGGACTCGCTGGGGATCGGAGCGCCCAAGGAGGAAGGTTCGCACCCTCGTGCGGGGAGAGTGTATCGTATCCAAGTCGGAACGCTCACAAGTGTCTTTGATGATGCGTTCAACTGCACAAGCGCAGGCCGCCTTCTACTCCTATGCCTATTCCGAACCGGCGGGCTTCCGTGCCGCGACCGAGCCCGACGCTTTGCCGCTCAACTTCCTTAAGACCGCCGATACAGCCGAGGCCGCGGTTGGATCGCATCGCGCTGGCTGCCCCTCGGTGTTCCCGGGCAACCGCACCCACTCGAATCTTCCTTCGACGACAAGGCCCGTGCGTGAAACGGAGCCGGCCCGCCTGTATCTACGCGACCTCGAAGAGGCTTAGGCCGTCCACGCAAGCGGAGTAGTTAAATTCAGTCTTCCCTCTGGTTGACGCAACGATGCGCATCCTGCACTTTCACATAATAAGGTCTTACATGCTATAGTTATAGAAGGGAGCGGTCTATGGGCCGCTACATTCTCCATCGCGCGCTCGGAATGCTCGCCGTGATGTTTGTGGTCGTCACGATCGTATTCGTTATCGTGAGGATCGCGCCGGGGGATCCCGCGGCCGTAATGCTGGGGCCTGAAGCAACACCTCAGGACGTAGCTGCGCTCAGGACGCGACTCGGACTCGATCGGCCGCTCCACGTTCAGTACGTGCTCTTTCTGGGTCAGGTCGTCCGCGGAGATTTGGGCGATTCGATCTTCCTCAACCGGCCGGTTCTCACGGCCCTTGCCGAGCGGGTTGAGCCGACCTTCTTTCTAACGCTCTTCTCGCTCCTGATTGCGAGCGTGATCGCCATTCCGATCGGCATCTTGTCAGCCTATCGCCGCGGATCGCTGTTCGATCAGGCGACCACCACCCTCGCGATGCTTGCGGCATCCGTCCCGAGCTTCTGGCTCGGCCTGCTGCTGATCCAGATCGTCGCCGTACGCTGGGGCATCCTGCCGGTCTCCGGCTATGGCGGACCCGGCGTCGGCATCATGGTCCGGCTCTCGCATCTTCTCCTGCCGTCACTAGCGCTCGGCATCGTGTCCTCGGCGCTGATCCTGCGATTCACGAGGGCAAGCATGCTCGACGTACTGGGGGACGACTACGTCCGTACGGCCCGTTCGAAAGGTCTTGGCGAGTTCAAAGTCGTGATGAAGCACGCCTTGAAGAATGCCTTGATCCCGATCCTCACAGTCCTCGGATTGACCGCGGCACTTCTCGTCTCGGGCGCGGTGGTAACCGAGACGGTATTCAGCCTGCCGGGTATCGGTAGTCTGGTGGTCTCGGCGGTGCTGCGGCGGGATTATCCGGTAATCCAAGGCGCTCTCCTGGTGATCGCCGCCCTGTACGTCCTCGTCAATTTCCTGATCGACATGCTCTACCTGCTCGTCGATCCGCGGGTACGCTACTGATGGCGGGCGTCGCGACCGTTCCGGAGCGTGTCGGCGTCGTCACCCTTGTGCTGCGCCGCCGAACCATCGCCCTCGGCCTCGTCGTGTTCGCTGTCATCCTGGGGCTGGCGCTACTGGCGCCGGTAGTCGCTCCCTATGCGCCGAACCGGCTTTCGATCGTGAACCGCCTGAAACCGCCGAGCGGCACCTATTGGTTCGGCACCGACGAGTTCGGGCGGGACGTGTTCAGCCGCACGATCTATGCCGGGCGCCTCTCGGTCCTCGTCGGCGCGTCGGTCGTGACCTTTGCGGCCCTGATCGGCGTGACCCTCGGGCTGATCGCAGGCTTCTTCCGGCGCCTTGACACGCCGCTCGCCCGCATCATCGACGCGATGATGGCTTTCCCAGACATCCTCTTGGCGATAGCGCTCGTCGCCGCCCTCGGCCCGTCTCTCGCGACGGTGATCGTCGCGCTTGGCATCGTCTACGCGCCGCGCCTCGCCCGAATCGTGCGCGCCTCGACGCTTGTGATCCGCGAGCTGCCCTATGTGGAGGCGGCACGGGCGCTCGGCGTGCCGACCTGGCGGATCATGACCCGGCACGTTCTGCGCAATTTGGTCTCGCCCATTCTCGTGCAGGCGACCTTCATCTTCGCGTATGCCATGCTGGCCGAGGCCGGCCTGTCTTTCCTTGGGGTCGGCGTGAGCCCCGAAGTCCCCACATGGGGCACCATGATCGCCGCCGGCCGGCAATATGTCGGGCAGGCGGATTGGATGACCCTCTTTCCGGGGATCGCCATCGTCCTTGCCGTGCTCTCTCTGCAAATGGTTGGCGACGGCCTGCGCGATCTCTTGGACCCGCGCCTCAGAAAGGATCTTTAGCTCATGCTGTCCACAGGTTCCGCGGCGCCGCTCCTCCTATCCGACGTCAGACCCGTGGCGTTTCGGTGGGGCCAGCCTTCAGGCTCGGTCGACATCCTGATCGACGCGACGGGTGCCATCGAGGCGGTCGCAAGAGGCCTGCGGGCCCCCGCCGGCGCGCAGACGGTCGAGGGGAAGGGGGCCTTCGTCTCGCCGGGTTGGACGGATCTGCACGCTCATGTCTGGCACGGCGGAACCGACATTTCGATCCGTCCGTCCGTCTGTGGTCTCGAACGAGGCGTCACCACGATCGTGGATGCGGGCTCCGCCGGCGAAGCCAACTTCCACGGCTTCCGTGAATTCGTCATCGAGCCGGCCCGCGAGCGAATCCGCGCCTTTCTGAACATCGGCTCGATCGGCCTCGTCGCCTGCAATCGCGTGAGCGAACTCATCGATATCCGCTCCATCGACATCGACCGGACCATCGCCTGCGTGGAGGCGAACCGGGACGTCATCGTGGGAATCAAGGTCAGGGCCAGCCATGTCATCCTCGGTTCCTGGGGCATCACCCCCGTCAAGGTGGCGAAGAAGGTGGCGAAGATCCTCAGGCTGCCGCTGATGGTTCATGTAGGCGAACCGCCGCCGCTCGTCGACGAGGTGTTCGAGATTCTCACGCCGGGGGACGTGGTCACCCATTGCTTCAATGGCAAGGCAGGCGGCAGCCTCGTCGAGGACGAAGATCTTTTCGCACTCGCGCAGCGTTGCGCGGCGGAGGGGATCCGTCTCGATGTGGGGCATGGCGGCGCCTCCTTTTCATTTAAGGTCGCGGAGATCGCCATCAAGCGAGGCCTGCTGCCGTTCTCAATCTCGACGGATCTCCACAATCGCTCCCTCGATACTCCGGTCTGGGATCTCGGCACGACCTTATCGAAGCTTCTGGCGGTGGGGATGCCGTTCGAAGCGGTCATTGAAGCGGCGACCCTAGCTCCTAACGCGGTGATCGGATTGCCGACCAATAATCTCCTCGCACCTGGAACGTCCGCCGAGTTCACGGTGTTCGAGATCTCCGATGTCGATCTCGCTTTCACCGACTCGATGGGGCACCAGGCTCAATTGAAACAACTCATTGAGCCCCGTTGGACGATCGTGGGCGCTCAGGCGGTCCGGGCCGGCCGCTACGTGCCGGACCGGACATCGGCCCCGAGCGCGGGCTGTCCCCACTGCGGCTGGATCTCTGGCCGATGATGCACTTGCGCGACGAGGTTGTCCTCGAGGTCGAGGAACTCCGGGCTCACTTCGAGCTCGGCAATCGCATCGCAAAGTCCGTCGACGGAGTCAGCTTTCGCGTGAACCGCGGCGAGACAGTCGCGGTAGTTGGCGAATCCGGATCGGGCAAGTCTGTGACGAGCCTCTCGATCATGCGCCTCCTCGCGTCGCCCGGCCGCATCGTTGGCGGGCGTATCCGATACCGCACCGTGGAGGGAACGACCCTCGATCTGACTACTCTCGGCCGGAGCGCGATGCGAGGTATCCGGGGACGGGAAATCGCGATGATTTTCCAGGAGCCGATGACGAGCCTCAACCCGCTTTTCACGGTTGGCGATCAGATCGTCGAGATGATCCGTCTGCACGAGTCCCTGTCGCGGTCGGAAGCCCGCTCGCGCGCTCGCAGGATGCTCGAGCTGGTCGAGATTCCTGCCGCAGAGCGACGGCTCGACGACTACCCGCACCAGATGTCGGGCGGCATGCAGCAACGGGCTATGATCGCGCTCGCGCTGTCATGCAACCCGCGCCTGCTCATCGCTGACGAACCCACCACCGCGCTCGATGTCACCATCCAGGCGCAGATCCTCGACCTACTGCGGCGGCTGCAGGCCGAGATCGGCATGAGCATCTTGTTCATCACGCACAATCTCGGCGTGGTGGCGGAAATTGCCCATGAGGTCGTCGTCATGTATGCGGGGCGAGTGGTCGAGCAGGCGGAGGTCGGACGGATCTTCGAACGCCAGAAGCATCCTTATACGCGGGGGCTCCTAGCCTGTATTCCCAACGCAGCCCGCGACCGCGACGAGGCCGGCCAGCGCCTGCGGCTCAGGCCCATCCCTGGAAACGTTCCGAGCGTGATGGCTCTTCCCGAGGGCTGCAGCTTCGCGCCGCGTTGTCCCTACCGCATCCCGAAATGCGAGGAGGCGCCACCGCTCCTCGTCGCGGAGCCCGGGCATCTGAGCCGTTGCTGGAGGCACGGGATCCTATGAGCGACTCGAACATCCTCCTGAAGGTCGAGGGCCTGACCAAGCATTTCCCCGGCCGCAGCGGAGTCGTGAAGGCGGTCGAGGGGGTCAGCTTCGAAATACGGCGCGGCACGATCGTAGGCCTGGTCGGCGAATCGGGCTCGGGTAAAACCACTGCCGGCCGCTGCACCCTGCGATTGATCGAACCCTCGGCGGGCCGGATCGTCTTCGACGGGGTTGATCTGCGGACGCTTTCCAGCCGCGAGATGCGCGGCTATCGGCGACGCATGCAGATCGTCTTCCAGGATCCCTATTCGAGTCTCAACCCGCGGCTGCGGGTCGACGACATCATCGGCGAGGCGATCGACACTCATGGCCTGGCACGCGGTGCCGCCCGGCGCGACCGGATCACCGCTTTGCTGGCCCAGGTCGGTCTCGAGCCTTCCTCCGGCCGCCGTTTTCCCCACGAGTTCTCGGGTGGACAGCGCCAGCGAATCGGCATCGCGCGGGCGCTCGCCGTGGAACCAGAATTCATTGTCGCCGACGAGCCGGTCTCCGCCCTCGATGTGTCGGTTCAGGCGCAGGTCCTCAACCTCATCCAGGACCTGCAGCAATCGCTCGGGTTGACCATGCTGTTCATCGCGCATGATCTGTCGGTCGTGGAATACCTCTGCGACCGCGTCGTCGTGATGTATCTGGGGCGGATCATGGAGCAGGGGTCGAGCCGCCGCATCTATGCCGCACCGCGCCACCCCTATACCCGGGCGCTCCTGTCCGCCGTGCCGGTGCCGGATCCGCACGCCATCAAGCGCCGCGTGGTACTCCAGGGCGATATTCCGAGCCCGATCAATCCCCCTTCGGGCTGCGTTTTCCGCACGCGCTGCCCGTTCGCAATTGGACCTTGCGCCGAGATGGTGCCGCCACTCGAGGCGATCGCGTCCGATCACAGCGTCGCCTGCATCCGCCACGCGGAGCTGGGCGACGCAATGGCGGTGGCCTGAAGCAGGAAGATCAAGTGCCCGGGCTACGTCCGACCGTAGTCGATACAATTTGAGCGATCCCTTGCACGAAAATTCGATGCAGCTCCCGGCACGTTTTTAGGGCTGGAGATGGGGAGTGCGTTGCGTCGCTCCAGCCGAGAGGGGCGAAAGCCTCTCTCGTCACGCACGCTCCGCCGAACGGTATAGCCCAAGACGGATGACCCCTTTTACCCTGTGGGTGAAGATTAAGGCCAGCAGCGATAATCAACAAAGCTGCGGGGGCAAATCATGGTCGTCGTATATATCTTCACATCTCTTGTGGGCGCTCTCATCACGCTCGTGGCGCTCTCGTCCTACGGGTGGTTGCTTGCACTCCTCTGTGCTCCTGTGGGCGGCAGCGCGTTCACTCTGATCGTCATTACGGTCGACTTGGTTCGTTTTCACGGTCGACTTGCCGAACGGGCAGGCCAACGAGGGAACCGCTTCACCGCACCAGCTGGCCCGCATCGGGTCGGGGACGCTGAAACGACACCCTACCAATGCATTGGCGCTCGCACCGTTGAGCGCGCCAGGAGCAGCCATCGTGCCGCGCCGCCGAGCGAAGGAGCTGCCCGTTGGGAGAAAAAAGGGATGTGCCCAGGCACGCGAGACCGTGACGCGCCGATCCATACAAATCGAGTGATCCCCTGCACGCAAATTCAAGAGCTTTCCCCTGGGCGTTCATAATTCGGCGGAACCGACCTGCCTCCGCTACGCTGGATGCGGTGCGAGTGCGCGGCTCAGCAAGGGTGCGGTGTCATGAGCGACAAGTTCGATGACCAACTCTTCAAGCGCTTAGAGGACCTGCGCGGCCAAGTCGACGAGGCGAAACTCGATGCTCTCGAGAAGCGTCTCGACGAGGTCGACCGCTCTCTGGCGTACCACACCCAACAAGCTGCCGAGGCTCACTCGCCCGACCTGCGGATCGCCAATCTGGAGATCATCGAGAAGCGGCGAGGAGAGATCGCTGCGATCGCCGCCGAGGTGGATGAACTGGAGCTCCGGGCCGCGGTGCCGAATCGAATGTACCGGTCGTTTACCAAAGGTGACCGGAGAACCGGAAATCGGGAGTTGGGCCTCAGGTTAATTGAGAGAGTAGCTCAGCACAGCGGCTCGGCACCGTCGAGGACCTAGTCTAACACTGTGATTTCGGCAGCGCAGGCTCGCCGGACCGGCTAAACCTCCTATCTTCTTTTGTATGGGATCGACCCCTATCGAGGACTACGCCCTCATTGGAGACTGCGAAACCGCGGCCCTTGTATCGCGCGACGGCTCAATCGACTGGCTCTGCTGGCCGCGCTTCGACAGCCCGGCCTGCTTCGCCGCCCTCCTCGGCTCGCCCAAGAACGGCCGCTGGCGCATCGCGCCGCCCGAGAACCACGTTACTCGGGTCACGCGCGCCTATCGCGACGGCACCATGGTCCTTGAGACGGAGTTCGTCACGATCAGCGGCAGCGCGACGGTGATCGACTTCATGCCGCTACGAGACAGGCTGTCGAACCTCGTGCGCATTGTCGTGGGCGGGTTTGGTGAGGTGGTCTTCGACGTGGATCTGACCATCCGCTTCGATTACGGTCGCGACATCCCTTGGGTCTTCCGCGCAGACGACGGCGCCCTCCTGGCTATCGCAGGGCCGGACCTTTTGTCCCTGCGCACGCCGGTCGCTCTCCACGGCGAGGACTTCCATACGGTCGGGCGCTTCACGATCAAGGCGGGCGAGCGCGTGCCGTTCGTCCTCACTCATGCGGCCTCGACCGAGCGGTCGCCTCCCGCTGTTGACCCGGAGGAGGCCTTGGCGCAGACGGAGGCGACGTGGCGCGCTTTCGCGAGCAAATGTCGTCCGGTCGGTGGCTGGAGCGAGCAGGTCCGGCGGTCGCTGTTGACGTTGAAGGCACTGACCTACGCTCCGACAGGTGGGATCGTTGCCGCTGCAACCACCTCCCTGCCTGAGTGGATTGGCGGCCCACGGAACTGGGACTACCGGTTCTGCTGGCTCAGGGACGCGAGCTTTACCCTGCTCTCGCTGATGAGCCTTGGGTACTACGAGGAGGCGGAGGCATGGCGCGACTGGTTGATGCGCGCGATCGCAGGCTCCCCAGCCCAGATGCAGATCATGTACGGGATCGCAGGCGAGCGCCGCCTGATCGAATGGGAGGTGCCTTGGCTATCTGGATACCAGGAGTCGCGGCCCGTACGGGTGGGCAATGCCGCTGCCGATCAGTTGCAACTCGATATCTATGGTCAGGTTGCCGACGTGCTTTTCCAGGCCACCGAAGGTGGGTTGTTGCCGCACCCGAGAACGGGTGAGATTGCCTCTGCGGTCCTGGAGCACTTGTCGCGCATCTGGCGCGAGCCTGACGAAGGGATCTGGGAGGTGCGGGGCCCACGCCAGCACTTCACGCATTCGAAGGTAATGGCCTGGACCGCATTCGATCGCGCGGCGCGCCTCGCGGGCAGGCAGGGCGCCGCCGAAGCGGCTCAGCAATGGCGCGGCCTGGCGGACACCATTCACGCCGACATCTGCGCCTCCTGCTTTGACCCGCGGATAGGTTCCTTCGTCCAGGCCTGCGGCTCGAGGAACCTCGATGCCAGCGTGCTGCTCCTTCCGATTGTGGGCTTCCTGCCCGCCACCGACGCGCGGATCACCGGCACGGTTGCCGCGATTGAGAAGCACCTCATGCCTGACGGATTGGTTCTGCGCTACGATACGTCCGCCACCGATGACGGCCTGCCAGGCGGCGAAGGCGCCTTTCTCGCGTGTTCGTTCTGGCTGGTGCAGGTGTACGTGCTGCAGGGCCGATTACGGGACGCGAGGGAGTTGTTCGAGCGCCTTCTGACGCTTGCAAACGACGTCGGTCTACTCGCGGAGCAGTACGACCCGGTTGCCAAGCGCCAACTCGGCAATTTCCCTCAGGCGTTCAGTCATGTTGGGCTGATCAACGCAGCATTGGCGTTAGCGACCGCTGCGGATCATTAAGGTGGCTGAGCGATGGCCGCTGGATCAAATTGGACCTCTCGACGGCAAGCCTCTGCATGGGTCGCTTGTTTCCCCACTTCCGATGTGCTGAGGACGAGTCTCTCACCCAATCAGTTCCAGCCATAACAGGCCCTAGTGCCGCCCCGAACGCCAGATGGAGAGGATGACCCACAGGCTGTTCACGAACGCAATCAGGTATCCGAGCAGACCAATCATCGTCAGCACCGATATCCCAAAGAGGGTCGGCCCTTCCCGCACTGTCATGGCGATCGAGGAGCCGATCACCAGGGACGCGGTCATGATGCCAACTGTGGCCCTGTCGATCGCGCTATCGAGGCGGTCGCCGAAGCTGTCCAGGCGCTTGAGGTCGAGGTCCACCCGCAGACGACCGTGCCGCGCATCCTTGATGAGCCGGGCGATGTCGCGCGGCATCGAGGCGAGGAGGCCGAGAAAATCGCTGACCGTCGCCTGGCCGCGACGCAACGCCTCCAAGGGCTGATAACGCTCGGAAGCGGCGCGTTCAAGAATCGGCTTGATCCTCTCGATCAAACGAAACTCTGGATCATATTGCCGGCCTAGCCCTTCGAGACTGATCAGCGCCTTGAACAGCAACGTGAGATCGGGCGGCAAGACGATTGAGTGTTCGCGCAGGATCGCCGCAACCCTGTGCAGCAGAACCCCGATCCTGAGATCCCTCAGCGATGTATCGGCATAATCGAAGGCGAGTTCGCCGAGTTCGTGGGCGAGCCGGGCCTCATCGACGCCATTGTCGCCGCGCCATTCGAGCAGCACGTCGAGCATCGTATCTTCGTCGTGCCGCACGATCCCCACCAGGAGATCGAGAATTTGGCTGCGGCGCACAGGGGAGAGGCGCCCCACCATCCCAAAATCAATGAGGGCAATGCGATTGCCGGGCAGGTACATGACATTGCCCGGGTGCGGATCGGCATGAAAGAAGCCGTCCACCAGGATCATCTTGAGCACGACGTCGGCGCCGCGTGCAGCAAGAATCGTTCGATCGAGGCCGGCCGCATCGATGGCCGCGAGATCACTGCCGCGGATGCCCTCGATATGCTCCTGCACGTTCATCACGGTGCTCGTCCATTCCCGGTATACGTGAGGAACAAGGACGTGTGGGTCGCTGGCAAAGTTGCGGGTGAAGCGTTCCGCGCTCCGTGCCTCCACAGCGAGGTCGAGCTCTCGCTCCAGCGAGCGACGGAGTTCGCTGACCACCTGAACGGGCCGGTAAGGCCGGCTCTCGGGCATCTCACGCTCGATGAGCTGAGCGAGCTGTGACAAGATCCTGAGATCGGCATCGATCTTTGCCGCAATTCCGGGACGGCGAATCTTCAGGATGACTGGCGTGCCATTCTCGAGCGCAGCCCGATGCACCTGGGCGATCGAAGCGGCTGCGTAAGGCTCGCGGTCCAGGTCGCCAAACACGTCGAACGGGGACCGGCCGAGCGCCTGCTCGATCTGCGGCAGCAACTCGTCGAAGGGCACTGGCGCCACATCGCTGTGCAGCCGCTCGAATTCCGCCGTCCAGGCCGGCGGCAACAGGTCCTCTCGGGTTGACAGCATCTGGCCGAGCTTGACAAAGGTCGGTCCGAGTTCCTCGAACGCGAGCCTCATGCGCTGCTGTGGCTCGAGATGAGCGACGTCGGCGGATTCGCCCCAATGCAGGATCTGTCCGGCGCGCGCCAGCAGTGGTGCGACCCCGGCGCGACGCACGACGTCACCGAGCCCGTGCCGGATCAGGACCGAGCTGATCTCGCGCAGGCGCGACAGATCACGAACCGCGCTGAACAGCGTTGCCGGCATAGGCCGACCTATTCCCCTGTCCGGCTCTTCGAATCCGGGCGCAACGCATCCGCAATCCCGGCCAGCGCACCGCTCGCGAGCAACGCCATCCTCACACTCGCGCCCCGCAGCGTATCGAGCCCCGCGGTGGCGCCGCCCAGGCGGGCCGTCAACTCGCTCATCAGGCTGGCGACGCGGGCGCTCGCCTCGACCCCGACGCCTTGGGCATGCGCTGCGAGTCCCATGATCTCGCGGCGCAAATTCCCGCTCAGTGCGTCCGCAATGCGGCTCGCTGTCCGGACGGAGTCCTCTTCGAGCTTCCTCAAACTGATCAGGGCCTGCTTGAGGTCGTTATCAGTGAAGTCTTTGCCGCGCGCCGCGAGCCGCTCAAGAGCCTCGCGTGTCTCGGCGGCCGAGTTTGCGAGGGCCTCGTCAAGCTTCTTAACTTCATCAACGAGCAGTTCGCGAGGATCGGCAGCGCCTGGTTCGGTATCGCCGGGCGCCCGACCTGTCACGGCCCGCATTACCTCCCGGACGGCCTCGGGATCGATGCGGCCCTGCTGCAGGACTTGGCTGGTCAGATCCCGGACGCGATTTCGGATTGCTTGCTCTTCGTTCGTCGTCGGGGGTGCTGAAGGTCCCCCCCATCCAGTTGGCTCGGGCATCGGTCGCCCCGTAGCTGGTCGCACCGGAGAGATTAGCGAGAATTCGCGCGCGCCCGACAAGGGAAAAGGTCTACCTCGTCGCCGCCAAACCCCGGGGCTGCTGGCTCACAAGTCTGCGGTCCTCGGGACACGTGATCTTTTGCTTGAGCGAGGCTGCGCCTCATTGGTCAGCTTAGCGGCAAAGGTATTCATTAGATTAACGACCCTTTCACTTCTCGTTCAGTGTGAGGGGTATTCAGTGCTGAAATCGCCTTTACCGATTCAGAGTCGGTGCAACGAGGTAATCGATAGGAGATCATCTTGAGGAAGACGCTCATTCTGGTGATGTCTGTGGCCGCCATGATGGGGGCTTCCTATGAAGCCTCCGCCCAGCCGCATTACGTCTGCTACACACCTCAAGGGCAGCCTTACTACTGCACGAGCCGCGGCGGTGCTGGCGGTAAAGGTGGTGGTGGCTTCTACTACGGGCGCGGCGGCGCTGGCGGTGCAGGTGGTGCGGGCATCCGCGGCGGGCGCGGCGGCGGCGGTGGCAGCGGCGGCTCTGGTGCTTACTTCGGGCGCGGCGGAGCTGGCGGAGCTGGCGGCAGCGGCATCGCGGGCGGCTACGGCGGTGGTGGTGGCGGCGGCGGCTCCGGTGTCTATAGCGGGCGCGGCGGGCGCGGCGGGCGCGGCGGCACCGGCTATTATGGCGGTACCGGCGGCGCAGGCGGAGGCGGAGGTGCGGGCGCTTTCGGCGGCGTCGGCGGCGGTGGCGGTGGTGGCGGGGCCGGTAGCTTCGGCGGTGTCGGTGGGGCCGGTGGAGCTGGCGGGAGCGCCTACTGACGCTTTCGCAAAGCATCACGCCAGAGATGAGCACCGAGTCAGATCGACACGATGCAAGCCCACGCTCCTCACGGAGATGATTGCAGGTCCTCATGCGAGGACCTGCGCGAGCAGCCTATCGGTCGTGTGTGCAATGAGCGACCCCGCAGATGAGGCCATTCGATGAAGATATCCATGCTCGCCCTCGCGCTCGGCTGTGCGGCGCTCGCGACGCCACTCGTAAATGCCGCCTCCAACTCGACCGTGCCCTCCGACACCGCCCTGGAGCGAGGAGGATCAAGCGATGACGCCGACCTTCCTGGCGAGCGGGGACGGCGCCTCAGCACACGACGGCAGTGTGCCCACCGACTTCGTGTCAGGCTACGCGGACACACTCGAACGCTATTGCGAAGAGATTTTTCGCGAACGTCGGCAAGAGTCTGCCATCGCAGGATCGTCTGCGTTTCGCCCTGGCGACTGTGTCGGTCTGTTCGTCACGCTCGCGCAGTACGACCAACCCGCACGCGGCGGGGACGGCGGCGGCTTTCCGGGATTGCCCGGCGGACGCGGCGGAGAGTCCGGTGGCCCAGGAGGCGGACGCGGCGGGGAGGGGGGCAGCCTCAGCCTTCCGGGCCTGCCGAGCCGACGCGGCGGCACGAGTGGGGTGACGCCCAATGACATTGCAGTCGAGCCGGCACTTATCGCCTATTGCATGGATGTCCTGCAAAGCCGAGGGCGGACAACGTCCGACGACTACCGGCCCTCGGACTGTGCCTACTACCTGCTCGCTCTCGACCGCTTGGTCCCCACGAACCGCCGCGGAGACCTTGCTCGTCCCAAGCAGGACGCGAGCCGTTCCGGGATTGACGGGCGGGATGGGCCGAGCATCGACGGCGGGATTGGTGGCCGCGGCGGTCGCGCCGGCACCGGCCCCGGCGGCGGCCGCGGCGGCGGGGGCGGCATCGGAGTCGGCGGCGGTGTCGGCGGAGCCGGAGGGGCGGGCGGGCCCAGTCGCTGAGGGCTACACCGCGAGGGACCAACGCCGCTGGCAGTACCGTGACCAAAACATCGCATTGGATCAGAAAGCGGCGGGCTCTGTCCTTCCGCCGCTGCTGATCCGGCCGGGTCGAATTAGTCTGCGGCGGACGAAAATCCAGGTCAGGAGCCCCCATGAGAACCCGCTCGCTCAGCTTCGTCGCGGCCCTGGCGAGCGTTTGCTGTGCGCAGCCTTCGATCGCCGCGGACTTGCCCCGCCGCTACGAGCAACCGGTCAGCTTGGTCCAGCCGAGCTGGATGGGCTTCTACTTCGGTGGCCGAACCGGCGCCATCCTTAATGGGAGAGGCGACCAATTCGTGGTGAGCGGTGACGGTGGTCCCCTCGTGCTCCCGACCTTCGGCGGCCGGGGCGGACGGACGGGTGTCGCCGTTGGCGAGATCGAAAGCCAGACCATCTTCCAAGGCCTGCATGCCGGCTATAACTGGCAGCACGGGAACGCCGTCCTGGGTCTTGAGGCCGACGTGAATAGCCTCGGACCGATCGATGACGTGCTTGCCAGCGTACGTGCGCGCGTCGGGTTCGGCAGCGAGCGCATCCTGATCTATGGCACGGCTGGCGTAGCCTTTCTGTCCCTGAGCAGTGGTGTCGATGGCGTCTTCGTCGGTGGGAACGGCGGACCGGGGGGTAACGGCGGACCCGGCGGCGAAGGTGGTGCGGGCGGCAACGGCTTCGGTTCCCGCGTCATCACACGCGAGGGCACCGATCGTACCGGTTTCGTCGGGGGTATCGGCGCGGAGGTCAAGCTCTCGCCGCAGGTCGGCGCCGGCGTCGAGGCGCTTTATTACGCATTCGACCGCGGGCGCGGCGATGATATTCGCAACTTCGAGACCCCCCACGACTTTGTCACGGTGAATGGGCGACTGACGTTCTATTTCAACGACTCGGATACGCCGCATCCGAGCAGCACACCCGTGTCGGGCCCGTCCGATCCGTGGGCCGGCTTCTACGTCGGCGGTCATATCGGTGCGCTCCACAACCCGTCCGACCGCAGCATCGACTCCGTGGCGCTCGCAAATGGCGAACCCGGCACGGCGGGCGTTCGCGGGATCGATGCGGGTGGCGGTGGTGGCGGCGCAGTGGCGTTCGCGGGCTTGCAGCGGAACGCGGCGATCATGGGAGGCGCTCACATCGGTTACAACTGGCACTCCCAGGGCCTTCTGTTGGGTGCGGAAGCAGATGCGGATGCCAGCTCGAACGACAGCAACCGGTATTTCGGGAGCGTGCGGGGCCGCCTGGGTTGGACGAACCGAGACTACCTGTTCTACGGCACCGCTGGCATCGCCGTGGTGCGCGATGAATCATTCAGCGCGATCTTTGCGGAGAATGGCGGCCGCGGCGAGAACGGGGGCATGGTCGCGGCAGCGCCTGGAGGTGCCGGCGGCCAGGGCGGACGCGCACTGGCGTTCAGGGCAGATGATACTCGGGTCGGGTTCGTGATCGGGGCTGGTCTTGAAGCCCAGCTGAGCAACCGCGTGAGTGCGGGCCTCGAGGGTCTCTATTACGCCTTTCAGGACCGGACGAACTCGCCTTTGTTGCCCGATGGTGGCCGAGCCTTTGTTGCGGGGAATGATGCCAGTGACGCTTTCGTCGTGCGTACTCGCTTCTCATTCGCACTGCAGCCCTAGAACGGTGGGCAGCGCACTGGTTCAGGAACCCGCAGGTCTTGCCGCGGTCGTCATGTGGATCTGCGAGCTCGGATTGGCCTCCTTTATCGTTCCAGAGAGCGCCCGCGACCTTCACGCCAGAGCAGATCGGTTACGATTGGATGGAGGTTCCCGTGAAGAAGGCGACGATTGTTGTAGTGATGTTCGTGACGGCCGTACTCGCGGCCTCGTGCCGTGATCAGGAGTCTGCTCAGTTGCAGCAGGGCGCCAGCCGTTCCGGGGTTGACGGGCCAGATGGGCCCAGCCTCGACGGTGGGATCGGGGGCCGCGGTGGTCGCGCCGGCAGCGGTCCCGGGGGTGGCCGTGGCGGCGCGGGCGGTATGGGTCTCGGCGGTGGTGTCGGCGGAGCCGGAGGAGCTGGCGGACCAAGTCAATAAGGCCAAGAGCGTCGGAGCACTGGCTTGCCGTGCATCTCGGCGCCGAGCTCCCGATCCTGGTGCGCGGCACCTACTACGATCAGTGGCGTCCTGAGCTACAGCCGGAGCGAGATCGCGCAGGCGGTTGCGCCGGGCGCTCGCGCCGTCGTCCTGCTCGACCAGGCGGATTGGCATCAATCAAAGAGGCTGCTGATCCCGACCAACATCACTCTCGTGCCGCTCCCCGCCAAGGCTTGCTCGACTGAACCCGGTCGAGAATGTCTGGCAGACCGTATGTTCGTTGCCAACGCGGAGCTGCCTCGTCCACACAATTGGACGAGCAAGGGTTTGCGTCGGATCGGCCGACGCTGAGCCTTACAAACCGGGGACGAGCGATGCAGCAAGATAGGAAAATCTTAGTCGGTCTGAGACACGTCCAAGCTGAAGATATCGGTCGCCCTGGCCGAAGAGGGCCGCCACGGCGACGTCCGTTTTCTTGGTGAGATCGAGAACACTCCGGATGCGGTGCGGCGCTTGGTCGGCAAGCTGGTCGGCCGATGGAAGCCCACAGCGAGGAGAGGGCAGGGGAGGTTGTCTAGGTGTTCGACATCTACCTCGAGGGCGAGTGCGAGACCGTTTTCTTCGATATCTGATCGAGGCATTCAGGAGTGAGGCCATGAACCCCGTCGTCATCGCCGTCGCCATCACCGGCTCGGTGCCGCGCAAGAAGGACAACCCCGCCGTCCCGACCACGCCGGCCGAGCAGATCGAGTCCACCCACGAGGCCTACGAAGCCGGCGCCTCGCTCGTCCACATCCACGTCCGCAACCCCGACGAGAGCCCCTCCTCCGACCCCGCCCTGTTCGCGCAGGTGCAGGAGGGGGTGCGCAGGCACTGCCCGGGCATGATCGTGCAGTTCTCGACCGGCGGGCGCGGCCGCGACCCGGCGCAGCGCGGCAACGCCCTCGAGCTGCGGCCCGACATGGCCTCGCTCTCCACCGGCTCGGTCAACTTCCCGACCATCGTGTACGAGAACTCGGCCGCGCTGGTCGACCGACCTCGCGACCAAGATGCGCGACAACGGCGTGCGGCCGGAGATCGAGGTCTTCGACCTCTCCCACATCCACGGCGCCCGCCGGCTGGTGGAGGCCGGGCTGATGGACGAGCGGCCGCACGTGCAGTTCGTCATGGGCGTGAAGAACGCCATGCCCGCGGAGGAGCACCTGCTCGACATCCTGCTGGGCGAGCTCCGGCGCGTCCTCCCCAAGGCCACCTGGACCGCGGCCGGCATCGGCGCGACCAGTCCCGGGTGATGGAATGGGTGCTGGCCCGCGGCGCGGACGGGGTGCGCACCGGCCTGGAGGACAACGTCCGCGTTTCCAAGGACCGGCTCGCCCGGCAACGCCGAACTCGGTACCCTGGCCATCGAGGCCATCGCCCGGCATCGGCGCAAGATGTTCCTCGGGACACCCGCACTGATTAAAGCGTTTTTTGACCTGTACGAGAGCAAGTGCAGCCCTCTGCGCGGTTCAAAGATACCGGTCCGGCGAATGAAGCGCTTAATTCGCCGAACGCCGTTCTTGTCCGGCGCCGGTAAGAAAAAGATTTTGGGTGCCGGTAAATGGGAGGTGCCGTGAATTCTTGCGCAGAGACGGTACGGTGGACTCGGCATTGACCGCTTCGGTTAGGAGAGAGTCTCGAAATCGATGATCATGAACCGGGTGTCTAATCGATAAGTTCGCCGAACTCCTCCTCGAGCTTGTGCACTGACGCGTTCGGAGGATTCCCGTGCGAGGTGATGCGGTCCATGCTCGTGGGATGAGAGCAGGGATTTGAGATCACCGTCACGACAGGGGACCACGGAGCTGGAGAGAGGCGGCCAGCACCTCACGACGTGAAAAGCCCGCCGCAAGCAATCGCGGCGGGCTGTCCACTTTTCGACGGGACCTTTCACCTGATCTGACAAACGGCTGTTGACGGGCGACCCCATGGCCATTCTGGTCGTGTCAGGCCGCACCTTCAGTCGTCGTTCTCCGTCGCCGGCTCGATCTCCTTCACGAGAGCGTCGAGCGAGAACTCCTGCCAGTCACCGCCCACATAGCCCTCCTGATCGGCACCGGCCAACGGGATCTCCATCACGGCGATGTCGTCCGTCATCCCAAGACAATCCCCGACGTCATCGTTGGCCTCCAGCTCGTCTCGGATGGCCTCGATCTCGCCTTTGACGAGGTACAGCGCGGCATCCTTGTGGCTCTTGGCTCGGATGATACTCGTATACGAGCCGTGCCGTCCGGTCGTGTCCTCGTCGCGGGTCTCAACTTGGTAGAGGTTCACTGCTTGCCTCCCCGGGCCTCGAGGGCGACTTCTTGGGCCCGCTGGAAGAGCTGATTGATGTGCTCCTCCTCTGGATGGTCGATCTCATTCTCGCCCGTTTCAATAAAGTTGATGGCCTTGGCGATGACGGCCTGGTCCGAATCGGTCAGGTCTGTAAGCACTCCGCTTGAGCGAGTTGAGGGCGAGGAGCAACGTTTCGGCATATTCCCGAAACTTCTTCTGCTCGCCCAGAATTTGCTCGATGTGAGCACGCGTCTCGGCATCGAGGTGCGAAAGGTCCGAGTTCTCGTCGTACCGGACAATGCGGGAGCCGTCCTCGAAGCTGCAGGATCCATCCTCGTCGAGCTCGATTTCATCAATCTCCTCGTAAGGCGTTACGTCGAAGGTGTGCTCGATCGTCCCTAGGGCAGCCTTGAGGTCCTCGAGCATCGTGCCAATCTCGACGCCGGCCGAGACGATGAACGACATATCCCGCCAGCCGTACCTCGCGTCGGTCTTGAGCCAGCCGCCGCAGCCTCCAAACTGACCGCCGTGCTTTACTGCTGTCTCCTTGAGCTTCTCCTCGATAAAATTGATGGCGATCGGATCGGATGCCGATCCGGCCGGCATCTTGTAGTCTACCCAGACTTGAGCATCGACGGGCGCCGTGGTCGTGAACACGGGTCGGGCGACGATGCCGTTGGCGAGGAGCTGTGCCTTGAGGCTTTCGCCGATCTGCTTAGCGAGGACGGGGTTGCCTTCGAGCACCTGGGCCGTGCCGGGTCCGAGGTACACTTTGCCGTCCGTCCCGACTTGCAGCGGGATCGCGATAGTTCCTTGTGTCATAACTTTCAAAATCCTTGGTCAAGAAATAAAGCCCGGTAGGGCCATCTCTGGCTACCTCAACTTGAGATCCTTTAGCAATATTCTCGTCCGCAAGATCTCTATGTGTTTGGATCAGGTCCCGGCGGCCACAAATATAAGGCCGCGCACCTTCGGCCTGGAGGGCTGGACCCGCCGTCACCGGGACAGCGAAAAAGTTAACCGAACGCCCTTACCTCCATTCCGAGAAGCGACTGACGGCACGCCAATAGGATCGGCCCAGGAACCGTAGTAGGAGCCCATAGACGCGCGTCGTGGTCGCGCCGTCCTCCCGGGTCCAGTGCGGCCGGGCCCTGCGCCACTGAACCGTACCGGGATCGTCGGAGGCGGGTTGGTTTGGATTGCGCCGCCAAAGATAGGGTCTCCGTCTGTTCATACTGAGTTTCGGGATGTGCCGTGGATCGAGAAAGCGTACGGTCGAGCGGCCCTGCTCCAGGCAGTCTCGAACTCCTCCGGCATGGGTCGCCGCCCTCGTAGCCCTCTCGCTGCCCCGAGGTGCTTTCGGGCTATCAGCCGGTACGCCACGTAGCCCCTGGGCACTGATAGCACCAAAGCCGCAATCTCACGTAATCATGCGCAATCCATCAGAAGTCCGGTAGAACCGGTGTTGGGCGGAGTGTCGCGTGATCGAACTCCCGTGATGAGTCAGTCCCCGTACCGGAGAAACGCCACTCCCAGACCCACTCCAAAAGATCTCATTTGGTGTTCCAAAAGTGCCCCGACTGTGCTACATCCAAGGAGCAAAAAGCGCTATGTTCTCAACGGTATGGGTGATCCGAGGGAGTATCCCTCTCCCTCCGCCACTCGTCCTGGTCCATTCCGGTCGCATGCGTGAGGCTTTCCCGGAGGCTTGGTAACACTCGGGGGTCGGCGGGGTCGGAGGGACTGGTTCGAGCCCGCGAGTTTCATCGTCGAAGTAGCCCAATCGTCATGCATGAAGCCGGCGAGCCAGAGGTGGTCGTCGTCTTGGCTGATGCCGACGGGCTGCCCGGCGAAGACGGTGCTGACTCGTCCGGCTCAGGCGCGAACGGCCGAGACCGGTGGCCTGTCAGCCCGTGCCTTCCGGTGCAGTGGAGCCGATCGTGACGAGTAGAATCTCCGGTGGGACGCCGAAGCGTACGGGCAAGATGCTCGTGCCCAGCCCGCCTGAGACGATCAGTTGACGACCGTTCTCGACGACATTTCCATAGGCGAAACGGTTGCCGTACCGCGATGGAACCATCGGCGAGTGTCCGAACAGGCGCACCTGGCCACCATGCGTGTGGCCCGACAAGGTCAGCGCAATCCGGTCGGGCACCTCGGGGAAGATATCGGGCTCATGCGCAAGCAGGATCGCCGGCGCATCGTCGGTGGCGCGTGCGAGGGTGCCGGACAAGTCGTGGACACCCTCGTAGCGACCGCGGCCGCGAATGAAGGCCAGCTGATCACCCAGCCCGAACAGCCAAAACGGGCGACCGCTCTTCGTGAGGCGCACCGCCGCGTTCTCGAGGACAGGGATCCCCGCCCTTTCCAGAGCTCGCGCCGCGACGGGTGGGCCGCGGCGCAGCCGCTGCGCGATCGGGTCGTCCCACCAGTCATGGTTGCCGAGGATCGCAAACACCCCGAGCGGCGCCGTCAGGACGGCGAGCTTGGGGGCGAGTTCCGCCATACCGACGTGCCGGGTGATGAAGCGGTGGCCCGCGACGTAGTCCCCGAGCAAAACGATCAGGTCAGGCGCGAGTGCGTTTGTAACGGCAACGATCTCCTCGACTCGTGACAGCGGCATATGCGGCTCGCCCACGTGGATGTCGGCGAGAGCTGCGACTTTCAAGGACAGGTCACCCGGCCACGAGCGGAGTTTCGGGGTGTAGCGCTGGACCCGAAGCCGGAACGCCGGCTCCATTCCGAATGCGTAGGCCCCTGTGCCCACCGTCGTGACGGCCGAGCCCAGGACGGCTTTGAGGAGATGGCGGCGTGTCGGACGGGACGTCATGGCAACATCGGTAGCACCGCACAGCGGCGCGAGGGAAGCTGCTCGAGAACGGGGTCCGGATCACCCTCTGGCGATAGGAAGGCGAAAGCCAGCCGCACTTTGGAGCGTTGGGCTGCGCAGATGAGCCCCCGGGGGCGGGCCGCCCCCCGCAGCGCCGAGCCCTCCTTGGGGCCGGCCTGACGCGCATTTTCCGAGAATCATGTCCTGAACTCGACGGACGGCTTCGTCGATCTCTCCAGCTGCGACGCGCACGAGAACGGCATGACCGGTGCCTCCCATACCCTGGGCGAGCACTGTCGGGCTCAGCACCTCGTCGCGCCTGACCGATCCGCGGAGTTCTACAACGGTATCGGTTGTCGTCGCACATTCACACATTCGCGAGTGAAGAATCCGGTGCAGCGAGCCGGATGCGCGAGGATCCCCTAACCGAACTCCTCAGAGCGCCACAGCGCCAGCATGGGTTGGCTCAAGGCCGGAGCGGTGGCCGTGTCTCGGGTCCGGCGGAGCGTCAGCGACGTCCCGTCTTCTCGCGATTGCGGTCGTGCAGTTCGGCGACCTCAGGTGTCAATGCCTCGGCGAAATCAGCCATTTCATAGACCGGGCGGATCTCGATCTCGCTTGGGCCGGGCATCGGATTGGGGCAGCGCTTCACCCATTCGAGCGCCTCGGTCATGTCCTTGACCTCCCACAGCCAGAAGCCGGCCACCAGCTCAGCGGTTTCGGCGAAGGGCCCATCGACGACCGTGCGGGTCGGGCCGTCGAAGGCCACGCGTTTACCTTCAGCCGAGGGCTTCAGCCCCTCGCCCGCCAGCATGATGCCGGCGTTGACCAGTTCCTCGTTGTACTTGCCCATAGCCGCGAGGAGCTCGGTCGAGGGCATCATGCCCGCCTCGCTGTCCTTCGTGGCCTTCACGATGACCATGACGCGCATTGTCTTGTCTCCTCTGATGCGAAGGCCGCACCGGCCTCCTTGATGCTATGACGAACAGAAGACGAAGAAATCGACATGTCGTCGAAGATTCTTTTCGGGCGACGAGAGCCGACGACCGTCCGGGGCAGGGCGAGTCCGACGAGCAACGCCACGGAATGGTCGGAACACCTAACGGGCCAGTAGACCAGACGTGACGCTGCGTTCAGGCACCAGCAGGCCGTTGCCGTGTACCCGGCGGGCTCGCCAGACGGCCCCCGTGGTCCGGATGCGCGGGCGCTGCCCGCTCTCTCATTTCTGCTTGACCAATGCCCACCGCATCGGCGACGCCACCGTGGTGGTGCCTCTCGATTTCCTGCGCATCCCGCTCATCGCGGCCGTCGGCTGGCGGCGTTCCCGCGAGCCGCTCGACCCGTTCGTGTTCATGGCCGGCGCGTCGATCATCGCCGGCATCCTGTTTAGTCTGCGGGCCGAAGCCCAGGCGAGGGGTCGTGCATGAGGATGCCGTCAAGATGGCGCGGCGGCCGAGAGCCGAAAGTCGAACGCCGGACGGGATGTTCGCGATGAGCTGGTCGCCGCAGCAGGATGACGCCCTCAGGGCGGTCGCCGAATGGCTGCGCCAGGGGGACCGTCCCGTGTTCCGCCTGTTCGGCTATGCCGGCACCGGCAAGACGACGCTCGCCCGCCACATCGCGGAGGGTGTGGACGGCGAGGTGGTGTTTGGCGCCTACACGGGCAAGGCTGCCCTCGTGCTGCGCTCGAAAGGCTGCGCCGAAGCCTCGACGATCCATTCCATGATTTACCGCTCGCGGGAGGGCGACGAGAACGGGCCGCGATTCGTGCTCAATCGGTCCAGCGCTGCGGCCAAGGCCGACCTCATCGTGATCGACGAGTGCTCCATGGTGGACGAGGAGCTCGGCCGCGACCTTCTCTCTTTCGGACGCCCCGTGCTCGTGCTCGGCGATCCGGCTCAGCTTCCGCCCGTCAAGGGCGGAGGCTTCTTCACCGAGGCGGAGCCCGATGTCATGCTCACCGAGGTGCACCGGCAAGCACACGACAACCCCATCGTGCATCTCTCGATGCGGGTGCGCGAGGGCGGCCGCCTGGAGCCGGGCATCTTCGGCGAGAGTCGCATCATCCGTCGCCGGGAGATCGACGTCGCGGCGGTCGTGAGCGCGAACCAGGTGCTGGTGGGGCTGAACCGGACGCGGCGCCTCTACAACACCCGTCTTCGCGAGCTGAACGGCTACCGCGACCCGATGCCGGCCGAAGGCGAGAAGCTCGTCTGTCTGCGCAACGACAAGACCAAGGGCCTGCTCAACGGCGGGATCTGGAAGGTTCACGCCCTGCGCGGGATTCGCAACGACTTCGTGCGCATGGACGTGCTCCCGGAAGACGAGAGCCGCCGCCGACCCGTTGACGTCGCGGTGCTCAGGCAGTTCTTCGACGGCACGGACGAGGACATTCCCTTCGTCCTCCGCCGCGAGTCGGACGAGTTCACCTACGGCTACGCGCTCACGGTCCACAAGGCCCAGGGGTCGCAGTGGGACGACGTGGTGCTCTTCGACGAGGCGTACGCGTTCCGCGAGCACCGCACGCGCTGGCTCTACACGGGCCTGACTCGCGCCGCGCGCCGCATCTCGGTCGTGATGTAGGACAGCCGGTTCGGGCGGCGCGCTCCGAGGCGCAGCGAACGCTCGCGGCCCGCCGCCTCACGCGGACGCGGCGTCGTCCTCGCCGAACTCGTCGATCTCGACCAGAAACACGACGTCGATCGGATCATCGTCATCGTCCGTCGGATCCTCGTCCTCGTAGTCCTCGTCGTCGAGCGCCTCGTCGAAGGCGCTGATCTCCTCCTCCGAGGCGGCGCGGATGGTGAGCGCCGAGGTGCCGTCCCACAGCGGGCGTCCGTCGACGGTGAGAGTCTTGAGATCCTCCTTGAAATCCTCCGTCTGGAGGAGCTCCCGCGCCTCGTTCTCGGCCGCATTGGTGACGACGATCGCCGTCCCGTTGATCTCCAGGGTGAACATGGCGAGGTCCTTTCGGTGGCCTGGGGTTTTATGAGCGTCAACGCGCAACGGTTGGATTGGGTCGCGACAACGGGAGTGGAGCTCCGTTTCGGGTGGCGCCGGCTCAATGCACCCAGGCGGGTTGCCGCTCGCGCTCAGCGCGGTCGTGCTGAAGGCGGTCTTGGAGCCTTCCCGCGTCGCGCCGCGTCGGAGCCGACTTTCGTCGCCACGCCACGGCAGCGACCGCGAGGCTGAGGACGCCGAGGACCACTCCGATCGCCGTTCCCGCGGGGACGCCGTAGCGGGCCGGAACCATGGCGATCGGCAGGTGCCAGCGCTGCGCCTGGAGGGCAGCGGCCTGCTCGCGCTCGAAGGCGCGGCGGAGCGCGTCCGCGTGGTCCGCGAGCGCGCCGCGCGCGACCGTGAAGGCGCCATGCTCCTGAAGGCTGAAGTAGTGCTCGAGGGCGAAGATCAGGGCCGCGTGGCGCCGCGACCATTCGCGCGTGTCCTTTGCTTTGAAGGCGTCGAGATCGTCCAAGGCGCGACGGATCTCCGCGTGCTCCTGCTCGAGGTCGGCGACGTAGCTGCGCGTGCGCGGATCGTCCGCCAGCGCCGGGTGAACGACGCTCTCCATCGCACCCATGTAGCGCTCGACCTCGCGCTCGAGTTCGCGGAACCCGATTTCGCGGCCGGTCCCGCGGCCGTCGCCGGCACCGGCGACCTGCTGGGCGAGCCGGCGGATATTGCTGCGGTAGGATCCGATGAGCTGCCAAAGGTCCATGGCGTCCTCGCGGTTGGGGTCGGTTGCCTGCCGGGCGAGCGGGCGTTCGCTGGGGCGGCCTGCGCCGAGCGGGACGGGGCATCGGCGCTCGGCGTGCCGGGCGCCCACTGACTGGGTGCTAGGGGGCGTTCGCCCAGGTGACCTGCGCGTTGTAAAGCGGCACGGTCGAGACCGACATCTTGGCGCTGCCCTCCTGGATACGCCGCGAATGGGCGACGTAGACCAGGGTGTTGTTGGCCTTGTCGAAGATGCGCCGCACCACGAGCGACTTGAACACGAGGCTCAAGCCTTCGCGGAAGACCTCCTCGCCCTTCTTGCCGGTCTCGATGTCGCCGACCGTGATCGGCCCGGTCTGGCGGCACGCGATCGAGGAATTGGACGGGTCCTGGAACCAGTTGCCCTTGCGCAGCCGGTCGATCAGGCCGCGCTCGAAGTAGGTCAGGTGGCACGTGATCCCCTGAATCTTCGGGTCCTGGATGGCATCGACGATGATGTCGTTGCCGGTCCAGTCGGTAGCGATCTGGCCCACCTCCTCGGCAAAGGACGGCGTGGCCAGCAGGAGGGCGAGCGCGAGAGCGAAGGCGCGGTTCATCAGGCGGTCTCCAACGGGTCAGGCACCCGGTCCCATATGGGGATGGGGGAAGCGTTCCCTCAAGGGGACGGCACAGGTCCAGGGCCACCAAGTTCGGAACATGGCGCGCGCCGGCGGGTTTTCGCCTTGTCGCTCGCGAACGCCGAGAGAGGCGAGCACCATGCCGACCGCATCGCGGGTCATAGGCTGGCGCCGTGGCGTCGCGAGGTGTCCGATCGCCGGGAGCGGTCGGCGAACCGCGGCACAGCGCGCGGGTTGATTTGGCGAGAGTTCTCGAGGGAGAGCACCATGCGACGGCTTCTGCTCCTGGTCCTTGCGACCGCCTTTGCCCTGCCTGCCGTGGCCCAAACCGCTGCTAGTCCGCCCCAGATCGGCTTTCTCACCGGCATGCCCGACGGCGCTGTCCGCGTCTCGGGCATCAAGGGCACCGAGGTGATCGGCTCCGATATTCGCCGTCTCGGCACCATCGAGGACGTCGTGCTCGACCGGAGCGGGGCCGTCACGGCCGTGGTGATCGGCACCGGCGGTTTGCTGGGCGTCGGCGAGAAGAAGGTCGCGGTGCCCTATGCGTCGCTGCTGTGGAACTACGACGCGACCCCGACCACCGGTCCAAGCTCCAGCACCACCGGCGGGGCAGCGCTGCCGGGGAAACAGGAGTTCCAGACCCGCAGCGCCGTCGGCACGGAGCCAGGCCCCGAGAACCCGCAGGCGACCGGCACCGTCGGCGATCCCGCCAAACCTGCCGAAGGCCTGCGCCCGGACGGCGCCACGGTCCCGGTCACCGATAGCGGAGAGCCGCGGCGGGCGGTGCTGCGGATGACCATGGAGGAGATGCGCAACGCGCCGGAGTTTAAGAACGAGCGATAGCGCTAGCAGAAACCCGTCCGGCGGTGGACGGCTGTGAGAGCGCGGGACCTTGACGCGAATCGCGGGCGGTTTCGCTGCCGGAGCGTCGGCGCCGCTCAGCCGACTTCCCTGCGGGTGCTCTCTCCGTTCATCCTCGTCCTTTGGACCACACCTCGACGGTTCCCTTCAGCTTGATGGTCATCGGGTTCCCGAAGCGGTCCTTGGTCTTGCCGGCGCTCACGCGGATCCAGCCCTCGCTGATGCAATATTCCTCGACGTTGGTCTTTTCGACGCCGTTGAAACGCACGCCCACGCCGCGCTCGAGGAGGCCCGCGTCATGGTAGGGGCTTCGAGGATCGGCGGAGAGGCGGTCCGGGAGATCCGGGAGGGCGGCGTCGGGAGCATCGTTCATGGATCTGGCTCTTCGTCCGGTCGTCTATCCGTGCGGCGCGCGGGCCCGGAGAGTGGCAAGGAATGCATCGGTGCTCAAGGCGAGGGGATCCACGCCCGCAACCCAACACCCCACGGCCGGCTTTTCAACTGTCCATCTTCAGCGCCGCGATGAACGCCTCCTGCGGGATCTCGACCCGCCCGAACTGGCGCATGCGCTTCTTGCCTTCCTTCTGCTTGTCCAACAGCTTGCGCTTGCGGGTGGCGTCGCCGCCGTAGCACTTGGCCGTAACGTCCTTGCGCAGGGCGCGCACGGTCTCGCGGGCGATGATCTTGCCCCCGATCGCGGCCTGGATCGGGATCTGGAACAGGTGCGGCGGGATCAGGTCCTTGAGCTTCTCGCACATGGCGCGGCCGCGGCTCTCGGCGCGGGTGCGATGCACGAGCATCGACAAGGCGTCGACGGGCTCCGCATTGACGAGGATCGACATCTTCACGAGGTCGCCCTCGCGGTAGTCCGAGATGTGATAGTCGAAGGAGGCGTAGCCCTTCGAAATCGACTTGAGGCGGTCGTAGAAGTCGAACACCACCTCGTTCAGCGGCAGGTCGTAGACCACCATGGCGCGCTTTCCGACGTAGTTGAGGTCGATCTGCACGCCGCGCCGGTCCTGGCACAGCTTGAGCACGGCGCCGAGGTAGTCGTCCGGCGTGAGGATCGTCGCGCGGATCCACGGCTCCTCGATGGTCTCGATCTTCATCGGGTCGGGCATGTCGGCCGGGTTGTGGAGCTCCCTTGCGGTGCCGTCTCGGAGCGTGAGCCGGTAGACCACGGACGGGGCCGTGGAGATGAGGTCGAGGTTGAACTCGCGCTCGAGCCGCTCCTGGACGATTTCGAGGTGCAGCAATCCGAGAAAGCCGCAGCGGAAGCCGAAGCCGAGCGCCGCGGAGCTCTCCATCTCGTAGGTGAAGCTCGCATCGTTGAGACGAAGGCGGCCCATCGCGGCGCGCAGGTTCTCGAACTCCGCCGCGTCGACGGGGAAAAGACCGCAGAACACCACCGGCTGCACGGGCTTGAAGCCGGGAAGCGCGGTCGCGGTGGGCTTTCGCTCCTCCGTGATGGTGTCGCCGACGCGCGTGTCGGCCACTTCCTTGATCGAGGCCGTGAGAAATCCGACCTCGCCGGGGCCGAGCTCGTCCACGTCCGTCATCTTCGGGCGAAAGACCCCGATGCGGTCGACGCCGTAGGACGCGTCGGTGCCCATCATCTTGATCGTCATGCCCTTTCTGAGCCTGCCGTCCACCACCCGCACGAGCACGACGACGCCGAGGTAGGCGTCGTACCACGAATCGACGAGGAGGGCCTTGAGGGGAGCGCCGGCGTCGCCCTTCGGGGGCGGCAGCCGGTGGACGATCGCCTCGAGGACGCCGTCGATGTTGAGGCCGGTCTTGGCCGAGATCGGTATCGCGCCGGAGGCATCGATGCCGATCACCTCCTCGATCTGCTCCTTGACGCGGTCCGGCTCGGCCGCCGGCAGGTCGATCTTGTTGAGCACCGGGACGATCTCGTGGTTGGCGTCGATCGCCTGGTAGACGTTCGCGAGCGTCTGGGCCTCGACGCCCTGCGAGGCATCGACCACCAGGAGCGAGCCCTCGCACGCCGCGAGCGAGCGCGAGACCTCGTAGGCGAAGTCGACGTGGCCGGGCGTGTCCATGAGATTGAGGATGTAGGTCTCCCCGTCCCGGGCCTTGTATTCGAGGCGGACGGTCTGCGCTTTGATGGTGATGCCCCTTTCGCGCTCGATGTCCATGCTGTCGAGCACCTGTTCGGTCATCTCGCGCGCGGTGAGCGCCCCGGTGGTCTGGATGAGGCGATCGGCAAGGGTCGATTTGCCGTGGTCGATGTGGGCCACGATGGAAAAATTGCGGATCTTGTCGAGCGGGGCGGTCATGGGGGCCTGGCAGGGGGCGCGCAGCACGGAGGGGGGCGGCGCCCGGAGAAAAGGGGCTGCGCCGCCATAGCAGCGCGGGCGCCCGGCGCCAAGGGAAGGCGGTGTCGCGGCGCAACGCGCCGAGGCATTGGGGCAAAGACATCCCGTTCCGCAGCGAGAGGAGTTCCCGCTGCCGGCGAAACGTGGTTTGAGGCGGGCGGGCTGGAGCGAACCCTTGGACATCCTGGTATTCGGGCTCATGCTGGTGAGCGCCGGGCTGCATGCCGCCTGGAACGCGTGGGTGAAGTCGCGCGCCGACAGCACGGGCGCGGTCTCGGCGCTCGTCATCGGCGCTGCATTTCCCAACATCGCGATCCTCGCCGTCTTCGGATTTCCGCCCGCCCAGGCTTGGGGCTGGATCTCGATAACGGTCGCGCTCAGCATCGCGGCGCTGCACCTCTTGTCCCTCGCCTACCGGGAAGGCGATTTCGCGGTCTCCTACCCGTTGATCCGCGGCCTCATCCCGGTGGTTCTGGTCCTGGCGGCCATTCCTCTCTTCGGGGAGCGGCCGAGCGTCGCGAACGCGCTCGGGGTGCTCTGCGTCTCGATGGGCCTCGGTCTGATCGCGTGGGAATCCTCCATGCGCTCCCGCACCATGACGTTGAAGGGCATCGGGTTCGCTCTTTTGGCCGCCGGCATCACGGCGCTGTCGGCGCTCACCGACGCGAAGGGCGCGCGGCTGAGCGAGAGCCCCTTCTCCTATGCGGCGACGATCTCGTTCCTCAACGGGGTCTTCATGGCCGTGTTCCAGCGCGCGCGCGGCAAGGACGTCGGCGCCATGATGAAGCGCCACTGGCCGATCCTCACCTTCGGGGCCTGGCTGTCGGTCGCCTCCTACACCCTCTACATCTGGGGTGTCATGCGCGCACCCGTCGGACTCGTCGCGGCGCTGCGCGAGACCAGCATGGTGTTCGCGATCCTGATCGCCGCCCTGGTCCTGCGCGAGCGCGTCGGCGTCTGGCGCTGGGCCGCGGTGGCCGCGATGCTTTCCGGGATCGTGCTGATCAGACTGTGAGCGCTGCGGCGGCAGGCACCGCGCTGTTGTCCGCTACCCTGCGCGGGCGCCGATCGTTCCGAGGTCGTTTCAGCGTCCGCGGTCGAGGATCCGGCTCACCACCTTGGCGGTGTAGTCCACCATCGGCACGATGCGGGCATAATTGAGCCGGGTCGGGCCGATGACGCCGAGCACGCCGACGATCTTCTGGCTGCCGTCACGGAAGGGCGCGGCGATGAGCGACGAGCCCGAGAGCGAAAAGAGCTTGTTCTCGGATCCGATGAAGATGCGGACGCCGTCCGCGCTCTCGGCGCGCGTCAGGAGCTCGATGACGTCGGTCTGCGTTTCGAGATCCGAGAACAGGAGGCGGATGCGCTCGAGGTCCTCCGCGGCCCGCAAGTCCTCGAGCAGGTTGGCCTGCCCGCGCACGATGAGCTGGCGCGCGTCGGCCGAGCCCACGGTGGTCGCAAGGCCCGCCTCGACGAGCTTCGCGGTCAGGGCGTCGAGCTGTCGCTCCATCTCGGATCGGCGCGCCGCGATCTCGACCGTCAGGTCGTTCAACGTCTTGCCGCGGATCCGCGCGTTGAGGAAGTTGCTCGCCTCGACGAGCGCGCTCGCGGGCAGCCCGGCGGGCAGGTCGAGCAGCCGATTTTCCACCGAGCCGTCCTCGGACACGAGGACCACGAGCGCGCGGTTCGGGTCGAGGCGCACGAACTCGATGTGCTTGAGCCGCGCATTGGTCTTCGACGTCACCACCACCCCTGCGCCGCGCGAGACGCCGGAGAGGAGGGCCGAGGCCTCCGCGAGCGCGGTCTCGAGGGTATGGCCCGTGGCGGCGGCGCGCATCTGGGCCTCGATCCGCGCGCGTTCCTCGGCGGAAACGTCGCCAATCTCCATCATGGCATCGACGAAGAAGCGCAGGCCGATCTCCGTCGGGAGCCGCCCGGCGCTGGTGTGCGGCGCGAAGATCAGGCCGGCAGCCTCGAGATCCGCCATCACGTTGCGCACGGAAGCCGGCGAAAGGGTCATGGGCAGGATGCGCGAGAGATTGCGCGAGCCGACCGGCTCGCCGGTCGCGAGGTAGCTCTCGACGATCCGGCGAAAGATCTCGCGCGACCGCTCGTTCAGCTCCGCGATGGCGCGGGATTCGGCGGATGACTGGCTCTGCGCGTTCATTCTGGTCCGTTACGCTGTCCCACGAGACTATACGACAATGTGCGAGCGAGCGCTTCAGGGTTCAAGCGCCGCATGGGAGTGATATGGTATTGCGCCCTTGGAGCGGCTTTGCTGAGTTGGCCGCCAGGAGACCGATCGTCTGCTCCGTTCTTGCCGCCGCCACGGCTCTCCCGGCGGCGGCTCCCGCTGCCGCTGCGGATTTGACGCCTCAGTCGAGGAGGTCAAATTGGCCCTCAGATCGAAGCTTGCCCGGATGCGGGCAGCTTTCCGACGGTACCTAAGTTGACATCCTGCCGGACGGGCGGGGCGCCAAGTTCCATTGCCAAATCGAATAGCGGACCCGTCGACCTCCGGGCCCGGAGTTGCCCACCTGGGCAGCCGGACGTAAACAGGCGCTCCCGACCCGGAGACCTCCCATGCGGCCCTCGAAGCGCGCCCCCGACGAACTTCGCCCCGTGACCCTCGAGCGCGGCGTTGCGCGCTATGCGGAAGGCTCGTGCCTGGTCTCCTTCGGCAACACCCGGGTGCTCTGCACCGCAACCCTCGAGGAGCGCGGACCGCCGTGGCTTCGCGGCTCCGGCAAGGGCTGGATCACGGCGGAATACGCGATGCTGCCGCGCGCGACGCACGAGCGCACGCGCCGCGAGGTCGCCTCGGGTCGGCCCTCCGGGCGGACGCAGGAGATCCAGCGCCTCATCGGCCGCTCGCTCAGGGCAGTCGTCAATCTGCCCGCCGTGGGCGAGCGCCAGATCGTGGTCGACTGCGACGTCATCCAGGCCGACGGCGGCACGCGCACGGCGTCCATCACCGGGGCCTGGGTCGCGCTCCACGACTGCTTCACCTGGATGCAGGGGCGCTCGATCATCTCGGTGAACCCGCTGCGCGAGCCCGTCGCGGCGATTTCCTGCGGGATCTGCCAGGGCACCCCCGTGCTCGACCTCGACTACGCGGAGGATTCGGCCGCCGAAACCGACGCCAATTTCGTCATCACCGGCTCGGGCGGCCTCGTCGAAGTGCAGGGCACCGCCGAGGGCAAGCCGTTCACGGAGCAGGAGTTTTTCAATCTCCTGGAACTCGCCAAGGCGGGCGTGTCGAAGCTCGTCGAGCTGCAGAAGAAGGCCGTGACGTAAGAAGATCGGCGTCGGGAGGCCGTCGGCGCTTGCCTCATCTCCACGGGACCACGCATGCACCGTTCACTCACCGGCCGAATCGTCATCGCCACCCACAATCCCGGCAAGCTGCGCGAAATCCGCGAACTCCTGGCTCGCTTCGGGGTCGAGGCGCTCTCGGCCGGCGAACTCGGGCTGCCGGCGCCTGCGGAGACCGGCCACATGTTTTCCGAGAACGCCGCCATCAAGGCCCA
The DNA here is from genome assembly GCA_963800985.1 of uncultured Alphaproteobacteria bacterium. Taxonomy (GTDB): domain Bacteria; phylum Pseudomonadota; class Alphaproteobacteria; order Rhizobiales; family Beijerinckiaceae; genus Microvirga. The sequence goes on along the minus strand of CAWDDI010000023.1, from coordinate 77,872 downwards.
TGCCGCGGCGCGCTCGTCGGGGCTGCCTGCTTTCGCGGATGATTCGGGCTTGTGCGTCGATGCGCTCGACGGAGCGCCGGGCCTGTTCAGCGCCGATTGGGCGGGACCCGAGAACGATTTCGGCGCCGCGATGGCGCGGATCGAGCGCGAACTCGCCAGGCGGGGCGTCGGCTCGGACCGAGCGCCGGGCCCATTTCGTGTCCGCCCTCGTGGTCGCGTGGCCGGACGGGCACGAGGAACTGTTCGAGGGCCGCGTCTTCGGCCGCGTGGTGTGGCCGCCGCGCGGCGATCGCGGATTCGGCTACGACCCCCTGTTCCAGCCGGACGGGTACGACCGCACCTTCGGGGAATTGTCGGCCGAGGAGAAGCACGGGATCGACTGGCGCGCGCCGCAGCCGCAGGCTCTGTCGCACCGCGCCCGGGCTTTCCTGAACCTTGCCGCGGCGTGCCTGGCGCGCCCCCCGTGAGCCGACTCCAGGTGTGCATCGGTGACGCGGGGCGTCGGATCTGGCATAAGCACCGGATGATCGATCATCCGACGCGGGACGCCGGCTTCGGCGTCTACGTGCACTGGCCGTTTTGCGCCTCGAAGTGCCCGTATTGCGATTTCAACAGCCATGTCAGGCACCAGCCCGTCGACCAGGACCGGTTCGTGGCGGCCTTTCGGCGTGAGATCGCCCACATGGCGGCGCGCTCGCCCGGACGCACCGTCACGAGCATCTTCTTCGGCGGCGGCACGCCCTCGCTCATGAAGCCCGGCACCGTCGGGGCCATTCTCGACGCGATCGGCGGCGCCTGGCCGCTCGAGAGCGGCGCCGAAGTCACTCTCGAAGCCAATCCGACGAGCGTCGAGGCCGAGCGTTTCGAGGGTTACCGGACGGCCGGGGTCAACCGCGTGTCGCTCGGCGTGCAGGCGCTCGACGACGCCGATCTGAGACGGCTCGGACGCCTGCACTCGGCCGAGGAAGCGCTCGCCGCGGTGCGGGTCGCGGCCTCGATCTTCGAGCGCTGCTCGTTCGACCTGATCTATGCCCGACCCGGCCAGACGCCGGAGGCCTGGCGGGCGGAACTCGAGGCCGCCATCGGCCATGCGGTCGAGCACCTCTCGCTCTACCAGCTGACGATCGAGCCGGACACCTGGTTCGAGCGCCTCCACAGGGCCGGCAAGCTCGCCATCCCGAACGAGGAGGAGGCGCGGATCCTCTACGAGATCACCCAGGACGTCTGCGAGGCCCATGGCCTGCCCGCCTACGAGGTCTCGAACCACGCGCGCCCGGGCGCCGAATCAAGGCACAACCTGATCTACTGGCGCTACGGGGAATACGCGGGGGTCGGCCCCGGCGCGCATGGCCGGCTCGTAAGCGGTCGTGCCCGAATCGCCACGGCGACGGAGAAACATCCGGAGACCTGGCTCGAGCACGTGGAGCGGGAGGGCACGGGCCTCGTGGAAGAGGAAGCGCTGACCGCGGAGGCCGAGGGCGACGAGTTCCTGCTCATGGGCCTGCGCCTCAAGGAGGGAATCGACCCGGCCCGTTATGCCGCCCTCACGGGCCGGACCCTCGACGAAGGACGAATCCGGATGCTCGAGGACCACGGCTTTCTCGCGCGCGCCTCCGGGTCCCGGCTCGCAGTGACGCGGGAGGGCTTTCCGGTTCTCGATGCCGTGGTCGCGGATCTCGCGGCCTAGGGCTTCGGTTCGCTCGTTCGCGGGTCGTCACGTCCCCGGGGGCGCCAGAACCCGCGGCGCCGCACTCACCGTCGCGGCACCGCCGCCCCGGACCTCCTGGACCGCAAGCGCCCGGTCGTTGAGACCGTCGGGACGGAAACGGAACACGCCGTCGGCCCCCGCGAACCCGGATGGATTCGTGAGCACCCCCTCCGAGAATCGCTGCGAGCCTTGCGTGCGGGAGAGCGCCGCCGCGAGCGACACCGCATCGTAGGCGAGGGTCGCGAGGCGGGTCGGATCGGCGTTGTAACGGGCGCGGTATCGGCTCGCGAAGGCGTTGAACCCGCGGTTGTCCGGGGCCGCGAACCAGCCGCCCTGGAGCACCGGAAGGTTGAACACCCGTGCGTCGTTCCACAGCCCCGTTCCGAGCGGCTTGACCCTTTGGGGATCGAATCCGACGGTCTGGAGAGCCTGCGCCACGATGGCGAGCCCCTCGCCGTTCTCGGGAACGAAGAGCGCGTCGACCTGCGGGGCGCTGCCGCCGATCACCGTGGCGAGCCGTTGCACGGCGGGTTGCGGCTGGCCCTGCGCGTAACGCTCGATCGCCGCGACGCGAAGTCCGCGGCGGGCTGCGGCCTCCCGAAACTGCGCTTCGACCACGCTGCCGTAGGTCGTCTCGGGGATGAGAGCCGCGACGGCGCGGCGTCCCTGCGCGGCGGCATGATCGACGATCCGGTCGACCTCCGCTTGAGCGAGGAAGCTCAGGAGATACACGCCGCGGGCCCCGACGCTCGCATCGGTGGAAAAGGCGATGACCGGCCGCCCCGCCTGGCGCGCCACCTGGCCGGCAGCCTGGACGGACCCCGCGAAGAGCGGACCGATAATGAGCTCGGCCCCCTCCTCGATGGCTTGGCTCGCGGCGTTGCGGGCTCCCTCCGGCGTGCCGCGGTCGTCCTTGACGAGAAGAGTGATGTCCGGATCCTGGAACTCGGCGACCGCAAGGGCGGCAGCGTTCCGCAGCGACTGCGCGGCCACCGCGCCCTGGCCCGGGCCCGTCAGCGGCAAGAGCAGCGCGACACGCACGGAGCCGTTGCCGATCGTGTCGCCGGCCGCCGCGGGCTGGTCCGTCGCATCGGAGTTGACGCTCCCAACCGCGCCGGGCGGCAGCAGGCTGCCCGAACCGATGCAACCCGCAACAAGGAGCGGGAGAAGCGCAGCGACAGTCCAGGCGGAGAGAAACCGTGCCAATCCGGGCCCCCATCGACGCGGCTCTCCAAGGGCCCGTCTACCGGGGCCGGCCGCTTGAAGTCACTATCGACCAATGATCGCAACGAAAAGTAAACGTTGTTTTCAAGGCGGGAATCCGTCTTTCGCCAAGCTGGGCCTTCATGCGACAGTGAGCCGCGATGGTGCAGAGAATCGATAACCGGATCAGGCGACCCCAATCGAACGTCAAAGCCGGTGTGTTCACGGCCTTCGGACTCGCCGCGGAGGCCGAACCCCTCAGTCCCGGGCTCTACGTCGTCGCGACGCCGATCGGCAATCTGAAGGACGTGACCTTCCGGGCGCTGAGCGTGCTCGCGGCGGCGGACGCGGTGCTCGCCGAGGACACGCGGGTGACCAAGACCCTTCTGGCCCATTACGGCATCACGACGCCGCTCGTCGCCTACCACGAGCACTCGAACGAGGCCGTGCGCGAGCGCATGATCCACCGGGTGCGCGAAGGTCAGGCCCTGGCGCTGGTGTCCGACGCCGGTACGCCGCTGGTATCGGACCCGGGCTACAAGCTCGTCCAGTCCGCGATCGAAGCCGGTCTGCCCGTCACACCGATTCCCGGGCCCTCCGCGGTCACGACGGCGCTCGTGGTGTCGGGGCTTCCCACGGACCGCTTCTTCTTCGAAGGGTTCCTGCCGCCCCGAAGCGCCGCCCGCCGCACCCGCCTGTCCGAGATCGCGGGCGTTCCCGCCACGCTGGTGCTGTTCGAGGCGCCCCATCGGCTGCCCGAGATGCTCGCCGACGCGGCCGCGGTGCTCGGGGAAAGGCCGGCAGTGGTCGCACGCGAGCTCACCAAGCTGTTCGAGACCGTGCGACGCGGGACGCTGCCCGACCTCGCGCAAACGTTTGCCGCCGAAGGGCCGCCGAAAGGCGAGATCGTGGTGATGATCGGCGAGGCCACGAAGGCGATGCAGGACGTGGAGGTCGACGCGGCGCTCGACGACAAGATCGCGGCTGCCCTCGCGCGCCATTCCATCAAGGACGCCGCCGCTCTCGTCGCCGACGAACTCGGGAAACCCAAGCGCGAAGTCTATGCGCGCGCTCTGGCGCTCGCCAAGGCCAAGGACTCCGGATCGTGAAGGGCGCCGCGGCTCGCCGGCGCGCCACCTTCACGCGCGGGCATCTCGCCGAGGCTGCGGCGCTTCTTCTCCTCGTTGCGAAAGGCTATCGGCCGCTCGCGCGCCGGTTCGCGGCGGCGGGCGGCGAGGTCGATCTCATCGTCCGGCGCGGCGACACCATCGCGTTCGTGGAGGTCAAGGCGCGCGGCCTCATGGACGATGCGCTCGCCGCGATCACCGCGACGAAGCGGCGGCGATTCTCGCGCGCGGCGCGCGTCTGGCTCGCGCGCCATCCGGGTGCGGTCGGGAAGACCTGGCGGGCCGATGCGGTCTTCGTGGCGCCCTGGTCGATGCCGCGGCACCTGGAAGCCGCGTTCGAGCTGGAGATCATGTGAGGCCCCGCTGCGGCGCCGGCGCGGGAGTCCGTTGAAGTCACATCCGAGCGAACGAACACGTGAAGCCCCGCTATGGCGGCGCGAAGACCGTCACGGCCCGGGCTTTGATCGTGAACCGCGCGGGCGTCTCGGTGACGATCTCTCCGTCGCAGTTGACGGGTCGTGGCCGGCGCGTGTGGACCGTGAACTCCTTGGCTCGGATGGCGCGGACCTCCTCCCAGGCGCCGTGCTCGCCGTAGCGGAAGGATCGCGCCATGAGCGCGAGCTTCCAGGCCCGGGTGAGCTCGAGGCTGTAGAGGTCGAGGTGCTGGTCGTCGATGGCGGCATCCTTCTCGACCGCATTGCCGCCGCCGTAGTAGCGTCCGTTCCCGACGGCGATCTGGAGCGTTTTCACCCGCACCGCACCGTCCTCGCTCTCGATCCTGGCGCGGAAGGGCCGGGCGCGCGCGAGGACCTTCAGCGCGACGATGCCGTAGCCGAGGCGGCCGTAGCGCCGCTTGATCTCCCGCGTCAGCTCCTGGGCGAGCTCCGCGGACAGGCCGATCGAAGCCACGTTGAAGAAGGGCTCGCCATTGACGAGTCCGAGGTCGATCCGCCGCGTGCGGCCCTCCGCGATGATGCGGGCGGCTTCGTCGAGGTCCGTCGGGATGCCGAGCGTGCGGGCGAGGTCGTTGGCGGTGCCCATCGGGATCACGCCGAGCGGCAGGCCGCGCTCGATCACGCCGAGCGCCGCCGCATTGAGGGTTCCGTCGCCGCCGCCGACCACGACGAAGTCGACGTCGCGCCCATGCTCGACGATGAGCGGCGAGAGCTCGTCCCTGCTGCCGCACTCCCGGTGGACGGGTTCGATCCCATGCGCTTCGAGCCGCTCCACGGCCGAGCGCAGCTGCGCCGCGCCGCTGCGGCTGTTGGCGTTCACGATGAGGAGGGCGCGACGGCGGGGCATCGACAGGGCACTTGGGGGCTCGAGAGACAAACGTCAAACGGGTGTGCGGGTTCGCCTCGTCGCCTCCTTGTGGATGCCGGCCGGTCGAGCGCCTCCCGGCCTGCGCGGCGGCGCCCGTTCGGGTTGCCATCGCGTCGTTCCGGCCCGATAAGGTCCGCCCGACCGGAGGCCTCGCCATGACCCTCACCGTCGCGGTCCAGATGGATCCTATCCAGCGCATCAAGATCGCGGGCGATTCGACGTTCGCCATGCTGCTCGAAGCGCAGCGGCGCGGGCACGGGCTCCTGCACTACACGCCCGACCGCCTGTCGATGCGCGACGGCCGGGTCCTCACGACCGCGGAGCCGATCGAGGTCCGCGACGTCGAGGGCGATCACGTCACCGTCGGAGCGCCCGAGCGGATCGACCTCTCGGACGTCGACGTGGTGCTGCTGCGCCAGGACCCGCCCTTCGATCTCGCCTACATCACGACCACCCATCTCCTCGAACGCATCCATCCGAGGACCCTCGTGGTCAACGACCCTGCCCATGTCAGGAACGCGCCGGAGAAGATCTTCGTCACGCAATTCCCGGACCTGATGCCGACGACCCTGATCACCCGCGACAAGGCCGAAATCGAGGCGTTCCGGGCCGAGCACGGCGACATCGTCATGAAGCCGCTTTACGGCAATGGCGGCGCGGCGGTGTTCAAGGTCTCTCGCGAGGACCCGAATTTCGGATCGCTCTACGATCTCTTCGCGGTCACCTTCCGCGAACCCTGGGTGGTGCAGCGCTTTCTCCCGAAGGTCATGGAAGGCGACAAGCGCATCATCCTGATCGACGGCGAGGCGGCCGGCGCGGTCAACCGAGTGCCGGCCGCGAACGACATCCGCTCCAACATGGTGCGCGGCGGCGCCGCGACCGCCACCGACCTCACGCCGCGCGAGCGCGAGATCTGCGAGACGATCGGCCCCCACCTCAAGCGCATGGGCCAGATCTTCGTCGGCATCGACGTCATCGACGGCAACCTCACCGAGATCAACGTGACCTCGCCCACGGGCCTGCGCGCGATCAAGCGCCTCGGCGGGCCGGACCTGTCCGTCTCGATATGGGACGCGATCGAGAGCCGCGTGAGGAGCTAGCCTCTCACCGCCACGCCAACCCTCCCAACGCCGGAGCCGCTTTTCGGCGAAGTGGAGCCGGTTCAGCGTCAAAAATTGCGGCAGAAGGAAGACGAGAGCCGGTTCCACGTCAGTGGAAACGGGTTTAGGAGCGGAGCGCGTCGGGTCGTGAACCACACCCGCGGGCTTCACGTCCGCCGTACCTCGACGCCCAGTTCAGGCTTATGGTTCAGCGTCTGGAACACCACGCAATAGCGCTCCGTGAGCTTCAGGAGCTGGTCGACCTTCTCCTGCGGGGCGTCCGTGTCGATGTCGAAGGCGAGGCGGATGGCGCGGAAGCCCACGGGGGCGGTCTTGTCGACGCCGAGCGTGCCGCGGAAGTCGAGGTCGCCCTCGGCGGACACGGCGCCGTGGCGCAGGTCGATCTCCAGAGCCGTCGCGACGGCCTTCAGGGTGACGCCCGCACAGGCCACCAAGGCCTCGAGCAGCATATCGCCGGAGCACAGCTCCGCCCCCGAGCCGCCGCTCGCGGGATGAAGGCCCGCGACGGCGAGCGCGCGGCCGGTCTCGACCTTGCAGGCGATGTGCTGGTCGTCGAGGGTGCCCTGCGCTCTCAGCGTGATCACGGCGGCATCCGGCTCCGTACGGTAGCGGTCTTTCAGCGGCGCCTGGAGCGCGCGCAGGGCGGTGGCGTCCATGTCGTATCCTCTCATTCGGCAGGCTCGCGGCCCGCACCTGACGGTTTCTCGCGTTTAACGGACGTCCCGGCACTCGGCGCAGGACTCGACCCGATCCACTTCTACCACCAAAGGGCGGCAGCCTGCTGATCCCGCTCGCGCCGTGGCGCCCGATGCTCCGCCTTGAGCGACTGGTCGAGGGCGAGGAGGACGCGCCGCGTCGCGGCTTCGAAGGGCAGGCCGGCCCGGTCCCGCGGCCTCGCAAGGGCCAGCGGCAGCTCGTCGAAGATGCGTCCGGGCTTGGGCTGCATCACGACGGCCCGGTCCGCGAGGGTCACGGCTTCCTGGACGTCGTGCGTCACGAGGAGCACCGTCGGGCGCGTCTCCTCCCAGAGCGCGAGAAGATGCTCGTGCAGGCTCGCGCGCGTGAAAGCGTCGAGGGCCGAGAAGGGCTCGTCGAGGAGCAGCACCTTGGGGTTCGTCACGAAAGCGCGCGCGATCGCGACGCGCTGCTGCTGCCCGCCCGAGAGGTCGCGCGGCCAGCGCGCGGCGTGCTCCACGAGGCCCACCTTTTCGAGCGCATGCGCGACACGGGCCTTGCGCTCCGGGGGAGGGACGCCCTCGAGACCGAACGCGACGTTGTCCGCGACACTGAGCCAGGGCAGGAGGCGGGGCTCCTGGAACACGATGCCGATCGCCGGGTGCGGCTGCGCGATCGTCTCGCCGTCGAGGCGGATCACCCCGGCGCTCGCCCTATCGAGCCCGGCGACGAGGCGAAGCAACGTGGTCTTTCCGCAGCCCGATCCCCCGATGAGGGCGACGATCTCGGATTCGCGCACGCTCAGCGCCGCATCGGCGAGCGCCCGCGTGCCGTCGGCGTATGTCTTCGAAAGACGGTCGAGAACCAGCATCACAGCCTCTCCCGGGCCGTGTCCTGCCAGCGCACGAGCGGCTTCGTCGCGAGAACGAGCACGGAATCAGCGGCCTTTCCGAGGAGCGCGAAGGCGATGATGGCGGCGAGGATCTGGTCCGGCTTGCCCATCTGCTGTCCGTCCACCAGGAGGTATCCGAGACCCTCCGAGGCTCCCATGAACTCGGCCGCCACGACGAACATGAAGCCGAGGCCGAGGCCCGAGCGCAAGGCGATGAGCGCGGAGGGGAGGACGGCGGGCAGCAGGATGCGCCGGGCGAGTTGAAGGCGCGAGAGGCGGAAGACCCGCCCCACCTCGACGAGCTTGCGGTCCACGGAGAGGATGGCGCCCGCGACGCCGAGGTAGACCGGAAAGAACACGCCGACCGCGATCAGCGCCACCTTCGAGGCCTCGAAGATGCCGAGCCAGAGAATGAACAAGGGCACCCAGGCGATCGAGGGGATGGCGCGCAGCGCCTGCAAGGTCGGGTCGATCAGGCGGCGAAGGGTCTCGACGGAGCCCGAAAGGGCACCGAAGGCGATGCCCGCGGCGGCCCCGAGGCCGAAGCCCGCCAGCACGCGCCAGAGCGTCGCCCAGACGTGGGTCGACAATTCGCCGGTTCCCGCGAGGGCCTGCAGCGTGACGAGGATGCTGCTCGGCGGCGGCACCAGCCGCCCTTCGGCGAGGCCCGTCGACACGGCGGCCTCCCAGGCGAGCGCGATGAAGATCGGAAGGAAAATGCCGAGAAGACCCCTCGGGTCGATCCCTGGGTTCTTCCCGGCGAGAGGTGGTGCCGCGAGAGCGGCGGCACCCTCGGAGGAGGACCACGCTTGCGTCGTCACGGCGCTCTCCCGTGAATCCATGCTCAGTTCGAGGCCGTGGCGTACCGGCGGTCGACGAGCGCGTCGACGGCGGCACGGACGTCGGTGGCGGCGGGGACGACGCCCGCCTCCTGCAGCGCGAGGCCGGCGGCGAGAATCGTGTCCACCTGCGGCTGCCCGATGCTCGAATGGGTGAGCTCGGTGCGCTCGAGCTGACGCTTGATCACGGGCTCGGGCAGCTTGGTGTATTCGACGAGCGTCCGGGTGAGCTCCGCCGGGTTCGCGAGGGCGAAGGCACGCGCCTCCTCATAGGCCTTGATGACCTTGCCGACGAGGGCGGGGTTGTCCTTCGCGAAGGCTTCGCGGACGTTCAGCACGCCCCAGGTATTCGCGCCCGCATTGCGATGGAACAGCGCGGCGCCGCTCTCGATCTCGGCGGCCGCCATGAGGGGGTCGAGGCCGGCCCAGGCATCGACGTCGCCGCGCTCCAGCGCGGTGCGGCCGTCCGGATGCTGGAGGAGCACCAGCTTCACGTCCTTTTCCGTGAGTTTGGCCTCCTGGAGGGCGCGGACCAGGAAAATGTGGGGATCGGTGCCGCGGGTGACCGCCACGCGCTTGCCCTTGAGATCCGCGACCTTGGCGATGCCCGTGTCCTTGCGTGTGACGAGGGCCGTCCACTCGGGGCGGGAATAGACGTAGATCGACTTGATGGGATTGCCGTTGATCTTGCCGATGAGGGCGGCGGCGCCCGCCGTCGAGCCGAAATCGATGGAGCCGGCGTTGAGAAACTCGAGCGCCTTGTTGGAACCGAGCGACTGAACCCAGCGAACCGTGATACCGTCCTTGGCGAGCTCGCGCTCGAGGATGCCCTTGTCCTTGAGGACGAGACTCACCGGGTTGTAGGTCGCGAAGTCGAGGCGAAGCTCCTTCACTTGGGCGATGGCGTTCGAAGCCGCCAGTCCGGTGAGGCCAAGGGCCAAGGCAGTGAGGAGAGTACGGCGAGAAAGGCTCATGTCGGGATCCCTGTTGGCGCGGGACAACCGTGAGCCTGGATGGCCTCCGGGACCCGGCGCTTTAGCTGCATTTGTCCGGCGCCCGCAAGCTGCTGCTCAAATCGGCGCGTCCTGTTTATAGGTTCGAGCGTTTGTTATGTCAAACGCAAGCTGGAATACCGAACCAAACGTCGTTAACGGGAGACTCACCATGGGCGACACGCCGTCCCAGGTGCTAGCGGAAGCCATGGACGGACCGACTCTCGACGGCATCCTCGATCGCCTCGGCCCCAAGCCGATCGGCGACGCGGGCGCCCTTCGCGCTCAGCTCGTGCCCGAGCTCCGGCTGGCGCTCGACGACGGCCACACGGCTGCGCGTGAGCGCCTGATGCAGGAAGGCGACGGTCTCGCCTGTGCGCGTCGCCTGTCGTGCCTCATGGACCGGGTCGTCGAGGTCATCCACGATGCGGTCGTGCGGCACCTCTATCCGGCTCACAATCCGTCGAGTTCCGAGCGACTCGCCGTGGTGGCGACCGGAGGTTACGGGCGCGGCACGCTCGCGCCGGGTTCTGACGTGGATCTGCTGTTCGTTCTCCCCGACAAGCAGACCGCTTGGACCGAGAGCGTGGTCGAGGCGATTCTTTACATCCTGTGGGACCTCAAGCTCAAGGTAGGGCACGCCACCCGCTCGGTGGACGAGTGCCTGCGCGCGGCCCGCGCCGACATGACGATCCGCACCTCGCTGCTGGAAGTACGCTATCTGCTCGGCGACCGCGCGCTTCACGACGCGCTCGTCCACCGGTTCGACCACGAGCTCATCGCCTCGTCCTCGCCGGAATTCGTCGACGCCAAGCTGCGGGAGCGCGACGCGCGCGTCGCCAAGGCCGGTGCGTCACGATACCTCGTCGAGCCGAACGTCAAGGACGGAAAGGGCGGACTGCGGGACCTCAACACCCTCTTCTGGATCGCCAAGTACGTCTACCGCGTGCGAACGCCCGAGGAACTCGTCAAAGCCGGCCTCTTCAGCGCCGAGGAGTTCCAGCTCTTCTCCCGCTGCGAGGAATTCCTGTGGCGGGTGCGCTGTCACCTGCACTTCGCCACCGGGCGAGCGGAGGAGCGGCTTTCCTTCGACCTGCAGCGTGTGATCGCCGAGCGGATCGGCTTCGTTCCCCGCCGCGGCCTCTCGGCGGTCGAACGTTTCATGAAGGCGTACTTCCTGATCGCGAAGGACGTGGGCGATCTCACGGCGATCGTGTGCGCCGAACTCGAAGCCCGCCAGGCGAAGCGGCGTCCGGTGCTCGACCGTGTCTTCGGCCGCTTCCGCCGCGGCCGCCGCGCATCCCTCGACAGCGAGGATTTCATCGTCGACAACGACCGGGTGAACGTGCGCACGGAGGACGCTTTCGAAAGCGATCCCGTCAACCTGATCCGTCTGTTCTGGCTCGCCGAGCGCCACAACCTGCCGATCCATCCCGACGCCAAGCGTCTTGCGACCCGCTCGCTCAAGCTGATCGGTCAGGCGCTGCGCAACGATGCGGAAGCGAACCGGCTCTTCCTCGAGATCCTGACCTCGCGCAACGCGCCCGAGGTGCTGCTGCGGCAGATGAACGAGGCCGGCGTGCTGGGCCGCTTCATCCCGGATTTCGGCCGGATCGTCGCGATGATGCAGTTCAACATGTACCATCACTATACGGTCGACGAGCATCTCATCCGATCGATCGGCGTGCTCGCCGAGATCGAGGCCGGGCGGCTCGGCAGCGAACATCCGCTCGCCAACCGCATCTTCAGCTCCATCCAGAACCGGCGCGCGCTCTACCTCGCCCTGTTCCTGCACGACATCGCCAAGGGGCGGCAGGAGGACCACTCGGCGGCCGGAGCCGCAATCGCCCGCAAGCTCGGGCCGCGTCTTGGTCTCGACGCGGCGGAAACCGACACCGTGGCGTGGCTCGTGGAGCATCATCTCCTGATGTCGAACACGGCCCAGAGCCGAGACCTCTCGGATCCCGCGACGATCCGGACCTTCGCGGAGGTCGTGCAGACGATGGAGCGCCTCAAGCTCCTCCTCGTGCTGACGATCGCGGACATCAAGGCCGTGGGCCCGGGCGTGTGGACGGGCTGGAAGGGCGAGCTGCTTCGTACCCTCTACTACGAGACCGAAGTGGTGCTCGGAGGCGGCGCGGCGGAGCTCGCCCGCTCGGACCGGGTGCGCCTCGCGCAGGATCAACTCTGCGCCGAGCTGAAGGACTGGCCGGCCGAAGCGCTCGAGGCCTATGTGGTGCGCCACTACCCGGCCTACTGGCTCAAGGTCGAGGAGGCGCGGCGCATCAAGCACGCCCGTTTCGTCCGGGCGTCCGAGGAAGCCGGCCGCACGGTCGCGACCCGCGTCGAGACCGACCAGTTCAGGGGCGTGACGGAACTCACGGTGCTCTCGCCCGATCATCCGCGGCTTCTCGCCATCATCACGGGTGCCTGCGCGGCGGCCGGCGGCAACATCGTGGACGCCCAGATCTTCACGACCTCCGACGGGATGGCGCTCGACAGCATCGTGATTTCCCGCGCCTTCGACCGCGACGAGGACGAATTGCGCCGGGGGCAACGCGTCGCTTCGGCGATCGAGCGGGCGCTCAAGGGCGAGGTGAGGATCGCGGATCTCGTCGACGGCAAGCGTCCCGCGAAGGAGCGCCCGAGGACCTTCCACGTCGCGCCGGAGGTCTCGATCGACAACGCCTTGTCCAACCGTCAGACCGTGATCGAGGTGTCGGGCCTCGACCGGCCGGGGCTCCTCTACGATCTCACGACCGCGTTGGGAAAGCTCAACCTCAACATCGCCTCGGCGCATATCGCGACGTTCGGAGAGAAGGCGGTCGACGTCTTCTACGTCACCGATCTTACAGGCACCAAGGTGAACCACCCGAGCCGCCAGGCCGCGATAAGGCGGGCGCTCCTCGACGTCTTCGAGCCCGACGGCGCGGAGCCCGTGCAACGGCGCAGCGCTTGAGCCGCGAGGCCAATGCGCGCCGCAACGCTTGATTTCAGGCGCTTGCGACCTGATATGAGGTCCTGTCCCATTTCCCCATTGCAGTGATGACGATGAAGCCGAACGAACCGGACCATACCGCCACGCCCGACGGCCGGGACTTTGCGGGCAAGGACTCCGTGCCCGAAGCCGCCAACGATGCCGCGCCGGCCGAGGGTGCGGCCGAGGTGGACCCGATCGCCGTTCTCGAGGCCGAGAAGACGGAACTCAGGGATAAGCTCCTTCGCGGGCTTGCCGACATGGAGAACCTGCGCCGGCGCACCGAACGCGAGGTCGCGGACGCCCGCTCCTACGCCGTGACGAACTTCGCGCGCGACATGCTCAACGTCGCCGACAACGTGCGCCGGGCGCTCGAGAGCGTTCCCGCCGAGGCGCGCGAGACAGCCGAGGGACCGTTCAAGGCCCTCCTCGAAGGCATCGAGCTCACCGAGCGCGATCTCCTCAAGACGCTGGAGCGGCATGGCGTGCGCCGGCTCGAGCCGCAGGGGCAAAAATTCGATCCGAATCTCCACCAGGCGATGTTCGAGGTCCCGAACGCGGAGGTGCCCAGCGGCAGCGTCGTCCAGGTGGTGCAGTCTGGCTACGTGATCGGGGAGCGGGTGCTGCGCCCGGCGCTCGTCGGCGTTGCCAAGGGCGGACCGAAGCCCGCAGCCGACAACGCACCCTCGGACCAATCGACCGCGCCCAACGCCTAGAGCAATTTTCGGCGAAGTGGATCCGGTTCGCCGTCAAAATTGCGGCACAAGAAAGAAGAGAGCCGATTCCACGTAAGTGGAAGCGGCTCTAGAGCCGATCGGCCTGCGCCGCATGCGCTTTCGCAGCTTCGCCCGCGGCCACTTCGATTGGCGCAGGAGCGCCCGCTCGGCCCGGCGCTAATCCATCTGGACGCTGTCGATCACCTTGCGGAACCGCGGCAGAAGCTGGTCGCGCTTCTCGGCGGCGGTGACGCCGACCATGCGGATGTAGCGGTTCGGAGCGAAGCGAATCGTCTGCATCACGACGATCGGCTTGCCCGACCCGATGTCGGCGCCGCGGGCCACGATCTCGTGCCAGTCCTGCCCGTTCTGGCGAAAGCTCTGCGAGCGCTCGATCGCCCAGTCCTTGACGGCCTGGGTGGAGGCCAGCGCCGAGCGTGCGAGCTGCTCCCGCGCCTCGGCGGCCGGGGGCGGCGGCGCAAAGGACGACGCCACGATCACGACGGGCTGCTCGACCTGCTTGATCTCGTCGAGAGCGCCTTCCGTCAACAGCAGGGCGCTGCCGTTGACCACGCGGACGGGCCGAAAGCCTCCCCGCTCGGAGATCCGGAAGGGCAGCGCGCCGATCTGGTCCTCGAGGGGAAGCGGCGCCCGAAGCGCCACCGCCTTGAGGGCCTGCTTCATATCGGCGTCGCTGTAGCCCCCGGGAGCGGACTGCGCCGTCACGAGCGCGGTCATGCTCGGGTCCGCCACGGCGAGCACCCATTTGCGGAGCTTCACCTGGCCCGCCGCCTGCTCGCCGGCAATCAGAAAGGCCTGTTTGCCCGCGAGACTGAGCGTCTCGCGGGCGCTGACCGTGATGCCCTGCCGCTTCAGCGCTTCGTCCGTCATGCCCTTCGAGAACTGGGCATAGGCCTCGACCGGCATTTCCATGAACGTGATGGACGCGACCTTGCTCGGGTTCTCGAAGCCGCTGAAACGCTTGGAGACCACCATGTCCTTGGGCGGCTTCAGGCCGATGCGCGAGCCGGGCGGGAAAGTTGCTTCCGCGGCGCCTGCCGCGGTGGCGACGAGCAGGCAGGCAATCAGCATCGCAAAGCGCATCGGGATCTCCAATCAGGTGAGGCCGCAAACAGGCGGGATCGGAAACGCGGGGAGTTACAACCGAAAGGTCGAATAGGCCGTTTCGGGCACCCCGTGCAAGGCCGTGTTGGCGGGCCGCCCTGGGGCAGAAGGTCCGAGCGGGGGATCACTCCGGCTCCAGCATCCTCCAGAAGATCGTCGTGTCGCAGAAACGCCCGTCCGGCCACTTGGCATAGTTCGGAATGACCCCCGATTTGGTCCAGCCGAGCGTCGCGTAGAGCCGCTCGGCCGCCGATCCCGTCACTGTGTCGAGCGTGAGAAGCGTCAGTCCGCGTCGACGCGCCTCGGTTTCGAGCCCGGTCATGAGGGCGCGGCCGAGGCCCTGCCCGCGGGCCCGCCGGTGCACGAGGAGTTTTCTCACGTCGCCGCGGTGCGACTGGTTGGGCGGAACGTCGAGCCCGATCTGCACCGTCCCGGCGAGCGCGCCGTCCGCATAGCCGCCGAAGAGGAGCGTGCGGCCCGCCGCGACGCTCTCGACGATCCCGCCCCACCAGCGATACGCGTCGTCGCTGGAATATGGCCACATGAAGCTGACCGAGGCGCCCCCGGCGACGCAGTCCGCCAGGACGTCCGCCAGCGCGGCGCGCTCGCGTTCGGCCTCCTCCGCCGTGAGAAGACGGACTTCGCTCACCTGTCGAGCACCCGCTTTTCCGCGACCGTGGTGTCCGCGTTGAGCCGGTAGACGAGGGGGATGCCGGTTGCGAGTTCGAGGCTCGGAATGGTCTCGGAGGTCAGACCGTCGAGCACCATCACGAGGGCGCGCAGCGAATTCCCGTGCGCCGAAACCACGGCCCGTTCGCCGCGCATCGCCCGCGGCAGGATCTCGCGCAGATAATACGGCAGCACGCGCGCCACCGTGTCCTTGAGACTCTCGCCGCCCGGCGGCGGCACGTCGTACGACCGGCGCCAGAGGTGAACCTGCTCGGCGCCCCAGCGCGCGCGGGCATCATCCTTGTTGAGCCCCGCGAGGTCGCCGTAGTCGCGCTCGTTGAGAGCCTGGTCCGCGATCGTGGGGAGGTCGGGCTGCCCGATCTCGTCCAGGATCAGGTCGGAGGTGCGCTGCGCCCGCGCCAGGGCGGACGTGAACGCGACATCGAACCGAAGCCCCATCGCCTTGAGCCGCTGGCCGGCGATGCGCGCCTCCTCGATGCCGAGATCGGTGAGGCCGGGATCCTTCCAGCCCGTGAACAGGTTCTTGAGGTTCCATTCGCTCTGGCCGTGCCGGACGAGGACGAGGAGGCGGTCCATGCTTTTGTCTCCGGAAGGGGGATGGACGATCGGGAAATGGGTTTGGGATTGCGACGGGGAGGGATCGAGGGTGTGGGATGGAGCAGGGCGCTGATCAGCTTGGATGAGCGCGCGTCGTCCTGAGACGACGCCCAATTCTCCGATACCCTAATGCCCTTTACCCACTTCCCAACCCCAAGACGTCCGCCATGGTGTAGTAGCCGGGCTTGCGCTCGAACGCCCAGAGCGCGGCCCGGATCGCCCCGCGGGCGAAGATTCCGCGGTCTTCCGCCCGGTGGACCAGTTCGAGGCGCTCGCCCGCTCCCGCGAAAATGACCGTGTGCTCGCCGACCACCGAGCCGCCGCGCAGGTTCGCGAAGCCGATATCGCCCGGGCTGCGCGCCCCGGTATGGCCGTCCCGCACCCGGACCGAGCGGTCTTTGAGCGCGATCCGCCGTCCGGCGGCGGCGGCCTCGCCGAGGAGCAGGGCGGTGCCCGACGGGGCGTCCACCTTCATGCGGTGATGCATCTCGAGAATTTCGATGTCCCAATCCTCGCCCAGCTTGGCGGCCACCGTCCGGGCGAGGCTCGCGAGCAGGTTCACGCCAAGCGACATGTTGCCGGACTGCACGATCCGCGCGTGGCGAGCCGCGGCCTCGAGCTTCGCGAAATCGTCGTCCTCGAGACCCGTCGTCCCGACCACGTGGACAATGCGGGCCTGGGCGGCGAGCGCCGCAAACGTCACGGTTGCCGCAGGCGTCGTGAAGTCGAGCACGCCGTCGGCCTGCGCGAAGACGGGGAGGGGATCGTCGGTGATCGCGACGCCGGTCTTCCCGCAGCCCGCGAGCTGTCCCGCATCCTCGCCGAGGGCGAGCGAGCCCTCCCGCTCGATGGCGCCGACGAGCCGGCAACCTTGCGTCTCGTGGATCACGTTGACAAGCGAACGCCCCATGCGCCCGGCCGCGCCGACCACGACGAGTCTCATCTCGGCCATGCCCGTCTCCCAGTCGAAGTTCCTGCGCGGTATAGCGGCTCGCGGGGGGCGCGCAAGACCGAGGCTTCCGGCCCGCGGTCGGGCGGCGTGAAGGGAAAGCCGTTACCCGGCAGGCCCGACGCGCAACGTCGGCTCGCGGCGTTTCGGGCTGACCTCGGAGGAGCTCAGGACGGCTGCGGCCCCTCGTACCCCTCGATCTGGCCCGCGGTCGGGCGGCGAAGGGAAAGCCGTCACCCGGCCCCACGCGCAACGTCGCTCGGGCCGCCCTCGGAGGAGCTCAGGACGGCTGCGGCCCCTCGTATCCCTCGATGACGAGAATGTCGGCGATGCAATGGCCGTCCCGAAGCCGTTTGACGGCTTGGTAATCGGGGTCGCGCCAGCAGGCGAGCGCCTGCTGGTAGCTCGGGAACTCGAGCACGATGTTGCGCTTGCGCGCCTCGCCCTCGACCGCCTCGTACGATCCGCCGCGAACGAGAAACCGCGCCCCGTAGCGCGCGAAGACGGGCCCGTTGCCGATCACGTACGCCTGATAGGCGTCCGGATTGGTGACGTCGACGCGACCGATCCAATAACCCTTCGCCATCACTCCACTCCCTCCACGAGCACGAACTCGCCGACGGCGGCGCCGGCGCGCTTCGCCTTGGCGGCCTGGTACTCGGCCGAATGATAGTAGCGTTTCGCCTGCTCGAAGGACTCGAACTCCAGGATGACGTTGCGGCTGCGCGCCTCGCCCTCGAGCGCCTCGTAGGTGCCCCCTCGCGCGAGCGGCCGACCGCCGTACTTGCGGATCGCCTCGGTCGCGTCCTTGGCGTATTCCGCATAGGCCTGCGGATCGGTGACGGTCACGCGCGCGATGACGTAGGCCTTGGGCATGTAAAGCTCCTGTCGTGGGGCGCCACCGAACGTCAGCTTGGCCGGGAGGTCAAGATGCGGCTGCGATCTCGGCGACGATCGCCTCAACGGCGGCCCTCGGATCATCCGCTCCCGTGATGGGACGACCGACGACGAGGTGGCTTGCCCCGGCGCGGATTGCGTCCGACGGGGTAAGAACGCGCTTCTGGTCCCCCGCCTCGGCTCCGGCGGGCCGGACGCCGGGGGTCACGACCAGACGTTCGCGGCCGACGAGCTCGCGGACCTTGTCGGCTTCGGTCGGAGCGCACACGACGCCGTCGAGCCCGAGATCCCGCGCCTGAGCGGCGCGGCGCGCCACCAGGTCCGCGGCGCCAAGCGCATACCCGGCGTCCGTGAGATCCGCATCGTCGTAGGACGTCAGCACCGTCACGGCGAGGATCTTCAGGTCCGAGCCAAGCTTTCCCCGCGCCGCGGCGCGCATGGTCTGCGGATAGGCGTGTACCGTGAGGAGGCTGGCGCCGGTCCGGGCCACGGAGCGCACGCCCTCCTCGACGATATTGCCGATATCGTGGAGCTTGAGATCGAGAAAGACCTGCTTGCCCGCCCGAACGAGCTCGCCCGCCAGTGAAAGCCCGCCCGCAAAGGCGAGCTGATAGCCGATCTTGTAGAAGACGCCCGCCTCGCCGATGCGCTCCGCGAGGGCGCGGGCCTCGGACACGGAGCCAACGTCGAGGGCGACGATCAGGCGCGAGCGCGGATCGAGCACCTCGGTCATGCCGGACGGCGGTACACCCACACGCGTGCCGGCGGCAGGTTGAGCCAGACCCGGTTCGAGCAGGTGGCGGTATAGTTCTTCGAGCGCGCCGGCATCGGCGCGACGACGGCGTAGGTGAACTGGATGAACGGTGCGCTGGGGCGCATCGCGCTCTGGGCGGTCTCGAGAAGGTCGAGGCGCTTCCCCATCGGTTTGGTGAAGAGAGGCAGGCTCGACACGGTCGCCGCCGCGGGCTCCCTCAGGACCCCGCCGAGAGCTTCGCGGATGTCGTAAGCGTCGCCCTGAACGATCGTCGCCCTGGGGAAACGTCGCTTCAGGAGTTTGCAGAAATCCGGGTTGAACTCGACCAGCACCAGCCGGTCCTGCGCGACGCCCCTTCGGACCAGGGCGTCCGTCACCGGACCTGTGCCGGGGCCGAGCTCGATCACCGGACCGGGGACCCGCGGGTCGACATAGGACGCCATCGTGCGTGCCAGCAGGCGGCCCGACGGAGTGACCGCGCCGGTGACGAGCGGGCGCTCCAGCCACGACCGGAGGAACCGGGCCTCGTCCTCGAAGCGCTCGTCCAGCGGCAACTTGCGAGGCCGGGTCCGTTGAAACGATTGAAGCACGGTCAATCCCTCAGGTCGCGATCTTGGCCCCTACCGGCGGCCGTCTTGGACCCATCCCATAACGGCAGTCAAGCTAACTGGATCCACCTAAGCCGTCGAAGAACTCCCGAACGCGCGAGAAAAACCCGGAACTCTCCGGATGAGTTTCCTTTGAGCACTCTGCGTCGAACTCCATCAAGAGCTCGCGCTGGCGCTTCGTGAGTTTCTGCGGTGTTTCCACAACGACTTGGATGTAGAGGTCGCCCATATCGCGCGAACGCAGAACGGGCATTCCCTTGCCCTTGAGGCGGAACTGCTTGCCGGACTGTGTGCCCTCCGGGACCTTCACCTTGGCATCGGACCCGTCGATCGTCGGAACCGTGACGTCGCCGCCGAGCGCCGCGGTCACCATCGAGATCGGCACCCGACAGAAGAGGTCGGCGCCGTCGCGCTGGAAGAACGCGTGCGGCTTGAGGGAAAGAAAGATGTAGAGGTCGCCCGCCGGGCCGCCGCGCAGGCCTGCCTCGCCTTCGCCGGCGAGACGGATCCGTGTGCCGTCCTCGACGCCCGCGGGCACGTTGACGGAGAGCGTGCGCTCGCGGGTGACCCGCCCCGCTCCGCCGCATTGGCCGCAGGGATCGTCGATCGTCTCGCCCCGCCCGTGGCAGTTCGGGCATGTGCGCTCGATCGAGAAGAAGCCCTGCGTGGCGCGCACCCGCCCGTAGCCCCCGCAGGTCGGGCAGGTCTTGGGCTTCGAGCCGGCCTTGCCGCCGGTGCCGGAGCAGACCTCGCAGGTGATGGAGGTCGGGATCTTGATGGTGGCGTTCGAACCCGTGAACGCGTCCTCGAGCGAGATTTCGAGGTTGTAGCGCATGTCTGCGCCGCGCTCGCGCCCACCGGCGCCGCGCTGGCGGCCGCGCGCATCGCCGAAGAAATTCTCGAAGATGTCCGACATGAAGTCGGAGAAGTCGTTGCCGAAGCCCGGCCCGCCCGCGCCGCCGTTCGCGAACGCCGCGTGGCCATAGCGGTCGTAGGCGGCACGCTTCTGGCCATCCGAGAGCGTCTGATACGCCTCGTTGAGTTCCTTGAAACGGATCTCCGCGTCCTTGTCGCCCGGGTTCTTGTCGGGATGGTACTTCATCGCGAGCTTGCGGAAGGCGGACTTCATCTCCGCCTCGCTCGCCGTCCTCGCGACGCCTAGGACTTCGTAGTAGTCGCGCTTCGACATGCGCGGGTCAGCCCCTCATATGGCGAACGGCGAGTGGCGAGTCGGGGAGTGGGACGGGGGATTGGGTTGCCGGGCGCAGAGATGAACGCTCATACCCAATCCCTAATCCCTAATCCCTAGTCCCCACCCACCATTCGCCTGATTCTACGCCCGCTTCTTCTTGTCGCCTTCGTCGACTTCCTGGAAGTCCGCGTCGATGACGTCGTCCTTCGGGGCGTCGCCGCCGCCCTGGCCGCCGCCGCCGTCCTCGCCTCCCTGGGAAGCCTGGTACATGGCCTCGCCGAGCTTCATCGAGGCCTGCATCAGGTCCGTGGTCCGGGCCTTGATGACCTCGGCGTCCTCGCCGGCAAGCGCCTGACGAAGCGCGTCGATCGCGGTCTCGATGCCCTGCCTGTCGGCCTCCGAGACCTTGTCGCCGTACTCCTTGACCGACTTCTCGGTCGCGTGGATCAGGGCCTCGCCCTGGTTGCGCGCCTCGACGAGCTCGCGCCGCTTCTTGTCTTCGGCGGCGTGGGCCTCGGCATCCTTGACCATCTTCTCGATGTCGGCTTCGGACAAGCCGCCGGACGCCTGGATGCGGATCTGCTGCTCCTTGCTGGTCGCCTTGTCCTTCGCGGTGACGTTGACGATGCCGTTCGCGTCGATGTCGAAGGTGACCTCGATCTGAGGCACGCCGCGCGGGGCCGGCGGGATGCCCATCAGGTCGAACTGGCCGAGCAGCTTGTTGTCCGCCGCCATCTCGCGCTCGCCCTGGAAGACCCGGATCGTCACCGCGTTCTGGTTGTCTTCGGCCGTGGAGAAGACCTGGCTCTTCTTGGTCGGGATCGTGGTGTTGCGCTCGATCAGCCGCGTGAACACGCCGCCGAGCGTCTCGATTCCGAGCGACAGCGGGGTCACGTCGAGGAGCAGCACGTCCTTGACGTCGCCCTGGAGCACGCCCGCCTGGATCGCAGCGCCGATCGCGACCACCTCGTCCGGGTTGACGCCCTTGTGGGGCTCCTTGCCGAAGAACTGCTTCACGACCTCCTGGATCTTCGGCATGCGGGTCATGCCGCCGACGAGGACCACCTCGCTGATCTCGCCGGCAGAGAGGCCGGCGTCCTTCAGGGCCTTGCGGCAGGGCTCGATCGTCTTCTGCACCAGGTCGTCGACGAGGCTCTCGAACTTGGCGCGCGAGAGCTTCATCGTGAGGTGCTTCGGACCGGTCGCGTCCGCCGTGATGTAGGGCAGGTTGATCTCGGTCTGGCTCGCCGAGGACAGCTCGATCTTCGCCTTCTCGGCGGCTTCCTTGAGCCGCTGCAGCGCGAGCTTGTCCTTGGTGAGGTCGATGCCCTGCTCCTTCTTGAACTCCGCCGCGAGGTACTCGACGAGGCGCATGTCGAAGTCCTCGCCGCCGAGGAAGGTGTCGCCGTTCGTCGACTTCACCTCGAACACGCCGTCGCCGATCTCGAGGATCGACACATCGAAGGTGCCGCCGCCGAGGTCGTAGACCGCGATCGTGCCGGACTGCTTCTTGTCGAGGCCGTAAGCCAGCGCCGCCGCGGTGGGCTCGTTGATGATGCGAAGGACTTCGAGGCCCGCGATCTTGCCCGCGTCCTTGGTGGCCTGGCGCTGGGCGTCGTTGAAATAGGCCGGGACCGTGATGACGGCCTGCGTGACGGGCTGGCCGAGATAGGCCTCCGCGGTCTCCTTCATCTTCTGGAGCGTGAAGGCGGAGATCTGCGAGGGCGAATACTGCTTGCCGTCCGCCGAGACCCAGGCGTCGCCGTTCGAGGCCCTGATGATCTTGTAGGGGACGAGACCCATGTCCTTCTTGGTCATGGGGTCTTCGAAGGTGCGGCCGATCAGGCGCTTGATCGCGAAAAACGTGCGCTCCGGATTCGTGACCGCCTGGCGCTTCGCGGGCTGGCCGACGAGGCGCTCGCCGTCCTCCGTGAAGGCGACGATCGACGGGGTCGTGCGGGCGCCTTCCGCGTTCTCGATGACTTTCGGTTGCGTGCCTTCCATCACGGCCACGCAGGAATTGGTGGTGCCGAGGTCTATACCGATGACCTTACCCATGGCGGGATCCCTCACTTTCAAGCAGACCGCCGAACCCTGAAAGCAGCTCGGCCCATGGCTGTTGTTGGAAATTTTCACTCGCAGAGGCCGGCGGCGAGCCGGCCGTCCTCTGCACTGCGGCTCATATAAGAAGGGGTCCGAAACGCCGCAAGGCAACGGATCGACGAAGATGGTTAACCCTCAGTTAACCCTCGACCGAACGAGCGGGCCTTGCATCCGCCCTCCGTCGCGGCCCCGCCGTGGGCTTCCGGCCGGCAAGCGTGTAAGACGGGCGCCCGTCCCCCGCTGTTTCGCAGCTCATGAGCGTCTCGCACCGATCCACCCTGGTCCTCCTCGTGCTGCTCGGATCGGGCACGGCGGCGCCCGCGCAGCTTGTGCTCCCGGGCGCCCGCCTGCAGGACGATCCGGGCTCGCGTCCAGCCCCGGGATTGCCGCCCGGGACGCCGAGGGCTCGACCCGCCGTTCCCAAGGCCCCGGCCGAGGACATGGTGCTCAATCGCGAACTCAAGCTCAACGGCTCGATGGGCCGGCTCCGGATCGAGCGGGTAGGCCGGACGGATCTGAGGGCACGCCTGACCCTCGAGGGCACGCGTCTGACACAGCCCGGTGAGAGCTGCACCGTCAGGCTCGAGGAAGCGGTGGCGCTGACCGCCCGCGGCCGCGTCGACGGGCTTCTGCGCTATGAGCTCGGCGCGCCGGCCTGCCCGATCATCGCCGACCTCGTCGAAGGGGCGCTGTGGGTTCGCGGCCCGGTCGGGGCCTGTGTCATCGAGGCTGCCGACTGCCGGGTCGATCCGCGCGGCCTGTGGGGTCCGGACCCCGCGGCTCTCGCGCCGCTCGCCCGCGCGATCGAGCAGGATCGCGGTCGGGCCGACCGGGAGGTGCGGGAAAACTACAAGGCTTTGACGGAACGGGCCCGACCCCAGGACGTGCGGGCGGTGGTGTCCGAGCAGGCGGCCTTCTCGGCCGAACGGGAGACGCTGTGCCGGTCCTACGCCCGGGAGGCGTCGCACGGCTTCTGCAACGCCCGCTTCACGCAGGCCCGGGCCGCCCAGCTGGCGGCCCGGCTCGGTGGTACGCCGGTCACCGCGGTCCCGCGCCCGCGGCGGGCGAGTCCGATCACGCCGGCGCCACACCAGGAATAGGCGGCGGTTCCGGTCTAGGCCGGGGCAAGCGCCCCGGCCTCCCAGCCCAGGATCGCCTGTTTGCGGGTCAGCCCCCAGTGATAGCCCGTGAGCGCGCCGGATCGGCCGAGCACGCGGTGGCAGGGGACCACGAACGAGATCGGGTTCTTGCCGACCGCGGCGCCGACCGCCCGGCATGCGGAGGGCTTTCCGATCCGGCTCGCGATATCCGAGTAGGTGGTGGCGCGCCCGAGCGGGATCCGCAGCAGGGTCTGCCAGACCCGCACCTCGAAATCGGTGCCGATCAGGACGACCCGGAGCGGCTGATCGGGCTGCCACTGATCCAGGTTGAAGACCCGGCGCGCCAGCGCGGCCGTGGCCGCGGCGTCCTCGCGGTATTCCGCCCTCGGCCAGCGTCGCTTCATGTCGGCGAGCGCCGACTCCCGGTCGCCCTCGTCGACGAAGCCGAGGCCCGCGAGACCGCGGCCGGTTGCGACCACGACCGCCTCGCCAAACGGCGAGGGATGAAAGCCGAACCGCATCACGAGACCTGCGCCGCCCGCCTTGTAGTCTCCCGGCGTCATGGCTTCGTGGGTGACGAAGAGGTCGTGGAGCCGCCCCGGGCCCGAGAGGCCGAGTTCATAGGTGGCGTCGAGCACGCTCGCCGAGGAGGCGAGCAACGCCTTGGCGTTGTCGAGGGTGATCGCCTGCAGGAAGGCCTTCGGGGTCAGACCGCACCAGCGCCGGAAAAGGTGGTGCACGTGGGTGGTGGAAAGCCCCACATGGGCCGCGATGTCCTCCAGCGAGGGCTGCTCGCGCCACCGCTCCGAGAGGTAGGCGATGATGCGGCGCACCCGCTCGTAATCGGCACTCGGCCCGTCGGGGATCTCGACGGCAGGCTGGATGATGGTCTCTTGGAGGGTGTTCAACATGGACGTGATCCTATCGTGGGGACCACCATACGGTCCGGCCGTCGGAGGCGACACCCGATTCCTGTGGACGCGAGGGCGGCCGGCGCTGGGCCGCCCATGGCCGGAGAATGCCCATTTCAAGAGCCGCGCTTGACGTCCGACAAGGCCCGGCCGAGGGCTTCCGCGAGGCTCTCCCGCTCCGGCGGCGACAGGTCTCGGGCGATCACGACCCGCTCTCCCCGGGAGATCAGTGCCAGACGCTGCAGCCCGAATTCGTGGTCCTCGTCCTCTCGGGCGAGGCGGGTCCAAAGCGGGTTGAAGCGCCACTCGCGCGCCTCGCCACGAGGCCCGACCATCCGAAAAAGCAGGTGAAGACGCGTCAGCTCCAACTCTTCGAACGATTGTCCGGCGCGGAAATTCACCCGGAACGCGACATAGAGCGCGAGCACCTGACAGCCGAAGAACCCCGCGACCGGCCAGAAACCGAGAGCGAGGAACGGGATGCTCGCCGCGATGGACGCCAGGCAGAAAAGGGTCATCACCCGCCGGAAGCTCTCGCGGCCGAGCGAACGGTGCGGCCGGATGACCGCCGCGAAAACCGGCCGCTCGAACGCCGCGATCGGGTCGGATGGCGTCTTGTGGCTTTCCATAGCCAAGATATAACGCGCCAATGTCCGATCCGAAACCGTCACCGCGCCGCCCCGGAAGGCCGAAGCCCGACCCGAAGGCCGCTCTCGTGGAGCCCATGAAAGCCGCCGCGAAGCCGAAGCCGAAGCGGATGCCGGCGCCGGTCGACCGGACGACGCTCGCCGAAGTCTTTCGCCGCTTCCACGCGCTCAATCCCGAGCCCAAGGGCGAACTCGAGCACATCAACCCGTTCACGCTTCTCGTCGCCGTCGTGCTTTCGGCGCAGTCGACCGATGCAGGCGTCAACAAGGCGACGCGCCGGCTGTTCGCGGTCGCCGACACTCCTCAGAAGATGTTGGCTCTCGGCGAGGATGGGTTGCGCGAGCAGATCAAGACGCTGAACTTCTTCAACACGAAGGCGCGAAACGTGATCGCGCTCTCTCGGCGCTTGGTCGACGACTTCGGCGGCGAGGTGCCGGCCGACGTGGCGGTCCTCGAGACGCTGCCGGGAGTCGGCCGCAAGACCGCCAGCGTCGTCGTCAATATGGCGTTCGGGCTGCCGCGCATCGCGGTCGACACCCACATTTTTCGGGTCGCGAACCGCATTCCGCTCGTGACCGCGAAGACCCCGCTCGACACCCAGGAGGCTCTGGAGAGGATCGTCCCGGAGGAATACCGCCGCCACGCCCATCACTGGCTGATTCTGCACGGGCGCTACATCTGCAAGGCGCGCGTTCCGGAGTGCGGCCGGTGTCCGATCTACGACCTTTGCCGTTTCCCGGAGAAGACCGCCTGAGCGGTCAGCCGAACACGATCAGTCCCGCGAGCCCGGCCGCGCCCACCACGATCCGCCACCACGCGAAGGGTGTGTCGCCGTTTCCCGGAGAAGACCGCCTGAGCGGTCAGCCGAACACGATCAGTCCCGCGAGCCCGGCCGCGCCCACCACGATCCGCCACCACGCGAAGGGTGTGTAGCCGTGGCGCGAAACGTAGGCCAGGAGCGTGCGCACGACGAGGAGCGCGGAGACGAAGGCGGCGAGGAATCCGGCGACGATGAGGGTGATGTCGTCGGCCGAGAGAGAGCTGTAGTTCTTCAAAAGGTCG
Organism: uncultured Alphaproteobacteria bacterium; assembly: GCA_963800985.1. Classification (GTDB taxonomy): domain Bacteria; phylum Pseudomonadota; class Alphaproteobacteria; order Rhizobiales; family Beijerinckiaceae; genus Microvirga. The sequence continues at coordinate 51,663 of CAWDDI010000023.1, read as the reverse complement.
TACGAAAAGGCTCCCGCCATCGTGGGCATCGCGAGGAAGAACGAGAACTCCGCGGCGGCCCGCTTTTCCGCGCCGAGCAGCATGGCGCCGACGATCGTCGCTCCCGAGCGCGACACGCCCGGGATCATCGCAAGGCACTGGATGAAGCCGATTTTGGCGTACATCGGCAGCGGAAAGCGGGTCGCATCGTCGTATCGTGCGTCGAGCCTCAGCCCGTCGAGGATGAACAGCACCAGTCCGCCGAGCAGGAGCGTGGTGCAGACGATCCAGGGGTTGAACAGGACCTCCTTGATGAACCCGTGCAGCAGGGCGCCGATCGCCGCGGCGGGAAGGAACGCGATGAACACCCCGATCACGAAGCGGCGGGCGGCGGGGTCGTGCGGCACGGCCTTCGCGATTTCCCACAGCCGGCCGGAATAGACCGAGAGGATCGCCAGGATCGCGCCGAGCTGGACGAGCACCTCGAACGCCTTGCCGGTGGATTGGAATCCGAGGAAGTGGCCCACGAGGAGAAGGTGCCCCGTGGAGGAGACCGGCAGGAACTCCGTCAGGCCCTCGATGAACCCGAGAAGGAGGGCCTCGAAAAGTTGCGTCATCGTCTCATTTCCCCGGACCCTTTCGGCCCGATCGTGGTGAATCGAGCGCTCGGGCGGCGCTTCTAAAGAGCCTTGCGGCCAAGCGCCACCGGATCCGTCGTTTCGCCACTGTCCCGCCCTGACTTACCCATCGGCAGACCCGAACCGGAATGGCCCCGGATTCTTGACGATCCATTAACGGAGCTCGGCCTTATTCTCGCCGTCCGTATCGCGTCAGAGGCCCCGGATGATCCTCCTCCACCATTATCCGCTCTGCCCACAATCCCGTTTCATCCGTCTGGCGCTCGCCGAAATGGCCGTCGAGACGGAACTCGTCGAGGAGCGGCCGTGGGAGCGCCGTCTCCCGTTCCTCACGCTCAACCCCGCGGGAAACGTCCCGGTCCTCGTCGAAGAGGGCGGGCTCGCGGTTTCCGGCCCAGGCTCCATCGCGGCCTATCTGGACGAGACCCGCGGAGCGGCGCTCGGCGGCAGGCGATTGCTGCCGGAGAACCTCGAAGGCCGCGTCGAGGTGCGACGCCTCTTGGACTGGTTCCTGTGCAAGTTCCACGAAGAGGTCGGTGCCTATCTCGTGACCGAGAAGATCTACAAGCGCTTCATGAGCGCCGAGGCAGGCGGTGGACCGCCCGATGGGAGCGCGATTCGCGCCGCGCGCGCGAATGTACGCTATCATCTACGATATATCGGCTACCTCGTCGCGAGACGGAACTGGCTCGCCGGCGATGAGCTGACGTTTGCGGATCTGGCGGCGGCCGCCCATCTCTCGGCCATCGATTATCTCGGCGACGTGCCATGGGACGAGAACGAAATCGCGAAGAGCTGGTACGCCCGGGTGAAATCCCGGCCGACCTTCCGCGCGCTTCTCGCCGACACGGTGCCCGGGATGCCGCCCGCGACCCACTACGCGGATCTGGACTTCTGAGCGGCCCCGACCTCAAGCGTGCCCTGGCGGAACGCGCCGCGACGCTGGGCTTCGACGCGATTCGCACCACGAGGCCGGACGCCATACCTCTCGCAGCGGAAAGGCTCCAGCTCTGGCTCGCCGAGGGTCGTCATGGAACCATGGCGTGGATGGCCGACACCGTCGGGCGGCGAGGAGAGCCTTCGGCCCTGTGGCCCGAGGTCCGCAGTGTCGTCCTGCTCGGACTGAACTATGGTCCCGAGGGCGATCCGCTCGCCGCGCTGGCGCAGAAGGACCGCGCGACCATCTCGGTCTACGCCCGCAATCGCGATTATCACGACGTCGTCAAGGGCAAGCTCAAGCAGGTCGCAGGTTTTCTCGCCGCCCGGGCCGGCGCGGACGTGAAGGTGTTCGTCGATACCGCGCCCGTGATGGAGAAGCCCCTCGCGGAGGCGGCCGGTCTTGGTTGGCAGGGCAAGCACACCGTCCTCGTCTCCCGGGACTTCGGCAACTGGCTTTTCCTCGGCGCGATCTTCACCTCGGCCGAACTGCCGATCGACGAGCCGGGGCGCGACCATTGCGGCTCCTGCCGCCGCTGCCTCGACGCCTGCCCGACCAACGCCTTTGCGGCGCCTTACCAGCTCGATGCCAGGCGCTGCATCTCGTACCTCACCATCGAGCACAAGGGCCACATCCCGGCCGAGCTGCGCCCCGCGATGGGCAATCGGATCTTCGGCTGCGACGACTGCCTCGCGGTCTGCCCGTGGAACAAATACGCTCGGCTCGGGAGGGAGGCGCGCCTGCAGCAGCGCGGCGACCTTTCGGCCCCGCGGCTCGCGGACCTCGCTCGCCTGGAGGATGCCGCGTTCCGGGCACGCTTCGCCGGGTCTCCGATCAAGCGCACCGGGCGCGACCGCTTCGTGCGCAACGTGCTGATCGCGATCGGCAATTCGAACGAAACCGGGTTGGCCGCGGAGGCGATCCGTCTCCTCGACGACTCCTCGCGGCTCGTGCGCGCCATGGCGGTTTGGGCTGCAGCGAGGCTCGTGTCGCGGGATCGGCTCGCGGAGCTTGCGCGAGAGCGCCTGAGCCGCGAGGCGGACGCCGACGTTCGGCTCGAATGGGAACGCGCGCTGGCCCCGGATCCGGCGGACGTCGCGGCGTGAATCGCTTCGCCTTCGGCTGCGCGCGGTGGAACGTCCGACCAGGTTCGACGATCCGGCGAGCCGAATCGCGTGAGGTTCGGTCAAGCGCGAACGCGCACGGTCCGGCGCTGTCCCGCCTAACGCGAGGGCCTGCTTGGCCGCGCCACTGCGGGGATCCTCGAGGCGACTACCGCCCGAGTTCGGACTCCCGGAGATGGGCAGCCTCCCAGCTGGCGTGCCGCTTGGCCGTCGGGCCGAAATGGCCGATGTAGCGCGGATTGATGGATGCGACCGGCAGGGTGACGAGCACGTCGGTGGTGCCGAACTGGCGGTCGATGACCGCGCCCTCGCCGAAGGTGGCGCCGAGGCGCAGGTAGCCTTTGATGAGAGGCGGCAGCGCGTGGAGCGCGGCCTTCGGATCGACCGCTTCCTTCGCGAGGATGTCCATCGCGGTGTAGCGTTCCGGCACCGCGCGAGCGCGCCAGGTTTCGGGCGCCCGTGCGTGGTGGTGCAGGAAGCTCAAGGGAAGCGCCAGCCGACGCGGATCCGTGCCTTCGAGACTCGCGCAGCCGATCATCACGTCGACGCGATGGTGCAGGACGTAGGTCCAGATCCCGTGCCAGAGCAGTTCCACGGTCCGCTTGTTGCGGTAGGCCTTGAGGACGCACGAGCGCCCGAGTTCGAGAAAACGCAGGTCCGGATGGCGCTTGATGATCGGGCCGATGTCATACTCGCCGGCGGAATAGAAGCCCCAATGACGGTCCGCCACCTCCTGCCGCAGGAGCCGATACGTGCCCACGACCCGCGGCTTGGCCTTCCGGAAAGGGTTCGGCTTCACGTCGTGGTCGATGACGAGCAGGTGGTCGCAGATGGCGTCGTAATCGTCCGCGTCGCGGCGGGAGAACCGGGAGGCTGCGGACCGGGCGGCCGACAGCTCGTCGTAGAAGACTTTGAAGCGAAGGCGTTGGGCTCGGCGAATCTCTTGGGCGGTCGTGGCAAGGCGAACTTCCATGGAGCCGATGCGCCCGAGCACCGCGTCGAGGGTCCCGTAATCTCGGACCGGCCGGTTCAATCGCGGCAGCAACCGAATCGCCGCCCCGCCGACCTTCAACAGTCCTAAGCCCGGACCCGCGAGAGAGCCGATCCGGATCAGGCCGCGATCTGAGTCACCTTCCCGCCGCGATGCAGACGACATTGGAACCTCGTTCAGCGGAAGCCCCCGGATGCTCCGTCGCATCCGTCCACTGCCAGGACATCACCATAGTGTCTTACGGTTTGATGACACAGCCTATCGCCGGCTTTGGAAACTTTATCAAGGTTGCCGGCTCGCCGTCGTCGGAGACCTCCGGCGCGTCAGGCCGCGACGCGCCTGCGATCCGAATGCGCACGGTACGACAGCGCTTCGGCGAGATGAATGCGACGCACGCTCTCGTCGCCGTCGAGGTCGGCGAGGGTGCGGGCGACCTTCATGACCCGATGAAATCCGCGGGCCGACAGGCGCATGGCGTCGGCCGCGTCTCGGATGAGCGCAAGGCCGTCGCCGTCCGGGCGGGCGATCTCTTCGAGGAGGGGCGCCGGGCAGGCGGCGTTCGAGGTGACCCCCTCGAGCCCCAGGCCCGCGTAGCGGCGGGCCTGGCGGTCGCGGGCGACGGCGACCCGCAACGCGACTTCGGTCGAGCCCTCCGCGGGCGGCGGCAGGATGAGGTCGGCCGCCGTGACGGCCGGCACCTCGATGGCGAGATCGATGCGATCGAGCAGGGGACCGGAGAGCCGCGCCTGGTACTGAGCCATACAGCGCTCGTTGGGCTGGCGGCGGCAGACGAAGCCCGGTTCCGTGGCCTGTCCGCAGCGGCAGGGGTTCATGGCTGCGACGAGCTGGAACCGGGACGGATAGGTGACCCGATGGTTGGCCCGGGCGATGAGAACCTCGCCGGTCTCGAGCGGTTGGCGCAACGAATCGAGCACCTGCGGCAGGAACTCCGGGAGCTCGTCGAGGAACAGCACGCCATGGTGGGCGAGCGACACCTCGCCCGGTCGGGCGTTGATCCCGCCGCCGACCAGCGCGGCCATCGAGGCCGAGTGGTGCGGCGCGCGAAAGGGACGACGGTTGGACAGCGCTCCGTCGGCGAGGTGGCCGGCGACGGACTGAATCATCGAAACCTCGAGGAGTTCGCGCGGCGTCAGCGGAGGCAGGATCGACGGAAGCCGCTGTGCCAGCATCGACTTGCCCGCGCCCGGCGGGCCGCTCATCAGAAGGTTGTGACCCCCCGCCGCGGCGATTTCCAGAGTGCGCTTCGCGCTCTCCTGCCCCTTGATGTCGCGCAGGTCCGGCAGCGTGCCGGGAGCGGGGGCAATGGCAGGCTCGGGCCGTCCCATGACCTGAGTGCCCTGGAAATGGTTGGCGAGCTGGATCAGGGAACGCGGCGCCAGGATCTCGATATCGCGGCTCGCCCAGGCGGCTTCCGCGCCGCAGGAGGCAGGACAGATCAGACCGTAGCCGCGCTCGTTCGCCGCGATGGCGGCGGGAAGGACGCCGGCGACGGACGTGATGGACCCGTCGAGCGCGAGCTCGCCCAGGACCGTGAAGCCGTTGAGGGCATCGCTCGGGATCGCCCCGATGGCGCCCATGACCCCGAGCGCGATCGGCAGGTCGTAATGGCTTCCCTCCTTGGGGAGGTCCGCGGGGGCGAGATTGATGGTGATCCGCTTGGCGGGCAGGGCAAGCCCGGAGGCGATCAGGGCGGAGCGCACCCGTTCCCGCAACTCGGCCACAGCCTTGTCGGGCAGCCCGACGATCATGAACGCCACGGTGCCGGGCGCGATTTGAACCTGCACGTCGACGGTCCGCGCCTCGATGCCCTCGAAGGCCACGGTTGATACGCGAGTCACCATGCCAGCCGGTCTCCCATCTCGAGCCGAGCTTAGCGCGGCGCCCGCACGTGCGATAGAGTTGCGTCTTCGCGGGTCAAATGGCCCCACGGCCAAAGCACCCGCGGCCCGCCTGTCGAAAGCGACTCGAGGCCCCGGCGTGCACGGGACGTTAAGCCATCGGGGCGATCATCGATCGGGGTGCGGCAGTGTCGCCGGCGCGCGACGCGGATTTTTCGGAATCGGCGAGGAACCCGTCCATGCGAAGGGCGTTTAGTGGGATCGCAAGAAGGGCTCCGCTGGCGCTGCCCGGGTCGCACGTGGGCAAGAAAGCTCAGCAGGATGTCGAGGCGGGGAAGTCGCACAGGATCGTGCTGTCGGCCGTGCCGCAGGCGCAGGGTCTGCACGGCTGGCAGGCCCGCTCGTCCTTCTGATGAGGTGAGTCCATGGATAGGGAGCAGGGCCCGGAATGTCGGTGAAGTTCCGCGCTTCCGGCCTCGGGCCGGACCGGGAAATCGAGACCGTTGGCGGCGATCCCTTCACCGCAGCCTTTCGCACGACCCGGATGCCGATGCTGATCACCGATCCGCGCCAGCCCGACAATCCCATCGTTCTTGCGAATAACGCTTTCTCCGATCTCACGGGCTACGCTCGAAGCGAGACGATCGGGCGTAATTGCCGCTTCCTCCAGGGGCCGGACACCGACAGCGGCACCGTGGACCGGATCCGGAAGGCGGTTCGCGCCGGCGAAGGAGTCGAGGCCGAGATCCTCAATTACCGGAAGGATGGCACTCCGTTCTGGAACTCGCTCGTCATCAGTCCGGTGCGGAACGAGGCCAATGACCTGCTCTACTTCTTCGCGTCCCAGTTCGACGTGAGCGACAAGAAGAACGCCGAATTCGAACTGACGCGGACGAAGGCTCACCTCGAGGAGCAGGTCGCCCGGCGCACCCGCGACCTGCAAGCCGCACTCGATCAGAAGACGGCTCTCCTGCACGAAGTCGACCATCGGGTGAAGAACAACCTGCAGGTGATTTCATCCCTCGTGCTCCTGAAGGCGCGCCGGCTCCGGGACCCCGCGACGCAAGGGGTGCTTCACAACCTCGCGGAGCGGATCAGCGCGCTCTCCACCGTCCACCGCCTTCTCTACTCCGTGGGGGACGTGAGCCGTTTCGACTTGGCGGCGTTTTTGGCCGATCTCACGGACGATCTCGCGGCACTGGTGCCGAAAGGTCAGGTGACGGTCGATCTGGACGTCGAGCCGGTGGCGGTCTCGGCCGGGAAGGCCGCACCGCTCGCGCTGCTCATCAACGAGCTCGTGGGCAACGCCTTCAAGCATGCCTACCCCGACCATCGCCGGGGTCGCGTGCGCATTCACGTAACGAGGCCCGACGGGGATCTGCGCATCGTCGTCGAGGACGATGGGATCGGGATGGATTGCGCGCGCGCCCGCGGGTGACGGTTTCGGCAAGACCCTGATCGACATGCTGGCTCGCCAGCTCAAGGCGCATATCGAGTGGTCCGACACGCGGCCGGGAACGCGGGCGGTCGTCACGATGCCGCTCGACGCGGAAGAGGCACTGTCTTGAGCCACTCCCAGCCGCTGCGCATCCTCATCGTTGAAGACGAGATCCTGATCGCCCTCGAACTCGAGAGCCTCCTTCAGGACGCGGGTCACGACGTGGTCGGAATCGCCGCGTCCTCGCACGACGCCATCGCGCTCGGCCGGCGCATGCGCCCCGACTTGGCCTTCGTGGATATCCATCTCACCGATGGCCCGACCGGGGTGGACGCGGCTCGTCGTCTGCGTGAGCTCGGCGCCACCGTTCTTTTCATGACCGCCAACGCGAAGCGCATCCCGGAGGATCGAGCCGGCGCGAGCGGCGTCATCGCAAAGCCCTACACCGAGCGGGGTGTGCACCAGGCATTGGCCTATGTCCTGGGAGAAGGTCACGCTGTGTCGAGCGGGAGTCGTGTGACGTTCGTGCCGTTCGATGGTCGGAGCCGGAACTCTCGCTGCCCGCAAGCCTAGAGCGAGTTTCGGCGAAGTGGATCCGGTTGGGCTCTCAGCGGCACTCGCCTTGGCGATCGGGTGCCTTCACGGGATGCGATCCTGGCTTAACGCTTGGCCTTGAGACGATACAGGGCATCGAGCGCGTCGCGGGGCGTCATCGCATCCGGATCGAGGGCATCGAGCGCCTCCCGAAGCGGATCGGCCGTCGGTTTCGGCGGCTCCGATCGAGTCGAGACCGCGAAAAGCGGCAGGTCGTCGACGAGGGCCCGCTTCGGCACTTCGCGGTCCGATCGCTCGAGCTCGCTCAGGATGGTTCTTGCGCGCTCCACGACCCGCGGCGGGAGGCCTGCGAGACGGGCGACCTGAAGCCCGTAGGATCGGTCGGCCGCTCCGGGCACCACCTCGTGCAGGAACACCACGTCTCCCTTCCACTCCGTGACTTTGAGCGTGACGTTCGAAACCCGCGCCAGGCGGTCGGCGAGCGCCGTAAGCTCGTGAAAATGGGTCGCGAACAAGGCCCGGCAGCGGTTCGTCTCGTGGAGATGCTCGACGGCCGCCCAGGCGATCGAAAGCCCGTCGAACGTCGACGTGCCGCGTCCGATCTCGTCGAGAATCACGAGCGAGCGTTCCGTCGCCTGGTTCAGAATGGCGGCCGTTTCGACCATCTCGACCATGAAGGTGGAGCGCCCGCGCGCGAGATCGTCCGCCGCCCCGACGCGCGAAAACAGCCGGTCGACGACACCGATCCGGGCCGCCTTGGCGGGCACGAACGATCCCATCTGGGCGAGGACGCCGATCAGCGCGTTCTGGCGCAGATAGGTGGACTTGCCGCCCATGTTCGGGCCGGTGATGAGAAGAATGCGCCCGGCCTCGCCGCCGGATAGATCCGCGTCGTTGGCGATGAAGGCTGCGCCATCGCGCTTCAGGGCCGCCTCGACCACCGGGTGCCGGCCTGCCTCGATCGAGAACGCGAGGTCATCGGTGACCTGCGGGCGCGACCAGTCGAGCCGCGTCGCGAGCTCGGCGAGGGCGGCCGTCACGTCGACAGCCGAGGTGGCGTCGGCCGCCGCGGCGATCTGGTCCGCCAGGCCGAGGAGGCGCCGCTCCAGCGTATCGAAGATCCCGAGCTCGACCCTGAGGCCGCGGTCGGCCGCGGAGGCGATCTTCGCTTCCAGCTCGCCCAGTTCGACGGTCGAGAAGCGCATCGCGCCGGCCATCGTCTGGCGGTGGACGAACGTCTCCTTCCAGGGGTCCCGGAGCAGATCTTCCCCTACGTTCTGCGGCACCTCGACGAAGTAGCCGATCATGTGGTTGTGCTTGACGCGCAGGGTCCGGCAGCCCGTCTCGGCGGCGTAGCGCGCCTGGAGCGCGGCGATGAAGCGACGCGAATCGCGCTGCAGCTCGCGCAGTTCGTCGAGTTCGAGGGCGTAGCCCGGCCGGACGAAGCCGCCGTCCCGCTTCAGGAGCGGGAGATCGTCGGCGAGCGCCGCGGCAAGCTCGTCCGCGGCGCTCGTGTCGAGGGTCGAGAGCACGCGGCCGGCCGCTTCGAGCTCCTTTGGCAGGGTCGGCGCGAGCGCAATGAGGCTTCCGAGGTCCCGCGCGGCGAAAAGCGCATCGCGCAGGCAGGCGAGGTCCCGCGGCCCTCCGCGCCCGAGACCGAGCCGCGAAAGCGCGCGGGCGGCATCGGGCGACCGCTTGAGAACGACACGCAGGCGCTCGCGCAGATCGCCGTTCTCGGCCAGGAAAGCCACCGAATCCTGCCGCGTCCGAATGGCGGCGACGTCCGTGAGCGGACCGGCAAGCCGCTCCGCCAGCAGGCGGGCTCCGCCGGGCGTGACGGTGCAGTCGATCGTCGCCAGCAGGCTTCCGGCGCGCTCGCCGGCCAGAGTTCGGGTCAGCTCGAGGTTCGTTCGGGTGGCCGCGTCGATCACGAGGGTCGCCCCGGCCGAATCCCGGCTCGGCGGCTGCAGGACGGGACGCTGTCCGATCTGGGTCTTTTCGACATAGAGAAGCGCGGCGCCCGCGGCCATGATCTCGGTGCGCGAGAAGGACCCGAAGCTCTCGAGGGTCGCGACGCCGAAATGCTCCTTGAGCCGCCGCTCCGCCGAGGCGGGATCGAGTCCGTCGCGGGGGAGCGGCGTGATGGCGGCCCGGCCATCGCGCCAAAGCGCCGCGAGCTCCGGATCGTCGAGGATGGAGTCCGGCAGAAGGATCTCACGCGGTTCGAGCCGCGCGATCTCCGCCTGAAGACGCGGGCCGTCCGCTTCGCTCACCGAAAACCGTCCCGTCGAGATGTCGACTGCAGCGAGGCCGTAGGCAAAGGCGGTGTCGGAGACGCGGCGCCGGGACAGGGCGAGGAAGAGGTTCGCCCGAGCCGGATCGAGCAGCCGTTCCTCGGTGATCGTCCCCGGAGTGACGAGTCTCACCACGTCGCGGCGGACCACGGATTTGGCCCCGCGCTTCTTGGCTTCCGCGGGATCTTCCGTCTGTTCGCATACCGCAACGCGGTGACCGAGGCCGATGAGACGCTGGAGGTAGTCGTCGGCGCGCTCGACCGGCACGCCGCACATCGGGACGTCCTGGCCGAGATGCTTGCCTCGCTTGGTCAGCACGATCCCGAGCGCCCGGCTCGCGATCTCCGCGTCCTCGAAGAAGAGCTCGTAGAAATCGCCCATCCGGTAGAAGAGGAGGCAGTCGGGGTTGGCGGCCTTGATCTCGACGTACTGCGCCATCATCGGCGTGACGCGGCTGTCTTCCGACGCCTTCGGCTGCGGGGTCGCGGAGGGCTGGTACGCGGCTTGGCTCGACATGCGGGGGACCCTAGCAAAACCGGATCGGCGATTCATCCGCGGCACTGGGTCCGGCCCGGCCTGTGGACAGCTCATTTCACTCCCGACGCCCTGACATTGCGCCAGAAGCCTTGAACCCCGAGGGCAACGGTGCGTAAGCTCGCAGTCCCACCCGGAAACGCCCAAAGAAAAATTCAGATGAACGAGCAGCGCCCGATCCGTAGCAGCCGCCCCACCTTTACGGACCAGGAGGCGCTGCAATTCCATTCTCAAGGGCGCCCCGGCAAGCTCGAGGTGGTGCCCACGAAGCCGATGGCGACGCAGCGCGATCTCTCGCTGGCCTATTCGCCCGGCGTCGCGGTGCCCGTGAAAGCGATCGCGGAGGATCCCTCCGTCGCCTTCGACTACACGGCCCGGGCCAACATGGTCGCGGTGATCTCGAACGGAACCGCCATCCTGGGCCTCGGCAACCTCGGGGCTCTCGCCTCCAAGCCCGTGATGGAGGGCAAGGCCGTCCTCTTCAAGCGCTTCGCGGACGTCGACTCCATCGACCTCGAGGTGGACACCGAGGATGCGGACGCCTTCATCAACTCGGTGCGCTACCTCGGGCCCTCGTTCGGGGGGATCAACCTGGAGGACATCAGGGCACCGGAGTGCTTCATCATCGAGGAGCGCCTGCGGGAGCTCATGGACATCCCGGTGTTCCATGACGACCAGCACGGCACCGCGATCATCGCGGCGGCAGGCCTCATCAATGCCCTGCATCTTACCGACCGCGACATGGCGCAGACCCGCCTGGTCGTCAACGGGGCGGGCGCCGCCGGCATCGCGTGCACCGAGCTCCTCAAGGCCATGGGCTTTTCCCCGAACAACGTGATCCTTTGCGACACGAAGGGCGTGATCTACCGCGGGCGTACGGAAGGCATGAACCAGTGGAAGTCGGCCCACGCCGCCGAGACGAAGGCACGCACGCTCGCCGAGGCCCTCGACGGGGCCGATGCCGTGTTCGGACTGTCCGTCAAGGGCGCCTTCACGGACGAAATGATCCGCTCGATGGCCGACAAGCCGATCATCTTCGCGATGGCGAATCCCGATCCGGAGATCACACCCGAGGAGGTGGCCCGCATCCGCGACGACGTGATCATCGCGACCGGCCGGTCCGACTATCCCAATCAGGTCAACAACGTCCTGGGCTTCCCCTACATCTTCCGCGGGGCCCTGGACGTCCGCGCGACGACGATCAACATGGAGATGAAGATCGCCGCCGCGCAGGCTCTCGCCGATCTCGCCCGGGAGGACGTGCCCGACGAGGTGGCGGCCGCCTATCAGGGCTCGCGTCCGCGGTTCGGCCGCGACTACATCATTCCGGTGCCGTTCGACCCGCGCCTCATCGCGACGGTCCCGCCCGCCGTCGCGAGAGCCGCGAGCGATTCCGGCGTCGCCCGCCGGCCGATGGCCGACCTGCGCGCCTACCAGGCACAGCTTTCGGCCCGCCTCGACCCGGTGGCGGGCACGCTCAACCGGATCTTCGAGCGGCTGCGCCGATTCCCGAAGCGGGTCGTGTTCGCCGAGGGCGAGGAGGAACAGGTGATCCGCGCCGCCCTCTCGTTCATGAACCAGGGGCTCGGCACCGCGATTCTCGTCGGCCGCGAAGATCGCGTCTACGAAACGGCGGCCTTCGCGGGCATCGATCTCGAGGGCCGCGACGGCATCGAAATCCACAACGCGCGCCTGTCGCACCGCAACAGCGTCTACGCGCAGTTCCTGTACGAGCGCCTCCAGCGCAAGGGCTTCCTGTTCCGCGACTGCCAGCGCCTCATCAACCAGGACCGCAACCATTTCGCGGCCTCGATGGTGGCCTTGGGCGACGCGGACGCGATGGTCACGGGCGCGACCCGCAACTATTCCACCGCCCTGTCGGACGTGCAGCGGGTCATCGACCCGAAGCCGGGCCACCGCGTGATCGGCCTTTCGATCTGCATTGCCCGCGGCCGCACGGTCCTCGTCGCCGATACGGCGATCCACGAGATGCCGAGCGCGCAGGAACTCGCGGAGATCGCCCTCGAGGCCGCGGGCGTCGCGCGTCGCCTCGGCTACGATCCGCGGGTCGCGCTCCTGTCCTTCTCGACCTTCGGCCACCCGAAAGCGGAACGCGCCGAGAAGATCCAGGAGGCCGTGCGCATCCTCGACGGCATGCGTGTCGATTTCGAGTATGACGGCGAGATGTCCGCCGACGTGGCGCTCAACCGGGATCTGATGGCTCAGTATCCGTTCTCCCGCCTCACCGGTCCCGCGAACGTGCTCGTGATGCCGGCGTTCCACTCCGCCTCGATCTCCACCAAGATGCTGCAGGAACTCGGCGGCGCCATGGTCCTCGGCCCGCTCGTGGTCGGCCTCGACAAGCCGGTCCAGATCGCGTCGCTCGGAGCGACCGATGCCGACATCGTCAACATGGCGGCGCTCGCCGGGTTCAACATCGGCGGTTGACGGCATGGCGCGCGTGGCGGCGCTTCTCATTGCCGATGGGAAGGGCTTCGTGTCGCGCTCCGTGCCAAGCCTCGAGCTCACGTTTCAAGGCATTCCGGGCCATCGGCATGCCGGCCGAACGCGGAGGTCGGACGCGCGGACGCCGTGGCATCCCCGCGGAACGGCGATCGCCAACACCCGCCAGGTCTCCATCGTGTCCGTGGAGGAATGCGCGCTGGTCGCGCAGGCGCTTGGATTGCCCCATCTCGATCCGGCGCTCCTCGGCGCGAACATCGTCGTCGGCGCGCTCGACGGGCTCACGCAGCTGTCGCCCGCCACCCGTCTTCAGGTCCCCTCGGGAGCGACGATTTTCATCACCGAGCCGAACGCGCCATGCCGCCAACCGGGTCGGAAGATCGCGCAAGCCCACGGGAATCCCGAGCTGGAACTCGCTTTTCCCCATCAGGCGATCGGCCTGCGGGGCCTTGTCGGCCTGATCGAAAGCGAAGGGGTGATCGGCGTCGGCGATCCCATCAAGGTGATCGCGCCCCCGTACAACGGCGCACGCGCTCCGCTCGTCCGTCGCGGGTCGCCTGCCTGATCGCGGCGGGGTCATTGCGGTCGAGACCGCCGGGACGCATACCTTCGCCAGGGAGGAGGCTCCGATCCCGACGGCGCGAAGCCCAGGACTGCGTCGAGCGTTCGGGCAGCTGGCGCCCAGGCTTTCCGAACACCCCGGCGCGAGAGGGCAGGGGGTTGACCTTACCGCGATGGGAAGGTCCACAAGGCCCTCCGAGCGAACGACATCAGAAAGGAGCGCTGCCATGGCCGAGGTGAAGACCAGCCACGATCACGGCGAGCCCATGACCCGTCACGAGCATGGCGGGTGTGCGCACCCTTCCCATGGAGGACACCCCGAGGCTCACGCCGATCACGTCGTGAAGGACCCGGTGTGCGGGATGTCGGTCGATCCCCACGCGACGCCTCACAGGGCCGAGCACAACGGCCGCCCCTACTATTTCTGCTCCGCCGGCTGCCGCACGAAGTTCGTCGCGGACCCCAGCCGGTATGTCGACGCGGGCGCTCGGGCCGCGCAGGCCGAAGCCGTTCCGGAAGGCACGATCTATACCTGCCCGATGCATCCCGAGATCCGGCAGGTCGGTCCGGGCTCCTGCCCGATCTGCGGCATGGCGCTGGAGCCGGTCCTTGTGACCGCGGAGGCGGCGCCGAACCTCGAGCTCATCGACATGACGCGCCGGTTCTGGATCGGGCTCGCCCTGTCGGTTCCGGTCCTCGTGCTCGAGATGGGCGCCCATCTCACCGGTCTCGACCACGTGGTCCCGCGATCCGTCTCGAACTGGGTTCAGATGGCCCTCGCGACTCCGGTCGTGCTCTGGGCGGGGTGGCCGTTCTTCGAGCGCGGCTGGCATTCGCTCGTGAGCCGCAATCTCAACATGTTCACGCTGATCGCCATGGGTACCGGGGTCGCGTGGGCGTACAGCGTCGTCGCCACCCTGGCTCCCGGGATCTTTCCCGCCGCATTCCGCGGCCATGACGGCTCGGTCGCCGTATACTTCGAAGCCGCCGCGGTGATCACCGTTCTGGTCCTCCTCGGGCAGGTACTTGAACTGCGGGCGCGCGAGAGCACCAGCGGCGCGATCCGTGCGCTTCTCGACCTCGCGCCCAAGACCGCCCGGCGCATCCGACCCGACGGCTCCGAGGAGGAGATCCCGCTCGACTCCGTCGAGGTGGGCGACCGGCTGCGCACCCGGCCCGGCGAGAAGGTGCCGGTCGACGGCGTGGTGGTCGAAGGCCGCAGCGCGGTGGACGAGTCGATGGTGACGGGCGAGTCCATGCCGGTCACCAAATCCCTCGGGGACCACGTCATCGGCGGCACGATGAACCAGTCGGGCGGCCTCGTCGTCGAGGCCCGGAAGGTCGGTCGCGACACGATGCTGTCGCAGATCGTCCAGCTCGTCGCGGAGGCTCAGCGCAGCCGCGCGCCGATCCAGCGCCTCGCCGACCAGGTGTCGAGCTATTTCGTTCCCACCGTGATCGGCGTCGCGATGCTCGCTTTCGCCGCGTGGGCGATCTGGGGCCCGGAGCCGCGCTTGTCCTATGGCCTTGTGGCGGCCGTGACGGTTCTGATCATCGCCTGCCCCTGCGCCCTTGGGCTCGCCACTCCGATGTCGATCATGGTCGGCGTCGGGCGCGGCGCCCAGGCGGGAGTCCTGATCAAGAACGCGGAGGCCCTCGAGCGGATGGAGAAAGTCGATACGCTCGTCGTCGACAAGACGGGCACGCTCACGGAGGGCAAGCCTACCGTGACGGCCGTCGTTCCCGCGCAGGGGTTCAGCGAGTCGGACATCCTGCGCCTCGCCGCGAGCGTCGAGCGCGCCAGCGAGCATCCGCTGGCGCTCGCCATCGTGGCGGCCGCGGAGGCCCGGGAACTACGGACCGCTCCCGTGTCCGACTTCGACTCGCCGACCGGCAAGGGTGCGCTGGGCTCGGTCGAGGGGCATGCGGTGGTTCTTGGCAACGCTCGGTTCCTGGCGGAGCACGGGGTCGACGTCGGTCCGCTCGCCGGCGCCGCCGACGAACTCAGGCGCGACGGCGCGACGGCGATCTTCGTCGGCATCGATGGCCGGCCCGCCGGAACCCTGGCGATCGCCGACCCCGTCAAGGCCTCGACGCCGGAGGCCCTCGCGGCTCTCAAGCGCGAGGGCATCCGCGTCGTGATGCTGACGGGCGACAACCGCACGACCGCCGAGGCCGTGGCGCGTCGCCTCGGGATCACCGAGGTGGAGGCGGAGGTGCTCCCGGAGCAGAAAAGTGCGGTGGTCGAGAAGTTCAAGCGCGAGGGCCGGGTGGTCGCCATGGCGGGCGACGGCGTCAACGATGCACCCGCGCTCGCCGCGGCGGATGTCGGAATCGCGATGGGCTCGGGAACGGACGTGGCGATCGAGAGCGCCGGCGTAACGCTGCTGAAGGGAGACCTTGGCGGCATTGTGCGAGCCCGGCGCCTGTCCCAGGCGGCGATGAGCAACATTCGCCAGAATCTGTTCTTCGCCTTCATCTACAATGCCGCGGGCGTCCCAATCGCCGCGGGCGTGCTCTATCCGGCCGCGGGTATCCTGCTGTCGCCGATTATCGCGGCGGCCGCGATGGCACTATCCTCGGTCAGCGTGATTGCTAACGCTCTGCGCTTGCGGGCCGCGCGCCTGTAGGATCGTCGCGGCCGCACGAACGGTGAGGACGAATCGTGCCGCCCGGTCGGTCTTCGAGGCCGAGCCTTCGACTCGTTCTGGCGACCGGAACAACGGCCTGAGCGGGAGCGCCTGTGAAAGGATCCGCTCAGGGCATCCGTACGATGAGGATCATGGCGACAGCGTAGAGCACGGCGAAGGACGCGGACGTCAGGCTGATCGGATCCATGATGGCGTTCCCTTTCCCGGAGACAAACTCGCGGGAAGCGCGACGGTTCGGCGAGCACGTTGTCGCAGGCGCGGACGGGTGGACTCCGCCCCGCCGCAGGCGCCGAAGCCCGGGGCGCGTCGTTGAGTCTTTCCATCGCTCAAGAACATAAGATCCGACAATTCGCTTCAAATCGCGACGCCGGGCGCAACCGGTTTGGAGTAGTTGATCGGTACCGTGTCGATCCGTACCCAGGAGATCGGCATGCGCTTCAAGGACTTCGAACAAAACGAACGGGGCGGCGTCGCGGTCATCTTTGCCTTCGCGCTCATCCCGGTCCTGGGCTTTGCAGGTGCTGCCGTCGATTATGTCCGGGCGACGCAATCCCGGGGCAAGGTGCAAGCGGCTGTCGACGGCGCGGCACTGGCCGCCGTGCTCGCGCAGGTGCCCACGGTTTCGGAGCGGCAGGCCACCGCCCAACAGGTTTTCGGCGCAATCCGCTCCGAAGGGCTCACCGCGACGCCGGCCTTCAGCATCACGAACACCAGCGCGACGGTGACGGCTACAGGCCAGGTCGAAACCTCCCTCCTGAAGGTCCTTCAGGTGCCGAAGATCGCGGTCGCCTCCCGCGCGAAGGCCGTAAAGGTTTTCGAGGGGCCTCCGCCTTGCATCCTCGCGCTGAACCGGTCGGTCGAAAAGGCGCTGCTGCTCACCGGTGGGGCGCAATACGTCGCGGAGGGCTGCGTGCTGCACAGCAACTCCTCGAGTTCCGTGTCGCTGTTGGTCGACAACAATGCAGCCGTCAAGGCGGGCGGCTACTGTGCTGCCGGCAAGGCGTCCACACCTCCGAACCTCGCACCGCCGGCCCGTTCCTACTGCGAACCGATGCTCGATCCCTTCCGCAATCTCGCGGCTCCTGCGGCCGGAAGCTGCGTTGCGACCAACCTGGAGGTCACGCCGAAGCAGACCGTCACTTTGAATCCCGGAACCTACTGCGGCGGGCTGACCATCAAGGGAACGGCGACGCTGCAGCCCGGCGTGTACGTGCTGTCCGGCGCGCTGACCGTCGCGAGCCAAGCTTCGATCACAGGCGCGGGCGTGATGTTCTACCTCACGGGCGCAACCGCCGGCTTCACGATCCAGGCCGGTGCCACGATCGCTCTGAGCGCCCCGACCGCGGGTGATTACGCCGGCATCCTGTTGTTCCAGGACCGCCTCGCGAACCCGGGCTTCACGAACACCTTCGCGGGCGACTCGGCGACAAAGATCTCCGGCTCGATCTATACGCCGACCCAGAAGGTTCGGGTCGCGGGCAGCTCCGGCGTGAGCCAGGACGTCCCATTCCTGCCGATCGTGGCCGATCAGATCGAGATCACGGGTAACATCAAGGCCAAGGCGACGACGGACGCATCGCTCGCGGTGCCGCTGCCGAAGACCGAGAGCGGGGCCCGGCTCGTCGAATAGGCCTCCGGCCGAAGGACGGACACGTTCGGCGAACCGGATTTTCCCATCGCGGTCACAGCGCGGCCCAGAGCCCGAGCACTCCCGCGAGGCCGAGGCTGCCGGCCCAAACGCGGCTCAGATCGAACCACGAGCGGGTCAGGAACCCGAGCCCGAGGACGCGAAACACGAGATACGCGAGCCCTCCGCCCGCCGCGACGAGCGCCGCCGTGTGGATCAGCGCGACTGCGAACGCGAGGCCGGCAGTGGCGACCATTCCGCCGTCGACCGCCTCAAGGCCTCGCGTGGCGGACGGGAGGGCACACAGACCCAACAACATCGGTACCAACATCAGTCCGGCGCCGTGCACCAGCGCGACCGAGAAGGACCACAGCGCGACCTGACGCGGGCGGATCCTCGCCATCCACCGCGGGTGCCGCGGCGTCGCGAGCAGGAATGCCGCGAAGGCCATGATGCCGACGCCGGCCCCGATCCTGATCTCGCGGCTCCAATCGAGGAGCAAGGTCACCGCTGCGAACGGCAGGAGCACCACCGCGATGGAGACGAGGTGGCCGGCGGCGAGCGGCGCCAGCGTGCGCACCACCGCGGCCCCGCGCCCCTCCGTCAGGCCGGCCGCGACCGCGAGCGGCCACCCCATCCCGGGATTCAGCCCGTGATAGACGCCACTTGCAACGACCGCGGCCCAGAGCGCCGACTGTCCGTCCACGCCGGTCCTCTTACGCCGACGGATAGCAGAACGAGTCCGTCGAGCAGTCGCCGCCCTCCAGCCGGATCTGGTGCGCCGCGTAACCGGCCGGGAACGTCACGTGGAAGTCCGCCGCGAGTTCGATGCCGCCGTTTGCGCCGGCGTGCGCCATGGCCTGGGCACCTGGAATTCCGTTCGGGTAGAATTGCGGGTCCCAGGTCGAGTAGAGCGAGTTCGTGAAGTAGACCCGCCGGCCGTCGCGGCTGATCTCGATCATCTGCGGTCCGCCCGCGAAGGGCCGGCCGTCGACGTGGGGCGTGCGCTTCGCGACTCCGCCGATCCGCACGGAGCCGGCGAGCGACGGCTTGCGCGGGTCTGAAACGTCGTACTGGCGCAGCTCCCCCGTCCCGAAGCACGCGACATAGAGGAAGCGATCGTCGAGCGACAGATCGATGTCGGTGACGAGCGGCGGCACGGCGCCAAAGCCCTTCAGCAGCGGCGGCAGGTCGTCCGCGGCCGCCGGCTCGGGCGGGATGGTGGCGGTCTTCTCGATGCGGAACTTGCCGTCCTCGCGCCACCAGGTCCAGATCGAGCCTTCGAGGTTGGTGGTGTCGACCACAACGCCGAGGAAGCCGTACTCGCGCGTGGGATCGTGGGCGGGCCGGACTTCGAGCGCCATCTGGTGATTGGCGCCGAGATCGATGGTCTGGACGTTGCGGCGACCGCTCAGGTCCCAAAAATGGACCTGATGGCCATAGCGGTTGCCGAGCAGGTCTTCCGGGACGATGCCGTTTTCGAACTGCGGCGGCAGCGCCCACTCGCTCGTCACCATGTAGTCGCGCGGCAAATTCCACCAGAAGTCATAGTGGAGCTTTTGCGGCCCGCGATCGATCTCCCATCGACCGAGGATCTCGAAGCTTTCGCAATCCATGATGAATACGCCGGGAGGGCCGTCGGTGCCGTGCGGTCCGCTCCCCCCGAGGGTGCTGATGTAGATGCCCTCCGGCCCGCAATGCACCGTGTGGGGTCGCGAGTATCCCGTCTTGTGGAACACTTCCTCGGGCTCGATCACCTTATGGAGCTTCGCCTCCGTGGGGTGCGGGTCGGTGTCGACGATGTAGATCCGCGAGGAGCGCATGCCCGGAATGATGAGATACCGGCGCCTCAGGAACGAGTGCCCGCTTAAGGGCGACAGGGCGGAGCTGCAGGCGTTCCAGCCGAAATGGTGGAACTCGTCGCCCTTGTTGGGCATCGTGACCGTGTGGACGATGGTGCCGTACGACTTCGAACCGGGTGAGACGTCCACGACCCCGAGCGCATCGGGCTGCGATCCGTCGGGCGACAACATGACGACGTACGCGTAGTTTTCCGAAGGGGCCTCCATCGCGAGTTTCGGAGAGGGGTAGAACGTCGGGTCGGGACGCAGGGTCTCAAGCATGGCTCACCCTCCTGGTTCGAGTCTCCTCATGGCCGACGTGCTCGGCTCGAAGAAGTACGACACGCGTTCGCTACATCTCGACTAACGGGATGCGAATTGCAGCACTGGTGAAGCACTCGACTGGCCAGTGCCGTTGAGGGATCTCCTGCAGATTCGAGCATCCTCAGCGTTCGAGCGATTGTAAAACCGAGCTGCGCCTTGCTTGGGATCGCCGCATGAACTGCTTTGTACAGCTGCAGCATTGGCGACACCCGTTGCAGCTAACACCGGGATTGCCGACAACCAGCGCATGAATGCCCTCCGGGGCTCCCAATACCATCAAACCACGGCTGCACCCGCTAGTCGAGCGCGATGTGCGCCGAACTCGTCGAGCCCTGTCACAAGCCATGGACGAGGCTACACTCCGCCGAGGCAGCAGCGAGCGACCGGAGCCCGGTTTTGGGCGATACCGCAGCCACCCAAAGTGACCGTCCGTCGCTCTCTTTCCTGGTCAATCCCGACGAGACCGTTCCCGCAGCCGTGCCGTCACCTCCGAGGTGACGACGTTGTCGCCGCTCCCATCGCTCGCGCTCGGGCGTTCGATCGCTCGAGGCGCGGTCCAGGGCCGCGTGCCGTTGACGCACCGATTCGCGACGGGGTTGATCTCGGCGAGACCGGTTCTCGGGCGACCCTTCGGGCCCGACCGTCAAGAGGGCCACGGCAGGCGAATCAGTTCAAAGCCGTTGCCGGTCCGCTTCACGTGACCGACGTTCGGAAATCCCCAGTGGAACCCGGCCACGGGGACGCGGTCGGCGGACGCCTGATCGAGCAGTCTCCGCCTGGTCTCGCGGGCCACCTGCGGATCCATGTCGAAAGCTGGCGCCCACTCGGGGTTTCTGACGAACAAGAAGGGCAGGTGCACGGCGTCGGAAACCAGGAGCAGTCCCTCGGACTCCGATTGCACGCGGAAAGCCATGTGGCCGGGCGAGTGGCCATACGCGGCGATCGCGGAAATTCCGGGGACAACCTCGTCTCCATCCTTGTAGATGCGCACGCGCAATCCCGGCGGAGCGAAGACTCGCCGCGCGAGACCGAAGCCGGGCTTCCGGGTCGCTGCGGCGCGGCTTTCCTCTCCCTCATCCAGCCAGAACGCCATCTCGCGCTCCGGGACCGCAACCTCGGCATTCGGGAAAGCCGGCTGTCCGTCGCGCGTTCTCAGCCCGGCGATATGGTCGCCGTGGAAGTGAGAAATGATGACGACGTCGACGTGATCGGGGGCGATACCGACCCCTGCCAGGTTCTCGGCCAGCCGCCCGACGGTGGCCCCCGGGGTCTGAGCGCCGTGGCCGGCGTCGATCAGAACGAGCCGATGACCGGTGTCGACGAGTGTCGGCGTGAACGGGATCTCGACGGTATCGGGCGGGCGCAGGGCCTCGGACAACGCTTCTCTGACCCGCTCGACCGGAGCATTGGTCACGAAGGTCGGCTCAAGGGGGAACCTGCGCAACCCGTCAGAGACCGCGATCACGTCGAAAGAGCCGATTTTGTAGCGGTAGGCTGAAGGCACGGTCCGGGTCTGTGTCGGCATGGTGGCTCTCGCAGGTCCATTTTCGAGCGTCGTGACCCCTGCCGGAGTGGATGTCCTCAAAGGTCATGCGGGCGCGGTCTGGCGTGACGATTACGCTCCGAATGACGGGCCGAGGTGAGACGGGGGCAGAAACCCGCCCAGAGGTGGGACGTCTCTGGGGCTATCACAAGTCGATGAGCCGAATTCGCCATTCTCAGCATGGACAACCTTGCCGGGAACAGCGCCTCTTCTATGTCACTCCTCGCTTCGGGAGGTTGAGCGCTGGACCCTTTGCTCGGCAAGTCGATCATTCCCTTCGACGAGATGTTGTGGCGGTTCGGGATCGCCTCCGCCTTCGGTCTGCTGTTGGGTCTCGATCGCGAGATGCGGGGCATCTCCGCGGGCGTGAGGACGCACATGCTCGTGGCCCTCAGTTCGGCCATGACGATGCTGATCGCGCTGGAACTCTTCGAGGAGGTATCCGCACGAGGCCGGTCCGATCCCGACCCGACGCGCGCCATCCAGGGGTTGGCTCAGGCCATCGGCTTCCTGTGCGCCGGCGTGATCTTCGTCGCGAAGGGAAGCGTCTATGGACTGACGACCGCCGCAAGCTTGTGGATGACCAGTTCGCTCGGGATGGCGGCGGGTGCGGGCATGTATCAGATTGCCGTCGCAGGGCTGATCTTCGCCGTTCTGATTCTCTCCGTGATGTGGCTCGTGACCCGGCACCTGCCCGGTACGAGTTCGCCCGAGGATGACCGGTAGAGGTCATCTGCGGGGCCCGTCACAGGAGGAGCCCATGCTGAACTGGTTCAGGGCGATCATGCCGAAGGAGGATCGGTTCTTCGATCTCTTCGAGCAGCACTCCAGGTTGGTGGTTGCGGGCGCTGAAGCGCTCCGGGCCGCTCTCGACGGAGGCGCGGACCTGGACCGGCACGTGACGACCGTCATGGATCGGGAGAACGACGCCGATGCCGTCACGCGAGAGGTTCTGGAGGCCATCCGCCGTTCTTTCATAACGCCCTTCGACCGCGGCGACATCAAGGACCTCATCACCTCGATGGACGATGCCATCGACGAGATGCGCAAGACGCTCAAGGCAGTGCTGCTGTTCAACGTCACGGCGTTCGAACCGGAGATGCGCCAGATGGCCGACCGCATCTTGCAAGGAGCGCTGATCGTTCAGCAGGTCGCGCCGATGCTGCGGCGGATCGGCGCCCACGCCAACGAAATCAGCGTGCTCTCGGAGAAGATGTCCGAGATCGAAGGCGAGGCGGACGACATCTACGATGCCGCGCGTCGCCGTCTTTTTCAGAAAGGCCCGTCTCATGCCCTGGACTTCTGGGTCGCGTCCGAGATCCTGAACCACCTGGAGCGCGTCATGGATCGGCTGGAGGACGTGGCTCACGAGGTCCATAGCATCGTGATCGAGCACGTCTGAGGAGCCGCGTACGATGGACCCTCTCGCGGTCTCCCTCCCGGTGTTGGTCGGACTCATCGCTCTCGCGTTGCTGTTCGATTTCATCAACGGTCTGCACGATGCCGCGAACTCGATTGCAACCATCGTCTCGACACGGGTGCTCCGGCCGCAGGTCGCCGTCGCCTGGGCGGCATTCTTCAACTTCATCGCCTTCCTGTTCTTCGGCCTCCATGTCGCCCGAACGCTCGGCAGCGGCATCGTCCTGGCGACGGTGATCGATGCCCACGTGATCTTCGGGGCTCTGATGGGAGCGATCCTGTGGAACGTAATCACCTGGGCAGGCGGCATTCCGTCCAGTAGCTCGCATGCCCTGATCGGCGGGCTCGTGGGTGCGGGAGTCGCCAAAGCCGGCGCGGGTGCAGTGGTCTGGGGCGGTCTCGGTCCAACCCTGTTGGCGATCTTTCTGTCCCCTTTGATCGGGTTTGGCCTGGCGCTCTTACTGGTGCTCCTGACCACGTGGTCTGCCCGCCGGCTGTCTCCGTACGCGGCGGACAGCGCGTTCCGCAGCCTGCAATTCGTTTCGGCATCGCTCTACTCGCTCGGCCACGGCGGCAACGACGCCCAGAAGACGATGGGCATCATCGCCGTCCTGCTGTTCTCGCAAGGTCTCCTCGGCAGCGAGTTCTACGTGCCGTTCTGGGTGGTGATCACCTGCCAAGCGGCCATGGGCCTGGGAACCCTTTTCGGCGGCTGGCGCATCGTGCACACGATGGGTTCGAAGATCACCCGCCTGACCCCGATGCAGGGCTTCTGTGCCGAGACGGGAGGCGCCCTCACGCTTTTCGGGGCGACATGGCTCGGCATCCCGGTCTCGACCACCCACACGATTACGGGCGCGATCATCGGGGTCGGTTCGGCGCGGAGGACGTCAGCCGTCAGGTGGGGGGTCGCCAGGGGAATTCTGGTGGCGTGGATCATCACGATCCCAGCCGCTGGCCTCATCGCGGCGCTGTTCTACTCTGCGGCGCGGTTGGTCGGCGGCTAGAAACGGACTCGTCGGTCCGACTCGAACGCCGTCGCAAGGTTTCGATCAGTGTCGATGTCGGAGCAGTCCTTGCCGGAGCGCGAGCGGGACGGTGAGCGCCCCAACCATCGCGGTTCCCGAGCGTGCAGCCAGAACACCGGCCCGGTCCGCTTGTTATCGGAGCGCGCCCGTCCTTGTCTTTCCGATTCATCCTGCATCGAGCATGCCTGAACGACCGTCTCGGAGAGCGGCACGCGCATCGTGTCGCTTATACCGCCAGCGGCAACGATGGCCCTCTTCGTTCGCACAGCGATGCTCGATACGCACGCTTGAGGCGGTTTCCCAGTTCGCGTCATCAGCTCTCGTTCGAGTTGGCCGATTTCCACCGCGAACGGGTCCACTTCGCGCAAGAATGCTCTAGCAGCCGAGGCCCAAGCGCTCGGGATGACTTTGTCCGGCCAGATACGACTAATGGACGACAAGCGGCAGGTAGAGTGCGCCGATCGTTCCCGCCACCGAGAGGATGGCGACAACATTGGCCCACACCGAACCAGGGACATCGTGACGGATCATCGGCCTTCTCCCGCGCTGAGGTTCAAGCATCGGTATCCCAGGGCGATGTTGATGAACGGTTTCGACGGGAGGGCTCGAGGGCGCCATCTCCGCAACTCCGCGACGACGGTTAGTTTTCGATTAAGGTGACAGGTGGCGTGACAGGATGAAGCCGGGCATCGGCGACATAGGCGAGCACCACCGCTGGCGCGCTTTGCGCCTGCGCCAGTGCGCAGGTTCGCGAGACCTTCGCGTCATGGGTGCCTGAGACCCGCCGATCATCGTCCGTGAACCCAGCGGCAAATGAGGGAGCATGTCTGCCTCCTGCCCCTTGAACGCTATTTTCGCGCACATCTGGCCATACGGCTGTGCGACGGAACACAAGCGGTTCTATCTGCCTGACGGCAGCCGCGCCGAAACTGTCGCCATCGCTTCGCGGTGCGCACGACCCGGGCCTTGCTGCGCCCGGTCGGCGAGGCGTTGCCCTGCATGGCGCCTCACCCCACGACCAGCGAAACGACAAGCAAACCGAGAGCGCAACCCGCCATCGCAATTCCGCTCGCCCATATCGTAAGTCGGTCCTCAGGGGCCATTCGCCTGCTCCATAATGAGATGTCATGCTCTGCTATGGCGCACGTCTGTTGCTGGCGGATTGCGACGTCGGACGACGATTATTTCGTCACGTCGAGACTGCCGCTCGGACCATGCCGCTCAATCCGTGGGGGTACGCTCTCGCCAGGACGTGCCCATGGACGCCCGAAACGACCTCGTACGATCCGCTCGCGCCTTGCCCGGCAGCCGCCGGGCCCCGTCCGGTCGACCTCTCGCGACCGGCAGGTCGCGCCCGCTCCTCGGTCGCCAGCCGGCTCCCGGCAGCTGCCGGACCTGGAACCTCCGCCGCGTCCCGCCGCTTTCCTGTGGGCAAAGGAGGCGCTGCACATGCCGACCGTCTGGGTAGAATTTCGAACCCGTGAGGAAAGCGAGCGGGCGATTGGCCGTCTCGAGTTTGCCGGCTTCGGGCGGGAGAGAGTCGATCAGAATCGAAGCCGCAGATGGTCGTTGGAAGGTCGGCATCTACGTCGATGAGCGGGACGCACCGAGCGTTCGCGCTGTGATGTCCGACCCGAATGCTCCGACAAACACGGACGTGATGAACTCGCTCCTGATCTTTGGGATAGCGGCCATGGCCGGCTTCGTTCTCGCGTACCTGGTGCCGAAAAGTCTCGAAGCCCACAATCAAAGCGGTTCTCGCGCCACATAGTTTCGATGCTCGGCAACGGGGGCCTGTCAGGTCCAGAGCGTGCGCTGCCCCCTGTGCTTCTGTGCCCCGTCTCGCCCTGAACATCACCGCGTTCGAAAGGTCGGCGGGAGGGGGTTTCATCAGCTCTCTTAATCAAGAATTAACCAATCCCGCGCAGTGTCGCCCTCGCAGTCCTGTGGGGGCACCCCGGAGCTGTTTTCTCCCTGGAACTTCGGGGCTCTGCGGTCACAAACCGCCGGCCCCGTTTTGTTTTCCGCTTCGTGGCCTGGGAGGCATGGCGGCATGGAGGCCCATGGGTGAGGGCCGGAGCGCTGACCCGACCGGGCGCCCGTCTCGCTCCTTCGCCTCTCCTGATCGATCCTCCCGAACGCCCTTCGTCCCCAAGCGGTTCTTCGGATCGATCCTCCCGAACCCCCTTCGTCCCCAAGCGGTTCTTTGGATCCGCTCGACCGTGGACCGTCCCGCGTGCGGCTCTGGAGTTTCGTGTTGGCTTATGCTTCACTTAGGCACGTGTCGGTGGCGTGAGATCGTGCGATGTCGAACTACTGCGTGACGTTCTCGAAGCGGATTATGGGTGTGCCGTTCACGGTCGCTTCCTTCGTGGTTCGCCACGCCCGCACGCCTCAGCGTGCTCGGCGGGCGGCGGAGCTTCGACTGATGCGCCGCCGTCACGTCCCGGATTGGCGGCTCTGTGCTGACGCGCTCAAGATTGAGCCGCAGGGACGCGATATCAGCAGCATCCAATAGAAACGGCCTCGGGAGCCGGACGGCACGTTCAGCGGTGCGCTTCACCGAAACGGTTCGTGCGGCCTCCACTCGCGATTGACGGCTCGGAAGCGATCCGAACAGCCGCTCGTGGCGCTGCGAGGACGGTCCCGGAATGAGGCGGCTGGAGGATCGTCGGAACGATCCCGGCAGCTCTGGTGAAACCGTCGGTCGGCTCGTTCGTTACCTTGCCGGATCGTCTCTCATGAAGAGGTCGGGCCATGACCGCGTACCGCTATGTGGGCCGTTACTGGTGCGAGCTTTTGGCGGCGGGATCGCTCGTGTTCATCACGGCGGTGATTGCTGCTCCGATCTGGTTCTAAACGTGGCGGTTTACGGTCACGGACTCGACCCATCGTCATAGCCGCGACCGCTCCGAAACAGGCACCCGATGCCGTCTCGAGGACGCGTTGGATCTCATCCGGAGGGTTTTCGACGAGGCGGGGGGCGCTTCGGAATGCTCGGCTGTTTGCGGCTGCGCGGTACGAGTTCAATGGGCGTGCGTCTGTCCGCGACAAAAGGCATGTAGACCCTCCGCATCCAAATCAATGATGCATGGGCGATGTTTCGGTGGTTTTCGAAACCTAAGCCCATCGACGTCGTTTCGGTCGATATTGCGAATGCGCGAGCCCACTTCCAAAAGCTGAGACTGCAACTCGACCAAGTGGGCACGCGAACCGCGCTCTCCCACCGGCAAGGCGTGGCGGAGGTGTCGTACGGCCTCGCCCATGCCTTCGATCTGTCTGTGTCGCAGGTTCTCGCGGGAAGCGTCACCGCGGATCAGGCCGCCGCGATTTGTCGAGATATCGATGCCGCCCAGGCGCGGTGCCAGGAATACCTGAGCAGCAGCAACGAGGAGGCTCGGGCGCTCGCCAGCACGCTCCTCCTCGGGTGTACCGTCTTCTCGCACCTGTACCGGATGCGCTTGCACCAGCTCACGGCCGCCGGGGAGCGGCGAGCGGATGCGGGCGCGTTGGCGGCGTCCTATGCGAGCCTCGCGCACGCGCTGTCCCAGATCCCGGCCTGAGACGACGAATTTCACACGGGATGCACCTAAAGGAAAAAGCGCTAGGCTTCGGCGAACTCTACACTGCGGTTGGGACGCCGGAAGAGACCCGATACAACGAAAACCCACAGGGCAGCTAAACTCGCCCAGGCGATGGGTTGTGCTCGTGCATTGGCTTCCTGCTCTTGTGCCTTGGTGACCTTCGCCCCATCCACAAGCGTAAGCTGCATCGTGCTTTCATCCGCCGTGCAGGATTCCGAAGGGTTCCTTTTCGGCGAGCGAGTGCCCACGACGCGCTGATTGACACGGCTGATCGTGTAGGTGAACTCCGAGCAGGGAGACTCCGCGTTTACGAACATGAGGGTCGTCTCGGACCACTGCACCACCTTGTACGTGACGGTATCGAGCGACAGCGTGCTGTTCGCGAGCACCTCCGCCGTCGCCGAGCGGCAGGTGTTGTCCGAGCGGTAGCAGGCGACGCCCGTGTATTGAAGGGGTCGGCTCTGATCGCCGCTCTCGGCCACCCACGTGCCGTTCGCGGTGACGTAGCCCCGGTCCCACAAGCTGGTCTCCACGGTTCCCCCAGGGCGAAGTTTCACCGGCACCTGGGTGTCGACGTAGTAGCCCCAGCCCTGGACGATGGCGAGGCTCCCCACAGCACCGATGAGCACCCATCCGATTATACGACTTCCGCTCATGCCGCGCCTCTCAGCCGTCCAATACCGAGAGTACCGCGGAGAAGGTTAATCTTCGCTCACCATGCCCGATGGCCGCGTTTCCGGAGATGCGCGGCCTCGACCACGTGCAGGGGCCTCTGAAGCCGACGCGCTTCACCCCAAGGCGAGATGGCCGGGGCGGTCCTCGAGCTCGAAGGGGCAGCCGCTGCGCGAGACAAGGGCGCTGCCCCGCCCGCAATGGGCCTGAGTCGAAATGCAAATCGGCCGCCGTGATCCGCGGGGCGAGGGCCAGACGCGCGAGGTCACGGCAACGACAGCCGCCGCGAGCGGCACCCAAGCTTCCGGCGCCGCCAGTGCGTGAACGCGCCCTCGCCAGCTCACGTGTGAGTCTGCAGCCTCAAGCGGCCGACCCGCAACGTTCGCCAGGAACGGGTGGAGGATGAGAGACGCCCGGCCGAGATGACTCCATCGCTTGCCAGATACAACGGCCCCGACCGCGGCGGTGTGGGAACGCTGGCGTCCAACCTATCGCGGCCTCAAACGACGAGCGCCACTCCCGCGAACGGCGCCCGCCTAAGCTTGGATCAGAGCACCAAAACGCGAGTACCGACCCTGATTCGCTCGTAAAGGTCCACGACATCGTCATTGGTCATGCGGATGCAGCCTGAGGAAACGGCCTGCCCGATCGTGTGCGGTTCATTCGAGCCGTGGATCCGGTACAACGATCCGCCAAGATACATGGCTCGTGCCCCGAGCGGATTGTTCAAGCCACCAGGCATGTAGCGCGGCAGGTCGGGTCGGCGCCGCAGCATCTGGGCGGGCGGGCGCCAGTCCGGCCACTGACGCTTCATGGTTACAGTCTTCGTGCCGGCCCAAGCGAAACCCGGGCGACCGACGCCGACGCCATAGCGGATCGCCTGCCCGTTGCCGAGCACGTAATAGAGCCGACGTTCCCGGGTGGAGATCACGACCGTGCCCGGGGCGTGCTGGCCACCGTACGACACGATCTGACGGGGAATAGCCGCCGCCCGGGGCCGATAGGAGTGATCGCGGTAGTAGAACGTCCTTGGGGAGGGGCTGTAGGTCGAGTATGGCTGTTGATCGTAGTAGGTGGAAGGATCGTCGTTTGCCGAAGCTGCGGCCGCACCCATGACGGAAGCAACAACCAGGGCGGACAGTCTGAGAATAGTACGCGACATCAGCAGAGTTCCTCAAGGATCACACCACAGTTTCGCTTATAGCTAAGGTTTGATTGTCCGGCTATCCGTTTAAAGTACGTTAGTAAATTCGCATTTTAATTAATGTGGCTTGCGTGTACTTCCGGACAACTTCACGGTGGCCCCATTCCCGTTCAAGTTCCGCCTGTTTCAGCGGCGCGACTCCGTCCGCAAACGTGAGTGATCTTACGTTTTGGACATGAAGTGCGGTTTGTGCGGACGAGGCGCGGGTCTCCGCGGAAGCTTCTGAACACGCTTGAGAATCCGCTGGCGAAGGGGGCCCCCGCGATACCCTTGATGGCCGGGAGTATTGTACCCATTCGGAAAACTCGACGCGTGCGCGCCTTGCTGCGCGACGACCGTTCACAAGTTCCAAGATCGGAATTTCCCGCCGTATCGCCGTAGTCTTCCCCGTCGCGACCCCAGCGCGACACGATGCTCGCGCGCAACCTGCTCCACTCGGGAGTGACCCGAGGCACGCGCCTCGTGGCGTTGGTCGGGCAGAAGGAGGCTGTGGGACTGGCTGTCGGACGTGGACAGACGAAGCGGCGGTGGACGAAGCTCGATGCGTGGCCGGCGAGCCAGCAAGGCTGAAGCCCCCACTGTCGTGAGGTGTCGCGGCGACCAGATGTTGGGGTGGAACTGGCTCGCACAGGTTGCCGTTCGTCTCGCGATGGACCACAGGAGCTATGCGATGCCCACCCCCATCTCGAATATTTCGCTCGTTTTGACCCTACTCGCGATTCCCATTGCTGGTTGCCAGAGCGCTGCTGGTGGCGCAACAGGCGGGGCGGTTGCGGGTGCCGTTGTGGGTGGACCCGTCGGGGCGGTGGTCGGCGGTGTCGCGGGTGGTATGCTGGGAGCCGCACTCTCGCCAGAGGAGTCCACCAGGGTACGGCAGCATGTCGTTGCTCAACCAACGCCGTCGGCTCGCGTCGCGCAGCAGGTCGCCGTGGGGCAACCGGTTCCGACGCGCGTAAGGCTGTATCCGGTTCCGGCCAGCGTCGGCCTGCGCACGACCTACAGCTACACGGTTGTGAACAACCAGACGGTCCTCGTCGATCCGCAGAGTCGCCGAATCGTTCAAGTTCTGGATTAAGCTCCGCCGAGTGAGAATCGACCGGACGGTGGGCCGCTCTAACCGGACAGCGGTGGAGCGGAATGGTTCAAATCCCGGCAAAGCCCGCCACGCGCGACACGACACCCGTCTCGAACACGGCTTCGATGGCATCGTCCGGGCGCTAGAGCAATTTTCGGCGAAGTTGATCCGGCTCGCCGTCAAGAATTGCGGCACAAGAAAGAAGAGAGCCGATTCCACTTAAGGGGAAACGGAGCTAAAGGCGCGTGCCGATCTCAGGGTCGTACACGACGACGACCCGCACAAGCGCTCGCGAGGCAACAAGGGGCCTGAGCGGCCGCCGTCCGAAGGATGTCGCCGTCCTTCCGGCCTCCCGATCAGCGGTGGACGCAGCCCGCCCCTCGGTGGACGACGGTGCCCATATTCGCCGGCTCCCGAGTGACCGCCGTGGCCCGAGTCATCGCGACGACCAGCCGATCATCGAACCCGGCGCTCGCGTCCATAGAGCAGCAGCATGGCGATGATGATCACGCCGTAGATGATCTGGCGCCCGTACTCCTCGATCTGCATCACCGACAGGATCGACTGAAGGAGAGTGATCAGGATGACGCCGGCGACGGTCCCGAGGTAGGTGCCGCGCCCGCCGAGGATCGATGTGCCGCCGAGCACGACCGCGGCGATCGCTGGAAGCAAATAGGCGTCTCCCATGGCCTGCGCGGCCTTGCTGGCGTACCCCGCCAGCAGAACGCCACCGAGCGCGGACAGTCCGCCCGAGATCGCGAAGGCCGTGAGGACGATACGCCGGGTTCTCACGCCGGAAAGGTAAGCGATCCGTTCGCCATTGCCGATGCCGTAGACGGCGCGGCCGAAGGTGGTTCGCGACAGAAGGAACACCGCCGCGCCTCCGACCGCCGCCCAGACCACGGCCGCATTGGGTATTCCGAGAGTCTGGCCCGTCGCCAGGACGCGCATCGCGGGGGAGGATGCGTCCTGCGGCGAGAAGCCGCCCGTATGCACGACCATGAGCCCCTGCGCGACGGCGTTGACCGCGAGCGTCACGATCATCGACGGAATGCGCAAATACGCGACGCCGATGCCACTGAAGAGACCGAGCGCCACGCCGCACAGGATGCCGAACGGAATCGCCAGAACGGCGCCCGCCGGCCCCCACCCGGTCGCGGCCGTCGACATCATACCGCCGACAGCAACCACCCACGGCACGGACAGATCGATCTCGCCAAGCAGGACGACGATCATGGTTCCGGTGGCGATCACTCCGAGAAATGACGCGACCTTGAGTTGCTGGAGCAGATAGTCCGGCGAAACGAAGCTGGTCGAATAAAAGCTGCCGAAGAACAGAAGCAGAATGATGCAGGCGAACGCCGTCACGACGGCCGTGTCGACGCGGCGAGCGAGAGAACCGACGCTCATTCGAGCCGACCTCATCCGAAGAGCTCCAAGCGGTTGCGGGTCTTGAAGAGGCGGAGCGATCCGAGCGAGATCGCGGCAAGCAGAACGATGCCCTGGAAAAGCGGCTGCCAGAGAGGGTCGAGATCGAACACGAAGAGCAGATCGCCGATCGTTCGAAACATCAGGGCCCCGAAGATCGCCCCGACGGCGCTCCCGGAACCGCCGAACAGCGACACGCCGCCGAGCACGACCGCCGCGATCGAGTAGAGCGTATAGGTATTGCCGTTGGCCGCGGAAGCCTCGCCCGAATAGGTCACGAAGGTCAGGAACAGCCCGCCCATGGACGCGAGGAGCCCGGAGAGCGTGTAGGCCGCGAACCGGGCGCGGTCGACTGGCACGCCCGACATGTAGGCCGCGATCTCCGACGACCCGACAGCATAAACCGCGCGACCGATCTCCGACCGGCGAAACGGAATCCAGATCACCAGAACGACTGCCCCGAGCGCCACGAGACTGGCCGGGATACCTCCGGCCAGCTTGCCCGTGAAGGCATCCGCGAGCGTTCCATTCACGTCTCCGCCCGGCACGGGCCGGAGAGCGAGAGCGAGTCCATAGAAGACCGCTCCCGTCGCGATGGTCGTCACGATCGGCTGCAGGCGGCCGTAGATGACGATGAGTCCATTCAAGGCCCCACAAAGGCAGCCAGCCAGAAGAACCCCGACGACCCCGAGCGCCGTCGATCCGAACGAGCCAACCACGATCGCCGAGGCGAGACAATTCGTGAGCACGAAAACCATGCCGACCGAAAGGTCGATCCCGGCGGTGAGCACAACGAACGTCTGGGCCATCGCGACGAGCGCGAGCAGCACCCCCTTGTTGGCGGCCGTCGTGACGACGTTGGAGTTGAATCCGGCCGGATGGTTGCTCGCGTAGATCGCAAACATCAACACGAAGATCGCGGCCGCCAGCAGCGTGGCCCGATGCTGCCCTATGCGGTAGGTCCAGTCTCTCACGTCGGCACGGTCGGCTGCCGACCGCCTTCCGCGGCGTCCGGCGCCATGTTGAGAGCGGTTCCGATCAGCGCCCTTTCGGTAATCTCGGAACCGACGAGAACGCGCTTGACGCCTCCGTCGTAGAGCACGAGCACACGGTCGCAGCAGCCGACGAGCTCGGCATAATCGGTCGAGTAGAAGAGAATTGCGGCGCCGGAATCCGCGAGTTTGCGCATGAGCTGGTAGATTTCCTGCTTCGTGCCTACGTCGATCCCGCGCGTCGGATCGTTGAGGAGGATGATTCGGGGGTTGATCATCAGCCACTTGGCGACCAAGACCTTCTGCTGGTTGCCGCCCGACAGGGATGCGACCGGCATATCGGTGCCGCTCGTGCGGATCGCGAGGAGACGGATCATCGAGTCGGTGGCGTCCCGCTCGGCCTGCCGGTTGACGACCCCGAGGCGCGAGAACCGACCGAGCGCCGCGAAAGACAGGTTGTCCCGAACCGACATGGGAAGCATCAGTCCCTCGGTCTTGCGGTCCTCGGGGATCAGCGCCATGCCGACGCCGGCGCTCTTGGCCCTGGTCGGGCTTGTCACCGCGACAGGATCTCCGTCGATCAGAACCTCGCCCGACACGCCCCGCAGAACCCCAAACAGTGCGAGCAGCAATTCCCGCTGCCCCTGTCCGTCGAGTCCACCGAGGCCGACGATCTCCCCCGCGCCGAGGTTCAGCGAGACGTCCTTCAGGCGATGCGCCCAGGAGAGACCGCGTGCCTCCAGAACGGGCTGCCGCCCTCCCGGAACGGCCGCGGGCTTCGCGGGAAAGACATGCTTGTACTCGCGGCCGATCATCAGGGCGACCACCTCGTCGTCCGACTTCGTCCCGGCCGGGAAGGTGGCCACGTTCCGTCCGTTCCGGAACACCGTGCATTCGTCGGCGAGCTCGGTGATCTCGTGCATACGGTGGGAGATGTAGAGAAGCGCCAGCCCCTCGGAACGCAACCGCTTCAGGACTTCGTAGATTCGGGTGACGTCCGCCGCCGTGAGAGCCGAGGTCGCCTCGTCGAGGATCAGGATCCGCGGTTTGCGGGCAAGCGCCTTGGCGATCTCCACGATCTGGCGCCGCGACAACGGCAGGTCCTTGACGGGTGCGAGCGGATGGATGTCCTCGCCGCCCGCGCGCGCGAGCGCTTCCTCCGCCACGCGCCGTTGCACCCGCCTGTCGATCAGGCCGAAGCGCTTCGGCGGGTTCCGGATGGCGATGTTGTCGGCCACCGACAGATCGGGGAGGAGCGACAACTCCTGGAACACGCAGGCGATGCCAGAGCGGCTCGCAGCCGCGGGCGAGGGCAAGGAAATCGCCTGCCCGTCCAGAACCATCCGGCCCTCGTCGGGTTGAACCACCCCTGCCATGACCTTGATGAGCGTCGACTTGCCGGCGCCGTTCTCGCCGAGAATGGCATGAATGCGGCCCGACTTCGACGGACAGGTCGGCGTCCCGCAGGGCATCGACGCCGCCATAGCGCTTGGACACTCCTTCCATGCGGAAGAACGTCATCGCAGCCCGCCCCCTCGCCCGGTTCCGGGCACCGCGGGGCGATCCCGCGGTGCCGCCTAGCGCAACGGAACTATTGGTTAGCCTCGGATTGTCCCATGATCTCCTGAGCAGTGAAATTGATGCCGCAGGACGGGAAGGCGTTGCCCACGAAAAAATTGTCGGACTGGTCCGAATAATAGTCCTGCCCGTCCTTGAAGTTCGGGTCCTCGACCCTCGCCAGCGGAAGCTTGATGGCCTGAGGCACGGGCTTGCCTTCGAGGGCCGTTATGGCCGTCTTGACCGCCACCGCGACCTGCGCCGGGCCTGTACCGCCCGACGCGCATTTCAGCCCGTCGCCCGAGAACTTGCCGCAGAATTTGCGGAAGCCGTTCTCGGTCTCGCCCCCGAAGGGCACGAAGGGATGCTTCGCGTCGATGATCGCCTGTACGACTCCGGTGTCGCCGCCCTGGGCCGTGATGCCGTCGAACTTCTTGTGCACGGCGATCGCGTCCGCCGTCACCTTCTGCGCAGTCGGGTCATCCCACTTGCCGATCACCTCGACCGTATCCCACTTCTTGCCGGAGGCTTTCAGGACCTCCTGGATCCCGTCGTGACGATCCCGGTCGACGGACGTTCCAGAAACGCCGCGGACCTCAAGAATCTTGCCGCCGTTCGGAACGTTCTTCACGAGCCATTCGGCCCAATATTTGCCAAGGCCCTTCTGGTCGACGTTCACGTTGATCGCGTCCTCCGTGTCGAGGGTGTTGTCGAAAGCAACGAGAACGACGCCGGCATCATTGGCGCGCTTGATGGCCGGCTTGAACGCGGCGGGGTTCTGAGCATTCACCACGATCGCGTCGTAGCCCGAATCGATGAAATTGTTGACCGCAGCGATCTGGGCCGCCACGTCCTCACCGGTCGAGACGACCTTGAACTCCTTGAGCTTGGAAGCGACGTCCGGCTGCGTGGCATAGGCCTTGGCGGTCCTGATCATCTGGATGCGCCAGGTATTCGCAATATAGCCATTTGCGAGGGCGATCCGGTATGGACCTCGCTTGGCCGGATACTGCAGGAGCTTCGTCGTGTCGGACCACGGGACGAAGCATTGCGGATCGGCGTTCGGGCCGGACACCACCTTGGGGCCGGCAGCCAAGGCCGCGGCGCTGAAGGCGCTGGACGCAAGCAGGACGCTTAGAATTTCGGCGACGCGGTGCACGCTTGATCTGGATTTCATGGCTGTTCCTCCCATGCACCCGCTTCCTGCGGGTCTCTCGAAGCGAATTGTGGCCTGAAATCTATACGACGTCGCGCGATCTACAGATCTGTTCTTGCTTCCATAAGAATCCAGGCCCTTACGCTAAGAAATCCTATGACCGCATCGAATTGATGTCAATCGACTTGCAGCCGACACGAAGCCGTCCCGAAACCAAGGGGAGGTTCTGGCGTTCGCTCGCCGCAACACCACACCTCAGAAGCGAATGGACGATGGTGACGGCGAGATGGCGCCGGCAATGGAGCCAAGCGCGGTCGATAAACCCCGATTGCGCAGGGTAGGTCCTCGAGCGCACCGGATAGGCCGGCGAGGAGTTCGAAGGACCGGGAGACTGAGCGCTGGCGACACGATCCCAGGACACTTTGTAACGCTCCAGCACGGGTCAGAGCCCGACTCACTCCTTCGCAGGGCGCCGCGGGTCCCTATCGGCAACGGTCCCGAGCGCCGCATTCTCAGTGCCGATCCGGACCGCGAGCACGACAGCGTTCAGGATCGAGAAGATGATCGCGTACGCCGTAAGGTCGAACGCCAGTGGCAGAACCGCGACCTCGGCCGCCACCACCGCATAGTTCGGGTGGGAAAGGTACCTGTAGGGCCCGGTTCGCACCAGCGCCGCGCCGGGCAGCACGACGATGCGCGTCGTCCAGCGGCGACCGAGCACGAACATCACCCAAAGGCGCAAGACTTGCAGCCCGGCATAGACGCCGATCCAAAGCCAGTTCGGCGGCCGATCCCAGGCAAGGAGCCAAAGTCCGCCGAGCCAACCCACGTGCACGGCGACAAGGACGGGATAGTGGCGGCGACCGTACTCGACCGCGCCTGCCGCGAGGAGCCGGCTCGCGTTGCAACGCGCCCACAGCAGCTCGGTCACGCGCTGCATCGTCACGATCCCAAGCACAACGACCGCGGGCGTCACGCCGCCCTCGCGAGCGACACGCAGCTCGCCGTGAAGCCCGGCCCCATGGCGGTCAGCAAAGCACGGTTCGGCAGACCCTCGCGGATCACACGGTCGAGGATGAACAGCACGGTCGGCGCCGACATGTTGCCGCACGCGCGCAGCACCTCGCGCTCGTGGTGGAGGGAGCCGTCGTCGAGCCGCAGGGCGTGCTCGATCGCGGCGACGACCTTGGCCCCGCCCGGGTGACAGACAAAGCGGTCGATGGCCCCTCGCGACAGGCCGAGCCGCGCGATCATGCCCTCGAGCGCTGAGGCGAACCTCTCCTCGACGAACGGCGGCACCGAGCGCGCGAGCACCACGCCGAATCCTTGGGGATCGACCGTCCAGCCCATCACATCGAGCGTGTCGGGCCAGTTGTGCTCGGCGCCGCCCTCGATCTCCGCAATGCCGCCGTCGTCGACGCGGAGCACACAGGCCGCACAGCCGTCGCCGAAGAGCGCCGTCGCGATCAGGTTGGCGACCTTGAAGTCGTCGAGGCGAAAGGCGAGCGTGCACAGCTCGACCGCCACCATGAGCACGGTCGTGCCCGGCCGGGCTTCGGCGAGGTGGGACGCCACGGTGAGACCGCAGACTCCGCCGGCGCAGCCGCGGCCGAAGATCGGAACGCGCAGAACGTCTTCGCGAAAACGCATGCGGGAGAAGACCCGCGCGTCGAGGCTTGGCGTCGCGACGCCGGTCGAGGACAACGTCACGACGGCGTCCACGTCGTGGCCGCGAAGACCGGCCCGCGCGAGCGCTGCTTCCGCGGCATCTACGAACAGGGCCTCGGCGCCATCGAGATAGGCCTCGGTGCGCTCGGGCCATCCGCGGGGCTCGGTATACCATTCGAGCGGCCGCACGCCGTGGCGCTTCACGATCCCGGCGCTCGCGAAGATGCCGGATAGACGCTCGAAGTCGTCGAAATAGGGGCCGAACACTGCATTCGCCTTCGCGGCGATGTCGCGTTGCCAGAGCACGTGCGGAGGAAGCGCTGTCGCCAGCGAGAGCAGATGCGCGCGCGAGCCCATGTCATCGCCCTCCCACCGAGGCACCCTCGGACCATGGAACGACCTACTTGCCGCTCCGCCAGCTCTGTCGCGTCCGCGCTGCCTCGGGGTTGGACAGCGCCGCGTTAATGATCTCCAACCAGACGAAGCGCATTTCATCGTCCGTCGGCTCCGCGAGCTCGGTCAGGGCGTCCTTGCCTGCCTCGATCATCATGGTTGTGGGGAAGCACGCCATCGCGTCCAAGGCCGCGCGGGCGACCACGGGGCGCCGCGTCATCCCTCGACCTTGGCCGTCATGGTCTCTGGGAGGCCCTCGACGAACCGACCCTCTCCCGCCGTGATGAGGCAGTAGGATTGGTTCATCTTCATCAACCCCCACATCTCCCAATGACCGGCGGCCTGAATGTAAAGCAGGACGTTGCCACCCCTGTCGCTGCTGTAGCTGGTCACGATCTTGTTGTTGAGGTCGCGGATCGCGGCGAACACCCGCGCTTCGAAAATGGTCTTGGCGTAGCAAGTGACCCGAGGCGCATTCGGAAGCTGCTGCGCCTGGGCACTCGCATGGCCGAGTACGATCAGCGATATCACCGCTGGTTTGACGGCGAAATTTATTACGAACCGCATGACTGTTCTCCTCCCGAGCGGTGTGGCCTCGCGAGAAGGCTCGCTCCGGGGTCTGGTACATGACGAAGCCGCCGACGTGGATGGGAGCCTGGGGCTGAGTTTCCACGTCCACCAACACTGTACGCCCGAAGCGCCGCTCGGTCGCCGCAGGACTTAAGAAACGGTTAACGCGAACGACTCGAGATCGCGAAAGAGCAGGGCTTCCTGTGGCTTAGCTTCGACAGCCGCCAAGTCGCGTTCGCCACCGCCGCTCTCGCGACGCTTACCGGCGCGAGCGTCAACGGATTGCCGGTAGAACCAGTGACAATCCGGAAACCAGCAGCAGGATCAGAATGGCCTTGCGAAACGCCGTGTCGTCGAGTTTGCCGTAGACCGTCACCCCGACCCATAAACCAAGAAGCAACGCCGGTAGGCCGACAAAGAATAGCTTGAGGACGTCGAACGCGAAGAGATAGCCCGACGCCGCATATGTCAGCGTCGCAATCGTCATCGTCATGAACAGCACTGGCTGGAACACTGCACGTTGGGCGTCCTTTGGTCCGCCGCCGAGCTGGACCCATATCGTGCTGATGACCCCGCCGAGGCCGGTCAGGCCGCCGAGCAGTCCATTGAGCAAGCCCACCGCAGCATCCGTCGGAGCGTTCGAGGCAATCGGCTTGAGTGCCGGCCGCGCGAGATTGTACGTGCCATACAGGATCAACAAGACGCCGACGCCGACTCGGAGGTGCGCCGGGTTGATGTAGGTCAGCCAATAGGCGCCCAGCGGCACACCGACGGCGCCGCCGATCGCGAACGGCAAAATGCGCCGCCACCGAAGCGCGTGGCGCACTTTCCAGATCCCGTAGGCCTGGTTGATCACGCCGTAAGCGGCAATGAGCACCGCGGTCTGCAAGGGTGTGATCACGTGCAGCCAAACGCCAGAGACGACGAGTCCCGCCGCGAAGCCCGTCAGGCCGCTCGTGAACCCGCCGAAGAATGTCGCGGCCGCGTATAGTCCGAGGGCGATGCCATCCATGGGTCACTCCAAAAGGGATGGGCCATTGACGCGAGGGTCGACGTCAGCACATCCAAAAGGACTTCGAGCACGCGCGCTCAACGTCCTCGCGCGACAGGCCCACATCCCGGAGGAGGTGTTCGTCGAGTTCGGCCAATGCGCGGAGCTGACGGCGCCGCTCGGCCCAAGGGCCGAACCCATGCGCGGTTCCGACGACGAACCGCAACAGCGGGGAGGAGCGGAGCGCGGTGCCAAGGGTTGCGACCGCGCCAGCCGTCATAGTGGTTAACATTTCTCAGGCTCCGCATTCGGGAGCCTTTCTCATAAGGGTCCTTCCGGCTTGCCGGCAAAGCATCCTTTCTCTAGACTGCCTCAGTTTTTCTCATGACTTGGCATGCTGCGCCGCCTTCCCCCGCTCAACGCCCTCAAAGCCTTCGAGGCCGCCGCCCGGCACGAAAGCTTCACGCGCGCTGCCGAGGAGCTCTGCGTCACGCAGGGAGCGGTCAGCCACCAAGTGAAGGCGTTGGAGATGGCGCTCGGTCTCAAGCTCTTCACGCGCGAGCGCCAGCGGCTGATCATCACCGAGCATGGCCGCGACTACCTGGCGGTGCTCCGCGACGCCTTCGACCGCATCGCCCTCGGCACCGAGCGCCTCAGGCAGCGCCGGAGCACGGGCGCCCTCACGGTCAGCACGTCGCCGGACTTCGCCGCCAAGTGGCTGGTGAATCGGCTCGGACACTTCCTCGAGGCGCATCCCGAGATCGACCTCCGGGTCTCGGCGACGATGCACCATGTCGACTTCGCGCGCGAGGACGTCGACGTGGCCGTGCGTCACGGCGAGGGCGACTGGCCGGGGCTCGACGCGGTGCGGCTGTCCCCAGAGCACCTGTTCCCCGTGTGCAGTCCCAAGCTCATGTCGGGGCCGCGCGCCATCCGCGAGCCGGCCGATCTCCTCAAGCACCCCTTGCTGCACATGGAGGACCGGCAGAACTGGACCCGCTGGCTTGAGGCCGCGGGACTCCGCGACACGGGTGCCGTGCACGGACCCGTGCTCAACCGCGCCAGCATGCTCATCGACGCCGCTGTCGATGGCCAGGGGATCGCGCTCGCCCGCACGACGCTGGCCGCATGGGATCTCATCAACGGGCGCTTGGTGCGGCCTTTCCCGATCTCGTTGCCGCTGAACAAGACCTACTGGATCGTCTGTCCCAAGGTCACGGCGGCGCTTCCTAAGGTTACCGCCTTCCGTAATTGGCTTCTCGCCGAAGCGGCCGACGATGCCGCTCGGCTCAAGGCGGCCGGTCACGGAGGACAGGCGAGTTCGTCTGGCAGGTCAAAGACCGCCAGGATCGGGAAGTGACCCGCGATGAGCTAGAGTTCGAGGTCGCTGGCTGGCCGACCTGGAAGGCGCGTCTCTGCTCCCGAGCACCATTCGTCCGCCGAGGCTGACGAAGCTGACGCGCGCGAGGCCAGCACCGCCGTCGTTCCGATTCCGATACGGCCGCTTATGGAACTGTCTGCACACCGAGCAGGATCGTCACAAGCCTCCGTGGTGCTATTTGCGGCGGGGCTCCTGCGGCGCGGCACGCCTACGCGGAATTCGTGATATGGTCGGTGCTGGGTCGTGTCACGCGACCAGAAAGGGCCGTGTTGCCCATGTCCAAAGAGATCGACATCATCTGGTGGCTCGGAGTCGCCGGCGTCGTCATCGCGGTGCTTGCGTATCTCATACATCACTAGAGTCGCGTGGCCTCGCGTAGCCCCGCGACTTGATCTTGCGCCAGCCGAGGAACGGGCCGGTAACCGGGGCGTTTTTGTTTGGGTGCCGGCCGCTGGGCTTGTCGCCCGCGCGAAGGCGGGCTTGCGGTGCTCCGCGCACCAGGAACTGTGTGGAGTGGTCGGCTCGCCGCAATAGAACTCCACGTGCTCCCATCGCCCGCGCAAAGGCCAGCGGCAGCCATTCATGCGCGGGTCGCAGAGCCGAACCTGCTTTGGTCCTCGTCCGACGTCTGACCCCCCTTGCGGATCATCGGGGGCGCGACAAAGAAAGGCATCCGGAGCCGAGGCGCCAGGGAGCTTTGGATCACATGGTCCTCGGCAACAGCGCACGCCGCCTATCAGAGCCGGCGGCCCGAGTCGGAGTCGAAGAGGTGCAGGTTTGCGGGATCGACCGCGAACGAGAGGCTCGAACCGAGCCGGGCTGGCTCCTGACGACCGGTCCGGCAGCAGAGCTGGCGCCCGGCCACATCGAGGTAGACGAAGGTTTCGGGGCCGAGGTGCTCGATGACCTGCACGTCGCCCCTGATCGAGCCGTGGGCGTGCGGTGCCAGGTGCTCGGGCCGGAACCCGGCCAGGATGCGGCTGCCGGGCGTCACAGGCGAACCGCCCGGCAGATCGAGGCTGACGTCCGGCGCGACCTGCAGCCGCCGTCCCGTCCCCTCGACGACGCCCTCGACGAGGTTGATCGCGGGCGACCCGATGAACTCGGCGACGAAGCGGTTGGCGGGCCGGTCGTAGAGCTCGAGCGGCGATCCGACCTGCTCGATACGTCCCCGGTTCATCACGACAATGCGATCCGCCATCGTCATCGCCTCGACCTGGTCGTGCGTGACGTAGATCGAGGTGGCGCCGAGCGCCTGGTGAAGGCGACGGATTTCGATCCGCATCTGCACGCGCAGCTTCGCATCGAGGTTCGAGAGCGGCTCGTCGAAGAGGAACAGCTGCGGCTTACGCACGATGGCGCGGCCCATGGCGACGCGCTGGCGCTGGCCGCCCGAGAGCTGGCGCGGGTAGCGGGCGAGCAGGGTCTCGAGGTCGAGGATCTGGGCGGCGCCCATGACCTTCGCCTCGACGGCCTGCTCGGGCTCGCGGCGCAGCTTGAGATTGAATCCCATGTTCTGCCGCACCGTCATGTGCGGGTAGAGCGCGTAGCTCTGGAAGACCATAGCAATGTCGCGGTCGCGCGGCTCGAGGTCGTTCACGACGCGGCCACCGATCGCGATCGTCCCGCCGGTGATCCCCTCGAGCCCTGCGATCATCCGCAGGAGGGTCGACTTCCCGCATCCGGACGGACCGACGAGGACGACGAATTCGCCGTCCTCGACCGAGAGGTCGATTCCGCTGAGGACGTCGACCGCGGCGAAGCTCTTCTTCAGATCCTCGATCAGGACGGATGCCATGCTGTCCTCCCGGGCGACTTGGCCCGCTACTTCACCGATCCAAGCGTCAGGCCCCGCACCACGAACCGCTGCCCCAGGAACATCAGCAGAATGGCGGGAATCGTGGAGATGATCGACGCGGCAGCCATCTCGGCATGCTGCACCTCGTACTGCTGCGCGAAGCGCGCGATTCCGACCGGAACCGTCGCGGTGTCGCGGGACGTGAGGCTGAGCGCGACGGCGAATTCGTTCCAGCTGAAGATGAAAGCCAGGATGCCGGAGGCGATGAGACCCGGGACGGCGAGCGGAAGGCTGATGCGCAAGAAGGCCTGCACGGGACGACAGCCATCGACCAACGCCGCTTCCTCGAGCTCGTGCGGGATCTCCTTGAAAAAGGCCATCATCAGCCAGACCGTCATCGGCAGGTTGATGGTGAGGTGCGTGACGATCAGCGCGAACTGCGTGTCGTACAACCCGAGCTGCCGAAACGCGATGTACCAGGGGCCGATCAGCGTGAGGACGGGAATGGCGTGAAAGAAGATCGTCCAGGCCAGGAATGCGATCGAGACCCACCGCGCCCAGGGGAGCCGGTGCAGCGAATACGCGGCGAGCGTCCCGACCACGAGCACGAGGCTGGTGCTGATCGAGGCGACCACGACGCTGTTCCAGACGTCGGAGGCGAGGTCGGAGCGCCGGCTGAACAGGACTTCCGTGTAATTCGCGAGCGTGGGCTCGAAGATCCATGCGCCGGTGTAGATCGCGATCTGCTGCTTGAAGGAGGCGATCAGGATCCACACGAACGGCCCGACGACGAGGAGCACGGCGAGCGCCAGCAGGCCGTAGCCGATCCACCTCTCGCCTTTCCCGAACGGCGTCATGCGCGGGTGCTCCAGGCTAGAACCTGTCGGCTCACCAAGAGGAAGGCCACGGTCGCGCCGATGACCGCAAGCGACAACATGGCGCCGTAGCCGAGCTGGTTCTGCTCGAAAAACACCTTGTAGAGGTGCAAGCTGATGAGTTCCGTCGACGTGCCCGGGCCTCCGGAGGTCAGCAGAAACACTTCGTCGAATGCCTTGAACGCGAGGATGCTCCGGAACGTGATCGCCACCATCAGGGCGGGACGCAGCAGCGGCAGGATCACGTGACGGAGCGCCTGCCAGCCCGTTGCGCCGTCGACGCGCGCCGCCTCGAGCACGTCGACGGGCAGCGCCTCGACCGCGGCGAACAGGATGAGAAATACGAACGGCACCCAATGCCAGATGTCGACGATAATGACCGACATGAGCGCCAGGCTCGTGGAGCCGAGCCAGTTGACCGGGTCGAACCCGAGCGACATTGCGATCTCGTTGAAAATCCCGAAGTCGTAGTTGTACATCAGCCTCCACATGCTGCCGATCGCGACCGGCGGGACCAGGATCGGCAGGATCATGATGGTGCGCACGAGGCCCTTGCCGCGGGTCAGCTTCCCGACGAGGAGGGCGAGCGCCAATCCGATCACCGTCTCGGCGGCGACGGAGACGACGACGAAGACCAGAGTGTTGAGGAAGGCGGGCCGGAGCACGCGATCGGAGAGAAGGAGTTCGAAGTTTCGTCCGGGCGTGAAGGTCCACACGTCCCGTCCCTGAGTGAACTCGAT
Source organism: uncultured Alphaproteobacteria bacterium (assembly GCA_963800985.1). Lineage (GTDB taxonomy): Bacteria > Pseudomonadota > Alphaproteobacteria > Rhizobiales > Beijerinckiaceae > Microvirga. The sequence goes on along the minus strand of CAWDDI010000023.1, from coordinate 7,773 downwards.
GGTCGACCCGGCCATCCAGATGAGATTCACCATGGGGTAGACGGTCAGCACCGCCATCAGGAAGACGGCGGGCAGGAAGCTCCACCAGCGGAACGACCGGTTGAGCCAGTAGGCGGTCGACCGGGTCTCGACCGGCACCCGGCCTGCGCCCGGCGCGGCGCCGGGAAGCGCCGCGCCGATGGGGACCTCCCGGTCCATCAGCCCTCCGGAAGCGGGGGCAGGGACCCCGTCTTGCGTCCGGTCTTGCGGAAGATCTCCTCGATCTCCTTGGCGGCCGCGTTCAGGGCGGCAGCGGATGACATTTCTCCCAGAAGCGCCTGGTTGAGCCGCAGCCCCAGAGCCTGCTCGACCTGCGCGCCTTCCGCGTATCCGAGCTCCTGTTTGGCGAACTTCTGGCTGTCGAGGTAAGGCTTCAGCCAGCGATATTTCGGCTGCGCGGCGAGATCGTCGGTGAGCACGTCGCTGCGTACCGGGATGCCGCCGCCTTCCAGGTAAGCCTTCTGAACCGCTTGGGTGAGGAACCAGTTCGAGAAGGCGATGACCGCCTTCTTGCGGTCTTCGGGGACCGATTTCGGAACCGCGAAATGCCAGTTTCCAATGGCATCGCCGTGCCGACCCGCAGCTGGGCGCGGCGCCGGCACCACGTCGAGCTTGCCCACCACGGCGGATTTCGAGGGATTCTCGAGATCCGACCAGGCTGCCACGACCAGAAGTCCCTGCGCGGCCCTTCCGGTTGCGATCAGCTGGATAACGTCCGCCTGGGCGAGGGCGGCGATGTTGGGCGGGCCGCAGCGCTTGGCGACGTCGATCATAAGGTCGAGGGCTTTCTTACCCTCGGGGCTGTTGATCGTGACGGTAAAGTCGCCGGCCGCCGGATCCTTGACGATCGAGGCGCCGCTCCCGAGCATGAACGGCATCCAGTCGTAGCGGATCCCGTTGCCCTTTTCTCCGCGGAACACGGCCCCGTAGGCCCGCGGCGGCTTGTGAAGCTTGTCGCAGGCCGCCGTTACGTCCTGCCAGGTTTCCGGCGGCTTCAGACCCGCGTCCTTGAAGAGGTCGTTGCGATACACGAAGAGGTGGACGTTGCCGTTGGGTGAGTACGCCATCAGCTTGCCGCCGTTGGACGTACGCCAGCGCTTCTCGGCATTCCAATAGCCGGAGTCGTCATAGGTGAAGACCTCCGGAGGTAGCTTGAACGACGGATCGATATCCGTCAGCGGTGTCAGGAATCCTCCCTCGTAGAACTCGATCGTCCATTGCGTGTCGAGGTTCAGGATGTCGTAGGGACTCTCCTGACCGCGCACCGCGTTGCGAGCCTTTTCGAGCACCCCACCGTAGGGCGTGACGTCGAGCTTGATCTTGTTGCCGGTCTGCTGCTCGTAGAGGTTCACCACCTTCTCGAAGCCGGCGTACCAGGGCGACGCGTTGATCAGAATGGAGATCTGCGGGTGCTTGCCGACGTTCGCAGTGCCCTGCGCGAGTGCTGTCTCGCCGAGCAGCGCGACCGTCATCGCTGCCGCGGCGATCGTGGCCGGTGTGCGCCAGAATCGTTTCATGCCGTTTTCCTCCCTTGGGTCATTTGAGTTTCTCCCCCGGTTGTTCGTCCTTTCTCCTCGCCGAGGTTCACGATGCCGTACCGGGCGTAGAACTCGGGCGGCGTGTCGTGAGCCGAAAGGACCTCGGCAATGCCCCTTATGATCCGCTCCTCGATTTCCGAATGGCGGAAGGGCTTGGTCTGCTTAGGGTCCTGCTCAAGATCGTAAAGAGTGGTCCCAACCCCCGGGTCGAAGAGCTTGTCGTCATGAATCGGGATGCGCCTTGCGTCCTTGAGGGCATCGATCCTCAAGAGCGGCATGTCCTTGGTGAAGTCGAACGGGCCGGCGAGCTGAGAAGTCTTCATTTCCGCCGCGGTGAACAGCGAGTGCAGATGCATCGGCATCAGCGTGTATTCATGCAGCCCCGGCCCGTAGAGGTCTTCAGGATAAAGGTAATAGGTGTAGCGCCCGTCGGTCGCGCCGATCGGCCCGCCGAACATCCCGAAAATGGCGACGTCGCGGACCTTGCGGTCCTCGGCAACGAGCGGCAGCAGCGAGCGGCCCTGGACCTCGGGCGGGATCTCGACCCCGAACAGGTCGAGGAAGGTCGGCATCAGGTCAGTCGTCTGCGTCAGGGCCTGGCGCCGCCCGCTGGCCTGCGCGGCATGCGCGGGATGATGCACGACCAAGGGGATGTTCGAGATCTCGGCGTAGTAGGGCATGAGGTTCTTGCCCCACCAGTCGTGCTCGGCGAGAAGGTAGCCGTGATCGGTCGACAGGATGAGGGCGGTGTCGCTCCAGAGGTCGTGCGCGTCGAAGTAATCGAGGAGCTTGCCGAAATAGTCGTCGCACATGGCGACGAGCGCGGCGTAGTTCGCGCGGATCTCGGCGATCTCCTCCGGACTGTCGTTCGCCTTCTCGTAATAGGGCCAGTCGAGGACGCCGCCGTTCCAGCCGGTGCGGTACTGCTCCTTGAAGCGCTCGGGCGCGAAGAACGGTTCGTGCGGGTCGAAGCACTCCACCATCAGGAACCAGTCGTCGGCCCTGCGGTTCACGTCGAGGAACTCGAACGCCGACTGGAAGCAGCGCGGTCCCGGAAACTCCTGCTCGTCGCGGATGTACTCGCGGTTGATCGCGTGCTGGGTCTTCTTGAGGTTTCGCCCGATCCCGTAGTGCTTCTCCGCATACATTTCCTTGAAGCGATCGATCGGCGGCTGCACCATCGCTTTCCACGGGTCGTATTCCTGGCCGCGGATGAACTCCCAGGTCTTGAACCGGGTGTGATAGGTCGAGCCGCCGTCCTCGAAATAGTGCAGGTGATCGGTGATCAGGTGCGTGTGGATGCCGCGCTCGCGCATCAGCTCGGGAAACGAGTTGTCGAAGGGCTCGAGCGGTCCCCAGCTGCGGTGCATGAAGTTGAGCCGCCCGGTGTGGAGGTCGCGCCGGGCCGGCATGCAGGGCAGGCTCCCCACGAAGTGGCTGTCGAAGGTGACGGCGCGGCGGGCGAAGCGGTCGAAATTCGGCGTCTTGACCGCCGCGGCGCCGTAGCAGCCCATGGCGGTGCGGTTCAACGAGTCGAACAGAACAAAGATCGCCCGCATCGTACCTCTTGCCCCCGATCGTCCTCCCGCAGACCCGACTTTAGCAGTCGACTGCCGCCAGGCCAATTCCGTTCAGGTCCAACGAGCACGCCTTCAACCCCGACGAGGGGGCTCGGCGCTACTCGCCCGCGGTGAAGGCCGGGAAGGCGAAGCGACGGTGAAGCTCCAGCGGCGCGTCATGAGCCTGGAGGACGGCGAGTATGCCTTCCGCCAGGCGTGCCTCTACCGGGTGGTCCCGGAAGGGGCGGAGCTGTCCCGGATCCTTGTCGAGGTCGTAGAGCGTGGTGCCGTGATCCACGGCCCAGCCCACCCGGTCGTTGTTCGGGATGCGCCTTGCATCCTTCAGCGCGTCGATCTTCAGGACCGGCATGTCCTTGGTGAAGTCGAAAGGGCCGGCGAGTTCGAGAGGTTCGCATCTCCGCGGGCGTGAACAGCGACGTCATGTGCATCGGCATCAGCGTGTATTCGTGCAGCCCGGGCGCATAGAGGTCTTCCGGGTAGAGGTAGTAGGTGTAGCGGCCGTCGGTCGCGCCGATCGGCCCGCCGAAGACCCCGAAGATCGCAACGGCCCGGATGGGCTTGTCCTCGGAGAGGAGCGGCAGCAGCGAGCGGCCCTGCACCTCCGGCGGGACCTCGACCCCGAACAGATCGAGGAAGGTCGGCATCAGGTCGATGGTTTGTGTCAGCGCCCGGCGACGGTCCCCCGCGGGGCCGGCCGGGTGATGCACGATGAGCGGAATGCGGGAGACCTCCGCGTAGTAGGGCATGCGGTTCTTGCCCCACCAGTCGTGCTCGGACAGCAGGAACCCGTGGTCGGTGGAGAGGATGAGGGCCGTGTCCCGCCAGAGATCGTGCGCGTCGAAGTAATCGAGGAGCTTGCCGAAATAGTCGTCGCACATGGCGACGAGCGCGGCGTAGTTCGCGCGGATCTCGGCGATCTCCTCAGTGCTCTCGGCAACCTTCTTGTAGTGCGGCCAGTCCAGCACGCCGCCGTTCCAGCCGGTCCTGTACTGCTCCTTGAAGCGCTCGGGCGCGAAAAACGGCTCGTGCGGGTCGAAGCACTCCACCATCAGGAACCAGTCGTCGGCCCTGCGGTTCACGTCGAGGAACTCGAACGCCGACTGGAAGCAGCGCGGTCCCGGAAACTCCTGCTCGGCGGCTGCGTAGGAGCGGTTGACGGCGCTCTGCAACCGCTTCCAGCCCTCGTCGAACTCGTAATGAATATCCGAATAGATCTGCTTGAAACGATCAATCGGAGGTTGGACCATGGCCTTCCACGGATCGTCCTCCTGGCCGCGGATGAACTCCCAAGTCTTGAACCGGGTGTGATAGGTCGAGCCGCCGTCCTCGAAATAGTGCAGGTGGTCGGTGATCAGGTGCGTGTGGATGCCGCGCTCGCGCATCAGCTCGGGAAACGAGTTGTCGAAGGGCTCGAGCGGTCCCCAGCTGCGGTGCATGAAGTTGAGCCGCCCGGTGTGGAGGTCGCGCCGGGCCGGCATGCAGGGCAGGCTCCCCACGAAGTGGCTGTCGAAGGTGACGGCGCGGCGGGCGAAGCGGTCGAAATTCGGCGTCTTGACCGCCGCGGCGCCGTAGCAGCCCATGGCGGTGCGGTTCAACGAGTCGAACAGAACAAAGATCGCCCGCATCGTACCTCGCGTTCTCCCCGGAAAGGGACTTGCCCAAGACCTTAGCAATCGAGCCCGAGTGCCCGCAACTCGTCTCCTGGCAGATCGCCAGCGCCGACCGGACGCCATGCTCGACCCATGTCGCGGAGGGACATGGGCCGGATCTCATTGCCTTCAGCATCGTAGGCGCGGCGCGGGTTGCGGCGAGGGCGGGTCAGAAACTCCATCGAATGAGCGTCCTCAGCACGACGCAAAGGTGCTATGTTGACGTCTCCTACCGGAGGGAGGTCGCAATGGGCGTTCATTCTCTCACCATCCATGCTTTCGCTGTGTTCCTGGGCCTCGTCGCAGCCAGTCGGGCGGAGCAACCTGACACATACTCCAGGGTCGCCCCCTTAACGAGAGAAGCCCTCATTGACGACGCACTCAGCGCCGCGCCGCGGAAGATCGCGAGGGGCGCCGCTGTAAGAAACTGGGACGGAACGAGACTGCGACAGGGCTATGAGGACTACATCTGCTTCCCGACCCCAACCGAAAAGCGCGAACGAGGCGAACACGCCCCGATGTGCCTCGATAAGGTTTGGCTGGCCTGGAAAGAGGCTTGGATGAGGAACGAACCATTCAAGGCCGAAAGGGTGGGCATCGCTTACATGCTTTCGGCGGAGGCGACGGGTGGCAGCATCGACCCGGATGCGATGAAACCCGCCAGCGGCGATGGACTGTTTGTCGAGGGCCCGCAGATCCTGCTGCTGATGCCCGACCCCGCACAATTGAATGCGTTCTCGACCGATCCCGGAAGTGGCGCGGCGTTCGTGCGGTGGAAAGACACGCCTTACGCGCATCTCGTGATCCCGGTCGAACGCTCGACCTTGGGACGATAATGCCGGAGCTACACGTAATGGACGATCTCAAGTGTTCTGCCGATCCCGGTGCCTATGCAGTGATGACCTGACTTGCCTCGCCGACGGGCGCATACTTCGCAGAACGGAGCAAGGACCATGGCGGCAGACCAGCACGCGGCGTTGATCCGCGCCTACATAGACGAGGTCTTCAACGGGCACCGTGTGGACGCCCTGGAAAAGTACTGGGATGACGATCTGACATCGCACTGGCTGGGCATGGAGACGATCCACGGCCTGCCTGCCTGGCGCGCCGCGATGGAAGGCTTCCTCGCCGCCTTTCCGGACGCCGTCTACACCCTGGACGACATGTTCTTTGCCGGTGACCGGGGCGTCTGGCGTGGCCACTGGCAGGCGACTCAGCAGGGCGAATGGCAAGGGATCGCCGCGTCTGGCCGCAACGTGACGTGGACCGTCATCATCATCGGCCGCTTCGGCGGCGGCAAGCTGATAGAGGACTGGGTCGAGCTCGACCGGCTCGGCCTCTTCCAGCAGCTCGGATGCATTCCGACCGGGTCGCAGGTGGGGTAGGAGCTGCGGGCTGTCGCAGGCTCTGCTTCGCGAAGCGTCATGCAATCCTAGACAGGAGATTCTGCAATCGCTCCAGGCTTGGCCGTGAGCGACCCACTCTCCCGTGGACATCGCATCGGGCGGCGAAATCCTGTTATGGCTGGCCGTGAGCCGGTTCTCCGAGAGGCGGGCTGGGGCTGCTCCGATGCTCCTAAATCGCATTCCCAAAGGCGCTGTGGCCTTGGTGCGTGGCTCCCACTCGCGCGGAGGGCAACCTGACCTTCGGTTTGCGCAGGCGAACTCTTTTAGACCTGCACCCGCCATAGGGTTGGTTTTGAAGAGCCGTCAAGCGAGGTCCAATCCTCGGAGCGTATCGGCCACCTTCTGCCGGGCCGCTCCCGTGAGCGGCAGGATCGGGCGTGGCGGCTCAGCGTGGCAGATGCCGAGCAGATCGGCGCTCGCATAGATGACCCGCAGGCTGGAGAACGTCTTGAAGAGGCTCCAGAGCGGGTCCAAGCGTGCGTTCAGCCGCCGTGCTTGCGCAACGTCGCCGTCCTGAACGGCTCGAACGATGGTCATGCTGATCTGCGGGAAGAGACCCGCGACCACGCTGTACCAAGTGTCTCCGCCAGCGATCAGAGCCTCGACGGAGTGCCAGTCCCCGCTGTATCCGAGCGAGAAGCCCTCCGGCACAACGCTGCGCAGTTCCGCGAGATGTGCGGCAACGGCCTGCGGCTCCGGGGCCGGGCTCTTCACGGCAATGATCTCAGGAAGACGGCTCAGGCGACCGATAAGCGCAGGGCTGAACCGGAAGTGCGTTGTGCCGGGATTGTCGTAGATGCACAGGGGCAGACCGCTCTCCCTCGCGACCGTCGCGAAGTGCTCGAATACCTCATCCTCAGTCAGCGGCGTGTAGGACACCGGGGCCAAGAGACCCGCCGCAGCCCCCGCAGCCTTGGCATCCTGCGCGAGTCGCACCGCTTCATCGGTGCGTAGAGCGCCGACCCCGACGAGGATCGGGGCCTGCCCACCGACCTCATCAAGCGCGGCCTCCATCGCTCGACGGCGCTCCGAGCGCGAGAGGTAAGCGTAGGTGCCCGTGCTACCGAGCAGGCCGATGGAGTTGACCTTCGCGGCGCAGAGGCGGGCCACTAACCTGCGCAACGCGGTGACATCGACCTGACCCCTGGCGTCGGACGGCGTAATCGGAAAGGCGGACAAGCCCTCAAGGATGATCATTGCACCACGTCCTATGCTCGGCGGGCCTCGATAGCAGCTTTCCCGTGCCAGAGGCGGAGGCGATCATACCCTGCGACGGCCCTGATGCTGCGTTCGGAGAAGCTCATAGCGCATCCGTCAACGCGAGCTCCTCGTGGGCGCGTCGTCGGTCGAGCACGACAATGGCAATACCGCTCCTGGAGATCAGGGCGACCCCGGCGAGGGCCGGAGCGTTCGGCAACGCGCGCCAGAGCGATTTTCGGCGAAGTGGATCCGTTTCGCCGTCGAAAATTGCGGCACACCAAAGAAGAGAGCCGATTCCACGTGAGGGGAGACGGCTCTGGACGATCAGGCCAGGCACCACACCCCAAAGCACCAACGGGTG
>CAWDDI010000022.1:0-135926 GCA_963800985.1 uncultured Alphaproteobacteria bacterium | reverse complement strand
TTACACCAGAGGTCGAGCAAGCCTCGCATACTACATGGCGCAATCGACGCGGGCGACCGCGCCGAGGCAGACGCAACGCCGATCGCGAAGGAGCGCCTGGCCGACAAGCTCACGGCGCTGCGCAAGCGGATGGCCGAGTTGAAGGCGCTCGGTGAGCGGCTCGAGGCAACGCCCGATGGGCAGATCTCGCTCACCGATCCGGACGCACGTGCGATGACGACTGCCGCCGAGCGGCGCGGCGTCGTCGGCTATAACGTGCAGGCGGCGGTCGACGCGAACCACCACCTGATCGTCGCGCACGAGGTCACGAACAAGGGCTCCGACCGTGCGCAACTCGCCGGCATGGCGATCCGCGCCAAGGATGAGATGGCGGCCGGCGAGCTGACTGTCCTAGCCGACCGCGGCTACTACGACGGCGACCAGATCCTTGCCTGCCAGAAGGCCGGCATCGCCGCGCTCGTGCCCAAGCCCGACACCTCGCCCGCCAGGAGCAATGGAGCAAGGACGATTTCGTTTACAAGCCCGACAGCGACACCTGCCGGTGCCCGATGGGCGAGCGGCTGGCGCAGCGCCTCTCGTCGGTCGAGGAGGGCAAGACCCGCGAAGATGCTTATCGCCGCGTCATGTCTGTCGCTTCGGTGCAGCAGCCTCGGGTTGTCCGATGCGTGGTAGCCCATGCGGTCCTCGGGCTCCAGTGGACTCCTAATCAGTTTCCGGAAGGCAGATGCACCCGTCCTGTGTGAAGCGGACACCGGCTGCCTCGAAGGCTTGGCGCATCGCTCGCTTGTTGTTGTCGTGAGGATCGCGGGCGCCCCTTTCAAAGTCCGTGATGGTTCGGACTGCTAGACCCGCCATCTCGGCCAGATCCTCCCGTCTCCACTCCAGCCCTGCCCTGGCTGCGCGGCATTGCGCTCTCGTAATCATCTCACTGCTAATAAAAGTTGCCTTTGACATGCGACAGTTGCCGTTAGCGTGACTGACACGGGGGCGATCACCTGCCTAAATATACACGAGACGGGCAACCTAGCCGCAAGTGGCAAGTTTATTCACATGACCTTCCGGCGCTCAATCTCCTTACGTGCGGTCCGGAGCATCCCTCTTGAGGGCGGAACGGGCACCACTGACGGTGCATTATTCGACAGTTCTGCTTGGGCACGGAGCACCTCTATGAGGTTTTTGTCCACTCGGGTCCATGGCATGATGGATTATCTGACGGGAGGGCTGCTGATCGTCGCGCCCTGGCTGTTCGGCTTCACTGATGGAAGTGCAGCGCAGTGGGTGCCGGTCGTGCTTGGCGTTGGCATCATCGGCATGAGCCTTCTCACCGACTATGAACTGAGCCTCGCGAGCATCATTCCGATGGGAGCGCATCTCGTGATGGATGGTCTTGGAGGAGCGCTGCTCGCGGTGTCGCCGTGGCTCTTTGGCTTTGCGGATCGCACCTACCTTCCGCATCTTATCATCGGGATCGCGGAAATCGGCCTCAGTCTCGTCACCCGGACACAACCCGACACAACCCAATTTGTGGGTCGCTCTTGACCGCTGCCCGGGGTCACCCGACATCACACGTCGGGCGGTGCCGGGAGCCAATGCGTGGGATGGAGAACCGTGTCCAGGTGCCCGTACAGGCGCCAGGACCCCTTCCACCACACGCCCGTGTGCCAGCCGCCCCGATCCGGGCAGTAGAGCAGGATCGGCGCGGGCTCGTCGATCCAGCTCGGGCTTGGGTGCGGTCTCAATGGGGTGCGGTAGCATAGCGGCTCGCGCTCCAGGTCTCGTGCTTTATATCGCGTGATGACCCGCCCTTCCCGCAACCCTCACCGGGCTTATAACGCGGACGGCCACGAAATCCGGCGCTCGGCAACATGTGCGAGCATGGCGTCCGGGCCGAGCTGGACTTGTGCCAAGAAGCGAGCTGCGGTCAATCGGCTCGATGAACGTGGACACCCTGCCCGACGACTTCGCCGTGCCTGTTGAACCTCGTAAGTGGCACCGCGAGGTCATTGTCTTCTCAGCTACAAGGGGAACCTTGATCCCTCCTGCAATTGACAGGTCGGATGCCAGAGATCACGATCCTTAAGGCTAGGATGGAAGGCATACAAAGGAGTGACCCGCCTATGGTCACGAACATGCTCTATGGCGGCCCTTTCCGCGACATGCGCCTCCTCCAAGAGGAGATTAACCGGCTCGCCCAAAGCGCGGCGGCACCGCGCGCCAGCTTTCCGGCAATCAACATCTATGCTCATCAAGACGGGATCGTCATCACGGCCGAACTGCCCGGCGTGCGAAACGACGACCTTGACATCACAGTCCACCGCGACACGGTAACCCTTCGCGGAGAGCGCCTGGATGAGCCGGACGAGACCAGGGCTTACCACCGCCGAGAGCGGGGTCGTGGTAGCTTCGTTCGGACCTTCGGGCTTCCCTTTCAGGTTGACCCCGACAAGGTAGACGCGAAGTTGAAGGACGGTGTTCTGACCCTGACCCTGCAACGACCTGAGCACGACAAGCCGAAGCGCATCCGCGTTACAGCGTGAAGCGCTCTCGACCAGGAGGAGGCACTCGTGGCTAAGAAGACGCAGGGTCAGCAGGTCCAGGCTGAGCAACCGAACCAAGCTGAACAGAAAATGCCCGCAGAGACGCAGGGCGCTGAGCGCACGCGCTCGGGCCGAACCTTCAGGCCTCGGGTCGATATTTGTGAGACGGACCGCGGGCTGATGCTGTTAGCGGATGTGCCAGGCGCTAAGCCGGACGGCTTGACGATCACGCTCGACAGGCACGCCCTGAATGTTCACGCGGCGGTTGAGGATCATGCGCCCGAGGGCTACAGCCCCATTTACCAGGAGTACCAGATCGGCGATTTCGAGTGCGACTTTACGCTGTCGGGCGACTTTGATGCCGATAAGATTGAGGCGAGCCTGACGAATGGTGTGCTCCGATTGACGGTGCCCAGAGCTGAACAGGCGGCAGCCAGGACGATCAAAATCAAACCGGGAAGTTGATGTTCCGCTTGACGTCTTGAGGATACGAACCCATCGGAGTGGTCTGCACGGTGGATGCTCGCTTTGAGCGATGACATACGCAGGAGCGGATGAGGTTTGCCGATCCGATTGCACTCGCGACAGGCGGGCGCACATCGCAGGCACATCGCGAGCCGGGTTTGCATTTCTTGAAGCCCGCCTACAAACCGCATGCTGCACGGTGGGCTAAATCCGAGCGGGAGACTATAGCCCAAGGACCCGCTGCACCAACGGACCCAAACGATCAGACCAAGGAGGAGCGACCCTTGGTGCCGCCACCATCATGGCAGACAAAATGATCGATCCCACAGCGATAGGCAAAAATTTGGCTCTGCCACTCGCGGAGCCCGACGAGAACTGATTGCCAGTTCCGACGATCTGCGCGCCCCTGAGGGAAGGAAGGTGCACGAACTTGCGTCCATCTCGATACCGTGGATTGCCTGACAGTAGACTACGTCGGAGCTGCGGGCTCACGGTCGGCACAGATCCTGGCCCTGCTGCAATATTATTGGGCTACCTATGTGCTACCTAGTCCGCAGCAGCATTTGGCCTAATCTGAGCTAAGTGATTGATTTTGCTGGTTGGTGTGCAAGGATTTGAACCTTGGACCCGCTGATTAAGAGACAGCAAGTCTCCGACGCGGACTGACAGCCTTGACGGCGGGTCGGATGGATACCCCGGAGGAATTACTCACGCGACCGACCTCTTCCGCAATTTCGATCAGCACGGCAACGGCCTGCCTCGGACGAACACGCTCCTGGCCGTCGAGGGCGCGACGGCCCAGTCGGACGGGTTCGGCAAGGCTCGCCAGGTTTCGACCTGCTGCGGATCTCGTTGATTATCGGATTAGGGTTGTACTCTTGCTCCCTCGTCGAGAGACCCTGTTCGTCTCCGAGCGCCGATCGCCTGCCGGTCCTTCCCCTCATCTTCTTGGGCCGTGGGACGGGGGAAATTAGCTCGGAACGCCGGCGGGCCGGCGACAGGCGGCTGGTCGAGAGGCTGCCCCCTTATCCCGCGCGTGATGGAATCGGGGGGCCTCGTAAGGCGAGTTGAGGATTGGATGAGTGAAGAACGCCGAGTCCATTTTGCGACCGCTTACGCGCAAGCATCGACTCACGAGAGGAAGAATCCGTGAACTCGCCTTACGCCCCCTTACCATTTCACGGGGGTCACGTAGCGTCAGTCAGGCTCCTATGGTGCCCTGGAGGTAGCCAGGTGGTAGCCGAACGCAGACCTCCGAACGCCATGACAGTACTAAACCATTGAGAAAATTGGCTGGGGCGCCAGGATTCGAACCTGGGAATGGCGGTACCAAAAACCGCTGCCTTACCACTTGGCGACGCCCCAAAGCTCGCGAAGGCCGGGCCTACATAGTCGGCGGACGGGCGACTGGCAACCGGGCCGCGGCCCCTCCTGCCTCCCGGACGCCCAAGATTGCAAGGCGTTTGAGCGCTTGCGGGACCTCCGCGACGCCGCTATAAGGCGGCCTCCCGAGAAGAAAGTTGGCGGAGTGTAGCGCAGTCTGGTAGCGCACCACGTTCGGGACGTGGGGGTCGCAGGTTCAAATCCTGCCACTCCGACCATTCTTTTCCAAGTCTTTCGGCGTCCTTGGCTTTCCCCGTGGACAGTTTCGCAGACAGGTTCAGGGGCATTTTCGCCCATGCCGGGCTAGATTTCGCGCGCATGGTGCAGTCACTCAAGGATGGGCGAGACGTTGATGGTCGACGATCCTTCCAGAATCTCGATCCTGAGAAGCGCATCGAGATTGCGCGATGGAGGCTCGAGCGCACTGAGCAGTTGATGCACGAGAGAGCTGCGCTTGGCCTGGAAGGACGAAAGCTTGCAAATCTTTCCTTGATGCAGCGGGGGCGGCCGCAAAACGGGACCCCGTGAGGGCCGTTGATCTCGGCACCCATCGCGACATGCTCCCAGCCTCATTCGATCACCTCGTCGGCGCTGGTGAGCATCGAGGGCGCAATCGCAAGCCCAAGCGCATCGGCAGTCCGCTTGTTGATGACCAGCTCAAACACCGTCGGCTGCTGGATGGGCAGTTCACCGGCCGGTGTCCCACGCAGAAGCTTGTCCGCATAGGTGGCCAGCCGATGATAGATGGCATCAATGTTCGGCCCGTAGGACATCAGGCCGCCCGCCTCGACATATTCGCGCGCGTCGAACGCAGCCGGGAGCCGGTGCTTTCGGGTCAATTCGCCGATCAGACCGAGATGGGTCACGAGCGTGGGATTTCGAAAGGTGATGATGCCGCCGACCTTCTGCGCCGACGTCTCCTCGAACGCGGCGACGATGTCCTCGGCAGAGTGGACGTCCAAAGCGACGAGTTCGAGACCGAGTTGGCGCGCCGCCCCGAGCGCAACATTCCAGCTGTGCGCCGCATTCGACCAGGTATGTTGCAGCAGCACACCGACGCGCCGAAGCGATGGAACTGCTTCTTTGAGCAAAGCCAGCCGCTTCGGGCTCAATTCCTCGGCCAGCGAGTAGATCCCTGTGATGTTGCCACCGGGCCGGGCCAGCGATTGGGCCAAACCAGTGGCGAGAGGATCGTCGTTCATACGCCCGATCACCGGCACGCTCTTGGTTGCCCGCGCGGCCGCAACAATGGAAGGATGGCTCGTGGCCACGATGATGCTGACACCCCTGCCCACAAGCTCCGTCGCGAGCCCCGGCAGCCGAGCGCCTTCATTGTCGGCATAGCGCTCCTCGAGGAGATAGTCTCGTCCCTCGACCAGCCCAAGCTCGCGCAGGCCATCGCGGAATGCGTTCAACTGACCGGGAGTATGCTGCCGACCCTGGATCTTCAGCCATCCGATCCGGGGTGGAGCGTCGGCGGCAGCACTGCGGGACATCACGCGCTGAACCGACGATTGCGCCGCGGAGGCGGAAAGCGGCAGCGTGGCCGCGACACCGCAGAGCAGCGTTATGACCTTGCGCCGGTTCATTCGATCACCAACTGGTCCGTCTCACTTACAGAGTATCACAAGGGGCACTCGAACGTCTTGCGCCTCACCCTTTCATGAGCCGCCTCGCCGCCGTCGCGCCTCGGGCGGCACGTCGCTCACCCAGATCGCAAAGGCCCCTGAACGAGCGCGGTATCCGCACGCCCCGCGGGTCCGAATGCGGGCCGGTCCAGGTCAAGCGGGCGCTGGAGCGGGACCGCAACCCAGCGCCGCTCAGCCGATTCATTACCAGGGCCCGACGAGCGCAGGTCAGCTGAGGTCGAAATGTTTGTAGGGAAAGCGTCGCTGGGCCTCTCGACTCAATTGATGGCCTAACTGGTAGGCGGCGCGAAGCTCGCGAAGGTTGGAGCGGATCCAGCTGACCATCAGCTTGCCAAAACGCGGGTGGCTGACAGGTGATGAAGCGGGTGGCAGGGACGTGGTCATCGTGACCTCCCGAGGTCAGGAAGCGTGCGGCACTCATTGGCCTAGAGTCATCGCGCGCTGCCCAGAAGCCGCGGCAGGCACACGAGATTGTAGGCCGCTGCTGCGAGGGTGAACGCAAACCCAACCCGCGCCACACCACGGAACCGGGTCTTCCTCTGGCCAGCGACGATCTTGATCCAGCCGAACGCCTCCTCGATTCGCTTGCGCACGCGCTGGCTCGCGGCATAGCCCGGGTGACGCGTCGTGCGCCGGTCAATGCCCGAGCGCCTGGTTGTGTTCTGGGCCACATGGGGCGTGACCTTCATCGTGCGCAGCTCGTTCACGAAGTCCTGCGCATCAAAGGCCTTGTCGGCCCCGAGCGTGATCGCGCGGGGGCGCTCGGCATGGGGCTCGATTAAGGCCAGGGCCGCCACGCGCTCGGCCTGCCCGTCAGCCCGGGTCAGACAGGTCCCGACCAGCAGACCCGAGCAATTTTCCATCAGAGCATGGCCCATGAAGCACAGCTTCGCCTCTTTGCCCGCGCCCTTGCGATAGAGCCGTGCATCCGGATCGGTGGTCGAGGCGTAAGGACCGGCCGAGGGTGGCTGCTCTCCTGGCTATGTTAGGTCGCGAGCAGAGGCAACGCACAGCAGTCGCGACATGGGGTCAGCCAGGATTATTGCCTGTCTACTGGTTGTCCTTGCCCTAAAACGTTAAGGCAAGTGTGAAGATGCTTGAGCACACGCTTGTCGCGACCGCGAATGCGGCAAGCGTCACTGCAAACCCGATATAGGTCTCAGGATCGTGAAAGGTCTCGGGATCATAGGGGCGCATGGGGGAGGCCTCCTGAGTGAGCCCTAAGGATACAGCCGCGTGCTTCGGGCGCGGTGTGTTTCGGCGCACAGTCGGGGCTGTGCCGCTCGCATCTGCCGGTGCAGTTCGAAGGCTTGGCCTTCGACCCTCTCGGAGCGCTCTATTTCGGGGATGCGCAAAACTGGCCCCGGGCCAGTCGCAGCCCCGACCTGGAGATCGATCTGCGCCCCCTCGAATCCGCAGGGCGCTCCAGGAACGCCTGAATAGGATGCGCTCCGGGAACACCGATGACGTGCGATCCGGCGCTGCTTCGCGGACTGTCTCACATTCGGACCCCGTTTGGACCTCTTGCGCTGAATGCCGGTTGAGGCGCAGACTTGCGAGAAAGAGGCGATCGAATGAGGCGGCGCGAGGCTCTAAGACGGCTCGGCGGGGCGGCGTCCATCGCGCGGGCGCTCCGCGCGGATGCGCAGCAGTCGGCTGTGCCTGTGATTGGGTGTTTCGGCACGGCATCGCCTAATCCGTCGGCGAGCCGTCTGCACGCGTTTCATCAGGCTCTAGGAAACCGGCGCCGTCGAGGGCTGCAACGTCATGATCGGATACCGCCGGGCCGAGGGTCGCTCGATCGAATGCCGGGATTTATACGGAGATACGACGCATGGAAAGACGTACGTTCCTGCTGGGCCTGATCGGCAGCCTCGCCGCGGCCAGCCTCGCCCCGGCCGTGGCGGCGCCATCGCACGCGCTGTCGCTTGTGCCGGAAACGCCGTCGGAAGGCGCTGAAGCCGCAGCGCTAAGCGCGGACGACGTCGACGAGGTCAGGACCGAGTATGCGCAATATTATCGCCGCCGCGGGCGACGCGTGTATCGCCGCTATTACAGGCGTCCCTACAGACGTTACCGGCGGCGGGCACGAAGGTATTGGCGGCGCGGGCGCTGGTACTATTATTGAGCGAGGCACTGCGAGCCCGGCCCGACAACGTGACCGGCCGAGCTGGTCTGGCTCCAGGCGGACCGACGGTGGCGGCGGTCGCAGCGAAGAACACCGAGGACCGACAGCGACCGACCACCGCAATGGCTATGGGCCGAAGGCCTTCTCCCGGTGCCGTCGAGTGCGTCGGCCGGGCAGTCAGCGACCGCCCGGCGCAGCCTGCACATTGACGCGCCAGTGACGGAGCCCATTGCGTCACACTCCCTCGAGCAACTCGTCGAGGTCGAGGGACGAACGTCGGCCCAGATCAGCGCCGTGATGGGCCAGGAATTCCTCGGCGCGCCGACGTCCCTCATCGCGCAGCATGACGAGAAAATCCCACTCGGCGTTCAGCTTCGAGGACGAGCCGAGGCTTATCATCAAGTCGCTTGTCACGCGGTGCATCCGCATCGCCGCCCA
Source organism: uncultured Alphaproteobacteria bacterium (assembly GCA_963800985.1). GTDB lineage: Bacteria > Pseudomonadota > Alphaproteobacteria > Rhizobiales > Beijerinckiaceae > Microvirga. The sequence continues at coordinate 127,326 of CAWDDI010000022.1, read as the reverse complement.
TTTGGCAGCTTCGGAGCCGCTCTCGTGGGCGACCTGCCGTAGCAGCGCGATCATGCGGAGTTCCTTCAGCAAGACAGCATTGAAGGACACTTCGTTGAGACGGTTGAGGATCTCCCGGGCGGTCCGTGGCGAGTCCGCGCGCTCCACGGGATTGATCTGCACGAGGATGGTGTCACTCGACGTGCATTCGCGGATGAGTGGAGTGATGGTCGGATTGCCGGAGTACCCGCCGTCCCAGTAAAGTTCGCCGCCGATCTCGACCGCCTGGAAGAGAGTGGGCAGGCAGGCCGAGGCGAGCAGCACGTCAGGGGTGATCTCGGCGTTGCGGAAAACCCGGCCGCGACCTGTGCGCACGTTCGTTGCGGTGACGAAGAGTTTGATCGGGCTGCGTGACAGCCGCGCAAAATCCACGCACGATGAGAGGATCTCGCGAAGCGGATTGGCTGGCGCCAAGCTGAAGTCGTAGGGCGAGAAGTGCCTCGCCATGATGTCCGCAGCGATGTAGACGGGAGAATAATCGAGCGTCCAGCGGCCGAGCAGCACGTCGAGAGGGCTGCGTCGGAACGGGCTGTACATCGCCGCCCGTGAGACGCGGTTCCAGAACGCCTCGAGAGCGTCGCGCGCTCCTTCCGGCCCTCCATGCGCAAACCCGTCGACCAGCACGGCCGCATTCATGGCACCCGCGGAGGTACCCGAGATCCCCTCGACCTGAAGTCGCGGCTCCGCCAGCAGGCGATCGAGCACACCCCATGTGAAGGCGCCGTGCGCGCCGCCGCCCTGAAGCGCGAGGTCGATCAGGACCTGGTCGGTCATTTGAACCCGGCCATGAGGCGAGACGTGAATATCGCTCGAAGTGCTGCGGCAACGGACGTCGGGCTTCGATCTTCGTTATGCACCATAAGGGTTCTCCTGGATAGGCTCTCTCTTCATGGTTACGTCACGCACGGCTCTTCGCGTGATGGCACGGCCTTGATCGGGAGGTCGTCGACAACAACACAGGCTCAGAGCTTACTGCCGATACCCAGGTCGAAGCATGGCAAATATGAAAGACGGCGGTCCTATTTGCGAGGAAACGTCGGCAGGGATTCGCGAATGCGCTGCGAGAAATCGGGCGCTCCATCGGCCGCCTGCGCGGCCTCGTTGATCAAGGAGCGCCGCCGCAGTTCGTCAAATGGCAGCGCCGTCTCCACTCGGCCCGAGTGGTAAAGATAGCTGTCGATCAGACCGTTGAAGAGATGACGGATGTCGAACCGACCCTCCCGGCCGGCGGCGTTGGCGTAGCGCACGATGTTGATCGTACAGCTATTGCCCAGCAGGTGATAGAACTCCGGCCGGTCGGCGAGTTCGTTGATCCGCGCGAGATAGACGAGCAGGAGCCGGCGCGCATCCTCGGGCAGGGTGTTGAGACGGTAGAGATACACCATCTCGTGGCGGAAATTGGTGCGCACGCGGACGATATCGCGCTCATCGCCCACCACGTAGATCAGCTCGAACTGCTTGAAGAGAGAGGCGAGCGGGTCGAAGCCCTCGCCCACTTCTGGCCGCGTCTCGATCGAGATGCTCAGCGGCGGCGCGTTGTCGAAGAGAAAGCTCAGGAACGTGTGGCCGACCAGCCCCTCCACCCAATACGACACGTAGAAATCGAGGCCGGTCAGGTGCGAGAGCTGCACCTCGCGCTCCTCGTACCGCACCGTGAAATCATCGACGCTGCGATAGTCGAAATTGCGGACACCGGTGAGGCGTATGCGGTCGCCATCGATGGAGGCCCGCGGCATCACGGCGACTTCCGGCCGCCAGGAACGATCGTGCGAGGGCTGGATGGTGATCCACCAACCGACCACGCCGAGGAAGAGGACAGCGAGAACCACGCGCATGCGTTGCCGACGCGACCCCCAGACGACCCATGTCGCGAAGCCCGCGAAGGCGACCGCCAAGGCCAAACGCAGCGCGGGCCATGGAAGGTTCGAATAGAAGATCGCGAGGCTGGTCCATGTGATCAGCAGTGCCCGGACCAGGAATCCTAGTCCGATGCCGAGCCAGGCGAGTGGCTTGGACACAAACCCGCGGGGCGAAGCTAGGGCATCTCGCATCGTTCAACGATACCATAAGCATCGCGGCCAGCGGCGCTCGGCTCACGCACGATCGAGATCGAGGCCATTTTGCGAAAACTGCTCAGAGCAGCGGCTCTTGCGGCGCTGCGACCGCCTTCATGGGGTCGGCCGCCGCCGCTGCGGTCGGCACGACAGCCATCAGGAGCATCATTACCGCCGTGCGCTTCATGGTGCGCGCCGTTCCCTCGGAGAGCAACCATAACACAAAGCATTCCTCGCGCGCGAAGCACCCGGCTGGATCCGCGTAAATGCCTCTATGGAGCCGGATGGCGTCGCACAAGAAAGCGTTCGCATCGTCGTTCGTGCCAGCCCAGCGAGCGCGCCCGTTGATCGGACCAGGAATACGCTCTCTCTTCTTGTGCCGTTGACGAACCGGATCCACTTCGCCGAAAATTGCTCTGGAGCCCGTCCGAAATGCGTTAGCTGACGCGCAAGCACCGCGCTTCGATCACTCGTCGGCTGGGGAGGAGAAGGCGCGAGGTCCTGTTCAGCTGTGTCGCCGCCCTCCCCCTTCCAAGAAGCTCGAGACCTCGTGCACCACGGCGTCACGCTCGAGAATCGCCTGAATGTGGTGTGCTCCGGGGATCGAGACGAATCGCGACCCCATTCTTTCGGCAAACTCCTTGCAGCGCGCGTGGCGCGGATCTCGATCACCGGCGAAAAAGAGCAACGGTATCGTAGACGATGCTACCTGGTCGGCAATGTCCGGTCGATCTTCGGCTACCGAAGCGGCGAGCGCTAACTGATCGTTCGCGCGCGCCCGCTGGCGCATGTCCGAGGGAAGGTCCTTGGCCATCGAGGCGAGAAACTCCACCCAGCCCTCGGGCCCCTTGGCGACGGCATCGCGCAAAGGCTGAAGATCTTGCGCGTAGGGCAAAGCGCCTCCGACGGCGGCAATCCTCACTCGGTCCGGATGGTGGCAAACCAGTCCGAGGGTGGTCCATCCACCCATTGAATACCCGAGCACCTCCGTGTTTTCGAGCCTGAGGTCATCGAGGACCGCCGCAACCTCGTCGGCGCGCGGCCGTAATGCATACGCCTCTTTGTCGTGCGGCTTATCACTTTCGCCGTGGCCGCTTGCATCAATGAGAATAAGCTGCCGTCCGCGTTGCCGGAATGCATCGACGTAGCCCGAGCGCCACCAGAATTCTCTTGTGTCGAATATGTGGTGAAGCAGAGTTAGCGGCGTGCCTTCTCCGACGACCTCGTAGGCGACACTCACACCACCGCTTGTTGCTCTTCGAGCCATCGCAGCCCTCGGGCAAGGGTAAGCTCAACTTCCGGATCTTATACTCATCCGGGGTAACGACAAGGCGAGACCGGCCGTATGTCCGATCGCCCCGTCGCCGTAGGCAAAGAGCCCACGACTCGCAGCCATCGTGGGCGCGTCGACGGCGCCTGCCCGCTCTCGGCATTCGAGAAGGCCCCGCAGTCGGCCGCAGAAGCCGCCTCCGGCTTCGCGCGCCGAACGGCGTTCCTGTCACCAGGAGACAGGCCGAAGACGCAACGGGGCCCGGATGAAATGGAGCCGATGGGTCAAGGGTTGCCGCGAGAACATGCAGCCACGTTTCACCTGTGTGGACGCGCGCGATCCGCGCGGCTGGTAATGCAAGGTCTCTGGGGCGCGTTTTGTTCTCCTCCCAGCCTCAGACCACCTGACCCCGCCGGGCGAGTCCTCCGGCGGGGCTTTTTCCGCTTGAAGGCGAGCGAAGCGGCCGAGCGAAAGCCCGTGATCTCACGAGCCGGAGCGTCAATGGGAACGCCCCGGCAGCAGCGCCCACACCGCCGCGGCGCTGGCCGTTACCGCGAGTGCCGGCACCCCGACCCGCAGGGTTTCTTGCGGCATGTCGCGCCGGTGGCCCATAGGGCTCGATACAGGCGGGCAGGATCTCCGGTCACACCGGTTCCTCTCGCTTGAGGAGAGCGTTGAAAACCGTCGATGGCACGCGCACCCGGTCGTCCGCCTCATAGCGTTGCTGTAACTCGACAAGCATAGCGTCGGGATCTCGAGTCAGGTGCGCGAGCTCGTCGAACAGCGACAACTGCTCCGTACCGAGCATTTGGCCGCGCCGAGGCTGCACCCCCCAGATGTCCCAGGGCAGCATCTCCATCCTGTTGAGCGCCGCCATATCGCGAACCAAACTGCCGGCAATAAACCAGAGGCCATAGAGGTCGGCAAAGGAAATGCCGAACAGCTCCGGATCAAACGTGCCTTGGCGGCATAGCTGCCAGGCATCGGCGGCGATGAGGAACTGCGTGCGCGGCACGTCGAGCACATCATGGCGGATGCCGAGGCGCTTACGCCAGGCCTCGTCGAATTGGGGATCGACTAAGATCCAGCGTCGCTCTTGCACGTTCCAATATTCACAGACCCAATGGTCTTCGAACTTCGGGCGATTGAAGTAGGCCCCGAAGCCGCAGCGCGCCCGTGCTGGAACTCCCTGGGAGCGCAGCATCGTGACCAGGAGGAGAACGAACTGATGGCATCGGCCGAGAACCCGCCGCTCCGGCGGCCGCGCAAATTCAAGTGACCGATCATCGAGCTCAAGCAAACGCTCCAGCCGTCCTTCGACTCTTCGGATGTGAATTTCCGAGGTGCGCGCAGGAGGAACGTTAAAACCGTAGAAGCGATCCGCCACGACATCATACAGGGCCAGCCCCTGGATGATACGCACAAGCGTCGGCACCTCCTCAGGAAGGCTCTCGATCCGTGACGCAAAGCGACCCGGGCAAGTCATCCGACTATGACGAGTGTAATAGTCCAACGCGTCGTGATTGTGCATCGTAGGCCTCGTGGAGCTTCGTTCCCACCAGCACCCGCCAACCGAGTGTACTCGTCCCCACGACGAAGGTCCCCGCCGCTGGTGATCCCAGCCGGCCCAATGTTCGCGGCGCTTGCCGGCGAGCTCGGTCGAGATTTTGAGTTCTTTCGGCGCAGGCACGCGCGGCCGCAGGCCGTGGCCGGCACGTGGAGAACGGGCAGGCGACGTCCGGCAGGCCGGCAAAGGGGCGCAGCGGCGTGACTACAGCAGTCCACTGGTCTTCAGAAAGGAGAGCGCAACCTCCTCGACCTCTCGCTTCTGCAGATCGACCATCCCGTTCAAGGCCGTCATCGTGGCGTTGTCGAGTTTGGCCGAGAGCGCGTTCAGGTGGCCGGCAAGCGCCGGGTGCTGGTCGAGTGCTCTCTTTCGTATCACGGGCGTGAGCAGGTAGCTCGGAAAGAACCTCTGGTCATCCTCCAGCACGAGGAAATCGAACGCATCGATGCGGCCATCCGTCGAGAAGACCAGCCCGACGTCGATGGCAACGTCCTCGCGCAAGGCATCATAGGTGGCGGTTGCCTCCATTCTGACGACGTTCTGCTCGCCGAATCCAAACCGATAGGCTCTCTGCAGCGGCATGAGACCATCGGGCCGGAGATAGAACTCGGTGTTGCAGGCCAGCCGGAACTGCTCGCCGTCTCGAACGCGGGCGGCGAGATCGGAAATCGAGCTAATGCCCTTCGCGGCGGCATCCGCCCGCCGCATCGCGAGAGCATAGGTGTTGTTGACCCTCGACGGCGATAACCAGATCAATCCTTTCGGGGCGTCCAGCTCCTTCACCCGGTCATAGGTCTCGTTGGGCCCGAGCTTCTCTGTGATGTTGTTGAAGGTCGCGAGAGCTGTCCCGGTGTACTCCCAATAGAGGTCGAGCAGGCCGACCTCCTGCTCCTTGCGGATGCCGGGCGTCGAGAAGCCGGTCCGAACTCTCGTCGTAAAGCCCTTCGCCCTGAGGAACTGGCTCGTGATCTCCGCGACGAGTTGCTGCTCGGTGAAGTTCTTGCCCCCGATGACGAGCGACTGGGCGAGCGCAGATGAATGCGCTGCGAGGACCATCAGCAGACAGACGACGCACCTGGCGAGCGTTGAGAGGGACATCTGACTTTCCCGGCATGTTCTATTCGCACCAGTCGCAGCTTGTGACAAGACCTTGGCGAATTCTCGCCACTTACTCAGGCCCTCGGGCACGCCCCTCGGCCGGTCGGCCGGGTCGGCGACCGGAAACCCCGCCCTATCGGATGTTACCTGATTTGCTCGCGGTGACTTTGCAGGGCCGCGGCTTCATGTAAGATCGAGCGGCCGCTCGGCTGACGCTCCGCAAGGGCAGTCCCAAGCACGATGCAAGTCCTGGCGGCATGACAACGGGAGGAGATTGATGAAATCCGTTCTACTCGGCGTGCTTGCCGCCATCTTCCTTGGTTCTGCCGGCCAGGCAATCGCACAAGAGCCGTTGAACGTCCTGTGGGTCAGGGGATTCTACAAATCCGAGGACGAAGCGCTGTTCGAGGCCATTCGCAAGTTCGAACAGAAGTCCGGCACCAAAGTCGCCCTGTCGCAGTATCCCGTCCAGGACATGATCCCGAAGACGGTCGCGGCGCTCGATTCCGGCACCCCGCCGGATGTGGCCTATGCCGACGTCTATGACTTTCAGGTCACGGGCAAATGGGCGTTCGAGGGGCGCCTCGAAGACATGACCGACGTTCTCGAGCCCCTGAAAGCCCGGTTCGCGCCCAACACCGTCGAAACCACCTTCCTCTACAACGATAAGCTCAAGAAGCGTTCGTACTATGCCTTCCCGCTCAAGCAACAGACGATGCATATCGAGTACTGGCTCGACATGCTGAAAACGGCCGGCTTCCAAGAGAGCGACGTGCCGAAGACCTGGAAGGAATATTGGGCGTTCTGGTGCGACAAGGTTCAGCCCGCCTATCGTAGAGCGTCAGGCTCCAGGGCCTATGCCATCGGACAGCCGCTTGGTGTGGATTCCAGCGACGCCTTCTACTCGATGCTGACCTTCTTCGACGCCTACAACGTCCGTCTCGTGGACGACGAAGGAAAGCTGCTTGTCGACAACCCGAAGGTGCGCGAGGGATTGATCGCCGCCCTCAAGGACTACACGGATCCGTACACGAAGGGCTGCGCTCCGCCTTCCGCAACGAGCTGGAAGGATCCGGACAACAACGTTGCCTTCCATAACAAGACGACGATCTTGACTCATAACGCGACCATCTCGATCGCCGCCAAATGGCTCGACGACATGAACAACGAGACGCTGTCGCAGGAGCAGCGCGCTCAGGCCAAGAAGAACTACGAGGAGCTGATCCGGACCGCGGGCTTTCCGATGAAGCCGGACGGCAGCAACATGGTCTATCGGACCGCGGTCAAGACCGGCGTGGTGTTCGCGGAGGGCAGGAACAAGGAAAAGGCCAAGGAATTCGTCAGATTCCTGCTCGAGGAGGAAAACCTCACGCCCTATGTCGAGGGAGCGCTCGGCCGCTGGTTCCCGGTCACCAAGGCTGCGCAGGAGCGGCCCTTCTGGAAGGCCGATCCACACCGGCTCTCCGTGTACAATCAGTACAAGGAAGGCACGGTCACCTTCGAGTTCACGCGGAACTACAAGTTCACGATCCTGAACAACGAGAATGTGTGGGCGAAGGCGGCGAACCGCGTCATCAACGAGAAAGTCGCGGTCGACAAGGCCGTGGACGAAATGATCGCCCGCATCAAGGCGGTCGCCGAATGACGCCGTCGAGGTGACGAGATGATCGCCCGTACCAACGCGGTCACCGAATGACGTGATCGAGGTGACGAGATGATCGGCTTGCAACGAGGACGGTCGTCGAGCACGGTAATGAAAACCCGCTCCCCCGGTCGGGGAGCGGCGCCTCTGGACGGAGCGAGAGAGGCTGGCCGTTGAGCAGCACCGTTGCGGTCCCACAGGCGCCCCCGCTGGCGCCCGCGAAATCCGGCGGCCTGTCGCCGTGGCAGGTATGGGGCGTGATCTTCGTCGCCCCGTACATTCTGGTTTTTTTGCTCTTCGTGCTCTATCCCGTGGCGTACGGATTTTGGCTCGCCCGGGATCCGCACCATTACAGGGAGCTTCTGAGCGACCCGATCTTCCGGCGCGCCGTCGGCAACACGCTCGTGTTCGTCCTCGTCGGCGTGAACCTCAAGATGGCGGTCGCCCTGCTCCTCTCAGGGTTCTTCATCCAACCCCGCTGGTGGATCAAGATCCTGTCGCTCGTCTTCATCCTGCCGTGGGCGGTGCCCTCGATTCCGACGATCCTGTCGTTCCGGTTCATGCTGAATCCGGAATGGGGCATCATCAACCAGACGATCTTCCGCTTGACCGCCGAGGACGGACCGAACTGGCTCAACGATCCCGCCCTCGGGTTGAGCTTCGCGATCGTCGTCCACATCTGGAAGTCGCTGCCGTTCTGGACCCTCATCCTGATCGCCGGGCGCGTCGCCATCCCGGCTGACGTCTACGAAGCCGCGTCCGTGGACGGCGCGACCAAGCTGCAGCAGTTCCGCTACGTGACCTGGCCGTCGATGCGGACGCTTTATCTGACCTGCACCCTTCTTTCCATGATCTGGACGCTGGGGGACTTCAACAGCGTCTACCTGCTGACCGGCGGCGGGCCGGCCGACCTCACCCACGTGCTGGCAACCTTGGGAATCCGCTATCTCCGCCTCGACGCCGTCGGACTGTCGATGGCGACGATCGTGTGCGCGCTCCCGCTCGTGCTGCCGCTCGTCTTCGTCATGATGCGGCGGCTCTCGCGATGACCGACCGTTCCCCCAAACGGGCTTTGACGACGCGCAAGCTGTCCCTGCGCGACGTCACAGGCGAGGCGAAGCTCCTCCTGATCGGCATCCCGGTCCTGCTGTGGACCATTCTGCCGATCTATCACATGTTCCTGTTCGCGATCTCGCCCAAGGAATCGGCGTTCGCAGGACACCTCTGGCCGGCGCATCCGACGCTGCGGAACTTCGAAGTGGTGCTTGGCCAGAAGCATTACTTCCTGATCCATTTCTGGGAACAGCTCGGCAATTCCATCCTGATCGCCGTCGCCACCGGAGTCCTGACGCTGGTCGTGGCGACCTGCTCCGCCTTCGCGATCAGCCGGCTGCGCGCCCCCGGCGGCCGCACGGTGATGAACCTCGCGTTGCTGACGTACTTTATTCCGGCAGCGTTCCTGGCGGTCCCGATGTACCGGACCATGGGGATCTACGGCCTGCTCAACAACCGCTGGTCGCTGATCCTCGCGATGGTGACAGTCGCCTCCCCGTACGCCATCTGGGTGCTCAAGCAGGCCTCCGACAAGCTGCCGTACGAGCTCGACGAGGCCGCCGTCATGGACGGCGCGTCGCCCTTGCAGCTGATGCGCCTGGTCTATCTCCCTTTGATGAAGCCGTCCCTGGTCGCCGTGGGGATCTATGCGGTGTTGCTCGCCTGGAACGAGTATCTCTATGCCTTCCTGCTTTTGTCCCGCGACGTCGACATCACCTTACCTGTCGCCCTCGGGAATTTTCTTGCGGCCGACGACTCGCCGTGGGAGCTCCTGATGACCACGGGGCTTCTTTACGCGCTGCCGCCGGCTGCGATGTACTACATCTTCAGGCGCTACATGGCGACCGGGCTTACCGCAGGTGCCGTGAAGAGCTGACGTGGCACGGCTGGCGCGCCGTGGATACCGCCGCCCGTGAGCGGAACATCGATCGAGCAGGCCGTCCACAGACGTGGCAGCGCGACCGGCACGCCGCAGCTGGAGCAGTCTCTCCAGGACAGCTCTCCAGCCTGCGGTGGCCTGTTCGGGTAGGGCGTTGCGAAAAGGCCGAATAGAGCCAGGGATAGACCGTCGTTGCGCAGGAATCGCATGAACCGACCTCGAATGCCGCTGACCGCCAAGGTCGACTCTGAGCAAGGCGAGCGGGTTTCACAGGGCTGCACGAGGTCAGTCATTGGGGCTGCGGCTGGGTCTCCTCGATCTCGTCGAGCACGGCCTCCGGTGCGACGTCACGGGTGATTTCGTCGAGCTCCTCGTCGATGTCGGTGCGCACGCCGATGTGGTCGGCGATGGCGGCGACCAGTGTCGCGAGCTTCGTGATCTCGTGTTCCGCGAGGAGACTGATTTGCAGATCGAGGTCGGCGCGTTTGTCGGCTGCCGCCTGCATGCGGTTCTGGCTGATCAGCACGAAGGTCGAGAGGAAGATCGCCTCGACGGACGCCCACATGGCGAGAACGACGAAGGACTCGTCCCATTGGGGAACGCCTGGGATCCAGCCCAGGTTGGCGATGATCCAGAACCCGAAGATCGCCAGGTGGATGTAGACGAACAGCATGCTGCCGGTGAAGCGCGTGATCGCTTCGGCGAGCTTTTCCTGCGCGGTCGCATCGGTCTCCTCCCGCTTCCTCCGCTCGCTCAGGGCATTGATGTTTCGCTCCAGAACCGAGCTGAGGCCAGGGGGTTGGGGCGGCGGCGTAGTGGGACCTCGCTGACCGTCGCGGCCGGCTCCTTCGGGACGTCCTGTGCGCATGCTGTACGACTCCTGACGGACTCGGGAACGCCAGGGGGGATCGGTCGTTCCAGCGACATCGTCACACATCGCGCAGCTGCAGCTCAGGGCCCGGTGCTCAGAGGGCCGGCGTTCGCGAGACGGGTCCGGGCAGGCGTTGCCGTGACCGGGGTCGCGGTCGGGCGATCACCGGCCCTCGTGCGTCTGCACGAGCGGATCGCCGAAGGTCGCTCCGTTCGCGGCACCGGGCGGAACAGGCGCTGCTTCGCGCAAGGTCCCGGATCATCCGGTGCCGAGACGACGGCCTCCTTTTTCGCGCGATCCCGGTGAGCCTCTTTTCAATCGTTCGCTCTCGGTGCATCGTCGCGGTGCGGCGCCAAGCTGGAGAGCGGGTTGGCGGAAATTACCTTTACCTCGCACTTGCGGGCGGTCGGGCCGTGCACCCCGACCACGTACGAGGGCGCGACCGTTGCCGATGTCTTGAATGCGGTTGCGGCCGAGTATCCCCTCCTCAGGGGGTATGTGCTCGACGACCAGGGTCGGCTGCGCAAGCATATCGCGATCTTCGTCGATGGCGTGATGCAGCCGCGCGACCGGGCGCTCGCCCTTCCCCTGTCGAAATCCAGCACCGTCCACGTCCTGCAGGCGTTGTCGGGCGGTTGAGGAGATCCCCATGTCGGAGCGGCTGTTCGTCGCCACGCGCAAAGGCTTGTTCGAGTTCCGGCGCGACGGAACCGGATCGTGGAGCATCGTGCGCACCTCGTTCCTCGGTTCGCCGGTGAGCATGATGCTGTGCGACCCGCGCGACGGTGCCCTTTATGCCGCCCTCGACCTCGGGCACTTCGGGGTCAAGCTGCATCGCAGCGACGACGGGGGCGAGGCCTGGAGCGAGATGGCCGTGCCTTCCTATGCCGGCGTCGACGCGGATGCCGCGGAGCCGCCGGCGCTTTCGCTGATCTGGGCCCTGGAAACGGGCCATGCGGACGAACCGGGCGTCCTGTGGGCCGGCACGATCCCGGGCGGCCTGTTCCGCAGCGAGGATCGCGGCGGGACGTGGTCGCTGGTGCGCTCGCTCTGGGACGATCCGCGGCGCAGCCAGTGGTTCGGCGGCGGCTACGACAAGCCCGGGATCCATTCGATTTCGCTCGACCCGCGCGACCCGCGGCGCATCGCGGTGGCGGTCTCCTGCGGCGGCGTGTGGGAGACGAGGGACGGCGGCACGAGTTGGACGCTTGGCGGCGACGGCATGCGCGCGGCTTACATGCCGCCCGAGCAGGCCGGAAACCCGGCGAGCCAGGATCCGCACCGGATGGTGCGCTGCCCGGCCGCGCCGGACAGCTTCTGGATCCAGCACCACAACGGCGTGTTCCGGGCGGACGACGGTATCGGGCGCTGGACGGAGGTGAAGCCCTCGCACGCGGAGTTCGGGTTCGCGGTCGCCGTGCATCCGCGCAACCCCGCGACCGCCTGGTTCGTGCCGGCCGTGAAGGACGAATATCGCTACCCGGCCGACGGGCGATTCGTCGTGGCCCGCACCCGGGATGGGGGTGCGAGCTTCGACCTTCTGAGCGAGGGCCTCCCGCACGCGCCCGCCTACGACCTCGTCTATCGTCATGGGCTCGAGGTGGACGAGACCGGCGAGCGGCTCGCGATGGGCTCGACCACCGGCGGCCTGTGGTTCAGCGAGGATGGCGGCGACCGTTGGACACAATCTCCCGTCCGCCTGCCGCCGGTCTACGCCGTCCGATTCGCATGACCCCTGCCGCTTCGGCGGGCGGGGCGCGACGGAGAGGAGTTTGCTGCGACGAAACTCCACGCCCCCTCGCGGGATCCCCCCACACGAAGCGAAGGCCCCGCGGAGCTGTCCGCACCCAAAGCCCACGCTGCCGCAGGTGAGAGCGAGTTCCGCCACGATGCGGGTCGAGCCCCGCCTTTTTCTGGCCTCACACCGGATCTTAAGTCTTCGTTAACCAAGATGGCGCGGAATAGTGCGGAACAAACGGGGGCTTACGCCATGCGTCACATCCACCTTGCCGAGGGTCTGCGTCTGCGGTTTCCGGGGCGCGACGAGAACTTCGACCAGGGCGTCGAGATCGGCATGCTGGCCGTTCTGATGGACATGGGGACTCGCGAGTTCCGGCGCTGGATCTCAAGCGCGAACCTGGAGCAGGCCCGGGCGCTCGCCAAGCAGCTCGGCTACCATGTGATCGAAAGCCCCGGCGAGGAAGGGTGGGCCGACGTCGTTTTCCGCTCGGGCCATGTGCGGCCGCAGCTGAAGCTCGTGCACTCGGCCTGATCGCCGGACCACAACGAGCCCGTGCACGGGCGCCGGCCCGGGCGACTCTAGGGCATCAAAGAAAAAGCCGCCTCCGGGGCGGCTTTTTCGTTGTCTCGGGTCGTTTCAGCGACGGGCCCTGGCTCAACTCCGACCACCGCTGCGGCGCACGACCACGTTCCACGCCGCCTGCATGAGCGCGGCGGCGAGCAGGGTCTTGAGCGCGGTCGCTGCGTAGAACGGCGCGACGCCCGCCGACCAGGCGCGCGAAAGATCAAAGAGGCTCGACAGCCAGGCGACGCCGAACACGAAGATCACCGCATGGCCCACCGCCATCATGGCGACGACCCGGAGGAGCGAACGATCCCAGCCGCGCTGGGCCATCGCGCCCGTCACCACGGCGGCGGCGAGAAACCCGATCAGGAACCCGCCGGTCGGCCCCGCCATGTAGGCGACGCCTGCGCCGGGACCGGCAAAGACCGGGAGGCCGAGGGCGCCTTCCGCGAGATAGAGCGCCACCGTGGCGCCGCCGAGGCGCCAGCCGTAGGCGGCTCCGATCACCAGCACCACCAGGGTCTGCATGGTCATCGGAACCGGATAGAACGGCACCTGGATCTTGGCGGAGAGCGCGAGCAGCGCGGTCCCGACGGCCATGAGCACCGCGGCGCGCAGGACCGAGCGCGAGGGCCAAACGAGGCTCATGAGGGTCGACGGAGCGGCCAGGGAGGTGAAGCCAGTGGTCATCGGCAAAGCGCTCCAGGTTGTCGCAAGTCTCGGGACCGCCATTTCCCGGCGGCGTCACTTGCCTCTATAGGTGCCTTGCGCCGGCGCCTCAAGGAGAACTCGCGCCGGGCTCGAGCGCGTTCGGCCGGACCGCGCCGGCTCCTGGACGCCCGGCAGGGTTCGGTTCCTCCCGGTCTCGAGTTCTCAATCCTTAGAGGCAGCCCATGGCGGACGACCTCGAATTCGATACCCGTCCCGTCGAGGCGGGCGCGTGCCGGCGGCTCACCCCGCTCGTGCGGCGCGTGGTCGCCGACAACCCGGGTCCGGTCACCTTTACCGGCACCTGCAGCTACATCGTGGGCGAGGGTCGGGTGGCGATCGTCGATCCGGGTCCCGACCTCCCGGAGCACGTGCGGAACCTGCTCGACGCGGTGCGCGGCGAGAGCGTGACGCACATCCTCGTCTCGCACACGCACCGGGATCACTCGCCGGCCGCGCGACTCATCAAGGACGCCACCGGCGCCGCGATCGTGGGCTGCGGGCCGCACCGGGAGGCCAGGGCGCTGGCGCTCGGCGAAACGAACCGTCTCGAAGCGAGCACCGACCGGGATTATGCGCCCGACGAGCAGCTGCGCGAGGGCGACGCGATCGAGGGTCCGGGCTGGCGCCTCGTCGCCGTCGAGACGCCCGGACATATGGCGAATCACCTCGCGTTCGCGTTGCCCGAGGAGAACGCGCTGTTTTCCGCCGATCACGTGATGGCGTGGTCGACGACGGTGGTCGCGCCGCCGGACGGCTCGATGAGCGCGTTCATGGCATCGCTCGAGAAGCTGCGGGGCCGGGACGAGGCGGTCTACTGGCCGGGTCACGGCGGGCCGGTGCGCCAGCCGAAGCGATTCGTGCGCGCGCTCATCAACCACCGTCGCCTGCGGGAGTCCTCCATCGTCAGCCGCCTCGCCGCAGGCGACCGCACGATCCCGGAGATCGTCGCGGCGATCTACCAGGGCCTCAACCCGGCGCTCGTGGGCGCCGCGGGCCTCTCGGTGTTCGCCCACCTCGAGGACCTCGCCGCCCGCGGCATCGTGGCCACGGACGGGGCGCCGAGTCTCACCGGGAACTATCGGCTGCGATGAAGGCGCCCTTCCCGGCCGCCGCGAGAGCCGTTTGCGCCGCAACCTTGAACGGCGAACCGGATCCACTTCGCCGCAAATGGCTCTAACCCGCCGCGATCGCGAGGCTCGACACCTCCTCGAGAAACGCGCGGATCCGCGCCGCGTTGGCGCCGAGATCGTGCGACCCCATGCGCGAGGCGGAACGGACGTCGATGCGGGTGCCGTCGGCGCGGGGGCGAACCCGCACGGTGACGTCGTCGGGCAGGCGCAGGAGGAGCGTGCGGTCGACCGCCTCCAAGCGGCCGAGTCCGGTGCGGCCGCCGGGCCTCACCGCCTCGACGACCTGCCAGCCGCGGTTCTGCGCCGCCTTGCGCACGATCTCGAACGCTTCGTCGGGCGGCAGATCGAGCGTCAGCGGCGCGATCTGGACATAGGCGTCGCGCTGCGCCTCGCGCAGTTCCGGCGGCACGTCGGGCGGAACGCGCCCGCCGCGCGCCTCGAGCGCTGCGCGCGAGCGCGAGAACGACGGCGGGTTGTCGATATCGGTGGTGATGTCGTTGATCGGCGGCAGCGTCACGGCCTTGACGGCGAACCAGCCCGGGTACGCGAGCACGAGGACCGCGACGAACACCCCCTGCACGGCGCTGCCCAGTCCGCGCCGGCCCTCCTGCCAGATCCGCACGAAGCCCATGCCGGCGAGCGCGATGGCGAGGAGCGCCATCGCGAGGCCGGCGCCGAGCGCCACGAACCCGGACGTGTAATCGACCCGGCCGAAGCGGATCAGCAGCACCGCCATGACGGTCACCACCAGCGCATACCACGCGACGACGGGCGACCATTTGGCCGGGCGGGAGACGGGCTCTTCGAGAATGAGGCGGCGCATCGAAACAAGCACCTAGTGCATTTTTCGGCCGAAGGGGATCCGCCTCGCGCACGGAAAATGCCGCACGGCAGAAGCGACGGCGGCTCCGGGGGCTCGATCACGTCTCGCCGAGACGTCGTTCCGGTTCGCTAACCGACACCCGGGACAAGGAGCCCGACCGGGCTTCGGGGGGCGTGGAACCCGGTCGGAAGAAGGCGCAGCGCGATAGCAGGTCCCGAGGCTTCCGTCACGTCGGGGGTGCCGGTCAAGCGCTCTTGCAGATGGATTTCAACGCCAGCCAGTCGCCGGGGGCGAGCAGCGGTTCGCCCAACGCTCCGGAGGGTTCCTGAAGCGCGTCGAGCCGCTCCTGCGTGACCGGATGGCTCGACAGGAAAGCGGGGACGGGCCCCTCGTCCGGGCCGATCCGCTTGAGGAGCAGCGCCATGGCCCGGGGGGAGCGGCCGAGCGCCCGCATGGTGTCGGCGGCGAACCGGTCCGCCGCGCGCTCGGCATCGCGGGAATAGGCGCCGTCGACTGCGAGCCGGCCGAGCAGGATGATCGTGCCGCTGCCCGCCACGTCGCCGAACAAAAGGCCGAGCAGGAACGACGCCCCGCCGGTCTGAAGCAGCTTGCGCAGGCCGTCGCGGTGGGCGACGTGGCCCATCTCGTGGGCGAGCACCCCGCCGATCTCGTCGGCCGACTCCGCCTCGTCGAGGAGACCCCGCAACAGGTAGATCCGCCCGCCCGGCAGCGCGACCGCGTTGGCGAGGGGCGAATCGAGGACCCGGACGTCGGGCTCGACGGCGTGGGGGGCCGTGCCGGTGAGACTGCGAACGAGACGATCGAGGGCCGCCCGGCCCCGCTCCCCGTCGCAGGTCCGGCCGCGCAGGACGAATCGCACCTGATTGTCCACCGCGGTGCCGAGACGGCGCTCGAGCGAGACCGGGATCAGCGGCGTCGCACGATCGGCCGCCAAAGGCACGAGAAACAGCACGCAGGCCACGAGCGACGCGGCAGCCGCGACAGACCAGGCCACGATCGGCCCGACCCGTCCCTCCTCGCGCGGGTCCGCAAGGGTGCGGCAGCGTCGGCGGGTCTCGGCCCTGGCGTCGGGATCGGTGACGTCGAGGCGCGCCAGCGATGCGCGATCCGCGAGCGCCAGACGCAGGAGGTCCGGCGAGGAACTCTCGCGCTCGCGAATGCGCTCGTAGGGCCAGCGGGCGAGAACGGACCCGCCCTCCCGGATCTCGACTCCGTCCTCGACGAACGCGAGCGACACCCCGCGCGGGCGGGCGCTCTCGCCGTCGTAGAACAGGGCCTGCGCCATCGCTTCGCCTTATAGGCCTCCGCCGAAATCGAGCGCGTCCGCCAGTCCCTCGCCGAAAGCGCTCGCGGCGTCGCCCGCCGCCACGGCCGCGTCGATCGCAGACAGGTTGCTGACCGTGATCGAGGCCGCGAGGACCGCCCAGAGCCCGCGCGCGATGAAATAGCGGCTGATCACGCCGAACCCGAGCAGCAGCGCGAGGTATCCCACGACGGCCGACACCACCACGCTCGCGGAGGCGACCGTGACCTCGCCGTGCGCGATGGCGCTGAACGCGTCCTGGAAGGCGAATGCGAACAGAGCCGCCAGGATCGCGAAGGCGACGAGAAGACCGATCGTCGAGCCGACGAGCTTCACGAAGGTGCCGAAGAACGCCCCGGTGCCGAGGTCGCTATGCACGGCGACCGATCCGAAGCGGATGCCGTTCGCGTGCCATCCCGCGTGGGCGGCGAGGAGAAACGGGACGATCAGGAGCGCGAGAAGCATCGCAACCATGACACCCAATCCGGTGGCTTGCGCGATGTCGCCTGCGCCGACTGGGCCCCTGATGGAATCGGCAATTTTAAGGACGACGCCGACGAGGATGGCGATCGGCACCGGAACCGCGAGCACCCAGAGATACCAGGCGCGCTTCGCGAGCTGCCACCCCGTTGCGACGAAATCGCCCTCGAGCGACCCGTAGCGGGTGCGCCGCATCTTGTAGCGCTCGAGCGACGCCGAGGCCCAGGGGAAGGCCAGCCCGAGCGTCACGAGCGACAGAAGGCCCCAGCCGGCCGCCCGGAAGGCGTAGCCCCAGCCCGACCCCGTCATCCAGAACCGCAGGCCCCGGAAGATCGTGCGCGACGCCCGATAGCGCCGTGCCCGATAGGCGCCGAACTGCCCGAGCAGGTAGAGGACGAGCAGGAGCGGCACGCTCGCGAACGCCTGCATCTCTTCCGCGATGAAGCCGAGGATCGCGTAGCCGACATAGATCGGCACCACGACGGCCATCGCGATCAGGAACCCGATGAGGAGTTCCCTCCCCGTTCCGGTGTACTCGAAAACGTCGGCGCCGATGCGGGTGTTGGCCCACAGGTGCCGCCGCAGGCGGGTGATCAACCAGAACCGATAGAAGCCGAAGGTCGGGATCTGCAGCAGCGCGCCCTTGACCAGGAGGCCCAGGAATGTGCCCGGCTTTCCCTCGAAAATCAGGCGGGTGCCCAGCCTGATGGTGCTGCGGGACCGGTCGGAGTCCGCTGCAGGCACGTCGTTTTGGGTGAGGGGCAACGCAGATGTGGACATACGAGTGACCTCGGCTGGAGGAAGCGAATGTTCTATTATTGCAAGTCGAGCGCCTTGTCACCCGGGGGCCGTTTGGCGGACATTCCTCACGTCGGTAAGCGGTAATCCTTAAAGGTCTCGCGCAGCGCCGTCTTCTGGATCTTGCCGGTCGCGGTGTGCGGGATCCGGTCGACCAGGACCACGTCGTCCGGGAGCCACCATTTCGCGACCCGGTTGCGCATGAAGGCGATGATGTCCTCCTTGGTGGGGCGCTTGCCTTCCTTCGGGACGACGACGAGGAGCGGGCGCTCGTCCCATTTCGGGTGGGCGATGCCGATCACCGCCGCCTCCGCGACGTCCGGGTGACCGATCGCGAGGTTCTCGAGTTCGATCGAGGAGATCCACTCGCCGCCCGATTTGATCACGTCCTTCGAGCGGTCCGTGATGTGCATCGTCCCGTGCGCGTCGATGGTCGCGACGTCGCCCGTGTCGAACCAGCCCTCGTCGTCGAGGATAGCCTCGTCCCTCCCGAAATAGGCTTTCGCGACCCCGGGGCCCCTGACCTTCAGGCGGCCGAACGTCTTGCCGTCCCAGGGCAGCTCGCGGCCCGCGTCGTCGGTGATGCGGAACTCGACCGTGAACGGCGGATGCCCCTGCTTCGTCTTGAGATCGAACAGCGCATCGCCCCGGATGTCGCCGTAGTCCGGCTTGACCGAGCAGAACGAGCCGAGCGGGCTCATCTCGGTCATGCCCCAGGCGTGGTTGACCTCAACGCCGTACTTGCTCTCGAACGCCACCGTCATCGCGCGCGGGCACGCGGAGCCGCCGATGATGACGCGCTTGAGCGTGGACAGCCTCGCCTGCGTGCCGTCGAGGTATTGCAGCAGGGCGAGCCACACGGTCGGCACCCCGGCCGTGACCGTGACGCCGCCCTCCTCGAGGAGCTGATGCACGCTCGGTCCGTCGAGCTTCGCTCCCGGGAGCACGAGGCTCGCCCCCGCCATCGGCGCCGCGAACGCGAGCGCCCAGCCGTTGGCGTGGAACAGGGGCACGACCGGCATGACCACATCGCGCGAGGAAAGGCCGAGGAAGTCCGGATTGTTGGCGGCGAGCGCATGCAGCACGTTGGAGCGGTGCGAGTACAGCACGCCCTTCGGCTCGCCGGTGGTGCCGGAGGTGTAGCACATGCCCGCCGCCGTGTTCTCGTCGATGGTCGCCCAGGCGAAATCCTCGTCGACGTCCGCGAGCCACTCCTCGTACGCCACGGCGTTCCGGAGCGAAGTCGCGGGCATATGGGCGGCATCGGTATAGACGATGTAGCGCTCGACCGTCGGCAGGCGCTCCTGCAGCTTTTCCATCAGCGGCACGAAGGTGAGATCGAGCATGATCGCCCGATCGCCCGCATGGTTCATGATGTAGACGATCTGATCCTCGAACAGGCGCGGGTTGACGGTGTGGTAGACCGCGCCGACGCCCGTGATGCCGTACCAGGATTCGAGGTGGCGCCAGGTGTTCCAGGCGAGCGTGGCGACGCGCTCGCCGGGGCGGATGCCGTCGCGGTCGAGACGCTTCGCGACCCGCAGCGCGCGCCGGCGCACTTCGGCGTAGGTCGTGCGATGCATCGGACCCTCGATCGAGCGCGACAGCACCGACCGGTCGCCGTGCTGGACCGCGGCGTGATCGATGATGCGGTGGACGAGAAGAGGCCAGTCTTGCATCAGGCCGAGCATGCGGTTCCTCCGGATCGGCCGCTTCCGGCGGCTCTCCCGGTAACAATAGGGCGACGCGCGATGGGCGAACAAGCACTCTCCCGCGGGTGTGGCTCGCGCAGCCGCCCCGGCGCGCAGGGTGGCGGCGGAACGGTTCTCATGTAAACTATCCTTCGCTCCTCGGAGACCGCCGCCTCGATGCCCTCCCCTGCCCCGCGCGCCGCGAACGACGTCGACCCGCTGCGGGTCTGGTTCCGCTTCGTGCGCCTGCACCGCCGGGTTTCCAGCGCTATCGCGGCGGACCTGCGGACCTTGGGACTTTCGATCCCGCAATTCGACCTGCTCTCGACCCTGACCGAGCAGGAGGGCCTGAGCCAGCAGGAACTCGCGCAGCGCCTCTACGTCACCAAGGGCAACGTCTCCGGCCTGCTCGACCGGATGGTGGAGGCGGGCCTCGTCGAGCGGCGCGCCACCCCGGACGACCGGCGCTCCAACGCTCTGCACCTCACCCCGAAGGGGCGCAGCCTCGCCGAGCGGGGGATCGCGGCGCAGAAGGCCTATGTGGGCCGCACCCTCGGCACCCTCGACCCGCGCGATCTCGCCGATCTCGAGCGCCTCGTCCTTGCGTGGCGCGAGCGGGCCCGGGCGGACGAGGAGCAACGAACCGCCGCGCAAGCGCGTTAGGGCTCGCGATGTTCGATGCGATCGCTTTCGCGGGCGGCGGCAACCGCTGCTACTGGCAGGGCGGCTTCTGGGAGGCCGCCGCGCCGCTCCTCGGGCTGCGGCCCGATGTCGTCGTCGGCGTCAGCGCAGGGGCTTGGGCGGCCTGCTACTCGATCCTCGGCATGGGCCGCCGGGTCAACGAGATGGTCGCCGAGGGCTGCAGCCGGGGGCGGCGCAATTTCGAGTGGCGCGCCTGGCGCGCCGAGGGCTCGCCCTGGCCGGTGGCGGGCATGTATCGCGGCCTCATGGAAGCCATCGTGGACGAGGACGCGTTCGAGCGCCTCAGGCGCGGCCCCGACATCCTGATCGCGCTCGCCCGCAAGCCGCGCCGTCTGCCGCTCGCGATCGCCGTCCCGCTCGGGATCGCGATCTACCAGGTTGAAAAGAAGTTCCGTCAGCCCGTGCACCCCCGCGGCGGCCGCGCGCTCGGCTTCCTGTCGGAATACGTCAACGTGAAGAGCCTCGCCTCGCGCGAGGACGTGATCGCCGCGCTGATGGCCTCCGCGAGCGTGCCGCCCTTCATGCCGGTCGGCCGGATCGGGGGCCTCGCGGCGCTCGACGGCGGGCTCGTCGACAACGTGCCCGTGGAGCCGCTCGAGAGCGTCGAAGCCCGCGGATCCAAGTCCCTGGTGATCCTCTCCCGCCGCTATCGTGCCTTCCCGCAGGTCGCCGGGCGGACCTACGTCCAGCCCTCGGAGCCCGTGCCGATCGGCCAGTTCGACATCACCAATCCGCGGGGCATCCGCAGGGCCTACGAGATGGGCCTGCGCGACGGCGAGATCTTCGCCCGCCGGCACGCCGGCACGGCCGCGTGAGCCCACGCCGCCGTTTCCCGCCATGCGGGGAGAGGACGTCGCGGCACGCAGTGCCGTGAGGCGAGGCGAAGCGCGCATACGCTGACGTGGACGCCGCGAGAGGGCAAGCGCGCTTGATCGAGCACGCGCCCTCTCCCTCGCCCCGACTTCCGTCGTAGTTGCGCACGACCGGCGTCCGTCATACCGTCAAGCTTGACGGGGGAGCGGGGATGCGAAGCGTTCCCGGGAGAGTTCATGCGGCACTGGAAGTCGATCCTATACCGCGTGTCCCTCATCCGGCGCGGCGAGATCGAGCCGGTCACCGTCGAGGTCATCGTCCTCTACACGCTCCTGTTCGCCTGCTTTGTGACAACCGTCGGCATTCTGGTCTGGACGGTCGGACCCGCTCTCGCGGCCCGGTGGACCGTTCTCTCTCGTGCGCTCTCGGGCGTTTGAGGGTGCTCACGGCTCTCTTGGCAGTCGGTCAGGCGCCGTGACGTACGCTGCGGAGCGATCCCGGAGCGTGACGACTCGCGCGTGACGATCCCGCGGTCGATCGACTTAGAGCCAATTTTCGGCGAAGTGGATCCGGTTCACCGTCAAGAATTGCGGCACAAGAAAGAAGAGAGCCGATCCCACGGAAGTGGAAGCGGCTCAGCCATGCCCCATCAGCGCGTCGACATGCGCCGCGACCGACTTCGCGAGGCCTTCGAGATCGTAGCCGCCCTCGAGCACCGACACGATGCGGCCGTCGCAGCGGCGGTCCGCGATGTCCATGAGCTTGCGGGTCGCCCAGCCGAAGTCGGCCTCCGTCAGGTTCAGGCTCGCCAGGGGATCGCGCCAATGGGCGTCGAACCCGGCGGAGATGACGATGAGGTCCGGGCGGAAGGCCTCGACGCGCGGCAGGATGGCGGTTTCGAACGCCTCGCGGAAGACATCCCCGCCGTCGCCGGCGTTCAGGGGTGCGTTGACGATAGTGTCGTAGTCGCCCCGCTCGGAGCGGGCGCCGGTTCCCGGATAGAGCGGCATCTCGTGCGTGGAGGCGTAGAGGACGGTCCGGTCACGCCAGAAAATGTCCTGGGTGCCGTTCCCGTGGTGCACGTCCCAGTCCACGATGGCGACGCGCTCCGCTCCGTGCGTCGTCTGGGCGTGCCGGGCCGCGACGGCGGCGTTGTTGAAGAAGCAGAAGCCCATCGCGCGCGCGCGCTCGGCATGGTGCCCCGGCGGGCGCATCGCCATGAAGGCGTTGGCGACCGCGCCCGCCATGACCTCGTCCACGGCCTGCACGGCGCCGCCCGCGGCGCGTAGGGCCGCCTCGTAGGTGCCGGGCGACATGGCCGTGTCGGCATCGATCTGGACCATGCCCTCCCGCGGCGCCGCATGGCGGATCGCGGCGATGTAGGCCTCGGGATGAACCCGGGCGATGGCATCCATGTTCGCCATCGGGGCGGGCTCGCGCACCAGCGGCGCGAACCGCTCCTGCTCGAGAATGCGCTCGACCGCGCGAATACGGTCCGCCCGTTCGGGGTGGCCGAGGGGCGTTTGATGATCCAGCGCGGCCGGATGGCCGAGGAACAGAGTCGTCATGGGCACCCGCCGTGAGTCGCTGCCTGCGCGGCACTGTCGCAAATGCGGCGAGCGCCTGTCCATGTTGTCGGCGCGCAACAATGTGGCGGCGCCGATCGCGAGGGCATTGCCGCCGCGTGGCGCCTTCGGTAACGGCTTACTGTTAAGGTTGTACGGCGAATCGCTGCCGTAAGAGCAGCGCGGTGGGGCGTTTCATGCGTATCGCGGGGCTCGTTCTGCCTGTCGCACTGGCTGCTCTCGTCGGGGCGTGCAGCTTCCATTCGACGCCGGATCCCTCGTTGACGGCACGGGACGTCAACTTCATGGCGTCGGCGCCGAAGATCGAAGAGGAGCCGGGCCTCGGCCGCTATCTCATGGCCGACCCGACCGGCGAGGCACCCGGAACGATCGTGGTCGATACCCGCGAGCGCCACCTCTACTTCGTGCTGCCGAACAGGAAGGCGATGCGCTACGGCGTGGCGGTGGGCGACGAGGCCTATGGCTGGACGGGAGTCGCGCGGGTGGCCCGCAAGGCGGAATGGCCGGACTGGAGCCCGCCGGCCGAGATGAAGCGCCGCTGGCCCCACGTGCGGTACGCGAGCGGCGGGCCCAACAACCCGCTCGGCGCGCGCGCCCTCTATCTCTACAGCGGCAACCGCGACACGCTGTATCGCATTCACGGCACCAACGAGCCGGAGAAGATCGGTCAGGCGGTATCCTCGGGCTGCATCCGGATGCGCAACATCGACGTGGTCGATCTCTACAACCGCGTGCAGCTGAACGCGAAGGTGATCGTGCGCTGACGACACTCGAGGCCGCCCCGAGCGCCCGTCGTCCAAGCCTCGACGGCAGGGCGCGGCGACGCCGGGATCACGCTGGAGCGGAGTCGGCTCTGCGGACCGAGACGGCGTCTCGGATCCCGGTGTGCCCTCGCGGCTAGGGCTTCTTCCGAAGGAAGGGCGGGATGTTCTGCCGCGGCGTCTCGGGCGGCCGCGGGCGCCCGGCTCGCAGCGCGGCCGCGAGCGCCGGCAGCGCGACAGGCTTGAACACCTCCTCGGCGCGCGGCATGTCGCGGCGCTCGGATTCCGAATCATGTCTATGAGCTTGATCGATCATGCGTTTCCCCAATGAATTTGATTGGTCACGGCGCAATGGTGACGTAGCGTCTATCGGGGATCGACGTGACGGCTTTTGGGCAATCGCGTGACGATCCGTTGGCTTGGCGGGAGATGACCGGCGGCTCGAGCGCTTGGCCATTGGCTCCGGCGAGGCGTCTGAATCAAGCAGGGTTGATCCGTTGGCTTGGCGGGAGATGACCGGCGGCTCGAGCGCTTGGCTAAGGGCTCCGCGGGAGGCGTCGGGCTCAGGGCGAGCTTGACGGCGCGATTCCGCCCCGGCCGGTCTCGCGTCAGCCTCGCAGTCCCTCCCGGCTCACCCAATCGGCCGCGCGGTCGAGGGCGCGGCTCAGGCGATCGAACAGGCTGTCGATCTCCTCGTCCCGGATCACCAAGGGCGGGCAGATCGCGATTCGGTCGCCCATGAGCGAGCGCACGATGAGGCCCTCGCCTTGCGCGAAGCCCGCCGCCTTCGCGGCGACGCCGGCCTTGGGATCGAACTGCGCCTTGCTGCGCTTGTCGGCGACGATCTCGACGCCGCCGATCAGCCCGATGCCGCGGGCCTCGCCGACGAGCGGATGGTCCGCGAGGGCGGAGAGCCGGCGCTGGAACAGCGGCGCCTTGCGCTCCACGTCCTCGAAGATCCGCTCGCGCCGGTAGATCTCGAGAGTCTTGATCGCGACGGCGGCGGCGACCGGGTGGCCCGAATAGGTGAAGCCGTGGCCGAAGGTGCCGATCTTGCGGCTCTCGTCGAGCATCGCCTGATACATCGTCTCCGGGATCATCACGCCGCCGAGCGGCAGGTACGCCGAGGTCACGGCCTTGGCGAAGGAGAGGGTGTCGGGGCGGATCCCGAGCTTTTCGCTCCCGAAGGACGTGCCGAGCCGCCCGAAGCCGGTGATGACCTCGTCGGCGATGAAGAGGACGTCGTAGCGTTCGAGCACCGCCTGGATGGCCTCGAAATAGCCGTCCGGCGGCATGATCGCGCCGCCGGCGCCCATCACGGGCTCGGCGATGAAGGCCGCGACCGTATCGGGGCCTTCGCGCAGGATCTGGTCCTCGAGCTCCGCCGCGAGCCGCGCCGAGTACGCCGCCTCGGTCTCGCCGTCCTGTCCGAAGCGGTAGTAGTGCGGGCACGAGGCGTGGAGGATGTTCGCGATGGGCAGATCGAAGTCGGTGTGGTTCGCGGGCAGTCCGGTGAGCGAGGCGGACGCGATCGTCACCCCGTGATAGCCGCGCTGGCGGGCGATGATCTTCTTCTTTTCGCGCCGCCCGAGCGCATTGTTCATGTACCAGACGAGCTTGACCTGGGTGTCGTTCGCCTCCGAGCCCGACGAGCAGAAGAAGACCTTGGAGACCGCCATCGGCGCGATCTCCTTGAGCATCTCGGCGAGCTCGATTGCGGGATCGTGGCTGCGCCCGGAGAACAGGTGCGTGAACGGGAGCTTCATCATCTGCTCCCGCGCGGCCTCGACGAGCTCCCGGTTCGAATAGCCGAGAGCCGTGCACCACAGGCCCGCCATGCCCTCGATGTAGGGCTTGCCCTCGGTGTCGTAGACCCACACGCCCTCGCCGCGCTCCAGCACCAGCGGCCCGGTCTCGCGGAAGGTCGCGAGCTGCGTGTAGGGATGGATCAGCGTTTCCACATCGCGGGCGGCGAGGTTCGAGAGCATGGGAGCCTCTTGGTGTTATTTCCTCGGGGTACCATAGCTGGCCGGGTCTGCAATGGGGCGCCGGCGTGTCAAAGCGGCGGCGCCTCGTAACGGCAGCCCAGCTCTTCGAGCATTCCCGCAACCGCGGTTGCGGTCCGGTCGTCGCCGCGCGCCGCGATGATCTGCACGCCGGCGGGGAGGCCCTGCGGGGTCCGCATCACCGGTGCCGCGGCGGCCGGCAGGTCGGCGCTCGAGGCGAGCGACGCCCATTTGAGGAGATCGAGGTAGGGGTAGCGGCGGCCGTCGACGTCGATGACCCTCGCGTGCACGTCGGGCCCGTGATCGTGCGGGATCGCCACCACGGGGGCGGGCGGGCACAGCACCACGTCGAAGCGTTCGAAGAACCGCGCCCACGCGGCCTCGAGGCGCTGCTTGCGCCCCTTCACGAGTTGATAAAGTCCCGGCGTCATCTGTGCGCCGCGGGCCTGGAGCGCCCGGTGCGAGAGATCGCCCGGCGCGAAGCCGGAGGCGGCGCGCTGCAGGCGACCGCGCACCTTCGGCGGCAGCGAATAGGCCACGATGGCGTGGTTGAGGAGCGAAAAGACCTCGAAGGCCTCCTCGAACCGCACCCGCGGCCGGGCGGTCTCGTCGACGCGCGCGCCCGCCTCGGCGAGACGCCGCGCCGCCTGCCGCACGGCGTCGGCCACCGCGGACTGCACGGGCGCGAACGGCTCGTCGAGCCAGACCGCCACCCGCAAGCCCTCCGGCGCGGTCCGGCGGGGCGGGGCGAGGGGCGCATAGGCGGTCGCGTCGCCGCGGGGGCCGGCGAGCACCGGAAGAACGAGGTCGAGGTCGGCGGCCGAGCGCGCGATCGGACCGGCGACCATGAGATCGGGATTGCGCGCCATCCGCCGCTCCGGCGTCGGCGGCACGTGGCCCCACAGCGAGACCATGTTCCAGGTCGTCTTGAGGCCGAAGACCCCGCACGCATGGGCCGGCCACCGGATCGAGCCGCCGAGGTCCGAGCCGAGCTCGAAGGCGCTCATGCCGGTCGCCACCGCGGCCGCGGCGCCGCCCGACGAGCCGCCGGGCGAGAGCGAACCGTCCCACGGATTGTTGGTCGTGCCGTAGACCGCGTTGTAGGCCTGAAAATCGGCCGTGAAGGCCGGCACGTTGCTCTTGCCCACGATCACGGCACCGGCAGCCCGCAGCCGCGCCACGGCGGCCGCGTCCGCCGCGGGCACCCGGTCGCGGTAGGGCGCGGCGCCGGCCGTCGAGCGCAGACCCGCCACGTCGAAGGAATCCTTGATCGTGATCACCAGGCCCTCGAGCGCCCGCGCCTCGCCCGTCGCCAGGCGGCGGTCCGCTTCCGCGGCCGCCGCGCGGGCCCGAGCGGCTTCGACGACCACGACGGCATTGATCGCCGGGTTCACGGCCTCGATGCGCGTCAGGGTCGCCTCGAGGAGTTCGGCGCTCGAGAGTTCGCGCGCGCCGAGGAGCCGGCGGAGTTCGGTCGCGGAGCGCGCGAGCAGGGTCATGGGGACGATCTAGAACAGTTTGCGTTCTTATGGAATTCAGATGGCCTGGCGGTTCGCACGCGTCCTGCCTCTCGCCGCCTGCCGGGAGAGGGCCGCCGAACGCGGCGAGCCTCTCGCAGAGAGGCGACGGTGAAAGCGGTGCCTCCTCAATCCCCTGGGCGCCTCGCCGGAGGCCGGCGCGTTATCCGGCTGACCGCGGGGGCGCGCCATACCCGCCGCCGGTCGGTGTTTCGATCACGACCGCTTCGCCTGGTTCGAGCACCGTCTGGTCGCAGCCGCCGAGTTGGTCCATGGACCCGTCCCGCCGCCGGACCCGGTTCCGGCCCACCTCGCCCGGTTCTCCGCCGGCGAGCCCGAACGGCGCGACGCGCCGATGCCCGGAGAGGATGGCGCATTCCATCCGCTCGAGGAACCGGATCGTGCGGGACGTGCCGTCGCCGGCCTTCCAGCGGCCGCGGCCCCCGGACCCGCGCCGGATATGGAAGTCCTCGAGCACGACGGGGTAGCGGAGTTCGAGGACCTCGGGATCCGTGAGGCGGGAGTTCGTCATATGGGTGTGCACGGCGTCCGCCCCGTCGAACCCGGGCCCGGCCGGCGCGCCGGAGCAGATCGTCTCGTAGTACTGGTGAACGTCGTTCCCGAAGGTGAGGTTGTTCATCGTCCCCTGCGCGGCGGAAAGCGCGCCGAGCGCGCCGAAGAGGCAGTTCGTCACCGCCTGGCTGACCTCGACGTTGCCGGCCACGACCGCCGCCGGATATTGCGGCGAAAGCATCGAGTTCTCCGGAATGACGAGGTTGATCGGGCGCAGGCACCCCGCGTTCATCGGGATGTTGCTCTCCACCATGACGCGGAAAACATAGAGCACCGCGGCTCGCGTGACCGGCTCCGGCGCGTTGAAGTTGTCCGCGCGCTGAGGCGACGTGCCCGTGAAGTCCACGGTGGCCTCGCGGCGCTCGCGATCGACTGAGATCTTCACCCGGATGAAGCAGCCCTGATCCATCTCGTACGCGAACGACGAATCCGTCATCGCGTCGATGACCCGCCGCACGCTCTCGGCGGCGTTGTCCTGGACGTGCCCCATGTAGGCCCGCACCACGTCGAGCCCGAAATGCGCCACGATGCGCCTGAGCTCCGCCGCGCCCTTCTCGTTGGCGGCGACTTGCGCCTTGAGATCGTTGACGTTCTGGACGAGGTTGCGCACCGGGTAGCGGGCGCCGGTGAGGAGCGCGTTCAGCTCCGCCTCGCGCAGGCGCCCCCGATCGACCATCTTGAAGTTGTCGATGTAGACGCCTTCCTCCTCGATCGTGGTCGCGCGCGGCGACATCGAACCGGGGGCGATCCCGCCGACGTCCGCGTGGTGCCCGCGCGAGGCGACGAAGAACAGGATCTCCTCGCCCGCCGGATCGAACACCGGGGTCACGACGGTGATGTCGGGCAGGTGCGTTCCGCCGTTGTAGGGCGCATTGATGGCATAGACGTCGCCGGGCCGGATGCGCCCGGCATGCGCCCTGATCACGCTCTCGACCGAACGGTCCATCGATCCGAGATGCACGGGCATGTGCGGCGCGTTCGCGACCAGCCGGCCGTGCGCGTCGAAGACCGCGCAGGAGAAATCCAGGCGCTCCTTGATGTTGACCGAATAGGCCGTGTTCTGAAGCGTGAAGCCCATCTGCTCGGCGATCGACATGAACAGGTTGTTGAACACCTCGAGCATGACGGGATCGGCCTTCGTGCCGACCGCGGGCGCGAGGACCGCCGCTTGAGTGCGGTGCATCACGACGTGGTCCTTGGCGGTGATTTCGGCGCCCCACCCGGGTTCCACGACGATGGTCTGGTGCGGCTCGATGATGAGCGCAGGCCCGCTGAGGCGTGCGCCCGGGAACAGCTCCTCGCGCCGATAGACCGCGGCCTCGTGCCATTCGCCCTGCGAAAAGAAGCGGGTGCGCGCCGCCGCGTCGGCCTCCCGCGGAGAGACGGGCCGGTCGGGTTCTTCGGCCGCCTCGCCGCCGCCGACCGCCTCGACGGAGACGGCCTCGATGCTGAGGCGTCGGGTTTCGTCCACGAACCCGAACCGCGCCCGGTGGGCCGCCTCGAAGTTCTTCGCCATGGACGCGAGGTCGCCGAAATCGATCTCGAGCGAGGTGTCCGTGCCCGCGTAACGGATGTGCGCCCGGCGCTGGATGTCGATGTCGTGGGCCGCGACCGACTGCTTCAGCAGTTCGTCCCGAGCGTCTCGGCCGAGTTCCTCAGAAACCTCGCGCGCAACCCGAAGACTGGCCTCGTCGAGCGGGGACTCGATGGTGCGCTGGCGCGTCGCCCGGATGTCCGCGAGCCCCATGCCGTAGGCGGAAAGAAGGCCGGAGAGCGGATGAATCATCACGGTCTTCATCCCGAGCGTGTCGGCCACGCGGCAGGCATGCTGCCCGCCCGCGCCACCGAAGGACTGCAGGGTGTACTCGGTGACGTCGTATCCGCGCTGCACCGAGATTTTCTTGATGGCGTTCGCCATGTTCTCGATCGCGATCCGCAGGAACCCGTCGGCGACGGCTTCCGCCGTGCGGCCGTCGCCGATCCGTGCGGCGAGATCCGTGAAGGCCTGCCGAACCGACTCCACGTCGAGCGGCTGATCCCCGGCGGGGCCGAAGATCGCCGGGAAGAACCGAGCGTCGAGCTTGCCGACCATGAGGTTCGCGTCGGTTACGGCGAGCGGTCCGCCGCGACGGTAGCAGCGTGGCCCCGGATTGGCGCCGGCGGAGTCCGGGCCGACCTGGAAGCGCGAACCGTCGAAGTGGAGGACCGAGCCGCCGCCGGCCGCGACGGTGTGGATCAGCATCATCGGAGCGCGCATGCGCACGCCGGCGACTTCCGTCTCGAAGGTACGCTCGTACTGGCCGTCGAAATGCGAGACGTCGGTCGAGGTGCCGCCCATGTCGAAGCCGATGATCTTGTCGAACCCCGCGATGCGGGCGGTCTTGACGCAACCCACGACGCCGCCCGCCGGTCCCGACAGGATGGCGTCGCGGCCCTGGAACAAATCGGCGTCGGTCAGTCCGCCCGACGACATCATGAACATCAGGCGCGCGTTGCCGGCCCGTGCCTCCGGACGCGCGCTCGAGCTCGGATGCGAACCGGTCGACGTAGCGACGCAGAACCGGGGAGAGATAGGCATCCACCACGGTGGTGTCGCCGCGGCCCACGAGCTTCATCAGCGGGCTGACCTCGTGCGAGACGGAAACCTGCGAGAAACCGACCTCGCGCGCGATCCGCGCGACGGCCGTCTCGTGCTCCGGGAAGCGGTAGGCGTGCATGAACACGATCGCGCAGGCGCGTATTCCCGCCGCGTGCGCGGCTTCAAGGCCGGGGCGAACGGCTTTAAGATCGGGCGCCGCCTCGACGGTCCCGTCCGCGCGCACCCGCTCGTCCACCTCGAGCACGCGTTCGTAGAGCTGATCGGGCTTGACGATCTTCTTGGCGAAGATGTCGCCCCGCGCCTGATAGCCGATCTTGAGCGCGTCCCGGAAGCCCTTGGTGACGACGAGCACGGTCCGGTCGCCCGTGCGTTCCAGCAGCGCGTTGGTCGCGACCGTCGTGCCCATCTTGATGGCCGACACCGCGTCGAGGGGAATCCGATCGCCCGGGGCGATCCCCATCAGCGCCCGGATGCCCTGAATCGCCGCGTCGCGGTAGGCGCCCGGGTTCTCCGAGAGGACCTTGAGCGCGGCGAGCGATCCGTCCGGCCGGCGTCCGATCACGTCGGTGAAGGTGCCGCCGCGATCGATCCAGAAGGCCCATTTGCCCGAACTCATCCGATCCCCGCTCGCACGTGGGAAAAACGCGGGCCACCGTCACCCGGGCGACGAGGCAGGCCGCGTCGCCGCGTTCTCGCCGCAAGGCCCGAGCGGACTCGTCGACCCTGCCGCTCCGGCCCTAACCGGCCCCGCCTGGCGCCGCGCGAGGTCGGTTCCCGACCGGGCGCCGACGGCCGGGTGACAGTCAATTGCCCGCAAAATGGATCCTGGCAAGGGTGAAAGGAACGCGCCGGCGGATTCGGAGATCCGCGGCGGCGCGGGCAAGCCCGCGGCCGGCGGGGTTTCGAGATTTGTCAAACAACTTTAACGCGCCCGGGCCTCGAAATCTCGCCCTCTTAGGCATGTTTCACGAGCGCAAGGATCCTTGTGCGGTGTCGTGACGTTGTGATCCAAGTCCCGTTAAGGTTTCCAACGATTCTCCGGCGGCTGCCTGGCTAAAACAGTTCCCTGGCCGTGGTAAGTTGTTTAAAGGATTGTCTATGTTAGGTGTGTTGCCCCATCAAGAAAACCCTGGCGAACGCCTGTTCGACTTTCCGTCCGAGCGGCTGATCGCGGCCGGACGCATCTTTCTTGCCCTGTTTGCTCTGATTGCCGTCGCGATCGAGACGGTCTCTGCGAATCAACTCGGCCACGCGACCTTCGCGGTTCTCGCCGCGTATCTCGGCTTCGCCCTCCTCCAGGGGATCCTCGTTCTGCGTCGGCTCCCGTCGCCTCGCGAGCAGATTTTCGCCCACGCGTTCGACGTCGCCGCCGTTTCCGGCCTGATGGCGTTGACGGATGGCCCGACGAGCCCTTTCTTCGTGTTCTTCACCTTCATCCTGATCTCGAGCACCCTGCGGTGGAACTGGCACGGCGCGCTCGTGACGGCCGCGCTCCTCATCGCCGCCTATGTGGCGCTCGTCCTGTCGCTGCGACCCGAGCTCTCGGGGCCGGACGATCTGACCCGGGCGATCATTCGCGCCGCCTTCCTCATGGTGGCGGGAGCGATGCTCGGCTACGTCGGAGCCTATCGGGAACGCAGCCGGCGGCGGCTGACACAGCTCGTGGCCTGGCCGGGCCCGGATCGCACCACCAAGGCAGCGCCGCCCATCAAAGGCGCCCTGGCGCACGCGGCCGCTCTTCTTCGTGCGCCGCGCATTCTGGTGATCTGGGAGCAGCCCGAGGAGCCCTTCCAGCACGTGGCGCTCTTTTCCGAAGGCGACGTGCGGCACGCGCGGGAGCCGGCCGGCCATTTCGGAACGCTCGTCGCCCAGAGCCACCTCAAGGCGAGCTTTCTCGTCGACGTCGCGCGCCAGGCGGACGCCTCCCGCGAGCCGAGAAACCGGCTCGCGCCGCAGCTCGTCGACCGCAACCTCTGGTCGGCCTTCGGGATCCGGCGAGCCCTGACGGCGCCGTTTCAGCGGGACTTGTGCCGGGGACGCGTTTTCGTGCTCGATCCGTCGGGCTCGACGGACGACGACCTTCTCCTCGTCGAATTGATCGCCGGCCGGCTCGGCGTGGATCTGGAGCATTACCTCTTGCGCCATCAAGTTCAGGCGGCGGCGGCCCTGACCGAGCGGGAGCGCCTCGGGCGTGATCTGCACGACGGCCTTCTGCAGAACCTGGCCGCAGCCAACATCCAGATCAAGCTCAGCGCGAACCGCGTGAACGGCGAGGTCGCCGCGCAGCTGGAGGAGACACGCGCTCTGCTCGCCGACGAGCAACAGCGCATCCGTCGTTTCGTCGAGGATTATCGGCCGGTGCGGGTCGCCGGAGAGGTGGACCTCGCCGCAGCCGTGACGCGTCGCCTGCAGGACCTCGGGCGGCAGTGGCGCTGCGACGTCAGTGTCGTGGCGTCGCCGCCGGACATCGAGGTTCCCGCCGTCCTCGCCCGCGACGTGCGCCACCTCCTCGGCGAGGCCGTCTCGAATGCGGCCCGCCATGGGCCGGCCTCCCGCGTCCACGTCACGCTCGCGCGCGCGAGCGACGTCCTGTCCATCGGCATCACGGACGACGGCCGAGGCTTTCAGGGTCTCTCCGGACCCTATGAGGACGACGAGCTGAAGCTCCTCGGTGTCGGACCGGCCTCGCTGCGCTCGCGCGTCGCCGAGCTCGGGGGAACGCTGCGGCTCGAGACGTCGCCTGCCGGCTCTCGCGTCGAGATCAGGCTCCCGGTATGACGAAGCATCGCCTGCCCTGCCGCATCGTGCTCGCCGACGATCACCCGATCGTGCTGAGCGGCGTGAAGAGCCTGATCGAGTCGGACCCCCGCTACGCCTTGCTCGCAACGTGCTCGGACGGCGCCGCCGCGCTCGACGCCGTGCGGCGGCTGCGGCCCGACCTCGTGGTGCTGGATATTTCGATGCCGGGCCTCAGCGGTCTCGAGGTGCTGGAGCGCCTCGCGGCCGAAAAGATCGACAGCAGGGTAGTCTTTCTGACGGCGTCGGTACGCGACGACGACATCGCCACCGCGGCTGCGCTCGGGGCATGGGGCCTGCTGCTCAAGCGGGCGGCCGCCGACCAGCTCCTCGAGTGCCTCGAGGCCGTTGCGAACGGCCAACGCTGGATGCCCGCCAAGGTCGTGGACGAAGCCATCCAGCGGGAGGCGGCGCGACGCACGGAGGCCGAACGTCTCACCAAGGCACTGACCCCGCGGGAGCGCGAGCTCGTCTGGCTCGCCACGGAAGGCCTGTCCAACAAGGAGATCGCTCGCCGGATCGGGGTCACGGAGGGAACCGTGAAGATCCACCTCCACAACGTCTACCAGAAGCTCGGCGTCACCAACCGGACCGCCATGACGGCCCTCGCCCTTGCCCACCGGGAGAAATTCAAGCGGTAGACGTTCGCGGCCGTCCCGAGCGATCCGCCGGCCTCGGCGCGGCTTCAGCGGCTCGGGCCGCCGCCCGCTCCGGGGGCGGCCCCGGACGGCTCCCAAGGGGAGAGGTTCTCGAGGAGCCACTCCGCCACGGCCTCGGGAAGGCCCGCCCACGCCGCGTCCTGCCCGATCTCGAGGACCAGAAGCCCGTCGTCCGCGCCGATCGATCCCCTGAGCTCGTCGCGGATCTGGTCGGACGTCCCATCCCGTTGCACGATCCAGATGTTGTCGAAGTGAAGCCGATCCGTCGACGCGAGCGCCCTAACCTTCGCGTCGAGGTTCGCGTGCGCGGCGTGCGCCGCGTCGCGCCCGGAGGGCAGATGATAGATCACGTACGCGGGCATCGCTCCAACCGCGGCGCATGAAGCTGCGCCATGGCCGTTGTGCCACGCCTCGTGCATCGGGCAAATAGATCGATCGGTAGAGGCGCTCCGCGCGGGATCCGGGTGCGGCGGGT
Organism: uncultured Alphaproteobacteria bacterium; assembly: GCA_963800985.1. Lineage (GTDB taxonomy): Bacteria > Pseudomonadota > Alphaproteobacteria > Rhizobiales > Beijerinckiaceae > Microvirga. The sequence continues at coordinate 93,103 of CAWDDI010000022.1, read as the reverse complement.
TCCTGACGCACCCGGCGCCGGCCTGCCCGGGCCCGGCTTCTCAGGTTTCGAGCGGCTCCTGTCCGATCAGCTCGATCCCGAACCCGCTCAGGCCCACGTACGAGCGCGAGGACGTCGCGAGGTTGCGGATCGAGACGACGCCGAGGTCCCGCAGGATCTGCGCGCCGACCCCGATCTCGCGCCACTGCGTCGTGCGCACCGCCTCCGAGGGCGACACCTCGGCATCGCTGAACGAGGTCGTGGGTACGCCCGCGGTGCCGTCGCGCAGATAGACGAGCACGCCCCGGCCCTCCCGGGCGAAGCGCCTCATCGCGGCGGCGATCGCCCGTCCGCCGCCGAAGATGTCCGCGACCACGTTCGCGCGGTGAAGCCGCACCGGCACGGCGGTGCCGTCGCCGATCCGGCCGTAGACGAGGGCCACGTGCTGGACGCTGTCGAAGCGGCGTCGAATAGGCGTAGCCGTGAAGGGGCCCCACTCGGTGTCGACCGGAAACGTCGCGATGCGCTCGACGAGCTTCTCGCGCGCCTGACGGTAGGCGATGAGGTCCGCGACGGAGATGCGCTTGAGACCGTGCGTCTCGGAAAAGGCGTCGATCTGGGCGCCTTTCATCACCGTGCCGTCGTCGTTGGCGAGCTCGCAGATCACCCCGACCGGCGGCAGGCCGGCGAGCCTGCACAGGTCGACCGCGGCCTCCGTGTGCCCGGAGCGCATGAGCACGCCGCCGTCCTTGGCGATCAGCGGGAAGATGTGGCCGGGGCGGACGAAATCGCGCGGCGCCCATGTTGTTGTTCGCGAGCGCCCGGACGGTGTTGCAGCGCTGCTCGGCGGAGATGCCCGGTGGTCAGGCCGTGGCGGACGTCGACGGAGACCGTGAAGGCGGTGCCGAGCGGCGCATCGTTCGACGCCACCATCGGGTCGAGCCGCAGCCGCCGCGCCTCCTCCGCGGTGAGCGGCGCGCAGACGATCCCGCAGGTATGGCGGATGATGAAGGCCATCTTCTCCGGCGTGCACAGCGACGCCGCGACGATGAGGTCGCCCTCGTTCTCGCGGTCGTCGTCATCCGTGACGATGACGATCTCGCCGCGGGCGAAGGCCTCGATGGCTTCGGTGACGGAGTGGGGCATCAGGGTCTCCTTGAGCGCGCTCGGCAGGAAGTCGTTCGGGGTCACGGCGCCTCGCGTCTCGCGCGCGATCAGCGCGGCGGTCTCGCGGGACATCCAGGCGCTGTCGCTGTTGCAGAGCTGCGTGACCGCGCCGGGCGTGACGCCGATGCGGCGGGCGAACTCCACCCTGGAAACCCGCCGCCGGAACAGCCAGTCGGACAATTTCATGCTCGGATGCTTTAGACCCCGAGCTCATTTTAGCAATACTAAAATCGCCCGCGCGCCTTTGATCAGGCTGGGCGGCCAATCCGGCCCCACGCCGACCTGGCCGCGGTGGCGCAGCCAGTGATCGGCGAGCACGCAGGCCACCATGGCCTCGCCGACCGGCACGGCGCGGATCCCGACGCAGGGGTCGTGGCGGCCCTTGGTGACGACGTCCGTCGCGGCGCCCGTCGCGCGTGACGCTCGCGCGTGGGGTCAGGATCGACGAGGTCGGCTTGACGGCGAAGCGGCACACCACCGGCTGGCCGGTCGAGATGCCGCCGAGGATGCCGCCGGCATGGTTCGACAGGAAACTCGGCGCGCCCGCGTTGCCGGGCCGCATCTCGTCGGCGTTCTCCTCGCCCCGCAGGGCCGCGGCGGCGAAACCGTCGCCGATCTCGACGCCCTTCACGGCATTGATCGACATCAGCGCCGCCGCGAGATCGGCGTCGAGCTTGCCGTAGACCGGCGCGCCGAGGCCCGGCGGCACGCCCTCGGCCACGACCTCGATCACGGCGCCGATCGAGGAGCCGTCCTTGCGCATGCCGTCGAGATAGCCCTCGTAGAAGGCCGCGGCCTCGGCGTCGGGGCAGAAGAACGGATTGCGTCGAACCTCGTCCCAGTCCCAGTTCGCCCGGTCGATCGCGTGCGGGCCCATCTGCACGAGGGCGCCGCGGATCGTGACGCCCGGCGACGACCTTGCGGGCGATGGCGCCCGCCGCGACGCGCGCCGCGGTCTCGCGCGCCGAGGAGCGCCCGCCGCCGCGATAGTCGCGGATGCCGTACTTCACGTCGTAGGTGAAGTCGGCGTGGCCGGGCCGGTACGGTCCTTGATCTCCGAATAGTCCTTCGAGCGCTGGTCGACGTTCTCGATCAGCGAGCGCGATCGGCGTGCCGGTGGTGACCTGGCGGCCGGTGCGCTCGTCCACGAAAACGCCGGACAGGATCTTCACCTCGTCGGGCTCCCGCCGCTGCGTCGTGAAGCGGGATTGGCCGGGCCGGCGCCGGTCGAGCTCCGCCTGGATCTCGGCCGCCGTCGAGCGGGATCAGCGGCGGACAGCCGTCGACGACGCAGCCGAGCGCCGGCCCATGGCTCTCGCCGAAGGTGGTGACGCGGAAGAGATGGCCGAAGGTGTTGTGGGACATGGACCGGAGCGCGCTGGACTCGCGGCGTCTTAGGACGAACCAGGCGGCTGGGTGTCATCGCATCGTGACCCGCCCCTGCGGCTCCGCCCTTAAGGGTGGGTTTCGCTCACGCCCAGCGGTGGTGCGGCCCGCGGATGACCAGGACCTTGCCCTGCCAGATGTCGACGCTCGCCGCCTCCCGGGCCGGCACGCCGCCGAGGAGCGCGAGGAGCGCGCGGGCGACGCCGCCGTGGGAGACCATCACGGTGTCGCGGGTGAGGTCCTCGAGGACCGGGCGCACCCGCTCGGCCAGCATCGCGTAGCTTTCGCCCCGTGGCGGCACGTAGCCCCACTTGTCGCGCTCGCGCGCCGCCGCGGCTTCCGGATGCCGCCTTGCGCACCTCCTTCCAGGTCAGCCCCTCCCAGTCGCCGAAGGTGAGTTCCACGAGGCGCTCGTCGAGCCGGTAGCCGGTCGGATCGAGGCCGATCGCGTCGCGCAGGCGCTCCATGGTCTCGCGGGTGCGGTCCATCGGGCTCGCGACGTAGTCGAGGTCCTCGCAGCGCTCGGCACGAGGCCGCGCAGCCGGCGCCCGGCCTCCTCGGCCTGGACGCGGCCGAGATCGTTGAGCGGAATGTCCTTCTGGCCCTGGAGGCGCGCCTCGAGGTTCCAGTCGGTCTCGCCGTGGCGGACGAAGTAGATGGTGGGCGCGCGCGCGGGCCGGGCGCTCGGCCGCCGGATCCCTCAGAGCGCCGGCTCTTTGCTCCCGAGCGAAAGGTCGGGCGCCTCCGGGTTCTTCATGCCGACGACGTGGTAGCCGGCATCGACATGCAGGATCTCGCCGGTCATGCCGCGGGCCATGTCGGAGACGAGGTAGGCCGCCGTCTCGCCGACCTCCTCGATCGTGACCGTGCGGCGGAGCGGCGAATTGTACTCGTTCCACTTCAGGATGTAGCGGAAGTCGCCGATCCCCGAGGCCGCGAGCGTCTTGATCGGGCCGGCCGAGATGGCGTTGACGCGGATGTTCTGCGGACCGAGATCGGCCGCGAGATAGCGCACCGATGCTTCGAGCGCCGCCTTGGCGACGCCCATGACGTTGTAGTGCGGCATCCACTTCTCGGCGCCGTAATAGGTCAGCGTGAGCAGCGAGCCGCCCTGCGCCATCAGCTTCTCGGCGCGCTGCGCGATGGCCGTGAAGGAATAGCAGGAGATCAGGAGCGACTGGGTGAAGTTGCCCTCGCTCGTCTCGATGTAGCGGCCGGTCAGCTCGTCCTTGTCGGAGAACGCGATGCAGTGGACGACGAAGTCGAGCGAGCCCCAGAGTCCCGGACCTCGGCGAAGACCGCGTCGATGGTCGCCGGGTCGGTGACGTCGCAATGGCCGACGACGACGCGCGTCGAGCTACTGGGCGAGCGGCTCGACGCGCTTCTTCAGGGCGTCGCCCTGGTAGGTGAAGGCGAGTTCGGCCCCCTGCCGGCGAGCCGCGTGGGCGATGCCCCAGGCGATCGACCGGTTGTTCGCGACCCCCATGATCAGGCCGCGCTTGCCGGACAGAATGCCGGGCGCCGTCGTGTCCGCCATGAATCACCAGTCTTCGCTGTAAATCGCCGGAAGGTGGGCTTCTTTAGCCGAGGCAGGCGCGGGGGGGAAGGTCCCGCAGGGGCAGGGGTGTGTCGGCGAATGGCGAATGGCGAATGGGGCGCGGGAGGTCGGGATCAAGGAGTGGTCGTCCTAGCCGTCCCCTCTCCGTCATGGCCGTCCCCGGACTTGATCCGGGGATCAGTCCCGGCCATCCACGTCTTGCCCCGTCGGAGCGGCGCGAAGACGTGGATGCCCGGCTCAAGGCCGGGCATGACGCCAGGAGCGAAGGCGTGGATGCCCCATTCGCCATTCGCCACTCGTCAAACCGCCTTCGCGGCCTTTCGCTGGCGGGCGTAGTCCATCAGCGCCTCGTCGATCACCTCGGGCAGCCTGATCTCCGCCGTCACGAGAAGATCGCCCGGGCCGTTCTTGCCGGGCAGGCCCTTGCCGCGCAGGCGGAAGGTGCGGCCCGAATTGGTCAGCGGCGGGATCGTCATCGCGACGGCGCCGGTGAGCGTCGGCACCCGCACGGTCCCGCCGAGGACCGCCTCCTCGATCTCGAGCGGCAGCCGCAGGCGCAGGTTCGTGCCCTCGGGCGTGAACCGTTCGTGCGGCGCGATCCTGATCGTCAGGAGCGCGTCGCCGGGATCGACCCCCGGCGCGCCCTGGCCGAGCCCGCGCAGGCGGATCACCTGGCCGTCGGCGACGCCCTTCGGGATGACCACGTCGACGTCGCGCCCGGTCGGCAGCGCGACGCGCTTCTTGGCCTCGCGCGCGACCTCCTCGAGGGTCACCGTCAGGGTCGCCTCGACGTCCTCGCCCTTCGCGCGCGCCGTCCGCGGCGAGTGCCCTCCCCGCTTCCGGCCGAGCGAAACGCTCGCCGAAGATCTGCGAAAAGAAGTCGTCGCTCGCGCCCGGCCCCGGTCCGCGCGTGCCCCGGCGCGAGGCCCGCCGAATCCGAACCCGAATCCCTCGAAATCCTCCGGCCGCGGACCGCCGCCGCCGCCGCCGAAACCCGAGAACCCCTGGAACCGCGGCTTGCCCTCGCGCGTCGATCTCGCCGCGGTCGAACTGGGCGCGCTTTGTCCGCGTCGCCCAGGATCTCGTAGGCGGCGTTGACCTCGGCGAACTTGTCCTTCGCCTTGGGATCGTTGGCGTTGCTTGTCCGGTGGTACTGCTTGGCGAGCTTGCGGAACGCCTTCTTGATCTCCGCCTCGCTCGCCGATTCCGGCACGCCGAGAATGTCGTAAGGGTTTCGCATGGTCGAGTCCGGTTGACGTGAGTTCGGGGGCGGCAGGCCCGAGGGCTGTCATCCCCGATATGGGAAAAGTGTTGCCGGAACGCAACGGGCTGGGGCCTGGGGAGTGGGCGGTCGGGAGTGGGACGTAGGGACAGCGACGATGCCCCAAAACCCTATTCCCTACTCCCTACGCCCCACTCCCCAATCCCAACCCCCACTCCCCTACCCCTTCTTCACCGTCTTCACGTCCTCGATCGCCCATTCGCCGCCGGACGGGCGGCAGGCCGTGCCCGCGAGCGACGAGGATGCACCCTGGCCCGCGATGCTCGCGAGGAAGGCACGGCAGACCTCGTCGCTCTTGACGAACGGCTGGCCGACCGGCGTGAACGTCCCCTTCAGGGCGGTCTCCGGATTGTCCCAGGACACCTGGGCGCCCGAGCCCTGCGGGTCGAGCGCGACGGCGAGCGCCGCCTTGGCGCGGCGCCAATCCTCGTCGCCGAGATCGGGCGAAAGCGGCGACACCGCGCGCGGGGCGACCGCGGTGGTCGTGGCCGGCTCGTCCACGAGGGAGGTGATCGGAAAGCTCAGGCCGCAGGCGCTCGTGCAAAGGGCCACGAGCCCCGCCGCCGCGACGCGCGCGGCTTCGCCTCGGGACAGGACTGGCTTATACCAACAGCGCGCACCGGCAATCGTCACGCGTAGGACCTCGAGTACTCAAAAGCCACAATCCGGGATGAAACATTGAACCCGTTAACAAGTGGTGACTTCACCGAAGCCGAAGAACCTTGGGCGCTGTTCAAGGCCTGGATGGAGGACGCCGCGCGCTCCGAGCCCGCGGACCCGAACGCCATGGCGCTCGCGACGGTCGACGCCGAAGGCCTGCCGAACGTCCGCATGGTGCTGCTCAAGAGCGCCGATCCGGGCGGTTTCGTGTTCTACACCAACACGGAGTCCAACAAGGGACGCGAGCTTCTCGCGACTCCCAAGGCGGCGTTCGTGATCCACTGGAAGAGCCTCAACCGGCAGATCCGCGCCCGCGGGACGGTGACCCCCGTGAGCGACGCCGAGGCGGACGCCTATTTCAAGAGCCGTCCGCGCGACAGCCGCATCGGCGCCTGGGCGAGCCAGCAATCCCGTCCCCTCGAGAGCCGCTTCGCCCTCGAAAAGGCGGTCGCCTTCTACACCGCGAAGCACGCGGTCGGAGAGATCCCCCGCCCGCCGCACTGGAGCGGGTTCCGCATCGTGCCGGTCTCGATCGAGTTCTGGCAGGACCGGCCCTTCCGCCTGCACGACCGAGTCGCGTTCCATCGCGAGGGCGAGGGGTGGCTGAAGCAGCGGCTTTACCCGTAATCCGACCGGCGCTTCTGCCGCCCGCACGACTGCGACCCGAGGGGAAATGGCTGACGCAGCGGCTCTCCCCGTGAACCGACCGGGCAACCTTCCATGGACCGGGCGCCCGCCGCGGGCTAGGGTCGCGGCTCCTGAAACGGTGACCGATGGCCTCCTCCAACACCTCCCGACGCGTCATGCTGCTGACCGGCGCGAGCCGCGGCATCGGGCATGCGACCGTGAAGCGCTTTTCCGCCGCCGGCTGGCGGGTCATCACCTGCTCGCGGCACGCGTTTCCCGAAAACTGCCCCTGGGAAATGGGCCCGGAGGACCACCTCCAGGTCGACCTTGCCGATGCCGAGGACACGCGCCGCGGCATTCAGGAGGTCAAAGGGCGGCTCGAGGTCGAAGGCGGCATCCTGCATGCGCTCGTGAACAACGCCGGCATCTCGCCCAAGGGCGAGGGCGGCGCGCGCCTCGGCGCCCTCGACACCCGTTACGAGGACTGGCTTCACGTCTTCCAGGTGAATTTCTTCGCGCCGATCATGCTGGCCCGCGGGCTCGTCGACGAGCTGACCCGCGCCAAGGGATCCGTCGTCAACGTGACCTCGATCGCCGGTTCGAGGGTCCACCCGTTCGCGGGCGCGGCCTACGCGACGTCGAAGGCGGCGCTCGCCTCGCTGACCCGCGAGATGGCGGCCGATTTCGGCCCCCTCGGGGTCCGCGTCAACGCGATCTCGCCGGGCGAGATCGACACCTCCATCCTGTCCCCCGGCACCGAAAGGCTCGTGGAGCAGATCCCGCAGCGCCGGCTCGGCACCCCGGACGAGGTCGCCAAGGCGATCTACTTCCTGTGCACGGACGCGAGCTCCTACGTCAGCGGCGCGGAGCTCCACATCAACGGCGGGCAGCACGTGTGAGCCCGCCCTCCGCCGCAGCGGTCGGCTTCATGGTCACCGACGCTCTCGTGGGCACCCACCCGGTCAGAACCGTCACGCCGCTCGGGCGGGCCACGGCCCGACGTAGCGCGACTGCGGGCGAATGATGCGGCCCGTGCGGATCTGCTCCAGGGCATGTGCGACCCATCCCGCCGCGCGGCCCGCCGCGAAGATCGGCGTGAAGCCCTCGCGCGGGATGCCGAGCGAATCGAGGAGCAGGGCGGTGTAGAACTCGACGTTGATATCGAGCCGCCGTCCCGGCTTGCGGCGAGCGAGCACCGCGAGGGCGGCCTGCTCCACGGCCTGCGCGAGTTCGATCCGGCGCTTCCCCGCGGGCATCCGGGCCACGGCCGCCTTGAGGACGTCGGCGCGCGGGTCGCGCACGCGGTAGATCCGGTGGCCGAACCCCATGAGGCGCTCGCCCCGGGCGAGGGCGGCGTCGAGCCAGGGCTCGGCGTTCTCGGCCGTGCCGATGGCGTCGAGCATGTCGAGGACCGGCCCCGGGGCGCCGCCGTGGAGCGGGCCCTTGAGCGCGCACAGAGCCGCCGCCACCGCTGAGGGGATGCCGGCCGCGGTCGAGGCGACGACCCGGGCCGTGAAGGTCGAGGCGTTGAGGCCATGGTCGATGACCGTCACGAGATAGGTCTCGAGGGCCGCAGCCTCAGCAGGGCCGGCCGCCGCGCCGCGCAGCATGCCGAGGAGATCGGCCGCGTGTGCGGCCGCCGGATCGGGCGCCGCCGCAGGCAGCCCCTGCGCGCTGCGGATCGCAACGGCGGCGGCAACCGCCGCGGCCGCGACCGCGAGGACCGCGTGGTCGGGTTCCGAATCCGGCAGGGACGCGAGCAGCAGGCGCACCCCCTCAATGGGCGAGAGCCCGTAGAGCCGGGGAAACAGCGGCTCGAAGCGCCGAAACGCTCCGATGCGCGCGGCACCGAGTGCCCGCCGAAGGGCACCCTCCCCTCGGGGAGGCGGCACGAGGTCCGCCCAGAGCGTCGCGACGGCGCTCTCGTAGGACACGCGGCCGGCCAGTTCCTCGAGGTCGCGGCCGCGGATGACGAGGCGGCCTGCGGCGCCGTCCACATCGCTCAGCGCGGTCTCGGCGGCGACGACGTCCTCGAGCCCCGGCGAATGATGTCCAATGCCCCCTCCGGCAGGCTCCGAGCCGGTCTCGGGTCTCGGGGTGAACCGGCCGCGGTATGGCTCATCGATGCCAGCAGTCATGAACTGTCTCCAACGTGAGCCCATGCTGTCGTCGACCCCGGCGAGGCGTCAAGCTTGAATCAACATATCAACCTATGGCACGGTCTGGTCCGGATTCCCGTCGTTGGCTCGCCCCGCATGGACGCTCTCACCCTCGACCTGGTGCCTGCCGGCGAGGCCGCCGCGCGGCTCGGCATCAGTCGGGCGAGCCTCTACGCCTACGTGAGCCGGGGACTGATCCGCTCGTTCGCGGCGCCCGAGGCGCCGCGCCGGCGCCTCTACGCCGCCGACGACATCGCGGCGCTGGTTCGCCAGCGCAACCGGCTGCGGCGCCCGCGGGTCGCGGCCGCGACGGCCCTCGACTGGGGCCTCCCGGTGCTCGACACCGGCATCACCCAGGTCCGGGACGGCCGCCTCTTCTATCGCGGCCGCGATGCCCTCGACCTCGCCGAAACGGCGAGCTTCGAAGCCGTCGCGCGGCTCCTGGTCGGCGCGCCGGGTCTCTCGCCCGAGCCCGCATGTCCGCGCGACCTTGGCGGTTCGTTTCTGGCGCGCGCCATCGGCGCACTCGCGGACCGGGCGGACGCACCGACGCCGGCCGCGGCGGCCGGAGCGATCCTCGGGCTGATCGCCTCGGCGGCCACCGGGTCCGCCTTCGCGGGCGGACCGATCGACGCCCACCTCGCCGCCGCCTGGGGCGCCGGGCCGGACGGCCGCGACGCGATCCGGCGCGCGCTGATCCTGTCGGCGGACCACGAGCTCAGCGCCTCCGCCTTCGCGGTGCGGGTCGTGGCCTCGACCGGGGCCGGGCTCGCGCTAGCCGTCGTCGCGGGCCTGGCTGCGCTCAGCGGCCCGCGCCATGGCGGCGCGACGGACCGGGTCCGCACCCTCGTCGAGGAGTCCGGGCACGCGGCCAGCGCCCGGCGCCTTCGCGAGCGCCTTCGCGAATCGGGTCCCCCCGTCGGGTTCGCGCACCCGCTCTACCCTGACGGCGACCCGCGTGGACCGGCTCTTTTGAGCGGCCTTCCGGTGAGCCGGCGCGACGCCCGCGTGCTGCAGACCGCCACGGACGCAGGCGGGCGTCCGACTCTCGACGCCGGGCTCGTGCTCCTGGAGCGCGCCTATCGCCTGCCGCGGCCGGCGGCCTTCATCATCTTCGCGGTCGGCCGTTCCGCAGGATGGCTCGCCCACGCGGTCGAGCAGCGGGCGACCGGAGCACTGATCCGGCCGCGCGCCCGGTACGTCGTCACGGACGCAGTCCAATGACCGACCGGCTCTTTCCGACGAATCCCTTGCTCGCCGCGTCGGCGGCGTGCTTCCGCGACGGGCGTGTCCTTCTCGCCGTGCGCGGCCGGTCCCCGCTGGACGGGCTCTACTCGCTTCCCGGCGGCCTCGTGGAGACGGGCGAGACCCTGGCCGAGGCGGCCTTGCGGGAACTTCGCGAGGAAGTTGGTGTTGAGGCCAAGCTGATCGGCTTCGTGGCTCCCGTGGAAGTGATTGAACGGGACCCGGAGGGCCGTGTAAGGCTGCACATGGTCGTCGCCGCCCACGCGGTGCGATGGGTCTCGGGCGAACCCCAGACAGGACCGGAAGCGCGAGACGTTCGTTGGATCACGCAAGCGGAGATCGACAGCCTGCCGACCACGCCGGGGCTCGCCGCGGTGCTGGCGCGCGCTTTCGCGCTCGTGCGCGAGGACGGGCGCTGAGCAAGGCCGCGTGGCTCGCTGCGGCGGTCGTCCTCATCGGGTGCGGACCCGCGCAGGCACAGAGCTTCTTCGAGCGCCTGTTCCGGCCGCTGCCGCAATACGCTCCGCCCACGTACGCTCCGCCGCAGTACGCGCCGCCCCCGCAGTACCGGGCTCCGGCGCCGCGGCGGGCGCCCGCGCAGCGGCCGAGCCAGGCGCCGCCGCAGCCCGCGCAGCCGCAGCAGCAGGCCGCCCCCGCGCCGGAACCCCCGCCCGCGCCCTACGAGCCTGAACTGCTTCGCATGGCGGAGATCATCGGCTCGATGGCGTTCCTGCGCTCGCTCTGCACCGCGCCGGATGCTTCCGAATGGCCTCAGCGCATGCAGCAGCTGATCGAGGCCGAGGGGACGACGGCGGGGCGCAAGGAGCGGCTGGCCGGCGCCTACAATCGCGGGTATCGCGCCTTCGCGCTCACCTATCGCGTCTGTACCCCCTCGGCCGCGGAGGCCACCAACCGCTATCTCACCGAGGGCGACCGACTGGCCCGCAGCCTGTCGAACCGGTATGGCGGGTAGCGAGGGGGATTGGGTCGTGTTTGGGAGAAGGGCGCGGGAGACGGGTCCTCCCTACTCCCTACTCCCTAATTCCTACTCCCTAATTCCTACTCCCTACTTCCCAATACCCCCACCCCCTTGATTTATCCACACAATTCAGCCCGGCCCCGACTCGCGTTAACCGCTTCGCAAGGTGATGCTGGCGCAGGGGCGGCGTGAACTTTAGATTGCGCTTTCGAAGCTGAGGCGCCGTCCCGCAAAGGGGCCATCGATCATGAACGACAAGGATCTCCTGCGAGCCGATCTGCCGGGGTCGAGCGCCATCAAGCAGGCGGCGCTGAGCTACGTCACGGAGGCGTTCGCCGAGGCGGAGCTCGACGGCCTCGACGCGGACTACATGGCCCAGGCCGCCCTCTTCGCGGCGTTCATGGAAATGGTCGCGACCTACGGCGAGGAGGCGGTCGCGCGCTATGCGGAAGGGCTGCCGGAGCGGATTCGCAGCGGCGGCTTCTCGACCGGGCCGAAGCACTAGCAGCCATTCTTCGTTACGTCTCGATCGTTGCGCGACCCCTGGTCCGCGGCGGGGGAGAGGGTGAGCGCCTCGCCGCCTGACTTGGTGCGTCTCGCGGGCGCGGGCCGGCGCCTCAACCCCGCAGCGTCTCCTCGAAGCGGACCGCCTCCCCGCCGGGTGGTGCCGCGAGCGAGCCGTCCCACATCACCACGCGTCCCCGAACCACCGTGCCGACGGCCCAGCCCGTGACGCTGACGCCGTCGTACGGGCTCCAGCCGCATTTGGAGGCGATCCACTCGTTGCGGATGGTCTCCCGGCGCTTCAGGTCCACGATGGTGAAATCGCCGTCGTAGCCCACCGCGATGCGGCCCTTTCGCGCGATTCCGAACAGGCGCTTGGGGCCCGCGCTGGTGAGGTCGACGAACCGCTCGAGGGTCAGGCGGCTCGCGTTCACGTGGTCGAGCATGATCGGCACCAGCGTCTGCACGCCGGTCATGCCGGACGGGGTATGGGGATAGCCCTTGTCCTTTTCCTCCCGCGTGTGCGGAGCATGGTCCGAGCCGAGGATGTCGGCGACGCCCTCGTCGAGCCCCTCCCAGATCGCCTGGCGATGATGGGCGTCGCGCACCGGCGGGTTCATCTGGGCGTAGGCGCCCAGGCGCTCGTAGGCGTCGGGTGCGCAGAGCGTCAGGTGGTGCGGCGTCACCTCCACGGAGGCGACGTCCTTGTGGTTGCGCAGAAAGGCCATCTCGTCCGCGGTCGAGACGTGGAGCACGTGGATGCGCGCGCCGCTCGCGCGGGCGAGGCGCACCAGGCGCTCGGTGCAGCGCAGGGCCGCCTCGGGGGAGCGCCAGACGGAGTGCGAGCGCGGATCGCCCTCGACCCGCAGGTCGCGGTGCTCGCGAAGCATCGCCTCGTCTTCGGCATGGAAGGCGGCGCGGCGGCGGACGCGGCGCAGGATCTCCGCCACGCCGGCATCGTCCTCGATCAGGAGCGAACCCGTCGACGAGCCCATGAAGACCTTGATCCCCGCCGCCGCGGGCAGGCGTTCGAGGTCCGCGACATCGGCCATGTTCTCGTGCGTGCCGCCGACCCAGAACGCGAAATCGCAGTGCATGCGATGGTGGGCCCGCCGCACCTTGTCCGCGAGGGTCTCCGCGGTCGTGGTCTGCGGGTCGGTGTTGGGCATCTCGAAGACGCTCGTCACCCCGCCCATCACGGCGGCGCGGGAGCCGGATTCGAGATCCTCCTTGTGGTCGAGGCCGGGCTCCCGGAAGTGGACCTGCGTGTCGATCACGCCCGGCAGAACATGAAGTCCGACGCACTTCAGCACCTGGCCCGCGGTGGCCCGGGAGAGATCGCCGATGGCCGCGATGGTGCCGTTCAGGACGCCGACGTCGCGCTCCCCCCGGCCGTCCTGGTTCACCACGGTGCCGCCCTTGAGGACGAGGTCGAAGGTCTGACGCATTGCGGTTCCTCCTCCAGGGTCCTCGGCCACCGCGGGCCTGATCCGAGGGTAACACCCGTCCAGAGCCCTCGGCCGCCGCAGGCCGGATCCGAGGGTAACACCCTTCGACGCCCTTGAGGGGCGGACCCGCGGGGGATATGTCACGGGGTGCGCCAAGAGCAACCGGAGCCGCGATGCCAACAGCTCATCTCATGGATCGGGGCGTCGTACGCGTGTCGGGCGAGGACGCCAAGACCTTGCTCGACGGGCTCTTCACCTGCGACCTCGACAGAGTCTCGCCGGAGAAGCCGCGGCACGGCGCGCTCCTCACCCCGCAGGGAAAGATCCTGTTCGACTTCATCGTCTTCGAGGCGCCGGCCGAGGCGGGGGGCGGCTACTACCTCGACGTCCTCAAGGCCTACGCGCCGGATTTCGTGAAGCGCCTCAACTTCTACAAGCTGCGTGCCAAGGCCGTCATCGAGGACCGCTCCGATGCCCTCGCCGTGGTGGCGGGCTGGGGCGGCAGCGCGCGGCCTCCGGACGAACTCGGCCTCGTCGCCGAAGACCCGCGCGCTGCCGGCGCTCGGCTGGCGCGCGATCATCGCGGCCGAGGATGTGGCGGAACTCGGCGCCGGCGACGCCGCGGCCTATCATGCCCACCGCATCGCGCTCGGCGTGCCGGAAGGCGGCCGGGACTACCTCTTCGGCGACGCCTTTCCCCACGAGGCTCTGATGGATCAGCTCCCCGGGGTCGATTTCGACAAGGGCTGCTATGTCGGCCAGGAGGTGGTCTCGCGCATGCAGCACCGCGGCACCGCGCGCACGCGGATCGTGCCGGTGAGCTATCCCGAGGGTTTCGTGTCCGAGGAGGGCGCGGAGGTCACGGCGGGAGGGCGGGTGCTGGGCAAGACCGGCACGGCCGCGCAGGGCCGCGGCCTCGTGGCGATCCGGCTCGACCGGGCCGAAGAGGCGCTTGCCGCCGGAGCGGAGATCCGCGCCGGCGGATTGCAGGTGCGGCTCGTCAAGCCCGAGTGGGTCCGCTTCCCCTTCCCGGGCGAGCGCGAGCCCCCGGCGCAATCGGCATGAGCCGCATCGCGTGGACCCAGGACAGCGTCGCCGGCGTGCCGCTCAAGCGCTTCGTCGGCCGGGTCGGCGACCTCGAGGTCGGCGACGTGTCGTACGACGGCGGCAACCGCTTCTGGGTCTGGGCGACGCCGCTTCAGGACGACGCCTGGGGCTACGGCCCCACCGAAGAGGCCGCAAAGGCCGCGTTCGAACTATGGCTGCGTGCATGGCTGGAGAATTTCCGGCCGTTCCTCGACCCGATACCCAAGTGAGTTCGCGCCGCACGTGACGTCCGCTCGACGGCGACTCGATCTTTGATCGCCCCGCGGCTACACCATTGCCATGACCGACGGCCTGATCGCCCATCCCGACCAACGGCACCGCTGCTGGTGGTCCGCCACCGACCCGCTCTACGTCGCCTACCACGACACCGAGTGGGGCGTGCCCGAATGGGATTCGCGGGCGCTGTTCGAGAAGCTCATCCTCGACGGATTCCAGGCCGGGCTCTCGTGGATCACGATCCTGCGCAAGCGCGAGAACTTCCGGCGGGCCTTCGCGGGGTTCGACCCGGGCGCGATCGCCCGCTTCGATGCGGCCCAGGTGGAATCCCTCATGCTCGACAAGGGGATCGTCCGCAACCGGGCCAAGATCGAGTCGACCGTCCTGAGCGCCCGTGCCTGGCTTGCGATCGAGGAACGGGAGGGCTTCTCCCCGTTCCTGTGGAAGTTCGTCGACGGGCGGCCGCTCCAGCCGCGGCCGACGCGCCGCGCCGACGTGCCGACCGAGACCGAGGTGTCCCGGCGGATGTCCAAGGCCCTGAAGGCGGAAGGCTTCAACTTCGTCGGCCCCACCATCGTGTATGCCTTCATGCAGGCGGTCGGCATGACGAACGACCATCTCGTCGGCTGCTTCCGCCACGCGGAATGCGCCGGGCATGGAGCCTCGGGCTGATGGCGCGGGAGCCCCGCGCCTGGCAGCGCATGCTTTCCGGGCGGCGCCTCGACCTCCTCGATCCGTCGCCGCTCGACGTCGAGCTCGACGACATCGCCCACGGGCTTGCCCGCGTCGCGCGCTGGAACGGCCAGACGGAAGGGCCGCATATCTTCTCGGTGGCGCAGCACAGCCTCCTCGTCGAAGCCATTGCGGGCCACCTCTCCCCGGACCTGCCGAGCAAGGCGCGGCTGACGGTGCTCCTGCACGATGCGCCCGAATACGTGATCGGCGACATCATCTCGCCCTTCAAGGCGGTGATCGGCGATTCCTACAAGGTCGTCGAGGGGCGGCTGCTCGCCGCGATCCACCTGCATTTCGGCCTGCCCGCCGAGGCCCCCGCGGCGCTGGCGCGGCTCATCAAGCAGGCCGACCGGCAGGCCGCCTTCCTGGAGGCGACCCGGCTCGCGGGGTTCGCGCGCGAAGAGGCGATCCGGTTCTTCGGCCGCCCGGAGCCCCTCCCCCGCGCCGTCGCCGCCCTCGTGGAGCCTTGGCCGATCGCCCGGGCCCAGGCCGGCTATCTCGCGCGGGTCCGGGACCTGCATGCCTGAGAGTCGGCAGTGGAGCTTTGGGCGATCGCCCGGGCTCAGGCCGGCTCTCTCGCGCGGGTCCGGGACCCGCATGCCCGAGATCCGCGTTTCGCGAATCGGGTAAGAGAGCGGCTCCGAGGGAGGTCTTTGATGCCGACGCTGCACGTCTGCCCGCTGTCCCGCCTGCACGAGACGGTGCGCGCGACCGGGGCGAGCCACGTGGTGACGCTGATCAACCAGGAGACCATCGTGGAGCGGCCGGCGCTGATCCATCCCGAGCGGCATCTCTTCATCGCGGTGAGCGACATCATCGAGCCCCTCGAGGGACACATCCTTCCGGCCGTGGAACACCTCGAGCCGCTGCTGGATTTCGCGCGCCGGTGGGAGCGCGAAAAGCCGCTCGTCTTCCATTGCCTCGCCGGAATCAGCCGCTCGACCGCGGCGGCCTACATCACGGCCTGCGCGCTCGCGCCCGAGCGCACCGAACGCGAGATCGCCCTGGCGTTGCGCGAGGCCTCCCCGACCGCGACCCCGAACCCCCGCATGGTGGCGGTCGCGGACGACCTTCTCGCGCGCGGCGGGCGCATGGTCGATGCCGTGCGCGCGATCGGGCGCGGGGAGCCCGCCTACGAGGGGACGCCGTTCACGCTGCGGATCGTTTAGCCGCCGATCGGTCTCCCGGTCCCTTCCAAGCGAAGCTTGACAGGGCTAACGTAACGTCCGTCGCTCAAGGGGGGATGGGGTGGATTTCGGCGTCATCGTGCTGGCCGTGCTCGCGGTCCCGGTCTGCGCCATCGCCGCATTCGCCATGGTCTTGAGGCTGCGCGGGCGGGTCGAACTGCTCGAAGCGCGACTCGCGGCCGCCGAGGGCGAGCTGCGCGCCGCGGCGTTGCGGCCGCCCCCGCCGGCACCGGCGCCCTTCGAGGCAACGGCAGCCCGGCCCGAGAGAGAACCTGAACCTCAGCCTGTTCCCGAGTTCGGGCCCGAACCCGAGGCCCTCGAGAGACCGGCCGCGCCGGAGCCCCGCACCGTGCCGCCGATCTCCGCGCCGAATGCCGAGGTTCCGCCTTCGGGCTCCGCGGCCGCCGCCGCGCCGCCCTCGCGCGAGTTCGAGGAGCAGCTCGGCACCCGGTGGGCGGTGTGGATCGGCGGCCTTGCGCTGGCGCTCGGCGGCGTCTTTCTGGTGCGCTATTCGATCGAGCAGGGTCTGCTCGGGCCCGGCGCGCGCGTGGCGGCGGGCGCGCTCTTCGCCCTGGCGCTGATCGGGGCCGGCGAATGGATCCGCCGGCGCGACATCGCCCTTTCGGTGCCCGGCCTGCCCTCGGCCCATATTCCGAGCGTCCTGACGGCCGCGGGGACGCTCACGGCCTTCGCGACCGCCTATGCGGCCCACGCGCTTTACGGCCTCATCGGGCCCGCGACGACGTTCGTGCTCCTCGGCGTCATCTCGATTCTGACCGTGGTCGCGGCAACGCTCCACGGACCGGCTCTGGCGGGCCTCGGCCTCGTCGCCTCTCTCGCGAGCCCGCTGCTCGTCTCCTCGGGACAGCCGCGGTACTGGCCGGTCGTGCTCTATCTCGCCTTCGCGGTCGGAGCGGCCTACGGGGTGGCGCGCCTTCGCCTTTGGCGCTGGCTCGCGGTCGCGGCTGCCGTCGGCGCGATGCTCTGGTCGGTTCTCTTCCTTCTCGACTCGGCCGACATCCTGCCCACCATGGCGCACGTCCTCGCGCAATTCGGCCTCGCGGGCCTTTTTCTCGTCGCCGACCCGCACCGCGGGACGCCGGACCGCGAGGCCCGTCCCGATCCGCTCGCCGCGCTGGTCCTCCTCGGCTTCGCCGTCCTCGCCGTCCTGGTGACGGACGCGACGGAGATCGGCGAGGTCCGTCCCTTCTTCGCCGGCGCCGTGGCGGCCGCGATGCTGGCGCTGGCGGTGCGCTTTCCCGCGGCCGGGGCGGCCGCCGCATGGGCGGGGCTCGTGACGATCGGGACGCTCCTGCTGTGGCCGGTCGACCGGGAGATCGCCGCCGAGCCCCTCAGGGTCTATCCGCCGTTTGGCGTCACGACCCCGGAGGCCCTCAGGACCTTCCTGGCCGTCGCGACGATCCTCGCAGGTGCGGTCGCGGTCCTGACGATCAGGCGCCTCGCGCGCGGACGCGAGCTGCCGCTCGCGACCGGCGGCTGGCTTGCGGCAGCCGGCGTGATCACGCCCCTCCTCGTCCTCGTCGTCGCCTATGGCAGGGTCACGGCGCTCGGACGCGACCTCCCGTTCGCGCTCGCCGCAGGCGCCCTCGCCCTGGCGTTCGCGGCGGCGGCGCGGTGGCTCTGGCAGGGCATGGGCCCGGCGCTCGACGCGGTGCGGCTCGCGGTGGGAGCGACCGCGGCGGGCGCCCTGGCGGCCCTCGGGCTCGGCCTCACCTTCGCACTCGACAAGGGAATGCTCACGGTCGCGTTCGCCTTGATGGCGCCCGGCACCGCCTGGGTCGCGGCGCGCATCGGCCTGCCGGTCCTGCGCTACGCGGTCGCCGCCATCGGCCTTCTCGTGCTCGCGCGCCTGATCTGGGATCCGACCATCGGGGGACCGGACCCGGGCTCCCTGCCGATCCTGAACTGGCTCCTGTGGGGATACGGCGTCCCGGCCCTGGCCTTCCTCGTCGCGGCGCGCCTCCTCGAGCGCGGCGGTCGGGACCGGGTGACCCGCTTCGCCGAGAGCCTCGCGATCGCGTTCGCGGCCTTCCTGGTCTTCTTCGAGATCCGGCACGCAGTTCACGGCGACATCGCGGAAGGCGCGACCGACCATCTCGAGGCCGGCCTCATGACCACCTCGGCCATCGCGTTCTCGATCGTGATGGTGCGTGCCGACAGCCGCAGCCCGGATCCGGTCTACGCGGCGGCGTCGACGATCTTCTCGGCCCTTTCGTTCGCCGGGGCGGTGTTCGGGCTCCTGACGGCGACGAACCCGTTCTTCAGCTTCGATCCGGTGCGCGGCGGGCCGATCCTCAATTCCCTCCTGGCCGCCTATCTCCTCCCGGCCGCCTTGGCGGCGATCCTGGCGCTCGTCGCGCGCCGGTCGCGGCCGCGGGAGTACGTCTGGGTCGCCGCGGCCGGAGCGCTCGTGCTGCACCTCGCCTACATGCTGCTCGAGATCCGCCGGATCTTCCATGGACCGGAGATCGGCTGGGATCTCCCGACGGGCGAAGGCGAGCAGTGGACCTATTCGCTCGCCCTCCTGGCCTGCGGCCTCGTCGTCCTCGGGCTCGGGATCGTGCGTCGAAGCCGCTTTCTGCGCCTCGCCTCCGCGGTCTACCTCGGCCTTGCGGTTCTGAAGGTGTTCATCGTGGACCTCTCGAACCTCGAGGGGATCATGCGCGCCCTGTCCTTCATCGGCCTCGGAGCGACGCTGATCGGGATCGCCCTCGTGTACCAGCGCGTGCTCGCCCGGCGACCGGACGCCGCAGGACCCGCCTGACGTCCCGCAAGGGCACTCCGGCCGGCGCCGCGGGGCCAGCCTGGGGACGGGCCGCGATGGCCGGCTTGCCAGGGCGGTGCGCAGCGCTCATAACCGGAGCGAACGCACCGGGACGCCATGACCGACCAGACTCCCACCAAGGCCCTGCCCTTCGAGAAGGCGCTCGAGGAACTCGAATCGATCGTGCGCCAGCTCGAGCGCGGCGACGTCGCGCTCGAAGACTCGATCGCGATCTACGAGCGCGGCGAGGCGCTCAAGAAGCATTGCGAAACGCTCCTCAGGAAGGCCGAGGCGCGCATCGAGAAGATCACCGTCGGACCGGACGGCCAGGCCGCGACGGCGACGCCGCTCGACATCGAGCCCTGAGGGCCGGGTGAGCTCGCGCGAGCTCCGCCGGCCCCTCGACCGAGCCTCGGCCGGCCTTCGTGGCGCCCTGCGACATTCCAGCTTCGGATCGGACATGCAGGCCTGCGATGCCGCGGGTGCTTTGACCTCGCTCGCGGGAACGCTTATCTCCCCCCTCGGCCGGCGATGAACCGCGCGGCCGGTGAGGCCCTCCTTTGTCCGTAGCAACCCCCCTTCTCGACACCCTTCGGAGTCCCGACGACCTGCGCGGGCTGTCCGAGAGCCAGCTTCGGCAGGTCGCGGACGAGCTGCGGGCGGAGACGATCAGCGCCGTGTCGGTCACGGGCGGGCATCTCGGGGCCGGGCTCGGGGTCGTCGAGCTCACGGTCGCGCTCCACTACGTCTTCGACACGCCCTCGGACCGGCTGGTCTGGGACGTCGGCCACCAGGCCTATCCGCACAAGATCCTCACCGGGCGCCGCGACCGGATCCGGACCCTGCGTCAGGGCGGCGGCCTCTCGGGCTTCACCAAGCGCTCCGAGAGCGAGTACGACCCGTTCGGGGCCGCCCATTCCTCGACCTCGATCTCGGCCGGCCTCGGCATGGCGGTGGCGCGCGACCTCGAGGGGCGCCGCAACAACGTGATCGCCATCATCGGCGACGGGGCGATGTCGGCCGGCATGGCCTACGAAGCGATGAACAACGCGGGCGCCATGCATTCGCGCCTCATCGTCATCCTCAACGACAACGACATGTCGATCGCGCCGCCGGTCGGCGCCATGTCGTCCTATCTCGCGCGGCTCGTCTCGGGCGGCGCCTATCGCGGCCTGCGCGAGACCGCGAAGCAGCTCGCCAAGAAGCTTCCGAAGTTCTTCTACGAGAAGGCCGCCCGGGCCGAGGAGTACGCCCGCGGGTTCTGGACCGGCGGCACCATGTTCGAGGAGCTCGGCTTCTATTACGTCGGCCCGATCGACGGGCACAACCTCGACCACCTGCTCCCGGTCCTGAAGAACGTGCGCGACACCGAGACGGGGCCGATCCTCGTCCATGTCGTGACCAAGAAGGGCAAGGGCTACGGGCCCGCCGAGGCCTCGGCGGACAAGTACCACGGCGTCGTCACGTTCGACATGGTGACGGGCGCGCAGTCGAAGCCCAAGGCCAACGCGCCGAGCTACACCAAGGTGTTCGGCGAGAGCCTCGTCCGGGAGGCCCGCAAGGACGACAAGATCGTCGCGATCACGGCCGCGATGCCGTCGGGCACGGGAGTCGACCTGTTCAGCAAGGAGTTCCCGGCCCGCACCTTCGACGTGGGGATCGCCGAGCAGCACGCGGTGACGTTCGCGGCCGGCCTCGCGACCGAGGGCTACAAGCCGTTCTGCGCGATCTATTCGACCTTCCTCCAGCGCGCCTACGACCAGGTCGTGCACGACGTCGCGATCCAGAAGCTGCCGGTCCGCTTCGCCCTCGACCGCGCCGGGCTCGTCGGCGCGGACGGGCCGACCCATGCGGGCGCGTTCGACATCGCCTATCTCGGCTGCCTGCCCGACATGGTCGTGATGGCCGCGGCCGACGAGGCCGAGCTCGTCCACATGGTCGCGACGGCGGCGGCTCACGACGGCGGACCGATCGCGTTCCGCTATCCCCGCGGCGAGGGCGTCGGAGTCGACATGCCGGAGGTCGGCGTCCCCCTCGCGATCGGGCGCGGGCGGATCCTGCGCGAAGGCAGCCGCGTCGCGATCCTGACCCTCGGCACGCGCCTCGGCGAGGCCCTGACGGCCGCGGAAGAGCTGGAGGCGCGAGGGCTGTCCACCACCGTCGCCGACGCCCGCTTCGCGAAGCCCCTCGACGAGGAGCTGATCCTGCGCCTCGCGCGCGAGCACGAGGTGCTCGTCACCGCCGAGGAGGGTTCGATCGGCGGGTTCGGCTCCTATGTCGTCCAGCTCCTGGCCGAGCGCGGAGCGCTCGACCGCGGCGGCCTGAAGGTGCGGTCTCTCGCCCTGCCCGACGTGTTTCTCGATCACGACAAGCCGGAGCGGATGTACGCCAAGGCGGGACTCGATGCCGCGGCGATCGTGACGAAGGTCTTCGAGGCCCTCGGCCGCGACGCGACCATCCGCAAGGTGCGCGCCTGACCGGGACCCGCGACGGCCGGTGCGGCGACAGCGGCCGAGCGGCCGCCGTGGAGCCCGGACACGGCGCATGATCCGCCGGCGGGCCGATCTCATGCTCGTCGAGCGCGGACTCTTCGCCAGCCGCGCCCGCGCGCAGGAGGCGATCGCCGCCGGTCTCGTGACCGCCGACGGCGCGCCGGTGCGCAAGGCCTCCGAGATGCTGGCCGAGAGCGCCACGATCCATGCGCAGGAACCGCACCCATACGTCTCCCGCGGCGGGGTCAAGCTCGCGGCGGCGCTCGACGGGTTCCGGATCGATCCGAAAGGCTGCGTCTGCCTCGACGTGGGCGCCTCGACGGGCGGCTTCACGGAGGTGCTTTTGGCCCGCGGCGCCGCGCTCGTCTATGCGGTGGACGTCGGGCGCGGGCAGCTGCACCCCCGGATCCGCGGCAACCGCCGCGTGGTCAGCCTCGAGAACACCGATGCCCGGGCTCTCGACGGCGCGCTCGTTCCGGAACCGATCGATCTTCTGGTCGCCGACGTGAGCTTCATCTCGCTGCGTCTCGTCCTGCCCGCCGCCGTGGCGCTGCTCGCACCGGCCGCTTCGCTGGCGGTCCTCGTCAAACCGCAATTCGAGGCCGGCCGCGCCCACGTCCGCAAAGGGATCGTCCGCGACGAGGCCGTGCACCGGGCCGTCTGCGCCGAGATTGCGGGATTCGTCGCGGCGCTCGGCTTCGAGATCCTCGGCATCGTCCCCTCCCCGATCCAAGGCGGCGACGGCAACCGCGAGTTCCTGCTCGGAGCCCGCCGTGGCTGAGCGGGTGACGATCGCGCGGCTCGGCGCGAAGGCGGACGGCATCGCCGAAGGGGATGGCCGTCCGGTGTTCGTGCCCTACGCCCTCCCCGGGGAGGCCGTGACGATCGAGCGGGAGGGGGAGCGCGCCCGGCTCATCGCGGTCGAAACGCCTTCGCCCGAACGGGAAGAACCGTTCTGCCCCTATTTCGGCGTGTGCGGGGGATGCGCAACCCAGCACATGCGGCACGGTTTCTACCAGGGCTGGAAGCGGGGCAACGTCGTCGAGACGCTTCGCCGGGCGCGGATCGAGGCTCCCGTCGAGGCGCTCGTCGACGCGCACGGCGCCGGGCGGCGGCGGATCACGCTCCACGCCCGTTTTCGCCCGGGAACGGTGCGCGTCGGCTATATGGCGGCGCGCAGCCACGACGTGGTGGAGATCGCGTTCTGCCCGATCGCCGAGCCCGGCCTGAAGGAGCGCGCGCCGGGGATCGCCCGCGCTCTGGCCGAACGCCTGGCGCCGGCGCGCAAGCCGCTCGACATCCAGATCACCGCCACCGGGACCGGCTTCGACGTGGACCTGCGCGGCCATGGCCCGGTCGAGGAGAGGGACCGTCAGGACCTCGTTCTTCTCGCCGCGGAGCTCGACCTCGCCCGCCTTTCGCTGCACGGCGACGTGCTCGTGGAGCGGCGCGCGCCCGTCATCACCATGGGCACGGCCGCCGTGGTGCCGCCGCCCGGCTCGTTCCTGCAGGCCACGCGGGCCGGCGAGGCGGCTCTGGCCGGCCTCGTCGCTGGAGGCCTGCTCCGGCGCCCGGCGCGTCGCCGACCTGTTCTGCGGCGTCGGACCTTTCGCCCTGCGGCTCGCGGCGCGCGCCGAGGTTCACGCCGCGGAGGCGGATGCCGGCGCGATCGCCGCCCTCGACAAGGCCGCGCGCGGGACCCCGGGGCTGCGCCGGGTGACGGGCGAAGCGCGCGACCTGTTCCGCCGGCCTCTCCTGGTTCCAGAGCTCGACCGCTTCGACGCGGTGGTCCTCGACCCGCCGAGGGCGGGAGCCGAGGCGCAGGCGCGCCAGCTGGCCCTCTCAAGGGTTCCGCTGGTGGTCGCCGTCTCGTGCGACGCCGGCACGTTCGCCCGCGATGCCGCGATCCTCATCGCAGCCGGTTACCGGCTGGAGAGGGTCGTTCCGGTCGACCAGTTCAAGCACAGCCCGCACGTGGAGCTCGTCGGGATCCTGCAGCGTACAGCGCCACGCAGGAAGGGACGGTAGGCGATCAGAACAGCGCCCCCTGCTCCTCCGCGGCGCCGATCTTCGTCCGCACGAGGCGCGGCCGCGCGGCCCGACCGCCGGTCGCCTCGGCGCGGCCGTCGGCGAATTCGAGAGACAGGGGCTGCCCGTCGCTCACGCCGTCGCGGGAGCGCACCGGCTGGCCGTCCGCATCCCACACCAGCGCGTAGCCGCGTTCGAGCACGGCCTTGTGGTTGAGTTTCTCGAACAGCGTGGCCAGGGTGTCGAGGCGGGCACGCTTGCGCGCGATCTGGCCCGCGACGGCCGGCACGAGGCGCTCGCCGGTGCGCCGCGCGATATCGCGGCTCCGGTCGAGGCGCGCGCGCTCGGCGCGCAACGCGGTGGCGCGCGCCACCTCGAGCCGGCGCGCGAGCTGGACGACGGCGTCGCCCTTCTTGGCGAAAACGCGCTCGAGCGCGGCGCCGGGGCGCCGCTCGACGCCGTCGAGGCGGGCCCGGAACGCCGCGAGGCGCGTCACGGGCGACAGCCGCGTGAGGTCGCTGAGGACCCGGACCAGCCGGTCGGCGAAGCGGCGGGCGTTGCGGTGGAGGGCGGGCCCAAGCCGGATTCCCGCCGCATCGAAGCGCTGGCGCTTGCCCGCGAACAGGGTCTCGGGCCCCGGCAGGGCCCGGGCCGTGGAACGCAGGTCCGATCGGCGGCGGTCGAGGACGCGAAGCACGGCCTCGGCGTGGCGGCGCGCCAGATCGTTCACCTGGGCGACGAGCTCGACCCGCACCGGCACCACCTTCTCGGCCGCGCCGGTCGGCGTGGGCGCGCGCAGATCGGCGGCGTGGTCGATGAGCGTCGTGTCGGTCTCGTGGCCGACCGCGGAGACGATCGGGATGGCGCTTTCCGCGACGGCGCGCACCACCGCCTCCTCGTTGAAGCCCCACAGGTCCTCGATCGACCCGCCGCCGCGGGCCACGATGAGCACGTCGGGTCGCGGAATCCGCCCGCCGGGCGAGAGCGCGTTGAAGCCGCGGATCGCCGCCGCGACCTCGTCCGCGCAGGTGTCGCCCTGGACGCGCACGGGCCAGACCAGCACGTGACGGGGAAAGCGGTCCTCCAGACGGTGGAGGATGTCGCGGATCACGGCGCCGGTCGGCGAGGTCACGACGCCCACGACCGTGGGGAGATAGGGAAGCGGCCGCTTGCGCGCGATGTCGAACAGCCCCTCGGCGGCGAGCTTGCGCCGGCGCTCCTCGAACAGCGCCATGAAGGCGCCGATGCCGGCCGGCTGCAGCGATTCGACGACGATCTGGTAGGTCGATTTGCCCGGAAACGTCGTGATGCGTCCGGTCGCCACCATCTCGAGCCCCTCCTGGGGCTTGATGCGCAGGCGGGAGAACGTCGTCTTCCAGATCACGGCATCGATCCGGGCGCTCTCGTCCTTGAAGCAGAAATAGACGTGGCCGGAGGAATGCGGGCCGCGGTACCCGGACACCTCCCCGCGCAGGCGAACGAAGCCGAACGCATCCTCGAGCGTGCGCTTGAGGGCGGCGGCAAGGTCGGAGACCGACCAGTCGGGGGCGTTGGAGGGGGCTTTATCGGCGACCATCGCGCCAAACTAGTCCGTTCCGAAGGAAGGCGCAAAGCTGTGCCGGTGTCGCGACCCCGGGGCTAAGCGGGAAAGGCTGTTGATGGCGCTGCGCCAAGGACCTCGCCCGCTTCGGTCGGGCGGAGGCGAAGCGCAAAGCTGCGGCCGAGCGGGAAAGGCGGTTGATGGCGCTGCGCCCTCGGCCTAATCAGCGTCGGTCGGGAGTACGGGAGCGGCATGAACATCCTTCTCATCGGCTCGGGCGGCCGCGAGCACGCGCTCGCCTGGAGCCTTTCGGCGAGCCCGCTCTGCGACCGGCTCTTCGTCGCGCCCGGCAACCCGGGCACCGGCCAATGCGGCACGAACGTCGCCCTCGACGCCGCCGACCATGACTCGGTCATCGCCTTCTGCCGGGACCGGGACGTCGGGCTCGTGGTGGTCGGACCGGAGGGGCCGCTGGTGGCGGGGATCGTCGACGACCTCGGCGCCGCCGGCATCAAGACCTTCGGCCCGACCCGGGCCGCCGCGCGGCTCGAAGGATCGAAGGCCTTCACGAAGGAGCTCTGCCGCGCGTTCGGCATCCCCACCGCGGCCGCCGCGCGATTTACGCAGGTCGGACCCGCCAAGGCCTGGCTGCGCGAGCGCGGCGCGCCCATCGTGGTCAAGGCGGACGGCCTGGCGGCCGGCAAGGGCGTCGTCGTCGCCGCGACCGTCGAGGAGGCTGAAGCCGCCGTCGAGATGATGATGGCGGGCGGGCTCGGCGACGCGGGCGCCGAGGTCCTGATCGAGGACTACCTCGAGGGCGAGGAGGCGAGCTTCTTCGCGCTCTGCGACGGCACCACCGCGATCCCGCTCGGCACCGCGCAGGACCACAAGCGCGCGTTCGACGGCGACCAAGGTCCCAACACCGGCGGCATGGGCGCCTATTCGCCCGCCCCGGTGCTGACCGCGGAGCTCGAGGCCAGGGTCATGCGCGAGATCGTGGAACCGACGCTCGCCGGCATGCACGCGCGCGGCACGCCTTATCGCGGCGTGCTCTATGCCGGGCTGATGATCACGAGCGACGGGCCGAAGCTCATCGAGTACAACGTCCGCTTCGGCGACCCCGAGGCGCAGGTGCTGCTGCCGCGCCTGCGCGGCGATCTCGCCGCCGCCCTGCTCGCCGCCTGCGACGGCGTGCTCAAGACCTTCTCGCTGCGCTGGGCCGACGCGGTCGCGCTCACCGTCGTGATGGCGGCGCGGGGCTACCCCGGAGCGGTCGAGCGCGGCACCGAGATCCGCGGCGTCGCGGACGCCGAAGCCATGCCGAACGTGCTCGTCTTCCACGCCGGCACCGCGCTCGAAGGCGGACGCCTCGTGTCGGCCGGCGGACGGGTGCTCGACGTCACGGCGCTCGGCCGCACCGCCGCCGAGGCGCAGGCCCTCGCCTACGACGCGGTCGCGAAGATCGACTGGCCGGGAGGCTTTTGCCGGCGCGACATCGGCCGGCGGGCCGTCGCGCGCGAACGAGGGTGACGTTCTCTGCAGGATGTCGTATATACGAAGGACAGAGTTGGTATATACAGAGCAGGGGCGACATGGCCGTTCTCATCAAGGATCCCGAGACGGACCTGGTGATCCGCAAGCTCGCCGCACGCACGGGCGAGACCATCACCGAGGCGGTCCGAAAGGCGGCCGAGTTGCGGCTGAGCACCCTGCCGCCTCAGAGGCGGCGGATCGATCGGGATAAGCTCGCAGAGGCGCAGGCGTACTTCGCATCCCTGCCACGGATGAACGACGATCTCAGCGACGACGACATCGTCGGCTACAATGACGAGGGTCACTTCGGCTGATGGTGGTCGATACGTCCGCCTTGGTGGCGCTGTTTCTGCGCGAGCCGGGCCACGACATCATCGCGGATCTCGTCGACGATGCGCAGCGGGCCTACATGTCGGTGGTCACGCGGGTGGAACTCACCGCCGTGCTCTGCGGCCGGCGGCTGGCCGCCGATCCGCCGCGAGTGTCCGAGTTTGTCGACGCGTTGCACCTCGATCCGGTACCGGTCACGTACGAGCAGATGACGCTGGCTGTCGAAGCACTCCTCACCTTCGGGAAAGGGCGGCATCCCGCCGGTCTCAACCTCGGCGATTGTTTCGCTTACGCCCTTGCCAAGTCGCTTGGTGCGCCACTTCTGTTCAAGGGCGAAGACTTCGCGAACACGGATATCACGCCCGCATGGCGTCCAGGGCGAGTCCGGACCGACGCGCAGCAACCCTGACGGAACTATGAGCGACGAACTCTTTCCCGGTTTCGAGGCCCACTGGATCGACACGGAGATCGGTCGCATCTTCGCCCGCTCGAAGGGCGAGGGTCCGCCGCTCGTGCTCCTGCACGGCTTCCCGCAGACCCATGCCATGTGGCATCGCCTGGCGCCCCGCCTCGCCGAGACCCACCGGGTCGTGTGCATGGACCTGCGCGGCTACGGCTGGTCCTCCGCGCCCCGCGGCGACGAGCGGCACGAGACCTATTCCAAGCGCGCCATGGCCCGGGACGTGGTCGCCGTCATGGAGGCGCTGGGCCACGTCCGCTTCGCGCTGGCGGGCCACGACCGCGGCGCCCGGGTCGGCTATCGGCTGGCGCTCGACCAGCCTGGGCGGGTGGAGCGGCTGGCGCTCCTCGACATCCTGCCGACCTTCGAGGTCTGGCAGCAGATTCGCGCCGGCGCGACCCCCGCGGCCCATTGGGGCTTCCTCTCGGAGCCCTACCCGACGCCGGAGGACGAGATCGTCCGCGATCCCCTGCCCTACTTCGAGGGACTGATGAGGAAGTGGTCCGGCGCCGGCTCCCTCGAGGTGTTCGACCCGCGCGCCCTGCACGCCTACCGTCAAAGCTGCAATGAACCGACGCGCATCCACGCCTTCTGCGAGGACTACCGGGCCGGCGCCACGCTGGACGTCGCGCAGGACGAGGCGGACATGGCGGCGGGCAAGCGCATCTCGTGCCCGACCCTCGTGGTCTGGAGCGAGTTCTACCTCGCCCGCAGCGCCCGCGACGGGGAGACGCCGCTCGACGTCTGGCGGCGCACCTTCGCGCCGAAGGCCGAGGGCACGCGGGTCACGTCGGGCCATTTCGTCGCCGAGGAGGCGCCCGACGCCACCTTCACGGCGCTGCACGCGTTCCTGGCCCGCCCGGCCGGGCCCGGAGAGGCCGCCGCCGCATGAGCCTGAACCGGCAGGAGACCTATTCGGGCACCCGGGACGTGCCCGCGGGGCTCGCCTTCGATCCGGACCGACTTGCGGCCTGGCTCGAGCCGCGCATCGCGGGATTTCGAGGGCCGCTCGACGTCCGCCAGTTCAAGGGCGGCCAGTCGAACCCGACCTATCTCGTCGCGACGCCGACCCGATCCTACGTCCTGCGCCGCAAGCCGCCCGGGAAGCTCCTCGCCTCCGCGCACGCGGTGGACCGGGAACACCGGGTCCTCACGGCGCTGCACCGCGAAGGCTTCCCGGTGGCGGAGCCGCTCGTCTACTGCGCCGACGAGGCCGTGATCGGCACGCCGTTCTACGTGATGGGCCACGTGGCGGGGCGCGTGTTCTGGGACCCCGCCATGCCGGGCTCCGACCCGCGCGAGCGGGCCGGCGTCTACGATGCCATGAACGCCACGCTCGCGCGGCTCCACGCCTTCGATCCGGCGGCGATCGGACTTGCCGATTTCGGTCGTCCGGAGGGCTACGTCGCGCGCCAGGTGAAGCGCTGGTCGGAGCAGTACCGGCAGAGCGAGACGCAGGCGATCCCCGAGATGGACCGGCTCATGGCCTGGCTCCCGGACCATGTGCCGCCGACCTCGCGCCCCGCCCTCGTCCACGGCGACTATCGCCTCGACAACCTGATCCTCGACGCGGCCGAGCCGCGGGTCGCGGCGGTGCTCGACTGGGAACTCGCCACGATCGGCGATCCGAACGCGGACGCGGTCTACCACCTCATGGCCTGGGTGATGCCGCCCGCGGAATCCGGGGGCGGCACCGGCACGCTCGTCGGGCGCGACCTCGCGGACCTCGGCATCCCGAGCCTCGACGCCTACGCGGACCTCTACGCCCGCCGGATGGGCCTGACCGAGATCCCCCACCTCGAGACCCTTCTCGCCTACAATCTCTTCCGCTTCGCGGCGATCCTCCAGGGCATCGCGGGCCGGGTGCGCGACGGCACGGCGACGAACGCCAACGCCGCCGCGATGGCGGCCGAAGTCCGCCCGCTCGCGGTCGCGGCCTGGGAGTGGGCGCGCAGGGCGGGCGCGGCGGCTTAGTCGTCCTCACCTCTTCTCCGCGAAGAACGCCCGCAGCAGCGCGGCCGCCTCGCCCTCGCGGATGCCGCCGTAGACCTCGGGCGCATGGTGGCACGTCGGCTGCGCGAAGAAGCGCACGCCGCTCTCGACCGCGCCGCCTTTCGGATCGTATGCGCCGAAATACACCCGCCGGATCCGGGCGAACGCGATGGCGGCGGCGCACATCGTGCAGGGCTCGAGCGTGACGTAGAGGTCGCAGCCCGTAAGGCGCTCGTCCGCGAGCGCCGCGCAGGCGCGGCGGATGGCGAGCATCTCGGCGTGGGCGGTCGGGTCGCGGAGCTCGCGCGGGCGGTTGCCCGCGGTCGCGACGACCTTGCCGTCGCGCGCGACGACGGCCCCGACCGGCACCTCGCCGCGCCGGGCGGCGTCCCGCGCCTCCTCGAGCGCGAGGGCCATCAAATCGGGTTTCGCGGCGCTCGCGCGATCCATTCCTCGCATCCTCAGCCGTCCTCTGCTATCAGGCCGCCATGACCGACAGCAACGACGAAGACAACCGGGGCCGTCCAGGCGGGCGCTCCGGCCGACCGCGCACAGGCGGCGATCGCCCGTCGCGACCGCGCGACGGCGACAGGCCGTTCCGCTCGCGAGACGGCGACGAGCGCCCGCGCAAGGCGCGCGAGGGCGACGACCGCCCGTTCCGCTCCAGGGGCGACGAGCGCCCGCGCAAGGCGCGCGAGGGCGACGACCGCCCGTTCCGCTCTCAACCGGAACGGCCGCGCCGCGCGGAGCGCCCGAGGGAGGACCGCCCCGCGGCGGCGGCCGTGGAGGCGGCCGAGCCCGCCGAGGACCGGATCGCGAAGGTGATCGCCCGCGCGGGCGTCGCGTCGCGCCGCGATGCGGAAGCGATGATCGCGGAAGGCCGCGTCACGCTCAACGGCGAGGTGCTCGCCTCGCCCGCCGTCAACGTGACCGCGCAGGACCGGATCGAGGTCGATGGCGAACCCCTGCCCCTGAAGGAGCGCACGCGGCTGTGGATCTTCCACAAGCCGCGCGGGCTGGTGACGACCGCGCGCGACCCGCAGGGACGTCCGACGGTGTTCGAAAGCCTGCCCGAGGACATGCCGCGCGCGGTGGCGGTCGGCCGCCTCGACATCAACACCGAGGGCCTGCTGCTCCTCACCAACGACGGCGGCCTCGCGCGCGTGATCGCGCACCCGGACACCGGCTGGCTGCGCCGTTACCGGGTGCGCGCCTACGGCGAGGTCGACCAGGCCGAGCTCGACGCGCTGCGCGACGGCATCACCATCGACGGGATGGAATACGGCCCCGTCGAGGCGCGCATCGACCGCGTGCAGGGCGACAACGTCTGGATCACGCTCGGCCTGCGCGAGGGCAAGAACCGCGAGGTCAAGCGGATCTTCGAGCATCTCGGGCTGCAGGTGACCCGTCTCATCCGGGTCTCCTTCGGGCCGTTCCAGCTCGGCGACCTCGAGCCCGGGCTCGTCGAGGAGGTGAGCACGAGGGTGCTGCGCGATCAGCTCGGGACGACGCTCGCGCAAGAGGCCGGCGTCGATTTCACGAGCCCCGTGCGCGAGCCGATCGCCCCGTTCGGTTCACCCAAGAAGGCGGCCCGACGCGAGCCGCAGGAGCGCACGTACGACGAGCGCCCGCGGCCCCGCCGCGACCACGACGAGCGGCCGTTCCGAGGCCGTGACGAGCGCCCCTCGCGGGGGGCGCCGCCGGACCGGGACCGGCGCTTCGGCGGTCGGGACGAGCGGCCCGCCAGGGCCGGCCGCGACGAGGAGGCACCGCCCAAGCGCCCGTCGCGCCTCGATCCGAAGCGCAGCGTGTGGCGCGCCGGCGAAGAGGCGGGCGAGCGACCGCTCCGCAAGGGACCGCGCCGCGATGATCCGAGGCGAGACCGCGCCGAGAGCGCCGGGCGCCCGCACGAGCGCGTCGGCGCGATCCGCTCCGGCGAGGGCCGCAAGGTCGTCGTGGAGCGCCTCGTGAGCGAACCGCGCGACGAACGCCCGGCCCCCTCCGGCGACGACCGGCCCCGGCGCAGATCCGCGGCGCCGCCGCAACGCGGCGAGAGCCGCGGGCCGCGAGACGACAGGCCGCCGCGTCGGCCGCGCCCGGAGGGCGACCGGCCGTTCCGGAGCCGCGACGGCGACGCGCCGCGCGCGCCGCGGGCCGGCGGCGACCGCCCGTTTCGCGGCCGCGACGAGGGCGACCGCCCGCCCCGGCCGCGCCCCGAGGGCGACCGGCCGTTTCGCTCGCGCGAGGATAGGCCCGCACGCGGCGGCGACGACCGGCCCCGCCGCGGACCGCCGCGGGGCGACGCGCCGAGCGGCCGCGGTCCGCGTGGCGCCTCGCCGGGCCGGTTCGGGGCCGGCGGATCGAAGGGCGGCTTCAAGCCCGGCGGACCCAAGGGCGGTCCGCGCGGCGGATCCAAGGGCCCGCCGCGCGGGCGCCGTCCCTGACCGTCGCGGCATGAGGCGGCTGCCATGAGGATCGTCGGCGGACGGTTCCGCGGCCGCGCTCTCGCGGGTCCGAACTCCGACGCCATCCGGCCGACATCCGACCGCCTGCGCGAGACGATCTTCAACATCCTGGCCCATTCCTACGGCGACCCCGTCGCGGGCGCCCGCGTTCTCGACCTCTTCGCGGGCACCGGCGCGATGGGCCTCGAGGCGCTTTCGCGCGGCGCCGCCTTCGCGCTCTTCGTCGACGACGGCGCGCAGGCCCGCGGCCTCATCCGCGAGAACGTGGAGGCGCTGGGCCTCGGCGGCGCCACGCGCCTGTTCCGCCGCGACGCCACGCGGATGGGGGCCGCCGCCCCGAACGCCCCGTTTTCGCTGGTGTTCTGCGACCCGCCCTACGGCAGGGACCTGGCGCCGCGGGCGCTCGCCGCCTGCGCGGCGGGCGGCTGGCTGTCGCCGGGCGCGCTCGTCGTCGTCGAGGAAGCACAAGGGGTCGAGGTGTCGCTCCCCGCCGGGTTCGAGGACCTCGACCGGCGGGATTACGGAGAGACCGGGGTGGTGTTCGGGCGGTTCACCGGTCCGGCGGCGAACGCGCCCGCAGGTTAGGCGCTCGCGGCCTCCAGAGCACCGTCTAGCGTGTTCGAGTCCGCCTCGACCCGCCGATGTCCCCGAGCGCGTGAGCCAGCACCTTTCTCATCGCGCCGGGCAGCGCCTCCTCGGCGAGGTCGAGCCGCGGCGTCCAGCGCATGGCGTCGGGAGCGGGGGTGTCGCGCGGGACCGTCGCGAAGAAGACCGTCAGCTCGAGGGGAAAATGCGTGAACCCGTGGCGGACCACGCCGGCGAGGCGCTTCCAGCGGGCGTCGAGCGGGGCGTCGAGCATCGCCCGGGCCGGATCGTAATCCGGCTCCCAGGCGCTCGTCGGCGGCTCCGCCATGCCGCCGAGCAGGCCCTTCGGAGGGCGGGTGCGCAGGAGGACGGTGTCGTCCTTGCGCAGCACCACGAAGGCCGCGCCGCGGCGCAGGTGCCCTTCCGTCTTCCTGAGCTTGCGCGGATAGGCCTCCTGCAGGCCCTCGGCCCGCGCCCGGCACGGGACCATCCAGGGACAGAGCGCGCAGGCGGGTCGCTTCGGGGTGCAGATGGTGGCCCCGAGGTCCATGACGGCCTGCGCGAAATCGCCCGGCCGCTCGCTCGGGACCAGCGCCTGCGTGAGCGCCGCGAGTTCGGCCCGGGCCTTCGGCAACGGCGCCTCGACCCGGTACAGCCGCGCCACGACGCGCTCGACGTTGCCGTCGATCGCCGCGGCGGGTTCGTCGAACGCGATCGCGGCGACGGCCGCCGCCGTATAGGCGCCGATCCCAGGGAGCTCGCGGAGGTCCGCGGCCGTCGACGGAAACCGGCCGCCGTGCCGCTCGACAACGGCCTTGGCGCAGGCGTGGAGATTGCGGGCGCGGGAATAGTAGCCGAGGCCCGCCCAGGCCTGCATCACCGCCTCGGCGGGCGCCTCCGCGAGCGCCTCGACGCTCGGAAACCGCTCCACGAATCGCCCGAAGAACGGCCGGACCGCGGCCACCGTGGTCTGCTGCAGCATGATCTCGGACAGCCACACGCGGTAAGGGTCCGCGGGCTCGCCCGGGAGCGCGCGCCAGGGCAGCACCCGCCGGTGCCGGTCGTACCAGGCGAGCAGGTCGGAGCTCTGGGGTTTGGCAGCGCCGGGCGCAGGCGTTAACATGCCGGTCTGGATAGCGGGCCGGCCCGGTTAATCCAACACGGCTTTTGGACGTGAGCTCCCCGTGGGGCCGAGAGCGAGGCGAATCGATCATGCGCAGGCCCCGCTCCGTCGCACGACCGCTCGCGGATCTGCTCGACTCCTGCCTCGGTCCGACGCTCGCCGCGCAAGGCTTCGCGACCTCGGACGTGATTACGGCCTGGCCGGAGATCGTCGGGTCTCGCCTCGCCGCGTTCACGCAGCCCTTGAAGATCGAGTGGAAGCGCCGCGGGCCCGACCCTGACCCGCAGGCGCGCCCGGAGCCCGCCACCTTGCTGGTGCGCGTCGAGAGCGCCTTCGCGCTCGAGATGCAGCACCTCGCCCCGGTGGTGATCGAGCGGGTGAACGGGCATTACGGCTGGCGCTGCGTCGGCCGGATCGTCCTCAAGCAGGGCCCGGTGCGCCACGCGGCGCGCGCGCCGAAGCCCGCCCCGGAGGTCGACGAGGGCGAGCGGGAGCGCATCGGCGCCGCCGTCGAGGCGATCGCCGACGACGACCTCAAGGCCGCCCTCGATCGGCTCGGCCGGGCCGTCGTGGGGGCCCAAAGTCGCGCCCGGCCCACGAAAGCGTGACGGGCGCCGCTCTTGCGCCCATATCGCTCCCATTCTACCGCACGGAAAACCTCTCTTCGGAGTGCACAACCATGATGACGCGGCGTCAGGCGCTTACACTTCTCGGATCCGTGGCCGCCACGGCCCTTGTCGCGACGAGCGTCCCCGCGCTCGCCCAGAACGCTTCTCCCCAGGAGCTCGCCGTCGCGGGACCGCTCGGCGACGTCGTCCAGGGACCGCCCGATGCGAAGGTGACCATCGTGGAGTACGCGTCGCTCACGTGCTCGCACTGCGGCGCCTTCCACCGCGACACCTACCCGGCGCTGAAGAGCCGCTACATCGACACCGGGAAGGTGCGCTTCATTTTGCGCGAGTTCCCGCTCGACCCGCTCGCCACCGCGGGCTTCATGCTCGCGCGCTGCGACGGCGAGCAGAAGTTCTATCCCATCGTGGACTTGCTCTTCCAGCAGCAGCGGGCCTGGACGACCACCGACCGGCCTCTCGACGCCCTGCGCCAGATGATGCGGCAGGCCGGTTTCTCACAGGAAAAATTCGACTCCTGCTTGAAGGACCAGAAACTTTATGACGCGGTGAACGCCGTGAAGAACCGGGGTATGGAGACCCTGAAGATCGATTCGACCCCGACGTTCTTCATCAACGGCCAGCGCTATCCGGGCAACATGTCGATCGATGAGATCGAGAAGATCATCACGCCGATGCTGGGGGCTTGAGAGCCTCGCGCCATCTCCCTCACTGGGGAGCACGATCGGCTGTGGACCGAACGTGCGAGGTCGCGAATGGCGAATGGCGAGTGGCGAATGGGGAGTAGGGCGTAGGGCGTGGGGACAGAGCACCACTGTCATCCCCGGCCGGAGCCCCGGACTTGATCCGGGGCGGAGGGGAAGGGGATCCAGTGGCGAATGGCGAATGGGGAGTAGCGAATGGGGAGCGGGGCCTGGGGAGGCCCACCACTGTCATCCCCGGCCGAGCGGAGCGAGGGGAAGGGGATCCAGTCTGGCGGTGCGTTCTGAACATGGATCCCCTTCCCTCGCCTGCGGCTCGCCGGGGATGACAGTGGCGGGTGGCCCACCCTCATTCGCCACTCGCCATTCGCCATTCGCGACCCAATCCCGTACCCCTCCGCTGCGGTCCGGCCCGGCACGACAGTCGCGCGTGTGGCTCGCGCGCGTCATCGCCCTCCGCGGTCGTCCACGGCCGAGCGCGGGGCCGGCAAGGGCATCGTGGTGGTAGCCCCGTGAAACTGACCCGCCTGCGCATCGTCGGCTTCAAGACGTTCGTGGAGCCGACGGACGTCCTGATTGAGCCGGGGCTGACCGGGGTCGTCGGGCCGAACGGCTGCGGCAAGTCGAACCTCGTCGAGGCGCTGCGCTGGGTCATGGGGGAGAACTCCCACAAGAACATGCGCGCCTCCGGGATGGACGACGTCATCTTCTCGGGCTCGGGAAGCCGTCCGGCGCGCAACAGCGCCGAGGTGATGCTCACGATCGAGAACGACGACCGGACGGCGCCCGCGGCGTTCAACGACGCGGAGCGGCTGGAGGTCTCGCGCAGGATCGAGCGCGAGGAAGGCTCCACGTATCGGATCAACGGGCGCGAGGTGCGCGCCCGCGACGTGCAGATCCTCTTCGCCGACGCCGCCACGGGCGCCCGCTCGCCGGCGATGGTGCGCCAGGGCCAGATCAACGAACTCATCGCGGCCAAGCCCCAATCGCGCCGCCGGATCCTCGAGGACGCGGCGGGAATCGCCGGCCTCCATGCCCGCCGGCACGAGGCCGAGCTGAGGCTCAAGGCCGCGGAGGACAACCTCGTGCGGGTCGAGGACGTGCTGCGCGAGCTCGCGACGCAGATCGAGTCGCTCAAGAAGCAGGGCCGGCAGGCCGCGCGATACAAGACTCTTTCGGCGGAGATCCGCCGCCTCGAAGCGCTGCAATTGGCGATCGCGCTTTCGGACGCCCGCGAGCAGTCCGCGCAGGCGGAGCGCCAGACCGCGGAGGACCTGAGGGCCGTCGCCGAGCGCACGCAGGAGCAGACCCGGGCCGCCACCGCGCAGGCGGTCGCCGCGCACGCGCTCCCGGGCTTGCGGGAGGCCGAGGCCGCCGCGGCGGCGGCTCTCCAGCGTCTCGCGCACGCCCGCGCGACGCTCGAGGCCGAGGAGCGACGCTCCAGGGAACGCCTCGCCGAGCTCGAGCGCCACACCGCGGACCTCGATCGCGACATCGCCCGCGAGGCCACCCAGCGCGCCGATGCCGAAGCCGCCATGGCCCGGCTGCACGCCGAGGAGGCCGAGATCGCGGACGCCGCGGAGGGCGCGCAGGCGCAGCGCGAGCAGGCGCAGGCCCGGGTCGACGCCGCGGAGGCGGAGCTTGCCGGAGCGGAAGCGTCGCTCGGCGCTCTCCAGGCCGAGCTGTCCGACATCAACGCCCGCCGCGCCGCCCTCGAACGCGCGGTGCGCGACGAAGCCGATCGCGCCGGCCGCTTCACCGCGGAGCGGACCCGGATCGAGCGCGACCTCGAAGCGCTTCTCGCGGCGGCCGGCGAAGACCCCTCCCCGGACGGTCTGCGCGAGGAGGTCGCGGCGGCGAGCGCCGCCGCCGAGCGCGCCGAGGAGGCCGCAACCGCCGCCCGCGCGGCGCTCGCCGCCGCGCGCGATGCCGAAACCCGCTCGCGCCAGCCTCTCGACGAGGCCGAGCGCAAGGCGCAGCGCCTCGAGACCGAGGCCCGGACGCTGGCCAAGCTCTTCGCCCGTGCCGCCGGGGACCTCTGGCCGCCGGCGCTCGACCAGATCACGGTCGAGAGGGGCTTCGAGACCGCGCTGGGCGCCGCGCTCGGCGAGGATCTCGACGCGTCGACGAACACCTCCGCGCCGGCCCACTGGGCGCAAACCCACGACGGCGCGGGCGATCCGCCGCTTCCGGACGGCGCCGTCGCCCTCGCCGAGGTCGCCGAGGCTCCTCCGGCCCTGCTCCGGCGGCTGCGGCAGACCGGCGTCGTCGCGCGGGCCGACGGCCCGCGCCTGCGCGCGCTGCTCCGGCCCGGCCAGCGGCTGGTCTCGCGCGAGGGCGACCTGTGGCGCTGGGACGGCTTCACCACCGCGGCCGAGGCGCCCATCCGCGGCGGCGCGGCGGCTCGCCGAGAAGAACCGCCTCGGCGATCTCGAGCGCGAGGCCGGCGAGGCCCGTCTCCAGGTCGAGAGCCTGCGTGCCGCGGCCGAGGCGGCGGTCGCCTCGGTGCGCGCCGCCTCCTCCCGGGAGAGTTCCGGCCCTCGAGGCGGCCCGCCAGGCCCGCCAGGCTCTCGATCGCCCTGCGGGCGCGGCTCGCCGCCGCCGAGCGGCGCGAATCGGAGACCGCGTCGCGCCGGTCCGCCCTCCAGGAGGGCCTCGCTCGGCTCGTCGCCAGCGAAGCGGAGGCGCAGGCGCGCCTCGAAGAAGCGCGGGCGGCCCTGCGCGATCTGGCGCCGGCGCCGGATCTCGAGGCCAAGCTTCTCCGGGAGCGAACGCTCGTGGCGCCGAGATGCGGCGCGGCGGCGTCGGATGCGCGCGGGGCCCTGCAGGCGCTCGTCCACGAGGCCGAGATGCGCCGCCGCCGCCGCGAGGCGATCGGGTCGGAAATCCGCTCCTGGTCCGACCGGGTGGCCCGTTCGGTGCAGGCCGCCGCGGACCTCGCGGAGCGCCTCGAACGGGCGCGCGACCGAGCATGCGCGGCTCGCCGAAGCGCCCGACACCTATCTCGTCCGCCGCCGCGCGCTTCTCGCCGAGATCGAAGCCGCGGAGGCACGGCGCAAGGAGGCCGCGGATCACCTCGCCGACGGGGAGACGGCGCTCGCCGAGTCGGACCGCGCCGCAAGGGCGGCGCTCGAGGCCCTGTCGGCCGCCCGCGAGGCGCGCGCCGGCTCGCAGGCCCGGCACGAGGCCGCGGTCCAGCGCCTCGCCGAGGTGACCCGCGCGATCGCCGACACGCTCGACGCGACTCCGGCCGGACTGGCCGAGCTGATCGGCCTGACGAGCGGGACCGCCCTGCCCCCGGCGAGCGAGATCGAGGCCAAGCTCCATTCCCTGAAGGGCGACCGGGAGCGGCTCGGCGCCGTGAACCTGCGGGCCGAGGACGAGCTCAAGGAACTCGACGCGAAGCATGAGGGCATCACGACCGAGCGGGACGATCTCGTCGAGGCCATCAAGCGCCTGCGCCAGGCGATCGGCAGCCTCAACCGCGAGGGCCGCGAGCGGCTCCTCGCGGCGTTCGGTATCGTCAACGAGCATTTCAAGCGGCTGTTCACCACCCTCTTCGGCGGCGGCACCGCCGAACTCACCCTGGTGGACTCCGACGATCCCCTGGAGGCGGGGCTCGAGATCCTCGCCCGCCCGCCCGGCAAGAAGCCGCAGAGCATGTCTCTCCTGTCCGGCGGCGAGCAGGCGCTGACCGCGACCGCGCTGATCTTCGCGGTGTTCCTCACCAACCCCGCGCCGATCTGCGTCCTCGACGAGGTCGACGCGCCGCTCGACGACGCCAACGTGGAGCGCTACTGCGACCTGCTCGACGAGATGGCGCGACAGACCGAGACCCGCTTCGTGGTGATCACGCACAACCCGATCACCATGGCGCGCATGGACCGCCTGTTCGGCGTCACCATGGCGGAGCGGGGGGTGTCGCAGGTGGTGTCGGTCGACCTCGCCGGGGCCGAACGGTTTCTGGAGGCGGTTTGAAGGCGCGCGGCGGCGCCGGCGCGTGGCCATATCGCCTACAGAATCAATCACTTACGAATCCACAGGGCGTGCTTGACACCCAGAGGGCCTGAACCTATGGTGCGCGCGCCTTCGGGGGTGCCTTTCGGTTCGCCTCGCATTCGTGATGTGCGGATTTCGCCATGAGCGGTAACGATGCGCATGACGGGCGCGATTCGGAACCTTGGAAGACCGCCGACGGCGATCTCTCCGCGAGGCTCCAGCGTCTGGATGAACAACTCGACCGGAAGCGGGACGCCGCTCCCGATCCGGAGGCAGGTCCAGGGCGGTCCGTCTCCACCTCAGGCGCGCTCGGCCGTGCTTTCCGGATGTCGACGGAGTTCATCGCCGGCATCCTCGCCGGAGGCGGCCTCGGTTGGCTGTTCGATCGCGTTCTCGGGACCTCTCCCTGGGGCTTGATCGTGTTGCTGATGCTCGGCTTCGCGGCCGGCGTCGCCAACCTGCTCCGGGCGACCAACGCCCTCAGCGCGGCGTCCGGTCCGGAGGCTACGCCGCGGGACCATTGACGTTGGCACGGTCGGTCGCCTGAAGCCGCCGTCGCAGAGACAGGCGATAACCAGAGGACCGAACCAGCGATGGCCGATCCGATTCACCAGTTCGAACTGATTCCGATCATCCGGCTCGGCCATATCGGCGAAACCGAGATCGTGGTCACCAACGCGGCGCTGTTCATGTTCGCCGCGGTCGGGCTGATCACGTTGATGGCCCTCGCGGCCACGCATCGTGCCGAGCTGGTGCCGGGCCGCCTGCAGTCGCTCGTCGAGACATCCTACGAGTTCGTCGCGTCGACCGTGCGGGACTCGGCAGGCACGGAGGGAATGCGGTTCTTTCCGCTCGTCTTCTCCCTGTTCATGTTCATCCTGGTCCTCAACCTCTTCGGGCTGATCCCTTACGCGTTCACGGTGACGAGCCACATCATCATCACGTTCGCCCTCGCGATGCTGGTCATGCTCACCGTCGTGGCGTACGGGATCTTCAAGCACGGGATCCATTTCCTGCGGCTTTTCGTGCCCACGGGCGTTCCGATCTACATCCTGCCGCTCGTCGTGCTGATCGAAGTGATCTCCTTCCTGTCGCGGCCGATCAGCCTGTCGGTCCGCCTCTTCGCCAACATGCTCGCGGGCCACATCACCTTGAAGGTGTTCGCGGGCTTCGTGGCCTCGCTCGGCGCCTTCGGCGCGGTGGGCTGGCTCGGCGCGATCCTGCCGCTCGGGATGACCGTCGCGTTGACGGCGCTCGAGGTCCTCGTCGCCTTCCTGCAAGCCTATGTCTTCACGATCCTGACCTGCATCTACCTGAACGACGCGCTTCACCCCGGCCATTGACCCTGACGGCCTCAACGCGAACGACGCCCTTCACCCCGGCCACCGACGATTCCTGCCGGCCGGTCTCTTCCCACCTCCCCTCTTGCTAGGAGCTTTCTCTATGGATCCCGTTGCTGCGAAGTACATCGGCGCTGGTTTGGCTTGCCTCGGCATGGGCGGCGCCGGCGTCGGCGTCGGCATCATCTTCGCGAACTATCTCGCGGGCGCGCTGCGCAATCCCGTCGGCGGCCGACGGCCAGTTCGCCCGCCTGATCTTCGGCTTCGCGGTGACCGAAGCGCTCGGGATCTTCTCGCTCCTCGTCGCGCTCCTCCTGCTTTTCGCCGTCTAAGTCCGGTCGCGAAGGCCGGGCGCAGGGGAGCCAAGGCCCCCCCTGGCTCGAGAGGTCATCTCCATGGCTCAGACCGTCACCGCCGCGACCCAGGCCGCCCCGGAAGGCGTCGCCCACGAGGCCGCCTTCCCGCCCTTCGCGAGCGAGACCTTCGCGTCGCAGCTGCTCTGGTTTACGCTCGCGTTCGGCCTCCTCTACTACCTGATGTCCCGTGTCGCGCTGCCGCGCATCGGCGCCGTCCTGGAAGACCGGACCACGCGCCTCGCGAGGACCTCGACGACGCCAACCGGCTCAAGACCGAGGCGGAGGCCGCGGCGGCGGCCACGAGAAGTCGCTGGCCGACGCCCGCGCCCGGGCGAAGGCGATCGCGCAGGAGCCTCGCACGCGCTCACCTCCGAGGCCGAGGCGCAACGCAAGACGCTCGAGGCGGAACTGCCCGAACGGCTCGCCGCCTCCGAGCCGCCATAAGGGCGACGACGGCCGAGGCGATGGGCAACGTCCGCGGCATCGCGGCCGAGACCGCAGCGGCCATCGTCGAACGCCTGACCGGCCGCGCGCCGGACCGCAGCTCGGTCGAGGCCGCCCTCGACGCGACGTCGTCGCGCCGCTGAGAGGACCGTCGGTTCCGGACGAACCGGATTGACATCGCGCCGCGGAGGGATCGCCGATGCTGTACGAAGCTGAATTCTGGGTCGCCGTCGCGTTCGTGATCTTCCTCGCGATCGTGTGGAAGGTTGGCGGGTTCAAGACCCTGATCGACGGGCTCGACGCCCGCGCGGACCGCATCCGCGCCGAACTCGCGGAAGCGCGACGCCTGCGCGAGGAGGCGGCGTCCCTGCTGTCGAGCTACGAGCGCCGCCGCGCCGAAGCGGAACGCGAGGCCGCCGAGATCATCTCCAATGCGCGCGACGAGGCCGAGCGCCTCGCCCGCGAGACCCAGGAGAAGATGGCCGATTTCGTGAAGCGCCGGACCGCCGCCGCGGAAACCAAGATCGCGCAGGCCGAAACCCAGGCCGCCGCCGAGGTGCGCGCCGCCGCGGTCGATGCCGCCATCAAGGCCTCCGAACGGATCCTGCGCGGCGAGCTCACCGGCGACGCCGCCGAGGACGCTCCTGACGCGAGGCCTCGGGGACGTGCGCTCGAAGCTGAATTCCTGACCGGCCCCTCGAGGCCCGCGGGGCCGCCCTCGGCGGGCGGCGATTCTCGTCCGGAGACCTCGTCCTATTCGGCGGCGTCCGCGATCGGCGCCGGCGGCGTCCATTTCAGCACCGGGCTGCGCGCCGCTCGGGTCTCGTCGAGGCGCCGGCGCGGCGCGTGATAGGGCGCGCCCGCGAAGCGATCCGTCTCGCCGCGCTTGGCGCTCATCGCGAGGTCGCGCAGGGTGGCGACGAAGAGGTCGAGCGAGGCCTTGGATTCGGATTCCGTCGGCTCGATCAGCATCGCGCCATGCACGACGAGCGGGAAGTACATCGTCATGGGGTGGTAGCCCTCGTCGATCATCGCCTTGGCGACGTCGAGCGTGGTGATCCCGGTATCCTTCAGCCACTCATCGTCGAACAGCACCTCGTGCATGCAGGGCTTGTCCCCGAAGGGCAGCGACATGAGGTCCGACAGGCCCGCGCGGATGTAGTTGGCGTTGAGCACGGCATCCTCGGAGGCCTGCCGCATGCCGTCCGAGCCGTGCGAAAGCATGTAGGAGAGCGCGCGCACGTACATGCCCATCTGGCCGTGGAACGCCGTGATGCGGCCGAAGGGCATCGCATCGCCGGCCTCGTCCGTGTGCTCGACGATCTCCAGCCCCTCGCCTGCGGCGCGGACGAACGGCACCGGCGCGAACGGCGCGAGGCGCTCGGACAGCACCACCGGCCCCGCCCCCGGACCGCCGCCGCCATGCGGCGTCGAGAAGGTCTTGTGCAGGTTGATGTGCATGGCGTCGACCCCGAGGTCGCCCGGCTTCGCCTTGCCCACGATGGCGTTGAAATTGGCGCCGTCGCAATAGAAGTAGGCGCCCGCCTCGTGCAGCGCCTGGGCGATCTCCACGATCTGCGGCTCGAACAGCCCGCAGGTGTTCGGGTTCGTGAGCATGATCGCGGCGACGTCCGGCCCGATCAGCGCCTTCACGTCCTCGACGTGAACCCAGCCGTCGTCCCGCGCGGGCACCGCCTTGACGGCGAAGCCGATGAGCGCCGCGGTCGCGGGATTGGTGCCGTGGGCCGAGTCCGGCACCAGCACGACCTTCCGGGTCGCGCCCTCGCGCTTCGCGTCGATCGCGGCCTTGATGGCCATCATGCCGCAAAGCTCGCCATGGGCGCCGGCCTTCGGGGAGAGCGCCACGGCGCTCATGCCCGTGAGCGTCATGAGATAGCGGGCGAGCTCCTGCATCAGCGCGAGCGCGCCCTGCACGGTCGAGACGGGCTGGAGCGGGTGCACGTCGGCGATCCCCGGCAGCCGCGCCATGCGCTCGTTGAGCCGCGCATTGTGCTTCATCGTGCAGGAGCCGAGCGGGAACAGACCGGTGTCGATGCCGTAGTTCTGCTGCGACAGCCGCACGTAATGGCGCATCGTCTCCGGCTCGGAGAGACCCGGCAGACCGATCGGAGCGCGGCGCTCGAGCCCGCCGAGGCGCGGCGCGAAAGTCTCCGGCTCGTCGAGGTCGACGCCCGAGGTCCCGGCGTTCCCGATCTCGAAGATCAGCGGCTCGATCTGGGCCAGCGCCCGGTTCCCCGTGAAGGTCGGGTGCGCCCCAAAGCCGCCTCCCTGAAGGCGGTTCAGATCGCCCTGCCGGCGCGCCGCCTCCCCGGCCATGCCGGCGGCCGGGTCGGAGGGGCCGTGGGCCTGCGGTTGCGTCGGACGTCCTTGGCGGTTCAGCATGACGGGCTCCGGTCACGACCCAGGTGGATCGCATTCTCTACGGTGACTGTGTACGTCAGATCGACAATGGCCTTGGCGATCTCGCGAGCCTCATAGTCTTCAAGGCCGTCGAACGAGTACTCGGGTATGACCTGACCACGTATCTCGACATCCTTGTGCGTCCACTTGGACTCAATCTGGGCCGTCACGAAGGACAGGAGCTCTCGGCACGAACTCGGAACGTCCGCTGTAGCTGGCAGCGAACTGAGATGCGAATAGGTCTCCACGAAGTTGTTGAAGAAAGCCTCGAGACTCACCTGCCTCAGTGTCATTTGCTCAGCGAGACGCCAGAGTTTCTCGCATGCGACAGCGTACGGGCCGCCTCCGCCGGGCCGCTCGGCTGTCTGTGGGTCGGGCGTGTTCTGCATGCTCAACCTACAAGACCTCCTGAAGGCTTGTGACGAAGGCCGCGCGGTCGTCGTCGGTGTTGACCTCCGTCGAGGCCACGAGAAGCAGGTCGTCGAGGCCGGCGCCCGGCAGGAGGCGCGAGACCGGCACGCCGGCGAGAATTCCCTTGAGCGCAAGCTCCTCGACGACTTGCGCGGCCGGCTTCGCGAGCCTGATCGTGAACTCGTTGAAGAAGCTGTCGTTGAGCACCTCGACGCCGGGCACGTCCTGCAGCAGGTCGGCGAGCTTCACGGCGTGGGCGTGGTTGATCCGGGCGAGCCGCGTCAGTCCGGCCTCGCCGAGCAGCGTCATGTGGATCGTGAACGCGAGGCAGCACAGGCCCGAGTTCGTGCAGATGTTCGACGTCGCCTTGTCGCGGCGGATGTGCTGCTCGCGGGTCGAGAGCGTCAGCACGAAGCCGCGCTGCCCGTCGGCGTCCACGGTCTCGCCGCACAGGCGCCCGGGCATCTGGCGGACGTATTTCTGCCGCGTGGCGAAGAGGCCGACATAGGGCCCGCCGAAGCTGAGCGCGTTGCCGATCGATTGCCCCTCCCCGACGACGATGTCGGCGCCCATG
The DNA here is from genome assembly GCA_963800985.1 of uncultured Alphaproteobacteria bacterium. Lineage (GTDB taxonomy): Bacteria > Pseudomonadota > Alphaproteobacteria > Rhizobiales > Beijerinckiaceae > Microvirga. Next base: position 48,656 of record CAWDDI010000022.1, on the reverse strand, counting down.
GCGCCCGGCGGCGTCACGAGGCCGAGCGACACCGCTTCGGTGAACACCGCGACGACGAGCGCCCCGTGCCGGTGCGCCTTTTCGGCGACGGCGCGCAGATCGCGCAGATTGCCGAACACGTCGGGCGTCTGAACCACCACGCAGGACGTCGTGTCGTCGATCTCCGCGAGCAGATCCTCGCGGGCGCCGACGTCGGGCGAGAGGGCGACGACCTCGTCGCTCGCCATGCGCGAGAGGGTCTTCACGACGTCCGCGTAGTGCGGGTGCAGCCCGCCGGACAGCACCGCCTTGCGGCGCTTCGTGATCCGGTGCGCCATCAGCACCGCCTCGCCGGTTCCGGTCGAGCCGTCGTACATGGAGGCGTTCGCGACCTCCATGCCCGTCAGGGCCGCGACCTGGGTCTGGAACTCGAACAGGTACTGCAGCGTGCCTTGCGCGATCTCGGGCTGGTAGGGCGTGTAGCTCGTGAGGAACTCCGAACGCTGGATCAGGTGGTCCACGCTGGCGGGCACATGGTGCTTGTAGGCCCCGGCGCCGACGAAGAACGGCACCGACGACGCCGGGACGTTGCGGGCCGCCATGCGTCCGAGGATGCGTTCGACCTCGAGCTCGCCCTTGCGGCGCGGCAGGTCGAGCGGGCCCGCGAGGAGCTTGTCGCGCGGCACGTCCGCGAAGAGGTCGTCGATGTGCGCGACGCCGATCCGGGCGAGCATCTCGCCGCGGTCGGTGTCCGTGAGGGGAAGATAGCGCATGAAATGAACCCTGGCTCCTCGTCCCGGCCGGCGAAGCGTCGGCCGTCGTGTGAAAGCCGCCCGCGTGATCCCCGGTCCGGCGGACCGTCCGGGACGCGCGGGATCAGCCGATCGATTTGACGTAGTCCCGGTACTGCTCCTCGGTCATGAGGTCCTTAAGCTCGCCCTGGTCCGCCAGCCGGATCTTCATGAACCAGCCGCGGCCGGCCGGGTCCTCGTTGATGGTGCCGGGCGAGGCCTCGAGGTCCTTGTTGACCTCCACGACCTCGCCGGAGACCGGCGCGTAGACCTCGCTCGCCGCCTTGACGCTTTCGACCACGGCGGCCTCGCCGCCCTTGGCGACCGTCTTGCCGAGCGCCGGAAGCTCGACATAGACCACGTCGCCGAGCTGATCCTGGGCGTACTCGGTGATGCCGACCGTTCCCGTGTCGCCCTCGACCCGGACGTACTCATGGTCCTTCGTGTAGTGCGTCGTCATGGTGGCTCCCTTTGCTGTCGGGTTGTCAGCGCTTGTACCGGTGCGGCACGAACGGCATCGAGACCACCCGGGCCGCGATGGGCTTGCCGCGCACCACGAGATGGAGCGCGGTGCCGGGCTTAGAGAAGTCCCGCGCCACATAGCCCATCGCGATGGGCGCGTTGACGCTCGGGCCGAAGCCCCCGGACGTCACGACGCCGACCTCGCGGCCGTCCGGCAGCGCGATGCGGGCGCCTTCGCGGGCCGGCGCCCGCCCCTCCGGCCTCAAGCCGACGCGGACCCGGGCCGGTCCCTCGGCGATCTCGCGCCGGATCCGGCCTTCGCCCGGGAAGCCGCCCTCCTCGCGCCGCCGCTTCTGGATCGACCAGACGAGCCCCGCTTCGACCGGGGACGTGGTGGTGTCGATGTCGTGGCCGTAGAGGCACAGCCCGGCTTCGAGCCGAAGCGAATCGCGCGCGCCGAGGCCGATCGGCCTCACCTCGGGATCGGCCAGGAGCGCCTGCCACAGGCGCACCGCCTGGTCGGCCCCGACGGAGATCTCGAAGCCGTCCTCGCCGGTATAGCCCGAGCGCGACACGTGCGCGTCGATCCCCGCCACCGGCATGGCGCGCGCCGTCATGAAGCCCAGCGCCTCGGAGGGCGGCGCGAGGCGCGCGAGGACGGCACCCGCGGCCGGCCCCTGCAGGGCGAGGAGCGCCCGGTCGTCGGCCCGCTCGAGCCGCACCCCCGCGGGCAGATGCGCCTCTAGGTGCGCGGCGTCGGCCTCCTTGGTGGAGGCGTTGACGATCAGCATGAGCCTGCCGTCCTCGCCGGGGTCGGCGGAGCGCGCGATCATGAGATCGTCGAGAATCCCGCCCGCCGGGTCGAGGAACTGCGAGTAGCGCTGCTGTCCGGGCTTCAAGTTGAGGATGTCGGCCGGGACCAGGGTTTCGAGCGCGCGGGCCGCGGTGGCGTGGTCCGGCCCGATCAGGAAGGCCTGCCCCATGTGGGACACGTCGAACAGGCCGGCGTGCTCGCGCGTCCAGTTGTGCTCGGCGAGGACGCCCGTCGGGTATTGCACCGGCATCGCATAGCCCGCGAACGGCACCATCCGGGCGCCGAGGCGCTCATGTTCGCGATGCAGCGGGGTCCGGAGCAGCGGCTGGTCGGCGGCGTCGGGCTCGGCCATGGGAACCTCCAGGAACGCGCATCGGCCCGGACCGGGCGGTCCGCGCCTGCGCCCCCTCTGTCCCGAGACCTGAGAGATTTCCCCCCGCTTGCGCGAAGGTTACGCCCGTCGGTGGGCGATGCCGGTCCGGCATCGCCGCTTTCCAGAGTGCCAGCTCCCGCGCGGTCCTTTGGCCTGAGCGTTTCCGGGGCGGTTGCGCCTTCGGCGCCGGGCCGAAGCCCAGTCTCTCCCGCGGGGATCAACGGCTCCCCCGTCTTAAAAGAGTGCCGGCATAAGTCAACGTGGGGCGGCCGGCAAAGGACAGGCGAGAGGCCTGTCGGCCCCGCCGCACTCAAGGGGGGCGGACTGCCCCGACGCCCTGCTTCCGGCAGGCGAACGGGGTGAAGGTGCTCCCCATTCCCGCATTGTAGGAAGCCATTACGAGGATGTTGGCCATCGCGAGCTCTTGCTCGGAGCGGGGGCACACCTCGATGCTGGCGGTGCAGCCCGAGGCGATAAAGGCGTCATGGCGCGCCAGGAACTCGCGGCCGAGACCCTCGGCTCCCCGTCGCTTGAGCGCCTCGGTCCACGCCTTCGCGTAGCGTGCGCATTTCTCCTCGGGCCAACTGGGCCGTCCGTCCCGCGCGCCGGCGAGCGATATGGCGCTGCCGATCGCGGCGGCCACGATGACCGCCAGCACGGCCCTTCGTCCCGGCCGCATCGCTGGGCGACCTCGCGGCCGCAAAGGGAGTGCGCGTTGTGAAGGAAAACTGCTTGTCTTCATCGAAGCTTAGGCGGTGCAGCCGCCCCGGACGAATCACCCCCGGCGCGTGCCCGCCCCGCCGCCGAGTCCCACCTCGATCCGGAAATCCTGGGCCGCGGCGGCCGGGACGACGATCCGGTCCTCGACGATCGTGAAGGACCCCTGCGTGTCGCCCGGCGGGATCTGGATCGTCAGGCGCCGCACGCGGTTCGCGAACACCCTGTCGCCCTGCCGGACCACGACCCGCACCGGCACGTCGTAGCGTCCCGCCCCGCCGCCGGCGCCGAGCAGCGCGCGGCCCTGGACGCCGACCTTCACCAGGGTCGATCCGTCCGCCTGCCCGAGGCACTCGCGGGCGAGCTGGCCGAGCGTCACCTGGCTGCGCACGGTGGAGGCCTCTCCGGAGCGTCCGCCGACCTGGACCACGGCGCCGCCCTCCGGGACGCCGATCGGCGGGCAGTAGGCGTCCTCCGGGGACGCCAGCACGACGCTCGTCGCGCCGGGTTGGATGACGGCGCCGCCGGGGGTCTGCGTGCCGGGCGGTACGTTGGTGCCTGCCATCAGCATCCGCGGGAGGCTCATCGGATCGTCCATCTTTTCCGACCACCGCTCCGAGAACGAGCTGCAACCCGCCGTGGCCAAAAGGCCAAGCAACGCCGACGCCATCTTCGTTGTGCGCATTCCGGTGCCCCTTACGGTCTTGTTCGCTCTTCTTTGCAGCGCCCGAGGGCGGCGAGTCAAACCCCCTATGGCGGCGCCTCGAACCGCCGCCCGAGGGCGGCCGGTCGAACCCCTAGGGGCGCGCCTCGAGGCAGGGCTCGGAGGGCGTCGAGTCAACCCCTATGGCAGCGCCTCGAACCCGGGCCCGAAACCGTTGAGCGAGACGGGAATCCCGATCCCCTCCTCCGGGGTCTGGAACACGATGAACGTGGCGGTCTGCCCGGATTTGAGCTGGTTGACGAGGTTGTCCTCCATGACGACCTCGGCGACGCACCCGGTCGTGAGGCAGCGCACGAATCCGGCGCGCCCGATATCGGTCTGATCGATCTTGAGCCCGAGCCCGGCGGGGAGCAGCACGCCGAGCGGGGCGACGACCCGGAGCAGACGGCTCTTCTGGTCCGCGGTCTTGAGCACGATGATCACGAGCGAAATGTTCGGCCGGTCCTCGGCCGCCACGTTCTGCACGATCGCGCACTGCTCCGTTTGCGCCCCCGCCGGAGTTTCGCAGCGCAGCTGCCAGTCGCCGAACGTGTTCTTGACCGTCCCTTGCGCGGATGCCGGCCCCGTCGACAACAGGGCCGCACCCAAGGACAACGCCGCCGCACGGGAGGCCCACCGCATCAGGGTCACCGCACTCTCCTGCTCTTCCCTCCTCGACGCACGGCGCACGGCGCGGCGCGTTCGGGATTCCCATGACGGTTTCGGACCATGGCGGGCCGGGAGCTGTCAAGCGAAGGCGCCTTTCCGATGGGTCAAAGCGCAACTTTGGCGCGGTTATGACGCACAAATTGTAGAGGCCGTCCCGTTGCACTCGCGCGCGTCCTGTGGTCATACACGCCGGTCACCCGTGATGGCATGAGCAGGCCCGTGCCGCTGCGCGCTTGCGACGCGTCTCCCCGACGTTGTCCCGCAGTCGACCGTCATCACATGTTGGGCTTAGGAGCTTTGAACACCCGATGCGGATCGACACGGTTGAAATTCGATCGATGTTCGCGCGCGCGGCCGCCGCGGTGGCGGTCTTGGCGACGGCGAGCGGAGCCGCGGTCGCCGGAACCGGCGCCCCCTCGCCCTGGCAGATGGACCTCCAGGGCATGGTGACCGAGACCGGCCGCGGCGTCGCCGATTTCCACTACTGGCTCCTGTGGATCATCACCGCGATCTCGCTTTTCGTGCTCGTGCTCATCGTCGCCATCGTGATCCGCTTCAACGAGCGGAAGAATCCGATCCCCGCCAGGACCACGCACAACACCCTCCTCGAGGTAGCCTGGACGATCGTGCCGGTCCTCATCCTGATCGGGATCGCGATCCCGTCGTTCCGGATCCTGCGGGAGCAGCTCGTGATCCCGCCGCACGACATCGTCGTGAAGGCGACCGGGAACTCGTGGTACTGGAACTACGAATACCCGGCCGACCAGGGCGGCTTCCGTTTCGACTCCAACATGGTCGACGAAAAGGACCTCAGGCCGGGTCAGCCGCGCCTCCTGACGGTCGACAACGAGATGGTCGTGCCGATCGGCAAGGTCGTGCGGCTGCAGGTGACGGCCGCCGACGTGATGCATAACTTCGCCGTGCCCTCGCTCGGCCAAAGGCTCGACGCGATCCCCGGGCGCCTCAACGAAACCTGGTTCCGGGCCGACCAGGAGGGCGTCTACTACGGGCAGTGCTCGGAACTGTGCGGCAACGGCCATCCCTACATGCCGATCACCGTCCGCGTCGTGAGCGAGCAGCAATACCAGGCGTGGCTCGCGGAGGCGAAGCAGAAGTTCGCCGCCGCGGGAACCGCGACGCAGCTCGCCAAAGCGCGCTGAAAATCGAAGAACGAAGGACCATAGAGGTCTCACAATGGCACATGCTGCTGACGCCGCGCACGCGGACCACCACGATACGCCGAGCTTCTTCCGGCGCTGGTTCTACTCCACGAACCACAAGGACATCGGCACGCTCTATCTGATCTTCTCCTTTTCGGCGGGTCTCGTCGGCTCGTTCCTGTCCTTCGCGATGCGGGCGGAGCTCCAGGAGCCGGGACTGCAGTTCTTCGCCAACCCTCAGAGCTACAACGTCTTCGTCACGGGCCACGGACTCATCATGGTGTTCTTCCTGGTGATGCCGGCGCTCATCGGCGGGTTCGGGAACTGGTTCGTGCCGCTCATGATCGGCGCGCCCGACATGGCGTTCCCGCGCATGAACAACATCTCGTTCTGGCTCACCGTCGTGGGCTTCGCGCTCCTCGTGTGCTCGCTCTTCGTGGAGGGCGCGCCGGGCTCGCTCGGCTTCGGCGGCGGCTGGACGGTGTACCCGCCTCTCTCGACCGTGGGCCACCCGGGCCCGGCGCTCGACTTCGGCATCCTGGCGCTGCACGCCGCCGGCGCGGCGTCGATCCTCGGCGCGATCAATTTCATCACCACGATCCTCAACATGCGCGCGCCCGGCATGACGCTCCACAAGATGCCGCTGTTCGCCTGGGCGATGCTGGTCACCGCGTTCCTTCTGCTCCTCGCGCTCCCGATCCTCGCGGGCGCGATCACGATGCTGCTGACGGACCGCAACTTCGGCACGACGTTCTTCGATCCGGCGGGCGGGGGCGATCCGGTGCTCTACCAGCACCTGTTCTGGTTCTTCGGACACCCCGAGGTGTACATCATGATCCTGCCGGCCTTCGGGATCGTGAGCCACATCATCTCGACCTTCTCGAAGAAGCCGATCTTCGGCTATCTCGGCATGGCCTACGCGATGGTCGCGATCGGGGTCGTCGGGTTCGTGGTGTGGGCGCACCACATGTACACCGTCGGCCTGTCGCTGCAGACCCAGGCCTATTTCGTGTTCGCCACGATGGTGATCGCGGTTCCGACCGGCGTGAAGATCTTCTCGTGGATCGCCACGATGTGGGGCGGCTCGATCCGCTTCACCGCCGCGATGCACTGGGCGATCGGCTTCATCTTCCTGTTCACCCTCGGCGGCGTGACCGGCGTGGTGCTCGCCAACGCGGGCATCGACCGCGCGGTCCACGACACCTACTACGTCGTCGCGCACTTCCATTACGTGCTCTCGCTCGGCGCCGTTTTCATCATCTTCGCGGGCGTCTACTACTGGTTCTCGAAGATGACCGGCTACGTGATCCCGGAATGGATCGGAAAGCTCCACTTCTGGATCGCGTTCGTGGGTGCGAACGTGCTGTTCTTCCCGATGCACTTCCTCGGTCTCGCCGGAATGCCGCGCCGGTACGCGGATTATCCGGATGCGTACGCGGGCTGGAATTACGTCTCGTCCATGGGGGCGTGGATCTTCGCCGTGGGCCTCGTGGTGTTCATCGCGGGCGTCATCTACGCGTTCGTCCGCAAGGAGCGGGCCGAGAGCAATCCCTGGGGGGTCGGAGCCACGACGCTGGAGTGGACCCTGCCGTCGCCGCCCCCGTTCCACCAGTTCGAGACGCTGCCGCGTATCGTCGACACGCACCACTGACCGAAGGGCGGGCGGCGTCCTTTGCCGTCCGCTCTTCTTCGAAGGCTTAAGCGAGCCTTCGCCAAGGAGCCGCCTACTCCCTCCCCAAGGGCCCGCTCAAGCCCTTCGGCAAGGAGCCTCCTACTCCTTCCCCGAGGGCCTGCTTAAGCCTTCCGGCAAGGAGCCCATCGTGAGGGGCCCTCCGCGCCGGCGACGGGCCTTTGTGAGTTCGAGGACCATGCCCACCGCATCGCCCATCGAGGTCGAGAGCAGCGCCACCCCCGGGGTGAGCGGGGGCGACGTGTCCGACTTCATCGCGCTCCTAAAGCCGCGCGTGATGTTCCTCGTGGTGTTCACGGCCCTCGTCGGCATGGTCGTGACCCCGCCCGGCGTGCATCCGGTCATCGCCTTTGCGTCGCTTGTGATGATCGCGGTCGGCGCCGGCGCGTCGGGCTGCCTCAACATGTGGTGGGATGCGGACGTCGACGCCGTGATGGTCCGCACGCGCAAGCGCCCGATCCCGGCGGGCAAGATCAGCCGCGACGACGCGCTCGCGTTCGGGCTCATCCTGGCGGTGGGCTCGGTGCTCATGCTCGGTCTCGTGAGCAACTGGCTCGCGGCTTTCCTGCTCGCGTTCACGATCGTCTTCTATGCCGTGATCTACTCGATGTGGCTGAAGCGCGCGACGCCGCAGAACATCGTCATCGGCGGCGCGGCGGGCGCCCTGCCCCCGGTGGTCGCGCAGGCCGCCGTCACCGGCCAGGTGACGCTCGAGAGCCTCGTCCTGTTCGCCATCATCTTCATGTGGACTCCGCCCCATTTCTGGGCGCTGGCGCTCGTCAAGTCCGACGACTACGCCCGCGCGGGCATCCCGATGATGCCGAACGTCGCCGGTCCGGACGCCACGCGCCGGCACATCCTGGCCTACACCGCGCTCCTCGTCCCGCTCGGCGTGGCGCCCGTCGCGCTCGGGTTCGGCGGGCTCGCCTATGCCGCGGTCTCGAGCGCCGGCGGTCTCGGAATGCTCGCGCTCGCGCTCGGCGTCTACCGCTCGCGCGAGGGCGAGCCCGCGATGCGGGTGGCCCAGCACCTCTTCGGATTCTCGATCCTTTACCTGTTTGCTCTCTTCGCGGCGCTCCTTGCGGAGCATGCGTTCGGCCTGTTCCGGCCGGTGCCGGTCTGACGATGGCGATCCCGAAGCCGCCGAAACTGAGCCCCGAGGAACAGCGGCGCCGCCGCCGGCGTTCGCTCGCCATCGCGGCGGCGCTCGGCGCCCTCGTGGTCCTGCTCTATGTGGTCACGATCGTGAAGTTCGGTCCGCAGGTCCTGCAGCGTCCGATGTGAGGCGGAAATGAGCCAGCCCAGCCACCGCGGCACCGTCCTCGCCTGCCTCGCCGTCGTCGCCGGCATGGTGGGCCTCTCCTATGCCGCCGTTCCGCTCTACGACCTGTTCTGCAGGATGACCGGGTTCGGAGGCACGCCGCTCGTGCGCTCCCGGCCCGCCGGCGAGGTGCTCGACCGCGAGATGGCGGTCCGGTTCGACGCCAACGTGACGCCTGGCCTCCCCTGGCGCTTTGCCGCCGAGATCCCGGAGGCGAAGGTCAGGCTCGGCCAGACCACGACGGTTCTCTACCGGATCACCAACGATGCTCCGACGCCGACCACCGGCATCGCGACCTTCAACGTCCAGCCCGCCCTCGCGGGGGCGCACTTCATCAAGCTCGAGTGCTTCTGCTTCACCGAGCAGACCCTTAAGCCCGGCGAGACGAGGGAATCCGCGGTCGTGTTCTACGTCGACCCGAGCCTGACTCAGGACCCGAACGTGAAGGATCTCGCCACGATCACGCTGTCCTACACGTACTTCCCCGCCAAGGGCGGACGACCCGTTGCGGATGCGACATCTTCAACGGCGCCGAAAACTCCCTAAACCGCGTGACAAGGTCGACGGAAACGTCATAAAGCGAGCGCACTTCGAGGCACGGAGACGACAGGACTATGGCCGAGGCCCACGTCAAGCATCACGATTACCACCTCGTCGATCCGAGCCCGTGGCCCCTTATCGGGTCGATCAGCGTCTTCACCATGGCGGTCGGCGCCGTGATGTCGATGAAGAGTCTGCAGATCGGCGGGCTGAGCCTCGGCCCCTACGTGTTCGGCATCGGGGTGCTCGGCGTCCTCTACACCATGCTGAGCTGGTGGACCGACGTGGTCCGCGAGGCCACCCACGAGGGCCACCACACCCGCGTGGTCCAGATCCATCACCGCTACGGCATGATCATGTTCATCGCCTCCGAGGTGATGTTCTTCGTGGCGTGGTTCTGGGCCTATTTCGACGCCTCGCTGTACCCGAACGATCCGCTCCAGTATCAGCGCGTGGAGGTTCTCGGCGGCACCTGGCCTCCCAAAGGGATAGAGACCTTCGATCCCTGGCACCTGCCGCTCCTCAACACCTTGATCCTCCTCACCTCCGGCACGACGGTCACCTGGGCGCACCATGCGCTCCTGCACAACGACCGGCAGGGCCTCAAGATGGGCCTGTGGCTCACGATCATCCTGGGCGCGCTCTTCACGTCCGTCCAGGCCTACGAGTACAGCCACGCGGCGTTCGGCTTCAGCGGCAACATCTACGGCGCTACCTTCTTCATGGCGACCGGATTCCACGGCGCGCACGTGATCATCGGCACGATCTTTCTCGCGGTCTGCCTGTTCCGCGCCTACCAGGGCCATTTTTCGCCGCAACAGCATCTCGGCTTCGAGTTCGCCGCCTGGTACTGGCATTTCGTCGACGTGGTCTGGCTGTTTCTCTTCGCGTCCATCTACGTGTGGGGCTACGGTGGGAGCGGCGCCGCCGGCGCGCACTGACGCCGTACCGGACCGGCCCAGCGGGGCGGCTTCGCCGCCGTTCGTTCCAAGGAAGCTTTCTTGAGCATCGCCCCGGACGCCCCCTCCCCCGCCGCCGTCGCCATCAAGGGACGGTGCCCGCGCTGCGGCAGGGGCCGGCTGTTCAACGGCTTCCTCACCCTCGCGCCGGGCTGCGAGTCCTGCGGCCTCGATTATGCATTCATCGACACCGCGGACGGGCCGGCCTTTTTCGTCATGTCGCTCGTCGGCGTCGTCGTGGTCGGCCTGGCGCTGTGGGTCGAGTTCACCTACGAGCCGCCGATCTGGCTGCACATCGTGATGTGGTTCGCGCTCACCGCCGTCCTGAGTCTCGCTCTCGTGCGTCCGTCCAAGGCCTTGATGGTGGCGCTGCAGTTCCGGCACCGGGCCGAAGAGGGGCGGCTCGAGAAGTGACGGCCGCCCGCTCGCCCTGGCGGTCGCTTCTGGCTCCCGGCCTCGCGGCGCTCGTCGCCCTCGCGATCCTGATCGGCCTCGGGACCTGGCAGCTGCAGCGCAAGGTCTGGAAAGAGGATCTGATCGCCCGCATCGCCGCCGGGATTCACGGCGAGCCGGGAGAGATCCTGCCGGAATCCGCCTGGAGCGGATGGCGCGCGGACGCAGACGAGTTCCGCCGGGTCCGCCTCACCGGCACGTTTCTTCACGACCGCGAGGCTCTCGTCCACGGGCTTGCCTCCGCGCAGCGCGGCGCTCCGGCTCAGGGGTTCTATCTGTTCACGCCGCTGCGGCTGGCGAGCGGCGCGACCGTGATCGTCAACCGCGGCTTCGTCCCGACCGAGCTGCGCGATCCGGCCTCCCGTCCGCACAGCCAGCCCCCGGGCGAGGCGACCGTGACGGGTCTCGTCCGCGCACCGCAGCCGAGGGCCTGGTTCACGCCTCAGGACCTCCCATCGCAGAATCGCTGGTTCACCCGCGACCCGAGCTCGATCGCCGCCGCGAAGGGCCTCGATCGCACGGCCCCGTTCTACGTCGAGGCCGATGCCACGCCGAACCCGGGCGGGTGGCCGCGCGGCGGCCAGACCCGGCCCGACCTGCCCAACAGCCATCTGCAATACGCGCTCACCTGGTACGGCCTCGCGCTCGCCCTCGCGGCGGTCTTCGGCACGTTCGCGTGGCGGCGCCTCAGCCCGCGGGCGGACCTCCCGGCCTGACCCTCGCGAGTCCGCGCCCCGCCTCTCCCCGCTCGGCGGCGCGAGGCGAGGGCGTCTCGTTCCGACGCCGTCGCGGGCCTCGGTCGCGCGTCCAGGGCGATCTCAGATGACGAGAAAGTCCGCAGACGTCATCTTGAGCCCTTTGGTGAGCTGGGCCAGGAGCACCGCTTTGCCGGCGCCCGTGCCGTCCGCATCGTAGAAGAGCTTGCCGGTGCCACTGTTGTAGACGAGCCGGTCCTCGGCGTCCTGGGCCTTGGCGCCGACCACGAATGCGTCCGCCTTCAGCCGGCCGTTCGGTCCGACCTTCCTGAGGAACGCGTTGTCGACGTGGATCGTGTCGTCCACGACTCGGAAGTCGGCGATCTGGTCGACTACGGAGGGGTGCGGGGCCGAGTCGAGCAAGAACGCATCCTTGCCGGCCCCGCCGACGAGGTAGTCCGCGCCCGCCCCGCCGGCGAGGCGGTCGTCCCCCAGCCCGCCGAAAAGCTGATCGGAGCCATCGCCGCCGCGGAGACCGTCGTGGTCGTTCCCGCCGTCGAGCGAGTCGTCGCCGCTGCCGCCGTCCAAAAGGTCGAGGCCGAGGCCGCCACGAAGCTGGTCGACGCCGTCTCGACCGGTGAGGACGTCGGCGTCCGAGCCGCCGTCGAGCGTATCCGCGCCGCCGCCGCCGTCCAGGACATCGTTGCCGAGATCGCCGAAGAGCCGGTCGACCCCATCGACGCCCGAAAGCGCATCGTCGCCGGAGCCGCCCTCGAGCGTGTCGTCGCCGGTGCCGCCGTTCAAGGCGTCGCGACCCAAACCACCGAGGAGCGAGTCCGAGCCGTCGCCTCCGGAGAGATCGTCGCTATGGTTGCCGCCCTCGAGCGTGTCGTCGCCGGTGCCGCCGTCCAGAACATCGTCGCCGTGACCGCCGTAGAGCCGGTCATAGCCGTCCTCGCCGTTAAGGACATCGTTGTCGTTGCCGCCGTCGAGCGTATCGTCGCCCGCGAGCCCGAAGAGTCGATCCGTTCCCGCGAGACCCGACAGGAGATTCCCGCCGGCATCGCCGATGATGCTGTTTGCGCTCGCGGATCCCGTGAGGGTGATGCCGTCCTCGGACGCAGCGTCGGCGGCGCTCAGCACCTCGACTTCCGCGAAGGCCCCGAGAGCGTAGCTCACGCTGGTGCGAACCGTGTCGAAACCGCCGTCGCTGAACTCGTCGACGCGATCGCCGGCATGATCGACGGTGAACGTGTCGTTGCCGTCGCCGCCGGCCATGGAGTCCGCCCCTCCGCCGCCGTCGAGGGTGTCGTCCCCCGCTCCGCCGTCGAGGGTATCCGAGCTGTGCGGATCGTTGGTCTCGTCCCAGCCGGTGACATCCATCCAGCGTCTGGTCTCGTCCTTTTTCACATACGGATGGTAGTCAAACTCGTATCTGACGATCAGCTTGTAGTCATCTGGAATGAAAAGAGCAGGGTTCTGTGCTTCGGTATAGTCGGTCTTGCGGCCGTGCCCCCAGAGAACGTCGTTGCCGCTCTGGCCGTAGATCTGGTCGGCCCCCTCGCCGCCCCACAGGACGTCGTCGTCGGTGCCGCCGTCGATGAAATCCTCCATGAATCCACCGAGGATGAAGTCGTCCCCGACGCTCCCGAAGCACTGGTCGCGCCCACCGCCCGCGACGATGACGTCGCCGTCGCCGCCGAGACCCGAACCGGCCGCCGAATCGTCTTTGGTGAAGTCACCAAAGATCATGTCGTAGCCGTAGTAGCCGCCGATGATGTCGCTGCCACCCTGGCCGTAAAGATAGTCGGGCTGGTCCTTCCCGTAGAGGAAGTCGTCGCCGCCGCCGGCATACGCCCAAAGCGAGGTTGTGCCGTCCTGCGGGACTTGGAAGCTTTCGTTCCGGTTCCCCTCGCCGACCCACTTCACGATATTGGTCACTAACATTGATGCCCCCGGCGGCCTCAGGCGCCGCGCTGTGATGTTGATTTTCTAAACATCGGCTCCGCAGGCGCCGTGAACCGGTGGCGCGGCGGGGCCGACGTGACAATGCCGGCCTCACCGTTGGTCGTCTGGCCGGCGCCGCGCCTCATACGACGAGGAAGTCCGCGTACGTCATCTTCAGACCCTTGGTGAGTTGCGCCACGAGAACTGCCTTGCCGGCGCCGGTGCCGTCGGCGTCGTAGGAGAGCTTGCCGGACAAGCGGTCGTAGACGATGCGGTCCTCGGCATCCTGGGCTTTCGAGCCGACCACGAACGCGTCGGCCTTCAGGCGGCCGTGGGAGCCGACCTTCCTCAGGATCGCGTTCTCGAGATGGATGGTGTCGTCGACGACCCGGAAGTCGACGATCCGGTCGACATGCGCGGATCCCAGCACCGAGTTGAACACGAACGCGTCCTTGCCCGTGCCGCCGGTGAGGATATCTCGGCCGTTGCCGCCCCGCAGCACATCGTTGTTGGCGCCACCGTCCAGGGCGTCGTTGCCCGACCCGCCGACGAGCCGGTCGAAACCGTCGCCGCCGGAGAGCACGTCGCCCTCGAGACCGCCGTCGAGCGTGTCGTCGCCGATGCCGCCGTTCAGGACATCGCTGCCGAGGCCCCCGAAAAGCTGGTCGACGCCGTCGCCGCCGGAGAGCACGTCGTTGTCGGATCCGCCGTCCAGGATGTCGTTGCCGCTGCCGCCATCGAGGACATCGCTGCCCGTATCGCCGACGATCCGATCGAGGTTGTCGCCGCCGGAGAGCACGTCGCTCCCGGATCCGCCGTCCAGGATGTCGTCGCCGCCGCCGCCGTCCAGCGTATCGCCGCCGGACGAGCCCGTCAGCCGGTCGGAACCGTCGCCGCCGGAGAGAGAATCGTCGTCGCTGCCGCCGTCCAGCGTATCGCCGCCGGACGCGCCGATCAGCCGATCGGAACCGTCGCCGCCGGCCAGGAAATCGTCGTCGCTGCCGCCGTCGAGCGTGTCGTCGTCGCTCCCGCCCTCGAGGGCGTCGCCGCCGCTGCCACCGTCCAGCGTATCGTTGCCGGACGAGCCGATCAGCCTATCGACGCCGTCGCCACCGGACAGGGAATCGTCGTCGCTCCCGCCGTCGAGCGTGTCGTCGCCGCCAAGACCCGCGAGGCTGTCCGATCCCGCGAGACCCGACAGGAGGTTCGATCCGGCGTCGCCGATGATGGTGTTCGCGCTCGCCGAACCCGTGAGCGCGAGCCCGGTCGCGGCAGCCGGATCGGCGGCGCTCAGCACCTCGATTTCGGCGAAGGCGGCGAGCGTGTAGCTCACGCTCGTGCGCACCGTGTCGAACCCGCTGACCTCCTCCACCCGGTCGCCGACGTTGTCGACCAGGAAGGTGTCGTTGCCCGCGCCGCCCAGCATCCCATCCGCGCCGAGCCCGCCGTCCAACGTGTCGTCCCCTTCGCCGCCGTCCAGAGTGTCCGGGCTGTCGTCGGTGAGGCTCTCCTCGAATCCGCCAAAGTAATCCCAGGCGTGGAGGACGGGATTTGGATATTCAGCCCCATCGAGGCCGTTGTGCGTGATGGAGATGTGGAACTGGTAGCTTTCCGGAACGGATTGGCGCGATCCGCCGTGGCCGCGCAGGACGTCATTGCCCTTGCGGCCGTACACGATGTCGGCGCCTCGACCGCCCCACAGGACGTCGTCGTCCGTGCCGCCGTCGACCAGATCCCGGCCGTCTCCGCCGAGCACGAAATCGTTCCCGACGCTCCCGAATATGTGGTCGTCCCCTTCGCCGCCGTACAGCATGTCGGGTTCGCCGCCGCGGGCGGACGTGTCGGGGTCCGAGTCGTCCGCCGTGTAGTCGCCGAAGATGATGTCGTCGCCGTTCCCGCCGCCGATGAGGTCCCGACTGGCATCACCCTCAAGATAGTCGGCCTGGTTGCCGCCGCGAATGAAGTCGTGATGCGATCCGGCGAGCACGAGGTAGGCGGAGTTCAGGTCGTCGGGCGCGAAGCTCTCGGACCAGGCACGATCGATGCTGCCGACGTACTTGATAAGCGCAATCACTTCGACTTCCCCCACCCGGCTCGTAGCCATATACGAACGGAGATCGCAGTGAAACAGTATATCACCATCGCGGTGACCGCAAAACGAAGCGCCGGCCGCCTGTCGAAGACGGTCTTTACGGACCGGAAACTTCCCTCGTCAGGATTGACGATCGGGTCTTGTCGCGCGGGCACCGGTTCTGCTTGGCCGGGCCATGCAGAAACGCCCGCCGCGGCGGGCACCGGGCGGGCGGAACAATGCGAAGCGACGCGTATCAGATGACGAGGAAGTCCGCGGACGTCATCTTCAGTCCCTTCGAGAGCTGCGCCAGCAGAACCGCCTTGGCGGCGCCGCTGCCATCCGCATCGTAGGAGAGCCGGCCCGTGCCGCGGTCGTAGATGATACGATCCTCCGCATCCTGGGCTTTGGCTCCGACGACGAACGCGTCGGCCTTCAGGCGGCCCGGCGACCCCACTTTGCGCAGGACTGCGTTCTCGAGCAGGATGGTGTCGTCGGCCACGCGGAAATCGACGATCCGGTCGGCGTTTTCGGATCGTGGCGACGCGTTGAACACGAACGCGTCCTTGCCCGCTCCGCCGGTGAGGCGATCGTTTCCGGCACCGCCGATGAGGCGGTCGTTGCCCGCGAGGCCCGACAGGCTGTCGTTTCCGGCAAGGCCCGTCAGCAGGTTCGCGCCGGCATTGCCGGTGATCGCGTTGTTCGTCGCGGAGCCGGTGAGGTTCAGCGTCGTCGTGGCAGTGGCTTCGAACGCCTGCAACGCCTCGACCTCGGCATTGCCGGCGAGCACGAAGCTGACTTCCGCGAAGACGATATCGGATCCGCCGCCGACCGTCTCCACGACCGTGTCGCCCGCATCCGAAACCAGGAACGTGTCGTTGCCGTTCCCGCCCGCCATCTGATCGGCCCCGAAACCGCCGCTGAGGAGGTCGTTGCCGTCTCCCCCGTCGAGCGTGTCGGCCCCCGTGTCGTCGCGTTCCTCGGCGAAGCCGAGGTAATTATAGGGGACCGTTCCGTCGGCGATATCGGCGTCGTCGCGCCCGTCGTGGGTGTAAGCCACCGTGAGCTTATAGGCGTCCGGGACGGATCCTTCCGCCGCGCCGTGGCCGCACAGGGTGTCGTTGCCGCTGCCCCCTGTGACGACATCGGCGCCGTAACCGCCCCATAGAATGTCTTCGCCCGTGCCGCCGTGCACGGCGTCGTTCCCGGAGCCGCCCCGAGCGAAGTCGTTGCCGACGCTCGCGAAGATCACGTCATGTCCGGAGTCGCCGTGCAGGTAGTCCGCGTCGCCGCCGGCCGATGAACCGAGGAGCGAGTCGTCGTGGGTAAAGTCGCCGAAAATGACATCGTCCCCCGGGTCGCCATCGATATGGTCGCGTCCGGCTTGGCCATAGAGATAATCGGCGGAGCCGAAGCCCCATACGAAATCGTTCCCGTCTCCCGCTTCGACGATATAGGAGCCGGTGTCGATTCGGAACGGCGAACCACTCGCTCCGGCCCGGCCACGCCGACATACTTGGTTCTTGTCTTCAGCAGTCATGTTGCAATCCCCATCATCCCAGAATGGCCGTAATCGCATTATAACGAAATAATATAACGGTCAAATTGCCGCGTTCGCCGAGACCTTGAGGCAGTGGACCCTAGTGCTTGCTCGACAGGAAGAACGCTCGACTGTCGGTGAACGGTAGACGTCTCGCCAGTCAAAGCCGGCGAAGCCCGCGCGGCCTCCTTCAGGTCCATGCAGGCGACCTTCAGTACTTCGTCACCACCGCCGCCGGCACGGCGACCTGCGGGTTGTCCCAACGGTACTTGAGCGCGACCGACAGGATGTGCGCGTCCGAGTCGACATCCGCGACCAGGGGGCCGACGAGCGGGTTGTAGCTCGGGTTGCCGGGAACGACCCGGAGCTTCGTCTCGTTGGCGGCGAAGATGTAGCTGTAGCCGACGTCGAAGGAGAGCCTCTCGTTCCACTGGTAGGTCGCGCCGAGCGACAGCCAGATGCGGTCGTCGTCGGCGAGACGCGGGGAACGCACGTTCTCGTCGATGGGCGAGATCTCGTACCCGACGCCGGCACGCATGGTCAGCGCGGGCGTGAACCGGTACTCGGCCCCGGCCGAGAAGAACCAGCCGTCGTCATAGCCGAGCGGCAGAGCCGGCACGGGAGACAGGCCGCCGGTGAGCGCGTTGAACACGCGCGGGAAGCCGAGACGGCTCCAGTTCGTCCACTCCACGGTTCCGTTGAGGGCCAGCGCATCCGTGATCTGCTGGCGTATGCCGAACGTCACGGTCTCGGGTAGCACCACCTTCGCCTTGATGGGCAAGGCGTGGTTGAGGTTGCCCTCGAGTTCGTGCTCGATGGCGGAGCGGAAGCCGATGCCGATCTGCGTCCCGACGAACGGCGTCAGGGTCGCGCCCAGCGTGTAGCCGTAGCCGAAGCTGTCGCCCTGCAGCCCGCCTGTCGGAGCAAGGCGCGTGAAGGCCAGCGGACCGCCGGTGGCGGACTTGTAGGTCACGTCGAAGTACTGCAGCCGGAGCCCGGCGCCGACCGAGAGCCATTCGTTGACCTTGAAGCCGATCGTGGGATCGGCCTCGTAGGTCACGACCGACGTCGTGCGGGCATAGGGCTGGCCGGCCCAGACGGGTCCCGGCTTGGTCGCCAGTCCGAACGGCGCGCCGGTGTAGAGGCCGATCCAAAGCCGGTCGCTGAGCTGGATGCTCGCATAGCTCGCGGGAAGGATGGCGTCGATGCTCGCATCCCCGGATGGGCCGAGGGGAAGGAGGAACGGGTTCGTCCCGACGGTCGGCGTGATGTCGGTCCGGGGGGCGATCGCCGAAACGTGCAGCTCGGTCCACCAGCCCGGCTTCATCGTGATCGTGGCCGGATTCCAAAAGATCGACGATACGCCGCCCGATCCTGCGGCGACGCCCGCAAAGGACATCCCCTGCCCCGTGGCGCTCTGCTCGCGAATCGCGAATGCGCCCGCCTGGGCGCTGCCCTGAGCGACGAGGAGTGCGACGAGAGAGGCGGCGGACAGAGTCAGGTGACGATGGAAGCGGCTCATGGAAGGTTTTGCCCCGTGGAATCGGCTGGCCGCACAGGGCGGCTCCGCGTGGGCGTGAACACTGCCTTCGATATAACGTTGCCGCAACCGGCGATGTCGTTCCGGCGATCGACCGGTGCCCGCACGCGTTCCGTACGGTTCGCATGCGAATACGTGACGAACCGAACCCGGAAATCTCTCGCGACTGGTCGCAGCCGGCACTCGCGCGGTCAAAAAACGTATTCGCGCCAACAAGAGAGCGATGACGTGGTCGACATGATCGGGGCTGCAGTTGCGTGGTTTTCCGGTGCCTTGTGATAAAATAGCAACTTTCTTCGCCGGCTCGCCGCGGATTGCGATGGCCTGCCCCGCCGTGCGATGACCCGAAACCGGTCGAGCAGAGCGGCCTGAAGGAGATTCGCATGAAGCTGGTACGGTTTGGGCAGCCGGGCGCCGAGAAGGCCGGACTCGTTGATTCGTCGGGGCGGATCCGCGATGCCTCGGGCGTGATTCAGGACGTCGACGGCGCGATGTTCGCCTCCGGCGGGCTCGAACGTCTCGCGGGCACCGATCCGAACGCCCTCCCCCTCGCGCCGGCCGAGAGCCGCCTTGGACCCTGCGTCGGACAGGTGCGCAATTTCGTTGCGGTCGGCCTGAACTTCGCCGACCACGCGGCCGAGACGGGGGCGGCGATCCCGCCCGAGCCGATCCTCTTCAACAAGGCGCCGTCGTGCATCGTCGGAGCGAACGACGATCTCGTCATCCCGAAGTCTTCCGCCAAAACCGACTGGGAGGTGGAACTCGCCATCGTGATCGGCAGACGGGCGAGTTACGTGCACGCCAACAATGCGCTCGATTTCGTGGCGGGTTTCTGCGTCTGCCACGACGTGTCCGAGCGCGAGTTCCAGCTCGAGCGCGGCGGCACCTGGTCGAAGGGCAAGGGCTGCCCGACCTTCGGCCCGCTCGGCCCCTGGCTCGTCACCAAGGACGAGATCCCTGACGTGCAGAACCTCGCCATGTGGCTCGACGTCAACGGCGAGCGCATGCAGACCGGGTCGACGAGAACCATGATCTTCGATTGCGCGCAGCTTGTCTCCTACATCTCCCACTTCATGATCCTGGAGCCCGGCGACGTGATCACCACGGGTACCCCGCCCGGCGTCGGCATGGGAATGAAGCCCCAACGCTTCCTCAAGCCCGGCGACGTGGTGACCCTCGGCATCGAGGGCCTCGGCGAGCAGCGCCAAGCCGTGGTGGCGTTCGACCAGTGGACCGCGAAAGTGGCGGCGGGGCAGCCGACGAACCGGGCGTGAGGCACGCGTTCGCTGTCGGCGGGGAGTAGGGCGTGAGTTGTGGGGAAACCCTCTCCGGCCCACGCGATTCATGGGTCCCCTTCCCGGCCCTTCGGGCCGCCGGGGATGACAGTGGCGGGTTTCCACACGCCCTACCGCCCACCTCCCCTGAGCGGTGGACCCGCCGCGGAGTAAAGCCGGGGCGGATAGCGCCTACATCCCCAGCATCAGCTTGAGGTTCTGCACGGCCGCGCCAGAGGCGCCTTTGCCGAGGTTGTCGAGGCGGGCGACGAGGACCGCGTGGGGGTAGCTCGGGTGCGCGAACACCCGAAGCTCCATGGCATCCGTGTCGTTGAGCGCCTCGGGCTCGATCCGCTCGACGGGCTTGGCGTCCGCCGATCCGCGCGCGACGGTCACGAGTTCGGCACCCCGGTAGTGTCGCGCGAGAACCTCTTCGATCTCCCCCGCCGAGGGCCGGCCCGGGAGGAGATCGAGGTGGAGCGGCACGCTCACCAGCATGCCCTGCCGGAAATCGCCCACGGAGGGCACGAAGATCGGCCGCCGGGTGAGGCCGGTGTAGCGCTGCAGCTCGGGTACGTGTTTGTGTTCGAGCCCGAGGCCGTAGAGCTCGAAGGCGGGCGCGGTCCCGGCCTCGTGGGCCTCGATCATGGCGCGCCCGCCGCCGCTGTAGCCCGAGACCGCGTTGACGCTGATCGGGTGGTCCGGCGGGACGACGCCGGCATCGATCAAGGGCCTGAGGAGCGCGATCGCCCCGGTGGGGTAGCAGCCCGGATTGGCGACCCGATCGGCCGCCGCGATGGCGTCGCGCTGCCCGGCCTCGAGTTCCGCGAACCCGTAGACCCAGCCCGGCGACACGCGGTGCGCGGTACTGGCGTCGAGCACCTTCGGCCCGCTCTCGCCCATGCCGTCGACCAGCGCAACCGTCCCGCGGGCGGCATCGTCATGGAGGCACAGCACGACGAGGTCGACCTCGCTCAGGATCTCGCGCTTGGCCTCCGGGTCCTTGCGGCGCGCCGGGTCGATGCTGCGGATCGCGATGCCGGGCACGTCACGCAGCCGGTCGCGGATGCCGAGGCCGGTGGTCCCCGCCTCGCCGTCGATGAAGACCGTGGCGGTCGTCTGGGTCGCTTTCTGGGTTGGCTCATCGTGGTCGTCATCGCGGGTGGTCCGATGTTGCGGCAGCTCCATCATGGGCTGACGCGCTCAAGGTGCCGAGGTTTCGTTCGGGCACAAAAAAGCCGCGCACCGGGCGCGGCTCGCGAAGGGCGGCTTCAGGCAGCCCTCATCGCGATCGCGCCGGGACGGCGATCCAGCGACGTCGAAGGGCGCCGAGGTGCATCATGGCGGGGCATATGAGCCCGGTCGGGCGAGCTGTCAATAGAACGTGCGGAGCGCGACCCGCCGTCCCGGTCACGGCCGGACTGGTCCCGGCGATCCAGGTCCACGGGGCGCGATGGCGAGCCAGGGCGTGGATCCCCGGCCCACGCCCGGGATCACGGGGAGAACGAAGGCGACGAAAAAGGGCGGCCGAAGCCGCCCTTTCGGTTCCTTCGAGGGAACAATGCTCAGCGCTTCGAGAACTGGAAGCTGCGGCGGGCCTTCTTCTTGCCGTACTTCTTGCGCTCGACGACGCGGGCGTCGCGGGTCAGGAAGCCTTCCTTCTTGAGCGTGCCGCGGAGCTCCGGCTCGAAATAGGTGAGCGCCTTGGAGAGGCCGTGGCGCACGGCGCCGGCCTGTCCCGAGAGCCCGCCGCCGGCGACCGTCACGACGATGTCGTACTGGTCGGCGCGGTTCACGAGGTGGAGCGGCTGCTGCAGGATCATGCGCAGCACGGGACGCGCGAAGTAGACGTCGACCGGGCGCTGGTTCACCGTGATGGTGCCTTTGCCGGGCTTGATCCAGACGCGGGCAACCGCGTCCTTGCGCTTGCCGGTCGCGTAGGCGCGGCCGAGGGCGTCGACCTTCCGGACGTGCTTCGGGGCCTCCGGAGCGGCGGGCTGGGAGGTTTGGCCCAGATCGGCGAGAGACTGAAGGGTCGCCATGGTCAGATGCTCACGTTCTTGCGGTTGAGGGCGCCCACGTCGAGCGTCTCGGGCTTTTGAGCCGCATGCGGATGCTCGGTGCCCTTGTAGACGCGCAGGTTTCCCATGATCTGGCGGAAAAGCGGGCCCCGGGGCAACATGCGCTCCACGGCCTTCTCGACCACACGCTCGGGAAAGCGGCCGTCGAGGATGTGCTTCGCGGTCCGCTCCTTGATGCCGCCGGGATATCCCGTGTGGTGGTAGTACACCTTCTGCTCGCGCTTGCGGCCGGTGAACACCACCTTCTCGGCATTGATGACGATGACGTTGTCGCCGCAATCGACGTGGGGCGTGTAGGCGGCCTTGTGCTTCCCGCGCAGGCGCATCGCCACGAGCGACGCGAGACGGCCCACTACGAGCCCGTTCGCGTCGATCAATACCCACTTCTTCTCGACCTCGGCGGGCTTCAGCGAAGTCGTCTTCATCGCGCTTGGTCCCGTTGAGAGCTGCGCCGGAGCCCAGCTGTTTGAAACGACAAACCGCCGCGATGACGCGGCGGCGAATGCCGGCTGTGTAGTCAATCCACAGGGCTTCGTCAAGAGCAACGCGCTGGTGTCGCCCGCCCAACTCCAAGGAAAACAAGCGTTTTTGTTCGCGGTATCATAATACCACAGGCGCGGTATGGTACGACCGCATCACCGTGGACCCGGGATCGAGTACGTCCCGGTGGCGTGGCACACGAGATCGCTCGCGCCCTCCGAGAAGATCGACACCTCGCCGACGGCGAGCCTCCGTCCAAGCTTGAGCAGGCGGCAATCCGCCATGAGGGCCCTCGGCTCGGCTTTCCGCAGGAAGTTGAACGACAGGTTCGTCGTCAGGGCGAGGGCCACCGGGCCGATATGGGCGAGGATCGTGACGTAGAGCGCGAGATCGGCGAGCGCCATCATGCTGGGACCGGAGACCGTGCCGCCGGGACGGACATGGCGCTCGTGGTAGTCCATGCGCAGGCGCGCCGTGAGCGGGCCGACGGACTCGAGGTGGTACGTGCGCCCCCCGTGGTGGATCTGCGGAAACTCGCGATCGAGGAACGCTTCGAGCTCCGCGACGGTCATGATGGGCTGCATCGGCTCGGCACCTTCTTGCTTCAGAGATCCTGCACATCAGATCCCGGCGAGAACGATCTCGCGCGGCGACACGAGGCTTGCACCATGCCCGCGCGCGCCGGACAATACGCAACCTGGTTATGCACAGAGGCACCGATGAACGTTCAGGCTCGTCTCGACAGCGCATCGCCTCTCCTGCGGACCGACGCGGAGGGGGTGGCGACCCTCAAGCTCAATCGGCCGGAAGCCCGCAACGCGCTTTCGGAGTCCCTCATCGAGGCCATGACGCGGGAACTCGATGCGATCGCCGCCGACGGTTCGTTGCGCGTGGTCATCCTGGCGAGCGAGGGACCTGCCTTTTCCGCCGGTCACGATCTCAAGGAGATGACGGCGCACCGCTCCGACCCCGACAGGGGCCGCACCTATTTCGCCGAGATCCTGGGGCGCTGCGCTACGATGATGCAGCGGATCGTGCGCCTCCCTCAGCCGGTGATCGCCGCGGTCGAGGGCGTCGCCACGGCGGCCGGGTGCCAGCTCGTCGCCTCCTGCGATCTCGCGGTCGCGGGGGCCGAGGCGCGCTTCTCGACGCCCGGGGTCAATATCGGGCTGTTCTGCTCCACGCCCATGGTGGCGCTGTCGCGCAATCTCGCGCCGAAGCACGCCATGGAGATGCTGCTGCTCGGCGAGATGGCGAGCGCCGCAGACGCCCTTCGCCTCGGGCTCGTCAACCGGGTCGTCGCCGCCGGCGACGCCCTCGCCGAGGCGCGGAGGATGGCCGCGGCGATCGCCGCCAAGTCGCCCCTGACCTTGAAGATCGGCAAGCGCGCGTTCTACGAGCAGAGCGAGATGGGCCTCTCGGCCGCCTACGATCACGCCGTCGAGGTCATGGTGGAGAACATGCTCGCGCGCGACGCCGAGGAAGGCATCGGAGCCTTCATCGACAAGCGAAACCCCGTTTGGGAGGGGCGCTGACCGCCCGCGAGGGCTGCGGCATCGCCGGAACGGCTTGACCGGGCGTGCCGGTTTTCTACAAAGGCGGGCGCCTGCTGACGAGCGGCGCCGCATCGAGCTCCGGCGGGAGCCCCGATCCCTGCAAGGCGCACGCGGCGCGCCGTGGAGACATCCGTGCGAACCTGGATCAAAGGCTTGGCGGGCGCGGCCGCCCTCGCGATCCTGAGCGGCGCCGCCGGCGCGCAAACCGCCGACGTCACGGTCTTCGCCGCGGCGAGCCTCAAGAACGCCCTCGATGCGATCGCGGCCGACTACCGGAGAGACAACGGCAAGCGCGTCGCGATCTCTTATGCCGCCTCCTCGGCGCTCGCGCGACAGATCGAACAGGGCGCCCCCGCGGACCTGTTCATCTCGGCCGATCTCGACTGGATGGACCACCTCGAGCGCCGGAAACTCATCCAGCCCGAGACCCGGCGCCCGCTCCTCGGCAACCGCCTTGCGGTCGTCGCTCCGGCCGGACGCGGCGAATCCGCTCGACCTGCGCCCCGGCGCTCTCGCGGCACGGGTCGGGAACGGGCGCCTCGCGGTCGCGGCCGTGTCGACCGTGCCGGCGGGAAAATACGCCAGGCAGGCACTGCAGAGCCTGGGTCTCTGGAGCGAGGTGTCGGGCCGGCTCGCCGAGGCCGAGAACGTGCGCGCGGCGCTCACGTTCGTGGCGCGCGGCGAGGCGCCGCTCGGGGTCGTCTACGAGACCGACGCCCGGGCCGACCCGACGGTCGCGATCGTGGCGCGCCTGCCCGAGACGAGCCATCCGCCGATCGTGTACCCGGCCGCGCTGACGGTCGCCGCCCGCGGCGCGGAGCCCGCGCGCTTCCTCGCTGCGCTCACGAGCCCCGCGGCCCGCGCGGCTTTCGCCCGCGAGGGCTTCACTCCTCTCGACTGAGGCGCCCGTGGAGCTCACGCCCGAGGAATGGGTCGCGGTCCGGCTGAGCCTCCGGGTGGCCTTCGTGGCGACGCTCGCGAGCCTGCCGCTCGGCATCGCGGCCGCCTATGCGCTCGCCCGCGGCCGCTTCCCCGGCCGCGTGCTCCTCGACGGGTTGGTCCACATGCCCCTCGTGCTTCCGCCGGTGGTGACGGGCTACCTCCTCCTCCTCGGCTTCGGGCGGCGCGGACCGATCGGATCGGCGCTCGAGGCCTGCTGTGGTCTCGTGTTCTCGTTCCGCTGGACCGGTGCGGCGCTCGCGGCCGCCGTCATGGCCTTTCCGCTGATGGTGCGGGCGATCCGGCTCTCGCTCGAATCGGTCGACCGCGGGCTCGAACAGGCCGCCGGGACGCTCGGCGCGAACCGCGCCTTCGTGTTCCTCACGATCACGCTCCCGCTCGCCCTGCCCGGCATCCTCGCGGGCATGATCCTCGCCTTCGCGAAGGCGCTCGGCGAGTTCGGCGCGACCATCACGTTCGTCTCGGCGATCCCCGGCGAGACGCTCACGATTCCCGCCGCGATCTACGGCTACACCCAGGTGCCCGGCGGCGACGCCGGCGCGTTCCGCCTCAGCCTCGTCGCGGCGGCGATCGCGCTCGCCGCGGTGGTCGCCTCCGAGATCCTCACCCGCCGCGCCGCCGGCGCAGGCCGGCTCACATGATGCACGCCCAACCGATCGACCCTCGTCGTATCCTCACCCGCCGCGCCGCCGGCGCAGGCCGGCTCACGTGATTTCGGTCGCCGCGCGCCATGCCTTGGGCGAGTTCGCCCTCGACTTCGCATTCGAGAGCGACGCGCGGGTGATCGCGCTGTTCGGCCCGTCCGGCTCCGGCAAGAGCACGCTTCTCAACGTGGTCGCCGGGCTGATCCGGCCGCAGGTCGGCCTGGTCCGGGTCGAGGGACGCGTGCTCACCGACACGCAAGCCGGGACTTTCGTGCCCCCGCACCGCCGGCGGATCGGCTACGTCTTCCAGGACACCCGTCTGTTCCCGCACCTCTCGGTGCGCCGCAACCTCGCGTATGGGCGCTGGTTCACGTCCGCGTCCGAGCGCTACGCGAGCCCCGAGGAGATCGTGGCGCTGCTCGGTCTCGGCACGCTCCTCGACCGCCGCCCGCCGACGCTGTCCGGCGGCGAGAAGCAGCGGGTCGCGATCGGCCGGGCGCTGCTCGCCTCGCCCCGCCTGCTCCTCATGGACGAACCCCTCGCCTCCCTCGACGCCGCCCGCAAGGCCGAGACCCTGCCCTACATCGAGCGCCTGCGCGACGAGCTCGCCATCCCGGTCGTCTACGTGAGCCACAGCCGCGACGAGGTCGACCGCCTCGCGGACGAGGTCGTGCACCTCGAGGCGGGGCGGCGGGTGTGAGGTGGCGAATGGCGAATGGCGAATGGGGAGTAGGGAGTAGGGTGTGGGAGTGGGGCATCCACGTTTTCGCTCCTCGCCGTCATGCCCAGCCTTGGGCCGGGCATCCACGTCTTTGCGCCGCTGCGACCCCGGCAAGACGTGGATGGCCGGGACAGGCCCGGCCACGGGGAGGGGACGGCCAGGACGACCACTCCTTGAATCCCACCCCCCACTCGCCACTCGCCATTCGCCACTCGCCACTCGCCATTCACCCATCCGCATTGCCCTTCGGCGCGCCGGTGCTTACCTCAGCCGCCATGAACCACGACTCCTATCCCGACGACTACATCCGCGGCATCCTCAAGGGCGTGAAGACGATCGCGCTCGTCGGCGCATCGCAGAACCCGGCGCGGCCGAGCTGGATCGTCACCAAGTACCTGCTCGAGCGCGGCTACGACGTGATCCCCGTCAACCCCGGCCTCGCGGGGCAGGAGCTTCTCGGCAAGCGCGTCTACGGCAGCCTCAAGGACATCCCGCACCCGGTCGACATGGTGGAGATCTTCCGCAACTCCGCGGCCGCCGGCCCGATCACCGAAGAGGCCCTCGCCCTCACGCCGCCCCCGCGGGTCCTGTGGATGCAGCTCTCGGTGCGCAACGACGAGGCCGGCGCAAGAGCCGAGGCCGCCGGGCTCAAGGTGGTGATGAACCGCTGCCCCAAGATCGAGTTCGGCCGCCTCTCGGGCGAGATCTCCTGGCAGGGCGTGAACTCGCGGCTGATCTCCGCGAAGAAGCCGGTGCTGGCGGGAAAGGGTTTTCAGAAGCTGAGCCTCGACCGGCCGCGGTGAGGTTTTTTTGCGGCGCGGGTGCGCCGCCGTGGCGACGCCACGGCAGGCGGGCAGCGCCCGCGTGGTCTCCGCCTCAGGCCCCCGCGAGAGCCTGTGCGCCCGCGAGCACGATGCGACCCGACATGAGGCTCCACACGCCCGCCATCATGGCCGCAGCGATGGCGAAATACAGCGGTCGGCCCTCGAAGCGCCACCCGCGAACGGTATTGCGCAGGATGACGAACGGCGCGCAGAACACGAGGACGGGGACGCTCGCGAGCGCCGCTGCTCCGCCGGTCTGCAGGAGGCGAAAGCTCGCCTTCTCGTCCGTCGCCAGCTCGAAGGCGCTCGCGACGAGCCCGGCAAAGGCAAAGCCCAGGCTAAGCGCCTGAAGCGCCTCGACCGCGGATGGATCGATCGGCATGGACGGCCTCCCCAAGGGAACAGGCCGACAGTGCCGCATCATTAATGGATCGTTAAGCGCCGTTCGCGGGCATGGTTAACCGCCGGGCGGCGATCAGTCCTCGAGATCGGTGTCGAGGATCGCCATCGTGAAGTTGAACGAGCGATCGCCATCCTCGTCGTCGACGAAGAGGACGCCGACGAACTCCTCGCCGATATAAACCTCGGCCGAATCGGATTTCTTCGGCCGCGCAACGATACGGATCGAGTGGTTTGCGAAAGTCTGCCGCAGGTAACGCTCGACTTTCGCCATCTCGGTCTTCTCCACAAGAAATCCTTTCCGTGTTTGCTCGAGGGGACCCCTTGCCACACAGGGGGAAACGCCGATGAGGCCCGGAGATTCTCCCCTTGGCCTCGTCGCAATACCGCGTCCGGCGGCGGTGTCCTAGATGCCTTCCATCATGGAGAGGAGCTGATCCATCTGGCGGGCCGGCTCGGCACACCCCGCGGACCCGACGACCTTGGCGGGTACCCCCGCCACGGTGGCGTTGCGCGGCACGGGCTGGAGCACGACGGACCCTGCCGCGACCCGCGCGCACTCCCCGATCTCGATATTGCCGAGGATCTTGGCCCCGGCCCCGATGAGGACCCCGCGCCTGATCTTTGGATGCCGGTCGCCCTTCTCCTTGCCGGTGCCGCCGAGCGTCACGTCCTGGAGCATCGAGACATTATCCTCGATCACCGCCGTGGAGCCGACCACGAGGCCGGTGGCGTGGTCGAGGAAGATTCCGCGCCCGATCCGCGCGGCTGGGTGTACATCGGTCTGGAAGACCTCGGAGGAGCGGCTCTGCAGGTACAGCGCCAAGTCCTGCCGACCCCGATTCCACAGCCAGTGCGCGAGCCGCTGGGTCTGGATGGCATGGAACCCCTTGAAGAAGAGCACCGGCTCGAGCAGGCGGTTGCAGGCGGGATCGCGGTCGACCACGGCCATGATGTCGGCCCGGAAGGCCTGTCCGATCGCGGGCTCCTGCTCCACGGCCTCGAGATAGGCCTGCTCGATCAGGTCCGCCGAAAGCGCCGGGTGGCCGAGGCGCCACGCCAGCCTGTGGATCACCGCCGACTCGAGGTTCGGCTGTTGGAGGATCGTGCTGAGCGCGAACCCGGCGAGGACCGGTTCGTTGCGCACCATGGCCTCGGCCTCTTCGCGAAGCCGAATCCAGACTGGGTCGACGGTTCCGGCAACGGCCTGAGGGTTGTCCACCCGTGCGGTTGTGTGACTCATGATCACCTCTCCCTGGCGATACCGGCTCGTCTTCGAGAGCATACATAGGCGCTCTCGCGCCTTTGCCCTAGCCCCTCGGCGTGCATTCCACCCCTGTCCTCCCCGGCCGCCGGCGAGTGTCACACCGCCCCGGCGAGTTCTCGACAGGTCCGGTTCCGGGGTGGAATGCGATCATGTCACCTCGGCGAGCCGGCGATAGACGAAATAGCGTCCCGCGGCCGCTCCGGCCGCGGCGGAGATCTCCGCACAGCCTTCCATCGGAAACGGGCGATCGCCGAGAAGCAGCCCGCCCTTGCACAGGAGGGGTGCGACGAGCGGCCCGAGCTGGTCCGCGAGCCGCCGATTCTCAGCTTGGTGGCCCGTCCCGATATCCGCGTGGACGAGCGCGGCACAGCCCGGGCCGAAGCGGCGGAGAAAGTCCGGCAGGGTCTCGAAGATGTCGCCGACCACGAGGTAGCCCTCCCGCGGAGTCGAATCCGGGTGCGCGGCCGGGGCGCGCTCGAAGGCGTAGATCTCCCGCCCGGGCAGCCGATCTCGCAGGTGGTCGTAGGTGCGCCCGTTGCCGAGGCCCAGTTCGAGGATGAGTCCGGGCCGTTGCGCCACATCGGCCGCCGCCCAATCGAGCAGCGCACGCTGCGCCGTCAATCGCCGGATCGCGCTGTCGAGGCGGGTCACGCCGGCCCCTCCGAGACCCGAACGGAGAAGCAGGATGAGGTGGAAACCATTGCAGGCCCCGTCGTTTGCGGCAGACAGCGCCGACCTTTGGCAGGAGCGGGCGCCCACGAGCGCGGACGAAAATCCCAAACGCGCCGGCTCAAGCCACCGACGTGTCCATTGGGAACCGGTCTCGCAGGAAAGCAAGGATGGCCTCCGCGAAAACATCGTTGCGGTCCCCGGCGACCATGTGGCGCGCGTCCGCGACGTCCACGTACTCCGCGGCCGGGGCGAGCCTTAGGAAATCGGCTGCGGCTTCGGGGGAGACGAGTTCGCTCGAGCCGCCGCGGACGAGGAGCGTCGGGACGGACAGCTGCGCCGTCGCGGCGAGGAGGCGCTGCTCCACGGCGGGCCAATCGGTATTCACCGAGCGCGGACCGTCGAGAAACCGCGGATCCCAGTGCCAACGCCAGCGGCCGTTCGGGTCGAGCCGAAGATTTTTCTTGAGCCCATCGAGCGAGGCCGGCCTCGGACGGTGCGGCAAATAGGCGGCGACAGCCTCGGCGGCCTCCTCGATCGAGCCGAAGCCGTCGCCGGCGCGGTCGCGCATGAAGCCTTGAATGTGATCGACTCCGCGCGGGTTCATTTTCGGAACGACATCGACGAGGATCAGCCCTGCGAACGCCAACCCGCCCGGCTCGCCGAGCGCGAGAAGCGACGCGATGCCGCCGAGCGACGCCCCGATCGAAACGGGTACCTGTCGGTGCTCCTTTGCGATCTGTCGGGCGACCGCCGCGGCGTCGGCCGCGAAATCGGGAAACGCGTAGGCCCCGTCCGCCACCCACGCGCTGTCGCCGTGCCCGCGTTGATCGAGCGCGACGGCATGCCAGCCGGCCTCCGCGAGGCGTCGGGCCGTCCGGCTCCAGGCATGACGGGTCTGGCCTCCGCCGTGGAGCAGGAGCACCGGTCGGCCGACGCCCATCTCGCTCGCCACCAGGCGGTTTCCCTGGGCTCCTTCGAACGCGCGGCTCACGAGGGTCTCACGGCCGCTCGGACAGGAACGCCAGAACGCCCTGCTTGTGGACCTTGTCGCCGACCGCGAGGTTGTGGTCGCGCCCCGGAATGTCGAGCGCGCGCGCATTCGGCATCAGCGCCACGAGCTCCTGCGCCGAGCCGGCCACCGTGTCGGTGGTTCCGACGGCGACGAGCGTGGGCGCCCGGATCGAGGCGACCTCCGCCTCGGACAGGGTCTGACGCGAGCCACGGATGCAGGCCGCCATCGCGGTCAGGTCGCTTCGGGTCTGCTCCGCGAAGGCGCGGAACATGCGTTGGGTCGGATCCGTGAGCGCGTCCAGAGACGGCGCCTCCATGGCATCCGCGATCCCGGGCGGCAGCCCGGCGCCATGCACGAGCCGCGCTCCGAGACCGCCCATGATGAGCGAGCGCACCCGCGGCGGATCGAGGAGCGCCAGGTAGGCTGCGATCCGAGCCCCCATGGAATACCCCATCACGTCCGCCCGCTCGATCCCGAGATGCTCGAGCAGGGCCCTGGCGTCGCCCGCCATGATCGCGGTGTCGTAGTCCTCGGGCCGATGAAGCTTCTCGCTTCGGCCGTGGCCCCTGTTGTCGTGAGCGAGCACGCGGAAGCCCGCACGGGTGAGCGTCTTCACCCATAGCGTGCTGACCCAGTTCACCGCGTGGTTCGAGGCGAAGCCGTGGATGAGCAGGATCGGGTCGCCGTGACCCGTATCGGGCGGCACATCGATATAGGCGATGCGCACCCCGTTGGCGGAAAAGGACTGCATGGGGCCGGCACATAAGTCGGCGCACCCTTACCATGGCGGCCGCTCAAGGCAATCTCCCGAAAGCGGATCCCCGTCGGCCAACCCTGCTCGCCTGCCGCGCGGGAGTCCGCGTAAGACCGCACTAGGCTTCACGCGGATCCGCCATTATGGTGCGCGCCGCTTCCACGTGTCAGGGCACCGACGATGGCCGACAAAGGCACTCCGCATTTCCACAACGAACCGGGCGTGCGCGTGATCCATGTCGGATCGAAGGAGTTCATGTGCATCGGGGCCAAACCGCCGCTCGACCACCCGCATATCTTCATCGACATGGGCTACGACACCGAGACGGTCTGCTCCTATTGCTCGACCTTGTTCCGGTACGACCCGTCCCTGGGTCCGAACGAGGCACGCCCGCCCGAATGCGTGTGGGAGGAGGATTTCGCGACCGACCCGTCCTCCCGCTGACGTGGCCCCCCTCACCATCGCCGTCGTCGGGGCCGGGATCGGAGGCCTGACCGCCGCGCTCATGCTCGCCCGCCAGGGCCACGCGGTGACGCTCGTCGAGCGCCGCTCCGGGTTCGCCGAGGTCGGCGCCGGGCTCCAGCTCTCGCCCAACGCCAGCCGCATCCTCGTCGATCTCGGTCTAGGCGCCGCCCTGCGCCGGGTGGCGAGCGAACCCGAGCGGGTGGTGGTGCGCGCGATCTCGGGCGGCAAGATCATCGGCAGCGTCGCTCTCGGGGCCTTCGTCCGCGAGCGCTTCGGCGCGCCGTTCTGGGTCGTGCACCGGGCGGATCTTCAGAGCGTCCTCCTCGACGCGGTCCGCTCGGAGGCGTCGGTCCGCATCCTGATGGGCCGCACCGTGGAAGCGGTGGTGCAGAAGCGGAGCGCCGTGACCCTGACCCTCAGCACCGCCAGCGGCCAGACGGAGCCCGCCTTCGATGCCGTCGTGGGCGCCGACGGCGTGTGGTCCGACATGCGGCGCGCGCTGGGCGACGAGAAGGCGGCGACGTTCCGCGGTTCTGTGGCTTGGCGCGCCACCATCCCGCGAGACGACGCCCCGGCCGCTCTCGCGGGCAACGAGACCGGGCTGTGGCTCGGCCGCTCCGGACATGTGGTGCACTATCCGATCGCCGGCGGCCGCCTCCTCAACGTCGTGGCGATCGAGCGGCGGGACGAGCCCGTCGAGGGTTGGTCGACGCCCGGTGACGGCGCCGCCCTGCTGGCCCGCTTCAACGACGCGGCGCCGGACCTGCGCGACCTGCTCGCGAAGCCGGAGAGCTGGCTTCTCTGGCCCCTCTACGATCACCCGGCCCGGCGGCTCGCCGAGGGCCGCATCGCTCTCCTCGGCGACGCCGGACACCCAGTGCTGCCCTTCCTCGCCCAAGGCGCCGCGCTCGCGATCGAGGACGCCGCCGTGCTCGCCCAGGCCCTGGCCCGCGAGCCCAACGATCCCGCGAAGGCCCTGAAGGCGTACCAGCGCGAGCGCCTCGGCCGGGTGCGCCGGGTGCAGCGCCAGGCGCGCCGGAACGGCCGGGTCTATCACGCCGGACGGGTCGTTTCGTTGGCCCGAAACCTGGCGATGAGGCGGCTTGGCCCTCGCGGCATGGTCCTCCGCTATGCTTGGCTGTACGGTTACGGCCAATCCTGAACCCGACGGCGACTTGCGCTCCCCTTCCCTCCTCGCTAACCGTCGCGGCGAGCGGACGTGGCGAAACCGGTAGACGCAAGAGACTTAAAATCTCTCGGGCAATGCCCGTGCGGGTTCGACCCCCGCCGTCCGCACTTACCTACTCCATCAAGGGTTTCAGCGTTTCCTATGCTGTCGCTCGCAAGCCGATCACGATCCCGTGTCGGCACCATGTCGGCAGCCAGAGAGGAAATGACCTCGCTTGGCGAAATAGGTAGACGCATCGGGCTTAAAACCCGTTGTCCCACAAGGACGTACCGGTTCAACTCCGGTAGCGCGCACCAACATTCCATTGAGGTTCTCCACAGGTTTCGGGCGCTCATCGGGCGCACTTTTCTAACTAACTGATTTTACTGCGCTTTTTTGATCAAGGTGAGTTAACCTGAATTATGTTGCTTTTTCGCATCACGGGTATTCCCATGTATTCACGCGCTACCGGGCCGCCGCGACTCTAAAATGAGTAAAATGCTCGTCAGCAAAACTTCATCGACGAGCTTCCATGACGACCAGTATTGAGGTTGGCGGTGCGACCATCCACACGGAAGATGCTCAGATACGACTTTCCGAAATTGGCGGGGCCACTGTCCAAACCTGTGTGACTTCACCTCCGTCAGGGATGAGCGCAGACTGGCTCAACCGCGTGCACTCCGGCGATTGTCGAGAGGTCATGAAAAGCTGGCCGTCAGGCGTTGCTGACGCCTGCATCACGGACCCACCTTACGGCGACACTAGCTTGGAGTGGGACCGTCGCTGCGAAGGTTGGATGGCCGAGGTCGCGCGCGTGCTCAAGCCGGCAGCGTCTGTTTGGGTGTTCGGCAGCATGCGCTACCTTGCCTCGGGCGCAAAAATTCCAATTCGGCGGGTTCGGGAGTGATACTCCGTGACGCTCGCCAGGCCTGCATCGTTGGAATCGTGAAGACCAGTGAAGCCCGCTGATACCCCGTGAACCAATTTGGCGCCGACTTAAAATCTCTCGGGCAATGCCCGTGCGGGTTCGACCCCCGCCGTCCGCACCATCTCGAGCCATTCGGGGCTCGGACTTGCCCTCGCGGGACTTCGGGTTCTTGAGCGCTATGGACTTTCGCGCATCGCGACCGGAGCGTCCGAGGCCGGGGACGTCGCGCAGGTCGGCCCGCGAGCACGGCGCTCGCTCGGGCGTCACGCTGGTGACATGGTCGGGGACCGCTGAGCCGAGTAATGTGCCTGAGCCGAATGACCGAGGGCCGCCGATGAGCATGATGATCAACATCGATGTTCCTGACCTCAAGAACGCCTTGGCGTTCTACACGCAGGCCTTCGGCTTGACCCTGAGGCGCTATCTTGGCGACCAGATCGCCGAATTGGCGGGCTGGCCTGTCGCCGTGTTCCTGTTGCAGAAGGAGGGCGGGTCCATCGGAGCCGGTGACAGCCGACGCACGTACGAGCGGCACTGGACCCCGATTCATCTCGACATCGCGGTGGATGACGTCGGCGAGGCGGTCGCACGCGCAGTCAGGGCGGGCGCGATCGTCGAGCAGGACGTACGAACGGCGGCGTGGGGGAAAATCGCTGCTTTGGCAGACCCTTTCGGCCACGGTTTCTGCCTGATCGAGTTCGTCGATCGAGGCTATGACGAGATTGCCGAGCCCTCACCACCATCGGCTTAGGGTTGGCCCCCGCAGGCGGCATGCCAACTCGGACCGCGGTCTGGAGCCGTGCGGGGCGGTCGCAAGAAGAGCCCGACGGCACGTCGGGCTCTTGCTATCGATCTTCGACCGATCGGATGTCAAACGATCAACAGGCCGGAGCGGTCATCGCTCCCCCGCTTTGCCGCGCGCCCCGCCGCAGGTGAACGCGCCCCAGCCTCCGGTGCGCGCTATTCCTCGACGGACGCGTCAGAGGAGGTGGTCGAGGTTTCGTCGGCATCCCCCTTTCGGGAGGTTTCGACGGCTGTCATGACGTCCTCCGCGGCGACGTCGCCCAAGCCGAGGATTTCGTTGAGCGCCTCGATGCTCTCCCTGGTGAGCGGCTTGTTCGCCGCTCGGTCGAGTGCCGCCGCAGCGTCCTTCATGGTCGCCTCGTTGGCGGCGGTCCTTGCCGTCGAGTAGTCGCGGAGTGCTTCGGCGTATATCGCAATCTGACCGACCGCCGAATTGCGCGCCGCGTTGGTGTTGCCGTTCGCCACCGCGTGCGCCGCATTGAGCCGTCCGATCGAGGTCTTCTCCGTTGCCGGCGCCGGCGTGGTGCTCGTGGTCACCGTGGTCTTGCCCTCGCGTGACTTCGTGCTCTTGGCCCCCGTGGACTTCGGCGCATCGCGACCGGAGCGCCCCAGTCCTGTGGCGCTGCGCACGTCGGTAAGAAAGCCCTCGAGGAGGCCCTTGGGCTCCCTGTTCCCGCGATTGCTCTCGCCGCCGGCGTGGCCGCGCGCCGAGCCGGAGCGAGCGCCGTCCCGGCTGCCGCGCTCCGCGACCGAGCTGTCGGACTTGCTCTTGTCCGGACCGTGGCCGCCGCCGCGGGCGTCGCCCGCGCTGCCGTGACCGCCGCCGCCCGTGCCACCCCCTCCGCCATGACCGCCGCCGCCCTGGCCGCCGCCGCCATTGCCGTCCCCACCTTTCGCGATCGCACCCACGGTATCGAACATCTGCGCCGTGAACGAGACGGAAAGGGGCTGGAGCCCGAGCGTGACGCCGAGGGCCAGGGTCGAGACGGCGAGCGTAATCCGAGAGTGCTTCATAGGATGATGATCCGGCATGCCAATTTGGGAGGAGCCGCAGCCGCGAAGGCGTATCGTGCGCCAAGCTGCGACGGAGCGAAACTGAAGGGCACAAAACGTTCGGCGGCCGAGCTCAGCCACTCCGTCCATGCTGAAGAGGCATGGTTAACACCTCGTTAATGCCGCCGCGAACGGCAGGATGGCGCGGGGTCCTCGAAGGGGCCGCCCGGGTCCTCGGCTGCGCTCGCGCCACTTCGCAGGAAACGCCACACCTCGATCTCAACAGTCGCTGGGCCGGGTCAAGGCGTGCTCGGACTCGCGAGGCAAGCGCGAACGGCGCTGCGCGCAGTCGCATGGCACCGTGGGGTCGCCTCTCAGAGGAACGGCGGATCGTCCGCGAAGCTCGCCCAGGGACATCGAGTCTTTTCGATCGGACCTCAGGCCGAGTGCGGGTCGGGGTCTTCGTCCACGCGCAGGATCTCGACCCGCGGAGGCGAGACCAGGATCTCGCTGAAGGATCGCATCCAGTTCGCCGTCTCGCGGTCCGAGCCGACCCCCCGGTGCCGGAACTCGTCGAGCTGGTCGAGAGCGGTGAGCTCGACCTCGAACTGGAGCGCCGGATCGCCCTGCCCCCGGGTGAGCGGCACCAGCATCCGCGCCGTGAGGCCATCCGCGCGGGCGGCGTTCACCTCTCGATGGATCAGGTCGACGGCGCGCTTCCGGTTGATCGGCAGAACGTCATAGGAAAAGCGGGCGAGATACATGGCGGCCACCTGCATCGTTCCTGGTCCACCGGAAACTAGGGTGACGTCGGGCAAAGTGGACCAGGGCCGAGGTCATTGCCGCCCGTTCCTCGTCGGGCGGTGCGCTCACGCCGCTGCGATGGGCTGGGAACAGGCTCGTTCCATGCGCCTCGATCCCGCCGCCCCCGTCGGCCACCGCCCCGGTTCAGCGACGCTGGTTGTACCCCTCCCCGAGCCGCTCGACTTCGCGCCGCAGCGCGTCGAGGCCGCGCGCGAGCCCGCGTGCCGTGTCGTCGATCACGCCCGAGGCCGATGCATCGGGGCAGTCGGGCAGGCCGTTGCGCCGATAGCGCAGGGCAATCCCACCCTGCGGGGTCAGCAGATACGCGCAGCCCGTGTCGGTATCGCGCCAGACCACAGGCTCGTCGAGCGCAGTCGCGCTTCCCGTCGTCGCGAGAATCGCGATGAACCAAGTGAACCGCCGCACCATGGAAGTCCTCCATCGCCTCCCGCACGGGCCCCTCGCCTCGCCTCCTTGCCAGAGGCTCGCTAGTGGCAGCTCTCCCCCGGCACGCGGGGCGAGGCGGGCGCACAGCTCGTCGCGCAATCACCACGGCGAGTCAGTGAGGCAACACCTCTCCCCGGAGGCGGGGAGAGGTGGAACACGCGCAAAGCGCCGTGCCGCTGGGCGCAACCTTACTTCTTGTCTCCGCTTTTTTTCGCGTTTGCTCCGCCCTGCGTCACTGCGAAGGGCGAGGCGGCCGGTGCGCTCTTGGGTTTGTCCTGCTTGGGCTTCTTGACTTCCCGATTGCCACGCTTCTCGCCTCTCGCCATTGCTCTCTCCTTTGCTACGACCGAGTTCGCCGATGGGGTTGGAGCTAAAATCAGCTCACGTTCGATTCCGGCCGCAATTCGACGGCGAACCGCATCCGCGTCGCCCGAAAATGGACTACCGAGGTGTCGTCGGCGCGTCGTCCAGGAGCCGGTCGAAATCCGACAGAAGATCGTTCATGATCTTCTGTCGCCTTGGATCCGCGGCGGCGGGTGTTTCAGCGAACAGGGACAGAAGGTAACGCATTTTCTCGACCACGTCCGCCCAATTCTCCGAGGGGGCCGCCGTCAGGAGCTTCTCGAGATCGTCGCGGCGCTGACGGAGCACGGCCTGATCGGCCTCGACCTCGGCCCGCAGCCGGCGCAGGTCCGTGGCGACCTGCGCCTTCATGCCTCGGTGCTCGTCAAGGCTCGTCGGTTGATCGGCCATCATCCATCGACCTGCGGGAGAGCGGCAGTCATCGCCAAAGCTCCTTCGAGCTCGTGTGGGTCGACCCGGACGACCTGGATCGATCCGGGCCCGACGTGCGGGAGCGGCAGATCGATGGTCGTCCCGACGCGTCGACACGCAAGGAAGGACAAGCCCTCGATCAACGCCTCATCGACCATGTAGGTCCCGGATGGCTGCACCCCATCGACGGCGTTCAGGAAAAACGGCCGCCCGAAAGTGACTGCCTGGCGTGTCATGCGCACCCACCGGGCCTCAGGCGCTGACCTTCTCGGCACAAGCTTTGGCGACCTGACTGTTGCCCTCTGCCGTACCCGGCATCGTGGCCCATCCGTTCTTCAGGACGAGGTCGCCGCGGTTCCAGGACGATGCGGTCTTGATGGCGGCTAATCGCTCCGCCATTTGGGGATCGCGCTTCGACTGGTCCACGCAGATGAGCGACAGCGCCGCAACGACGTCGGCGCGCGCCTGATCCGAAGCCATCTGACGGGCCGTGCCACCCGTGACCCATCCGCCCCAGCTGAAACCCGCGATGGCAAGTGCGACGGCACCGCAGACCGCACCGTAAAGTCCAGGCCTGAGCCATTCCGGGGTCTGCATGACGTTCTCCTGACGGGTTGAAGAAAAAATGTCGTTATCGACGAACATCAACATAGCATGAGTTCGAAGCATTTAGTTCCTTTTATTTTATTTATTTCGGATGTCCGAACCCCAGGTCTGAATCGATAAGTAATCCGGCCGGCGCCCGTTCGGTGGCGACTGGTCGCCGGCAGTCACGAAAGTCGCGGCCCGATCGTCTGTCCGCGACGATTCCCAAGGATCCGCATAGCGGGTCCGACGTTCTACCTGCAGAGTGTTGCGTCCCGTCGACGCAAGCCGTGCTCGCGGGTCGATGCGTCGCCGGCAGGCAGTGTCGACGGAAAAGATGAGGTACATCATGCCCTTCAGCCACACCGCCGTGGATTGGCCGCGCGCGCTCGACCACGTCATGAGCGAGGTTCAGGTCACTCCGGTTCAGGACGGAAAGCCCTACTGCCGGATCGACCTCGACGTGGACGCGGAGACCCTGCTCCTGCTCAACGAATTCGAAGCGCGGGCGCGTCACCGCCAGGTACGGCTCAGACTCTCGGGGCGCGAGGCGTGTGTGGTGGGCGAGATGAATACGCTCGTCGGCCTTGGCGCCGCGGCCGATCCGTCCCGGCACGTGGGCAGGGTCCGCCTCAGCTTCCATGACCTGGAAAGCGACGATTGCGTCGATCCGGCCACCGCGGCTCGGCACGCGGTCTAGGAGCGGCCCCGCAACGCTGGTTGGCAATGGCGGGGTTTCCGCCACAGCGCGAGCGCTGACGGGTCCAGGCGTATCAGTCGTCCTCGCAGCGCCATCGGTCGGGAGGCGCCATCCCGGCCGGCAGCTTCGTTTCCTTCGACCCGCACGCGAGCCGCAACTGCTCGGCCGTCAGCCCCTTGACGCCGCTCAAGTCCGACCCTGCGATCTGGGTCAGGAACAGATACGCTCCCGTGAGATCGACGCCGGCGAGAACGAGTCCGCGAAGGTCGGAGCGGGCGAGATTGGAATAGCTGAGGTTGGCGTTCGACACTCTCGCGTCCCTGAAGACCACGCGCGGGAGTTCGGCCTTCGACAGATCGGCGCCCGACAGTTCGGCACCCGTGAAGTCCGAGCGGTTCAACTCCGATTTGGCCAGGTTCGCGCCGGTGAGGACGGCCCGAACGAAGCTCGCGCGGCTGAAGTCGGCCGCAACAAGCCGGGCCTTGGCGAGGTTGGCGCCCGCGAAGGAGGCGCGCATCCCGATCGCTTTTTCAAGGTTGGCGCCCGAGAGATCGGCGCCGTCGAGCTTCGCGAGCGATATCTCGGCGCCGGGAAATTTGGCCTCGCTCAGGCGGGCCCCGATGAACGTGCTGGACGACAGCCGGGCGCTGCTGAAATCGCTCGCCGTGAGATCCCGGCTGTCCAACAGGAGCATGCCTTTGCTGCACTCGGCCCAGTTGACACCCGGCTTCGGTGGGTCGCCGCATTTGGCTTGCGCACCATGGGAGAAAAAAACCAGCGCCGGCAGCCCCGCCAGGCACAAGATCGCTTTGGTCGGAAAGCGGCGACCCACCACACGGTCGACCAGAGCACGTGCATCCGCGAGCATGGCCTTCTCCTCCTACCTGGTCTCGGCTGACCACCATAACCCAGCGTGCCCGCAATCCCTATGGGAGCAATTACGTCGGGCACACAGGTGTGATGGCGCGAATGGTGGGAACGCTTAATGCTCTCCGATGTTGCCTTAGCTGTAACCGCCTTTGGCTGGAGGAGTTGCAATGGCTAAATCCACCAAGTCCACCTCTTCGAAAACGCGCGGCAGCAAGAAGACACCGGCGCGCTCCGCAGCAAAGAAAGGCGCCGCGAAGAAGCGTAGCGCCGGTGCGACCAAAAGAACCCAAGCCAAGAGCGCTGGGTCGAAAGGCGCGGCGAAACGGTCGGCCGCGCAGCGGACCGGCCCCGCCGAGAATTGGGCGGCGTCGGTCGGGTCGCTTCTCGGGACCCAACTCGGTCGCGAAATCCTCGCTGACGTCCTCGACGCCGCGGCCGGAGTGCTGAGGCGCAATCGAGAGCTCGCGCAGAGCGTCGCGGCGACCGGGGAGGCCGCGCTGGAGAGCGGGCGGGAAATGGCGACGGCCGCCTTCACGACCAGTACGAACGTTGCCGGCGACGTCGCGTCCGCAGCGAGAGATATGGCTCAGACCGCCGCGGGCGCCTTGGCGGATCTCACGACCGAAGCGATGCGCACCATGGTACCGGGCACCGAGGAAAAGCGCGGGGACAGCGATCGAAGCGAGTCGTCCCGTTCCGGGTCGTCCGATCGGGGTCGATGACTTGTTCCCTCGCGACGTCGACGCCTGGTCGGCACCGGCGGGTCTCAGCGGACGGGCTGACGCGATCGGGAGCCCGAAGCTGCGCTTTGGTCGCTTACCCACGTCGCGCAAAGGAGGGGCGACGAGCCCCTCCCCGTGCCCCGATGCTTATTGCTTCGGAGCGGTCCCGGGCGGGGTGGTGCTTGCCGGCGGGTTGGTCCCGGCGGCGCCGCCCGTGGCCGGGGCGTCGTTCGCGCTGTAGCGGAACTGCGGTGCGTTCTGCAGATCGGCCTTGCTCATCCGAACCATCGCACGGTCCGGAACGCCGTCATCGCTGCCGCTTGCCGTCGACCCGGCCGCGCCGGTACTGCCCGTCGTAGCCGGCTGGTTGGACGAGGTCGCGGTGCCCGAGGGATTGGCGGGAGTCGTCACGCCGCCCGCCGGGCTTGTCGTTGCCGTGCGCGGCGGCTCGTTCATCCATTGCAGCTGGCCGAAGGGGATTGCGACGTCCTTTTCGCCAATTCCAAGGAAGCCGCCGATTCCGACCACGACCGCGTGGATCTTGCCTTCCTTGTCGACCAGAACCTCGTCGATGTCGCCGATCTTCTGGTTGTCGGACCCATAGACGTCGACGCCCATCAGCTTCGATCCGCGCATCATGTCCGGGGACATCTGCGTCACGAACTGTCCGGCTGCGCTTGCCGTCGACCCGGATGGGGTCGGGGCCGGGGCCGGCGTGGTCTGTGCGAGCGCGGCGCTCGTCATCAGAGCGGCCGCCGCCAAGCCGGCAGCAAGGTGCGTCTTCAGCATGTCTTCCTCCATTTCAGGCGTGTCGCGTCCGTCGGACGCTTGATAGAAGAACGGCGAAGCCTGCATGGGGTTCTCTGCGGATGACAAAGTCACACGAAATTGCATGCTCGGGCACGCGAATTACGATCGGAAGTTGAAAATTCTCCCGTTCGCCTCCGGTCAGTTCGCGGCAAAGCAGTAGAACAGCCCAGCGCCGCCCGTGCTTCTGAGCGCTTCCTGGCTGCAGCCCCCGCGCGACAGGTGGGACGAGTTCCACGACTTTGCGGACGGGTCTTCGCCGATTCCCGTGCGGTCGTGATGCCCGACCATCGCGGCTCCTTCCGATCCACGCCTCGACCAGCTGCCGCAGGTCCGATCCTCGGCAGCCGTAAACGAAGTGCCGTCGGGCTGCGCACCGGTCAGAATGTCGTGCTCGACGGGCCGGTCGCCGCTGCCCTTGACGAGATCCCCTTTCTCGGTGAGCGCGGTCTGCTTGTTGAGATTGTTGGCGCCGCCGTGCAGTTCCCTCACATCCTTGGCGACGATCACGCCCTTGGCGTTCTGCCACGGCCCGCGTCCGATCCGGTCGCGGGCGCTGATGGCCGTCGAGCCGCCTGAGGCTTGCGTCGACAGGTAAGCCCGCCACGTCTTGTTACCGGCACCTGACGCCTGTGCCAGACTTTGGCAATGTCGGTCGGCCCCCTCGAGGCCTCCCAGATCGGCTCCCCTGCCGCTGCCGACGCTCGTGACGAAGAAAGTCATGTTGGCGGCCGCGTCCTGTGCCGCGAGGTCATGAGCCCACAGCGGCACGACGAGAAGCGCTGGGGCGAGCACGAAACCGATATGTCTGCGCATGGTTCATCCGTTTGGAACGTGGCGGGATGGTTCGGCCCGGCGAATTCACTTCACCTTTACGGATGTAGCGGAGAGACCCGCCGATCGGGCGACGGATCACGAAATCCTGAACCGAGATAGGATGGGCAGCCCGACCCGAGGAGAGGCTAGCCCGGATTTCTCACCACGCGACGTGATCGGTGGTGGTTCGAGTTCTGGATCCGGCGCTGTGGGCTACGTTGGGGCGCGTGACCTGGCTTGGAGCTTATTTTGGGCGCGTTGTCGCTGCCGCGCTCGCGGCGGGGGGTCTATGGCGCCGCGTTTCCCGGGTCGTGTCACCTCACCGCAGCGGTCAATCGGGCGTGAGCGAGGGCGAACTCGGGTTGGTACGGGTAGGCGGAGGCCATGGCGATCTTGATCCGCCGCACGGAGGCGCGCACCAGCGCCCCGATCTTCAGGAGCTTGAGCCGGATCGTGCCGCAGGTCGCCTCGGCGAACTGGGTGTGTGCGAGACCGATCCGTCGCAGCGCGCAGATCAGGACGTAAGCCATCGAGGCGAACCAGAGCCGCAGCTGGTTGGCCCGCAGGGTCGCAGCCGAGGTGCGGTCGGCAAAGAGATCGCCCTGCGCCTCCTTGATGCGGTTCTCCATGTCGCCCCGAGCGCAGTAGATCTGCTCGTAGAGGTGGCGGGCCGTCACTCGCCGGGCTAAGCGAGGTCACCACGAAGCGCGGGTTGGGCTCGCCTCCTGTCCATTCGGCCTTGCCGATCACGCGCCGCCGGCGCGACCACGAGTCGAGCGTCGCCCAGCGGAAGTCCCGGTAGCGCCGGGCCGGTTGGCCGGTGCGCCCGGCCTCCCCCTCGGCTTGGACGAGTTCGACCGCGATCTCCTCGACGAGGCGCGCGTTGCGGGCAAGCCCGAACACGAAGTCGACCCGGTTCGCTTCGCACCAGGTCATCAGGCCCTCGCGGGCGAAGCCCGATCGACCCGCAGCAGGATGCGAACCCGCGGCCAGCGCGACCGGATCTCGCCACGGCGCGCCACCGCTCGGAGCGCTCGCGACGCGCCATGCTGAACGCGCAAACGCCCGACAAAAGACGACCAGCCGAGAGAGCAATAGGCGTCGTAGTAGCCATCGAAGAAGCGACCCTCCTGACGCCCGTGGACAGGATCGTCCGGGCGTCGAGGTCCAGGATGATCTGCATGGGCGCCCGTGCGAGCGCCTCCAAGAAGAGGTCCACGAACAGGCGCTCGACCGCCGTCGCATCGTGCCGATCTTGTGATACCGCATGGACGTTCAAGCGCTCGTTTTCGATGTGTTCGGCACGCTTGTCGACTGGCGCACCGGCGTTGCGAGGGAAGCCGAGCGCATCCTCGGGGGCGGAGGTCCGTTCGATGGCGGAGGGTTCGCGGACGCCTGGCGCGCCCACTACCAGCCCGCAATGGACCCCGTGCGGACGGGGCAGCGCCCGTGGACGGACCTGGACACGTTGCACGGCGAAAGCCTGGAGCAGCTCCTGCGTCGGATCGGACAGGCGGACCTCGATCGATCGGCCAGGGATGATCTCGTTCGAGCATGGCACAGGCTGGACGCCTGGCCCGACGTGCGCCCGGCCCTTTCACGCCTCAGGGAGCGCTTCATCCTGGCTCCGCTCTCGAACGCGCATGTCGCGCTCTCGATCGCGCTCGCCCGGCGCAACGGGATCGTCTGGGACGCCGTTCTAGGCGCCGAGTTCGCACGCGACTACAAACCGAAGCCCCGCGTGTACCTGAGCGCCGTGGAAGCCCTTCGGCTGCGGCCCGAGCAGGTCGTCATGGTGGCATGCCATTCGAGCGATCTTGCCGCGGCGGCCGCCTGCGGTCTTCTCACCGCTCACGTCGCGCGACCCGACGAGCGCGGACCCGGGCGGGGCGAAACGCGGGCCGATGGCCCGGTCGACTTCGGCGCCCGCGACCTCGGTGACCTCGCGGGACAGCTTGGCGCTTAGTGTTTCCCGCCGCTTCGGATTTCTGCCGTCTCCCCTGGTCGGCGGAACGGGTCGATCGACTTCGGCGTTTTCGCGGGATCGATGAGACTGGCGCCTACTGTGTGAGCCGACATGAGCAATCTCGTCCGCGTTCTT
Source organism: uncultured Alphaproteobacteria bacterium (assembly GCA_963800985.1). GTDB lineage: Bacteria > Pseudomonadota > Alphaproteobacteria > Rhizobiales > Beijerinckiaceae > Microvirga. The sequence goes on along the minus strand of CAWDDI010000022.1, from coordinate 4,604 downwards.
CTTGCCATCCTGCTTCCGCCGGTCGGCGTCTTTCTCACCGTCGGGCTGGGAGGCCAGTTCTGGCTCAACATCCTTCTGACCCTCCTGGGCTACATCCCCGGCATCGTGCATGCGGTCTGGATCATCGCCCGACGGACACGCTGACCGCGGCCAGTCGCGCCGCCGGCCTGATTCACCGGACGCTCCGGGGTCCTTGTCACGCGCGCAGGCGCATCCCTTCCGGATCGTCGCCCGACGGACACGCTGACCGCGGCGAGTCGAGAGGCCGCGGGCCTGCTTCACGGGAACGCCCCCTCGTCACGCGCGCAGGCGCATCCCGTCCGGATCGAAAGGCGGCCGGTCGAGCAGCCGGGCGCGATGCGGGCGGCCCAGGATGGCGACGTCGAACTCCGTACCGGGCACGACCGCCTCGGCGGCCAGGAAGGCGAGAGCGAGCGACTTCGCGACATGGTAGCCATAGGCGCCGGAGGAGACGCGCCCGACGCCGCGGCCCTCGCGGTCGAAGACGGGCTCGTTGCCGGTCGCATCGGCTGTGGTGGCCTCGATCTCGAGCATCACCAGCCGCTCCCGCGGGCGCTTCGCGGCGATCGCCTGCCACGCAGCCTTGTTGAGGAACGGCTTGTCGGCCTTGATCAAACCGTCAAGCCCGAGCTCCTGGGGCCAATACTCGGGTGAGTAATCGCGGCCCCAGCTGCCGTAACCTTTCTCGATGCGCAGGGCCATCAGCGCGCGACTGCCGACCGGCCCCGCGCCGATGTCCCTCCCGGCCCGGAGAAGCGCCGCGTAGAGCCGCGCCTGATCGCTCTCCGCGCAATGCAGCTCCCAGCCGAGGTCGCCCGTGAACGAAACGCGGATCGCCACGCAGGGCACGCCCGCGACATCGATCCGGGCGCACCGCAGGAACGGGAAGGCGGCCGTGGTAAGGTCGGCGTCGGTGAGCCGCTGCAGGAGGTCGCGCGCGAGCGGCCCTGCGATGTTGAAGCCCGCCATCGTGTCGGTCACGCTTTCGACCCGCGTGGCGGCGGGCAGCGGCACCTCGCGGAAGAAGCGTCCGCCATACTGTTGTCCACAGCCATCCACAGCTATCGCGAAAAATCCTTTTTCCTAAGCATGTCGCACAGTCACTGTCTTCCGCCGTCCATCCTCATACGACTACAATCCACGCCTATCGTTTGGGTGGATGTTGGGGCGAGGACATGGCACAGCCAGGTGAACAAGCTTTCGGCACGGAAGGTCAAGACCATCACGAAGCCGGGGCGCCACGCCGACGGCGGCAACCTCTACCTCGTCGTGGAGGAGAGCGGCTCCCGGCACTGGGTCTTCCGCTACGTGGCGGAGCGGCGCCGCGAGATGGGGCTCGGGTCCTTCCCCGACGTCCCGCTCGTCCGTGCCCGCGAGTTGGCGGCGGAGGCGCGCAGGCAGCTCCGCGGCCGGCCAGGACCCGCTTGAGCCGCGCGTCAGCGGCGCGAGCCGTGCCGACGTTCGGCGAGATGGCAGACGAGTTCATCGCCGCGCACTCGCCCGGCTGGCGCAACGAGAAGCACCGCGCCCAGTGGCGCATGACGCTGACGCACTACGCGGCACCGCTTCGAGACCTGCCGGTCGACCAGGTCGACACGGCGGCTGTCCTGGAGGTCCTGAAGCCGCTCTGGAACACGAAGCCGGAGACGGCCTAGCGCCTGCGGGGCCGGATCGAGAAGGTCCTCGACGCCGCGAAGGCGAAGGGCCTGCGCTCGGGCGAGAACCCTGCGCAGTGGCGGGGGAACCTCGCCCACCTGCTGCCCCGCAAGCGCCTCACGCGCGGCCACCACGCGGCGCTCGCCATCGATGGCATGCCGGAGTTCATGGCGAGCTGCGGCGGCGGGATGGCGTCGCGGCCTGGGCGCTGGAGTTCTGCATCCTGACGGCCGCGAGGTCCGGCGAGGTGCTGGGAGCGCGGTGGGACGAGATCGACCGCGAGAACCGGCTCTGGATCGTTCCGCGCGAGCGCATGAAGGCCGGGCGCGAGCACCGGGTCCCGCTCTCGGAGGCCGCACTGGCCGTCCTCGACAAGGCCGAGATAGCGCGCGCCGAAGCATCCGTTCGTCTTTCCGGGAATGAAGGCCGGGCGGCCGCTCTCCGTCATGTCTATGAAGATGGTCTTGCGGCGCATGAAGCGGGCGGACATCACGGTCCATGGCTTCCGCTCGACGTTCCGGGACTGGGCATCGGAGCGCACGCAGCTTCCCGCACGAGGTGTGCGAGATGGCCCTCGCGCACGTCATCGCGAACAAGGCGGAGGCGGCCTACCGGCGCGGCGACCTGCTGGAGCGGCGGCGGGAGCTGATGGAGGCGTGGGCGGCCTTCCTCGCGCCCGCGCAGGACAAGGTCGTGCGGCTGGGAGGGCAGCGATGAAGGTCCCTCGCCTCCCGCTCGGGTACCGGCGCGTCGGGCTCAGGACCCTGGAAATCAGCGAAGATACCCGCATCTGGCAGTTGCTCAAAGAGGCTGGGGCCAGGACCCCGGCCGCTGACGATGACGAGGACGATATCTTCAAGACAGAAGGGTTTTTTGCGCACCTAGATGCGGACATCGCGCGGGTGGTTAGCACGTACCTGACCGCGAGGTACTTCGAGCTGTGCGACCCGAGCCTCTCTCACTTCCGTGAAGACTTGGAACGAGTGCGCGACGCCCTGGACCGCATGCCACCGGTCACGTCTCCGGTTTGGCCCGCCATTGAGGCGCGAGCGGGTGAAGGAGCGACCGAGACTATCGCGGCGTTCCGTTTGGCCGTGCAAGAGCTTTGCGGAGAAGGAGGCATCGGCAGGCGGACCGGCGCTCCGGCGAAGCGCGCCGAGCGTCAACTCATCACGCAGCTCGCCCGGCTCTTCGAGATCTACACCGGGCGGGTCCCAAGACCTGGCAGTCGTGTGTTCAGCACGTTCGAGGACTTCGTGGGGGAACTCGACAGGCAAGCCCAGAGGTGGCTCAGACCACGCGTTAGGGATAATGTCGAGTACTACCAATTCGCTGACGGAGTCGAGAAGCGCCTGCGAAAAACCTGAGCAATCCAAGTCACTTGCCTAAAGTCGGCCCGCTTTGCCGGGACTTCCGGCTTGTACGGGGAAAACCCCGACGTGGCACGCTCACGACCGTCCGAGCACGTCTCTGATGGAAGTGCGCAATGCAACCGACCCGTATCCCATGGCCCGCCACGGGCTTCGTTACCATCAAGCAGATCCTGGGCGCGAACGGCGGACCCATCCCGGTCAGTGCCAGTCGCTGGTGACTGGCGTTAAAACGGGGGAGTTTCCGCAGCCCCTGAAGGTCGGCGGCCGCACCGTCTGGCGTGTCAGCGACATCGACGAACCCGTCGCCCGCCTGCAGCAGCCGGGCAGCGTGGTGCCGCGCTCGCGGCGCGTCCCGCCACCACTCCGGCGGGCCTCAGAGCAGACCGCTGAAAAGTAAGCGCCGCGCGACGGGTGGGATCCGGGACGCGCGACGCCAAGCGCACAAGTACCTGAAGTACCTGCACTTCCCGTAGCATCCTTCCGGCCTCCCGTCACGCGGCTCCCGAGTGTTGGAGCTGCTTTATGAACAACCTCAGTCAAGGTCCTCGCCTACCGGCCCGGCGTGAAGGGCACGCGATAGGCTTCGTGGATCTGGTGATCACTGGCCGTGGGCCTGCGGCTCCGGCGGTGCGTCCTGCACCGTGGGCCGACCTCCCGGACGACCTGGGTCCAGATCCCGGCGAGCGTCCTCCAGGACGAGGACGGCCTGCCCGTTGCCGCTTTCACGAGTGACGAAAGCCGTCGCCGCTTCGCCCGACGCGGTGGTGCGCCAGATCGCCGCTTTCGCGGAGAGCACGCCATGACGGCCGCGACGCGGACAAGAGGTCGACGCGCTCCGCAAGGCTTATCTCGCGCACGGCTTTCAGCCGGTCCCGGTCTACACGCGAAGCAAGCGACCGCGCGGGAACGACTGGCAATTGTTCAAGGGCCTGCCGGAATTCTCGGACGAGGCGATGTCGACCGGCATCAACGCGACGGGACTGCGGGGCGTCGATGTCGATGTCGACGAGCGCGCCAATGCCGACGCCGTTGTGGCCATCATCGAAGATGGTCTCGGACCCACCGATCTGATCCGTGAGCGCTCCGACTCGCCGCGCGTGTTGATGGTCTACCGGGCCGAGGGCGAACCGCGAAAGAGGAAGATCGAGCTGCCCTGCCTTGGCCCCGGCGTCGACGGCAAGATGCAGGGCGTGGAATTTCTGGGCTGGCACAACCGAGTCCGTCGCCGACGGCATCCACGAAAAGGGCCACCCCTACCCCTGGCCGAACGGCTCGCCCGAGACCGTCGACCGGGACAGCCTCCCGGTTGTCACGGAGGAGCAGGTCGCCGAGGTCGAGCGCCGCCTCAAGGCCCGCTTCCCCGAGCCCGACTCCCCCCCCCCCCGCATGGCTCGGATCGTGGCAACGGTCAGGACGCAGAGCGTGCCACGCACTGGGCGCGCGCTGCCCTTGAGGACGAATGCCGTCACGTCGCGCACGCCCTGAAGGGCCGCCGCAACGCCAGCCTCAATGCGGCCGCCTTCGCCCTTGGCCAGATCGTTGCCGGCGGTGGGC
>CAWDDI010000021.1:0-23670 GCA_963800985.1 uncultured Alphaproteobacteria bacterium | reverse complement strand
TGCAGCGATGGCGTTGCCTGACCAACTTCGACCTGTCCGACGATCAAGAACGAGGTTCAGCTCAGGTCGATTGTGAGAGACCGCTACAGCCTCTCCGAAACCGAGGCGAAGAACAACGTCGCGGAGTGGGTGCGCGGGAAAGAGTTTGACCGAACCGGCACGCGCAGTGTTTTGATGCCCGCTCCGCGACGGGGAAGACGGCGTCCCGAAGCGGCAGGGTAAGGGCTTACAGCGTAGTTGGCGAGGGCTCTCTGTTGACCTCGCCGTTTGCTGCCTCGCGGCCGCCGTTGGCTCATCTCGATGACACTAGAAGTGATCAAGATCAGTAGCCCGGGCAAATGCCGCCTCACCGATGTTCTAGGGGAGGAACCCAGCATGATCGACATTCTGAGCACGGCCGGGGAGACAGATGGAGTCTATTCATCAGCGCGACACCGCGAGCCGCGCAGGCGAAATGGAGCCGGCTTGCCCAGCAGGGGACCTGTCGCAAATCAAAGACCAGGACCAGCTCATCGACAGGGTGTCGGATCGTTACAAGCGGCTGCGCCAAGCTCAGACGGATGTGGTGACCTGGGTCTCGTTGATTAAAGAACCACCCGGAGAAACGCCTTCCAAGCCATAACAATTGCGATGTCCGCGGTAGGAAATACCGGCCATGTTATCCAGATCGCTCGCCTTCGCAATCATCGTTGTCGGCCTGGTTGCGTCCGGTCCCGTGTCCGGGAAGGAAGCCGCTGCCACTCTGCAGAACACACCGTCCCGGGACTATACGGCCAGGAGTCTGCCGCGCTGGGTGCGGTGGCTGACCGCCGCGCGAGGCCGCAACAGCGCAATGGGATCGGCGGTTGAACAAGATCAGCGGCAGTATCTGGCGAATAGCTATGCGGGAGATTGGGTGACGACGAGGAAGTAAAGGCGGCGTATCGAGGCGGGTGTCGAGCCTGCCAGAACCTCTCAAGGAGAGCGATACGCCATGGAGAGCCCTACCACTGTCGTCCGGCTGCGTCAGCCGGGTGAGATTGACGACCCCCTGACCGAGGTGCTGCGAGCCGGAGCCCGCCGCCTGCTCGCCCAAGCCGTGGAGATGGAGGCCGACGCGTTTCTCGCAGCCATGCAGGATCTGCGGCTGCCCGACGGGCGGGCTCGCCTCGTGCGGCACGGCCACGGGCCAGAGCGCGAGATCCAGACTGGCATCGGCCCGGTGCCGGTCTCGCGCGTGCGCATCCGGGATCGCGGTGCGACGGATGCGGCCGATCGGGTCCACTTCTCCTCCATGATCCTCCCGAAGTGGGCGCGACGTACCCGCAGCCTCGATGCCCTGCTGCCAGTCTTGTACCTGCGCGGCATCTCCACCGGCGACTTCCAGGAGACGCTGGCGGCGCTTCTGGGCAAGGATGCCCCGAACCTGTCGCCCGCCGTTGTCGCCCGGCTCACCGCCACCTGGGCTGACGAGTACGCCCGCTGGCAGGCGCGCGATCTCTCGGCGCGTCGCTACGTCTACGTCTGGGCCGACGGCGTCTACCTGCAAGCCCGGATGGAGGATCAGGCCGAGTGCATCCTGGTGCTGATCGGCGCCACGCCGGAGGGCCGGAAGGAGCTCGTCGGTTTCCAGGTCGGCGTGCGCGAGAGCGCACAGAGCTGGCGCGAGTTGTTGGTTGAGGTGAAGCGGCGCGGGCTCGCCCTCGCGCCCGAGATCGCGGTGGGCGACGGCGCGCTCGGGTTCTGGAAGGCCATCGAAGAGGTCTGGCCGACGACGCGCCACCAGCGCTGCTGGCTGCACAAGACGGCCAACGTGCTCAACAAGGTGCCGAAATCCGTGCAGCGGACCATGAAGGCGGACCTGCGCGAGATCCACGGCGCGCCCACCCGCGCGGCGGCCGAGGCGGCGATGGATGTCTTCGCCGAGAAGTATGGGGCGAAGTACGCCCGGGCGGTCGCGTGCCTGACCAAGGATCGCGAGGCGCTGCTGTCGTTCTATGACATGCCCGCCGAGCACTGGGATCACCTGCGCACCACGGATGAGATGGACAAGCGCTTTTGTGATCTCCGTGCTATTCTTTCTCCTGCGCGGGCGACCTCGTGGCGAAGAGCAGCGCATTGGCTGGAAGCGCTGCCAGGCAGCCTCACGACAGCCTTGCCGGTTTGAGGCGCTCGCGCACCTCCTTCGAGGCTCTGGGGCGCCATTGCGCGACCGAGCGCTCGTAGGTGGCTTCGGCGCGACGCGCGATCTCCATCTCCTGCTCGCGCAACTCCTTCACGTTGTAGGCGTAGGCTGGCCCGCGTCGGTTGCCCTTCCTCTGCGGCTGACCAGCCTGCAGTTCAAGGCCGCGCACCTTGGCGGCAACCAGCGCCGGCCGGGCCCAGAGATAGTCAGCCTTCTTCGTCAGCAGATGCCAGCAGAGCACAGCAAGCTTGCGGGCGGTCGCCACCGCAGCGATTTGGTGCCCCCGCCGGGCGCGCACGCGCACGAAGAAGGCGTGAAGCGGCCCGGGCGCCTTGGCGGTCGCCCAGGCAGCCTCGACCAACATCGCACGGGCATGGCTGCGCCCGACCTTACTGATGCGGCCATGCTGGGCAAGGCCCAGCCCGGACTGCCGCACGCGCGGGTTAAGGCCGAAGTAGCTCACGAGTTTCTGCGGCGAGGAGAAGCGGCGGATATCGCCGATCGCCGCGACAAGACCGGCGGCCACGGTCACGTTGATGCCGGTGACAGTCAGGAGCCGACGCACCTCGACGCTGCCGATCGTCGCCTCCCCGATCGTGCGATCGAGCGCGGCAAGATCCTCGCCCAGCTGGTCGAGTTCCCGGATATGACGCTCGATCGCCGCGTGCTCATCGTCGGGCAGTTCCTGGCGGGTGAGCCACGCGCGCCCTGCGCGGTTGAAGAGATCCGCGTGCGGGCAGCGCGGCGCGAGATGGGCCTGCAGGATCGAATGGACCTCGTTCTTGAGGCGCGTTCGATGACGCACAACCTGGTTGCGTCGCGCCACCAGCCGGCGCAGCCGCTCGGTTGCTGCGTCAGGAGTCCAAACCTCGGGCAGAAAGCCGGCCGCGTGCAAGCTGGCGAGAACACCCGCGTCGATCTTATCGGTCTTCACGTGAGCGTGCGCGATCGCCTTAACCTGCAGGGGATTTGCGATGACGACGCGGGCAACGTGCGGAGTCAGCAAATGCGAGACCGTCATGCAGCTGCCGGTCGCCTCAATTACCACCTCGTCGGTTGCTAGAAGCGACCGGGCAAAGCCCTCCAGGCCGCTGCGCGTCATGTCCACTCGGCCGGCGTGCCTGAGCCGACCCTCCGCCCAGACCGCCACCTCGGCAAACGTGCGGTGGAGATCCATTCCGATTACCCGTCGTCCCATGTCCCTGCTCCTTCACGAGACCAGCGTGTGAACGGGAGCGGCGGGCTACACGACAACTACGGATCCGCGCTCTCAGCGCAACCGGGCGAGTCGCAGAGGCGGCCAGCTACTAACGCGAGCTCTCGGCTCATCCTGTGTATCGGCCTGCCCGCACCTTCGTGCTCCCGGTGCCTCTGTCCCGGATGGTCGCACCATACGCCGCGAGCCCGAGGACCGCAGCCGGACAGTGGCACCGGCCATACTCATACCGGTTACCAACCCGATCGAGAGCGTGTTTGCGACCGTGCGGCACCGAACGGTGCGGACCAAGGGCGCGCTCTCGCCAATCACCGCCAAGCTGATGGTGTTCAAGCTCGTCATGGCGGCGTCGAAAACCTGGCGGCGGCTGAAGGGCGAGACCCAGTTGCCGAAGGTCGTGGCCGGTGTCATCTTCCGTGATGGAACCGAGGTCACCGCGAGCCCCGATCACCGCGCCGCCTGATCGCCTCCGTCACCCAAACTCCACCATAGCTCCAGGCGACGTGCGATCAGTCGAGAGATAAACCATGAGCAAGCCCTATACCCTCGGGATCTGTGCCGAGAGCTCGGTGTCAACGAGAAGGTCGGCCGCGCCGCGTACAGGCGCGAGTTCGGCTCCGCAAAAGAGTTCCGACCCTCTTGATCCAGCGGATGTCGCGCGAGCCTGCAAGCTCTTGGCGGAATCGGCACGTATCCATCGGACGCTGGAAGAGGAGAGGAGTGATCTCGCGCGCCCGCCCGATGAGCGACCTCCGGGTCAAGCAGACGTACACGTACCGCGCCTCCGTCTTGCGTCAGATCCTTGCGATCAGTCCGCGATGACGCAAGTCGGCCCAGGCGCCAGGGGAATTGTCATTCGTTGATGAGGCACTTAGACGCCCACAGGATGAGCCAACGATTGCTGAGACATGCGAACGATGGCACTTGCGACCGCATCCGGAGCCAAGTGGTGGATCATGTGACCCAGCCCGGGCAGCGCAATGAACTCGCTGCCCGCGAGCTCTCGATGCAGACGCTCAGACTGGCGGCCGACATCCGCGATTTGATCATCCGCGCCGGTGATGATCGTCACGGGCGTGCGGTATCTCCCGATAGTGCTGTTCCAGCTCCATGGCCGTGGGGGTCATCAGGGCGGCATCTTCGGCAGCGGCGCGCAGCTGCAAGGGCCTGAGCATCAGCTCCTTCGGGAACAGTCGGTCAAAGCGCTCCGGAACCGCCGCTGGTTGGAACATGCGCTTGATCATGCCCGGCAGGACGGCCCGAGCGACCAGCGGCGAGATCGTGTAGCGCAAAGCATCGCCGATGATCGGAATAGCTGGAGGGGAGAGCAGGAACACGTCGGCCCGCACGGTTGCGAAGTAATAGCCCGAACCAAGAACGAGGCCGCGGACCAGAGACGGGAATTCCAAGGCGAGGGCGATCGCCACCAGCGTACCCCAGGAGTGTCCGAACACCATGGCCCGGGTGACCCCGAGCTGTTCTAAGGCACCCTGGAACAGCCGGGCATGAGCTCTTGGCGTCCAGAGCTGGCGCGGCCTGCTGCTGTAGCCGTAGCCTGGACGATCGATCACGATGACACGGAAGCGCTCCGCGAGCCGGTCGACGAGGCCGCTCACGGTGAAATCCTGGATCATCGTTCCGTTGCCGTGAATGAGCACCACGGGCTCACCCTGGCCGCGCTCGATGTAGTGCAGGCGCACGCCATTCACGTCGAGGAAGCGCCCGATCGGCGGGTACTTTCGCTCCGCGTCCCGTACTTTCTTGACGTTCCAGAGGGCAGCGGCCCCGAGAGCGGCGGCGCCTCCGGCTAACGTTGGCCCCAGCCAGCGGCGGGACCTCGAGGTCGTTGCTGTGTCCGCTGTCTTGATCGCCTCAAACCCCTTTTCAAACTCTCGTTCGAACCGGGCTTCTGCGGCGCTTTGGTCGGGATCCAGGCCCGGCGGGACACTGTAGATATCCATCAGAACGCGAGGATTGCGCGCCTTCACGCCGGTTCCGGTTTCCAAGCTGCGCATACGTCCTCTCCCTCATAGTCACGAGGGCGATCAACGCGAGAGACGGAGATAAGTTGCTGCATTGCACAATGTAGATTTGTCGCACGAGTCACTTGCGGCGACCCCAGCTTCCGCCCTCGCGATGTAGCTACTCTCTATTCCCATTCAGCGGGTACCGCGTGAAATGGAACTACAAACGGTCGAGTGGCCGGCGCACGGTGGTCATACCATTGTTAGGGAAGCAGCTTTAGCGGGGATCGACGAGGCGAGGGCCGAAGCCGTCAAGGCGCTGCCCGACATGGCCCGAGACGAACTCCCTGACGGCGGTTACCGCGAGTTCGTGGTCGATGTGCGTGACGAAGCTGGCCAGAGGGTCTTGAGGGCAAGGCTTACCCTCGTTGTCGAGTGCCTGCCTGACGCTGGCTGATCTGCCCTCAATGCGCAAAGTGCTTACGTGTGGTCCGGAGCATCCCTCTTGAGGGCGGAACGGACGCAACTGACGGTGCATTATTTGGCAGTTCGGCACGGCTTGGCGTTGGCATCATCTGCATGAGCCTTCTCACCGACTATGAACTGAGCCTCGCGAGCATCATTCCGATGGGAGCGCATCTCGTGATGGATGGTCTTGGAGGTGCGCTGCTCGCGGTATCGCCGTGGCTCTATGGCTTTGCGGATCGCACCTACCTTCCGCATCTTGTTATCGGTTGCGGTCTCGATGGGGTGCGGTAGCATAGCGGCTCGCGCTCCAGGTCTCGTGCACTCTATCGCGTGATGCCCCCCTTCCCGCAACCCTCGCCGGGCTTATGACGCGGACGGCCACGAAATCCGGCCCTCGGCAACATGCGCGAGCATGGCGTCCGGGCCGAGCTGGACCGTGCCAAGAAGCGAGCTGCGGTCACTCGGGCTCGATGAACGTGGACAACCTGCCCGACGACTTCGCCATGCCTGTTGAACCTCGTAAGTGGCACCGCGAGGTCACCGTCTTCTCAGCTACAACGGGAACCTGGATCACTCCTGCAATTGACAGGTCGGATGCTAGTGGACCGCACCCCGTTTTAACCGGACAGGTGGCATAGCTCGATAAGGCATAGGCTTACACCTATGATACGACTATGTCGTCTGACCCTTTTGCTCCTCCGCCTCGTGTTGAAGTCATCACGTCCGTGCAGCGCCGACGGCGCTGGTCGACGGCCGAGAAGGTCCGCTTGGTCGAGGAGACCATGCAGCCGGGCATGTCGGTTTCGTTGGTGGCCCGGCGAACCGGCATCGCGCCGAGCCAGCTTTTTGCCTGGAAACGGCGACCTCGAAGGCGGGCACCAGGCTGTCCATGCTGACGAGGACGTGGTCGGCACCAGCAAGGTTCGCGAGCTCGAGAAGCGTGTGAGTGACCTCGAACGCCTGCTCGGACGCAAAACCATGGAAGCCGAATCCTCAAAGAGGCGCTCGATCTCGCGCGGGCAAAAAAACCGATCTTGCCGCTCGCCTCGTGGAGCGTCGGGAGGGCGATTCCCCTTGAAGGCGATCCCGACACGCTCGGCGTCTCGCGCTCCAACCTGATTGAGCGCCCATCCAGGACGTCTAGACGCTGCCCGTACCGTAAGCCTGAGGATGCCACGCTCTTGCCCCTCATCCGCCGGCTGGTCGATGAGCGGCCGACCTATGGCTATCGCCGGATCACGGCACTCCTGCCGGCTGCTCCGGACGAAGGCAAACCGACGGTCAACGGCAAGCGCATGCTCCGGATCCTGCAGGTGAACGGTCTCACGCTCGAGCGCCAAACGGCCCTGCGACCGGCCGCATGCACGACGGCGTTGTGTCGCCCTGCGCTCGAATGTGCCTGGCGTTCCGATCACCTCGAACTGCACTGCCGTGACGGCTCGATCGTGCGGGTCCTGTTTGCACATCGCGAGCCGGGTTTGCATTTCTTTGAATCCCGCCTACAAAAATCAGCGGCGGCGTATCGAGCGATATCACGAAGCGCAGGATGGCAGGCTGATTCCTCACCGAAAGGCGGTCGATGAGGAAGAGGCCACATTTAGAGAATGACCATAGCCGAGCACCGCCCTTGCTTCTTCACGTCGGCTTAGGCTGCACCCTCCCGCACTGTGAAATGGACCGGATATCAAGCTCCCCCAGGAATCCCTGTTCGGCTCGGGATAACGATATTAGGACGTGCCAAGGCCGGATTTTGCATCGCCGGGTCTCTGCGGCGGCATACCAACACCATTGTCTGAGAGCGGGCCAGACGATCGAGCTTGGTGACCACCAGGGTGTCCCCGGCGCGTGAAAACTCCAGGGCCTCCTCAAGGCCCCGGCGAAGGCCACCGAGCTGGTCTTCTCGCTGAACATCTTCTCGCACCCGAGAGCGTTAGGGTCCCTGCGCTGGGCCTCTAGGCCGGCTTCCTGTTTGAGGGTTGAGGTGCGGGCGTAACCAATGAGCATGTGGAGGTCCTTCGTTCCGATGGGTGAGGGCGCTTCAACAAAGAGATGTGCCGCTCCCTCAATCAATAATTCGCGGCCGCCGCACTGTTTGATTCATGCGCCGAGGACCTCGCACTTAAGGTATCTTTCAGTGCTCCTGGAAGAACTTGAAAATATTAATCCTGCCGCCTAAATTAAATTAGGACAAGGAACCCGAAAGAGCGTACAGTATCGAACAGCGTCATACTCGACAGTCGAGGTCCGCTCCTCAAAATAGTCTGCGGTCCGCTCCCCGATTTGCCAAGTCATTTAGTCGCTTGAGCACTAAGGGAGATCGCCATGGCACCCAGGACCATCTACGGGACAGCAGGGGCGCAGCGCTCCATGCAGGTCGTTCGCATAATCGTCTGCATCCTCAGTTTCGGCTTCATCTTCCCGCACGCCTTTGTGGAAAGTACTGATGCGGGTCCGGGAACTCCGCGCCCGCTCAGGGGCGGGGATGCCCTCGTTGCGGAGTCTCTGCCTGTTCCTGAATGACACGCCCTCCCCGCAACCCGCGCCGGTCCCTACGACGTGGACGGCCACGAGATCCGGCCCCTGAGCCTCGGCAACATGCGCGAGCATGGCGTCCGGTCCGTGCTGGCAATTGCCAGGAGGCGAGCTGCGGTCACTCGGCCTCGATGAACGTGGATGGTCTGCCCGACAGCTTGCCAGTGCCCGATGTAGCTCTGCGCCTGCGTTGCTCGGCGTGCGGCTCGCGGAACGTCAACCCGGCGTGGTGCACCTGTGGTCCTGCTCCGGGCGAAATTGGGCCAAGACTTCCCATTGATCGCCGCCGCGATTGCGCGCCTGCCAGTCAATGACGCGACGCTTGACGGTGAGGCGGCGTGTCTCTCGATGACCGAAGACCGGACTTCCACGCCCTGCGCTCGCGCCACGCCCGCCAGGACGCGCGCCTGATCGTCTACGACCTCCTCGGCGTCCACTTCACGAGCGCCGCAAGCGCCTGGAGAGCGTATTGCGCTTTGGAGCCTCAGCTCCGGTACGCCGGAGGGATCTCTCCGTTTCACGTCCGCCGTCTTTCGCCGTCGTTAGGAAGCTCTTGCGTCGACGGAGTCGCGGTATTATGTACCGCGTTAGCACTCTACCACGTTGAGTGCCAATCCTGCCGCTAAGGCCAGGCCCACGCGCCTATGTGCGCGAAATTCAGACCAGGAGGATCATCATGAAATTCCGCCCACTCCATGATCGCGTCGTCGTCCGCCGCATCGACGCGGAAGAGAAGACCAAGGGCGGCATCATCATTCCCGATACCGCGAAGGAGAAGCCCCAGGAGGGCGAGATCATCGCGGTCGGACCCGGCGCCCGCGACGAGAGCGGCAAGGTCCAACCCCTCGACGTCAAGGCCGGCGACCGGGTGCTGTTCGGCAAGTGGTCCGGCACCGAGGTGCGCATCGACGGCGAGGATCTCCTGATCATGAAGGAGTCCGACATCATGGGCGTGATCGAGCAGACCGCGTCGAAGAAGAAGGCCGCCTAAGGGCATCTCCCTCTCGCAAGAACAACAGGAGTTCAGATCATGGCTGCCAAAGACGTCAGGTTTTCATCAGATGCCCGCGACCGCCTGCTGCGCGGCGTCGACATCCTCGCCAATGCCGTGAAGGTCACGCTCGGTCCGAAGGGCCGCAACGTGGTGCTCGATAAGAGCTTCGGGGCACCCCGCATCACCAAGGACGGCGTCACCGTCGCGAAGGAGATCGAGCTTTCCGACAAGTTCGAGAACATGGGCGCCCAGATGGTGCGCGAGGTCGCGACCAGGACCAGCACCGTCGCCGGCGACGGCACCACGACCGCGACGGTTCTCGCCCACGCGATCGTCCGCGAGGGCGCCAAGTCGGTCGCGGCCGGCATGAACCCGATGGACCTGAAACGCGGGGTCGACCTCGCCGTCGAGGCGGTGGTGGCGGACCTCAAGGCTCGCGCCAAGAAGGTCTCGACCAACGATGAGATCGCCCAGGTCGGGACGATCTCGGCCAATGGCGATGCCGAGATCGGGCAGATGCTGGCCCAGGCCATGCAGAAGGTCGGCAACGAGGGCGTGATCACGGTCGAGGAGGCCAAGACTGCGACGACCGAGCTCGACGTCGTCGAGGGCATGCAGTTCGACCGCGGCTATCTCTCGCCGTACTTCATCACCAATGCCGAGAAGATGGTCGCCGAGCTCGAGGACGTCTACGTCCTCATCCACGAGAAGAAGCTCTCCTCGCTGCAGGCGATGCTCCCGATCCTCGAGGCCGTCGCTCAAAGCGGTAAGCCGCTCCTCATCATCGCCGAGGACATCGAGGGCGAGGCGCTCGCGACCCTCGTGGTCAACAAGCTGCGCGGCGGGCTGAAGGTTGCCGCCGTGAAGGCGCCGGGCTTCGGCGACCGCCGCAAGGCGATGCTCGAGGACATCGCGGTCCTCACCGCCGGCCAGACGATCTCCGAGGATCTCGGGATCAAGCTCGAGAACGTGACGCTCGACATGCTCGGCCGCGCCAAGCGGGTGCGCATCGAGAAGGAGAACACCACGATCATCGACGGCGCGGGCGAAAAACGTGCCATTGAGGCTCGTGTGGGCCAGATCAAGGCGCAGATCGAGGAGACGACCTCGGACTACGACCGCGAGAAGCTCCAGGAGCGTCTCGCCAAGCTCGCGGGCGGCGTCGCGGTGATCCGCGTCGGCGGCTCCACCGAGGTCGAGGTCAAGGAGAAGAAGGACCGCGTCGACGATGCCATGCACGCCACCAAGGCAGCGGTCGAGGAAGGCATCGTTGCGGGCGGCGGCGTCGCGCTGCTGCGCGCCAAGGCCGCGGTGTCGAAGCTCAAGACCGACAACCCGGACGTCAAGGCGGGCATCAACATCGTGCTGCGCGCGCTCGAGGCGCCGATCCGCCAGATCGCCGAGAACTCGGGCGTCGAGGGCTCGATCGTGGTCGGCAAGATCTCCGACAACAAATCGGAGACCTACGGCTTCAACGCGCAGACGGAGGAGTATGTCGACATGCTCCAGGCCGGCATCGTCGACCCGGTGAAAGTCGTCCGTGCGGCTCTGCAAGACGCAGCATCTGTTGCCGGACTGTTGATCACGACGGAAGCCATGGTCGCGGAGGCTCCCAAAAAGGAGTCCGCTCCAGCGATGCCGGGCGGCGGCGGCATGGGTGGCATGGGCGGCATGGATTTCTGAGCGCAACCCACACTGCCGAAAGGCAGAGGCCTCGGAGCAATCCGGGGCCTTCCTTATTTCAAACTATATCCTGGAGGCGACCGTGGTTTGGCGCCGTCGAGGCTGCTATCTCTGCGCTCCGTCACCACGGTCACTGCGGACGACTGTCCCGCAAAGGTCTGTTCACTCCCATGTTTGTCTTACTGCCCCGCTCACGTCGGAAGCGCGAGCGACGGCGTTGACAAGATCGCCGTCCGCCTCAATAGGGTGGGAATGCCCTTCGGCAGTTCCGCCGCTCTACCACATCTTGGATGTTCGACGATGAGCAGGCGCACGGGCTTACACCTCACCTGCAAGTCCCGTGCGAGTGGAGCCGACAGCATGATCAAGACGATCCTTTTGGTGATGGCATTCGTGTTCCTGCCGAGCGTCGCCTTTGCTCAAACTGCTACGGATCCGGGCGAAGGAACCGATCTCTACCGCGTCAATCGTGAGGTGGAGGCAATGACGCGCGACGGGCGGTGGCAGCGTTTGCTGGACGAAGCCAATGGCGTAAGACAGGCCGTCACACCCGCTGTTCCGTTCCCGCAATCTTCCACACACACGCCGGTCAGACCTCGGGCTCTGGCCGAACTCCGCCTAGCCTGCCAGGACGAGTCCCGGAAACTCTTCAAGGGGCCGAGACGGATGGATCCGGACCTCTACAAGCGAGTGGTTGAACGTCGACAGCTTTATGTCCGCAGCTGTATAGACTCTGGACCGCAGGACGTTGAGCTGACCGGTTCCTCGACATCCACGACGATACCGCTGCCGCCACGGCGGCCGGTCGCTAGGCTCTGAGACGCTCCCGCGAAACCCATAGCTAGTGAAAGGATACACCCGCCCACCGGATCCGACCCCGACAGGTTACTCGGGGTGTGGCGGCTGCCAGGTTTTCCCAAAAGACTAGATGGCTGTAAGCTCCGGCGGCGTAGAACCGCGAGGACGGCGAATGACTGCACCGAGCCCCGGAGCACACAAACCAGTCAAGGATCATCGCCCTCGAGCCGATGACGCGAACGCTTTTCACGATGTTGCTTAATCAAGCGCCGTGACCCACGGGCCTATTCAGATCAGGTGCGCACAGCGCTTTTCGAGGCTCTCGAGCGCGCGCAGCGGCTTCATGGCGAAGGCGAAGACGGGAATCCGGCAACCCACGCTGTCGAGACACTTAAACACCACTTCGACCAGATCGAGGCGCAGGCGCGCGAGCAGGAGCAATAGCTCACGACCTTGCCTCGCCGGCCGCGCCACACGCCAGCCCGTAGGCGACCACACACCGTCGTACGGTATCCACAGCCTTTGTTGCCCCGAACGTGTAGCTCCGATCATCGACGATACAGCACCTGGGCAACGATCCCTCATTCGCCCTAAGGCTGATTTCGCCACTCACCCGCTCGCCAGCGCGGTCAGGAAATGGTTCGAAAATAGAAGTCGCTTCTCTGCCTAGCACCTTAAGTCGCTGACGCTGCATCGCAAGGTCGAGGGTGGGAAGCGCCGAAGCCAGAACATCATCTGCTCGTCTGGACCGGGATGTGATCTCCCAACTGTAAAGGCAAACTCGGATAGACGAAGCTGCCATCAGATTGCGTAAAGGGAGAGACATCCACGATCGATCACCCTCCTGCGCAGCAGCATGGCAGGCCGCCTTCCGCAGCCAGGGCTGCACCAACAGCGCGCCATCTCAGATCCACGTGGGATGACCTCGCGCGCGCACGAGCAGGTTGGCTGAGCGATTCTCGACGCGCGGTCGGGGACATCCGTTCCGTGCTCGGCTGCGGTGGCCGAACCCCTGTCGCCCGCTAACCACTTCGCTTCTTGCCAGCAACCCGTCTGACGGCCCTGATGGACACGGTGCAGAAGCGCTGGCTCTGCATCGCTCAGCTCAAGGCCGGCGGGCGTAGTCTTTAGCCGGGGAACTGTTGACGGCCCGAGCCGTTGCCTGTTGTGCGCTGCAGCATAAAGGCTCGTTGGTCAAACGGGTGCATGAGGATGGGCGAAAGCTATAGCCGTCCCAGGTAGCTCGAAGCCGACGTGCACTCACCGCACACATCGCCGGGGTCCACGAATTGATGCTGGGCCCAAACATGATCACCACCTTAGTAATGCGTCGGGTGATCCCTTCTCCAATATTGCAAGCAGGGAAACATGACGACCATCAAACAATTGATCCAAACCAGCCCGACCAAGGCAACGAGCTCATCGCGAGGCTGGCTTGACACTTCCGACACCGCGATCAAGACGCGCGAGCGACTGCTTGCAGATCTCAAGGCCGAGTTGGAGCTCCTGGCAAAGCTTGAAGAGGAGCACCTGTTCCCGGTCCTCCGAAAGCACAAGGAGACCAAAGATCTGGTCTCTGACGCGCTTAACGACAACAAGCAAACGCGCAAGCTCCTGGCTGAGCTAGAGCGCGTCCCGAAGGGCAGCGAGGAGTTCGCCCCAAAGGTGGCCGAGCTCAGAAAGGCATTCCAGCAGAGTGTCCGTGACGAACGGAAGGAGTTGCTCCCAGCAGTCCTGAAGGCGCTGAGCGACGAGGAAGCGCAGGCCATCGTCGAGAAGATTGAGGACGGGAAGGCCGAGGTCGAGGAAGCGAAGCGGGCCGAAGCCGACCAGCGTCGCACTGGGGCAAGACAAGAGCGCGAGCAGGATGAAAAGCTCCTCGCTGAGCAGAACGATGCAGCCGAACGCGATAGGAATACCCGCAACGCCGCTCGCCAAACGATGGAAGTGATGGCCGAGAGCTCACGCCAGATCGTCCAGAGCGCTGCGGAGAACGTCCAGCGTGTCGCGACCGCGCCGATGAGCACGGGATCTCGTGCTCTGGGATGCCATGTTCGGGATGTGGGGGCTTCCGGCGGGCCGTTCCTTGGCCGCCAATGGCCACGCATCGACCCGCGAAGAGGAAGTGATCCCGCTCGCGGAAGAGACGCTAATCGTGGGCAAGCAAACTGTGAATAGCGGCACGACCACGGTGCGCCGCTATGTGATCGAGAGACCCGCCGAACAGCAGGTGACGCTTTATGATGAGAAGGTGGTGGTCGAGCGGCGCAGGCCGGTGACCGATGCGGTCACGGGAGAGACTTTGACCGAGCTCACCGTCGAGATGATCGAGACTTCTGAAGTGCCGCTTGTGGCCAAGGGCGTCAAGGTTCGGGAAGAGGTGGTGATTCGCCGCGAGCGGTCGAAGCGTGTCGAGACTGTGCGAGACACCGTCCGGCGGGATGAGATCGAGATCTCCCATGCGAACGAGCGCTCCCGCAACAGACCAGCTGCACTCGCGTCCGGCCGCAGGTAACGCCACCGACTGTCATTGCGAGCAGATCGCGGCCCGTGTGTTAGCCGCGGTCTGTCCTAACGGTCATAAGAATGCTCCGAGCGTCGGAGCTGCTCGGGAATGCGCGTTCCTCGAAGGTCATCGATCAACGATGCCCACGCTATCGATAGCGGGAACGAGACTGACCGGGGCGCGTTGAGGAGAATCGGTGAGCGAGGTCGTTCGGACATGCCGGAAGAGGAGCAGGACGAGGCAAGTCATACCGCTTGTCGAAGAGGCCGTACGCGTTGACAAGCGCCAAACTGTCTTAGGCAAGGTCCGCGTTCGCACCGAAGTCGATTCCGTTGAACAAGTCGTGCGGGACACACTGACGGACGAAACCGTCGAGGTCACGCGCGTTCCCATCGACCGGCGTGTGGAACAAGTTCCCGAAATCCGCACCGAGAATGGCGTCACGATTGTACCCATCGTTGAGGAGCGGCTGGTCATCGAGAAGCAGCTTTTCTTGAAAGAAGAACTTCATATCCGACGTGACGTTAAGACCGAAACTGTTGAAGTCCCCGTAACGCTTCGTAGCGAGCGCGCCATTGTGGAACGTTTCGATGCGAATGGAAAACCCTTGCCGGAGGAAAGCACGTCATGACATCTGGAACCCCTATTGGCACTGGTCAGCATACCCGAATGCTGACGGCCATGTTTGACGACCGTGAGGACGCAAACGAGGCCATCGAGCGCCTTGTTGAACTCGGCATTCCCCGCACTAACTGCCGTTTGATGGAAGGTGGATCGACTAGGGCGTGTTGACAAAGTGATGGTCTGCGGGAACGCGGAGTGATTTAAGGCTGTCGTTTGGAGGGCGGCAGCTTCGATTCGAGGCAGACTGAGTGATGCGGAGTGGGCGTTCTTCGAGCCGTTCGTGATCGAGCGTGGACCGAAGCGGGGGCGGCCTCCTGCCGACCACCGCCGTGTCCTCGATGCCATTTTCTGATCGCGCGCACAGGCTCACCTTGCGCGACCTGCCCGAGGAGGCAGGCAGTGGTCATCCGTTTACCGCAGTTCCTACGTACACGCTCGCCTGTACTGCTCTGTGCTGCCGAGGCCTCGCTCCCACACCTGCGTATCACTCCCCTCCCGGCCAGCAGATCGCGGCCATACAAAAAGGACTCATTGCAAGCGCTAGACCGGGCGCGAACTGCCACTCGACCGATATGCACAGCCGGGCTATGCGGAAGGGCTTGGGTTCGGCTTTGTCCTCACCGGGCGAGCGCACGACAGCACGGTTAGTGCCCCTGATGCCGAGAGCACCTGACCCAAGTGCTCCTGAATCGGCCTACACGCCACCCATCCGCACGTAGCCAGGCGCACCCCTATCCCAACCAAGCGCAATCAAAAATCCAATCGCCACGATGCTGATCTATGCTCTTCGCAACCATCAGCAACATCAACCACCTCAAAATTCCCAGCTCGCACGCGCTACACAAAACCACAACCAGCTTTCTCAACTTCTCCAACTCACAGCCATCACCTCTTACCATCACAAGTCGTCCTCCACGACGACGGCAGGTTCGTCATACAACCAAAGCGGGCGGACCACAGCGCCCCAGGAGTTGAAAGGTTTCTGGGATTCCCTGGCCGACATGTTCATGCCCGAGGAGGATCGCTACACCTATGCCGAGGGGCTGCGGCGCGGCGGATACCTCCTCAGCGTCAACGTAACCGACGCGCAGTATGAGGACGCCCTCGACATCCTCGATGATGAAGGCACGATCAACATCGATGAACGCGCCGAGACGTGGCGCAAGGAAGGCTGGACGGGCTTGGACAAGAGCACGACTGAATCCAGCCAGGGCACCCGCGCAACTCCAAGCTCGGGTCAATCCACTTCAGCGCAAACAGGTCGCACGGCCAAAGGCGAGGAAGCCATTCCGATTGTTGAGGAGCAACTTCGGGTCGGCAAGCGCGATGTCAGCGGCGGGCGAGTTCGTGTCCGAAGCTATGTAGTCGAGCAGCCCGTATCGGAGCAGGTCACGTTGCGTGACGAGAACGTGACGGTTGAGCGCAGGCCCGTTGACCGTCCACTCACCGGAACGGAGGACGCTTTCCGCGAGCGCACGGTCGAGGCCACTGAGCGGCGCGAGGAAGCTGTCGTCAACAAGGAGGCGCGCGTCAAGGAAGAAGTCGTGGTGAAGAAGGATGCCCAGCAGCGCACCGAGACCGTGTCGGATACCGTGCGTCAGACCAAGGTCGAAGTAGACGATCAGACCAAATCCAAGACCGGCTCCCGCAGGGGCGAGCGGAAGGGCGGTTGATCGGGATCAAACGGGGGCTTCGGCCTCCGTTTTCTTTTAGCAATCTCCGTTGTAGGACTGGCAGACAGCCGGGTGTTGCCAGGGTCATCAATGACACGGCGACATCATCATGGTGCCGTTCGAGTTGGTACGCGGCCATTCGTGGAGTGATGCCTTCGTGCTGCTCCATGAGGCCCAGAACGCCACGAACGAGAAACTGCTTCTCCTGCTCATCGGGATCGGGAAGGGCTCGAAGCGGGTGGTCAGCGGGGAGACGCGCAGCGATCTGCCCACCGGATCGGGCCTGTCCACAATTCCCCGAATGATTGGCACCAACATCACGCTCGGCGCAGGTCCGAGCTGAAACATCAAGGAGCGCATGCATGATCTCACAGATGGTCTCTAGGACAGCCATCGACGGAGCGTTGTGCCTACAGCAACCGACCTCGTCGGGATGGCCCTTACTTGAAGAGTGCGACCCGTACCGAGCCCTCACGGGAAAGCACGTTAGCCGTGACATCCCGACCGTAACGGTGCAGTCGAACATCGACCGATGATCCGCCAAGCTGAGATTGCGGATCACCACCTCGTCGAGAAAGTCGGGCATGACAGGTTCCCGAAACCGGATCTGGTTTCTGTCGTGGGCGAGTTCCAGGCCGACGCAGGCGGCGAGCAGGCCAAAGGAAGCTGCCGCCGCCCAGGCCTGCGGTGAGCAAGCAACAGGGTAGGCGGTCGGAGCTCCGTTCGGGCGACGCATGAAGCCGCAGAACAACTCCGGTAGACGACGCGACTCTTGGTGCGTTGCCGCATCGAACAGGCCCTCAAAGACGCGTGCCGCTTCCGCCTTGAAGCCGTAGCGAGCAAAGCCAAGGCCGATCAGCGCATTATCGTGCGGCCACACCGAACCGTTGTGATATGACATGGGATTATAGCGCGCCTCGCCTTGAGCGATCGTGCGGATGCCCCACCCGCTGAACGCCTCGCGGCTCATCAGAGTATCGGCAGTGCGGCGCGCCCGTTGTGGATCGGCGATGCCGGTAAAAAGTGCGTGGCCCGCATTCGAGGAACGAACGCGGCAGGGCCGCTTCGCGCCGTCGAGCGCAAGCGCGTAAGTGCCGATGTCCGAGCACCAGAACGCCCGCTCAAATCGATCGCGCAGATCCTCGGCTTCGCTGCCGAGCTTTAACGCAAGCTCCCGAAAGCCCAGCCGGGCTGCAACCGCTGCGATGGAGCGTTTGGCAGCGTAGACGTAGCCCTGGACCTCGCAGAGCGCGATCGGTCCCTCAGCCAGCGCACCGTCAGCGTGGAAGATTGAGTCGCAACGAGTCTTTCCATCCTTGATTGGCAAGGCCGCTGTCCGTCTCGCGGTAGTACTCGACGAAGCCGTCGCCATCGCGGTCGCCGTGCTCGTCGATCCAGAGCAAGGCCGCCTCGATGCTGGGCCAGATCTCGGACAAAGTCTCGCGATCTCCGGTGCGCTCGAAGTACATCCCGGCGAGCAACACAAAGAGCGGGGTCGCGTCCACCGTGCCGTAGTAGCGGCGGAACGGCACCTCGCCCAGATTGGCCATCTCGCCATGGCGACTCTCGTGCAGGATCTTGCCAGGCTGGGCGTCGGACTTCGGATCGAACTCGGTGGCCTGCGTGGCGGCGAGGGTGCGCAGCACCCCCCGCGCGATCGAAGGGTCCATCCACAACAGTGAACATGGCAGTGATAATGCCGTCGCGGCCGAAGATCGTACTGAACCACGGAATTCCCGCATACGGATAGGGGCCGAGATCGGTCCGCGTGATCAGCGTGTACACGTCAGAGGTCGCGCGGCACGCGACTTCATCGAACAGACCGTTGGACGTCGCTATGGTAGCGATATCGGCCGTCGAGGCGCGACGCGCTCGACGCGTGTCGCGGTAAGCGAGAAAGAAATCGCCCACGTCGGTCGCCTCGCCTTCCCCGCAACAGACGTTCACGAAAACCGAGGTCTGCTCACCGGGTCCAACCTCGACCACGAACGTTGCCCGCTTCGAGTCGAGCCGCTTCGGCGTGGGGCTGAAGTGGAGGACGGTCCGACGCTCGATCCCATCGAGACCATTGTAATGGAACTCGGCCCGGTTTGGTCGATATGGATGGGCGGTTTGCCGGCCGTGGTGAGGCCGCTTCGTTCCCCGAACTTCGAAGAGGTCTTGGAAATCGGCGCTGAACAGGACATCGAGCCGCAGGCGCCTGCGGACGCGGTCGTAGTTCTTGATGTTGATGCGCTCGTAGCAGACCCCCTTCCAAAGAAACTTGGTGCGCTCTACGAAGATCGTGTCCCGCGGCAGCCTATCATGCTCACCAAACGCGTACGTCCGGATTGGTCAAATCCACTGAGAGAGCCGCCTTGTTCTCGTGCATGACCGAGCTCAGGAGAAGCGGTCGCTTGCCCTCGATCCGCAACTCGTAATGCGACAGGTAGCGGGTGTCGCGATAGAAGAGCCCCTCTGCCGTGTCCTGGACGGTCCCAATATCGCCATAGCTGTCGAGCACGGCGAAAGCATCGCCGTGCTTCAAGGTGCGCAGCGGACGATCGATCAGGGACGTGTGCGTCTCGATGTCGTATTCGGACCAGACGTTCGGGTCGCCGGATTTCCGAGTTGCATCGGGTTCCCCTGTGGCGTCCATCATGTCGCAAGTTCCCTTCAGATCACGTGGGTGATGAGGCTGCTGGTGAAAGCCGGATCGCCTCGAACCAGCTGCTTCCGATAGCGATCCCGATCTTTGGTGGATTTGGGGCGCTTCCTGTAAGCACCACCTTCCGCCTATGCGGCGACTGAGGTCCCCGTTTCCCGACGAACGGTGCCGGACAGCAGACGCTCATAAGCAGCGACATAGTCCTTTGCCATCCGTGTGGCCGTGAACCGTGCTTCAAAGCAACGCCGCACCCGGGCGCGGCTCATGGCGCGAATCCGATCCACAGCTGAGACGGCCTCATCGATCGAGTTCACGACGAGACCGGAAATCCCATGGTCGATGACCTCGGGAGCCGAACCGTGCCGCCAGGCGATGACGGGAGTACCGGTCGACATCGCCTCGATCATGACAAGTCCAAAAGGCTCCGGCCAGTCGATCGGGAACAGGAGGGCGAGAGCATTCCCGAGAAAGTCGCCTTTCTGCTGCTCATCGATCTCGCCGATGAATTCGATGAGCGGGTGGTCCAGCAGCGGCCGGATCTCCACCTCGAAATACTCCTGATCGACCTTGTCGACTTTCGCAGCGATCTTCAGCGGAATCCCGGCGCGTTTCGCGATCTCGATGGCGCGATCGGGGCGCTTCTCCGGGGAAATCCTCCCGAGAAACGCGAGATAATCCCCGCCGGCCGCATTATAGGGACACGAAGACGAAGGCAGGCCATGATAGATCGTGGCAAGCCAGGTCACATGGGGCGGCATCGGACGCCGCTGATCCTCAGAGATCGAGACCAGCGGCATATGAGGGAAAGCGTAATAGACGGGGTGGAAGTCGGGAAAGTCGAGCCGCCCGTGGAGGGTCGTGACGCACTTGTGGGCGAGGTCCTGGAACAGGGGATACTGCAGGAGATCGATATGGAAATGAATCACGTCGAACTGATCGGCCCGTCGGCGGATGGTGTTGAGCATCACGAGGTGGCTCGCGATGTGGTCGCGGATGCCGGCGAGCCTCAACCCCTGAGGAACGCAAGGCACGAGCGTGGCTGAGGTCGTGGAGTCTCCGCTCGCAAACAGCGTGACCTCGTGGCCTTGGGCCACCAACTCCTCGGTGAGCCAAGAGACCACCCGCTCCGTCCCACCGTATAGCTTGGGGGGAACCGCTTCGGCTAACGGCGCAACCTGGGCAATTCGCACGAGACCTTCCTCTCAAGCTGTCGGCGTAGAGCTCACCAAGCTGCCGCTGTTGGGAGGAAAACTTAGCAGCACACCTCCACGCGGGAAGACTTGGCAACACTCCGATAACCCGCGCTTGCGAGTTGTAGTTCCCGCAAGAGAGCTCCACCGATGCCGTACGGCGCGTCGCTCGACTGGCTGAATTTTCTGCTCGCCGATGTGCGCGGCGGGCTCGGACCGTATGTCAGCGTGTTCTTGCTGACGGAGGCAGGCTGGGACCAAGCCACGATTGGAGCCGTCCTGACGGTGAGTGGGCTGATCGGGATCACCATGCACACCCCGATGGGGTTGATCATCGACAAGACGCATTCAAAACGGGCGCTCCTGATCGGCGGCGTCGGGGCCCTGTCGGGGTGCGCATTGGCGATCGCGTGGAAGCCAACCGTTCCGATCGTGCTTGCGGCCGACATCGTGATGGCCGTGCTCGGCGGCGTGTTCGCGCCGACGGTTGCCGCGATCACCCTTGGTCTCGTCGGGCCGGGCCGGCTCGCCGCTCGCCTCGGGCGCAACGTCGCGTTCGACCGGATCGGCAACCTGACGATCGCGGCCGTTGCCGCTGGCGTCGGCACGGCATTCTCGCAGCGCGCGGTGTTCTACCTCGTCCCGCTGTTCGCAGTCCTGACCACGCTAGCGGTCCTGTCGATACCGGCGGGTGCCATCGACCATGCGAGGGCGCGTGGCCTCGAAGACCCCGATACAGCCGTGCGGGTGGATTCGCCCGCGAGCTGGCGCGTGCTCCTGACGCACAGGACACTCCTGGTGCTCGCCGCAGCCACGGCCCTGTTCCACTTCGCCAATGCGCCCATGCTCGCTCTGGCAAGCCAGAAGCTGGCCCTGAGCCATCCGGGGCAGGAGGCGGCACTGACCTCGGCCGCTATCATCGTCGCGCAACTCGCCACCATCCCTGTGGCGCTGCTCGCCGGGTGGGCGAACGTCCTCGGGCGCAAGCCACTGCTTGTTGCTGCGTTCCTGGCGCTGCCCACGCGGGCGCTGATATTCGCCTATGCCGATCACCCGCTTTGGATCCTGGCGGGACAGATCCTGGATGGGCTCGGAGGCGGGCTGTTCGACGCGCTGCTACCGCTCGTGCTGGCCGACATCATGCGAGGCACCGGCCGGTATAACGTGAGCCGTGGACTCGTCAGCACGGTCCAGGGAATCGGCGGCTCGCTGAGCCATGCCGCGGCCGGTGCCGTGGTCGTCGGAGCCGGGTACGCGGTCGCCTTCCTCGGATTGGCGTTGATCGGCGTGTTTGCTCTGTTGCTGGTTGCGCTCGTGATGCCGGAGACAAGCCTACGGAGTGAGGAGCCGCCCGCAGTCAAGCCTCACGCCCACAATACCTAAGGACATTGGCCCTCCCGGACACAGCGATGCGCCGACCCGGCAACTGTGGAAGGGCAGTTGCATAAAGAGCCGGCTTGGCCTCCGTGTTCGCTCTCGGCCCGTTCCCTGAGGGTAACCCGCCATGGATATTTGGTGATGCTGCTAAGTCCGGATCTGGGCGGCTGACACGGCGTGCGGTTCGAGGCGCGATGGCTCGCCAGATCTCGACCGAGATCGTGCTGACCGACGCACTGGCCCCCCGCCCCTGCCGATCCGCCGGGCTTCGATCAATGAAGATGCTGTCCGGAAGACCTGGATCGAAAAGGACATCGTTCCGCCGGTGACCCGAAACGTGACCCGGTAACACTCACCGGCGCCGGTTTCGATGCCGACCAACTGAATTTCGTAATCCATGAGAATGCTCCATCGAGTACCAGCCCTCCGATGGTAGCCGCGCGGGTGGGACTTTCCAGGCGCGCAGTCTCGCCCGCGATCAAATGGCCCGCGAATTCGCAGTGCGTAGAAGGCGATTGCCTCCCCCATGGAGCGCCTGGAGCGGCTGACCATCTCGAGAGGGAGGCGAGTGACCGCGCTTACCTTTCGAGCGTCATCAGTCATGCAGGTGCCTCGTCAGGTTAATACGGCGCGTTAACAAGTGTTTGAAATGGAACGTAATTTCGCCGCGGGCGTTAGCAGTCGCCTTCAACAAGGATGGCCATGCCGCGCTTCTATTTCGATGTCTGCGAAGGTGTCCGCTTCATCCCTGATGAGGAAGGCCTGGAGTTAGATGGGTTGGAGGTGGCCGAACGCATGGCCACGAGAGCGGCGGCGGACATGGCGCGGGACAGCTTACCCAAAGGTGACGCCCAGGCCCTCGCTGTCGAAGTGCACGATACGGATGGCAAGCGGGTGCTGACTGTCACCGTCAGGATGCACGTCGAGCGAGGCCCGACCCAACCGCCGCGCCGTGAGAGCAGGCCGTCCCCGCAAAAATGAGGCCGGCGGTTCATCGCATACGCCGGCCTTACAGTTTGTGCTGGAGGTCAGGGTGCACAGGGGAATGCTCCAGCGTCCGCGCATGCTGACATTCGCATGGGCACCAGAAGCTGACAGTCATTGGATGGAGAGCGGGGTGGAGTTCACCGCCGTGGACTTCCCCCAGGCGAACCGGCTCACGGTTCACATCCTCGCGGCGGAGCACGAGCGCGAGATGATTAGCCAGCGGACCAAGGATGCTCTCGCCCGGAAACGGGAATGGTATCGGACCCTGCCAGACGAGCAGAAGGCGGCGTTGCGCACCAAGGGCAAGGCGACACAGCTCGGGGGCGATCGGGGTAACCTGCCGAAGGTCGCGAAGCAGGGTGCGCGCGCCAGCGTCTTGCAGCGGTCGCAAGGGGCTTCGCGTCGCGCGGCCGACCTCGCCCCGGTCATTCGCGAGATCCAGGCGACCGGCGCCTCTCTTCGTCAGATTGCGGCGGCCCTCAACGACCGCCACATCCCGACCGCGCGCGGCTCTGGGTGGACGGCAACTCAAGTCCTGCGGGTGCTTGGTCTCGAAGCTGAAAGCCGCGCGGGACCGCGGACCAAGTGCGTCATGGACGCCCTCCCCTCCCCTGCTGGATCCGTTCAGATCTGGTGGGACGAGGACCTCAAGGGCTTCGGCCTTAAGCTCACACCAGCCGGCCGCAAGGTCTTCCTGGTCCAGTACCGGCCCATCAGGCGACCGCCGCAACCCGCGCAAGTACACCATCGGCGAGTACGGCTCGGTGACCCCTCACCAGGCTCGCGTCGAAGCCCAGCGGGTGCTGGCAGACAGGGCGGCCGGCCCGCGCGGCTAGTAGGATATGAG
>CAWDDI010000020.1:0-34636 GCA_963800985.1 uncultured Alphaproteobacteria bacterium | reverse complement strand
TTCGGCGCAAGCTCCTCGTTGCAAGCCCGCGACATCCGCACGCGCCCAGCCGGACCACCCCGCGTGCTTGCACCCTGACCTTGGCGCGCCGGAATCGGATTCACCCGAACCCGAAGGGATACGAGGCGATCGCGGGATCGATCCCGCTGTCGGCTCTAGACGAGAAGCTTCCAAAGGACAAATAGGCCGGGCGTCGGCGCGCCATGGCACACCGTTGTACAGGAGCGCGCCGCCCCAATATGGAAAGCAATGTCGCCCGCCAGGCTAAGCGGACAAGTCGCAGGATTTGGCGCTGAATAGGTGATGCTCAGGACCAGGGCTAGCAGCCCTTAGAACTCTGGATGTCTGCACGCAGCGCAGCACTGGACGAGCACGATAGCTAACTCGTAACCTACCGGTTGCGGCGATGGTCCTGCGGGCCCGCGTCCCAGGCGAGGAGAAAAACATGGCAGAGAACCTGTACAAGGTCATCGAGCTTATAGGGACAAGCACGGAGTCATGGGAAAGAGCCACAAGTGCAGCGATAGAACGAGCCTCGGAGACTCTGCGAGCCCTGCGCGTCGCGGAGGTGGTTCAGCAGGATGTCAACATCACCGACGGGAAGGTTGACTCGTTTAGAGTGAAGCTCAGGCTATCCTTCAAGTATGAAGCGGCTGACTGAGCAGAGCTGCGGTTGTGCGGACGTTGGGCTCACAGCCCTTTAGGTTGCGATGCTGGTACCCAGGCCGGCCTGGTAGTCGTCCGTGAAGAAAGCCGATCAAGCGGGCTGAGGGGGTGATGAGCAGTCCGGAGCTGGTGCGAGGAGTACCCGGACAATGGTCCACAAAAGCGCCAGCCAGCGGATGAGGATGCGGAAGTTGTAGCCGACGGCCGCCAGCACGGCGTTGATGGCGTCGCCGGTGCTGTGGGCGAGATGATTGCGGCCCATGCGGTGCTCGCTCTTGAGATGGCCAATGACCGGCTCGACCGCCGCGCGGCGCCGGAAGGCGCGCTTGATCGCCGTCGAAAGCCCGCGCTTCCTCCCCGCCACGTAGACCCTGAACCGGCTCTCCTGCGGGGCATGATGGCCCTTGTAGCCGGCATCGGTGACGATCCGGGCGAGCTCGGCTCCAATCGTCGTCTCGATGGCGGGGATCACGGTGGCCAGCGTATGCCCGTCATAAGGATTGCCGGGCAGCGCTTTGACATGCGCCACGAACTGCCCGCCCCGGCAGCGGTGGAGCGGCGTCGCGACGCTCACCTTGACGCCGAACTCGTAGGGCTTGTGGGCCTTGCCCTTGCCGATGCACTCGACCTCGGGGGCGTGCAGGCTGTAGACCTTGCGGCCGCGCTCGCGCTGGCGCTGGTCCTTGACGCGCCGGGCGAGCGCAAGCGGCCGGGCGAAGATCTCGGCGAACTCGGGTCGGGCGGCGGTCTTGCGGGTGATGTCCCGGATGACCCGCCCGAGCATCGTACGCAGGCGCCTCAAGGCCCGGTTCGCCCGCCGGAACTGTTTGGCGTGGGCATAGCGCTGGTGCTGGATCAGAGCGCGCTTGCCGATCCGGGCATAGGACTGGCGCAGGCTGACGCCGGTCGCCTTGGCGAGCCGCACCAGGCGCTCTCTGGCGCGGTGGATCAGCTTGGCGTCGGTCGGAAAGGCAATGGCCTTCTCCTGCACCGTGGTGTCGACGATCACCTGGGTGAAGTCGGCGGGCGTGGCGGCGCCGGTGCGGGTCGCGATCGACAGGCTCTCCTGCAAGAGCGCGATCAGCCGCTCCTCGCCCATGCGCTGGCGCCAGCGCGTCAGAGACGAGCGGTCGAACAGCAGGCGGTGCCGGAAGAACTCCTCGCCGCAGAAGAGCTGATAATAGGGGTTCTCGAGCCAGCGCTCGCACAAGGCCTCGTCCGAGAGATCGTGCAGGTGCTTGAGGATGGACAGCCCGGCCATGAGCCGGGTGGCGAGCGGCGGCTGGCCCGGCCCGTCGCGGTAGACCGCACCGAACCGCGTCTCGAGAAAGACCCAGTCGATCGTGCGCGCCAGCTTTGCGAGCGGGTGCTGCAGATCGACGATCTGGTCGAGCCGTGCCCGAAACAGATCCGTCTGACCCGTCTCTCGGCGCTCCTTCGGTCGCATGGCAGCCCCCGCTTCGAGCCTCTCAAGAGCAGGGAATCACGCTCGGCTGCACCGATCAATTTGCAAGGAAAGGCATCCACAGCTCATCAAAACCGGCAAACCCGAATACTTGCCGAAGGCTGAAACTCACATGCCTTCAGAGCTTTGAAAGTTCTTCACGGACGACGGGGTACCGCGCGCATGCCGCGTTGGCCGTAGCCGCGGCAAGGAACCGATCCCGCATTGTATCGGTTGCTTTGCTCACTTTTCCAGGACGTAAGTGCCCGGCGCATCCTGTAGCGGCGGGTGCTTCGCGCTGCCCATCGCGGGTGGCGCACCCTTTCTGCCCGAGCGGGCAGTGAGCCATTTCATCCAGTCGGGCCACCAACTTCCGTCATGACGCTGAGCCGTCTCGAAGCCATTGCTTGGGGTCGCGCGCGGGGTCGGGCCGGTCACGCGTCCAATAAGCGCCTTTCCCGCCCGGGGGGTTGATGATCCCTGCGATGTGCCCGCTCGAGGCTCGCACAAAGCGCACGTCGCCACCGAAGAGCTGCGTGATATGCCAGGCAGCGTCCCACGGCACGATGTGGTCCTTTTCTGCGCCCACCGCGTAGGTGTCCTGCCGGATGCGGCCAAGGTCGAGCGCCTCGCCTTTCAGAGTGACCTTGCCAGGCACAACGAGGTTATTCTCCACGTAAGTGTTGCGCAGATACCAACTGTGGGCTGCACGGGTCATCCGAGTGCTGTCGCTGTTCCAGTACAGAAGATCGAAAGCTGGCGGCTTGTTGCCCAGCAAATAATTGTTGACCACATTAGACCATATCAAGTCATTGGACCGCAGGAGGCTGAACATGTTGGCCATCTCGCGGCTGTCGAGATAGCCCCGCTCCATCATCTGCTGCTCGACCAGGTCAATTCCCGGCTCGTCCATGAAGACCGCGGTGTCGCCGACCCGCGAGAAGTCCTGCAAGGAGACCATGAAGCTTGCGGCGTTGAACCGCCGATCCCCTTTCGCGGCAAGGACCGCAAGCGTCATCGTCAGCAGAGTGCCTCCGATGCAGTAGCCCATGACGTTTAGGGCAGGGCTGCCGGTAATCTCCCGCACGACATCGCTCGCCTCCAGAGGACCTAGGTCGAGGTAATCCTCAATGCCGATGTCTTCCATGGACGCATCCGGGTTCTTCCAGGAGATCATGAAGACCGTGAACCCCTGGTCCACCAAGTGACGAGCCATGCTGTTCTTCGGTTGCATGTCGAGGATGTAGAATTTGTTGATCCAGGGCGGCATGATCAGCAGCGGCGTCTTGTGAACCTGTTCGGTCGCAGGCGCATACTGGATGAGCTCGATCAGGCGGTTGCGGAGGACCACTTTGCCGGGCGTGAGTGCTAGATTGCGCCCGGGCGCGAATGCTTCCGCGTCGACCATGGTGAGGCGGCCGGCATCGATGTCGGCCCTCAGGTTTCTCGCGCCGGCTGCAACGCTGGCCCCGCCGGTCTCGATCGCACGGTGCAGGGCGGCAGGGTTCGACAGCAGGTTCAGTGTGGGACTCATGGCATCCACGAACTGGCGCAAATGGAAGCAGATGCGCCGCCGCTCGGCCTCGTCCATATCGCCCACGTCGCTCTGGTCCAGGAGCCAGTCGGACGCGAGAAGGTAAACTTCGCGAAGAGTGCGATAGACGGGGTTTGTATGCCACTCGGGCGCGGCGAACCGCTTGTCCGCTGTCGCAGCGGGCGCAGTGGGAGGGGAGGCACCCGCAAGGCCCAGCCAGCGCTGTCCTGCCTCTTGCCAGATATCCACCGCGGAGCGCCAGAGATCCTGATTGAGGTCGGCCACGGCTTGGACAGCCTTGGGTTTGCCAAGCGATCGGAGCCACACGATCCGCAGGGCCCGGGCGATCTCCGCCCAGTCGACTGGCACCACCTCACGCAAGGGGTTGGCGTTCCACATCTGATCGATCGTGCGGAGCGTCGGATCCAGGGACAGGCTCTCCTGGAGCTGCACTGCGCCACCGGAAAGCACATTGACAGGGCTGTGGGTCGTTATATCCCACCAGGATCTACCTGGGTCTGCGGACGCCTGGGCGCCGGCGGATACCTGATGCATCCAAGAAGCCCACAGACTAAGCATCAGGTCAGGTCCAGGCACGTTCAAAGCTCCGGGTGACCTGGCGTTCTCCACTTCCTTGGCGGCCATATGCTTCCTCCAAAGTGTTTCCATAGGGCGGATTAGATCTCGATCCCTGAGCGCTTTCGTGCATCGCTCCTCCGCCACCGGGCGGGGATGGTATTCGCGAGTCAGTAGATTTGAACAACGTCGTCTTGGCCTGCGGTATGCCTGCTGCGTGGAATAACGCATATGATCGCGTGGTAGGCTCAAGCCGCACTTCGGCCTCAAGGGTTCGGGCTGCTCCCACCTCGGCCTGGTGGAACGCCCGCGACGCCGCCACGTCCACGATCACAGCGGTTTGCAGGTCGATGAGGTAGCTATCGCACAGGCAAAGAAGGCGGGGCCACGTGGGCGCCGGCCCACTGGGCTGCGGGATTGAAAGGTGACACGAACTTCTGCTGCACCTCCGTAGCACCCCCCCACGCGGCGTGGTCAAGGGTCTCGAGGTACTCCTACACAGCGCGCGATCGGCGCACGGGCGTGCCACCGGATTTCGGCGCTGGCTAACACTCCTAAAGCTCCTCCCACCGCTCCATCACGACCCCTGAGGTGTTCGTCTTGCACCAGCCGCTGCGCCGAACGCCGTTGGAAGCAACCTCCGAATGGCTCTCGAACCGAGCCACTAACGATCCGGCAGCATCGTACTCCTCGTGATCCCACCAGACGCCGCTAATGCCACGACCGCCGAGCGAACAAGCACAAGCCGGTGACCCGAAGGTATGTGGAAGATTGCTTCGAAATTGCGATCCTCTGGCCGCCGATTGTCTCGAAGGCCAGACGCTAAGCCGTAGTGATCTGCATGAGGTTGCATGGACTGATCCACCGTCTCTGAGGATGGCGAGACCCGATACGTCGCTAGCGAGCGCTGCCTTGATCACGACCCCGAGCGAAGCTTCTCGAACGGAGGACGACCATCAATCCGGAAATGCCCAGTGCTACGATTTCGGAAATAAGCGTCAGCATCATACCACTGTCGCGGTTCGTGTTCAGCCGCTGTGATCATCGCATTCATGCTGCGATGCAGCAAGGGCGATACTCCAAGCGTTGAAGCAGCCGTTATGGAGCTATGGTGCATTGCACCAATGAGCCAGAAGATGAATGTGGACGACGTATCCTCCGCCAGCCGTTCGTTCATCAGAGCGCGAGCAGCCGGTCCGCTGAGAGCGAGACCGATCGGCGCCTCTCCCTTGCCCTCCAAGGGGGAGGCTCGTTCGGAGCTTTCACGTGGGGCGTTCTCGACCGGCTTCTTGAGCATCCACGTCTGCAATTCGACGTGGTAAGTGGGGCAAGCGCAGGTGCCGTGAATGCAGTCCTACTCGCCTCAGGTCTCGCGGCAGGCGGGCCCGTGAAGCGCAGCGCCAACTCGCGCTGTTCTGGCGAACGGTTAGCGAGGCTGCGCCGAGAGCCAAGGTCGGGCTGGCGGTCGATATGGCGACCCGGGTCGTGTCGCCTTACCAATTCAACCCGTTCAATTTGAACCCCCTGCGGTCCATTCTCTCCGAGCAGATCGACTTTGAGGCGCTGCGCCAGTCCCCGTTCATACGGCTCCTTATCGCGACCACCCGGGTGCGCGACGGCAAGCTGCGCATCTTCCGAGAGAAATCCCTGACGCTGGACGCCGTCTTGGCCTCGACATGCCTGCCGCTGATTCATCACGCCGTTGAGATAGACGGGGAGGCATACTGGGACGGAGGTTACGCCGCTAATCCTCCATTGATTCCGTTGGTCAAAGCTACACGCGCCCTCGTTGTTGAATTGTGCCGACGGAAGGGGCGGCGCTCCCGACAAGCTCGCGGGCGATCGTGAAGCGATTGGAGCAAATCACATTCAACAGTTCGCTGGTCCGCGACCTCGATGCGCTCTCCGGCGGTGGTCGAGCTGTCGGGATCGGATCGGCAGGCTCTCGCCTGGCTCGCAAAGTCCGAGACTTTCAGCTTCACCATATCACGCCGAGTCCGAGTTTCCGGCTTTGAGGGAATCAAGCGGGCTTAATCTCGATTGGAGGTTCCTGATCGAGTTACATGCCGCTGGCAGGCGGGCGGCAGCGCGTTGGCTCGAAACTGAATAGGAGGCGGAGGGAAGAGCGGCGCTGCAGTCCTTTCGAACCTCGGCCTCGGGTGCGCGGAATGGTTCATCAAGGAGCAAGAGTCGCTGCTCCACCCAAGTGCCCAGGCGGAAAGAACGCGATGCCACTACGAGAGTTGGGCCGGCAATAGCCAAGAGTGTTGGGACTTTGAGGAAAGCTCCGGAGGTAGGCTGCGATCTCTCAGGCTTCTTCTCAGGAAACATTGGCGTTGGTGCCCCAGCGGCGATGGAGGAAGCGCTCCCATGGCGAGAACAGGAGCCGGTCGGCGAGCAGGCCGATCAGGACGATCACGATCATGACGCCGATGACCTGCTCCATGGCGTTGAGCTCGCGCCCGTAATGGAGGAGGTGGCCGAGGCCGAAGCCGGTCAGGATCGTGACGTAGATCTCCGCGGCCATCAGCGAGCGCCAGGCGAAGGCCCAGCCCTGCTTCATGCCGCTGACCAGAAACGGCAAGGAGGCCGGCAGGATCACTCGCGTCCACTTGTGGAAGCCCTCCGAGCCCATGGTCCGCGCGGCGCGGGCATAGATCGGCGGGATCGTCCGTGCGCCGTGATCCGTGGCGATGATCACGGACCATACCGTGCCCATGATGACGACGAACAGCATGGCGCCTTCGGTCTGGCCGAACCAGACCAGGGCGAGCGGCACCCAGCAGACGCTGGGCAGGGTCTGCAGCCCGAGTGCCAAGCGCTCCGACGGTGTCCTCCAGGATCTCGGGACGTGCTGGTGAGCAGCCCGAGCGGCAGGCCGATCACGACTCCGGCCAGGTAGCCGATCAGAAGCCGCTTGAGCGTGATCCAGGCCGCTTCGAGCAACGTTGCCGTCGAGCAGTGCGCGCCCAGAGGTACTCCCAGACGCTGAGCGGCGAAGGCAGGAGCACCGGCGACCAGCGGCCGCTGCGCACGGCGACCTCCCAGAGCGCCACGAGCGCGGCGAAGAACATGAGGGCGACGAGCAGGCGCTTCATTCGGCAACCACCGGCCTCTCAAGGTGCCCTTCAGCGCCGCACGCGATCTCTGCACGTGTGGCTCGCCAGCGCCGGGCTGTTGATGTCGCGCATGCGCGGCAGCGGGATCTGGAATTGCTCGCGGATGCGGCCCGGGTGTCGGCGACATCAGGACGACGCGGTCGCCCAGGCACACGGCCTCGCGCACATTGTGGGTGACGAACACGATGGTCTTGCGGCTCTCGCTCCAGATCCGCTGGATGTCCTCGTAGAGCTGGTCGCGGGTCAGGGCGTCGAGCGCCGCGAAGGGCTCGTCCATCAGCAGCACCTGCGGATCGGGCGCGAGCGCACGGGCGAGCGCCACCCGCTGCTTCATGCCGCCCGACAGCTCGTGCACATGCGCGCGCTTGAACTTCTCGAGCCCGACGAGCTTGAGAAATGATCGGCGATCTCGCGCCGCTCGGCATTGGTCAGGTCCGGCCTCAGCTTGAGGCCGAACATCACGTTGCCGAAGGCGTCGAGCCAGGGAAACAGGGCCGATTCCTGGAACATCACCAGGCGCTGCCGCCCCGGTCCCTCGACGAGCTTGCCGTCCGCCAGCACCCGTCCCGTGTCCGGCGTGTCAGCCCGGCGATGATGTCGAGGAGGGTGGACTTGCCGCATCCGCTCGGGCCGACCAGGCAGACGAACTCGCCCTCCGCGACCTCGAGGGAGACGTCCTCGAGCGCCTGCACCGATGCGCGCGACGAGGTGAACCGCTTCGAGACGCCCTCGACGACGAGCTTGGGGCGGCCTGGCCGGTCGCGGCTCGGCCCGTCCATCAAGGCGCCTCGATCAGCCGCGACAGGTCCGGCGTGCCGCGCAGAAAGCCGACCTGCTGCGCGCTGGTCACGAAGGCCTGGAACGCCTGCCAAGGCTCGTTTCGGCGGTCACGGTCATGCGGCTCCAGGCCCGGGCGACGAGCTCGGGCGACATCTCGACCCGGAACGTCGCCTGGAGCTCCTCGCGCGCGAGGCGCTGCGCCTCCTCTGGGTTCTGCCTGATCCAGTCCGTCAGCTCGCGATGGGCCGCGACGAAGCGCCTGCGCGAGATCGCGCTGCTTCGCCGAGAAACGCGGCGCTCGAGGCCAGCACGGTCGTGATCGCATCCTTCTCCTCGACGAGCACCCTGCCGCCGCCTCCGACTCGAGGCGCGAGACCCACGGCTCGACGGTCCAGACCGCGTCGAGCTGCTTGCTCTGGAACAGGGAGAGCTGGTCCGGGTTCGAGGTCGGGATCACCTGGGCGTCACCGCCCGTCTGCGTGATGCGCAAGCCGCCCGCGACGAGCCAGGCGCGGGCCGCGACGTCCTGCGTGTTGCCGAACTGCGGCGTGGCGATGCGCTTGCCGCGGAAGTCCGCGGGCTTCGTGAGCCCGCCGTCCGGCTGCACCACGAGCGCCGAGCCGCCGTTCACCGCCCCGGCGATGACGCGGACCTCCTCGCCGCGCGAGCGGGCATAGGCGTTCAGGGCCGGGTTCGGCCCCACGTAGGTGAGGTCGAGCGACTTGGCGAAGATCGCCTCCATGGCGCTCGGGCCGGCATTGTAGGTGTACCACTCGATCTTGACGCCGGGCCGAGCCGCTCGGCGAACCAGCTCCGGCCCTGGCGCTCGAGGGCGCGAGCCACCGAGCGCCTGGACATGGGTGATGTTCGGGAAATGGCCGACGCGCAGGGTCGTGCCCTGCGCGAGGGCCGAGGACGGCAACGCGCACACGGCGAGGACGCCCGCGACCGCGACCCCAAACCAGTGTCCCACGGAGTACCTCCCACTGCCGAGGAGGCGAGACTCTGCATCGGGTTGGACAATTCTATGGCCGATCCTCAGGAAGCCGCCCGGTTTAGTCGCCCGCCCCCGCTGGTGCTCCGAGGCGGCGCTTGCAAGTCCCACGAACAGTCGCTCGAACGGCGCACGAAGCTTTGGACCAAGGGAGAATCGCACGTCGGCGGGCCGGGATTGCGGGGCGACGCCCTGCGGCTGGTTCGCGTTGGACGTGACCAGGCCGATGGCGATCGTCTCCGCACTCTCGCGATCGATCAAAATGAAACTTCCGGTCTCGCGATTGTCGCAGTAGGCGTCGAAGGCCACGGGCCGGTCCAGCGAAAGCACTACGTCCCCGATGTCGTTTTCGGCGAGCTGAGGTGCGAGCTCGACGTGAAGATTGTGCGGCTCGACACGTGCCCGAACCTGCTCGATCGCGGCGCTCACAGTCGCCGTCCCCATTTTGAGCAGGAGCGGCGCGCCGGCCCTGAGCGGCTCGGCGCCGGTGCAGAAGACACGGGCAAGAAGGCGCGATGCCGCCTGGGCGGGTGAGCTTGCAGCCGAGAGCAATGCGCCACGCGATACGTCGACGGCATCGGCGAGCTCGACCGTGACCGACTGCCCGGCGATGGCAGCGGCGGCGCTCCCCTCCGGCGTAAGGATGCTCGTCACGTACGTCTCGGCGCCCGAGGGCAGCACGCGGACGGGATCTCCGATGGCGACACGCCCGCTTGCGATCAGGCCCGCATAGCCGCGGAAGTCTGCGTTCGGGCGGCTGACGCGCTGGACGGCCATCCGGAATGGTCGCTGCGGGGCATCGTCCCCCACCGGAACGCGCTCCAGATACCGCAGCAATGTCGGGCCCTCGTACCAGGATGCCGCCACGCCGGGCAGCACGACGTTGTCGCCGTTCAGAGCCGAAAGAGGGACGCCGACAATCTCCTCAAAGTCCAGATCGCGCGCGAAGGACCCGAACTCCCGGAATGCCGTCTCGTAGGCCTCCTTGGACCAGCCGACCAGGTCCATCTTGTTGATCGCAAGAGCAACCCGGCGATGCCGAGCATCGAGACAAGCAGGGCGTGACGCCGCGTTTGACGGGTCAGCCCATGCCGCGCATCGACCAGCAGCACCGCGACATCCGCGGTCGAGGCACCGGTCGCCATGTTGCGGGTGTACTGTTCGTGACCCGGGGTGTCGACCACGACGAAGCTGCGCGTTTGGGTCGAGAAGAAGCGGTATGCGACATCGATCGTGATGCCTTGCTCGCGCTCGGCGGTGAGGCCGTCGACCAGCAGCGCGAGATCCACCTCACCGCCGGTGGTGCCGTGACGGCGCGAGGCGCGCACGAGGGCGGCGATCTGGTCATCGAGGATTTGCTTCGAGTCGTGCAGCAGACGTCCGATCAAAGTCGACTTGCCGTCGTCGACGGAGCCGCAGGCGATGAAGCGAAGGACGTCTATCCTCTGCCGTTGTTCGAGGAAGGACACGAAGGCGGCGGTCGAACGGGTCCGGGCGGCGACTGTCATCAGAAATAGCCCTCCTGCTTCTTGCGCTCCATGGCCCCGGCGCCGTCCTGGTCGATCAGCCGTCCTTGCCGTTCGGAGGTCCGCGACGCGAGCATCTCGGCAACAATCTCAGGCACTGTTCGTGCCGTGCTTTCGATCGCTCCGGTGAGCGGATAGCAGCCGAGCGTGCGAAACCGGATCGAAAGGCGGCGGGGGCACCTGGCCGGGCCGGAGCGGCAGACGCTCGTCGTCAACCATGATGAGCTGCCCGTCGCGGTCCACCACCGACCGCTCGGCCGCGAAGTAGAGCGGCACCACGGGTATGCTCTCCTGGTGAATGTAGAGCCACACATCGAGCTCGGTCCAATTTGAGAGCGGGAATACCCGGAGGGTCTCACCGGGTGCCTTGCGCATGTTGTACAGACGCCAGGGTTCCGCCCGCTGGCTCTTGGGGTCCCAGCGATGGTGAGCGTTGCGCACGGAGACGACGCGCTCCTTCGCTCGTGACGCCTCTTCGTCCCGCCTGGCGCCGCCGATCGCGACGTCGAACCGGTTTCGGTCGATGGCCTGGCGGAGCGCCTGCGTCTTCATCACGTCCGTATGGACGTCGGAGCCGTGGGTGATCGGTCCGATGCCGCGGCTGATTCCGTCCTGGTTCACGTAGACGATGAGATCGAGCCCAAGCGTACGGGCGCGCTTCGTCTCGGAACGCGATCATGTCGCGGAACTTCCAGGTCGTGTCGACATGGAGCAGGGGATAGGGTACGCCGCCCGGCGCGAAGGCTTTCAGCGCAACATGGAGCAGGACCGACGAGTCCTTGCCGACGGAGTAGAGGAGCACCGGGTTCTCCGCCTCGGCCGCAACCTCGCGCAAGATGTGGATGCTCTCGGCCTCGAGACGCTGCAGATGAGTGAGGCGCGGCAGCGACCCCTGCGAAAGCGAACCGACAGCCCTCACAGCGTCACCTCCCGGCGGGGCTCGACGCGGCCGTCCCTGACGTGGAGACCGCATTCCTTCTTGCCGTCGTCCTCCCACCACCACCGGCCCGCGCGCTCCGGCTCGCCTACTTGGACCGCCCGGGTGCAGGGTGCGCAGCCGATAGAGCGGAAGCCCCTGTCGTGCAGGGCGTTGTAGGGGATGCCGTGGTCGGCGACGTAGCTGCTCGACGTCGGCTCGGGTCCAATCGGCGACAGGGTTGATCTTGATCAGTCCATGGTCGGGGTCGGCTTCGGCGAGTCGTGTGGCGGCGCGCTGAGCGGACTGCTCGGCCCGAAGCCCGGTGATCCAGGCGCCCGCACCCGCGAGGGCCCGGCGGAGGGGTTCGACCTTTCTGACGGCGCAGCAGGATCGGCGCGCCTCGACCGAGGCGCGAAAGCCGTCGATCCCCTGCGCCGAGACGAGATCCTCGACGGCGCCAGCGGCCGGGAGGAAGGCGCGGATACGTCGCCCATAGCGCCGCTCCGTCTCGGCCCAGACTTCGTAGGTTTCAGGGAACTGGCGGCCGGTGTCCAGGGTGGCCACCTCGATGTCGAGTTCGAGGTTGAAGATCGCATGCGCGATCGCCTGGTCCTCCAGACCGAAGCTGGTCGTGAAGACGAGCCGACCAGCGACAAGGCGCCGGGCGGCCCGGAGGCGCGCCGGCAGGTTGGCCGAAGCCATGGCGTCGACGACGGCTTGGAAGGCTTGCTCGCCCTGTCCCGTACCCATTGGGGGATCCTCGATTGCAGGGTCAGGGTGTTTGTTTTAAAGAACACGGTCAAGGGTAAGGGCGGGTGCCTAGACCTCATCTCGCCGGATGGTGGCCGTCCCGATGGCTCGAAAAAGAAAAAATCTTCTACTCGGCCGGTTGGCGGGCGGAACGGGTGGGCTGTCGCAACGGGTGTAGCGAGATGGATCGGATCGACAGAAAAATTCTCGACATTCTGCAGCGAGACGCCACGCTATCGGTCGCGGAAATCGGACAGCGGGTCGGCCTCTCGCAGACCCCTTGTTGGAAGCGGATCCAGCGGCTCGAGGCTACGGGATACATTCTGGGGCGGGTGGCGCTGCTCGATCCCGAGAAGCTGGGGCTCGGCTTGACGGTCTTCGTCTCGATCGAAACGGGCGACCACAGCCAGGAATGGCTCGATCACTTCGCACGGCGAGTCGCCGCCATGCCCGAAGTGCCTGAGTTCACCCGGCTGGCCGGCGACGTCGATTATCTGCTGCGAGTCGTGGTCCGCGACATCGGGAGTACGATGCGTTCTACAAGCGGCTCATCGCAACCTCGCCTTTGAAGAACGTGACCTCGCGCTTCGCGATGGAGCAAATCAAGCGCACGACGGTGCTCGCCCTGGACTCCGAGCCGGCCGACCTGGTGGCGGAGTAGAGAACAATCTTCTCTCTGGCCTTGGAGGCAGAGCAGGACTTCCCACGGCGGCTTCGTTCGATAAAAAGAACATTCTCGTTGACGATGGCCCTCGGGACGCCGACACTTCGTCGATGTCATCCGCAGCTCTTCTTCCCGCATCCGCACCCTTCGAAACCGACGACCGGGTCAGTCTCGATCGGGTGCTCGGCACCGCCTCCCCCTGCAGCGAGCCTGGCTCGCCGGGTTTCTCGCCGGGGTCGATGCCCAGTCCGGTGCTCCCGCAGGCGCGGCCCCTGAGGCGCGTGCCGCGGAACCGCTCGCAGTCCTCTTTGCGAGCGAGTCCGGCAACAGCGAGCGCCTCGCACAGGATGTCGCGAAGCTCGCCCGACGGAGTGGGTTCAAGCCGACGATCATCGACTTCGCGGATCTCGACGTGGCGAGCCTGCCGCAGCACAAGCGCCTCGTCGTGATCGCCGCGACCTGGGGCGAGGGCGAGCCGCCGGCCCGCGCGGGTCGCGCCTATCGCGAACTAATGGGAGAGCGGGCCCCGCGGCTCGACGGCGTCACCTTCGGCGTGCTTGGGCTCGGCGATACGGCCTACGCGGAGTTCTGCGCAGTTGCCAAAGCCCTGGACGGGCGCCTCGAGGCTCTGGGAGCGGTGCGCGCCGCGAAGCGCGTCGACTGCGATCTCGACTTCGAGGCCCCGGCGGGCACCTGGATTCGCGCCGCGCTCGAGGCGCTGGCGCCGCCGCGCTCCGCCGCGAACAACGTGGTCGCCGTCGATTTCGCGACTCGTTCCGAGCCCGAGCCGAGCCGAGTTCCCGTGCACGCCCAAGTCGTCGAGCACGTGAACCTCAACTCCTCGCGCTCCGACAAGGAGACGGTGCACCTCGCCCTGTCCTTCGACGGGACCGCGCCGGCGTACGAGCCGGGCGATTCGCTCGAACTTTTCCCAGAGAACGATCCCGCTCTGGTCGACGCGGTTTTGGCGGCCTCGGGTCTGTCGGACGATGATAGCCTGCGCGCAGTCTTTGCGACCGAGCGCGACATCACGACTTTGTCCCCGAAGACCCTCGAGACCTTCGCGGCGACGACCGGCCACGCCGACGCCCGACGCCTCCTCGCAGACGGGCAGGGCCGCGCGTGGATCGAGGGGCGCCAGCTGATCGATCTCCTCGAGGCGTTCCCCGCGACCCTGTCGGCCGATCAACTCCGAGCGGTGACGCGCCCGCTCCCGCCCCGGGCCTATTCCATCGCTTCATCCCGCAACGAGGTCGGCGACGAAGCACATTTGCTCGTCACGGCGGTGCGATACGAGAGCCATGGTCGCCCGCGGGCCGGCGTCGCCTCGACATATGTGGCAGGCCGGCTGAAGATGGGCGGTCTCGTGCGGGTCCGCCTCAAGCCCAAC
This sequence comes from uncultured Alphaproteobacteria bacterium, assembly GCA_963800985.1. GTDB lineage: Bacteria > Pseudomonadota > Alphaproteobacteria > Rhizobiales > Beijerinckiaceae > Microvirga. Next base: position 20,274 of record CAWDDI010000020.1, on the reverse strand, counting down.
CGGCATTTCCGGCTGCCGGAATTCCTCCGCCGACATCATCATGGTCGGACCCGGAACCGGCATCGCACCGTTTCGCGGCTTCGTGCAAGACCGGCGCGCCGTCGGCGCCACGGGTCGCTCGTGGCTCTTCTTCGGTGACCGCCGCTATACGCACGACTTCCTCTATCAACTCGAGTGGCAGGACGCCCTTAAGGATGGCTCGTTGTCGCGAATTGATCTCGCCTTCTCGCGCGACACACCGCAGAAGGTCTACGTGCAGCACCGGCTGTTCGAGCAACGCCGGGATGTCATCGACTGGCTGGAGAGTGGTGCCCGATTCTATGTGTGCGGCGATGCCAAGGCGATGGCGAAGGACGTGCGCGCGGCGCTCGTCGCGGCTTTCGCAGACGTGAAGGCCCTGGCCGCGGAGGCGGCGCAAGACGCGGTCGCCGCTCTGGAGCGCGACGGCCGGTATTTGCAAGACGTGTATTGAGATCTCGCATGTCAAAGGATCTGTCGCGCAACGAGCGCATCAAGGAAGCGAGCGCCTATCTGCGGGGCACGCTCGCGGAAGGTCTGACCCAGTCCGCCACGGGCGCCATCACCGAGGACGACCAGCAGCTCGTGAAGCAAGGCGCCGGTTATGCAGGACGACCTGGTGCGCTGGAACGGTCAGCCGGTCGCGATCGTCGTCGCCGAGACGCAGGAGCAGGCGGACTACGCCGCGTCACTGGTGCGCGTGAGCTATGTAGCCGAACCGGCAGCACTGGCGTTTCAGGCGTTGATTTCCGAGGCAAAGCCGCCCGAATCCATCCTGGGCGAGCCGGCGAAGATCAAGAGCGGCGACGCCGAGGCGGCGCTGCGCGACGCGGCTGCGCGGGTCGACACCGTCTATGGGACGCCGCGCTACCAGCACAGCGCGATCGAACTGCATGCGATCACGGCGGAATGGCACGGCGAGGACAAGCTGACCGTCCACGACACCTCGCAGCTGCTCGGCGGATCCCGACGTAACGTCGCCAAGGCGTTCGGGCTCAAGGAGGAGAACGTACGGATCGTCGCCAAGTTTGTTGGCGGCGCCTTCGGCAACAAGGGCGTTTGGAACCATACCTTGCTGTGCATCGCGGCAGCCCGGATCGTCGGCCGCCCGCTCCGTCTCGTCCTCTCGCGCGAGGGCGTGTTCCGCATCGCCGGCGGACGGACGCTCTCGGAGCAGCGCGTCGCGCTCGGCGCCAGGGCGGATGGCACACTGGCGGCGCTGATCCACACCGGCGTCACCGGCGTCGTCTCCCACAACGCCTTCCCAGAGCAGTTCTCATTCCCGGCGCGGCATCTCTATGCGGCCGACACCCTGCTGATCCGGCAGGAAATCATTGAACTCGACATGGTCGCCAATTCATCGATGCGCGCTCCGGGCGAATCCATCGGCACCTTTGCGCTCGAATCGGCGATCGACGAGCTGGCAGTTGCGATGGCGCTAGACCCGGTCGAGCTGCGTCGGCGGATCGAGCCCGAGTAAGGACCCGACCAAGGGCACCCCCTTCTCCTCGCGCAACTTGCTCGAAGCCTATCGCCGCGGGGCCGAGCGCTTCGGATGGATGGAGCGCAGTCCGGCTCCTGGCGCTCGACGCGACGGCGACTGGCGGATCGGCCATGGCGTTGCCACCGCCACCTATCCCTACTATCGCCTGCCCGGCGGCGTGGCGCGCATCCGTCTGACCGCCGACGGCCGCGCGTTGGTGCAGTCCGCAGCGCACGAGATGGGCATGGGCACGGCGACCGTGCAGGCCCAGCACACCGCTGAACAACTCGGGCTGCCTGTCGATCGCGTCACCTTCGAGTATGGCGACACCGACCTTCCGGCGGGCACAATGGCGGGTGGGTCGTCGCAGACCGCGAGCATCGCCGCCGCCGTCATCGCCGCACACGACGTGCTAGTGACGGAACTGCTCAAGCTCACCGGCAACGACTCGCCTCTCGCTGGCGCAAGAGCGGACGAGATTCAGGCACGCGACGGCGGCCTTTTCCGGATCGACGAGCCGGATCGTGGCGAGACCTACGTCTCCATTTTGGGTCGCGCCGGCCGCGACCAGGTCGAGTGCGAGGCGGCGGGGCCGATGCCGATCGAAATGATGAAGTATTCTATGCACTCCTACGGCGCGCAATTCTGCGAAGTCCGCGTCAACGACGTCACGGGCGAGATCCGGATTTCGCGCTGGCTGGGCTCGTTCGACACGGGTCGCATCCTCAACCCCAAGACGGCGACGAGCCAGTTCCGCGGCGGCATCGTCATGGGCATCGGCATGGCGCTCACGGAGGAAAGCCTGTTCGACGAGCGCAGCGGCCGATTCATGAACCCCTCGCTCGCAGACTATCACGTGCCGGTGCACGCGGATGTGCCCGAGATCGACGTCATCTGGACTGATATCCCCGATCCCCACGCCCCGCTCGGTCTCCACGGCATCGGCGAGATCGGTATCACCGGCGTCGCCGCGGCGATCGCCAACGCCGTCTACAACGCGACCGGAAAGCGCATCCGTAACTTGCCGATCACGCTAGACAAGGTGCTCACCGCTAAGGCCGCCCTTTGATTGAGCCGGCGGAGGCAAGAGGCTCACTTCTACTTGAGCTGGCTCACCGCTCAAGACGTCGCCTTTGCAAACGCCGGTGCTGGGTCTCAGAAAAAGGGGCGACGCGTCGGTTGCTGCGACAATCCGAGGAGGCGCTCATGGCGACCACGGTTGCGGACCTGCTGGCCTCGACATTGGCTCATGTCGGGGTGCAACGCATCTGGGGCATCACCGGCGACAGCCTGAACGGGCTCAATGACAGTCTGCGTCGCCTTGGCACGATCGCCTGGATGCACGTGCGGCACGAGGAGACTGCCGCCTTCGCGGCCGGCGCGGAGGCCGCAATCACCGGATGCCTCGCCGTCTGCGCCGGCAGTTGCGGCCCCGGCAACCTGCATCTCATCAACGGCCTGTTCGACTGCCACCGCAATCACGTCCCCGTACTGGCCATCGCGGCACACATCCCGTCCTCCGAGATCGGGCTCGGCTACTTTCAGGAGACGCACCCGCAGGAGCTGTTCAAGGAGTGCAGCCATTATGTCGAACTCGTCTCCACGCCCGACCAGATGCCGCGGGTGCTACACACCGCGCTTAGAGCCGCCACCGGCAAGCGTGGGGTCGCCGTGATCGTGCTGCCGGGTGACGTTGCTCTTAAGCCAGCGCCTGTAGACGTTGAGGCGAGCTGGAGCGAGGCAGCGGCCCTGGTTGCGGTGCCGCCCGCCGCAGAACTCGACCGGCTCGCGGCGCTCCTGAACGGCTCCGAGGCGGTGACGCTATTGTGCGGCAGTGGCTGCGCTGGTGCGCATGACGCGGTGGTTGGCCTAGCCGATGCGCTTGGCGCGCCGGTGGTGCACGCCCTGCGCGGCAAGGAGCATGTCGAATGGGACAATCCTTTCGACGTGGGCATGACAGGGCTCATCGGCTTCAGCTCGGGTTATCACGCTATGCTGTCATGCGACACGCTGTTGATGCTCGGGACCGACTTCCCCTATCGCAATTTCTATCCGCCGCGGGCCAGGGCGGCCCAGGTCGACATCAGACCAGAGGCGCTCGGCCGGCGGACACGGCTCGACCTGGCCCTCGTCGGCGACGTGCGAGCAACCATCGACGCTCTCCTGCCGCGGCTGTCGGGCACCAAGGAACGGGCCTTCCTCAATGCTGCCAGGACGCACTATGCTGCGGCGCGCGCTGGGCTCGACGACCTCGCCACGCGGCGGCCCGGCGACAGGCGCATCCACCCGCAATACCTCACCCGGGTGGTGAATGAGCTTGCGGAACCGGACGCCATCTTCAGCGCTGACGTTGGCACGCCCACCGTCTGGGCGGCGCGCTATCTAACCATGAACGGCCAGCGTCGGCTCCTTGGCTCCTTCAATCACGGCTCGATGGCCAATGCGCTGCCGCAGGCAATCGGAGCCCAAGCCGCTTGCGCCGGGCGGCAGGTGATCTCGCTTTCAGGCGATGGTGGCTTCAGCATGCTCATGGGCGACTTTCTCTCGCTGGTGCAGCTCGGTCTGCCCGTGAAGGTCGTTCTCTATAACAACGCTTCACTCGCCTTTGTTGCGATGGAGATGAAGGCGGGCGGCTATCTCGACACCGGCACCGATCTCTCCAACCCCGATTTTGCGGCGATGGCACAGGCCGCGGGCGTGCTGGGCATGCGCGTCGAAAATCCGGGCGATGTCGAGGGAGCGGTGCGCGAGGCCCTTGCGCATGATGGGCCGGCGCTTGTTGATGTGGTCACCGCCAAGCAGGAACTCGCTATCCCGCCAAAATTCAGCTAGAGCAAGCGAAGGGCTTCAGCCTCTTTATGCTCAAGGCGATCATCAACGGACGCGGCGACGAGGTGCTTGAACTGGCCCGAACGAACCTCCGACGGTGAATTCTCGCGGAAACCGGGCGGTCCAGGTAGAACCGCCCGCGATGAGATCGACGATGATGCGGGCACGTTGTCCTCGCCTTCAGCTTGCCCGGAATTTCGGCAGGATGGGAAGCTCCATGAGGCGGCGGGAATTTGTCTCGCTCCTCCGCCATTCGGCAGCCGCTTGGCCGCTCGTCGCGCGCGCAGCAGGCCGCGATGTCACCTTCCCGCTTTCGCTACTCGGCCGCGCCGACGAGGCGTGCCAACCCACGGGGGCGCGGTTAGCAGGAGACAAACATGAGCTTGGACAACACCTCACACCCCTCGATCAAGCACTGCGCCGACAAGGTGAACGCGAGGTACATCCACGGTAGACCGGAGTCCGAGTTGGTTCCGTCGCGCGTCATGGGTATGTAGGGTTGTCCCCGCGCCGTTTTGCTTTTCGGCCGCAACCCTCTGATCGACCATTGCCCGGTTTCATAGGATAGTTCGCTGCATCTGCTCACGGCAGCAAGTGGCCCTTCACTTCATTTCGCGGCGGCGCAGCAATTCAGTCGCTTTCGGAGTGAGCTATATTTCAGCGGGACGCGAATACAGAATCCGGATTTGTCTTTTGACACCGCGCCTCCGAACAGGGCGGCCAGCGCTCGGCGCACCCTCCGGGTGTTTGTGCCGGGAGAGGTAGGTCGAGGCGATCAAGGCATCGCGGCCAGCGTTCGGCGTTGATAGGCGCGCAGAACCGTGCTCTTTCATTCGCTGGTCCGCCCTGGTGCGCACGAGGCGGCGGCGAAGGCACCCTGATCTCGGTCGGCCCGAAGGTATCCATCAGAGTGCGCGGGCGGCTGCCGTGCCGGTGACCGGTGATGCCCGATCCTCCGGTCGGCGTGCTCCGCCTGGGGTCGCCGCGCATAGCGGGGCCGGGCGAGAACGGTATCGAGTTCGGATCGGATCATCTCTTCGATGAAGTCGCGCACCTTCTCGCGCGGGCCGCTCTCGATGGGATCGAACCAGTCCTCGAAGAGTGAGCCTGTCTCGGGCTGCGCGGGGTCGTGGGGCATGGTAGGGCTGTGCATGGCGTGGTCTCCGTTGGGTCCGGCGCTCCAACGCTGGATTCGGCAGGGGTCAGCACCCGGAGACTACGCCAACCTCAATTCCAACCACTCCCGCGACGGCACCGTCTCAACCGCCGAACCGCTCTGTGCGTATAGGTTTTCGGGACTCAGATTCAGCCATCTACCGCCGCGAGCTCCGCCTCGAGCGCCTCGACGGGTTCTCGGCGACCACGGATAGCCGACCGCCGCAAGCGCCAGACTCGGTAAGCGCGGTCAGGCCCGAAGCGCGACATCTGACGTTGCGTGTGGGCAACCGGCCGCAACCCCGACCGATTGAGCACGTTAGGACCCGAGAGATACGCCTGGAGGAGGTTTATGCCGGCTCCCCAACCGGCACCCGTTATTGTTTGAGGTTTCACGACCCACGTAGTGAGTAGGGGCTCAGTGCGTCAGTGGTGCTGGTGCTTCTCGGGAGCTCGCTTCCTACGAACGATCTTTCGGCCCGCGTAATCACTTTCGCGCTGCTTCTGTTTCTTCAGCTTCTTCACCTTACCGCCAGTACAATGGGAAATGTAGCGGACCGCTTCCGTCACCACGTTGCCGAGAGTTCCCGCTGCCGCGTGGACCGCATCCGCGCTGCCCGAAGCTGCCCTCTGGCTCGAGTCGAGGGAGATCTCCCCTGCGTGAGCGATTTGCGAGCCGCTGGGACGGTGCTTCGCCATAGCGGCGGCCGCAGCTGCAGCTGCGGCCACGATCACGTCTGCCAGGATCGAACGCCCGAGGTCGTTTGTTCAGGAACATACGGACCATGCCGGACCTGCGCAGACTTTTGGGCAATTTCACACCGCCAACATTCTTCGGCACCTTGAATTTGTTCTTGGCCATGACCCGCTCCTCAGGTGAGAGTTCAAGATCAAAGCATACCGTTTCGTCAGGTTCCACACCCCAGCGAACGCGCAGAGGAAGTCGGAACAAGCAGGCGGGCAAGTCCTGCGGCTCGCTTAGGCGTGGGCACGCCTCGATGTTGAACGAGCAGACGACGGGCGCACGAGCGACCGCGCGCAGCAATCCTTCGACACCGCCGACGATGCCGCCCATTTCCAGTGCCGCGAGTGGCCCGAAGCGAAGCGCCAGCATGCGCACCTCTGCCTCCCGGCTTCAGCGCAGCGAAACCTCGTTGTAGCCGAGGATTGCCAATGCTGGGGTGAGCGCTAGGGGCTAGGATGAAAAGCCTGAAGCGCAGCGATAGCCTCAAGCGCCTGTCGTGCACTCGTGAACCTTTCTCCCCTCAACGCCTGCGAGACCGCATGCCACAAAGCGCAGGCAAGCTTGAGTGACCTTGGGTAGAAAAGCCGGCACCTAATATTGATGGAGCGAGGTTGGATCCCGTACCCGGTGGCCAATGAAGCCAGACGCTGGGTTGAATGGTTCCGTTTATAGGCCAGCTGGCGCCGATTGCGACGGCTCCTCCAGGCCGGCAACGGTTAACGAGGCCAGAGAAGGACAGGGAAGGGCGTTCCGCCTACCTGTTTGGTCGCGGAACATTGTTGGCATCAGGTCGGTTGGGCGATTGCGGAGTACGCCTGGCGCTTCGAACACCTTGACAGGTCCTGGCCAACTGCGGAGGTGCTGATGCACGCCATCCACCCGAATGCCCGCACCACACCAGCTGTCCGCGCCGAGATCGCCCGCTCCGCCGAGCCCAGGGGTCGGTCGGGTGGCCGCTCGTGCAGCGACGCGGCTCCATCGTGAGGCACGCCCCCCCGCTCTAGCCCCCTTCAGAGATGCCCAGGTTCGGGCCGGCACGATGTCACACGCCCGTCACGTGAGTAACATACCGGTCACGCGCCGAGCGGCTACGGGATTCCCGCCGGCAGGCGTGGCCAGATCCAGCGAGCTGCTCATGCTGGTCAACCTCGCGCCCTCAAACACCTACGTCAGGGAGACATTCATGAAATTCCGCTATCTCTCCAGCACCGCCTTGTTTGCAGCTGCCTTCCGTCGTCCAGGCGATTGCGCAGACCAAGACCATCGCCATCGACGGCTCCAGCACCGTTTTCCCGATCTCGGAGGCCATCGCCGAGGAATTCCAGAATCGACCAGGGGCGCCGTTCGCGTCACGGTCGGCATCTCCGGCACGGGCGGCGGTTTCAAGAAGTTCTGCCGGGGCGAGACCGACATCTCCAACGGCTCGCGTCCGATCCTCAAGGAGGAGCTCGAAGCCTGCAAGCAGGCCGGGATCGAGTTCTTCGAGATCCCGCTCGCCTTCGACGCGCTCACGGTGGCGGTCAGCCCGAGGAACAGCTTCGTTGGCGAATGCATCACGGTCGCCGACCTGAAGAAGATCTGGGAACCCGCCGCCCAGGGCAAGGTCGTGAGCTGGAGCGACGTGAAACAGGGCTGCCGAACCAGACGATCACGCTCTACGGCCCCGGCTCGGATTCGGGCACGTTCGACTACTTTACCGAGGCTGTCGTCGGCAAGGCCAAGGCGAGCCGCGGCGACTACACCGCGAGCGAGGACGACAACGTGCTCGTGCAGGGCATCGAGAACGACGTCAACTCGCTCGGCTATGTCCCGTTCGCCTATTACGCCCCGCATGCCGACAAGTTGAAGGCGCTCGCCGTCGACGGCGGCAAAGGATGCGTGAAGCCGTCGCTCGAGGCCGTGACGGCGGGCACCTACAACCCGCTCGCCCGACCCCTGTTCATCTACGTGAGCAAGAAGCCGCCGAGAAGCCTGAGGTGAAGCAGTTCGTCGAGTTCGCGATGAAGAACAGCATCCCTCTGATCCAGGAGGTCAAGTACCTGCCCCTTCCGAGGCGGCCTATCAGGCGTCACTCAAGAAGTTCAACGAGGGCAAGACCGGCTCGGTGTTTGGCGGCGTGCCCGAGGTCGGCGTGTCCATCGACGAGCTGATGAAGCGCGAAGCGAAGAGCTAACATCTGAACAGGGTCGTCGGGGGAGCCAAGGCTCCCCCGAGCGGACCACTTCGGAGACCACGATGGCTTCGAGGTTGAGCGCAGCGCGTCTGCGGGCGATACGGACACGGGAAAGGATCATGGAGGGCGTTTTCTTCCTCTGCGCCGCCTCCTCGGTCCTCATCACGCTCGCGATCGTCGGTGTCCTCCTCTACGAATCCCTGTCCTTCTTTCAAAACGTTCCGCTCGTTACGTTCCTCACCGACACCGTGTGGACGCCGCTGTTCGCCAACCCGCGCTATGGGATCCTGCCGCTTCTGAACGGGACTCTGCTCAGCACCCTGGTGGCGATCTGCGTGGCAGGGCCGCTGGGCTTAGCGCAGCCGTGTATCTCAGCGAGTTCGCCTCGCCGCGCGTACGGGAGGTCGTGAAGCCGACGCTGGAACTTCTCAGCGGCGTTCCGACGGTGGTCTACGGCTTTTTCGCCCTCCTGTTCGTCACCCCGCTGCTGCAAACCTTCATCCCCGGCCTTCCGGGGTTCAACATCCTGAGCGCCGGCATCGTGATGGGAATCATGATTATCCCTTATGTCGCATCGCTCAGCGAGGACGCGATGCGGGCGGTGCCCAACGGGCTGCGTGACGGTTCGCTCGCTCTCGGCGCCACGCGTTTCGAAACGGCCTTCCGGGTCGTCCTGCCCTCGGCGATCTCCGGCGTCGCTGCGGCGTTCGTCCTTGGAATCTCGCGCGCGGTGGGCGAGACCATGGTTGTCGCGATTGCCGCCGGCCAGCAGCCCAACCTGACCCTCGACCCGCGCGAGCCCGCGGCCACGATCACGGCCTACATCGTCCAGGTGGCGCTTGGCGACCTGCCTCATGGCAGCATCGGGTACCAGACCATCTTTGCGGCAGGGCTGACGCTTCTGATCATCACCTTGATCTTCAACGTGTTCGCGTTCTGGCTCCGCGCCCGATTCCGGGAGGCCTACTGATGTCGGATGTCGCTGTGGAAGCCAACATCGCGACGCAGACCTCTCCCTCCCGACTGAACGAACGTCGGATCAGGGAGCGGCGACTGCGTGAAAAGACCTTCATTGCCCTCGGCCTTCTTTCGACGTTCATCGGCCTTCTTCACCCTCACGGCACTGCTGGTCGATCTTGCGATGGCCGGGCTCCCTCGCCTCGGCTGGGAATTCTTCACCAGCTTTCCTTCCCGGCGCGCCGGCCAGGCCGGGATCCTCTCCGCGTGGGTAGGCTCGCTCCTGGTCATCCTGGTGACGGCCTTGGTGGCGGTCCCCATGGGGGTTGGGGCTGGGATCTACCTCGAGGAGTACGCGCGCAAGAACTGGGTCACAAACATCATCGAGATCAACGTCAGCAACCTCGCGGCGGTCCCCTCGATCGTCTACGGCCTCCTGGCGCTCGGACTGTTCGTCTACGGCCTGGGGACCGGTCGCAGCATCCTGACGGCCGGCCTGACCCTGGCGCTGCTGATCCTGCCGATCATCATCGTCGCGACGCGCGAGGCGATCCGCGCCGTCCCGTGGACCATTCGCGAGGCCGCCTACGGGATCGGAGCCACCAAGGGGCAGGTGACCCGGGACCATGTGCTGCCGGCCGCCATTCCGGGTGTCCTGACAGGAGTGATCATCGGCCTGTCGCGGGCGCTCGGCGAGACCGCCCCGCTGATCACGATCGGAGCCCTCACGTTCATCGCGTTCCTGCCCGAGGCGCCCGTCACGGGCGAGTTCCCGTACGTGTCGTTCCGGTGGCTCTTCGACGGCTTCACGGTGCTGCCGATCCAGGCCTTCAACTGGATCTCGCGCCCGGCAGCGACTTTCACGCCAATGCCGCGGCGGCCGGGCTCGTCCTGGTGATCCTGACGCTGGCCCTCAACGCCGTCGCCATCGTTATCCGCTACCGCCTGCGCAAGCGGCTCCAGTGGTGAGCTAACAACCGAATGGCTCAAAGCCAAGGTAAATGACAATGAACATGCCGCAAGTCGCTGCCCCGCAGGTGTCCGCGAAGGGGATGGGTCACCGCGCCCGCACGAAGATATCGACTCGCGGCGTCGATGTCTTCTACGGGGACAAGCAGGCCCTCTTCGATGTTAGCGTCGAGATCCCGGAACGGGCGGTTACCGCTTTTATCGGTCCTTCGGGCTGCGGAAAGTCTACCTTTCTGCGCTGCATCAACCGGATGAACGACACGATCCCGTCCGCACGGGTGAGCGGCAGGATCGAGATCGACGGTCAGGACATCTATGACCGCACTCTCGATGTCGTTCAACTTCGGGCTCGGGTTGGGATGGTGTTCCAGAAGGCCAACCCGTTTGCGAAGTCGATCTACGAAAACGTCGCCTATGGCCCGCGAATCCACGGGCTGGGGCGCAGCAAGGCCGATTTCGACCTGATCGTCGAGGAGAGCCTTCGCAAATCGGGACTCTGGGACGAAGTGAAGGATCGTCTTCCCCAGCCGGGTACCGGACTGTCGGGCGGGCAGCAGCAGCGCCTCTGTATCGCCCGCGCGATCGCCATCAACCCGGAGATCATCCTCATGGACGAGCCGGCCTCAGCGCTCGATCCGATCGCAACGGCCCGCATCGAAGAGCTCATCGACGAACTAAGGCAGAACTACACCATCGTTATCGTCACCCACTCGATGCAGCAGGCTGCGCGAGTATCGCAACGGACCGCTTTTTTCCACCTCGGCAAGCTCGTGGAGGAGGGCGAGACAGCGACCATCTTCACAAACCCCAAGGAGAAAAGAACCCTCGACTACATCACGGGCCGGTTTGGATAGGCGCCGTCGACACCAGCGGGAAGGATTGAAGACGTGACCGAGCACATCCTGAAAGCGTTCGATTCGGAACTTGAGGACCTGCGCCGCCGCATCTCGGAGATGGGCGGCATCGCCGAATCGATGCTCGCCGACAGCATCAGTTCCCTCGTCCGCAAGGACGCTCCGTTGGCGCAAAGCGTCATTACCGCTGACGCTCGCCTCGACGTACTGCAGCGGGAAGTTGAGGAGCACGCAATCCTCATGATTGCGCGCCGTCAACCGCTTGCCGTGGATCTGCGGGAGACCATCTCTGCCATCCGCATCTCCGGGGACGTCGAGAGGATCGGCGATCTTGCCAAGAACATCAGCAAACGGGCTTTGGCCATCGCCGGCCAATTCCAGCCTCAGAAGGTGGTCGCCGGTCTGCAGCACATGAGCGAGCTTGCAATGGCGCAGCTCAAGGACGTGCTCGATGCCTACGTTCAGAAGAATTCGAAGGCGGCCCTCGACGTGTGGCAGCGCGATGGGCAGATCGACAGCCTCAACACGTCCCTGTTCCGCGAACTCCTCACCTACATGATGGAGGATCCCCGCAACATCTCGTTCTGCACCCATCTTCTCTTCGTGGCCAAGAACGTCGAGCGCATCGGCGACCACACCACCAACATTGCCGAGACCGTCCATTACCTCGCTTCCGGAGAAACGTTGACGGCTGAGCGTCCGAAGAACGATCGCTCAAGCGACGCGATGGCACAAGAGAACGCGTGACGAAGGAGAGGACTGGCATGACGGCCCGCATTCTGATCGTCGAAGACGAGGAACCGCTCACAGTGCTCCTGCGCTACAATCTCGAAGCGGAGGGGTTTGAAGTCGAAGTAGCTCTCCGGGGAGACCAGGCGGAGATCCGCTTGCGGGAAGAGGTGCCGGACCTTGTGGTCCTCGACTGGATGCTGCCCGGACTATCGGGCATCGAGCTCTGCCGCCGGATCCGAGCGCGTGTCGAGACCCAGCAGCTGCCGGTGATCATGCTCACAGCGCGGGTCGACGAAGGAGACCGGGTTCGGGGGCTGGCGACGGGCGCCGACGACTATATCGTGAAGCCATTCTCCGTTCCCGAACTCCTGGCGCGCGTGCAAGCACTTCTTCGCCGGGCAAAGCCGGGGCACATTGCAACGCTCCTCATTGCTGGTGACATCGAGCTCGATCGCGAGAGGCATCGGTTTCGACGCTCCGGAAAGGAGCTTCACCTCGGTCCGACGGAGTTCAAGCTCTTGGAGTATCTGATGCAGAGCCCCGGGCGGGTGTTTTCGAGAGAACAACTTCTCGACGGTGTCTGGGGTCACGACGTCTACATCGATGAGCGTACAGTTGACGTTCATGTGGGTCGGTTGCGCAGGGCTATCAACGTCGAGGGTAAGCCTGATCCGATTCGCACGGTGCGAGGCACCGGCTACGCCTTCGATGAGATGTTCACCGAAGTTGGCCAGCCGACCTTGACGACGGTTCATACGGAGTGATCATGCGCCCCGTCATTGAACCGTCACGCCCCCTCGCTCGAAAGCGCCTCGACAGAGCCTTGGAGGAGATCCTCGTCACCGGCTCGGACGAGCCACGCGATCTAGCGTTTTCGGATCTCAGGCGAAAACTGGCTCTCATCTCCCAGGAGAAGAGATTCATTCTAGTCATGTACTTGATGCGAGAAACAGCGCCGGCCACCGACTACGACATCGCGACGGCAATTCGAGACCGGCGAAGTAACGTGGTTCGCAACCTCTACGCATTGGTCGCCGAGCACATCGTCGTGCCTAGCCGCGAGGATACGACGGGAATCGTGCACTACAAGATCAACCGCCGGACGATGAATGCCCTTTCGGAGCTTCTGCACCCATAACATAAGAGGGCCCGGTGTACGCAGCGGCCAATCTGGGCGAAAGTTCGACCGAGAGCCGGGTTCGCGATCCTGAGCACCTTGACTGTGCTCCTAATCCGAACGATCGACCTCGAGCTGACGTGTCGACGTTCCTGGATCATCACAGGCTTGCGAGCCAACCCTCCAGACGCTCGTCGGCACCGATCGACTCGGCAATGCCGATCTGGCGCGAGATCCACTCCGGGTCGGCGTCCGCCTCGGGGCGGCTCAGACCCCACATGTGGTTCAGGGCGGCACACAGAAGCCTGAAAACCTGAACCCGCTCCGGCGAGACGGCGTGCTCATCGTACGATCGAAGAAGCACATCCTGCTGCGCAGAATCCAATGCGCTTTCCAGTGCGAAGTACGCGAGGTCCCAAGCAGGATCGTTCATGCCGGCATACTCCCAATCCACGAGCGACGTGCGAGAACCGTCGTCGAGGCAGTTCGCCGGCACGAGATCGCAATGGCTCGGCACGAGAGGGGCGGGGGACTTGAGGAGCTTTTCACGTGCGGTCTCGACGACGGATCGCAGACGAGGGGACCACGGATCCCTCCCTCGGGCCGACGACAAATATGACTGGCGGTAGCTGTCGATCATTGCGAACACCTCGAAGCGCCGGCTCAAGAGCCGAGCGGAGCGATGGAGACGGCGAAGCGTCGCCCCGACACGGCAGATGGCTTGCGGCTCCGAACGGATGCGCTCGCTGGAGAGGGGGAGGGCACCGCTCCACCGCGTGAGCATGACTCCATTGCGTTCAGCATGAACGAGTTCAGGTCCAATTCCGAGCTCGCTCGCTAGCATGGCGGCTTCGATCTCCGTCGAATGGTCCACGAACGGCATCGCTCGCCGCGGCGGTACGCGCAGCACGAAGCTGCCCATCTTGGTATCAATCCGATAGGTGCTGTTTCGCCGTGCTCTGACCCGAATCGGAATTGGCGGACCCGCCATAGCCCGGAGCTCAGGGCGCTTTTCAGCCAACGCTGCGATGGTCTCAGCGAGCCGTGTCGCAGCTTCCTCGGCGTCCCTGTTCCTCTCACGCATCGCTCGATCGTCTTCAGTTCCCTATTGGCGGGGAGCTGTCACAGGCCTGAGACACAAACCGGGTACGTCATGGGCGTCGATTCGCGAGGGCCCTTCGTTGCTGAGCACCGTCCGGCGGTACCGCACACTCTTCATCTCCGATCTGCACCTTGGCACGAAAGGTTGTCAGAGCCACCTGCTCCTTGATTTTCTTCGGACGATCGACGCCGATACGATCTACCTCGTGGGCGACATCGTCGACGGCTGGCGGCTCAAATCGAGTTGGTACTGGCCCCAGGAGCATAATGACGTGGTCCAAAAGCTCCTCCGCAAGGTACGAAAAGGGGTTCGGCTGATCTACATCCCGGGAAATCATGACGAGTTTCTCCGCGACTATCTTGGAACGCACTTCGGCGGGATTGAGGTTGTCGACAGCGCGGTCCACGTCAGCGCCAGAGGCGAACGATACCTTGTCATTCACGGCGATTCGTTCGACGTCGTGGTTCGCCACGCGAGATGGTTGGCTCTCCTGGGAGACTGGGCCTACGAAACTGCATTGAGGGTCAACGCTCATGTGAACCATGTGCGCCGGCGTCTCGGCCTGACGTACTGGTCCTTGTCGCAGTGGGCGAAGCTCAGGGTGAAGAACGCCGTTAACTTCATAGGGGATTTCGAGCAGGCCCTGGTGACAGAGGCCCATCGACAAGGGGTCGACGGAATTATCTGCGGGCATATCCATCATGCCGCCATCCGGAATTTCAGCGGCCTCAAGTACATCAATTGCGGCGACTGGGTCGAGAGCTGCACCGCGGTCGTAGAGACCTACGATGGCGAGTTCCAGCTGATCCGCTGGTCGCCGACGCGTGCGGTGTCCCAGGCCAGGGGCGAAGCCATCGCAACGCCGGCAGCCGCCTGATGCGCATTCTGATCGCCACGGACGCATGGCGTCCCCAGGTGAATGGCGTGGTGCGCACCCTCGAGCAGACCGCCCACGCACTTAGCTCCCGTGGAGTGGAGGTCGAGTTCCTCACACCCGCTCAGTATCCGCAGGTGGCACTGCCCGGCTACCCTGAGATCAAATTGGCGCTTGTCCCGCCTCACGATGTGATCAGGAAGTTGAAGGCTGGTCGCTTCGACACCACTCACATCGCGACAGAAGGGCCGATCGGTTGGGCTGCCCGGCGGGCCTGTCGCCGTCTGGGGCTGACATTCACGACGAGCTATCACACCCGGTTCCCGGAGTATCTGCGGGCCCGAGCGCCCATTCCTGAAGCGTGGAGCTATTCCATTCTTCGTCGCTTCCACAACTCAGCTGCTGCGACCATGGTGGCGACCGAATCGCTCCGCACGGAACTGCTCGCGAAAGGGTTCCGACGGCTGATGATTTGGTCCCGCGGCGTCGATACGGACCTGTTCCGGCCGCGCGCCGAGAAGGTCCTCGACCTTCCGAGGCCGATCTTCCTCTACGTCGGTCGATTAGCCGTCGAGAAGAACGTGGACGGTTTTCTGAGACTCGACCTTCCCGGATCGAAAGTGGTGGTCGGAGATGGTCCGGAGCGGGCGCGGCTGCAGCGCGCTTACCCTGCGGCAGTGTTCCTGGGGGCAAAGGTCGGCAGCGATCTGGCGGCAATTTATGCTTCAGCAGACGTGTTCGTGTTCCCCAGCCGCACGGACACCTACGGCATTGTTCTTCTGGAGGCCCTGGCGAGCGGTCTGCCGATTGCCGCATTTCCAGCACCCGGCCCGCGCGACGTCATCGGCACTTCCAAGGTGGGCGTCCTCGCTGAGGATCTTCGGGCGGCCGCAGTGGCCGCCCTAACGTTTTCGAGCAGCACCTGCCGCGAACTCGCGCTCCGCCATACGTGGGCCAGAAGTGCCGAACAATTCCTGACGAACGTGGCCCTTGCTCACAGTTTGGCACACGAGGATCGTGTTTGACCGGTCCCTTCTTTCTAGTCATCCGACCGGAGTCCGGTCCACAGACAAAGGTTGGATCAAAACATCAGCACGGATCTGCAGGGTCGCAGGGACGAAAGGCGGCGATGGCCCATAGCAAGCGACGATCGCCTGTAGGGCAGCGGCTTCCGCTCCATCACGTGCCTACGAGAACCGACTCTAGGAACGCGATCTCACACAGGCGGTAACGGCGTTTGTACGCGAGCTGTCCTGAGCAAGTCAGGCCGGTTCGATCACCTGTGCGGTCTCGAAGTACCAGAAGGCTCGGCGTCGCGCGAAGCCACGCAGGATGTCGGGATGAAACGAAGAGGCCGACACCCGTCTGAGGTCCTGACCGGGATGTTCATCCATGCCGTGCGGCTCCCTGGCTTTCTACGCGGATGGGAACGGCCCCTACCTTCGTGCTGACAGCTCGGGAGCCAAGCGCTGGATTCTGCGAACCATGGTGAAGGGCAAGCGCCGCGACATATGGGTTTGTCGTTCGAGATCGACGTGCCCAACGCGCGTCGGCCGCGATGTGCTTGAGCTCGTCTGCCGGACAGGCGGGTGTTCGTTGGGTTTCCGGGTACGGTCCGACGGCGAGTGGCATGGCCTGTCAAGAGAGGTTCGCACAGCTGAGCTATACGAGATCTCGCTGGTGTCAGCCTTACCGGCTGACAGCGGCACGCACGTCCAGGCGCGGTCGCGGCGGGCACTCGAAAACTCCACGCCTCGCGCTGGCGCGCCGGAATCTCGACTGTTTCGTGAGGTGACCACCCATGCCCCTGAAAGCACCCCCACAAACCGGCTTAGTGCCGTGCGAGTTTCTGATCGACAGGCCGCCGCACGTTCGCGGTGACGTGGTGGGCCTGCCGCCTGCCCTGGCCGAGCGGTTGATTGAGCGCGGCGTCGCCGAGGCCATCGACCCCGAGGGCGAGGGCGTCGCGGTCGGCCCGCCTGAAGTCGCGTTGGCCCCTAGGCGAGAGGTGCCGTTGGCCGAGCGCGAGCGGATCAGGGTTGCTCAAAAGCGAGAGGTGCTGAATAGTTAGTCAGCAACGCACAGGGTGTCCAATCGGCGCCCGTTATTGTTTGAGGTTTCCGAAAGGGACCCACGCAGTGTGCATGGGCTAATGCGTCAGTGGTGCTGGTGCTTCTCGGGAGCTCGCTTCTTACGAACGATCTTTCGGCCCGCGTAATCACTTTCGCGTTGCTTCTGTTTCTTCAGCTTCTTCACCTTACCGCCAGAAGGAAAAATGTAGCGGACCGCTTCCGTCACCACGTTGCCGAGAGTTCCCGCTGCCGCGTGGACCGCATCCGCGCTGCCCGAAGCTGCCCTCTGGCTCGAGTCGAGGGAGATCTCCCCTGCGTGCGCGATTTGCGAGCCGCTGGGACGGTGCTTCGCCATAGCGGCGGCCGCAGCTGCAGCTGCGGCCACGATCACGTCTGCCAGGATCGAACGCCCGAGGTCGTTGTTCAGGAACAGATGGACCATGCCGGACTTGCGCAGACTTTTGGGCACTTTCACACCGCCGACTTTCTTCGGCACCTTGAATTTGTTCTTGGCCATGACCCGCTCCTCAGGTGAGAGCAAGATCAAAGCATACCGTTTCGTCAGGTTCCACACCCCAGCGAACGAGCAGAGGAAGTCGGAACAAGCATCACCTGAAGGCTGCACCGTGACCGTCCACCGTCTCCACCGTTCGGCGCAGCCCGATCTCCTGAGCAAGCGGTCGATCACGGGTGGCGCGGTAGGCCTCGGTTTCGTTCGGGAAAGTGAAAGTCGCTCGGCGGGTCATGAGGTCCTCCTCACTCGCACTCAGGGTTTGAGGTCGACAGCGGCCCGATAGCTGCCGTCCATGTAAAAGGGGGTCGAGGTGTGCTCGTGGACGATCTTCCAGGCGCCGCCGAGCTTGCGCAGACAAAGGGTCTGGCGGGCCCAGACATCGCTCGTCTGGCCGTCCTGTTTGGTCCCGCCGATCCGGACAAAGCCGTACACGAAGGCGATGTCGCCGGAGGCCGTGATCGAGAGGTCTTTGAGGTCGTAGTGGATCGGGCCACGCCAGGTGTCGAACCAGGCGATCAGATTATGGCGGTCCAACGCTTCTGCGCCCGTTGTAGCCAGCGGGGGCGCCAAGTCATACCGGACCAGGTCCGGTCCATACGGTGACACGTCCGTCGACCTCCTTGCTCCGGATGGCCTGCGCCTGAGCCTCCAGCAGGGCGCGGATTGCGACTTCATCCGGTCTTGCGTCATTTGCCGTCTCCTGGGCTGGCGTTTGTCCCAAGGACGATGGAGTAAGCCGCCGGCCGACCGCGTCCGGTGAAAATTTCGACAGCGGTCGATGGGCGCCACGCGGAAACGCCGACATCAGTCGCGTTCATTGATCCGATTGCAGCCCGAGCGTGAACCTGCCCCTACAGCTTCAGGCGTTTCTTGTACGGCCAGACATCTAAGCCACGCCGGACGGCCGTCACAGCCCCCCAGTAGGATAGGACGTTCGGGTAGGGCTCCAGGACATCAGTATGCTGAATCTCGCGCAGCACCGTGACCGGCATGAGCAATCGCGACGTCTGCTGAAGGGGCCGGAGCGTAGCACTGCCAGTCACTCGCCAGTTCCAGGATGGAGGCAGCCATATACGGCGGAGCGGTTCATTTCCGCTCGCGACATGAACAACCATGGGGGTCGAGGATCGAAAGCATCTGATCTCGACGTCTTTTAGGCCGCAGTACCTAAATGGGGCGCTTTCCTAACTGAAAGGTCCTTCCATGTTTGAGGGGAAAGAGGCTACACGCCGGCTGAAGCCAAGCGGGCGTATGATCAATTGGATCATCTTATCGCCCAAAGGACGCTGACTCCGCAGCAGGCGGGTGCCCATCGCAGGCATATCGCGAGCCGGGTTCGCGTTTCCTTGAAGTCCGCCTACAATCCGCAAGCGGCCAGGCGAGCCAAATCCGAGATCGTGCAGCTGACCGAAGCTGGTACGATCCCGATGAAGTCAGCGGCGGCGTATCGGGCGCACATCACGAAGCGCACCACGGCAGCCTGACGATTCGTTGGGAGGTCAGGAGCTGGCGATCGCCGTGGAGGACAGCATTCCCACTTTTGAACATGCAAAGCGCAGGCGGATCAGGAGGCCCAAGGCTGCTCTGTGCCCATAGCTGTCATTTACATCAGCGGCAGAATGGTCATCTAATATCGCTGCTCGCTAAGGCTACGTTCCCGCCACAGACGGGGGAGGATTCAAAGGTCATCCGGATGATGGGTATGCCGCACGGAGTGCCCAGCTCAGATTCGCGCCGAGCGGGAATCCGCACCTTGAGCCCAGGGGTTCCGCTAGGAAGCCACGTCGCGAAGGCCCTGAGGGGATGGCGCTGCCGGACGTAGCGCGGGAAGACCAGGTCGTGCCCGACATACCGGATCGCGGTCGCCTTCCCGCTCCAACGGCATGACGAGTCGGCCGGAGGCGAGTTCGCGCTCCGCGAGGCGGTCGATTCCAGGGCAACGCCGAGTCCCGCGACGGCGGCGGCGATGGCGAGGAAGCTCCGGTCGAACCGGCTGCCGTTCGGGGGAGGGGCTACGAGACCGTTGGCGGCGAACCAGTCGGCCCACTGGACCTGCTTGCTGTCGCTCTGGATCAGCACATTGTCGCATAGGTCCGACGGTGCCGCGATCCGCCGCGAGCTCGGGCGCGCACATGGCGTCACCGTCTCTTCGCCGAGGGGCACGACGGCCAGCCCTCAGCACGGGGAGGACCGTACACGATTCGGCGTCGTACTGGTCGGCGGTGAACCGGGTGTAATCGGTTCCGGCGGGGAGCCGGACCTCCACGCCGGGATGACCCTTGAGGAACCCGGCGAGCCGGGGCGTCAGCCATTGCGCCGCGAAGCTCGGGGCACGGTGCAGCCGCAAGAGCCCCGGTCCTCGGGTCGAACCACCTCCATTCCGCGCCGCACTCGTCGAACGCCCGGCTGACGTGGCGCATCAGCGCTTCGCCCTCGTAACTCAGACGCACCTTGCGGGTGTCCCGTCGAACAGCGAGGGCTGCCCAAGAACCTGCTCCAGCTTGCGGACCGCGTGGCTGACCGCGCTCGGCGTCAGGTTCAGCTCGGCGGCAGCCGCCCCCCGGAAGGACCCCGTCCGGCCTGGCGGCCTCGAAGGCCCTGAGGTAGCGAGAGGGGCACATGCTTGAAGCATCGAGAGTAGTGAACAAGGTTCAACAGGGGGTGTAAACATCGCGTTTGT